>NZ_JAQV02000013.1 GCF_000732485.2 Bacillus sp. SJS | reverse complement strand
AAAAAAAACGAAATCTAGGCACCCTTAGCTTCGTGTTGTCTTTTTCAAGAAGTTATTTTCAGGGTAGCTTTAAAAAGTGAAATATAGAATGCCTCCCCATCCTGTGTGAATAGACTGTTTTTAGGACTAGCCGCATAGGAGTGAAATGATATGGAGGATGGATTATTAGCGATACTCACACCGCTCGTTTTAGGCATCAGCTTAGCTGCACCATTAGGACCGGTTAAGCTTGAGATGATAAAAAAAGGAATGACAGGAGGCTTCTGGCCCTCTTGGCTTACAGGAATCGGAGCACTCACAGCGGATTTATTTTATATGGGATCCATCGCTGCCGGGTTGCTCCCGTTATTCAAGCATCCTGCTGTATCCTTCTTTCTAATGGCAGCAGGGGCTGTACTTCTTTTCAGGCTTGGCGCAAAAAGCATTCTAGTCTTTTTTAGAAAGGATGCCCTCATCAAATTATCAGAAACAGGATCATACTCTCTCCCTCATTGCTTTTTAACCGGGTTCCTGATCGCTTTTGCCAACCCCTTTAATTTCCTTTTTTGGTTCGGAATTTATGGTGCTGCCATTTCCCGATTTTCACCTTCAGCGGAATGGACGCACATACTGGGATACAGCTTTTTCATTATTCTTGGGATCTTTCTTTGGAACTTGAATGTGGCGCTCACGGTTCATTTTGGAAGAAATCTTATTTCTGACAACATGATGAAAAAAATAAGCTTTGCTGCCGGACTGATGCTCATTGCATTTTCTTTTAAGCTTGTATGGGATTTTTTTCATGCATTTAGTTAGAGGGATTTACCTGTTTCCTGCAGGTTCATGCCAGTATGAATTAAAGAGCATTCCTCCTAATATCTATGTATGAATCCAGCGCCCAGCCCCAGCACTATGAAAGGGATTGAGTGTTCCATGTCCACACTTTTTCGGCATTTAAAACCAAATGTTCACTTTAATAACCGTAATGGCTGGAATCAAAAAGCCCGATTCACCTCAGAAAGGGATGCTAAAGGATGCAGATGCAGCAAGCACCATCTTTTTCATTCTCAAACTAGTTCCCTGCCTATTGAGCGGGGAACTAGGTGAAACCATAGCTTCAATTTTTACGTCTAATTGGTTATAGGTCTATAAACAGCTTTTTTTCTCACAAAAATGAAATGGATTGTGGTAGGATGATAGATAGTGTTTAAGCAGGCTGGAATCAATATTCTTGCGGAAACTTTTGTCAATCAGCGCTGTATCTTCCATTCCTTAACAGCTTCTATAGTGCACTAATTTTGAGGGATGGCTGTCCTTTGCGGGGTTACAGAATAAGGACAAATTTTCGATAAACGACACAAACACCTTGAAGAAGTCATGATACAGGTATTCCCATAAAGAGGATTAAGAAAGGTGATAGGATTGCAGCGTTTTAAGGAAAGCTTTTTTGACAGTAATTTGGTAATGGTATTAATTTTAATTATGTGTTCAAGCTGTATTGCCATATACAGTGCGCAAAGCCATGGTCAGTACAATGAGAATTTTCTAATCAAACAAATATTATGGTTTGCTATAGGTGCTATTATCATTGCAGGAGTTTTAACATTCGACTTTGAACAAATTGAGAGACTTACTCCATTTCTCTATGGCTTCGGATTGCTGATGCTCGTATTAATCCTGGTTGCTCCTGCCAGTCTGGTTCCCGAGATAAATGGAGCCAGAGCATGGTTTAAAATTCCAGGAATTGGTTCAGTCCAGCCTTCCGAATATATGAAGATATTCGTCATACTGATGCTCTCGTATATAACGAAAAAACACAGCGAATCACATGAAATGGGCGATATATACAGCGATTTAAAGTATCTTTTAAAAGTCGGAATAACCTCAGGCGTCCCCATCCTTTTAATTCTGAAGCAAAATGATTTCGGAACATCACTGGTTATTTTAGTTATTACAGGGACGGTTATTTTCGTTTCGGGTATCAGCTGGAAAATAATTAGCGTGATCGTGGGATTTGCCGTTACTGCTGTCTCCACCCTTGTCTTTTTATTTCTATATAAAATGGACTGGCTGCTGCTTTTTGTGGATCAGTATCAAGTAAATCGAATCTATGCATGGCTGGATCCGGCAAAATACGGCTCGGATATCAGCTATCAGCTGAAACAATCCATTACCGCAATTGGTTCCGGTATGATCTCTGGAAAAGGCATCGGCGGCGGCGAGGTCTATATTCCGGAAGCACATTCTGATTTCATCTTTACAATGATCGGAGAGGAATTTGGGTTTATAGGAGCTTGTATTGTCGTTTGTTTATATTTCATCCTCATTTATCGAATTGTCATCATCGGGTTTAATCAAATGAAAAACATGTTCGAATTATATATTTGCGTGGGTATGATTGGTTTGATTATGTTCCACGTATTTCAAAACATCGGCATGGTAATAGGACTTCTCCCTATTACAGGAATTCCCCTCCCTTTACTAAGCTATGGGGGAAGTTCGGTGCTGGCAACGATGTTCGGTCTTGGATTGATTCTGAATATCTCTTATCAGCAAAAACGTTCAATGTTTTCAGGAGATAATTAAATCGTAAAAAGGCAAGCAGCCCCCGTTCATTCAATGAACGGGGGCTTTTTGTATGCTGCTTCAGACATAGGTACCTAAAAGTAACGTATAGTCTTTTATTGCACTAGGCACTATACTTATCATATAAGCATTATAAAAAGGCGGTGTGACGAATGAAAAAATACAATATACCTGTTGAAGCAGCACTCGAGGTGATTGGCGGAAAGTGGAAGGTAGTTATACTTTGCCACCTTATTAAAGCGAAACGGAGGACCGGTGAACTAAAACGGCTGATGCCCGGAATTACGCAAAAGATGCTGACTCAGCAGCTTCGTGAGCTGGAAGATGACGGTGTCATTGAAAGAAAAGTTTATAATCAAGTGCCTCCAAAGGTTGAATACTTCCTTACTGACTACGGCTGGTCTCTTAAGGAAATTCTTGATTCGCTGTGTGCCTGGGGAGAACAGCATATTGAACGCGTCTACCCTGATAAGAGCGAAGTGCTTATGCCGGAAGCAGAAGAAGAACTCCATATCCATTGAAAAAGGATGGCCCGCATAAGGCCATCCTTTTCGTGCTTTAACAATACAGGGATCATCAAAGAATGCTTCCTTAATGAAATTAAAGTGAAAACCGCTTAAGCTATTTGCCCATGCGATGATAAGTCAGCCTCTGTTCTTTAAAGGCCGGGTGCCCTCCTGTTCCATTTCGTTATTAAGCAGCCTTGCATAAATTCCTTCTCTTTCAAGCAATTCTTTATGAGTACCTCTTTCAGCAATGATGCCTTTGCACAACACAAATATTTCGTCTGCCTGACAGACCGCTTCAACAGAATCATCCAAAATTATGATTGCTCTGCTGCCTTTCATTCCTTTAATGCCCCGATAGATTTTTTGTCTAGTCTGAATGTCCACTTCACTTGCAGCATCATCCAGTATAAGGATACCCGGATTTACACATAGTGACCTCGCAATTGCAAGACGCTGCATTTGACTATTCGAAAACCCCGAGCCCAGAAGAACCGTATTATATTGTTCAGGCAGTTCCATGATAAAATCATGCGCATGAGCAAGCTTTGCAGCCTCTATAATCTCACTCATAGGTGCCTCAGGTTTTGAAAAGGCAATATTTGCTTTTACGGTATCTGCAGTTAATGATGAATATTCAAAAACCGCGGCAATCGATGCAGCCGGAGGCTTTTGATTCAGCTCTTCACCATCAAACGTTATCCGTCCCCGTTCAGGAGTATAAAACCCGGTCATCAAATGGGCCAGCGTTGTTTTTCCAGACCCGGATTTTCCAATTATTCCAATGGTTCTTCCCGGGGTCATCATAAATGATATCGCATTGACCGCGTGCATGCTGTTTTGGCTGTAAGAAAAAAACACTTCTTCAAGTTGCATATATCCCCTTCTCAATCTTGGAGTCAAAGCCTGGGAAGCCTGATTAGAGGACCTCAATACCTTGAGCAGCCTGCCGGAAGATGATTCTGCCAAATGCATTTGAGTAAGCTCGTTGCAAAAGACCGGTAAAAAATACAGGATCATGCCCCATAAAACCATTACTGCTATGAATTTTCCTATTTCCAAAATACCCGTCCAGGCAATAAGTCCCCCGCACACAAAGAAAAAGCCTGCCCATAGAATTTCTGCATACGTTAAGCGGCTGCGGCGAGGAAGAAATGCATTCAGGCCGGTCCAATCATCATTCGGCTTACTGATTAAGGAATCGAACTCGTTTCGTTGTTTATGAATCAAAGCCTTTTCCGACTGATACAATACAAATCCCCAAGCCGGGAGAACAATCAATGCCGAAAGGAAGAGAGGAACGGAATACATAAACATAACAACCAGATACATGGCGGATAAAAGAAGGAAATGAATGAGCTTAAAGATCCCTTCCGAAAAAAATAACCGGATTCTGTATACATCCGATTCGAAATCTGCCATTAGCTGATCTACCCGTTTTTCATCAAAAGAATGGCAGGAAGACTCCCTTAGCTTCTTATACATTTCCGAATTAAGAGTTTCTGCTATTTTTACCCCTTGCCTGTTGCGCTTTTTTTGTGAAGAGCCCAAAATAGGCAGCCAACGATCAGGATCCCTGCCATTGATCCAGCTGTCCCAGCAGATATCGAAGCATGATGATCTAATAGATTATCAGCAACCTGCTCCAGGAGGATAAGTGAGCTTAAGATGAAGCACTGAAGAAGAAACAAAAATAAACTGGGCAGATAAAAATTTCTTTTATAGATACCGCAATAATAAGCTAGTTGTTTAAAGTCATTCATTGATTCATCCCCGATCTTGCTGAAAGCAAACTGCCATATTTTTCAATGTACACAATAATATATCGGTATACAGTGAAATTAGCCAGACCATTCGATGAAATTCTTTAATTCACGACCTACGATGCAGGCTATCTTTCATATAAATGATCTGCCCCCGCAATATTTCCGCAAAAAAAAACATGCAGCGCCACGCTGCATGTTTCGTTTTATTTCAACCTTTTATTCCATTCCGCTGCGGTATTTACCGCTGCATCATCATTCAAAACCTCACCTGGTTTATTTCCCTCACCAATCAAATACCCGTTAAATTCCATTCCCATATACTCCATTATCAAGGAAAACTGCTGTACAAGAGGCAGGGCTTTTAATTTGGGTTTGTCTCCGCCCGCGATGATTACTATGCCTCTCTTGCCTTTAACAAGCTCTTTAAAGGAATATCGTTCATCCCTCAAGCTTTGAGACCATCTGTCAACAAATGTTTTCATTAATCCGGACATCCCATACCAATATAGAGGGGTGACAAACACCACAAGATCCGCGTCCATAAACCTTTCGATGACTTCATCATAATCATCCTCCACCGGTTTAAAGCCTTCTGCTTCATGGCGTCCATCCTCGATTGGCATTATTTGATAGTCTTTAAGCCAGACAGAATGATGATTGATACCTTCCAATACTTTCTCTGCCAGCAGATGAGAATTCCCTTCTTTTCTTGAACTTCCATAGATAGCTAATATCTTCATACTCAATCTCCTGCTTTCTTTTTTGCATCCTGTAAAAGGCCGCGTATCACATCCGTTTTCGCCTCTGCATAGCGATTCCCATGTGACCATTCGTGCATGCTCAAATCTTTTTTCACTTTTGCATAAATGTCTCTTGCAGCATCGTTCCTCTTTAAATACTCTCTGAAAAGCAAGTGCTCATTCCACCACTCCGATTCAATGGGAACAATGTGAAGATGACTGGAACGATTCTTATGGACGACTTCTCCGGGTTGAACACCCTTTTTCGCGCCTATGAAGAATCGCCTAAACGGGATTTGCTCATTGTATACCGGCATATAGAAGAATTCCGTACCTTCCAGCAGTCCTGCTGAAACATCCAGTTCAGCTTCTTCTTTTAAACCGACCATAATATCAATGATAGGTTTTGCACATAATCCGGGTACGGCCGTGCTTCCAATGTGCTCAATTTCTGGTGCAAGAGGGGCTAGCAGGTGCTCAAGCCGCTCCTTAAGCATTAGGAACTCTTCTTGCCAGCTTCTCTGGTAGGGAATAAGTTCAATTCTCATCGTTTTATATATCCTTCATTAAGCTTCCATACATTTACTGACTGAGCACAAACTTTCCCGCCAATTGAAAATAACTTAATAGCAGTGCTGGTTCCCTCTGGATAAATTCTAGAAGTCATAACCGCTTCTCCCTGGTTTGCAAATATCTCTGCCGATGAACGGTCCAAAAAAATATGAAGCTTGATCCTCTCAGGTCTCAACAGGTCCGCTTCACGAATTCCCCCGCCAGGACCCCTGCCGCTCTTCTCCCTGTTCAGAGTAAGCTTAGAAGATGTCAGGTCAACTGTTACAACCGTCTCCTCTTCAGCACCGCATCTCAGCTTTATTCCGAATGCCTTGAGGTGCGGATCTTCGACTGCAAATTCAACTATGATTTCAGCCATATCAGCAAATCCAATCGTACATTCTTCTTCAACTGTAATCTCTTGCAGGGAAACTTTTTTTTCACCTCTAAGAGATTCAAGCTCCGCAATCGGATTCATAAGCACGCGTCCTTCTTTGCTTAGTGAAAGAACCCGGGGTATGGTTAACGCACCCGCCCATCCATCGCATTTTGATGGCATTTCCTGTTCCCACATATCCATCCAGGCAATTAGGATGCGTCTTCCGGTATCATCCAGAAATGTTTGGGCTGCATAAAAGTCATGCCCCTTATCAAGCTCCTCAAAATGACCATAGTCATACTTCAGCGTTTCATAGGAAAAGTCCCCAACAAAATAGCCAGTCTGCTTTAAATTGGCATAGAGAGGCCCCTCCTGTTCCATTCCTTCAGGAGAGATGAGAAGAACACGTCTCCCCCCCAGTTCAAACAAGTCAGGGCATTCCCACATAAACCCCAGGTTTTCATTCCTATTTTCAGCCAGGACTCCGCAATATTCCCAGTCGGTCAATTTTTCTGAACGGTAAAGAACCACCTTGCCTAACCCATCTTTTTGTGTGCCAAGCACCATATACCAAAATGAACCCTCTTTCCACACTTTAGGGTCTCTGAAGTGACTTGATCCATCTTCAGGCACAAATTCCAAAACAGGATTTTGAGGGTCCTTAGTAAAGGAAATTCCATCTTCGCTTCTCGCTATACACTGAACCTGCTTCAGTTCCTTTTGCTGATCATCCAGCCATACATTCCCGGTGTATATTAGAGTTAACAACCCATCTTCCTCTACAGCACTTCCTGAAAAGCATCCATCACGGTCATACTCCTCAAAGGGCGCCAGAGCAATCGGAAGCTGTTCCCAGTGAACAAGATCCTTGCTTTTCACATGCCCCCAATACATCGGGCCCCAATCCTCTCCAAAAGGATGATGCTGATAAAACACATGATATTCTCCCTTAAAATGAATTAATCCGTTAGGATCATTGATCCAATTAGAAGGGGCACTAATATGATAGCCAAGTCTATGTGAACTCTCTCTAATCGCTGCTCCTTTTTCAGAAACCGCTGCATCTGCTGATTGAATCTTCCTTATGTAATCCTGATTCAATTTAAAATCCCCCTATTAAAGCGCTATCATTTCAATGCTGATATCATCAATCATCGCATGTATGTGATGATCTTTCCAGACAGTTTCAGAAAAGAATATAAAAAAGCCTTGATTCATAAAAATGAATCAAGACTTTAGACGGTTAAGTCAGAAAATTAAAGTTTAGTAACGTTTTCTGCTTGAGGTCCGCGTTGGCCTTCAACAACGTTGAATTCAACTTTTTGGCCTTCTTCAAGAGTTTTGAAACCTTCACCTTGAATAGCGCTGAAGTGAACGAATACATCGTTTCCATCTTCAAGTTGGATGAATCCGAATCCTTTTTCTGAGTTAAACCATTTTACTGTACCTGTTTCCATGTTGGTACCTCCAAAAATTTATTTATGCGCATTTCCTTTACCTGTGTAAATAAAAAATTCACATACAATAAGCAGCATCCCTAAAGTGTCACGTGAGATACATCCCTATTGTATGTGAACTTCAAGAGGAAATGGAACACTTTAACTTTACAAGTATCATCATACTATATTTAAATAAAAAGTACAACCTTACTTGAAAATTATTTCGAATCGGAGTTGAATTTTATTATGAAATGGCTTTGGTTCATACTCGTTGCCTATGCCCTGTTTTTAGCTCCCGGGCAGGGTGGACTGCAGGATCCGGTCCTTAAAAGCTTATTAGCTGGAAATTACAAGGAACTTGATCCGCTAATTATGATGGTATTCTCTTTTCTTGGCATTTTTCCAATTGTCTGGTCAGGATTATACCTTCGCCAGGATCATTATTCTGTACCGGCATGGCCATTTGCTTTATTATCATTTGGATTAGGTGCATTCTCCCTTTTGCCCTATTTATTTTTTAAAGGGAAAGACCGCAAGAAGCGCAGTAACGTTAGAAGAGCAGGCAGAATCCTATTAAGCAATCTAGTCATCCTGCCACTCCTGCTGGCGACGTTATCCTTATATGTATACGGACTGCTTCAAGGCAGATTCAGCGCTTATCAGGAAGCTTTTATGCAATCCAAGCTTGTCAGTGTAATGACTGCCGACTTCATCGTGCTTGTTATTTACTCCTATTGGTGGATGAAAAGAGAGAAGCCCGGTTCTGAAAAATGGTGCTTATTTCCTTTGGCAGGATTACAAATAGCCATCTTACAATCCAAACGGTCCCATCATTCCGGAATAGAGGATAAATCATGAACCCATGCATGAGCATTCAGTCAAATTGAAGAGCGGTTCAACGTATTGAAAGTGAATATACATAACTTCGGGGACAGTGTACAGCCCATCCTCAGGCTGCTATTGATAAAACGCAAAGGGGAGATTAAAACAGCCCGGTGTTCATAATTGAACACCGGGCTTCCATTTATTCAGCGTTTTCTGTTTCGGAAAGGACGCGGTTAACACGCTTTTCAAGCATTTTCATTCCGCTTCCCCCGGCTTGGAAATGACGCAGATTGCCTTCTTTGTCAAAAACATAATAAGCTGGTACATATTGATTTTCGAAAGCATCCGTCAGTTTATGCTCACTATCAACGAAAATCGGCTGATGGATCCCATGCTCTTCGGCTGTCTTTTTAATCGCATCCAGACTTAGATCATCTTCTGAACGCGGCATATGAACAGCGACGACATTCAATTTGTCTTTATATTCATCACGGAACTGGTTAACCTGAGGCATAGCTTCCTTGCAAAGATGGCAGCTAACAGACCAGAAATGGATTAATGTAGGTTTTTCCCCTGTAAGCTCCTCTTTTGTTACCTGGCCATTCAGCCATTCCACTGCGCCGTTCAGTTCCGGCATTGGTTCACGTAGTTTCATAATAGCCCTCCTGCATTTTTTAGTAAGAAAAAGGCCTAACAGCAGTTAGACCTTCAGCTATTCAATTAAAGTGTAGCTTGTCCTGGCTTCCAGTTAGCAGGGCAAAGTCCGCCAGTTTGAAGCGCTTGAAGCACACGAAGTGTTTCATCCACGTCACGGCCGATGTTGTTGTGGAATACGGTTTGATATTGAAGCTCGCCTTCAGGGTTGATAATGAAAAGCCCGCGAAGTGCTACGCCTTCTTCTTCAATTAGTACTCCGTAATCACGTGATACAGCGTGATTCGTATCTGCAGCAAGCGGATAACGAAGATCTCCAAGACCATTCTCTTTACGATCTGTGTTGATCCAAGCTAAGTGAGTGTGGATTGTATCTGTAGAAAGACCGATTACTTCAGCATCAAGATCTTCGAACTCATCATAGCGGTCAGACATTGCTGTGATTTCAGTCGGGCAAACAAATGTGAAATCCATCGGATAGAAGAAAAGAACGGTCCACTTATCGTTTTTCATGTTCTCTTCAAGACTTACTTTGCCAAACTCTTTGTTAGCCAATACGGCTTCCATTTCAAAACGGGGTGCTTGTTTTCCTACCATACGTTCTGCCATTATGTATCCCTCCAGTATTTATTAAAGCAATTGAGAAAAAAAATGGTCTTTTCTCAACACCTATTCATTTTTCACATTGCCTATTATAGCAGATAGCTATTTTTAGTCAATGTTAAATGATAATTAATTTAATTAGCGGATATACTGATTAACACTCTATTTGTTATACCCTAAATCATGCAAAACATGAAGGTTTTTGTTTTTATTAAGAAAAAACCTATGTTAAACTGGTCAATGAATTTTCATTTCCCGGAGCAATTTAAGTTTAACATGCTTGGGGAAGGGTAACAAAAAGATTAGCTTATCCCCTATTGTTTGGAAAGAAAGGAAGATGCAAATGGATATAATACAGAAAATCAACTGGGCTGGGCTGCTGACAAATGCAGGAATCATCACACTTAAACTCGTCATCATATTAATCGCCTTCCTTATTGTCAAAGCAATCGGAAGCCGTCTAATTGAAAGAGCCTTCCAAAAGGTTCAAAACCGTCAGCAGGTATCCCCCGGCAGGGCAATGACCCTTCAAAGTCTGTCCTTAAACGTTTTTGGATACATATTGGTTTTTATTTTCGTTGTAATGGTTTTTCAGGTCTTTGAATACGATGCCACTGCCCTCTTGGCAGGAGCCGGTGTCGTAGGGCTTGCTATTGGCTTTGGTGCACAGGGACTTGTCAGTGACGTTGTAACTGGATTTTTCCTGCTTCTTGAACGCCAGCTGGACGTCGGAGACTATATTACGACAGCTGGTTTCTCTGGAATCGTTGAACAGGTTGGCCTTCGAACTACCCAAATCCGCGGGTTTGACGGCACGCTGCACTACGTCCCGAATCGGGAGATCACAAATCTTAGCAACCATACCAGGGGCAACATGCGGGCACTTGTTGACATTGGAATATCTTATGACGATGACATTGACTTTGCAATTAAAGTGATGCAGGATGTGTGTGATAAAGTGGCAGCCGAAACGCCATCAATTGTAGAAGGACCAAACGTCATCGGTGTACAAACTCTTGGAGCCTCAGACGTAGTGATCCGGGTTATAGCAAAAACAGAAAACGGAGAACAATGGGGAGCCGAACGCATATTAAGAAAAGCATTTAAAGAAGCTTTTGATGCTAATGGCATTGAAATCCCATTTCCTCATCAGGTTTATATGGAGAAAAAAGAGCCTTCAGGTAACGCATGATAAAAGAGCCATTGAGGCTCTTTTTTTCTAGTGTTTTTGCCTGGCATTGCACTCTTTTCTCTCCGTGCCTGGCATTCTTGCCTGGCATCGCACTCTTTTCCCCTCCATGCCTGGCATTGCATCCTTTTCTCTCCGTGCCTGGCATTGCATCCTTTTCTCTCCGTGCCTGGCATTGCATCCTTTTCTCTCCGTGCCTGGCATTCTTGCCTGGCATCGCACTCTTTTCTATCCATGCCTGGCATTCTTGCCTGGCATCCCACTCTTTTCCCCTTCATGCCTGGCATTCTTGCCTGGCATCGCACTCTTTTCCCCTACGTGCCTGGCATTCTTGCCTGGCATTGCATCCTTTTCTCTCCGTGCCTGGCATTCTTGCCTGGCATCGCACTCTTTTCTATCCATGCCTGGCATTCTTGCCTGGCATCGCACTCTTTTCTATCCATGCCTGGCATTCTTGCCTGGCATCGCACTCTTTTCCCCTACGTGCCTGGCATTCTTGCCTGGCATCGCACTCTTTCCCTCGTGATGCCTGGCACCAAACTCTCATATCCCCCTTGTTAACCTCTTGCCCAGCCATTCCAAACAAAAAAGCCAGCTGCGCTGGCTTTTTACTGATTAAAACGATGCTGTACCTGCTGGCAAATTTCTTCAGCTGATAATCCGCTCGCTTCAATGACAGAACCTTCTGTAACTGTGTTGCTGATTCCCATGATGTTATTATCCTGACCGGTTACAATGCAGCAGTCACAGGATTTGGCATCCTCTTCACTGCGGATCTGCACCACATCATAGCCCATCGATTTAAGCGCTTCTTCTACATTGGTTAATGATTGTTCTACACCTATTCTTGGCATAAAAACACCTCCTGTCTGATAAGGTGCCTCAAATCGGAGGTGTTTATTCCATAATTTAGGATTTGAATGAAAAATATTCGGTCATTGTGCGAAGGGCCGTTTCCATTGCTGTTTCATCAGGCTGGAGTCTGCTATGATGGAGACCGTATTCCGAGCCGGTGCCAAGCCAAAACATGAAGCCTGGTATTTCTGATAGAAAATATCCAAAGTCTTCTCCTGTCATCGCTTCCTTGCTTTCTTCAAATTGAACAAAAGAAAGCCCGTCCGCAAACTCCATAAATTCCTGAGTAAGCTCAGGTTCGTTAAATACTTGGTAATACATTGCCCCGTAATCTATCTTTGCTTCACATTCATAGCCCATTTCAAGTCCTTTTACAAGGGCTTCTATTCTTTCTTTTACTTTACCCATGGATTGTGCAGAAAGGGTTCTGATTGTCCCTTCCAGCCTTGCATTTTCAGCAATAATATTTTGTACCGTGCCGCCTGTTATTTTCCCTACCGTAATGACAGCACTGTCAAGCGGATCGACGTTTCTTGAAATGATGGTTTGAAATTGCCCGACCAGCTGGCTTGCGGCAACGATCATATCATTAGCTGTATGAGGATAGGCGGCATGACCGCCTTTCCCTTTCAAATCAATAAAAAGCTCTGACGTATTGGCAAAAAGCAAGCCGGGTTTCGTTCCAATGGTTCCCGGTGTAAGGTCAGGGGCAATATGAAGAGCTGTAATGAAATCAGGCTTCCAGTCAAGGAATTCCTTGCTTTCCATCATCGGCTTTGCACCGCCCGGCCCTTCCTCTGCCGGCTGAAAAATAACAAGGAGGTCATCTGCAATTGGATGAAAGATAAAGTGCTCTGCAATAGCAAGCCCGATCGTCATGTGGAAATCGTGGCCGCATGCATGCATCATCCCTTCATGGGCGGATGAAAAGGAATAGCCTGTTTCCTCTGTAATTGGAAGTCCGTCAATATCCGCCCTGTAGCCCATAATTTTTGAAGGATTCGTTCCTTTTACTTTAACAAGCAATCCTGTTCGCCATTTCTTTAATTCATACCTGTCTGCAGGAAGCTGTTCAAAGAACTGAAGCAGATATTTTTGGGTTTTGAATTCCTGAAAACCAAGCTCAGGTATTTGATGAAGATCCCTGCGGATCGCAGTCATTTTTTCCAGCGAGAGCATTTGATCAGCCTCCAAAAGATATAGCAATGCGCGGATGAAAGACACCCGCGCACAGCATATGCAGCTTCTTACAGTTGACGAAGCTCCTGTTTGATTTCAATTTTAGATTTTGTTTTTTCATCAATATCTTTAATTTTCTTAGCAGGGGTTCCAGCAACTACTGTGTAAGGGGCTACGTCTTCAACTACAATTGCTCCAGCTGCAACAACTGCTCCTTTACCGACTGTTACGCCTTCAAGAATTACAGCGTTTGCTCCAACCAATACATCATCTTCAATCACAACAGGCTTTGCGGAAGGCGGCTCAATGACACCTGCAAGTACGGAACCCGCACCGATGTGGCAGTTCTTTCCAACGGTTGCTCTTCCGCCAAGAACCACATTCATATCAATCATTGTTCCTTCTCCGATAACAGAACCGATGTTAATGGAGGCACCCATCATGATTACGGCGTTGTCTCCGATTTCAACTTGATCACGGATAATGGCGCCAGGCTCAATGCGCGCTTTAATTCCTTTCATATCAAGTAATGGAATCGCTGAGTTGCGGCGGTCATTTTCTACAACATAGTCTTCAATCTTGCTTTCATTGGCTTCAATTGCTTCTTTAATGTCAGTCCATTCACCAAAAACGACTCCGCTGCCGCCATTTAAAAAGGTTTTAGAGGAAGCCCCGAAATCGATTCCTTCAACATCACCTTTAACGTAAACCTTTACAGGTGTGGATTTCGTGCTATTTTGAATAAATGAAATAATCTCATTTGCATCCATCATTTTCATATGTATCGTCCTCCATCTAGTTTATTATCTTTTTTACTCTATCAAACGGAGCGGTTAATTGACAAGCATATTCATCACAAAGCCCATTCTGTTTTGAGACTGCCTATAATCTTAGTGCTAAACGGTCACTTTTGCAAAAATGATAAAGAATATGGCCAGCTGAATAAAAATCACTATACTTGGAACGACGATGATCAGATCAAAAATCAGGAATACGCCCAAAATAGCCAGAAGAAAGAAAAGATGATACATGGTTAGCCGCTGAGTGATAAAACGGAACCTATGAAACACAAGAGTTGTTGAAAAGAAATACAGAAAAGCGGCTGCAAAAGATATCAATAATAAAAACGGATAGTCAATCTTATGAAGAAAAGCTAATTGAATAGCAGCTGCCAATGCGCTTAGCGACATAAAGATAAATAAATGTCCGTATATAATGGTCTGCCCGGTTGTTTTCTTTTCTTTATCTACTCTTTTTTCAATGTTGTCAAAGTATTGCCACCACATCGCTATCACTACTGCTAATGATACAATAGCAAATACGATTGCATTGAAATCTCCTTTTTCAAGATGCAGAATCGCAATTAAACTAACAATGGATTCTCCAAATAAAATGATCGTAAACAATCCAAAACGCTCCAGCAAATGAGGAGCATTGGCAGGAGATTTGGCCAAAAATTTACGCCCCAGAACAGGTAAGGCAATATCGGCAAAAATACCAAGGTATAAAAGAAAATATCGAAGCCAGGAATCAAAGAAAATGGATGACCCGGAGATAGTTATTCCAATTAAAAAGGCAAAGCCCAGATATTTTGCGGCTGGCTTGCTTGAATCATCTACCCGTCTGAGAACCCATAAGTACTGCATTGAGGTTAAGAAACGAATTCCTGAATACCCAATCAGAAAAGGCAAGTAATACGGGTCAAAATCAAAAGAAAGACTTGCTGTCATTAATACTACAAAAATCATTTGAATGATCATAAATATTCGCTGGGTAAAACAATCCTCTCCAAACCGGTTAATAAACAGCGTCTGGCCAACCCATGCCCACCAAATAGGAACGAAAATTAAAACAAACTTGAACAAATATTCAGCCGGTACCATCCCTTGTTCCACATGCAGCAGCAAGTGGGTGGCTTTCGCAACAGCAGCCACAAAAATCAGGTCATAAAAAAGTTCTAGCCACATTACCTTTTTCACTTCCATGGATTCCCTTCCTCCTTTGGCATGTTAATCATTCTTATATTTTCTTCATAAATCAGCAGCAGGATAAGCAAGTGAAGGTCAAAAAGAATCCAAGGCTTTCAAATTCCGTTTTCCCGTTCTGCTTCCTTAGACCAATCTTCGACTACCTCTAAAAAAGCCTGGACCTGCTTCAGCTGGAAAGCTGCCTCATATCCGAGCATCCATGTGTCCCTCGCAATCGGCTTACCTTCAGGATCCGTGAGCGGGACTTTGTAAATCGGCTCATTCTCATCAAGTGCCACAGACGGGAGGATCGCATACCCTATGCCGTTATAGGCCATTTGTTTGCATGTTTCAATCTGGTCAACTACAATAGTCCGCTTAGGCGAGGTTTGAAATTTCCGGTGCCACCAGTCCTGTATTTCCTGATAGTAGGTGGAATCACTGCGGAATTGGATAAAAGGACGCTCTGTTGTCATCAGCTCTTCAGCATTGCGGAGTTCCGTGTCTACAAGATACAGTTCATCACTCAGCAAATGCTTTTTCACCCCGCGCCATTCGAGATTTCCTCTGACAATGCCTATATGAACATTGTCTTCATATAAACTTTTTATGATCTCGCTGCTCCATCCTGTTATGAGGGAGATTTTAGCCTGGGGATATCTTTGAACGTATGTTTTTAGCACCTTTGGGAGCCAATGCTGTCCAATAATAGAGGCGACGGCTAGTCTTAGCGTTCCGCTGACCTCCCCTTCCAGGGATGAAATCTCCTCTCTTACTTTTTCTTCACGCAGAACCATATCCTTGGCATACGTAACTATTTTTTCTCCTGCTGGTGTAAGCGTAAGCCCTTTTTGTGACCGGATAAAGATTTTAACTCCCCAAGCTTTTTCAATGGATTGCAGCCGCTGCGACAGGGCTGGCTGGGAGACGAATAATCGTTCAGATGCTTTTCTCATATTCATTTCTTCTGACAGGACAAGCAGCATTCTTAATTCTGTAATTTGCAAGGCGTTCCCTCATTCAATAAGTTTTTCTTATATTATATGCTAGTTTTTTCGTAATTTCATTATGTTTCGGTTCAGAATATAATGGATGTACAGAGGGGGAATGCATATGGAGTGGCCGCTTCTCTTTATCGGAGCCATCACTTCTTTTCTTGGGACACTTGCCGGAGGAGGCGGGCTGATTGGAATGCCGGCAATGATTTTGTATGGACTTCCCATTCACCAAATTATCGCTGCTACAAAATTTTCAAACACAATCAGCTCATTTTCAAGCTTTTTCTTTTTCCTGAAAAGTGATGAAATAAAGATGAAAGAGGTCATCAAGATCATTCCTTTCGCCTTGGCAGGAGGAATCACAGGGGCGCTTCTTGCAGGTGCAATACCTGAAAAATTCATGAATGGCATCGCTCTTATTCTTTTGGCCTTTGCGCTTCTTCTAAGCTTGATAAAAAATCCGCAAAAAAACAGCCATCAGAGCAGTAAGCTCCCGGCCAAGTCATTTCCCATGATATTTGGAATCGGTGCTTATGACGGACTTTTCGGTCCAGGTCAGGCTACATTAAGCATGTACATGTATTTTCAGATCGGCCTATCCTATCTCCAATCTATAGCCTACACAAGGTTCCAAACCTTCATAAGCTGCATTGGAGCTTTTACCATGTATTTATCGGCTGGACTGGTCAGTTTTAAAGTAGCCATTCCGCTCGCCATTGGTTCATTGATCGGTGCACAGCTTTCAGTCAGGACCGCTAAACATATTTCTTTTGCCTCGGCAAAATGGATTATCAGAGGGGTTACCTTATTATTAATTGGACAAATCGTTTATCAGCTTATTCAATAGGGGGATAGCATCATGAACAAGTTTAAATTTATTAGAATCGATCACGTGCAAATTTGTGTTCCCTATGATTCTGAAGAGAAAGCAAGAGAATTCTATTTGGAAACACTTGGGTTTAACGAAATGAGTAAGCCGGAAAGTTTAAGCAAGAATGGGGGTTTTTGGTGCCGGGCTGGTGAAATAGAGGTGCATATCGGATTAGAAGATATGCAACTAATAAGAAGCAAAAGGCACCCTGCATTTGAAATAGCAAATATTGAAACAGCAAGAAATCTGCTTCATGAGGCAGGAGTAATCATGAACGAGGAGCCTCCAATCTCCGGTAGAGACCGCTTCAGTTTTGCGGATCCGTTCGGAAACCGGATTGAATTTTTGCAGTACAAATAAGTCCGGCATTCAGACTGACACCCTCCTCTTAGGTGGCAGGAGGGTGTCAGTCAGCCCTTATTTAATCTTTTCACATGGCGGTCCAGCTGTTTCAGGATTTCACGCCTTGTAAAGATTCCTTCGAAATACCCTTCTTCACTCACAACACAAACAAAAGGGTGGTCCACGACAATTTCAAGTCCTTTAGCTGCAGAATCGGTAATTTTAAGCCTGGGAATATCAAGGTTCATAACCTCGGACACCTTAATCTCTTCAAGTCTTTCAGCTTCAATCCGTTCAAGACCCATAATGGCATCAATAATCATATTTGTACCGACTAATCCGTGTAATTTGTAGGATGAATCAAGAACCGGAATGGCCGTATAGCCCGTTCTTGTCAGCACAAGAAGGGCGTGCTCCAAGTTATTCCCCAGCTGCACGTGGGCAACTTTGTCGCCCGGAATCATTAAATCCTGAATGTTAATTTCCATAATTTTTTCAGCGCGAAGAGTAATCATTGCTGTACTTCCTCTCTATTTTGCAGATAGCGTATTTCTAATACCCGTAGTTATCACAATTTAAACAATCGGTCAAAAAAAAACGGTACCCGACTGGAGTACCGTTCTCTATGTAATCACATCATTCAAAACGAATTCGGTCATAAAGAACTGTGAGCTGTTTGTAAGTTTCCATATCTACAGCTTTCTCACCGTTTTCAATATCGTTCAGTTCACTGCTCAATAGCTCAATGGCATACTCTTGCTTCATTAACAAACTGATTAGTAATTCCTGCTCTTCATTTGAGAGTCTTTTATCTGCCAAACCCATATTTTTGCCCCCCTGCTGCCTGTTGTCACTACAAGCATAATCAAAGGGGTTTTCTTCGTCAAACGCAATTTTCGACATACTTTTTCCTTATTTTGTATATCGATTTGCATAGCTGAAGGCTGTGTAAGAATCTGGTTTAATTCTCGCTTCGACCCCCATTGCTGTAATTCTCCCTGTCATTTCCTGAATGAGGTCTTTCGTAACGCCTTTTCTTCCGATATCCAAATGGATTTCGAAGGAAAAATCAGCCCCTTCATCTGAAAACGGGATGAGAATATCAGTCAGTTCTCCCAAATAAAGGGTGATGAAAGAATAAGCCAATTCTTGACTGAGCGCGGTTTCCGTCGAAATTTTTTCATGTACACTAGTAATCGGCCTGGGCAGGATATAATTTTTCAGACATCCCCAGGCCCCTTTTCCCACTCGATGAAGATGAATGGCTGTAATAAATTTCGTTTCCTTGTAATGAACATGGGAGTCTGTACCGATCGACAACACATAAACAGAGCGCGGATCCTTGAGAATAAAGGATTTCAAGCGTAAAATTACATCCTGAAGTGTCATGTTCTCTTCCGTTACATTATAAAAGGCAACCGTATCGCTCATCATGCATCTCCTTAAAAGGTTCTTGTTAACCTTATACGCAATCTAAAACCGATATGTTATCCTTTTCTCCCAATCATGTTAAAAATATGTAAATGCCTAATTAGGCTTGTAAAAGGTCGAAAATTTCAATAGCAATGATATCAATATTATCAAATTGATATGTCTGCGGTTTTCCGCCTTTTTCAAATACTTCAAGTTCAAACATTTCGTTTTTCTCGAAATATTTTACGCTGCAGCGCTTCTCTCCTTCAACTTCAAAAAAACGCTGGGAAGGTTCATTCCCCACTGCTGTTTCCTGTAGACTTTGTAGACGGCTGATAATACCTGTTAATTGAGACATTTTTTTCTCCTTCCAAAGAACAACCTGTTCTTATCAGTTATTTTCCTCATATTTGCTATTCTTAACCATATTGCTTCATCCTATTTCTATTAGAAAGTTTACCACATTTGCCTTCAGGATAATATGTCCGCAGTCATCTAATTTTCTTACAGCTTTTGCCGGACAATAATAAAAGAGGAATGGCAAAAGGGAGAAGGAAAATAAGATTTGTAAAACGATGATCAGACCCAACGGATGATTGGTACCCATTACTTAGGGAATAAGGGCGGGACATCTGCATATTTGTATCATGAAGGTTTATTAAGAACATTATGATGTTCTTTTTGATCCGGTTCTGCCTGTCCAAGAAGAACGGCTTCTAATTCTTAAGGATAAAAAAACAACTGGCGATTAGCGAAAATTGTGCACTGGAGTTTATTGATTCACCCGGACATGCCAATCATCATTTCAGCATATTTAATCCAATAAGTAAAGGGATTTTTACCGGAGACGTTCTAGGGATTTTTAATGAGGGTGATTTATTCGGAAGATTTTGTCTTCCTTCCACCTCTCCTACCCAGTTCAATCCTGAGGTAATGATTGATTCTGCAGCACGCCTGGAATCTTATCGCCCTGAAGTATTTTTTTTGAGCCATTTTGGACTCATAATGTTCCAAATCAGGTACTTGCCGAATTTCGGATCATGCTGCATGTCTTCCTTGGGGCTGCCGATGCAGTATTTTCGAGCGCCGAAGATCTGCCTCTATTAGGTATTGCATGTTAAACAGAGAAAGAATGAAAGAAACGGGTGTTCAAAGCTCTTAAAGACAAAATCATTCCCAATAATCATCCTGTATATGATATTCTAAGTCTTGATTTGTCTGTAAGCGCAATGGGCCTTGTCCATTAATATCATAGTTTAAGCAAAAAGAAAGCAGGGATAAATATGACTAAAAAGGTTTTGGTGTACACTCAGCCCGACTGTCCCCCATGTAAAATCGTCAAGCAATTTTTGGATCACCACCATGTGATGTTTGAAGAGATAGATATCACGAAGGACGAAAAAGCGAGAGACCACTTAATTAACGTCTTGCAATCCTATTCTACACCTACGGTTACTGTGGATGAGGTCGCTGTTAAAGGTTTTGATCTTCCTGCACTTGAAAAATTAGTCCTGTAAAAAGAAGAAGCCGACCGGCTTCTTCTAAATGCCCGCTGATCTTTGTAGACGGCGGGCAATTTCCTGAAAATCCTCCTCCGAAATTCCCGGAGCGAACTCTTCAGGAATCTCTTCAAGGTCTGGGACAGGTACACCTTGAGGATGGCCAATTATCACTTCGAGAGGCTCTCCCTTTGGCCCCCTTCCCTTCCAGATTTTATAGATATCCCTATAATATTGATCACTGAACGTATAAAGCCTTCTATTCACTCCTAAGTCTTCAAACTTTTTAGCAGAAGCAAATTTCGAATTATCCAGATTTGGAATAGGGAGCATTTTCATTACATCAACGCCTGTAGCTATTTCCAAAGCTTTTGCATAAGCAACAACATGCACGCCCCCCCTTACAAGCAGGTAGCCGATCATTTCCCTCGCAACAGGGTTATCTGTCATTTCATATACCCTCATCTTGTGAGTGCGCGCTCCGCATTCCAAGAAAAAGTTGTGAAGGAGATCAAGCACAAGATTACCGCTGTTGAATACGTTATCTCCAGTCCACGCCCGCCCCATTGAGTCAAAAGGAAAAGCGGTTTGAGCAGTAGAGATAAAATGCAGCGTGTTTCTTTTATTGACTGCTTCTCTCATAGGGGTAGAGTCTGGCGGACCAGGGTGAGTGGTCCCAATAATCATCAGATTAATTGTATTTGCCACAAGCTCTACATGACCCATTTCTTCTGCGGTTATACTTGCTACAAGATCATAGAATGGCTTTAGCTTTTTTTTGCTGCGAAAATTAAAAGACTGGTACAGATAATTATTTAAGGTAGACATCTCACCGAATTTTCCACCAAGCAGCTCCTGCACTGCCGCTGCTGCATTTGCATCTGGATTTTTGGGCTTTGGAAGATCAATGAGCAGGCGGTCGATACGAGTAAACACGCAAATTCCTCCCTTTTATAAGGCACTGTTATTTACCTATGTGGGAGGTGCATGGCCATATTCTTTATTTAAGACAATTCTTCAGGCTATAATTGATACGGTTAAATTCATATCTTTCTTTAACCTATAAAAAAACAAGAAAAAACCCGGTCAAAAAGGACCGGGTAGATTATTCCTCACTTTTTGGGGGAGCGGGAACATAAAGCAGTTTATTTGTAACTCAATGATAATGATTATCATTCTCTGTGTCAACATCCATTTTACTTAGGTTCCTCTTTGCTTTCCGTGATGGATGACACCTTCCATTTCCCACCCGTTTTAGTCAATGTTACTGCTTCATAATGATTATCGTAAGAAACGGGTCCCTCATCTGTTTTTTCGAAAAATTGATAGATAATTCTTTTATCACCCTTATCCTTGAGTTTTGTCTCTGGACCATAGCTGAAAAACGGAATGGATAATATAGGGAAATCAGTGCCGTATACGATAAATTGTTTTTGCCCTTTCACAGCATTATGCTTTAAATAGATATCTGCCATATCATCCGTAAAATATGGAGCCAGAATACGCTTCATTTCTGATTTGGTGCGTTCTTTGCTGCTTAGTGATATTTGAGTCTGATATGCAGCCTGAAGCATGTTAAAAGAACGCTGCTTTACAGTAGTTTGATCCTGAACAGATTGATGCGGACGATCGGTTTTAACCGATACGGTTTCACCTGTGGCCGGGGATCCCATTGAAAAAAATAAAACAGATGCTGCAACAATAGTTGATAACGCTTTCATCATTTATTCCTCCCTATCATCCTTTAGCACATCGATGTAATTTACCGGCTCCAATCATTTATATCTTTGTTATTCCACTATTTTTTAAAACGAAACGTAAAAAAACAGAGCGTGTGAAAATACTCTGTTTCCTAATAACCACCATATTTAAAGACAAAATAAAGAATCAGTACGATTACAAGAAGCCCCGCTCCTAAATAAACGAGAAAAATCGGGTTAAATAGATAGGGGTGTGCTTGAACCGGCTTTGGAGCTGAAACATCAAATTCCTTGTTCCTGGCCTGTGTCCAAATCCCAGTACGGAATGTGATAACAAGTCCTGCCACCAATATAAGCAGAGCAATGACACCTAAAGCTATCATAAATGCCTCCATTATTTTTCCCTTATTGTCTGCCTATTGCGGAATTTCATTCACAGCATCCCGTTTTGATCGTAGAGGTACTGATAGGGCAGATCAATAAAAAGGTAATGGCCATCATCGAGAGGGTAAGAGTAAGTTCGGATGGTTTCACCGGTTTCGATGTCGCTGTATAAATCACTAAAGAAGCCTTTTCTGCCAATTCTCATCTTCATGAGATTTTCTAAGAAATACGGGCGCCAGCTCCAATTTTTATTCTTATATTGCTCCTGAAAGACCCAGCCATCGCTCCCCTTGAAAATATTGCCGGTTGTCTGGAAACCATCTGAGTCACAAATATAAATACGGAAGCTGCAATCGGAAAGCTCTTTAGACAGGATGGTAATTAATTTGTCCTGGCTGTCGCACAGCTTTTCATTGATTAGGGCAAGATGATGAACTCTTTGATAAAATTGTTCGGATAACTCATAAAAGGTTTCTAATTTCTTCTTCTCATGAACGATAAAGTGATGAAATTCACTGGAAAGCTTCTTTTTCAATAAATCCTTTTTAAGAAACTGTGCTTCCGGTTTGGTTAAGTAAAAGCCCTGGAAATAGCGCCCCCCGTTTCTCCAGGCATACTGAAGCTGAAAATTAGCCTCAATATCTTCAAAAAGAATGGACGCACCTATTTTTCTTGCAAGCAATGATATGGAATACAGCACATCATTGTAAGATGCGGATGCAGAAGTCATTCTTAGCGGCTGAAGATCAATTTTCAAAATGTCTGGTGAAAGCTTGCCAATTCGATCCAGGTTACTGCTTTCCCTGCCAATATTAGCAGCAGCAAGTTTAATTCCGTATGTCCTGTAATAAAGAATCAGATGCTGAAGACGCTCAATATCCCCTTTAAACTGATGCTCTGTTACCTCGATAGCAATTTGCTCAAGCTTCAAGCCTTTTGCCTGAAAACGCAGCAATAGTTCAAGAAAGCTTTCTCCGTGATCCATCATAAGTAAATTAGCATCCCGGTTAATAAAAATTAGGGCATCCAGCTTCTCTGCAAGGGCATACTCAAGTGCCTGTTCAACTATGTAATCATCAATCTCAATTTTGTATTCATCGGGAACATTTTCATCCTCAAAAAAGTCCTCCAGACTTAAAATCTCCCCACGGGACTGGATTCTCCCAAGCACTTCATAACCTGCAATGGTTTGTTCATCGGCACTGAATATAGCTTGATAGTACGGCACAACATCTTGTTTATTCGAAAGAATATCCAGAGCATCCATGCTTCTTTCCCCCTCATTCTGTCTCTATTATGCAAATTATATCATAATTCTGACGGGGAGCTCTTTGTCCAATCCTACCCTTTTTTTGCCGGCAAGTGGTTTCTATTAAGAATGAATTTTCAAGAACGTGCAGCGTTATGGGTGTTGTTAAATCCCTGTATCTGGCCGGTGGTACTTTAATTACGACCGTTCCGCTCTTCAATTTAGCCAATGATCCCCCCTTTTGCAGCCGGTCATTACAGGCTTTGTCCGTAAAGGGGACAGTCAAGTTCGCCGGCTGCGATCATCATTGATTCAGAATGCTGATCCTTACGCTCAAGAGGGCGGAACCTAAGAAATCCATCTCTTTGTTGAACTAAGCCAAATAGTCGATATCCGCTCAAAATAGCCGATATCTTTCCCGCTGCCCCACGAGGAACCTGCTCTAATTAAAAAACCTGCAGAAATTCTGCAGGCTGATCTTCTGTCAAAATGGATGCTGATTAAGCCATTGACCCCCATCCATCGTGATGCATTCTCCATTAATATATGCAGCTTCATCTGACATTAAAAAGGCAGCAATACCTGCGATTTCTTCAGGGGTTCCAAGCCTTTTTAACGGAACGCTTGCTAGTGTGCGTTTAGCTGCTTCTTCTGATTCCCACAATTTATCGGCTCCGCCTGTCCGCTCAATTGGTCCAGGCGCTATTGCATTCACCCTTATGCCATAGCGGCTGCCCCATTCAACAGCCAATGTGCGTGTCATGGAATGTACACCTGCTTTTGCAGCTGCTGAATGAATTACTCCGGCTCCCGCTCCCCATGCATATGTAGCAAGCATGTTGATGATTGCCCCTTTTTGTTTTTGCTCAATCCAATAGTTTCCAACACTGGAGCTTAAATAAAATGTTCCATTTAGGACGATATTGATTACGGAATTCCAGCCGTTAACCGATAGTTTTTCTGCCGGGCATATAAAATTTCCTGCAGCATTGTTGATGAGCCCGTCTATTCTCCCGAATTGGGCATGAACAGCCTGGACGAGCTCTAATGCTTGTTCAGGCTGTCTGACATCCATTGCAAAAGTCATAACCTGCCCCTCCGACTGCTGAATCTCTTTTTTCGTTTGTTCAAGCGTTTCCTCAGTTCTACCGGTTATAACCACATTTAGTCCATCCTGTGCAAATCGTTTTGCCATGGCTTTTCCCATCCCGCTGGATCCGCCCGTAATGATTATAACTTTTTCTCCCATGAATAATCCCCCTCATCTAGTGAATGAATACTCATTCATATCTTAGCATACACAGCCATCCATTTTGAACTATTTTCTTCTTGTCCGCCATTCGATCATTTTCTTAAAAAAACCATGGTATAATTAGTCATTACTTATTAGGATGGTAGGGAAATATGAATAAAAAGATGTCCCGGCGGTTATTCCTAAAGAGTTTTCTGTCTTTTACTGCTGCTGGTTTTTTTTGCTCCATTGGCGGATATAGCTACGCAAGGTACTTGGAGCCGAAGCTGCTGGATATTCAGGAACTGGAGCTGATCAGTCCTAAAATTCCAACCGGATTCAATGGAATGAAAATCGTGCAATTCAGTGATACGCATTTAAGCGAGTATTACTCAATCAGCCAGCTTGCGGAAATTAAAGATACGATCAATGGATTTACCCCTGATTTAGTCGTCTTCACTGGTGATTTAATGGACGATCCTCTTCATTACAGCCGAACGGAAGAGATCATTCCGCATCTGGAGGATATTAAAGCTCCACTTGGAAAATATGCTGTATACGGGAATCATGATCACGGGGGCTATGGCAGCGATATTTATGCGGAAATTCTGAAGCGCTCAGGCTTTAAAGTCTTGAAAAACGAATCTGAAAAAGTCAGTCTCCTGGATGGCTCGTATATAAACATCGCAGGTTTGGACGATTTGATTCTTGGGAGACCAGACTATCAAAAAACAGTTCGCTCATTTACCCCTAACACATACAACATTCTTCTAGCTCATGAACCGGATGCCTGGATTCAGGCAAAAAAGCTTCATATCGATTTGCAGCTCTCCGGCCACAGCCATGGAGGCCAAATACAGCTTCCTTTATACGGCCCGCTTATCACCCCTCCATATGCTGATAAATATACAGAAGGTCTGTATGAATTCGGTTCTAAAAAGCTTTATGTAAACCGGGGGCTAGGAACAACCAGGCTGCCTTTTCGCTTTTTATCTGTACCTGAATTAACTGTATTCACATTAAAAGGTGTCAGCACATAAAAAAAAGTCCGGGAAATATCGGACTTTTTTTGTTATTCTTCATCTTCAAGCACTTGATAGGCCATCCCAAACATTATAAGCTGACTGTCGATCTCAGGGGCATCCTTATCTTTTTTCACATAGCTGTATATCCCGTCTGAGTCCTGCTCCCTTGATTTCATATTATCTTCAAGCTGAATAGCAAGGATCCGATTAATGCGTTTTTTAATGTGGCCATCAAAGATTGGAAAGGCGATTTCCACCCTTTTTTCCATATTTCTCGTCATCATATCGGCTGAGGACAGGTACATTCTTTCTTCTCCATTGTGATGGAAATAGTAAATGCGGCTGTGCTCAAGAAAACGGCCTACAATGCTGCGTACCCTAATGTTTTCGCTCACACCTTTAACTCCAGGACGCAGACAGCAGATTCCTCTCACGATCAGGTCAATCTTTACGCCTGCATTCGATGCTTCATACAGTTTCATAATGATGGATTTATCGGTCAGTGAATTCATTTTGGATATAATACGGCCATTTCCATATTTTTTTTGAAAGGCAATTTCCTCATCAATCAGCTGAATAAAATCTTTTCTGATGTCGAAAGGCGCAACGGATAGATGGTGGAACTCAGGTTTTTCCGTATAGCCGCTTAAATAGTTAAAGAAGTTGGTGGCATCTATGCCAAATTTTCTTTTTGAAGTAATCAGCCCCATATCGGTATAGATATTGGCTGTCTTTTCATTGTAATTTCCTGTCCCAAGATGGACAAACCGCTCAATCCGGTTGTTCTTTTTGCGGACAACGAGGGTGATTTTGCTATGGGTTTTTAAATATGTCATTCCATAAATAACATGGCAGCCTGCTTTTTCAAGCTCTTTCGCCCATTGAACATTATTTTCTTCATCGAACCTTGCTTTTAGTTCAACCAGAACCGTTACCTGTTTCCCGTTTTCTGCAGCTCTCTTCAGCCCTTCAATAATGGGAGAACCGCCGCTCACACGGTAGAGAGTCTGCTTGATTGCCAGTACATCGGGATCATCTGCTGCATCCGCTACAAAGTCAACAACAGGCTGAAACGATTCATAGGGATGATGAAGAAAAATATCACGTTCTGAAGCTTGTTCAAAAACGTGCTGATCAGAATGGAGGTCTTTAGGCGGCTGTGGAATCAGCGTCTGGAATTCAAGATGGTCATGCTTTGCAGAAAGCTCTTTAGAAAAACCGAATAAAAAGGTTAAATCCAGCGGCCCTTCTACTTCGTAAACATCTTTTTCATGGATTTCAAGCTCATGCAGCAGATATTGAAGGACATTTCTGTCATATCCATCTTTTTTCAGTTCCAGACGGACCGCTGCTCCCCATTTCCTTTTTTTCAGTTCTTTTTCAATCTCTTTCAGCAGATCACGCGCACCCTCTTCGTGGATGGTCATATCGGCATTTCTTGTAATCCTGAACTGGGTAACAGATTGCACTTGGAATCCTTTAAAGAGCTTAAAAATAAAATGAGCAATAATATCTTCAAGCAGAACATAATGATCTTTTTCAGGATGCTCCAATTTAACAAACCGCTCAAGGACTGATGGAACCTGAACAATCGCTGTTTTCTGGCGAAGCTCATCCGGAGCATCCGGATCACTTAATACAATCGCAAGGTTCAAACTTTTATTCAAAAGCATCGGAAACGGCCTGTATGCATCTACAGCCATAGGGGTTAAAACCGGAAAAATCTGCTCGTCAAAATAATCTTCCAGCTGATTCAGCTGCTTTGAAGACAGCTGATCAAACGTTAAAAACTCAATTTTCTCTTCTTTCAGTGCCGGAAGAAGTGTTTTTGTAAAGGTACTGCTTTGCACGGCAACCAGCCGGTGATTAAGCTCTGCTATTTTAGCGAGCTGTCTTTTCGGTGTCAGCCCTGCCTTATTTTCCGGCTTATTAAAACCGGCTTTCACTTGATCTTTCAAGCCTGCAACTCTTACCATAAAAAACTCATCAAGATTGGAGCTGAAAATTGCAAGAAATTTAAGTCTCTCAAGCAAAGGGTTTCTTATATCAATCGCTTCTTCTAATACTCGTTCATTAAACGCAAGCCAGCTAAGTTCCCTGTTGTTATAATAAGCAGGACTGCTTAACTCAATCGCATTCTTCGTTGTTGTCATTAAATTATCCGCCACCCTTCTCTATTAGTTATCCTAGCAAAGTATATTCAAAGCTATGTAAATTTTTTGTTATAATTGTGTGAATGAAGAAAAACCGATTTGTTCAATTCCTACTTACCCTCAACAAGAAAGATTAAACTCTTTCAGAATAACTAAATATAATCTCTACAGGCATTCTGAATAATTTTTCCACATGCTTTTTATGTTTTTCTGCCTGATACGCCTCCGGTCCCCAGTCAGCGGAACAATAGGCATGAACCGTTAAAACACCGTTTATAATCGCCAGGTCCAAAGAGTCAACAATGTTTCGCTTCGTTGAATTAAAGCTGTATATGAATTTTAAAACAGCTCCGGATGTCCGGATGTTTTTTTGTTCTTCCTTTGTAAACCAATCCTGAAATGGCTCCAAATATTGCTTTAAGGATGCTTTGCTCACGAATGATGCAATTAAGGCTGTTTTAAGCCTTTCCTTATGTGTCAATCCATCTATGGTCCGGTTGGCAAGCAGATAGAAAGTATGCTTGCTGCTTGATTCTGAATCAATATATTGTCCTAAATTAAAAACAAAGGCACCCCTCTTTAAGTCGGTCAGTTCTTCATCTGAGTAGGAAACAAGAGAATGGTGCTCCAGTAGCCGGACGAAATCAAAAACCATGTTTGTAACCGGTATGACGTGATTTAAATCAATACGAAAGTCAGCAGCCATTTCATAAAAGCTCTCCTCTACCACGTTCGGATAAGCGCTGATTCCATACTCCCTGGAAAGGTCTTCAAAGAACACGCCGTCTCTGAGTCCTTTGCGGCTCATGACGAATCGATCCGCTTGTACCTGGCTGCAAAGAATTTGAAACACCATCCCTGCAGGAATAATCAGATCGGCACGGTCTTTGGACAGACCATCTACACGCTGTAAGTCTTCGAACGATTGTGACTTCAAATATGTGAGGACGTTTTTTATATCCTCCGGTGTCATTTCATATTGGTGAACGCCCGCAAACGGATATTCCTTTAATGCCTGATCGACTTGTACAAGATTCCGCGCGCTTCCTCCAATTCCAATCACCGGCAGACGTTTATTATTAAGCCACGGAAGAGTTTGAAGCTGCTCTTTAATATAAGCATTCAAAAGGGCCGATTCTTTTTCATCTGGAAGTTCTCCGTTAACAAACCTTTTTCTTAAGGAAAGGGCTCCAAAAGGAAAGCTGTGATATTCCTTTAGCTCCCGGTTTTCAAAGAGGGTTATTTCTGTACTTCCTCCCCCAATATCAATTGTAATTCCATTTTTAATCGATGTGGAATTAACGACTGCCAAGTATCCGTAATAAGCTTCTTCATATTCTGAAAGCAGCCGGATAGAAAAGTCTGTTTCTGTTTCTGCGCGCTGTAAAATTTCCTCTTTATTAACTGCTTGTCTAATTGTTGCTGTCGCTACTGTATGGACATTCTTCATCTGATGATGGCGGGATACCTCCTGGAAGCTTTTAAGGGTATCCAGCATTTTTTTTATGCCTTCTTCTTCCAGTACATTTTCTTCATTAAGATAATTCCGCAGACGCGCTACAGCTTTTACGTTTTCAATTTCTTTAAGCCTGCCGCTGTTATCGCGTTCATAAATGACGAGCCTCATTGTATTAGAACCGATATCCACTATCGCAAATTTTTCTTTTTCCATTTTAAACACCCTTAATTCAATATGAATTTTGCACCTCATTATACCATAATCTGCACTATTGACTTCATTCCCAGAAGGAAACAAACGGATGCATTTGCATATTTTGTTTCCATGGGCACTCATTATGACGCAGCAAGGGGGAGATTATGATTGATTTATACGGTCAAGGCTTTAGAAACAGTAAGTTCTATCGCAAAAGATTTCAGAATCAGTCCTGAGGCACTGGCAAAAGCCAATGGTCTCACAGTTCAGTCTGCCCTCTCACCAGGCAGATCGCTTTTCATTCCCGGTCTTCGTGATCCGAAAACGATTCCTTATCATATTGCTGTATCGATCAGCAAAAAAAAGCTGGGGCTTTACAAAAACGGAATTTTAGTAAAGCAATATCCGATTGCTACCGGACGCATGCTGTATAGTACACCTACTGGAGAATTTGTTATTGTGAACAGAGAGCCGAGTCCCGGCGGTCCCTACGGAGTGATGTGGCTTTCCTTATCAAAAGCAGGTTACGGAATACACGGTACAAATAACCCTTCTTCCATAGGTCAATCCGTTTCAAAAGGGTGTATAAGAATGTATAATAAAGATGTTCTTGAGTTAGCTGCTGCGGTTCCGAATGGTACACGAGTGTCCATCATCGGCTAGATGGGCCGATGTAAAGAATTTTGTAGTTAAAAATTTACAAACATTCCATGTTAAAAAAAGATTGAATCACTTATAATAACAATTGATTGGACTTAAAGGTGAATAGGAGCGTTTGAATGGAGATTTTTAAGAATCCTAATTTCGTAAAGCTCTTTTTTGCAGCCCTTTCCTCGCAAATGGGTACAACCATAGGCAACATGGCCTTTGCTTTTTACATGCTGGAGCATTTCAGCAGCCAGCCCTATTATGCGACGCTTGCAGAGCTTATGTACTCTCTCCCGACTATCTTTGTATTCTTTGTAGTAGGAGTTGTAGCAGACCGGTTTGACAGAAAAAAAGTAGCTGAAAATTGTGACTGGATCCGTGCCGGGCTTAGTGTTGTCCTATTCGGAGCTCTGTTTCTGAATTCAATTCCTCTCATCTTTTTTATTCTATTTTTAAGAAGTGCTGTTACGAAATTTTTCTTCCCGGCTGAAAACAGCCTCGTTCAGGGAATATTAAAGAAGGAACAATACGCACAGGCAGCTGGTTTGAACCAAATCCTTTTTAGTTTATTTATGGTGTTTGGCGTCGGCCTTGGCGCAATTGCATACAAAACGATTGGGATTCATGGTGCAGTTGTTATTGATTTTATTAGCTTTGTAATCTCTGCATTATTAATCAGAGCATGCAAAATTCCAAAAGGTGCAAGACTTCCAAATGGCAGCCCTAACTGGAAGGACATTAATTTCAAAACATCTTTCAAGGATTTTAAAGATGGAATTGTTTATATCATTCAAAACAAGCTTCTAGCTGTCATCATTTTTGGGTTCTTTGTATTTGGATTTGTTAACGGGGGTTTTGCTATACTCCCGATGTTTACAATGAAATACAAGTTATCACCTGAAAATTACGAATGGTATGCTTCATTTTTTGCCATATCGCTCGGAGTCGGCCTTCTTGCCGGCAGTGCGATTGCAACATTCATTGAAAAAAGAATTAAACCTCACCTCATGATGATCGTTCCCATCCTGGCGGCTTCAGCACTCATTGTTCTTCTGGGCTTTACCGACCATTTATGGGTATACTTAACAGCTGTTTTCTTTATTGGCATATGCTTAGGTCCGATAAATATTGCAATTGGCGGCTGGATGCCTAAAATTGTGAATCCTAAGCTAATGGGAAGAGTAAGCGGATGGATTGATCCGCTTATGATGACAGCACAATCACTGACTTTAGGATTCATCGCTCTTGTTTTCCCTAAATTCATTGAAACGATTGATTATATTTATTATGGAATGGCTTCCGTAATTTTTCTTGTTTTTATCTTCTATGCGCTAACGCTCCCTAAACTCAGCGAGCAGGCAGACCTGGAAGAAAAACGGAAAAATCTCCGCGAAAAAAAAGCTAAAAAAACAATGAACACTATATAATAGACGGCTGATTCGATATCAGCCGTTTTTTTATTATTTTTAGTAATGAATATCCTTGTCGAATTTAGTATAATTAGGGATATCATGCTATTGCTTCCAAAGGTTGTGAAATATTGAAGACTTATGCAAATTTTATTAAAAAGGTAATTTCGAACTATATTGCCGGCTCACTGATTGCAGTTTTTGGTGTAGGCTCTGTTTTTATTTTTTCTACCATTTCAATCACTCCAAAAGAAATACTTCTTTTGTTTGGTATTATGATGATTTCTTTTCTGTGTATGATCGCTTCCGATATTGTGTTTCTTAAGTTCCAGCTAATACCGATCAAAACAGGTCTCCAGCATGATGCTTCTCTAGAGGAAATCAAAAAAGCATTTGATCAAGTACACAGATTTCCTTTGCGTACAATCTTCAGGATCAATATCCCCCATTTGCTTGGCTTTTCACTGCCTGGTTTCTCCCTAGCTGTCTATTTGTATCAATTAGGTTTATTCAGCTTTCCATCGTACTATATGATACTTGCAATGGTTGGGGCCATTCTTATAGCCGGTATGCATAGTGTCATCGAATATTTTCTGACGACCAGTTCCATCAAGCCTTTGCTTTATGACCTTAGAAAAAGGGCACTCATGCTGTATGATCAGGATTTGGCACAGCCTTCCAAGATATATACATCCATTCGAAGCAAGGTTTTATTCACGGCCATATATATCGGCATTTTCCCCCTCCTCCTCTTCAGTTTGGCAACCCAAGTACACCTTTCCGAGGCTGCTGCTGAAATGACCCAGGAGTACTGGAGCTGGGCAGCAATTGTTATGTTTATGTCCATTGCATTTTCATCCTTTGTATGTTTTCTCTTGCTGAAGGATATAGGCGAACCGATAGCAAGCCTTGAGAAAGGAATGCGTCTCGTTAAAAAAGGAAAATATGAATACCGGAATGAAGTTTATTCAGATGAATTCTCCCGGCTTATCGCTGGCTATAATCAGATGCTGGAAGGACTGAAAGCAAAGGACCGTATAAACAGTCTTCTGACGGAAAGTCTATTCAGGACTCTTGCTATGACTTTAGATGCAAAGGATCTATATACAGCGGGCCATTCCATCCGGGTTGCCGAATACGCGTTTATTATTGGTGAACATTCGGGTATGAGTAAAGAAGAATTAGATTTGCTGAAGAAAACCGCCCTGCTGCATGATATCGGCAAAATCGGAATAAAGGACAGTATCTTATTAAAAGACGGAAGGCTTACAGAAGAGGAATTTGAAGAAATTAAGCTTCATCCGGTCATTGGAGCAAATATTCTCGCCAATGTAGAGCCGGCTTCTGCAATGGCTCCCCTAATTCCAGGTGTCAAATACCATCATGAAAGATATGATGGCAAAGGGTATCCAGAGGGGCTTAAGGGCGAGAACATCCCTAAATTCGGCAGAATTCTTGCGGTTGCTGACGCCTATGATGCCATGACCTCTGACCGTCCCTACCGTAAAGGTATGCCGGTCTCCAAAGCCCTTTCTATTCTCCGTGAAGGAAAAGGTACACAGTGGGATCCGAAATATACTGACCTGTTTTTAGAGCACATGGAAAATCAAGGTTATTTGGGGGAAGAAGTTAGTTCGTGATTCTCCTCCCTGGTTGCATTTATTTCAAGGTTCCGTATAATTGTACTAAACCAGTTATTATAAATGGAATATTAAGGAGATTTCGTATGATGGATAGACAGAAGGAACAATCCCTGCCCATGACAGCTGACAATATTGCAAAAGCCATATATACCGTTAACCGTCATGCAAAAACAGCTACAAACCCTAAATTCCTTTATTTTTTAAAGAAAAAAGCCCTGATAAAATTAATTTCTGAAGGCAAGGCCGAAAAGAGAGGGCTCCACTTTTCTCAAAACCCCAAATTCAGCAAACAGCAGTCTGATGTTTTAGTATGTGCAGGCTCCTATTACTTTCACATGCCCCCTACAAAAGAAGATTTTCATCAACTACCGCACTTAGGTGCACTCAACCAATCGTATCGCAACCCTAAAACCCATTTGTCATTGCAAAAAGCAAAAGATTTGCTTCAGATGTATACTGGAATAAGGGAAGAAAAGACAAGTAAGCCCGTGCAGCAAGCCCGTACATACGTGAAACCTGTATTTAAAAAACTTGGCGAACATTATTAAAAAGCCGCGCAATCATTTGCGCGGCTTTACTTTATTGTCTCAGAGAACAGCCTCTTCTGAAGCCTTTGAAGCGAATAAAAATACGTAGGAACCTCTTCTGGCTTTAAATTTGCGTACAGCTGCTGCACAACCTGGCTGTAATACCAAGCCTGCTGTTCCTTCCCTCTGCTAAAGTGCTGCCACACCTGATCCCCGTATTTTATTATCTCATGATCTATGCTTTTAAGATTATCTAATTTATCTGCAGCTAACAGCATTTTTTCTTCCAGGCTTGCGGATGCTGCGTGATCAATTGTAGCTTGTTTGCGTTCTTCCCAGGATTTTGTTTTATCTTCCGTATTAAAGGCCACCAGTGCTGCCACAGCAGATCCGAATTTTTCTTTAATATCATCGAGTTTAGTATCTGTATCTTCCACAATATCATGAAGATATCCTGCTGCGACTAATTCCTCAGAAGCTCCTGCTTTGAGCAGGATGGTCGCGGTGTTTTCAACGTGAACAAAGTATGGGACTCCGGACAATTTGCGCACCTGGCCCCTATGCGCAAATTCTGCAAACCTCTTCGCTTCGCTTATCATCCACATCCCATCCTCTCTTTCTTAATCATGTGCAGCTTTGAAGAAAAATCCAGTTAAAAGCGGAATCTAGTGCAGGTCAGATTTTTTAATTTCCTTCTCTCTGATTCGAAGAAGATTAAGCATAGTAAATACCTATGTAAAAAATCGCCTTATTATAGTATCATTCTCTAGCATAGCCTAACTATAAGATAAATTGATCAATTAATGCAACCAGCTTATCAATCTCTGGTTTGCTTACCTGAGCAGCAGCTCCAACCTTTACACCTTTATGCATTAAATCGTTTGTAATTAAGGAAGAAAAAATAATGACCGGAAGCTCTTGCAGCCTGGTGTTCTCTTTAATCCTCTTTGTCAAATGATGCCCGTCCATCTGCGGCATCTCAATATCCGTGATAACAAGCTGAATGCGATCACGCATCGGGCCGTCAGCAGACGCCATATTCTCAAGAAATTCAAGCGCATCTCTTCCGTTTTCGAAAAACTCCACTTCTGAAAATCCAGCCTCTTCCAGCGTTTCTTTCAAAAGCTTCCTCAGCATCGGAGAATCTTCTGCAACCACTATTTTCTTGCCGGATCGCTCTCTTTTTCCAAGCTTCTTTATCCTGTCTATTGTCAAGCCTGAAGACGGATCAATATCTACCACTATTTTTTCGAAATCCAGCATTAATACCATTTTCTCATTTAGCTGAACCACTCCTGTAACATGAGCTTCAAGTCCCTGGTACATGGACGAAGGCTTCTCAATGTGATCCCATGTAACCCGATGAATTTGTGTAACTCCATGAACGTGAAAAATGAGTTTTTGATTATTAAACTCGGTAACAATAAATTTGTCGGCTCTCGTTGGTTCTTGATCAGGTAAATTTAGAGCTTTTGCTGTATGAATTACAGGAAGCACCTCACCCCGGAGTTCCATAATTCCTGCAATATTTGGATGAGAATGAGGCACCACTGTTACTTCAGCAGGCTGAATGATTTCTTTAACTTTTATTACATTAATACCAAAGCGGTTTTCTCCAATTAGAAACTCAACCAATTCCAATTCATTTGTCCCGCTGTCAAGTAATATTCCTTTGTTCATATCCATGCTGTTCTTCCTTCCATTGACTGTTATAGCGATTATATCGGCTGTTTTTGCTTAGAGATGAAGTATCTGAACTTAACAGCATTAATATAAATATTTTAAAAGGCGGTCATCTGCTAGATTTGTATCAATCGGGCAGTTTTTAGCGTCTCTTCCATATTGCCAAATCCAGACATTCCCTTTGCACGGAGGCTTTGCAGGATTAAACGGAGGTGCCTCATATTCCTTGCTTGTTCCCGTTTCAGGCCTTGTACTCCAAAGGATACTCTGATTGGCAATTTTACTGTTTTTACTAACAGCAGCGCAATACGCTTCAGAAAAATCTCCTTTAACCGGATCATGATAAAATCCTGGACGATAGCCGGTTTCTGACATTTTTTCAGCCCACGCTGCAATCCATTCCGGCTGTACCGAGAAAAAATGCTCGATATTAGCAAAAATGACTGTACCCTCTGCAATATCCAGACGCCGGGCATGAAATACAGCATTTCGGACAGCGATCGCTCCTTTATCATATTGTATTGCTTGATCAAAGACGTTATAAATCGGCAAAACCTTTATACCCTTGCTGTGAATAAAACTTATCTCAAGCTTGGATAATCCTCTGGATACTCCCGGAACATCAGCCAAGTACCTTCCCCAGTATGCAGGGGTACCGTAATATTTTTTCACACAATTATATAAGTCCTGATCTGCCTTTTTGGCAGAATCAATTCCCCAAGCCTTGCGCGCCATGCCTTTCACGTCCTCCCGGGTGCTTATCACTTCATGTATATGCAGGAGGAGGCATGTTCTAATCCAATAGCGATGGCCGTGTGTATGGTATACGGTTATGAATGACTAATCCCGCAGCAGCCATGACCATTAATGAAGCCAGTGCTGCCCTGCTTGCCAAATCGCCATAATCAGCGAGGAGCAGTGTAATCGTGCCATAAATGAATGGTCCCACTACCGATGATACTTTCCCGGAGAAAGCAAATAAACCGAAAAATTGTCCGCGTTTTTCCTCAGGGGTAAGTTCCACAATAAGCGTTCTCGATGTTACCCAAACCGCTCCAAGTGATATGCCGAATAAGCTTCCTGCCATCCAGAACATCCACTGCTCAGTTGCTGCCACAGCAATTAGAAGCGCAGCAATCAGGATAAAGCCTACTGCCATAACCGCTCTTTTTGCGCCTTGCGCTTTTGTGATAAATCCAAATAGAAAGGAGCCGCCAATACTTGCTATCGTAGAAACGAGGTAAAGCAAAATGAACTGGCTGTTTGAGAAGCCGACGATGGTTTTCGCATAAATTGCCATCATCGCAATTGCCGTCGCAAGAGCATCATTAATGAAAAAATAAGCAATCATAAACAAAAAAGCAGGCCGGTATCGTTTCAAATCATTGAATGTTTCAAAAATTTCTTTATACCCGCTCATGAAATGCTTTTTCTGCTCCTGATTATGTATGGGCTGATCCTTAGTAAAAAAAAGAAGCGGCAGGGTGAATACAGCAAAGAGAATGGCCGTTGGAATAAAGGCGAGATGAAAATTTTCACCGCCTATGAATGGATAAACAGTCAGACCTGCAAGGGTTCCCACATAACCAACCGCTACCCCAAACCCTGAAATGATCGGCAGGCTCTTCGCATTACTCACATCCGTAATCATAGCATCGTAAAAAATGAGACTGGATGAATAAAAGAATTTTGCAAGGATAAAAAGGATGACGACCATACCAAGTGAAGCAGGTAAACCGAGCAGGCTTCCGGGCAGCTTGACCGAACCAAAGATTCCCATAAGCACCGTACATAGGACCGTTACAGCAGTAAATCGGATGATATATGTTTTCTTTTTGCCGGTCCGGTCAATTTCAACACCAAACAGCGGTGAAAACAATACAAGAAACATCCCAGCTGCGGCATTTGCATAAGAAAGAAACGTACTCGCAATCTGATCCATTCTTTCACTGCTTCCGATCGCTTCTTCCAAATAGAAGGGGAAAAATATCGTGATCATATTGGAGGAGAAAATGGTATTGGCAAAATCATAAAGGGCCCAGGATAAGACTGGCAAGGAAAAGAAGATGGGCCAGGATGACTTAAGCATAGATCCCTTATTTGAAGCGGTCTTGATTTCAGGCATGGATACAGCACCTCCAACAGAATAGGCTAACTTTGAATGATTCGATACAACCGGTCCTGCTTCCTGTCTCTTTACGGAGTTTTAACATTCTTTTTCAATAACTGGTGAAAAACGAAGGTGCAAAAACAGCGGCCTCCTGATATAATGCTTAATGTGAATTGGCATATCGCCGATTGTACGGGTTGGGTCGAGGGATGACAAACAAGGAAGGATTACTGTTGAAATCAATTTTTCAGCTTAAAGAAAATGAAACAACGTTTAAACGGGAAGTACTCGCAGGTCTTGTATCGTACTTGACAGCGGTTTACATTATTGCCGTGAATGCATCTATTCTCTCAGATGCAGGCATTCCGCTTGAAGCAGGAATGATTGCCACTGTACTCGCATCTTTTATAGGGTGCCTGCTAATGGGACTGATAGGAAACACCCCCATCATTTTAGTACCTGGCATGGGCGTAAATGCATTATTTACGTATACCATTTGTCAATCAATGGGGATTCCCTGGCAGCAGGGATTGGCAGTAGTGGTGATATCAGGGGCGCTGTTTGCAGCCGTTTCATTCACAAAACTGACAGAGCTTCTAACCGCTTCCATTCCCTCCTCTCTGAAAGAAGCCATCACCGTAGGAATTGGAATTTTCCTTACCTTTATCGGTCTTCAAAAAGCAGGTCTTGTGCAAGCGAGCGAAACAACGTTCGTCCGGCTTGGGGACTTAACGGATCCTGCTGTTATAGCATCGATATTGACCCTGATTGTGACAGTTGTCCTTTTTGCCAGAGGTGTGCCGGGACATTTCCTGATCAGCATACTTGCAGGAACATTGATTGCCTTTTCTTTCGGATTGTTTAACACGGGAATGCCATCTGAACGTTCCAAAGGATTCAGCAGCTACATTGAAGTGCTTGGGTCTATCTCATTCACTGGAATAGCGGACCTTGCTTTCTGGATCGGTGTTTTTTCTTTGACTATGGTTATCGTTTTTGAAAACGTAGGACTCGTTCATGGTCATACTGCTATGATTAAACGAGGTGACCGTTTCAAACGTTCGCTTCAGGCGAATTCCATTTCAGCCATTACATCAGGTTTTTTAGGAACAAGTCCAACGGTAAGCACCGTTGAATCTGCTGCTGGAATATCTGCCGGCGGAAGAACCGGGCTGACCGCTATAACGACAGGTTTATTATTTTTGGCATCCTTGCTTTTCCTGCCTTATATTAAACTGATACCTGATACCGCGATTGCCCCAATTCTGATTTTAATCGGGGGACTAATGATTCAGAACATCCAGAACATCGACTTGCAGGATTTCTCTGAAAGCTTTCCTGCATTCCTGATTATTGCTCTGATTCCCCTCACATACAGTATTGTAGATGGAATGGCTTTCGGTTTTATTGCTTATCCTATTTTGAAAATGGCGATGAAACGTTCAAAGGAAATCGCTTTTCCATTATATATAATTGCCTTGCTCTTTTTAGCAAGCATGATCTTTCATTCTGTATAGTAAAAGCCGCCATTTTTTGGCGGCTTTTACATTTCTTCTATACCCACAGCTTTATCGATCTGCTTTCTATGATGGCGGTCGTGCTCTAAAAAATCCTCTATATAAGATTCGATAGTGAACCTATGACTTCCAATCCAAAAAGACTGCTTCCGCTTTTCCTCCGGCATACTCTCAACATATTGTATAATGCGCAGTCTTGTTTCCATAAATTCTCTGATTAACTGCGATTTGTCAGCTCCATTCCTCGCCTGGGCTGCTGCCTTGGCATTAAATGAATCAAAGTCAGGAAACGGATCAAATTGTACCATTCCCTCTCCTATGCTCTCAAAATGCTGTTCAAGAGTATATTGATCCCAAGCCGTCAAATGAGCAAAAATTTCAGCAGGAGAGCATTTTCCTTCTTGAATCGGCATGAAAAAAAGTTCTTCCTTCACTTCATTTAATTGCTCCACCCAATCCACCATCAACCTAGATTCTTCCAATTGATTCATCCTGATTCCTCCACACGAATGTGCTTGTTAATAAAAAGAAATATTATTAAGTCAAGCTGGTATAAGCTTTTAAGGTAATTGTGACTACTGTTCCTTCATTTATCTTGCTGGTGTATTCAATTTCTCCGTCCATATCGTGAATGAGGCGGCTCGTAATCATCGTTCCAAGACCCGTACCTTTTGTTTTCGTTGTATAGAATGGCAAACCGATATTCTGAAGCTGTTCCTCCGTCATTCCCTTGCCGGTATCAGCAATTGTGACAATCACTTTGCCATTAAAGTAATCCGGTTTTTTAGCTACAGTGATCCGGCCCCCTCCCTCGATGGATTCGATTGAGTTCTTCAGCACATTCATGATTGCCTGCATTAAATGCTCAGCATCTCCTACAACATCGTTACTTGGAACCAGTTCCAATTTTATTTCAGTATTTTCATAGATAGCAAGCGGTTTAAGCAGCTCAACTGAATCACGCATCAACTCATCGATTTTCACTCTTGAAAGCGAAAATTCATATGGTTTCGCTAGCTTTAAATAATCTGTAATAATTTTATTCGTACGGTCGAGTTCACTCAGAATTAGCGGAGAGAACTCCATCAGCTTCTGGTCGGTTGTATCTTCCTGCAAAAACTGAATAAAACCTCTTACAGCGGTAATCGGATTGCGGATTTCATGCGCAATGGATGCAGCCATCTGCCCGATTGTTGTTAATTTATCAAGGTATATCATATTGTCCAGGTTCCGGTTTATACGGATAAGGGCTTCAATAATAGCGATGACCGCCATCGTAACCGCAAAGAAAAACACGAAATAAATCATATAAAAGTCAATGCGCAAAAACGTGATAAAACGGGAAACAATCCATATATAGAAGAAGAAATAAAGTAACGTAATAAAAGCTCCCGCAATAAGACGAACCTTGGATTTCAGAAAGATTCTTCTAAAAAGCAATCCCGCTGCATAGGCAGCCGCATTTATGAAAATTCCAACAAAAACGAATTCTCCTCCAAAGCCGTAGCGGACGGCACATACAAAAAGCAAGGCAATTCCGCCCGCCAGCCATCCAGAATATAGCGTAACAATCAGTATGGCAATCATTCTGAAATCAAAAAATGTTTCCCCCAGGTCTTCAATTGGATATAGCATGCAGAGCATTGCGCCAAATCCGCTGATAAGTCCATATATAATCTGCTGCTTCACCTTGATTTTTTTCCTTGAGTGAAAGGGAAACATTAAATTGGCGTTAAAAGTAAATGAAAACAGAATGGCCATGTTAACGATAAGTGGTTTTAAATAAATGAGCACTCGCTACCTCCGTCCATCATAATACTTTCAAAATATATCATGAATTTCCTTTAAGCCGTACAAAAAATTGGATAAGAAAAAATAATTGCGGGTTTGCCCATTCCTTTCTGTACAAATTTGGATAATCAATTCATAATTCAAATGGAAAGACACTTTATTTTAAGGGAGCAAACAATATGAAAGAAAGCAAAAAGGGCCTTGTTGTCACGGGTCTCCTGCTTGGGATTTTAATGGCCGCGATGGATAACACAATCGTGGCTACCGCGATGGGAACCATAGTAGGGGATCTGGGAGGATTGGATCAATTTATATGGGTAACATCAGCCTACATGATTGCAAGTGTTGCGGGGATGCCTATTTTCGGCAAGCTCTCTGACATGTACGGCCGAAAAAGATTTTTCATTGCAGGATTAACCATCTTTATTATCGGATCTATTCTTTGCGGCACCGCTCAGGATATGGCGCAGCTAAGTATTTACCGTGCTATTCAGGGGATTGGCGGAGGTGCGCTAATGCCGATTGCATTTACGATTATGTTCGATATTTTCCCTCCTGAAAAACGGGGTAAAATGTCAGGTTTGTTTGGAGCTGTTTTTGGAATATCCAGTGTATTCGGTCCGCTTCTCGGAGCCTATTTAACGGATTTTCTAAATTGGCGCTGGGTATTTTATGTAAACATTCCTCTTGGCCTGATTGCTTTTTTCCTAGTCGTAAAATTTTATTTCGAATCACTTGAACGCAGGAAGCAGAAAATTGACTGGGCTGGGGCCTCCCTGCTCGTAGCTTCTGTATTATGCCTTATGTTTTCACTCGAGCTTGGCGGAGATGAAATTCCTTGGAATTCCCCGTTAATGGCGGGTCTGATTGCCGGTTTTGCCATTTTGCTTATATCATTTATATTTGTTGAAAGAAAAGCCTCAGACCCTGTCATTCCATTCGATTTATTTAAGAACAGGCTGTTCGCAGCCAGTCAGGCAGCGGGATTCTTTTACGGATCCGCTTTTATTCTGGGCACAATATTCATTCCGATTTTTGTACAGGGCGTTTATGGAGGATCTGCAACTAATGCAGGATTTATCCTAATGCCTATGATGCTTGGAAGTGTTGCAGGCAGCCAGGCTGGAGGAGGTTTTGCATCGAAGACCTCCTATCGCAGCCTGATGCTGATCTCGGCTGTTCTGTTCATTGCCGGCCTGTTTCTCCTTGGCACGCTTTCAGCAGATACTCCAAGAGTATATTTAACCATTTATATGGTGATTTTAGGGCTTGGCGTTGGATTTTCATTCCCGCTGCTCAGTATGGCTTCTGTGCATGGCATCAGCATGAGACAGCGCGGAACAGCAAACTCCACGAACGCCTTTTTCCGTACGATTGGTATGACACTTGGTGTAACCGTATTTGGAACCCTGCAAAATAATCTTTTAATGGATGAATTGAAAAAAACAATGCCTAATTTCGAAAAATTCAGCCCTACAGGGGATTCTAGAGCTATGCTTTCCCCTGAAGCAAGGGAGCAAATGCCGCCTAATGTACTCTCTGCCATTCAGGATGCTATGGCTGGATCCATTTCGGAAATGTTTATGTGGTCCCTGGCTGCAGGCGTTCTTGCTCTCGTTTTTGTTGCACTTATGCCTAACGCCAGACTCGAAGTACCAGGCAGCCTGCAGCAGAACACTAAAACTCCTGTTAAACAGGCTAAATAGTCATTCAATCGACCAGCTCTCTAATAAAGAGCTGGTTTTTTATAATAGCAAGGAACTTTTCCTTTCTTTACATAAAATTAATATAATTTTGTCGAGCCTTATAGTAAAATAGTAGTAATTAATGCACAACGCGAACTAGTCAAGGAGTCATGCTCATGATAAAGATTGGAGAAATAACCGAAAAAGCACCGGTTATTACAGGGGATGTCAAAACCCAAACCGCCGGTTCCATATTTGAAGAACAGCCTTCCGCCCAAGGGATTGTTGTCTTAAAAAATGACCGCCCAATTGGACTCGTGATGAAATCCCGCTATAACCACAAGCTTTCAGCCAAATATGGGTATGATCTTTTTATGGGGCGCCCTATTGAATTAATTATGGACTCCAAGCCTCTGATTGTAGACCAGGAAGACAGCATAACCGAGGTAAGCTCTCTTGCCATGAACCGCGAAGAGCAGCATCTTTATGATTACATTATTGTGACTTCAGAAGGTAAATACTCCGGAATTATCAGCATCAGGAATCTCCTCATCAAATTTGCAGAAGTCCAAGCCGATCTTGCCACGTGGACGAACCCGCTCACCGGTTTGCCCGGAAATGTGCTCATTGAGCAGAAGCTTAACGAAATCATTAGTACGGAGCATCCTTTTTCCCTTCTTTATGCAGACCTGGATCATTTTAAAGAATATAATGATTTGTTTGGTTTTAAGAGGGGTGACCTTCTTATAAAAGAGACAGCCAATATTCTAATCAAATATCTTTTTTTCAAAAAAAACGAAAACGCTTTTTTAGGCCATATTGGCGGTGACGACTTTCTTGCCGTCGTACCGCATTTCGGGTACGAGCAGCTTTGCAAAAATATTATCAATGAGTTTACTGTTGTGGCAAAAAAGTATTACGAAGAGGAGGACTGGGACCGCGGATATACCGTTGGGCTATCCAGAAAAAATGTGTATGAGGAAATTCCCCTCGTAAGCCTTTCCATCGCAGTTGTAACAAATCAAACGATGCACTTTTCATCAAGCGAAGAATTGAGCAACGCGGCTGCACAGACCAAAAAGAAGTGCAAATCGATTCATCACAGCTGCTACTTTCAATATTCTCCAAAGCAAAAAGTTCATATGTAAATTCAGGCGGGCAAACACCCATTATTGAATTTATGCATAGGGTACATTGACTACACTTTCCCTCAAGAAGGAGGAAATTTATGTATCCCTATTTAGCAAATCCCTATGAATTTTATCCATACGCTCCTAACGCATACGATCCATATTCCTATGCTTTCAATCCATTTGACCGTCAAATGATGCCACCACCTCCGCCACCGCCAGGAGGTGGTGGATTTCCTGGTCAAGGACAAGGGCAGGGACAGCCTCCAGGTCCACCCCCTGGTTTCACCCCACAGCAGCAGGCAACTGCTTTTGCTGTTGACCCTGGTGGAATCCGCAGGTGTTTATACAGAAACACTTATGTATGGCTGAATAACGGACAGCAATTCTGGTTCTATCCAACATTTGTCGGCAGAAATTCTACAGCAGGATTCAGATGGTTCCCAGGCTTTAGACAATGGGGCTACTTTGGCATTGATCTCCGCCAGATCAGTTCATTTACTTGCTTCTAATACAAAAAACAGACTGATTGGGTTTACCCATCAGCCTGTTTTTTTTGCCCATTTCAAGCTCCTTAATCTCCGGTAAGTCCCGTATTTTTCACAGTATCCCGTTTCAGATCAAGGAGTTCGAATGCTCTTTTAACAGCTGCTTTTCCGGAATGGGCATAATGCATTTCCACGGTTCTCCGTTCATCAAGATAGCTGCCTTCAAATGCAGCATCTTTTATCTTAGCTGCCCAGCCTCCCGAGGTTTCGACGATAACGACCGGCTTACTATTCATATAAGCTGCTGACAACTCACCGAGAGTTCCGTTCCCTCCCCTGATCATAATGATCGCATCACAGGAATGAACGAGTATGAGACTGCGATAATCAAAGCCCAGGCCTGTCGTAATAGGGATATCCAAATAATCATTTGCCACATCTGTCTTATCGCCGGCTAAGATACCGATAACAAGTCCCCCTGCTTCTTTAGCCCCCTTTGAAGCATGCTCCATGACCCCGCTCCCGCCGCCTGTAAGGAGAACAGCCCCTCTTTTCGCAACCTCAGCTCCTGCTTCCTCAGCAATTGTGCATATTTCCTCAGGTATAACTCCAGATTGACCGATAATCGCTATTCTAATCATACATGCCCCCCGCTTTGATCTATTATCTTTATTATACTTGAAATAAGCAGCTTTTAACGGCGGCACATGAAATTCACCTTTCTTTTACCAGTAAAATGATTTGAGGATCTGGCCATCATAGTTAATGAAAGGAGGGATCATCATGACAAAGAGAAACCGCAAATCGAAATCCGGCCTGCAGCACACAAAAGCAATTACAGATACAGAATTTTCAGCTGAAGCAAAAACAGCTAATTCGGCCGCCAGAAAATCACACCCTTCTGCTAAATAAAAAAATTCGGTCTCTCTAAACGTGAGACCGAATTTCTTCTTCCATCTTTTTCATTTTTTCTTTAAAAGCTTCTCTGCGCTCAGCTTGTTCATAGATTTTTTCCATTTCTGCTTTATAAAATTTCATATGCTCTAAGGTCATTGCATTAAACATTTCACTTCTGAGCTTTACAACAAGTATTTTCTCTTCCGGTGTAAGATAGGCATCATCTGGAAGCACAATTTTCACCTTCTTAAGAGGGATATTTAATTTCTCACCTATGAGAAACAGTTAAAACTTAGATTTTTTATAGCGTAGCCAGCCGACCTTCCAAAAGAATCCAATCATGAGCAGAGCGATTACAATCATAATACCTATAACGATGAAATAACTGTTTCTTCCCTGCAGCTCAGGCATGTATTGAAAATTCATCCCGTAAAGCCCTGCAATGAATGTGAGAGGAAGAAATATGGATGACATCACTGTCAGCGTCATCATAATCCGGTTCATTTTATCTGAACTGATTGAAAGGTAGCTGTCCCGAATATCGGCAGTCAGTTCCCTATTTGCATCAATCATTTCAACGAGCTTCAGCAAGTGGTCATAAACGTCCTGCAAATAAATTTCTTTCTCCTTCAATCCGTTCAGCTTCGTTGAAGAAATCATTCTATACAGTAAATCCCTCATAGGGATAATACTCCTGCGAACACTTGATAAATCCGTTCTGATGCTGAAGACCTCTTCCATAATCGAGCTGATTGTTCTTTCCTCAGTTTTATCCTCAAGTGAATTTAATACATCCTCCAGACGGTAAACAGGAGGGAAGTAATCGTCGACAAGTTTGTCTAGAATTTGATACATAATTTGGAGAGGTCCGGCCTGCATCGCAGCGTCCTTTTTGACGCGGAGAAACATATTGCTGATTTCCCTTATAGGTTTTTTATGGAAGGAAACAAGATATTGATCACTTACGAACAAGTCAACTTCCTCTGCATCAAGGGTTTTTTGATGGATTGCATGAAGAACAAGAAAAAAATATCCATCGTAAAAGTCCATCTTAGGTCTCTGGGTAAATTCAACGCAGTCTTCAATCGCTAATGGATGAAAACGGAAAAATTTCGAAAGCAGCTGGATTTCTTTTTCAGTTGGTTCTTGAAAATCAACCCAGTACCACTTATAATCTTCTTTCTTTAAAGAACTTAGCGGCAAATCGTATACTACATCCCCTGTGTTGGTTACGGCTACGGTTCTAATCAATTGCTCCAACTCCGATTCACAGTTTTATTCCATATGAATTTACCCTTTCATGCTGGAATTAAACCATCTTTCTTAAGTATACATATGATTGGACTCCATTGTAAGGAGGACTTTAGCAGCGAAAAAGTTTATCTTTACAAATCCCCGATAAGATTTGTTAAAATGAGACATAAGCACGAGGAAGAAAAGGTGATTGTATGGAACATTTAATCCAGCCGAGAGTGAAAGAACTTGAAATGTCAGGAATCCGAAAATTTTTCAATTTAGTGGCAGACTATGATGATGTCGTGTCGCTAACGATTGGCCAGCCTGATTTTTTCACTCCTCATCATGTAAAAGCGGCAGCTAAAAAAGCAATTGATGATAATTTTACTTCTTACACCCATAATGCAGGGTTTTTAGAGCTTAGAAAAGCAGCCAGTGATTATTTATTTAAAAAATATAAGCTTTCCTACCGGCCAGAGGACGAAATGATTGTAACAGCCGGCGCCAGCCAGGCGATTGATCTTACTCTGAGGACCATCCTAGCTGAAGGCAGCGAGGTTATCCTGCCCGGTCCGGTATATCCAGGCTACGAGCCGATTATAAAGCTATGCGGTGCCATTCCGGTCCATGCTGATACGACGAGAACTCAATTTAAGCTGACAGCTGAGCAAATTGAAGCGCGGCTGACAGATCGAACGAGATGCGTCATCCTGCCGTACCCCTCTAACCCAACCGGTATGACACTTGAAAAAGAGGAGCTTGAAAAAATCGCCCAGCTGTTAAGAGGCAGAGATATTTTTGTTCTTTCTGATGAAATATACAGTGAGCTAGTCTTTACCGATGCCCATTCCTCCATAGCATCCATGCTTCCTGAGCAGACCATCGTCATTAATGGGCTTTCTAAATCCCATAGCATGACGGGGTGGAGGATTGGATTCGTTTTTGCACGTAAAGAAATAGCAAAGCACATGCTGAAGGTTCATCAGTACAACGTATCATGCGCTTCATCAATTTCACAAAAAGCTGCATTTGAAGCGCTGACAAATGGAATAGATGATGCCCTAATCATGCGTGACCAGTACCGAAAAAGAATGGAGTATGTATACGGAAGGCTTATAAAAATGGGTATCGAGACAGCGAGGCCTACTGGAGCTTTTTATATTTTCCCTTCGATTAAAAAGTTCGGACTCTCCTCATTTGATTTTGCGCTATCCCTTGTAAGCGACGGCGGGGTGGCTGTCGTTCCGGGAAGTGCTTTTTCAAAGTACGGAGAAGGATTTGTCCGCATTTCCTATGCTTATTCAATGGAAGAACTAGAGAAGGGGATGGACCGCTTGGATCACTATATCCGCCATGTGGTTCAGCCGGTTTAATACAGTTAAATTTGTCTGTTGATTTCCGCTGCAGGCGTTAAAAACAGCACCAGGCTTTAACAGATCAATAAAAAAGGACGCTCATTTTATACCGGGCGTCCTTCTTTTATTGGGAACCAGATTGTAAAGATTGTTCCTTTTCCTTTCTCACTGGCAAGGCTAACCTTTCCAAAATGATTTTCAATAATATTATACGTAATCATTAATCCAAGTCCCGTTCCTTTTTCCTTCGTTGTAAAAAACGGATCTCCCATTTTTTTAAGGACGGCTTCGGGAATGCCCTCCCCTTCATCCTGAACGGTAACTTTAATTTGATTTTGATTCAAACTTGTGCAAATTTTTACTCTTCCGCCCTTTGGCATCGCATCAATGGAATTTTTGATTAAATTTATAAAGACCTGTTTAAGCTGGTTTGGATCACCAAAAAGGATGGATTCATCCTCCGAATGGACGTTTTCAATAAAAACACCGTTCAAATTTGCCTGAGTCTCAAGCAACGTTGTTACTTCTAATATAAGCTTCTTCAAATCCGTTTCAATAAACATGCTGTTCTGAGGCTTTGCAAGGACCAGAAGCTCGCTCAAAATGAGCTCGATGCGGTTTAATTCCCCAAAGACGATATCAAAGTACTGGTCGCTGCTTCTTTCTTTAGTCCTCATTAACTGTAAAAACCCTTTAATCGCTGTGAGAGGGTTTCGAATTTCATGGGCAATGCCAGCAGCAAGCTGTCCGGCTACAGATAATTTTTCAGATCTCAGCATTAGTTCTTCGGTCTTCTTCTTTTCGGATAAATCCCTCAATATCACTTGTACGGCAGGCTCTCCGAAATAAGAAGTTGGGATGCAGACCATTTCTGTATAGATCAGCCTGTTTTCATATGTTCTCCAGATCACTTCTCCTATTTCGGAATCTGATTGGCCAATCAGAATTTCTTTAATTAGCTTTTGCGCAATCTTCTCCTGTTCTTCCTCCATGAAATGGCAGTAATTCTTCCCGAGCATATCCTGATACCCTGAAGCCTGGAACAGCTTGACACCGGATTCATTGATAAATACCCATTTATTCCGATGGATGACCGCGATGGTGTCCAATGAATTTTGTATAAGCCTCTGATAGCGTTCACGGCTTTTCTGCAGGATCTTCTGAAAACGTTTGCGGGCAGAAATATCAAGCAGAACAACAAGCTCAGCTCGTTTATGTTCATATTGTATGGAGGAGGTCTTCACCTCAATTTCAATCGGGACCCCATCAAGTCGTCTCCATGTTTGCTCCACAGTGCCGATCTTGCCGCCTTTTTGGAGCCGCTCTATACGGTTTCGGAATATCTCCCTGTATTCATCCTGAATCAGCTCAAGAGAATTGAGTCCAATGAGTTTGGAATCATCAGTCCCTGCATTTAAGAGTGCTATGGCTTCCTTATTCGCATATTGAATAATTCCATTTACAGTAATTAAAAGCGGGCTTGGCAAATTATTTAAATATCTTTTTTCATCCATTCCATCCGCATTTATTATCCACTGCTCGTTTGGTATTCTCTGCTTTCCATTACAATGAATAACTTTTAGGACGATTTCTTCCCGGTTTCCATCCCCAATCATACTCCTGATGTAATCCAGCGTAGCTTTTGCCCACACAAAATCATCTCCACATCGCATCCTGAAAGTACAAAGATCCATATGATGCTGATTCTGCATGTAACTTTCCAGTGTCTGAACATCTTCACTATGTACAAAGTCAGAAAAATAATTTCCAATTAGCTCATCATTCTTAACACCCATTAAATCAATGGTATTTGCTGAAGCATAAAGTATCTTTCCATGTGAATTGAGTACTGTGTACATGGAGTCTGTTTTTTCTTTTTGCTGATCCATGGCTTCCCCCCCTTTTCGGAAAAGCAATCAGATGAATCTATTTATCTTTGTTCTTTCTAATAATCTCTGTTCCCTTTTCAGGATCGAGTAATTCAACATGGAGCTTTAAAACGGCTGTTTTGAAAACGTTGTTCTCTTAGTCGCTATCCAACATTGCTTGATAGCAGCTCTCAGGCTGCAAGGGCGGAGAATATCCTCAACGCGGTGTGAAAGTTCCCGCCAATCACACAGCATTTCACAAGCCCCTTTATGCATCATGTCTATCAGCTTAAAGACCATGAATATTAGCAGCTGAGCTAATGAGCTTAATGTTTATAAAACATTCGAGAAATGATTGCTGAATCCTTCAAATACTTTCAAAAGTTTCCATAATTATATGAACAAACTCATAAGTTCCTTTAGGGTTATATCCTATTGAATTGAACCCCGACATGGTTTCCCTGTGCTGAAAATAGCTATGTATGGGACCATTTTTGTAATTGGGATGTGGACAGAGAGACGTGTTCATAACTTTTTGCGGGTATTCAAAAGGCTGATTTCCGCTGCAGAATGCCCGCTTTAATCAGCCTTTTCATTTTTCTCAATAAAATAAATAAACCACCGCTATTAGAAAGCAATTTTGCTTATACAGCGGAAATTTCCTCTCTGTTTTTAATATCCGCCTTGATTTTTAGATGCCTTTTCCTTTTTTGCCTTCTCATGATGAAGTTTATTTACATGATGGCTTCCGGATTCATGAGCAAATTCAGTATCCGACTTTGCAGAGTCAAACCCTTTCTTATTCTTTTGATCTGCATCATGTTTCTTTGTACGCTTGGCCATTAAGACTCACCTCTAATTCGTGATAATTGTGTTCAATTTATTTTGCAGCTAAAATCCAGAGAATATAGATGGCAAAAAAAAGAACCGCAGGCTTCTGCGGTTCTCCATTTAGTTCAGTTCTGATTCTTTACTTTCTTCCATTTTAACCTGTGATATATTTTCCTGGCCCTTGTATTTCTTTTCAAGCTCAGTGTAAGCCTTCATTAATCGGTCAGCGATGACTCTGCTGGCAGTTGTAGCAGATGATTTCTCTCTGACTCCAGGAACGGTGACACTAAATGCAACCTTAGGATGGTCTGTCGGGTAATATCCGACAAAGGTAACGTTGCTTACAGGCTTTGCTTTGATCCCCAATTGAATATTTGTATAGAAGGATTGGGTTGTGCCTGTTTTTCCTGCTACATCCAGTCCTTTAAAGTAAGCTCTCGCTGTTCCTCTGGATCCTTTTGTAACAAGCTTCATGCCGGCCTTAATCCGTTCGATTTCATTCGGGGTGTTGTTAATGGCATTTAAAATTTCAGGTTCTTTTTCAACAACGAGCGGACCAAGTTTGTTCTCATTGACCGGCTCATGAATGGACTTTACCACTCTCGGCTCAATACGGTAGCCGCCATTAGCTATAACAGAAATATATTGTGCCATTTGTAAAGGTGTATACGTGTCGTACTGGCCAATCGCAACGTCCAGCAGCAATCCCCCAACTGTATCGGGATGGGAACGCTGTCCATGTGCCTCTCCCGGTAAATCAATGCCTGTTGGCACTCCCAGTCCGAACTGGTCATTTAAATTCCTGAACTTCTGCAAAGCAGCAGGTCCAGCCGGAAATTTGCCGTTCGGTACATACGGAATATCGGCAATTTCCATTGCTGTCCGGAACATATAGACGTTGGAACTTACTTCAAGGGCTTCACGGTCATCTACCCAGCCGCTAGGATGAAGCGATTTTTTCGGCTTGGCACCTTTAAGCAAAATTGGCACACTGTCATTGAATGAAGTTCCAGGCTGCAATCCTTCTTGATAGCCTGCCAAAATTGTCGCACCTTTGACTGCCGATCCCATTTCATATTGGGTTGTATAAGCTCCGTAGGAAAAATCATAATATTTTTTCGAGTTATAGCGGTCATACCCTTTTCCTGCCATCGCGATAATATCGCCTTGGTAAGGATCCATCATGACCGCAAATGCCCGATCAGCATATGGGCTGACAGCCACGACTTTTTTCAGCTCTTCCTCTATGATTTTTTCTGCTTCCTTCTGCAGTTCGGCATCAAAGGTAAGCTGAAGATCCAGCCCTCTTCTTCCCGGATCGACTACTTTTTCGGAAATCGTGTTCCCGTTTTTATCTGTTACGTATTCAACCTTTGCTTTGCGGGGATTTAAGTATTCTTCATATTGATATTCCAGTCTTGATTTACCGACACGGTCGTTGCGTGCATAACCCCGTGCCTGGTAATACGCCTTCCGTTCCTGGAGAATTCCTTGTGAGGAAGACGTCACTCCGCCCAAAATGCTGCCGAGTGTATCACCGTAAACATAATTCCTGTTCCAATCCGTTATGATATTGATTCCAGGCATGGATTCAATGTTTTCAGAAACTCTGGCCATTTCGTCGTTCGTCAGCATATTTTTAGCACTTGGCACCTTATCTTTAGGGGGAGCCTGTGATTTAATCACTTGCGGTTCATATTGGTATCCTGCTGAAAACCGTTTGAAAAGCACCGCCATTTCGAGTTCTTCCGGATTCCTGCGGATCTCGTCCACTTCATTGGAGGGCACCCGTTCTACCTGCAGCTTATATTGCTCATTGCCGCTTTTCTCCAAATCCTTCTTTGTTAATAGAGTTTTAGCTTCTTCCTCATTTGCGGCAAGCCAATAATCACGGATATCACGTTCGCTTTTTTGTTCAGCCGTATATTGAAGATCTTTTTCTTCTACCTCAATAAATTCTGCCAGTTTTTTAGCTGTCTTCAGCTTATCTGCAGTCTTCGTGCTTTTCTCTACTGTATAGGTAATCGCAGGTACACTAACGTTATCCACGACAACACGGCCATACCGGTCGTACATTTTACCGCGCGGGGCGGGATAAGAAGAAATATTGGCTTCTGTTCTAGAGACTTCTTTTGTATACTCTTCCCCTTTTACGATTTGAATAACTCCAAGCCGAATAATGAGGAGAGTAAATATCAGGAATACACCAAAGAAGAAAATGTTGATTCGAAAGTGGCGGGATCTTTTCAGCTTTCGATTCTCAGAGGAATTAGCAGCTTGCTCAGTCAATGTATTGACTCCTTTCATCGTTCATCTCTATATAAAGGGCAGTTTTGTAAAATAACATTCCTATTGTAACACTTACGTAACAGTTGTCATATGTCGAACGGCCTATTTTTAGTGTCAACATTAAATTCAATGAAATAACTTCAAACGATTGAATTTTATGGAAGAAAAACACTATCAAAAAATCCTTAACTTACATAAAGAAAGCTCTCTGATCCCTTATAAAATAAGAGTTTGCGAGAAAAGGAAAATACTGTTTCAAAGCGTGCCATGTCAATGGAAAACGGTGGTTCTTATATTACGAATCTAGCGTGTTATGATGAGTTTGTGCAAGAGAGCAGCACAGAAAAACAAAAACACATATTTTTTAGGAGGGCTTTATCTTATGAAAAACACTACTAAGAAATCTTTCATTATATCAGTCGCAGCAGCGGCAGGATTTGCAACTTTCGCTGGAGGTAACCCAGCAAGCGCACAGGAGCTTTCTCAACAGAACGTACAGGCAAAAGTGACGCAGCTAAGCGAGAAATTCAATATCAGCCCAGAGCAAGTTCAGCAAGCAGCTGAAGGCAACGGCAGCCAAAAACAAATTCAAGAACAAGTTCAGCAGCTTCTTGGAAAACAAGCGCAAGCAGCTCAAGGACAGCAAGCTCAGCAAGGCCAAGGACAAGAGCAAGCACAGAACAGCCAAGGTCAGCCATGCCCTGCTGGACAGCAGCCTGAACAGAAGCAAGCACCTGAGCAAGCTCAGCCGAAACAAGAAGCAGCACCAGTTCAAGGTGAGCAAGCTCAGCCTAAGCAAGAAGCCCAGGCTCCGGCTCAAGGACAGCAGCAAGCACCTGCAAAAGAACAAGCTTCTGAGCAGCCTAAGCAAGAAACAGCTAAATCCGGCGCCCTAAGCGAATTCGAACAGCAAGTTGTTAAACTAACGAACAAAGAGCGTGAAAAGCAAGGTCTTAAACCGCTTGCAGTTGATGAAAACTTAAGCAAAGTAGCAAAAGAAAAATCTGCAGATATGCAAAAGAACAACTATTTTGATCACAACAGCCCAACTTACGGATCTCCGTTTGATATGATGAAAAAATTCGGCGTTGAGTACCAAACTGCCGGTGAAAACATCGCTATGGGCCAAAAATCTCCAGAAGAAGTTGTACAAGCTTGGATGGACAGTGAAGGACACCGCAAAAACATCATGAATCCTGAATTCACTCACATTGGTGTCGGACATGTTGAAGAAGGCAACTACTGGACTCAGCAGTTCATCGGTAAATAATAGAGTTTGAGATGAATAGACAGCCGCTTTTAAGCGGCTGTCTTTTTTATGTTAAATGTTCCTGTTTCCAAAGCTTATAAAGGGCATGTGTCCCGCTATTTTCTTCTCCCAGTGCTTCAAGCTTCTCATATAGAGTAAGAGCCAGATCAAGTCCTGGTGACTTCATTCCAAATAGCTCGGATTCTTCTTTGGCGATTCTCATATCCTTTATAAAATGCTTAACGTAAAATCCAGGTTCAAAATTGCCATGAAGCATGCGAGGAGCCAAATTGGTGAGAGACCAGCTTCCAGCTGCCCCTGTAGAAATGCTTTTCAATACATTCTCGGGATCAAGTCCTGATTTTTCCGCATATGAAACAGCTTCGCAAACCGCAATCATTCCGGCAGCAATCGCAATCTGGTTGCTCATCTTTGTATGCTGCCCTGATCCTGCATCCCCCTGATACACAATATTGTTCCCCATTGCTTCAAAAAGAGGCAGACATTTTTCAAAAGCTTGTTTATCTCCGCCAGCCATAATCGCAAGTCTTGCTTCTTTCGCTCCCACATCTCCTCCGGATACGGGGGCATCCATAGCATACAGCCCTTTTTCGTAGGCTGCAGCAGCAATTGTTTTTGCTAAAGAAGGCTTGGAAGTGGTCATATCAATCAGATGCGCTCCTTTTTTGGCTGATTGAACAATTCCGTTTTCCCCAAGGTAGATATTCTCCACATCATGTGGGTAGCCAACCATCGTTATAACAAAATCAGCATCTCTCACGGCCTCTTCTATTGTCTCTGCCCAAATTGCCCCTTCATTAAGAAGCTCTTCCGCCTTCTCTTTTGTTCTTGTATAAACGGTCAGCTTATAGCCTTTATCCATTAAATGACCCGCCATACTTTTCCCCATTACACCTGTACCAATAAATGCAACCGTTTCAGTCATCGTCTCTTCCTCTCTTTTAGAACATGTTATTAAACGGATTTTACCATACCGCCATCAACCAGCAGGGTTTGTCCCGTTACATATGTATTGGCGGCAGACAGCAGGAACACCGCATAGTTTGCAAATTCCTCCGGTTCTCCGTATCTTCCTAAAGGAATCATCGCTTTATTTTTTTCCGTCATTTCCTCAGCCGTAATTCCCTGCCTTTCAGCTGAGGCTTCATCAAGATAGGCTACCCGGTCTGTCGCTATCCTGCCGGGAGCTAGCGTGTTGATCAGAATATTGTGGGAAGCATATTCCTGTGCAAGGGTCTTTGTTAATCCGACAATGCCCAGTCCGAATGTATTGGAGAGCAATAATCCTGTGATCGGTTCTTTTACAGAGGAGGAAGCAATATTGACAATTCTTCCGCCATTTTCTTTCATAAAAGGAAGTACTTCGCGAATGACCCGAACATAGCTGAGAAGATTCAGTTCAAATGCTTCATACCAGTTTTCATCTGTCATTTGTTCAAAGGATCCAGCTGGGGGTCCGCCTGCATTATTAACAAGCACATCAATCTCCCCAAACTCATCTACCGTATGTTTTACCAGTTCTTTAATTTGTTCAGGATTGGTAATATCACATTGTTTACTGATAATCCGGCCATCTCCAATGTAGGCAAGCTCCTGTTGAACTTTCTCAATCTTCTCAGCGTTTCGGCCGGTTATGACAACGTTCGCGCCTTCTTGAGCAAGTTTTTTCGCAACAGCTTTTCCAAGACCCTGGCTCGAGGCAATGACAAGAGCAGTTTTGTGCTGCAAATTTAAATCCATTTTTACCACTCCTTGATTTTAATTAGGTATCATTTACAAGTTTGCTGATGGTGAATAGTGGTGAAACCCGTTCCAGACAGCTCATCCAGCCAGGTTTTGTTCATATCCAGCAAACTTTTGCAAAAAACCTTCTAATAACCCAATTTTATCACACCTAAGCAGCTCCTGATAATTTCCGGGCATCCAGAAAAAAAGGACAGCCATTTAAGCTGTCTATTCATGTAAAATATTCAATTTTTGCTTGAGGAAAATATTGTTCAATATAATCTTCGAGCGTATCCCTTAGTTCTTGCTCCTCGTCCTTTTGATAAATATATTTCCCTATACCATACCGGCCCCACTTATAACGCCGTTCCTCTTCGCTCATCTCGAGCTTTGTTTTCGGATAGTTTTTTTCAATTACCCGTTTTGCAGGCTTTGTAAAACGGTGCTGGATCATTTCAAAGGTGATATCGTGTACGGCATCCTTAGGAAGGGATTCATGGAGCTTTACAAAAAGCTGCTTATACCCCTCCTGCCATGCTTCATGTATATATATAGGTGCTACAATAAATCCAAGCGGATAGCCCGCTCTTGCCACCTTTACAGCTGCCTCTATTCTTTGGTCAAGTGGTGAAGTGCCGGGTTCAAAATTCTTAATTACATAATCCGCGTTTATGCTGAAACGAAAACGGGTTCTCCCATTATGATTTGCATCAAGGAGATGATCAACGTGATGAAATTTAGTAACAAACCTCAATTGCCCCAGTTCACTCTGGCCAAAGTATTCAATTGCCCTTTTTAAAGAGTGGGTCAGATGGTCTACGCCAACAATGTCAGAGGTACAGGATGCTTCAAATCGGGTAATATCAGGTGCTCTTTCTATCATGTATTCATTTGCCTGATCCAAGATCTCTTCTACATTTACGTACGTTCTTATATAAGGCTTGCTCCCCATTGTTGTTTGCAAATAACAATAATGGCAATGTCCCATACACCCTGTTGCAAGCGGGATGGCATATTCTGCAGAGGGCTTGGAAGTATCAAATTTCAGGGTCTTCCTCACTCCGACAACGAGGGTTGATTTTGCATTGCGGTATTGCTGAAGATGATTCTTCCCGGGAATGTTTCTAACCTGGTTATGAGAGGTTGTTTCCCGGATTTCCAGTCCCATTTTTTCAAATTTCTCTTTCAATTCTACTCCGAGCGGATATTCAAGAGCCCTGGGCTCTATGTATACAAGCTGCGGAACAAACGGTTTAACCATGATGGTTTCCTCCTTTATTGACGTTCACTCAGCCTTCGTATTGGTTATGATTAAACAGCTCATTATATAGCTGCTCCGCTTCTTCATAGGAAGAGAAAACCGCATCATCCGGAAGCAGCTCGTGATACGTCTCATATAAAAACAATGCAACATCATTTTCATCTTCCGGATGCTGCACCACTTCAGCCTCTTTTATGACGGCTACATTCGCGGTATGGGGATTCCGATAAATAACATAGACAGTATCTCCCGCTTTTGGCTGCTGTCTGTCCATCGCTTCTGTCAGCTCCTTTGCTCTTCGTCTTCTGTTTTAATCTTTGCGGATTGATCCAATATTATGATGGATCCGTAAAAAAAAGGAACTGACCAATTAGAGTCAATTCCTTTTAAGGCAGCGGCAGATGAAGTTTTACTTTTGTCCCTTTTCCTTCCTCACTCTCAATTTCCATTGAGCCGCCATGCTGATTCATTATTTTTTCAGTAATAACAAGACCGAGTCCTGTTCCTTTTTCTTTTGTCGTAAAGAAAGGTTCTTTAATTTTCTTTAAAACGTTTGACGGGATCCCTTTTCCGCTGTCATGAATGATTAAAGTTACCTTTCGATCCTCTGTTTTTATCAAAGAAACATTAATGGTTCCGCCGTTTGGCATTGCATCACTCGCATTTTTCAAAAGATTAATCAGAACCTGCTTAATTTGATTTCCATCTCCATTTATCGAAAACGACTGAATTTCGCTAATCTCAATTACAATGTTATTAAGAGCCATTTCAGAACCAAAAAAAGTAATCGTTTCATTAAGGACATCCCTCAAATTAAATAATTTACGGGTTACGGATTGAGGTTTTGAAAGGATAAGAAACTCACTGACAATTTCATTCAAACGTTTGAGTTCCGCAAGCATGATTTCCGTATACGGGTAATCGGCAGGTGCATTTTCCTGAAGCATTTGCAGAAAACCCTGCAGAACCGTCAACGGGTTTCTAATTTCATGTGCAACACCTGCCGCCATTTCACCCGCTACTTTAAGCTTTTCAGCCTGTATGAGCATGAGCTCCTCTGTTCTTCTCTCCGTCACATCGCGGATAATTTCTGAATGGGCTATTAATGCTCCCTTGTCTCCGTAAATAGGTGAAACAGCCACTTCCACTTCTACGAGTCTGCCATCCCCGGTACGGTCCGTGCGGCTGATCCGGCTTTCCAATCTTTCGTATGTAAAATCATGAAGGAATGCATATTCACCGTGCGGATAGATCTTGCCTTTCAGATCATCTTCCGCCATTTGATATAACTTTTCAAATGCCGGATTCACAGCCGTTACCTTATATTCAGTATCAAGCAAAGCAATTGCATCTTTACTTTGGGAAAAAAGCAGTTCCAGCTGTGCCTTCGTTGATTCAAGAGTTACAGCCATTGCATCCTTTTGCTCATTCACCTGTTTCCAAAGCTTTCCTAAGAATTGAAGATAGTACAGCTGGAAAAAAAGAACCAGAATCGTGAAAAGCAGATAATACGCAATTTCTTTATTTGTTACACTCAGCATAAGAGCATTATAATCTGCATAGAAGAAATACAATTGAGCAGCTGCTGTGAAAAGACCGGATGAAATCAGGATTCTGCCATCCTGGTAAATTGTGCTAACCAATATAGGCAAAACTAGAAACATGATGTTAACAAAGGATGGAACCGTCACATTCAGCATAAATAAATAACTGTATAAAAGAGCAATCAGCGCGTACATCTGCCACACAGGATTCATCTTTTTTTCGGTAATAAATAGGAGAATAAACGGAACTCCAAAAAAAAGGCATAAGTGCCAGTAATCCCGAACCCCATCAATTACGTAAATAAATCCAAGGTCCAAAATGTAAAAAAGACACAGCAACCTAATTAAAAAGTGGTTCCTTTTTATTATTAACTGCTTGTTATCCATTATAAAACCTCTTCTTCATGAGATTAATCGCAGCCAGACCTGTCATCCCTTTTTCACCCTTCAAATATATGAGGATGGAATGAGAAGCGTATCTATAATCCCGTTCATATGTATTTGATTACAGCCATTATATCAGTAAATTCTATCCAATAGCCCATTTTTCTACAAAAATATGCAAAAAAAGACAGGCTTTCGCCTGTCCTTTAAGCAATCTTATTTTACGTCAAATGTTTTCTTTACGAAATCAATAACCTCTTGCGTCGTTTGCATTCCAAGGATCTGCTCTTTATGGGAAGCAGCTTCTTCTTTGGAAAGATTAAGGATCTGTGTTCTTGCCGGAAGAATGGAAGTAGCACTCATGGAGAACTCGTCCAGTCCCAGTCCGAGAAGAATCGGAATCGCAATTGGATCTCCAGCCATTTCTCCGCACATTCCAACCCATTTGCCCTCTTTATGCGCCGCTTCAATTACAAGTGTGATCAAGCGCAGGATAGCAGGATTGTATGGCTGATAAAGGTAGGATACCCGTTCGTTCATCCGGTCCGCAGCCATTGTATATTGCACAAGGTCATTCGTTCCGATGCTGAAGAAGTCTACTTCCTTAGCAAACACATCTGCCATCACAGCTGTGGATGGAATTTCAACCATTATTCCGATTTCAATATTCTCAGAAACTACTGTACCTTTAGATTGCAGCGCTGCTTTTTCTTCAAGAAGAACAGCTTTTGCCTGCCTAAACTCATCAAGAGTGGCAATCATAGGGAACATGATGCGCAGGTTTCCGTAAACACTTGCACGAAGCAATGCGCGAAGCTGTGTTCTGAAAATGTCCTGCTCTTCCAGGCAAAGACGGATTGCACGGAAACCAAGGAATGGATTCATCTCCTTCGGAAGGTGAAGGTAAGGAAGCTCCTTGTCTCCTCCGATATCAAGTGTACGAACGACAACAGGCTTGCCTTCCATATTGGTTAGAACAGCCTTGTAAGCTTCGAACTGCTCGTCCTCTGTAGGAAGCTGATCGCGGCCCATGTAAAGGAATTCAGTACGGTAAAGTCCAACTGCTTCTCCGCCGTTTTCAATTACGCCTTTAACATCTTTAGGAGTACCAATGTTTGCTGCAAGCTCAACGTGCTGTCCGTCTTTAGAGACGGTCGGCTCGTTAACAAGCTTCGCCCACTCGGCTTTTTGAGCTTCGTGCTGCTGCTTCTTTTCTTCATAAGCAGCAATCGTTTCTGCAGATGGATCAATGATCACATCACCGCTAAGCCCATCTACAATAACCATTGTTCCATTCTGAATTTTCGCTGTCGCTTCTTTCGTTCCAACAACAGCCGGAATTTCCATGGAACGGGCCATAATGGCTGAGTGAGAGGTACGGCCACCGATATCAGTAGTGAAACCTAGTACATATTGGCGGTTTAACTGAGCTGTATCAGAAGGAGTTAAATCTTCAGCTATAATGACAACCTCTTCTGAAATTAGAGATGGATTAGGAAGCTCTACGCCAATCAGATGAGCAATGACACGCTTCGTCACGTCACGGATATCTGCCGCACGTTCCTTCATGTATTCATTGTCCATTGATTCAAACATGCTGACAAACATGTCAGCCGTTTCTTTCATTGCAAATTCAGCATTGGAAGCATCACTGCTGATTTTATCTTTGACTGGATTTAAGAGCTCAGGATCGCTTAGTACAAGCAAGTGAGCAGCAAAAATTTCTGCTTTGTCTTTTCCAAGTTCTTTAAAAGCATGGTCTTTAATTTTTTCAAGCTCTGATTTTGATTTTTGAATAGCTTCTTCAAACCGGCGAATCTCTGCATCCTGATCCGCAACTGTTGTTTTGGAAACAGTAAGCTCTGGTTCTTCAAGGCGATACGCTTTCGCAATCGCAATACCGGCAGAAGCTCCGATACCTTTAAGCTCGAGCATTATTCTCCTAGCCCTTCGTTTTTCATTGTTTCTTCAAGAGCAGAAATCGCTTCGCTTTCATCAGAACCGCTTGCAGTGATTTTGATTTCAGAATCCTTTGCAATACCAAGTGACATAACACCCATAATGGATTTAAGGTTTACTGTTTTACCGTTGTATTCAAGGTTAATATCTGCATCAAAACGGCTAGCCGTTTGTACCAATACTGTTGCAGGACGTGCATGAATTCCGGATTCCGCAGTTACTTTAAATGTTTTTTCAGCCATGTTAATCTTCTCCTTTATCATTATGCGTATTTTTAATTGTTCACAATATGTTATCTTACCAGTCCCGCTCATCATCTGACAAGTGAGACGGTACGATGCAAATTATTTTGTAATTTTCACAATGTTTTTCTGTTCAATTTTCACTTCGCCTGTTTCCAGAAGCTCAAGTGTTTCTCCGTCCTTAAGATTCGTGAAGACAATCGGAGTAATCGTAGATGGTGCATTAGCTTTTATGAATTCTAGATTGACTTCAAGAAGTTTTTGTCCTTTTTTCACTCGGTCTCCTTCAGAGATGAACGACTCGAAACCTTCACCTTTCAGGCTAACCGTGTCAATTCCTACGTGAATTAATATTTCATGGCCGCTGTCGGAAAGAATTCCAATCGCATGCTTCGTAGGGAAGATGTTCAGGATTTTTCCATCTACCGGAGATACGACTGTACCTTCAATTGGCTCGATGGCAAATCCGTCACCCATCATTTTTCCAGAGAACACTTGATCAGGCACCTCTGTAATCGGGTGAATACGGCCGTGAATCGGAGAAACAAAATGCTCAGAATCAAAGTGATTTTGAAGAGCTTCTGGATTCACTTCTTCGATTTGCTGTTCTATTTCCTCTTTCACATTAACAGGCTGCTGCGGACGAGGACGTTTCCCCGCAATGACATCTTGAATCTGTCCTTTAAGGTTATCGGATTTAGGTCCAAAAATAGCCTGAATGTTGTTACCGACTTCAAGGACACCTGATGCTCCAAGGTTTTTCAGACGGTCTTTTTTAACAGCTTTCACATCTTGAACTTGCACACGAAGTCTGGTGATACATGCATCAAGATCCTTAATGTTTTCCTGTCCTCCAAGAGCTTGAAGAATTTCGTAAGGAAGATCTCCTTCTCCAGCTTGTGCGCTGTCGCCGCCTTCTTCAGCTTTGACTTCTTCACGGCCAGGAGTTCCCAGATTGAACTTGCGAATCGCAAAGCGGAAGCCGAAGTAATAAACAACAGCCAGGACAAGTCCTACCGGAATAACAAGCCACCAGTCTGTCCGGTTTGGAAGAATACCGAATAGGACATAGTCGATAACCCCACCGGAGAATGTCATACCAATTTTAACATTAAGCAATTGCATAACCATAAAGGAAAGGCCTGCAAACACTGCATGGATACCAAAAAGTATTGGTGCAACAAACAGGAAGCTAAACTCAAGGGGTTCTGTAATCCCTGTTAAGAAGGAAGTTAATGCTGCAGAACCCATGATACCTGCAACAAGCTTTTTGTTTTCAGGACGTGCTTCGTGATAAATGGCAAGAGCCGCTGCAGGAAGTCCGAACATCATGAACGGGAACTTACCAGTCATAAATGTACCAGCTGTCAATTCAGCGCCGTCTTTAATTTGTGCCATGAAAATACGCTGATCACCGCGTACAAGCTCTCCTGCCTGATTCGTATAGTTACCAAATTCAAACCAGAACGGTGCGTAGAAAATGTGATGAAGACCGAACGGAATTAAAGAACGTTCAATCAAACCAAATACGAATGCCGCAAGAGTTGGATTTGCATCAAGCAATCCTGTTGAGAATGCGTTTAGGCCAGTTTGAACCGGAGGCCATACAAATAGCATGATCAATCCGATAATTAAAGCAGAAACAGCGGTTACAATTGGAACAAAGCGCTTTCCTGCGAAGAACCCAAGATACTGAGGAAGCTCAATATTATAAAAACGGTTGTACATGGAAGCCGCAAGAACACCTATTATAATCCCGCCGAATACCCCGGTCTGAAGTGTTGCCATCCCAAGGACTTTGGCATATTCAGGATGACCAGCCTTGAAGAAGTTCGCCAACTCAACAGCATCTGTTGGAAGCTGTCCAGTTTGAGTAAGAACGGCGCTCATTGTCGCGTTCATGACCAGGTAACCGATGATTGCCGCGATTCCCGCAACACCATCACCTTTAGCGAGTCCTATCGCTACCCCTACTGCAAAAAGAAGCGGGAGATTAGAAAAGACGATGTCCCCTGAGGATTCCATCACCTTTGCGATTAATGTAAAGGTTTCATTTGTTAATGCAGGTATTTTTGCTGTTAGCTGAGGGTTTTGCATCGCGTTACCAAAGGCAAGCAATATTCCTGCCGCTGGCAAAATCGCTACCGGAAGCATAAGTGCTTTACCGATTTTCTGCAAAACGCCAAATAAATTTTTGAACATTCGATTCAATCCTCCTTGACCCTATTTTGTGCGTGCAGACGCAAAAAAATCCTATAAATGCATGTTGCAACCGTTTTCTTATTAGCCGTTAGCAAAAATCGCTAAAAAACAAATAAAAAAGGCATGGTGAAACAAGGTGTGAAGATTCCCCGAATAAACCATTCCCAAAACAGGAAGCCGGAAAACCTAAGCCTTGATCACTCATGCCTGATCGAATCAGTTACACGCTGATACCGGTTACGTTATTTTATTGGATAGACGGTATAAATGCATGGTCAGGTATACTGCTTCTGCATTATATACAGGCTTTTTAAGCGTTTGCTGCATCACTTTTACTAATTTCCAAGCAGTATTATAGCATAGAGGATATTCGTTTTTCAACAGGTCTGCCATTTTTTCTGGTTCTTCGAGTTTTTCTCCTGCCTGTACCCGGTCAATTGTAAAACGAATATGCCGGACAAGCCTTAAATAATTGATGCTTTCGCGATCAATTTGGATTTTTAAAGAGTCCTCGATAATTCCTGTTAAAAGGGCGATCAGCTGTGAAGATTGGTTCACTTCACGTAAAGGCTTATCTGTAATGGCACCATGAATATGAAGAACAATAAATCCTACTTCTCCTTCAGGGAGACTGACATTCAAGCGCTTCTCAATCATATCAACCGCTTCTTTGGCAAGCTCATACTCCAGAGGATACAATGTTTTTGTTTCAATCATGAAAGGATTTTTCAGATCCATCCCCTGCTTTTTTCTTTTCAGTGCGAAAGAGATGTGGTCTGTCAGGCCAATATGAATGTGTTCATTCAGCGGCTGATCCAGCCTGGCCTCAATATGCTGAATCACTTCATGAATGACGGCAATAACCTCTTCATCAATATAAGGAAGAAGCATTTTATATTGTTCCTGTTCCTTTTCATTTTTGAGCACAAACATTTTTTCATAGGAATGTTCTTCAATTTGATCGCCTTTAGATCTGCCAAAACCAATTCCCCTGCCTATAAGGACAACCTCATGAAACTCCAGGTGATCAGCAATCAGCACATTATTATTAAGGACTTTCTTAACGATAAAGGGCGTACTCACGACCTACCCAGCTCCTTTTCATGCTATAACCCTTCATATCGTACAGGTGTTTAAGCCTGACGTCAACGAATATTGTCGGATATTGTTGAAATTAAGAGTAAGAATCAAAAAGGAGCCATTAAGGGTGTTCAGGTTTGTATTGATTTTTCTGAAACTCTTCTTTCGTTCCAATAAAAAAATATTGTTCGGTTCTTTCATTTGACTCTCTTCCGCTGGAGTTCCCATGAATCATTTGATCCGGATTCAATTTCTTTTTTTCCCCTTTTTCATTCACATAGAAATAGTCGCTTTCAGCCCATCCTTCATGAATGTTGCTGCCGCGCGTTTTAATTAATCCTTTGGAATCTGCCTTCAGGACTTCCCCTTCATTTTGGGAAGTAGAAGCTTTTACTGTGCTGTCGTATTCGATTTTCACCCAGCCGGTATACCCTTCAGGAATTAAAAAAGTTCTTGGAGATGCCTGATCATCCTCCTTGCATCCTGATGAAATCAGCAGGGCGAATGCCGCGGCTATATAACGTTTTTTCATTATACTCACTCCTCTTTTTACTAGAGTGGCATAACCATCATATATCTATTCAGCAGCCTGCTGTTCAGAAAAAGAAACGGTCCTTTTTGCTGCCGCGCTGATTTTAGCGCATTCGATGATTTTGATCACATCTGCAGCATCCTCAGCCTGAACAGGTGCTGCCTCCCCTTCCCGGATTGATCGGTAAAGGCCGTCATAAAATGACATGTATTGTCCTGGAAGCGTTTCAATCTTCCCTTTATAATGGAGCCCGTTTATATCAGTGTTTAATATTCCCCACATTTCTTCTTCCTCTATGCCGATTCCATCATCATCGGGCATCATTCCTGCACCCAGTCTTTCTTCCTGGGGGTCAATTCCGTATTTTACATACGAACCATTGCTCCCATGAACTTGAAAGCGAGGCCCCGGCTCCCTGACAAGCATCCCTGATTTAAGGACGGCAGTCAGTTCCGGATAGTAAAGCCTGATGGCAAAAGCATCATCTGCGGCACCGCCTTTTCTCTGAATGTCAATGTCTGCACTTATTTCTATTGGAACTCCGAAAAGTGAGAGAGCTTGATCAATTAAATGAGAGCCCAAATCATATACAATGCCTGATCCAGGATGATCCTTTTCCCGCCAGGCACCGGAGCTTACATTCTTTTCGAACCGATCGAAATGAGCTTCATAAGCGGCAGGTTTTCCAAGCATCCCCTGCTGAAGCAGCGCTCTAACTGTAAGAAAGTCTCCATCCCACCTGCGGTTGTGATACACAGCCAGAACCTTCTTTTGTTCCTTTGCAAGCCTGGATAGTTTATAGCCTTCTGAGGAAGAAATGGTGAAGGGTTTTTCTACGAGAACATGTTTCCCTTTTAATAGCGCCAGCTCAACCATTTCATAATGATGTTTATTAGGCGTTGTAATAATCACCAGTTCGATCGAGTCATCCTCAATTATTTCCTCATATGAAGTCACTCTTTCCGTATAAGGATAGTTTTTTTTAGCAAGATTTTTAGACCGCTCCATCACCATTGATAAATCAAACCGAGGGTTTACATGCAAAAATGGCGCATGAAAAACCTGGCCTGATAATCCATATCCAACTAATCCTGATCGGATCTTTTCCATTTATAAGCCCCTCCTTTAAGTAAATGCGGATTTTCAACTTAAATCCATGTATAGAATGATAAGAAAAGGTAAAAATAGGATGCGTACGTGATGATTTAATACCCCTTACGTAACTTTTTAAGCAAAGGAGGATAAAAAATGACTAACAACAACCAGAATGAAAGTAAAGAACAGAAAAACCAGCAAAACCAGCAAAACCAAAAAGCTGATACTGAATTCAGCAAAGAAATGAATGCAAAAAAAGAAAATAAACAGCAAAAATAAAGCTACATAAAAAGGCAGAGGATGGATTCACCTTCCTCTGCCTCTTCTTTTTACTCTGTTTTTTCAAACCTTTCTTCTATGGGATCGGCTTTATGCCGGCCCCGGAAAATATATCTAAATGGTCTGCCCGCTGATAATATTCATTAATACGCAGATTTCATTTCTAAATTATTCCTTTATGTAAATGAAAAAGAAGGATAGTCAGGTTAGAAAGTGTGATATACTTTAAATGGATTGAAAACCGGTATAAGGCTGATTAGATGCGCCAACATCTAATACAGCCACAGCAGAATTACTCAGTGTGTTAGCCTTCTCTTTTTGAGAAGGTTATTTTTTTCTCGGAAAAGAAAGAATCGCGATAACCACAGAACCAAACGTGAGCATCAAAATCAGACTCTCATAAATGGTCATGCCACCTCACCCCCTTTCCGCAAGGGGATTCTCCCGTTATCCGGGCAACCTGCTGCAAGTCCATTATAGCACATAACCAGCCCAAAACAGAACACACGTTTGGTAAAATAAGTCCTATAGCCCACATTTTACAAGGGGAGCCCAATGACAATCGTGACCAGCCAATAGATACGGAAGGAAGTCCGCCTTCATTTTGCGGGCACTGGCACAAGCCTAAATAAATCCGTTTCTAAAATTAGAAACGGATTCACTCGATGTCTATTGATTGTTTTGTATTGCATTATAGGATATTCGCACCTTAGCCAGTGTCCCTTTCAATAGATCCTCGTGGCAAACATCTCGTTTATCATGCATGACCGACAAGTCCCCAACTGATCTCGACAAAAGCTCAACTGCTTTCCTTAATCCCCTGTTATCACCCTCATACCCATCCTTTAAAAGTGTTCTTAAGATATCCTGCGACAGCTTATGAACTTCCTGGATTTGTTCCTTTTCCGACATTGCCAACACCCCTTTGTAAAGTGTATGCCCTGCAGTAAAAAGTCATTTCTCTATTGATTAAGTAATTCGATACCGCCCCTCCCCCCTCCTTCATTTTTTTGTTTTTGGCGGGTAATAATCATAGTGGCCTTCATTAATTTTCCTCTTAAACCCTTCCAGGTCCATTGCTAATTCATAATACAGCCCTCCCTCTTCCCATTCTGCAACAGAAACCTCTATAATACGTCCTTCCTGGAAATCCATAATCTTCATAAATCTCTCGCCTTGTATAACATATGTGTACATAATGTAATGTCTCATATCCATTTCCCTCCAGAAATACCGTATACTTTTAAGAACATGCGTTCTATTATAATAGCATTAAGTACACATGTTCGCATATAATGTATTTAATGAACTCAATGGAGGGTAAAAAATGGGCTATTTATTCAGGGAAAGCATGGATCATCAAAAACCTATACAAGTGATTTATCTTTCAAAGAAAGGTGAAATCAGCCAGAGAAACATCATTATTATGAAGAAAACTGCCACATCAATCATTGCAAGATGTCTGCTTAGAGGAAAAATGCGGACATTTCGTGTGGATCAGATATTAGCCGCAAGTTTCACCTCCTCGGATTACTCCAGCTAATTCAGGAGGGCTTTGAATTGAATGGGGCCATGATTACAATTTCGTCACAAATAATTTACGTTTTATAGATGCAATTTCACGAAAAAGGGAGTATAGTAAATCTTGTATAACTTTTGTATAACTAAAACAAAGAGGTGTAGCCATGAATTTTTTAACAAAATTTAGCCTTAAAAATGCGGTAGCTGTTTTTATTATTTCCTTTCTCCTGATTCTTGGAGGGCTATACAGCTTTACACAGCTTAAGGTAGATCTCCTGCCGAACATTGAATTTCCTCAAGTATCGGTCGAAGCTGTGTATCCCGGTGCATCTCCTGACGATGTCAGCGAACAGGTAACATCCAAGCTTGAAGATGAATTTAAAGGCATTGATGGTGTTAAAAGCATCACAAGTTCTTCTTATGAAAGTGTCGGAATTATAAATCTGGAATTCCCGTTTAATACGGACATTGACAAGGTAGAAGATCAAATCAACACCTTAATTGGTGAAGCAAATCTGCCTGATACAGCCGAGACGAAAGTCAACCGTTTTTCATTTGGAACCTTCCCTATCTTCAACATATCCCTTTTCACAAAAGAGGATGCCGATATTGAAAAACTCCTTCAGGACGATGTGATTCCAGAGCTTAATAAAATTTCCGGAATCAATAGTGTATCGGTCGGAGGATTGAAGGAAGAAGTTGTCCGAATAACAGTTGATAAGGAAAAGGCTGAAAAAAGCGGACTTTCTCTTTCACAAATAAAAGACAAAATTAACGAAAAATACTTATCTTTCCCTGCTGGAAACGTGGTTGAAAAAGATACCGAAATTCCAATCAGGGTTCAAGAAGGCTTAAATGAAGTAAATACATTAAAAGAGCTGCAGCTCACCACAGCAGCTTCTGCCCCATCAGCTCCTCAAGAGGGAGCATCACAAGGCCAGCAAGCTCCAAGCACCCAATCACCAGCGGGTCCTCCTCAAGGAGATGCGCCTTCTGCAGCTGCTGGTTCAGCACAGCAAGCTCAGCAGGAACCGGTTAAATTAAAAGACATTGCAAAGATTGAAACTGTAACCGACCGTCCGGAGCTGACAAGATATAATCTAAAAGATTCTTTATCAATGGCGATAACAAAGAAACAGGATGCTAACACGGTTGAGGTTGCAGACGAAGTAATCAAAACCCTTGAGAAATACAATGATGAGCTTGATTATTCCATCGGATTTGATCAGGCTGAAGGAATTGAGAAATCCGTAGAGACGCTGATTCGCGAAGGTCTGCTTGGAGCTTTGTTTGCATCGCTTGCTGTATTGGTTTTCCTGCGGAATTTCCGGGCAACGATTATTGCGATAGTATCCATCCCTCTTTCACTGCTAGTAACATCCATTTTCTTAAATCAGCTTGATATCTCATTGAATATCATGACGCTTGGCGGAATGGCAGTTGCAGTAGGCCGGGTTGTCGATGACAGCATCGTTGTAATCGAGAATGTATTCAGACGAGTAAGGAAAACAAATACAGGTGTAACTAATGAACTAATTGAGGACTCCACAAAAGAAATATTGAAGGCTATCACATCTTCAACCATTACCACGGTTGTCGTATTCCTGCCGCTCGGGTTTGTCGGAGGCATTACTGGAGAATTCTTCCTTCCTTTTGCACTAACGATTATCTTTTCACTGATCACATCCCTTCTTGTATCGGTTACCATCGTACCGATCCTAGCAAGGTTTTCATTTAAAAAAGTACCTAAGGAAGAAAAAGAAGGACCGCTTCAAAAGTTTTATGCCGGCGTGATTGAATGGTCTCTTAATCACAAAATCACTGTAATCGGTCTTTCCCTTCTCCTGCTATTTGGATCTGTGTTCCTAGTAAGCGGGCTTGGCTTTACCTTCATTCCAAACGAAGAACAAAAAACATTGGTAGCTAGTATTGAACTGCCGTCTTCCACTACTCTGGATAAGACAAACGAAGTCTCGCTTGAGCTTGAAAAAATGTTCGATAAAGAAGAAGCGATTGAAGAAATCACCGCAGGAGTCGGAAGCCGTGATTTCACTACCGGCTTAAAGAGGGAGAATAAAGCCAGTTACTTTATTACCTTGAAAGACGGAACAGAGGTTTCAGAGTATATTAAAGATTTACAGAAAAAGATGGAAAATATCGCAGAGGTGCAGGCACCCGAAGCTAAGCTTGGCATTCAGGAGCAAAGCAGCGGTGGCCCGCCTTCCAATAACAATGTAAATATTGACCTTTATTCCAATGATTTAAATGCTTTATCAGATGCTGCGAAAAAAGTAGAGGATTACTTAAATAAAAACAAAGATCTGAAATATGTTTCCAACAACTTTGCTGATAAACAAAAGCAGGCTGTTGTAACAATCAAACCTGAAAAGGCTGATGAATATGGCGTTTCAGGCTTCCAAGTGCTTGGCACCGTTTCTGATCAGACCAAACCGGTCGATGTCGGGGATTTGAAGTTGGACGGAAAGGAACGGAGCGTTGAGTTAAGTTATGGTGAAGATGTTACATCGGTTGATAAGCTGAAAGATACTGTGATTTTCAGTCAAAAGGGTCCTATTAAGCTTTCTGATGTGGCTGACGTGAAAGAAACGGACGCTTATACTTCCATTCAGCGATTAGATGGTAAAGTGTACGCTCAGGTTAGTGCGCAAATTACATCAGATAATATAGCAGAAGTCTCTTCCTCTGTCATTGAAGGGGTAAAAAGCGATGTTGATCTTCCTAAGGGAGTATCTTTTGAAGGAGGCGGAGGAAGCGATGAAACGGTTCAGACATTCCAGCAGCTTGGGCTGGCAATGGCCGTTGCAATCGGGCTTGTATATATTACAATGCTGATTACATTCGGTCAGGCGCGTATCCCATTCGTCATTCTTTCTTCCTTGATTTTTGTACCGGTCGGGTCTCTCTTAGGCTTATATTTAGCGAAAGAACCGCTTAGTGTCAGTGTTATGATCGGCCTGCTTATGCTAATTGGAATCGTGACGACGAATGCCATTGTTATGGTAGACCGAATTGGACAAAACCGTGAACAAAAAGGGCATGTTATTCGCGAAGCGCTTATTGAAGCCGGTAAAACACGTTTGCGTCCAATACTGATGACGGCCTTTGCAACGATTGCGGCACTTTTGCCTTTAGCATTCACGACTTCTTCCGGAACCTTGATTTCTAAGGGTCTTGCCATCACAGTAATTGGCGGATTAACTTCATCAACATTGCTTACTCTTATTATCGTACCAGTTGTTTACGAGTTATTTTTCATTAAACAAGCCAAAAAGGAACGTAAAAGAAACAGCATGTCCGCTGAAGTATAATAACTGATTTAAAGCCCGGTCTCAATATGAGACCGGGCTTTTTTCATTGCACTTTTTCAGTTAAATGGATTCTGCCCAGCCGATCTCCAGATTCCCTGTTTTCCTCCTGCATACGCACCGGAAGCATTTGAATGGTTTGGATTAACACATCAAGCTTGCCTTCAATCCTATGCATCAAATACATGGTTACGACAATTGGAAATCCCGTATCCCCAATTAACTGAAGCCATTGTTCCATCAGGCTTCCTCCTTTCGAAACAGGGGACTGACAATGTCAGCCCCCTGTTTCAGTTATTTTATTTCCATTTCGGTAACCGTTCGGTCAACCGTTCTTGCCCCTTTTTTCGATGTCAGATTTCCGCCTCCGGAAATGAAGACATTTGCTGCCATCAACCCGTCCATCGCTTCAGCAATTTCATCCTTTGTTAATGAATCTTTGGGCGCGTCTACACTGATGGTAACGGTTTTGCCCTGCTCGTTTACAAATTGCAGTTCAAGCGTCTTTGCCATTTACAACACTCCAATTCTTAGTTTTGAATTTCATTTGTATCCATCCGTTCTGCTGCGAAAAGCGGGTATTTCTGCAGTCCGGAAAGAATAACTGCTGTTGCCAACAGCTGTTCTGGATCAGCTGCAGGTTTTACATTACTGTACGTCTTTGACTTAAAAACCTGCTTGCCTTCCATATTAAGACCGAGGTCATATACAAGACGCAGCTGTCTGTCGATAAGTACTGCTTGTGCCATGTTTCTCACCCCCTTTCGTTATAGCAATACAGCGGAGGAATGAAAAAGTAGCGAAAAAAAACAAGCTTTTATAAAAAAAGCCTGTTCCGGTTAATTTTTAGGTTTGGTTTGTGCGTATTCTTTTAACTCTTTAACAATCCTGTTTTTTAGAATCTGATCATTGAGACTTCTGATTCCATACTGAAATCCTGAACCGGTTGGCTTTTTCCACATCGGCTCTCCCTTCAGTTCAATTTCCTCATCTCTAATCTTAAAGGAGATATGTAAAATTATCGGTTCCTCCATCGGCAGCTCCAGATGTGAGATAAGCTTCAGTCCCGATGGGCTGATGTCCATAATAACAGCTTCACCTGGTTTCGTGTTGATTTCCTCACCCGCTTTTTCAGTAATAGAAAATGAGGCATCAATAGGATCTGAGAATACAAAACGGAATGATTCAGAACGATTGTAGCGCATGAGAAAAGTCCCCTTTCTTGCAATTCATCTATTGTAAAGGTAGCTGATAAAGGAAAATATTTCAATCTTTTTTTGCATTCCTCAATTGTTTAGCCGGGATGTATGTTCAGGCAGGATGCGGGAAACCTATTAAAAACGAGTGAACGGAGCTTTTTGATGAAAAAAACAGGCAAACTGGAAGCCATTTTGTGGAGCATTGCCCTGCCTGGGTTCGGGCAGTTTTTAAACGGACATTTCGGAAAAGGCGTAGTCTTTATTGCTCTCGAATTTTTAATAAATCTGAATGCACTCTTCAATCTTACAATAAAATACAGTTTTAACGGGGACATCACTAAAGCATTTAATACTTCAGATCCTCAATGGCTTATGTTTTACCCATGCGTATATATGTTTGCTATGTATGATGCTTACAAATTCGCAGATGGACCATCCCCCCCGCTATCCTTCCTTCCATTTGCCTTTTCCGCCTACTTTGTTACGATTGGAATCATGTTTTCCGACCGCGTTTCTTTTTTTGGAATCATGCCTGGACCAGTCTGGCTTCCTATGCTTTTTCTTATACCCGGACTTGCAGCCGGCTTCGGTATTAGATTTCTGCTCATCAGATTTTATAAGGTATAGCAAAAGCCCGCTGGCAGCAGCGGGCTTTTTGCTATAGTCAGATTGAAAGCTCCTGTGATAAAGTGTACAGTTTATCTGGAAGGGGATCTTTTTGTCCGGCAATTTCCATTAAATCACGGTCTGTTATTACTTCATTTACAATTCCAATGGCACGGCCTGCTTTACCTTCCATGAGCAGTTCAACCGCTCTTGACCCTAAGCGTGAAGCAAGGACACGATCCCTTCCAGTCGGCTTGCCTCCGCGCTGTATGTGGCCGAGGACACTAATTCTCGTTTCAAGATCAAACTTGGTTTTCAGGTCCTTGGCAAGATCATCTGCACTGCCAACCCCTTCTGCGAGAACAATAATCGAGTGCTTTTTACCTCTGCTGATTCCTTTTCGCAGCCTGTCCATCATATCATCCAGTTCGTGAGGATGCTCCGGTATCAAAATTGTCTCCGCTCCTCCTGCAAGGCCCGACCAAAGAGCAATATCTCCTGCACGGCGTCCCATTACTTCAATAATAAATGTACGGTCATGGGAAGTAGCTGTATCCCTTATTTTATCAATTGCATCTACAACTGTATTAAGGGCTGTATCAAATCCGATCGTATAGTCGGTTCCTGCAATATCGTTATCAATTGTACCCGGCAGGCCGATGCACGGAAAACCTTTTTGAGTGAGCTTGGCTGCACCCTGATAGGAACCGTCCCCGCCAATCACAACCAGCCCTTCAATACCATGGGCTCTCAATTGTTCGATTGCTTTATGCTGGCCTTCATCTGTCTTAAATTCTTCTGAGCGGGCTGTATATAACATGGTTCCTCCGCGGTGTATAATATCACCGACAGATCCCACTTCAAGCTTTTTAATCTGTCCCTGCATTAAACCTTGATAGCCTTGATATACTCCGTAAACCTCCAGACCGCTGTATATCCCTTTCCTTACAACTGCCCGGATGGCTGCATTCATGCCTGGAGAGTCTCCTCCGCTTGTCAGTACTGCAATTTTCTTCATTTTTTTCACCTCATATGTATCGTGCTTACTAAGTCCTCTTCTACTATAATCCCCATCAGGGAATTTCTCAAAACAAAAACCTTACCTTACTAAATATAATTTCATTCTGATTTATCGCTGTAAAATTCCCACCGTTTTTGATACAATAGACTCATTACATTTGGTCTAAGAAACCAAAAAGGAGCGACATAATGAACTACTGCACTTCCTGTACACCTGCGCCTCCATTTCCTGATAACGGCTTTTTGATTCTGCATAATCTAGAAGAAAATGTTACTGCCAGAAAATTTTTGGAGAATGCGGATGGAAGCTTATCAATCCCCTATTCAAATGGGAAAGAACTCGCAAGCCTGCTGCAAGACCTTCATGAACAGACAAATACCAGTCTAATAAAAGGGGCCCTGTCAAGAAATCCTGAACAGCCTCTCGCCTATTCTCCCTTTAGCTATATTTATGAACGTGTTATATACAAAGACCTTGTCAGCCTGATTAACAAAGGGGAATTTCTAAGTTTCTTTCAGCCAATCGTGAATTTGGAAAGCGGTCAGATTTTCGGCTATGAATCGCTGCTGAGAAGCTTTAATCCACCTGTGTCGCCTTTTAAACTCTTTGACACTGCGATTAAAACAGGGATGCAGTCTATTCTTGATCGAAGGGCACGGGAGCTTGCCATTATTGCCCGCTCAAATCAAGTTAAGCATGGCATCAAATCTTTCATTAACTTTATCCCGTCTTCTATTTATAACCCCGAGCACTGCCTGCAGCACACCTTTAAAATGGTAAAGCAATACGGAGTCAGTCCGGATGACTTAATATTTGAAGTAGTAGAAACCGAAAAAATCAATGATATGGAACACTTAAAGAGTATACTGGACACATATCGGGCAAACGGCATGAAAGTAGCGCTTGATGATATGGGCAGCGGATATTCTACTTACGAGGTTCTGGAAAACCTGAAACCTGACTTCGTGAAAATCGATCGCCATTATATTACCGATTGCCATAAAGATTCTGAAAAACAAACTTTCCTTAAAAATGTACAAGCTCTGGCTGACGATTTATCCATCACTGTTCTGGCGGAAGGAATCGAAACAGAAGATGAATATACCTTTTTGCAATCAATCGGAATTACACTGGGTCAGGGGTATTTAATTGGAAAACCTGAAGCATCCCCTGCAGGACAAGAAAAATTGTTTGCCGATATGATTCAGTAATGGAACTGCCGGCCATTTCATTTTCTTTTTATAAACATATAAAAACCACGCACATCCGCCTGGACATGCGTGGTTTGGTTTATTCAAAGCTACCCTGAAAATAACTTCTTGAAAAAGACAACGCGAAGCTAAGGGTGCCTAGATTTCGTTTTTTTTTGGTTCCCTGA
>NZ_JAQV02000012.1 GCF_000732485.2 Bacillus sp. SJS | reverse complement strand
GTCAGGATATCGCCCGCTCCGCTCCGGATATCGGACACTTTGCCTCATTTATCGGACGTTCTCGCTTTTATCGGACATCCCTGGATGGATATCGGACACTCTTGTCAGGATATCGCCCGCCACGCTCCGGATATCGGACACTTTGCCTACTTTATCGGACACTCACGCTCTTATCGGTATCGGACGTTTACGATATAGTACAGTTTTCCAGCAGAGCTGCCTTTAAATTAAAACAAAAAACCGGTAATCGATGCCCCATTTGGGATAGCGATTACCGGTTTACTATTGTTTATTTACCTTCATGTTCTCCATGTTCTCCATGAGAAGGCGGGTTTTTCTGATGTTCTGAGTGACCGCCATGCGATCCCATTACCCAAACTGTTCCAGCTACGATTACAATCGCAATGAATGCTGCAAACACAGTATTGAGGGTTTGAATCCATCCGCTGCTGCTTTCTGTCATATGCATGAACATAAGCAGCTGAAGTGCCGCCTGGAAGAAAGCAAAAACGAAAATGATGATCAGGATAGTGGTATCAGAGAATCCTGATGCTAAGCCTACCCACAGAGCGAGCAATGTTAAAACGATGGATAATGCAAAACCAATGACATTGCTCCATGGGAATTTATCATGAGATGAATGTGTGTTATGAGATGTTTGAGTATTTCCAGCCATATTACAACACCATCCCCATCAAATAGACTCCAGTGAAAATGAAAATCCAGACGACGTCAAGGAAATGCCAGTAAAGACTTGAGATAAAAAGCTTCGTAGCAGTTTGTGGTGTTAAACCGCGCTTTTTAACCTGGATCAGGATTAAGGAAATCCATGCGATACCGATGGATACGTGAAGTCCGTGTGTCCCTGCAAGAACAAAGAATGCGGACCAGAAAGCACTCGTCTGGAGCGTAGCGCCTTCATGTACATACTCGACGAACTCATATACTTCGTAGCCAACAAAGCCGGCGCCGAGAAGAAGGGTAATAATCGTCCAAATGAATACACCCTTCATGTTGTGGCGGCGCAGCTCATGAATGGCAATACCGCTTGTAAAACTGCTTATCAAAAGCAGGAATGTCATAATCAATACGCCTTCTACTTTGAACATATCCCCAGGAAGCGGACCATCTGCAGTTTGGTTAAATAATGCGAAATACGTTGCAAAAAGTGTAGAGAACAACGCAATTTCCGCTCCAAGGAAAATCCAGAAGCCTACAATATTCAATCTGCCTATTTCAGATTGATATTCCAGCGGCGTGTTTGAACCATCATGTGTGTGTGAATGTCCCAAATTTCACGCCTCCTTTAAACGGTTGCCCGTTTTTCAGTTTCTTGTATTTCTTCTACGCTGACGTAGTAGCCATCGTCAATTTCAAGCGAGCGAAGAATCATTGTTGCAAATACACCGACTAATCCGATAATCGCCATCCACCATAGGGAGAAGACCATACCGAATCCTGCGATACCGAAAGCTACTGACATAATAAGCGGTCTGCCGGAATAGTTCGGCATGTGAATCGGTTTATATTCAACTGCTTCGCGTTTGCCAGTCGTTTTATTTCTTTGTTTCATTCTCCACCATTCATCCATGCCAGTTACTTCAGGGATAACAGCGAAGTTGTAGTGCGGCGGAATTGCTGTAGATGTCGCCCACTCAAGTGTACGGCCATCCCATGCATCTCCTGTTTGCTCTCTTTCCGCAAAACGGAAGCTGTAATAGATGTTGTAAACAAGAACCATAAATCCAACAGCCATACCAAGTGCTCCGATTGAAGCAACAATGTTCAGATCCTGCCAGCCGTCAGCTGCATCGTATGTGTTAACACGGCGCGGCATACCGTCAAGACCTAAGAAGAACATTGGGAAGAAACAAACGTTAAATCCGATGTTAAAGAACCAGAAGCTCCAGCGGCCGATTCTTTCGTTCAGCTTGTGGCCGAACATTTTTGGATACCAGTAGTAAAGACCAGCGAAACACGCATAAACTGTTCCGGCAATCAATACGTAGTGGAAATGGGCAACAAGGAAGTACGTATTATGGTATTGATAGTCAGCTGCTGCCATTGCTAGCATAACCCCTGTAACTCCCCCGATTACGAATGTCGGGATGAAAGCAAGAGACCAAAGCATAGCAACCGTGAATTTAATTCTTCCTTTGTAAAGCGTAAACAGCCAGTTAAATATTTTTACACCTGTAGGAATGGCAATTGCCATGGTAGTGATTGAGAATACAGAGTTAACTCCAGCGCTTGAACCCATTGTAAAGAAGTGATGCACCCATACAAGGAAGCTCAAACCGGAAATAACAACGATTGCGGCAACCATCGCTTTATATCCGAACAGTGCTTTTCGTGCAAATGTAGCAATGATTTCCGAGAAAATACCGAAAGCCGGAAGGATAACGATATATACCTCAGGATGTCCCCAAATCCAGAAAAGGTTCGCCCATAGCATCGGCATACCGCCGTCTGCAAGAGTAAAGAAGTGGGAACCGAACAAACGGTCAAATGTCATAAGTGCAAGTGCTACAGTCAGTACAGGGAAAGCGAACACAATGATTAGGCATGTGATAAGTGCAGTCCATGTAAACATAGGCATACGCATAAGCGTCATACCTTTTGCACGCATTTTCAAAATTGTAACCATGAAGTTAATACCGGTCATCAATGTACCGATACCTGCTACTTGAAGACCAAGCAAATAGTAGTTCTGCCCTGGTCCAGGAGAGCTTTCAACACCGGCAAGAGGCATGTAAGCTGTCCAGCCTGCTGATGGAGAACCCCCGAATACAAATGAAATATTAAAGAGCATCGCTCCGACGAAAAATGTCCAAAAGCTCAATGAGTTCAAATAAGGATAAGCAACGTCGCGTGCACCGATTTGAAGAGGAACAACAACGTTGATCAGTCCAATCAGGAACGGCATCGCCATGAAGATAATCATGATCGTTCCATGTGTTGTGAATATTTCATTGTAATGCTGCGAGTTCAGGAACTCTGCATTATTTACCGTGAGCTGAGCACGCATAAGGAGTGCATCGACCCCTCCGCGGAAAAGCATCAAAATTGCGGCAATGATATACATAATCCCCAATTTTTTATGGTCAACCGAAGTCAGCCAGTTCGTCCATAGCCATTTCCATTTTTTGAAGTAGGAAAGGACGAAAATAATTGCAACTGTAGTAAGACCAATAGATACCTGAGCTCCCATAATAAGCGGGTCGTCAAGAATCAAATTGTTCTTGATAAATTCGAACATTGAATTTCCTCCTTTCCTATTTGGAGCCTAATTCTTCCCCGGTATCATTCTTTTCTTTTTCTTCGGTCTTTGAATGATGCTCCTGGTAAGTTACTCCGTATTTCTCACGGACTCTGATTGCATATTCAGGGTCCTTTGCGTGATTTACAAATCCTAAGTGAGTTGAGGAGAATGTCATCGGTTTCGCATCACCAGGGAACATTAATTTCTCATACTGCTCCTCTTTCAGTTCAGGAGCACTTTGGCTTTTCTTCACCCAGGCAGCGAAATCTTCCTCTGTTTGGGAGTAGACTTTAAAACGCTGTTTTGTAAATCCTTCACCTGTGAAGTTGGCATTGCGTCCTTCGTATACACCAGGCTCATCGGATTGAAGGTAAAGCTTCATTTCCATTTCTGACATAGCATATTTCTGTCCGCCTAGCTGAGGAATCCAGAATGATGCCATTGTGTCAGCAGATGTTAAACGGAATTCCAGCGGACGATCTTCAGGAATATAAAGCTGATTGACCGTTTCAATGTCTTCCTCCGGATAACTGAAGATCCACTTCCAGTCTACAGATGTTGCATAAACGACAAGCGGCTTCTTATCCGCATGTTCACTTTCCGGTATTTCCTCCAGGCTGTAAATGGCCTGAACTGTTGGAATGGAAAGCGCGATTACGATAATAATCGGAATAACCGTCCAAACAATCTCAAGGAACTTGCTGCCTTCCATTTCAGGCGGCTCATATCCCATGTTTGTTGGGCGCTCACGATATTTAATAATGATAAGAACAAACAGGACAAAAACAACTGCTATGATAAACAGCATAAATACAATAGAGAGCATGATCAGGTCTCTTTGCTGCGCGGCAACCGGTCCTTTCGGATCGAGAACGGCCATCTGGCTGCAGCCGCCAAGCAAAAATACTGACATCAAAGCTCCAAATAAAATGATAGGTTTCAAATATTTACCCAAAAGGTTCACCATCCTTCCCAATCCTTCTATAAATAATGACAAAAAAGTCTATAAGCACAGCAATCACTTAAACTTTTACCCTTATAGTAACAGACCACAAACAAAAATGGCTTTCCAAATTTTAATGTCATCCAGTTTTCATACAAAAGTCACATCTTGTTCAATATTTTTTCACAATATGTTCACACAATTGGATAAATCTTGATTTAGCGGAAAATCCATTCTTTGTAACCATCTGGATGGCAGTAGCAGAAAAGTAAAATTTTATTAAGTGTACGTGACGAGATGCAGAATTTACTGTCCGTTAACAAGTGATAAACGCTTTCATTGTTTGCCCGGCTTACGTTTGAACATTTTTGTACGGTGGAATATACAAATTATATCAGGGAGGTGGAGATTTTGTCGAAAGAAAGCACTAAACACCATAATGAACATCCTGAACAGGTCCCGACAGATAATGAGAGCTTACATGATAAATTTAAAAATGAACAAACGGTTGATTCCATTCCTTTGGAAGATTTGAAAAAAGATATGCAGGATGAGAAAAAGAAGCATAAAACAAAGGATGATTCTGATTCAGAAGATCAATTTAAAAAGAGAAAATAAGAAAAACGGCGTATCCGCTGAGTCATTAGCCGGTGCGCCGTTTTTTTTGCTTTATCATCATTTCATTAAAACTATTCCGCATTATTGTGAAAGGATGAAAAGGATCTGTCAAAATTCCTCTTAGATCTATATCCGTCATATCCAAGTTAACATGACAAATAGTGATGAGATACTGTACTCGTTCTAGATATTTTTTAGTAAAAATGCAATTTAAAACTCATAATAAATTTAAAAAAGAGGCCGTTTTTTTAGGGCTCCAGTCTTAAATAAAGGTCATTCCTTTCCATTAAGGCCGTCATATATCCTTCAAAAAATATTTTTCCAGAAACTCTTGCATTGTGCATTTATATTTCATATAATCAGAATGCAAACGGTTGCACTCATGTTGCATATTTATTTTTTACTTTATTAGTAAAATGTATTCGGTTTCAGCCATGCATTTTTATTTTCTTATCAATGTAAGCCCATACACAGAGGAGGAGCAAGTCATGAAGAGTTTATTTTCATTTGATTTCTGGCAAAAGTTCGGTAAAGCACTTATGGTAGTGGTTGCCGTTATGCCTGCTGCCGGAATCATGATTTCTTTAGGGAAATTAGTAGCGATGATCGGAGGGGACGTCACCCTTGTCATGACCATCGCACGAGTAATGGAGGATATCGGATGGGCGATCATCACGAATCTTCACATTTTATTTGCAGTAGCCATTGGGGGATCCTGGGCTAAAGAACGTGCCGGCGGTGCCTTTGCTGCCCTAATCGCATTCGTTCTAATTAACCGGATCACTGGTGCGATCTTCGGAGTAAACGCTGCCATGTTCGATGATCCGAACGCAGTAGTAAACTCATTGTTTGGACAAGATCTTCTTGTAAAAGATTATTTCACATCAGTACTTGGAGCTCCGGCCCTTAACATGGGAGTTTTCGTTGGAATCATTTCCGGTTTCCTCGGAGCGAACCTGTTCAATAAATATTACAACTACAGCAAATTGCCTGATGCTCTTGCTTTCTTCAACGGAAAACGTTTTGTACCGTTCGCTGTTATTGGCGGATCTGTCATTACTGCAATCGTCCTGTCTCTTGTATGGCCTTTCGTCCAAGGTTTGCTGAATGACTTCGGTAAATGGATTGCATCTTCTAAAGATACTGCACCAATCATTGCACCATTCATCTTTGGAACACTTGAGCGTCTGCTTCTTCCTTTCGGATTGCACCACATGCTGACGGTTCCGATGAACTATACCGCTCTTGGCGGAACGTACACCGTTCTGACTGGATCAAGCGCAGGAACAGTCGTTTCCGGTCAAGATCCGCTATGGCTTGCTTGGATTGCTGACTTGAACAACTACCTGGCTGCAGGAAACCAGGCTGGATACGAAAAACTATTGAACGACGTTCACCCTGCCCGCTTTAAAGTAGGACAAATGATTCTTTCAACTGCTTCTTTGATCGGTATCGCTTATGCCATGTACCGCAATGTTGATAAAGACAAGCGCAAAAAATATAAATCCATGTTCCTTTCTGCAGGTCTTGCCGTATTCCTTACTGGTGTAACAGAACCGATTGAATTCATGTTCATGTTTGCTGCACCGCTATTGTATGTTGTTTATGCCATTACAACAGGACTTGCATTCGCACTGGCTGATATCATCAACCTGCGCGTCCACTCTTTCGGATTCATCGAGCTGTTGACTCGTACGCCGATGATTTTCAAAGCTGGATTATGGATGGATTTCGTCAACTTTATTATTGCATGTGTTGTGTTCTTCGGACTGAATTTCGGAGTTGCCCATTTCCTAATCAAACGCTTCAACTTCCCTACACCGGGACGCAACGGAAACTACATCGACAACGAAGATAGCGAAAAAACTGGCGGAGCTGTACAAGAAGGTTCCCTTGCCCCTGCCATCATCGAGCTACTAGGCGGAAAATCCAACATTGCGGATGTAGATGCCTGCATGACACGCCTTCGCGTGACGGTTAAAGACTCATCTCTTGTTGCCGGCGAAGGTAAATGGAAAGAACAAGGCGCACTTGGCCTGATTGTTAAAGACAAAGGTGTACAAGCTATCTACGGACCAAAAGCAGACGTCATCAAATCTGATATCCAGGATTTACTGGGAGCATAATATGAAATTGCTGACTCTTAACTGCCATGCCTGGATCGAAGAGAACCAAATGGAAAAGATAAGAACTCTAGCGAAAACAATCGCCGAAAAAGACTATGACGTTATTGCGCTTCAGGAAGTGAATCAGGCTATAAATGAAGAAACGGCATTTGGCCTTGTAAAAAAAGATAATTATGCCGTCGTTCTTCTTGATGAACTCGACAAGCTCGGTGTCCATGGATATGAGCTTCACTGGGGCCAATCACACATCGGCTACGATATTTATGAGGAAGGTTCGGCCATGCTGTCGAAATTCCCAATCAGGGAAACTCATTCCTTCCTTATAACAAACAGTACAGACACGGCCTATTGGAAGACGAGACGGATTGTCGGGATAACGGTTGAAGCTGAAGGAGAGCTGATCTCCTTCTACTCCTGCCACCTCGGCTGGTGGGATGATGCAGAAGAGCCATTTAAAGAGCAGGCTGTATCTCTCCTCCGTCAGGTTCATAAAGAACACCGCTTCTTCCTGATGGGTGACTTCAACAATAACGCCCACATTGAAGGTGAAGGCTATGACTACTTAAAAAGCCAGGGCCTCCTGGATACGTATGAACTCGCTGAAGAAAAAGACAGCGGCATCACTGTTCCAGGAAAAATAGCCGGATGGGAAGAAAATGAAAACCCGCTTCGAATCGATTTGATTTTAACCAATCAGCCGCTCAGGGTAATGCGTTCTGCCGTGATTTTTAACGGGGTGAATAAGGCTGTTGTATCGGATCATTTTGGAGTGGAAATCGAGATCACAATATAATATAGAAGGAAAGCGGTCTGCAGAATGTTCTGCGGACCGTTTTTTTTATGGGTAAGGGAGGCTGGTGCAGCTGTAGTTTGCTTGGCATTACACCCCTTTTCCACCTTTGCCTGGCATTCTTGCCTGGCATCGCACCCCTTTTCCACCTTTGCCTGGCATTCTTGCCTGGCATCACACGCTTTTCCATCTTTGCCTGGCATTCTTGCCTGGCATCACACCACTTTTTCATTTTGCCTGGCATTCTTGCCTGGCATCGCACCCCTTTTCCCACATTGCCTGGCATCACAACAACCAACACAGTCACCACCACCAAAAAAAACCGGCCTCCCAAAAGGAAGACCGGTTTTTCCATTTATTCTTCTATTCCTGTCTTTTTCCGAAACTTACTAAAGACCTCATACACAATCGGTACAATCAAAAGAGTAAGGAGCGTTGAACTAGTCAAACCGCCAATAACGGTGATTCCAAGTCCTTTGGAGATCAGGCCGCTTCCTTCGAGTCCGAGTGCCAGTGGTGCAAGAGCTCCAATCGTGGCAATGGCAGTCATGAGGATTGGTCTTAGACGGGTTGTTCCGGCCTCGAGGATCGCCTCGCGGGTTGGGATTCCCTCTTTTTCCTTATGGATGACGCGGTCAATCAGTACGATCGCATTTGTTACAACGATTCCAATGAGCATCAGCGTTCCAATCATAGAGGAGATACTGATCGTTTCTCCTGCAATGTATAATCCGGCGAGTGCTCCGATTACAGTGAAAGGCAGGGAGAACAGGATCGCAAATGGCGCGAGGCCGCCGCCAAACGTAATGACGAGAATCAGGTAGACGATTGCAATGGCCGCAAGCATTGCAAGTCCAAGCTGGGAGAAGGACTCCTGGATGTCTTCGCTTACTCCACCCATTGAAAGATCGACTCCGGATGGCTGCTTCACATCATTTATTTTTTCTTGAACGGCTGCTGATACCTTCCCTACATCATCCGCTTTGATATCTCCCGATACAGAGACACTGATTTTTCCATCGCGCCGGGAGATGGTATCAGAGGTGGAACCTTCTTTCACCTCAACAACATCTTTAATGGCGACTTCCTTTCCTAGAGAGGAAACGACTTTTTTGTTCGTCAAATCTTGAATGTCTTCCAGCTTTTCTTCTTCAGCCTGCAGATAGACATTCACATCTTTTTCATCTTTTTTAACGGTGGTTACTATTGGACGCTTTGTTTCCTGGCTTAGCTCCATACCGATTTGACCGGCAGTGAGGCCGAGCTCGCTAAGCTTTTTCTGGTCAGCAACGAGCGTAAATTCTTCATATGTCTTTGACAATCCGCTCTTCACATTTTCAAGATCGCTATTGTCTTTAAGAATTTTTTCAACGTCTGCTACAACCGGCTTGATGTCATCAATATTTTCGCCATTGACAGACACTTCAAGTGAATTGCTGCTGCCGCCTGAGGAGAAGCTTTGGGAAGCCCATTCTCCTTTTGGCGTTCTTTTTTGAAGATCTTCAATGACTTTTTCTTTTTCAGCCTCAAAATTTTCAGTGTCATCTTTATATTGAACAAAGAAGAGCGCTTGGTTTTGAGCTCCCGGGTTCATCGGGTTTTCTCCGCCAAGAGAATATTGAATTGTCTCTGCCCCTTTGCGTCCATCAAAATACTTTTCTGCATCAAGGGCAATTTTTTCTGACTCTTCACGGGTTTGTCCAGGTTCAGGATTGTATGTCGCCATCACCATTTTCTCCTCTTCATCCGGAAGGAAGCTGACTCCAATCAGAGGAACCAATGCAAGGCTTCCGACAAGCAGCAGGATGGCAATACCTGATGTGATCCATTTATGATTCAGGGACCAGTTTAGGACTCTTCTGTAAAAGCCTGATAGTTTTCCTGGCTTTTCTTCTTCTTTATGATGCTTCTCGTTTACTCCCTTTTTGAAGAAGGAGTGAGCCAGCATTGGTACGAGAGTGACTGCCACCAATAAAGAGGCAAGCAGCGAGAACACAATGGTAAGCGCAAAAGGAAGGAACAGTTCACCAATCATTCCTTTTACGAGACCAAGCGGAAGGAAAACCGCAATTGTCACAATTGTGGAGGACATAATTGGGATAAACATTTCCTTTGTAGCGGATTTAATCAGCTCCGCTCCTTTAAGCGGCTCCCCTTTGAGAGACATTCTTCTGAAGATGTTTTCTATAACCACAATGGAGTCATCGACTACCCGTCCAATCGCGACAGTCATTGCACCAAGCGTCATTATGTTTAGAGTAATATCCATCTGATTCAATATCAGTACCGCAATCAGCAAGGAAAGCGGAATGGAAATGACAGAAATAATCGTTGTCCGGATATTCCTTAAAAATAAGAGAATAATCAGGACTGCAAATCCAGCCCCAAACAATGCTTTGCTCAGCATCGTATTAACGGATTTTTCAATTGGTTCTCCCTGGTCAAAGGTCGATGTAAAATGAACGCCCGGATAGTCTTTTTCTAATGCTTTCACCTGTTTTTCAACAGCATTAACGACATCTACCGTATTGGCATCCTCTGATTTGATGACCTGGAAGCCGATGGATTCCTGACCGTTTGTACGTGAAATCGATTCTGCCTTACCGACTATCTTAATGTCTGCCAGCTCACTAAGCTTAACTGTAGGAAGCTTGGCGGGCTGAGCAGCTTCAGGCTGTGCCTGTGGCGGCTGTCCTGCTGCACCTTGCTGCGGCGGAGCTTGGCCGCTGCCCTGCTGAGGTGAAGTTTGTGCATTTCCTTGTTGAGGTGATGCCTGTGCACTTCCCTGCTGCTGACCCGGTCCTTGCTGTGTTGGAGCCTGCTGGGCGGACGAGCTTTGAGGGACAGCTGGTATCTCCATATTTTTCAAACCATCGATTGTGGATATATTTCCATCAACAACGACCGATTTTTCTGTATTTCCAAACGTGTAAAGACCAAGCGGGGATGTGACATCCGAGCCTTTAATCATATTTTGAACGGTTTCTTCATTAAGACCGTATTTTTTAAGCTGATCCTGTTTGAAGACAAGCTGTGCCTCTTCTACCTGCTGGCCTGTCAGCTGGACAGAACCGACGCCTTCCAAGCCTTCGAAGGATGGCAGCATTTCTTCCTCTGCCTTTTTCGTGAGCTCTTGCAATGATTCTTTGTCGCTTGAAGCACTTAGAACAATGACAGGGAATGCGTTCAGACTAAGCCGGGAAACTTCAGGTTCTTCAACTCCATCGGGCAATTCCAATGAACTTAAAGCATCCTCTGCTTCCTGCTTTGCTTCGTCCATATCCTTTTCATACCCGTATTCGATTTGCAGGGATGAGACGTTCTGGAAGGAGGACGAGCTGACTGTGCTGACTCCATTTAAGTTCTGAAGCTTTTTCTCCATCGGCTCAGACAGTTTGTCAGCCACCTGCTGGGGAGTAGCTCCAGGATAAACCGCAGTAACGGTTAAGAGCGGAGTATTAATGTTGGGGATCGTTTCAAGCTTCATATTCAGCCCGGAATACAGGCCTGCTGCGGTTACAATAATGGTAAGCAGCCATACGGCGAATTTATTCTTTAGTGAAAAGCCGATTATTCGATTCATTGCTGTCCTCCTATGTAAATTGACTGGTCGGTCATAACCACCTATAATATAACTGACCGAATAGTCATAGTCAATGGATATGATGTGAACAAATGAACAAACTGCCAGATATACTCCGGGGAGCGACGAGCATGAATGAAAAAGAAATGATCATTATGGATGAAGCCATTAAATTATTTGCAGAAAAGGGATTCCGTGCGGCTTCTATACAAGAAATTGCTACAGCAAGCGGCATTTCGAAAGGTGCTTTTTATCTGCATTTTAAATCAAAGGAAGCCCTGCTGCTTTCTATCCTGCAGCATCATCACCAGCAATTTGAAGAACAGGTGGCGCTGATTGAAAAAAAGGAACTGAATTCAAGGGAGAAGTTTACTGAATGGATGTCGCTTACCTTTGATGAAATCTCCAAACACCGCGAATTTATTATTACCCAGATCAGGGAACAAACTGTTCCGTTTAATAAAGAGATTGAAAACTTTTTCCGCCAGAAGGAGTGGGAAAGCTATCTAATGTTCGAAAAAAATCTGCTCGGAATGTATGGAAAAGAGATCCGGCCGTTTTTGGGAGATTTGATCATCCTTGCAAAAGGAATGGTCCGGTCTTATCTTGAACTGATTATCTTTGACGTGCTGCATTTCGACCGGTCTCAATTAGCTTCCTTCCTGCTTGAGCGGATGGATCACCTTGTGGAAGGCTTTTTCAAAAGCGAGCTCGCTCCCATTGTTTCCGGACAATCCATAAAGGTCATGTGGAAATCCATTCGCACAGCAAAGCTCGGATCTGTTGAATACGTTCTTGAAAAGCTTCAGGAGACAAGAAAATTGGCCAATGATAACGAGGACATCATGGTAACCTTAGATGTACTAGAGGAAGAGCTTCAAAGTGAACAGCTTCGAAAGCCCGTTGTTAAAGGGATGCTAACGAACTTAGAGCAGCAGGAAGCATTTAAAGAATTCGCAGGTACTGTCAGAAAGTACATTCTATAGCAAAAGGAGCCGCAAAAGCCGGCTCCTTTTTTAATCTATTAGTTAAATACCGTTGCCGCCCATTCAGGGTGATCAATGAATGGATTGCGGTTATGCTGATAATCGTTGTAAATGACGTCATTGCGGTGGCGTTCCCAATCACTTACAGGATCCTGCTGATGCCATTGCAGAAGAACGGATTTCTTACCCATATAAGGAGCAGATCCATTGTTCACACTCTCATTCAGCTCAAGATTCGGTTCGCCGCTGTCGCCTTCATAACGGACAGCCATGTAGAAGATCATACGTGCTACATCACCTTTAACTTCGTCGCGAGGCTCCCATGAATCGCTGTCGAAATAGTTTCCAAGTGCTTCTGAGTGCTGGGATCCGCCGTTATCAAAATCCAGGTTTCCTCTTGAGCTATTTACGGAAACATCTGTCGGACGAAGATGATGAATATCTGTTCCCGGTCCCATTGCTGTTCCAAAGTCGCCGTGCGATTTTGCCCATACATGTTCGCGGTTCCAATCGTTTACATTGCCGCCGTTTGTCATTTTGCTCTGTGAACGGCCTGTATATAAAAGAATGACATTATTTGAGTTAAGCGGGTCTTCATCAGTATGGCGCAATGCATCCCATACTGCGTCGTAAGAAAGCTCCGTGTGGTCATCAATAATATTGTGCAAAGCAGATTTTAGTGAAGCTCCTGTTTTACCAATGGCCGGATTGTAGTATGTGCCGTCATAAGGAGACGGAGTCGTTGTTCCGCCGCCGTCAGAGCCGCCGCCATCATCTGGAGGGACGGTCCCGCCTGCTTTTTCCATTTGAACAGGGCTTTTTAATCCTGCATGGGAAAAATAAGCAGATAGGCTGCCTGTTGCTTTTATTGCCTGGCCTTTTAAAGAAGGATTAGACTGAAGGCCGAACGTACTGCGGTAAGAAGTGGAAAGCTGAACATAAATCATATTGGCCGGGTTTGTTTCGCTTGGAGAATCCGCCAATGCCACTGCATAATCATTCGGATAGCTGCTCGTTATAACAGTCGTTGCTGCTGTGGGCTGTCCCACTACATAGCCTTGAACTGTTTTGGAAGAACCATTTTGATTGCTTATTGCCTGTGAAACAGAGAATGGGCTTGCCCAAGTACCGCTTCCAGTGACGGCTTCCGTTTGTGCAGGCGCCAGCATAGAAAGGATGAAAATAAAGACAAAAGATAGCGAGATGAGTGGCTTTACTCTTTTTTTCAAGGTCGTTCCTCCTGAGATTAAGTTCTCCCTGTATCCAATCGCCAAAGTTTTTCTCTTTTTCTAGTATTTTTCATTTCTATTATTTCTTTTTTCTAAATGGAGCCACAAGTTCCAATAGTAGCAATCCACTCAAGGCTAAAGTCCCGGATTTGCAGAGACTGTCGAAGATGATATGAAAATGAGGAAAAGACAGAATTTACATATTTTTCTGAATTAATTATAATGAAGTGGATATAAACACTTGTCTAAAAGGAGGAAATGGATTGGACATAAAAGAAGAGGCTCAAGTACAAGCCGAAAGAAATAAGGGGGCACGCATTGACTATACGGCCATTGCTGAATCACCAGCCTTCCAGAATCTGCTCGCTAAAAAGAAGCATTTTATTTTGCCCTTATCTTTATTTTTCCTCGCATTTTATTTTACCCTGCCTGTTCTCACCGCTTATACAAAAGTACTGAATAACCCTGCGATCGGAGCGATTAGCTGGGCATGGGTATTCGCTTTTGCCCAATTTATTATGACATGGGTTTTATGCTCTCTCTATTCCAAAAAAGCTGCTTCATTCGACGAAATGGTTGAAGAAATACGCGCGGAAGCAAAACAATAGGAGGATTATATGAATCTATTAGCCTTTTCTCTGTTTCTGGCGATTGTTGCCTTAACCCTGATTATTACCTATTCTGCTTCCAAACGGACAAAGACAACGAGTGATTTCTATACAGCCGATGGATCGCTGACAGGCTGGCAAAACGGTCTTGCCATCGCAGGAGATTACATGTCTGCTGCTTCGTTTTTAGGAATCGCCGGAATGGTAGCGCTTTCAGGTTTCGATGGATTTTTCTACAGTATCGGATTCCTGGTCGCTTATCTCGTGGTGCTTTACCTTGTAGCCGAGCCATTAAGAAATCTCGGAAAATACACAATGGCAGACATGATTGCCGCCCGCTTTGATGATAAAAAAGTTAGGGGTGTAGCTGCGCTCAATACGATATCGATTTCTATTTTCTATATGATTGCACAGCTTGTAGGAGCTGGGGCCTTGATTAAACTGCTTTTAGGAATCGACTACATATGGTCTGTATTAATTGTAGGAACCTTAATGACCGTGTATGTTGTGTTCGGAGGAATGACTGCTACGAGCTGGGTGCAGATTGTAAAAGCACTTCTCCTGATGATTGGAACCTTTATTATTTCAGTGATTGTTTTCGCGAAGTTTGACTTTAATATAATGAATATGTTTGAGGAGATGAAATCTGCTACTCCTCTTGGGGAAGCCTTTTTAAACCCTGGAAACAAATTCACAAACCCGCTCGACACCATCTCTCTGAATCTCGCATTGGTACTCGGGACAGCCGGGCTTCCTCATATTTTAATCAGGTTCTTCACAGTAAAGGATGCCATTACTGCGAGAAAATCAGTTGTTTATGCTACGTGGATCATCGGGATCTTTTACGTTATGACCATTTTCCTTGGCTTCGGAGCTGCTGCTTTTGTAGGCTATGACCGGATTGTAGAAGCGAATGCAGCAGGAAATATGGCTGCGCCGCTGCTTGCTCAAGCCCTTGGGGGGGACTTCCTCTTTGCCTTTGTATCCGCCGTAGCGTTTGCCACCATTCTCGCTGTAGTGGCCGGACTGGTTCTCTCAGCTGCATCCGCATTCGCTCACGACTTTTACAGTCATATCCTGCGTAAAGGAAAGGCAACGGAAAAGGAGCAGGTTGTGGCAGCAAGATGGGCATCCATCGGCGTCGCAATTCTATCCATTATCCTTGCGTTATTTGCCCAGAAAATGAATGTGGCGTTTCTTGTAGCCCTCGCCTTTGCTGTCGCAGCAAGCGCGAACCTGCCAGTGATTCTGCTCACGATCTTCTGGAAGAGATTTAATACGGCAGGAGCCATTACCGGGATGCTGACCGGCCTATTAAGCTCTCTCATCCTAGTCGCCATCAGTCCGAATTTATGGTCACCGGAAGCAGGAGCGGCCATTTTTACCGGCACTCCGCTGATCACGCTGACGAATCCGGGAATTATCTCGATCCCTCTAGGGTTCCTTGGCGCTTTCCTGGGGACCGTCATTTCACGCAAAAAAGAATCGGAGCGGAAATTCGATGAAATTGTCGTAAGGGCGAATACCGGGATTAAAGGAGAGTATAACTAAACGCAAGACCCCCCTCAACCAATTTGAGGGGGGTTCTTGAAATTATAGGGCTTGCCTGATTCTAATGGCCTCCTAAATAAGCCATTTTCACCTGCTCGCTCGCATTCAGCTCATCCGGATGACCGGAAATGACGACTTTCCCTGTCTCCAATACATAAGCCATATTAGCAATAGAGAGGGCCATATTGGCGTTTTGCTCGACAAGCAGGATGGTCGTTCCGCTTTTATTAATCTCTTCAATGATTCGGAAAATCGTTTTAACAAGCAATGGCGCGAGACCCATGGAGGGTTCATCAAGAAGAAGGAGTCTAGGGCGGGCCATTAATGCGCGTCCCATAGCAAGCATTTGCTGCTCTCCTCCGGACAGTGTTCCAGCCTGCTGCTTAATCCGTTCCTGAAGACGGGGAAACAGGTCATAGACCATGTCAAAATCGTCTTTAATTCCCTTTTTATCTTTTCTAAGGTAAGCCCCAAGCTCGAGATTTTCTTCAACGGACATGTTGGCAAAGATCCTTCTGCCTTCAGGAACATGGGATATTCCCTGTTTTACGATGGTCTGTGCGGCCTTTCCGTTAATATTCTTTCCTTCAAACTGGACCTCGCCTTTTTTAGCCTTTAAAAGCCCTGAAATGGTTTTTAACAGCGTGCTTTTCCCCGCACCGTTTGCTCCGATCAGTGTCACAATCTCTCCTTGGCGGATTTCAAGCGAAACCTCCTTCAGAGCCTGAATGTGGCCATAATACACGTTGATTCCTTCTACTTTCAGCATTATGAAACCTCCTCGCCCAGATAGGCCTCGATGACTTTAGGATTGTTCCGAACTTCTTCCGGGCTTCCTGATGCAATCATTTGACCGTGATCCAGTACGTAAATACGCTCGCAAACTCCCATCACAAGCGGCATATCATGTTCAATTAATAAAACGGTCAGGTTAAATTCTGTTCGGATAAACCGGATCAGCTCCATCAAATCTCTCGTTTCCTGCGGATTCATTCCGGCAGCCGGCTCATCGAGCAAAAGAAGCTTTGGGCGGGCTGCAAGGGCTCTGGCAATCTCCAGCCTCCGCTGCTGTCCGTATGGGAGGTTTTTAGCCTTCTCATCCCGATACCCGTCCAATTTAAATATTTTCAAGAACTCCAGTGCTTTTTCTTCCATTTCCTTTTCGCCGGTAAAATGGCGCGGCAGCCTGAATATGGATTCAGCAATGGAGTGCTTTGATAAAGAATGATAGGCGACCTTTACGTTATCAATTACAGATAGTTCCCCAAACAGACGGATGTTCTGGAAGGTGCGGCTGATTCCTTTTTTCGTAATTTTATAAGGTGCCAGATTTTTCAGCACCTTTCCCTCTAAAGAAATGCTTCCCTCTGTTGGAACATATACACCTGTAAGCAGGTTGAAAAATGTAGTTTTCCCCGCTCCGTTCGGACCGATTAAGCCAGCCAGTTCTCCTTCGTGAAGCTCCATATTTACTCCTGACACCGCCTTCAGGCCTCCGAATTGGATGCTCACCGAATCTACCTTAAGCAGGGGTGTTGTGTTTTTCATCTGTTTGGCCTCCTTGTGCAGGTTTCTGCTTTTTGAAGAAGGATGTAATTTCCTTTGTCCCCATAACTCCTTGCGGACGGTAGAGCATCATTACAATCAGGACAAGGCTATAAATAATCATCCTTGTTTCCGGATAATCCTGAAGGAAGGTTGATACAATCGTCAGGAGGATTGCGGCAATTACCGCCCCCGACATGCTTCCTAAACCGCCAAGTACAACAAAAATTAAAATATCAAAGGATTTCAGAAATCCGAAGTTTGATGGCTGAATAATGTAGAAATTATGGGCAAACAATCCCCCTGCGATACCTGCGAAAAATGACCCGATGACAAACGCAACGACTTTGTAATAAGTCGTATTGATCCCCATGGCGTCCGCAGCCGTTTCATCTTCCCTGATGGAAATACAGGCTCTTCCGTGAGTAGAATTTGTAAAATTGCGGATCACGATAATCGTCAGCAGGAGGCAGCCGAAAATCCATGGCCATGTTGTCAAATTGGAAACCTGCATTCCGCTTGCTCCGCCTACATAATCCATGTTCAAGAGCATAATTCTCACAATTTCTCCAAACCCGAGTGTCGCGATGGCCAAGTAATCGCCCCTTAGCCTAAGAGTCGGAATCCCGATAATTAAACCGGCAACAGCAGCGGCCAGTCCTCCAGCCAGCAGAGCTAAACCGAATGGCAGCTGCAAATTCATCGAAAAAATTGCGGATGCATAAGCACCAACTGCGAGGAATCCGGCATGGCCAATGGAAAACTGTCCAGTAATCCCGATAATTAAGTGCAGGCTGACTGCAAGAATAATATTGATGGCAATGGTGTAGATGGCATTCACGTAAAACGGATTTAATATTCCCCCGGAAATAAGAATTTGAAAGAGGACAAAACCAGCGAGTGCACTTCCAATAGAAAGCCAAAAACCTAATCTGTTTTTTTGTTTAGCCATGGCTCACCCCTACACTTTCTCTCTCATATTTTTCCCGAACAACCCAGATGGACGGAAAATGAGAATGAGAATGAGAACGATAAATGCTACTCCGTCGCGCCAAAGCGAGAATCCCATAGCGCTTACTAAGGATTCAATGACTCCAAGGACAAGGCCGCCGACCATCGCTCCGGGAATAATGCCGATCCCCCCCAGAACAGCTGCTACGAATGCCTTAAGCCCGGGAATAATCCCCATTAATGGTTCAATTTTTATGTAATACACCCCAAAGATGACACCGGCTGCTCCCGCGAGTGCGGAGCCAATGGCAAATGTGGCGGATATTGTATTATCAACGTTAATCCCCATTAGCTTTGCTGCTTCTGCATCATGGGACACAGCTCGCATCGCTTTGCCGATTTTCGTACGATGCACGATAAATTGAAGCAAAATCATCAAAAGAACGGAAATGCCTAAAATAAACAATGATTGCGAGCTTACGCTTAATCCGAACAGTTCAATCGTTTCCTTAGGCAGGACAGTGCCTGGGTATGCTTCCGGCTGGGCACCGCGGACATAAATCATTCCATATTCAATAAATAACGAAACTCCGATGGCCGTAATCAAGGCAGCAATCCTGGTCGCATTTCGAAGGGGCTTGTACGCAATTCTTTCGATCATCATCCCGAACAAGGCACAAACTGTCATAGCAAGAATAAGAGCCGGGAAAAATGGAAGCTTCAAAACTGTAATGGAATAAAAACCGACAAACGCTCCAACCATGAAAACATCACCATGAGCGAAGTTAATTAATTTTACAATTCCGTAAACCATCGTATAGCCTAACGCGATTAAAGCGTATATACTGCCAAGCGATATGCCGTTGATCAGCTGCTGGATATATTCCATCGCTAACTCTCCTTATCGTGCTTCTTATTTTGTTTGGATAAAAGCGAAAAAAGGAAAGGGGGACAGACCCCCGTTCCATAAAGGAACTCCTTATTCCGGCTCTACGTTTGTTTTAAACTGCTGCTGTCCGTCTTTGTATTCAAGAATAGCAGCCGATTTAACCGGATCATGGTTTTTATCCAGCGTCAGTTTTCCGGAGATAAGCGCCAAATCTTTTGTATCTGCCAGCGCCTTTTGAATCTTCACAGGATCTGCGCTTCCTGCACGCTTAATAGCATCTGCTAAATAGTAAGCCGTATCATATCCCAGGGCTGCGAAAGCATCAGGGGATTTATCTTTGTATTTCGCTTTGAATGCATTGACGAATTTCTGAATTTTTTCATCTGGATCTCCAGCTGAGTAGTGATTTGTGATAAATGTATTGTTCAAAGCATCGCCGCCTGCAATTTCAGCCAGCTTAGGAGAATCCCAGCCGTCTCCGCCCATAAATGGCACATCAATGCCAAGCTCACGGCCCTGCTTAATGATCAGGCCCACTTCCTCGTAATACCCCGGAAGGAAAACAAAGTCGGGTTTAGATGATTTAATTCTTGTAAGAGTAGCGCGGAAATCCGTATCTTTTGCAATATACGCTTCCTCAATCACAATTTTTCCGCCCGCTTTTGTAAAGGACTCTTTAAAAGCAGCAGCCAAACCTTTAGAATAGTCACTGGCAGAATCGATGTATACGGCCGCTGTTTTCGCTTTCAGCTCATCTGCTGCGAAGTTAGCCGCCACCGTCCCCTGGAATGGGTCGATGAAACATGTTCTGAACGCGTATTCATTAACCTTGCCATCTTTATTTGTGATTGCCGGGTTCGTGCCGGTCGGCGTAATAAGAGGAACCTTATTTTTCGCAAGAATCTCTACCTGCGCCAGTGTATTTGTACTTGTAGCAGCTCCTACTACAGCTGCTACCTTATCCTGGCTCACAAGTTTAAGCGCTCCTGAAGTTGCTTCGGCTGCTTCTGATTTATTATCAACTTTAACAAGCTGCAGTTTTTTCCCGTCAATGCCTTCTTTATTGATTTCTTCCAGCGCAAGCTCCAATCCTTCTGAAACAGATTGCCCATAGGAAGCCACCCCGCCTGAAAGCTCAAGATTCGCTCCAATCTTAATCGTATCTTCAGCAGAACCTCCTGTCTGCGCACCGCATCCTGCCGCTATTCCAGTTAATAAGGATAAAGATAGAAAAATTCCAGCAAATTTTTTCTTGTTCATCAGTCATTGCCCCCCGTTTTTACTTGCTTAGAATGGTAGATTCTTTCCCTCTCTGTTAGTATTTCGAATAATTACAATAAAATTAATATTCTGAAAATATTTTACATAATAGATTCTATTCCGTCTAGTAGTATTGGTCGTCTTTCCTCCACTTTATTCCTACAAAATACGACATAATCGATAGGTCTTATTGACCGTTTCGCACGTATTTCCACTGTATTTCTAAGAATATGACCTATTTTACTGGAAAAACATGCTAACAGGAGGCGGTTTTTAGCGCAGAAAAAGGCAAACAGAACGCTAACTTTCATAAGAGATTCATAGAATTACTGTTGAAATCATATAAGTAAGCTCTCTTAGAGAAGCCATCCGTTTAATATGAGTTAATCTAGAAAGCGATGAACTGCCCAAAAGACCTCCTTAAAAGAAATGATTGAAATTGAAACCCCCGGGTAGCTGCGTGTGCATTCCCGGGGGTTATAAGGCACTTTGAACAAGAATGGATGATTGGATTGGAAACCAGCCAACACCAATCCAATCTCAAAAAGAGAAAGGAGCTTGAAAACTGACTCTCCGGACAATCCCTTATTCCTATATCCTTCTTTGAGCCTGAGGGGGCTGTTCGAGCCATCCCCGGTCTATCATCAGCTTTGCTCCCTCTTCCACAAACAGCAGAATATCTTTCATGAGAAGCATATAATGCATACTGACGTCTCTTCTCATTGAAGCTGAGAGAGACCTTCCCAAAAGCCATATTGCAGTTGAGGTAGAGGTGGTAATCATAAACATGTTAAGTTTGTCAGAAAACGGATTGACCGTTGTATCCGTCACCTCTAATGAAACAGGCAGCGTTCCTAAATGGCCTTCTTTTTTGAGCAAATCATTAAAGGTATCGATTTGTTTTTGGGCAAGCTTCCGCCCTTTTACAAAAAACTCCTTCACATCGTGATCCTTGCACGTTTGAATGAGGCCGATCAAATGAATCATTCCAATGTAATTCCGCTCAATAATGAAAAATGCCTCACCTAATTCAAAAGCGTTTAAAGGCCGTTCCTTCAGCCAACCGTTCATAAACGAATTTTTTTGAACTAACTCAGCCCGTTCAGGATACGGAATTTTGGGAGGCCGGTCATAAATTCCTTTTGAGAGCATCAAGTCTACCGCTTTCCTGTAAATCTTTGTGGCAGCTTCTTTTGTTTGTTCAAAGAAATCAAGCAAATCCTTCCGGGCCACTGTAATAAATGAATACGCATACCCCATCATTCCAAGCTGGCTGACACGGTATACATAGCTGAGGGCATATAGATCCGTAAACAGAGGAGGTGCCTGTTCATCCAGATCTCCCTCACCAAAACCAAATGGAATGGGAAAATTCTCTTCTTTGAACGTTTTTTTCAATTGATTGATTGAGGAAACTGACAAATCATAAGCTTCCTGCACGATTGGTTTTATCTGTTCATCCTCCATGTAAATGAGGAAATGCTTGAGAAAACAGGAGGAGGCAGTCTCCTGCATATAGGCTGTCCACAGAGCAGAAATTTCCGGAGTGGTTAAATTGATATTATGCTGGACCAAACGAATGTACCTCCACCCATTTTTTTCTTACTATGTGCAAAAGGTCCTTTTTTATTCATTAGACAAAGTGTTTGTTCTGGATATCATTTTCATCATTGTTTAGAATTTCACTTATAAACGAAGGAGGAATGAGAGTTGAAGATAACCGTATTTGGAGCAGGCGGAGGAACCGGAAAAGAATTTGTGCGGCAGGCGGCAGAACAGGGACATGAAATTAAAGCATTAGTCAGAACTCCTTCCAAATTTCCCTTTCAGCAAACACCGAATGTAACGATGATTGTTGGAGATGCATTGCAGTTTTCCGCTGTTATGGAAGCCGTTAGCGGCAGTGATGCGGTTGTATCCTGTCTTGGTGCGGATGGCTTGGGGAAAACCACTGTACTTTCAGAAATGACCGGTCATATTATCAGGGCAATGCAACAGAATGGAGTAAAACGCCTGGGGTACGTGGCATCGGCTGGAATACATCGGGAAATTCCCGGTTTAAGAGGGAAAATGGCTGCCATGGTTCTTCGAAATGTTCTGAACGATCACCTTAGAGCTGCTGAGCTCATGAAAGAGTCGGATCTAGAATGGACGATAGCCCGTCCGATGCGATTGATGGACGAACCGCTTACCGGAACCTACCGGACATCTATGGACAGCGTGCCGAAAGACGGCCAAAAAATCAGCCGGGCGGATGTCGCTCATTTCATCCTCTCCTCAATTGATAATGGTACCCACATTCGGGAATCAGCAGGGCTCGCATATTAAAACGGGAATGTTTCACATGGAACAAAAAAAAGAAGCGTCTTATCGAACGCTTCTTCTTCGTTTATTCATCATTTTCTTTACAATCGGGTAGATAATGGGGGCCCATTTCATTACTCGTCTAATTAGTTTACCCATGTGGATCCCTCCTCATTTATCTATACCATTCCCAACTGCCCTTCTCTATAAACTTATGTGTAAATTTCATTATTTGCAAAGCCCTACTTTTTAATAATCGGCACCCATACCTCTGACCTGTAGTCAGCGGCAAAGGGATTTCCATCCTTAGGGTAAACTTCCATTTCAGGGGCCGCTGCATGCTCGTATCCAGTGGAGGGGAACCATTCCGTGTAAATTCTCGACCAAACCTCCTGAATCGCCCCCGGCATCGGTCCGATCGATTCAAACACTGCCCATGTGAGAGAAGGAATCGTACGGACCTCTAGATCCTCTGCTTCAGCATGCGACGGATTCTCCGCTCCAATCATGTATCTCATTTCTTCTTTTTCCTGGTCAAAATCCATGCAAATACCGAGAAAGCCCATAGGCCCGGTTAAAGGAGCCAGTCTCTCACTCAGCCCGTTGATTTGATTGGATTCTTCCCAAAACTGGCTGATAGCCCCATGCTGCTCTCCATTTACCATTGATGCCTTGATTGATTTTCCAACCACTTTAAAGCTTTCCTTGTCTACAATATGATAATTCATTTCTTTTTCTCCCTTCAGCTGAATTTGAAACGAAAGCCGGGGATAGGCTTTAAGGATGCGGCCGGTCTGTCTAGCTTCAGTGGGACTCATTCCATGTGCTTTCCGGAACGCTTTTGAGAACGATTCTGGCGTTTCGTAGCCATATTTCAAGGCAATATTTATGACCTTCGCTTGAGAATGGGTAAGCTCCTGTGCAGCCAAAGTCAATCTTCGCTTTCTTACGTATTCACCCGGGGTAACCCCTGTGACCATTTGAAACATCCGGTGAAAATGAAATTTGGACATGCAGGCAGCCGCCGCTGCTTCTTCCATACTGATAACGGAATCCAATCTCTTTTCCAGATAATCGATACTGTCGTTCATTCGGCTCAATGCTTCCATCCCCGTACCTCCTTCTCTCTATTGACTTTATCAGCCGGGAATTGTTCCTGCCTGTCATTTCTTGCTCTTAAGTAACCGGTTCAGATTCTTATACATTCGTTCTTTAAGAAAGAGACCCTTCTGAAATGAATAAGGACAAACGCAAAAAAGACCAGCCTTTTGCTGATCTATTTTTCTGCAGATAATATTTTTGATAATGGCTTAAACCCTTCATCCTCCAGGCGCAAGTCATTTATGCTTCTCTTCATATGCTGATCAATCAGAATGTGAAGGTCTTCTGCATTCTTTTCTTCCATAGCCTGGACCATTTTTTCATGTTCGGCAGCCCGCGCATTGTGTTCCGTCTCAACCTGATAAAACACATCAAGTAAAAATAAGTACACGTTGTTTTGATTCAACAGCTGTTCCATGTAGCGTATAAGAAACTTATTTCCGCTTTTTCTTGCCAAATACAAATGAAACTCTTTGTTCAAATGAACATATCCGTTCAAATCCTTGCTTTTATAGGTCTCCTGCTCTCTTTCAAGCAGATTTTTCAATTTTTCAATATCGGCAGCTTCCAGTTTGTCGAGTCCATACTTCACAGCCATATGCTCAAATTCTCTTCTCATATCAAAAAAAGACAGAATCTCATCTTTAGATGGATGGACAACATAGGATCCTTTATTGGGGATGATTTCGATTAACCCTTCTGCCTCCAGCTTTTGGAATGCCTGTCTGATTGGCGTTCTGCTTACTTTCAAAGTTTCCGAAATTGTCTGTTCCACAAGCTGGGTTCCGGGGGCAATTTTTCTGGCCAATAGCGCTTCTTTGAGATTGCTGTACACCCGCTGCTCTGTTGTTTGTTTTTCTTTCAAATCCCTCACCCTTCAGCCTTTATTACCGCACATAGAATAATTTTCCTTCTTTCATCATAAACGAAAAACCGATGGGGCAAAAGAGGTCCTGGCATATTAAGCAAACGATTTGAAATTCCGGCCCATGATTTCATTCATGTTGTGGATGGTCACGAAAGCATCCTCATCAACTGATTGAATATACACTTTCAAACGATGGAACTCTCTTCTGGCCAGAATCGTCGTGATGACTTCCTTTTCATCGTTTGAGAAAGCCCCTTTTGCTGTATGCACAGTCGCTCCTTTGTTCAGGTTCAGGAGAATAAACTGCTTAATTTTTTCACTTTCCGCACTGATAATCACCACTTCTTTATTTTCGTTCATCATCTGCATGGCATAGTCGATTAAAAAGCCTTTTATTAAAAGGCCCAGCAAGGCATACATCCCGGTTTGAATGCCAAAAACGGCCGCAGATGAGGCAACAATCGAAATATCTGCAAGCAGAACGGCCCTGCCCATCTCCATATGAGTAAATTTATTAATGATCCTGGCAACAATGTCTGTTCCCCCGGTGGATGCGTTTTGGCTGAAAACAAGAGCGCTTCCGAATGAACCGATAATCATGCCTATAATCAGCTCGATCAAAGCATCATCGCTCATCGGCTTGTCCATCGGGAAAAATATACTGAAACCCCAAACGAGCAGGCTCAGGGTAATACTTGAATAAAGGGATACGGCTCCGAATGCAGACCCAATAATGAGAAATCCGATCACAAACAGAATGCCATCCAGCATCAGCATTATTTGGCCTACAGGAAGCGGCAGGAAGTGCTGAATGACAATCGATAAACCGCCTGTCCCTCCAGCAGCAATATTATTGGCAGACAAAAAGAAATGAATATTAATGGCTACAAAGATCAATCCGATATTTATTTTCAAAAATGATAAGATTTTTGGACTCATTCGGAGACCTCCTTTTCAGGATTATTGTCGTTCAAAATTGTTCAACAATCCAGATTATATCGGCCTGAAACCAGGATGTAAATGATAATTTCCCGGTTAAGCCCTTACATTGGGAAATTTATTTTTTGAAAAAGAAAAAAGGAATCGTTAACCCCCTGACGAATGGTATTAGTAGAAAATGGAAGCTATGTTCTGTTGAAAATAAATGCAGCATGCAATGCAATGAGTATATGTAGCCATAATCAAAGTTCAGGTTGATTTATCCCAGAATTCCAGCTGGTATTTAAATCAGCGCAGAACAGACCTTATGGATTGCCGGCTGCGCTAACATAACAGGCCAATATGGGGGGATTAATTTGCCGGATGACATCAATCAAGAAGTTTTAAGGGGATTAAAGAGTATGAATGAGAGGATTGAAAAGCTGGAAAGAGAAAAAGGATTATCCGCTCCTATGAAAATACTCGCTCTCATTCTCGGTTTTATGATCATTGGCCCGCTGGCTGTATCTTTTATTGGACTTTTATTTAATTAAAAAAGCCGCCCATCACATAACGGGTTCTGTTTTGAAGTACAAACTTCTAATAAACAAACAAAATAGTAGAGGTATTTGTAGCAGAAAAACAATTATATTTGCATTAAAAATGGTCAGTGGCTGATATGCCTCTGACCATTTATTATAGCGATTCTTCAATTAAAGCCCCCAATAATTGAATAAAGCAGTTAATAATCGGTTTCCCAAAATTTATCCTTTTTTATATCTCCAACTACCTTTTCAAACACATTCTCAAAACAAAAAATCATTCGAACAGGTGATTCAGTTCGACTTCCACCAAATTTAGAACAAGGAAAAACTCGCACTTGAAAAACGTTATCATTTTTCCAATAATACACATCTAAAAACCAATGTGAAGCATTTGGATAGTTAAGAGTTATTTCATCGTTTGACAAAGCAATTTTATCACCTTTTCCCATTGGTAAAAGGTTATACTCTAGGCACCTTATTCCCTTTCGTTTATGATGCTGACGTTTTGCCTCTTTTAAAATATTATATTTATTTTCTAATTTCTTTTTTAATCTTCTTTTCAGTTTTAATCACACCTAAGAGTCATTTTTCAATTTATAAGTTCTTCCACTAACCTGCCCATTAATGGAATAACAGATATTTCTATTTTATCATTCATACTGCCCTCAGTTCTTTTTTGTGTGCCTTAAAGTGTATAAGAAATCGCATCACATAATTTGAGAAACAGAAAGTTCTGTCATCTACATTTTAGGGTGCATTTTGTATTACAAATTATGAAGATTTATCGGCAAAAACGCCGGTAAATCAAGAAAGAAGGAGTTACAAAATCAATACGATTTGGCACTCCTTTTGATGTGTAATTTTTAGTTTTTATTCGAAAACCGAACCCGTTACCCATCACAGGCAGCTTCTTACGCTTGCATCTTTTTCAAAATGTACCCAATCAATTCCTCCATCGGTCCATCATCCATTGTCTGAATGATTTCCGGCTTAATTAGCTGGATTTTTTTCATTTCGTAATAATCATACAAGGCTTTCTTGACGGATAATCCTTCTTCCATTAGAAAAACTGGATTGAGCAGGCGTTTAAAGGCTGTTTCATCCTGCATAATGAGAAGCGCAGGATTGATGGAATGGAAAACACCTTCCTTAATTCCATCCTCGTAAAATTCCTTTATGTGCTCCTGTCTCTGTTTTCTTCCCGCTATAATCTCCTGATAAATATCCGGACAGCTTTGTCTTAAATCCCTCATGAAGATTCCGGAAGTATAAATAGCAGAAAGTGCTCCCTGCTGAAATACTTTCTGAAACCGGTATGTGTAGCTGAACTCTATATTTAGAAGGGTTTCATCCACCTCTTGCATATAATCGGTGAACACTTCCCCTACCTTTTGAATAATTTCTTCCTTTGATGAGAAATAATTGTACAAAGTGGCTTTGCTGACATTCATGAGCTGAGCCATATCCTGGATGGTCATCTTGCTGAAGCCTTGTGTCCGCATCACGTTCATCAGCTTCTTTGCATAAGACGTTCTCATTACATCGCGCTGTTCGTCATCTATTTTTCGCATTCTTCCTCACGCCTTTCTGTAAAAGTGAGCTGTTCCTATTACAACATTTTAGACCATATAAGTCTAGTTAGTTTACAATGTTTCCTCATCAATGGTAGAGTGAGGGCATCAACATTTTAGACTAGTTTCAAAAAAATAGTACAAAATAAAGGAGCGGTTTTAGATGAATACAGATTTCAGCAAAATTTATATCAATGGAGCATGGAAATCAGGTTCCGGCGACCGGTCGATTAAAAATATAAATCCTTTCAATCAAGAGGACATACTAGAGATTAAGCCAGCTTTAAAACAGGATTTGGACGATGCGTATAAAGCGGCAGAGCTGGCTCAAGTAAAATGGGCTAAAGAATTGCCGCAAGTGAAACGGGCTTTGCTTGAAAAGGCTGTCCAAATTATGGATGAACAAAAGGAGATCTTCACAGATTGGCTTGTTAAAGAATCCGGCAGCACTGTTTTTAAAGCAGAAGCAGAATACCGTGCAGCCATGAACGTACTGAAGGAAGCCGCGACCTTCCCTTACAGAATGGAAGGCAAAATTCTCCCTTCACAAACGCCTGGCAAGGAGAACCGGGTGTACCGCGAACCGCTTGGTGTAGTCGGAGTGATCAGCCCTTGGAATTTCCCGCTTCACTTAGCGATGAGATCCATCGCTTCTGCCATTGCTACTGGCAATAGTGTAGTCATTAAACCGGCTACTGAAACTCCCGTTACAGGAGGGCTTATATTCGCAAGTCTCTTTGAAGCGGCTGGTGCGCCTAAAGGATTGGTTAACACGGTTGTTGGACGCGGTTCAGAAATCGGGGATGATATGGTGACACATAAAACACCCCGCCTCATTTCATTTACCGGTTCCACAGAAGTAGGGCGCCGGATCGGCAAGCTTGCTGGCGGAGAATTGAAAAAAACCGCTCTTGAGCTTGGCGGAAACAACGTATTTATCGTGCTTGAAGATGCGGACATTGAACAGGCAGCAGAGTCGGCTGTCTTCGGAAAATTTTATCACCAAGGCCAGATTTGCATGGCCATCAACCGCATTTTTGTTCACAGCAGCATTTATGATCAATTTGCTGAGCGATTCATTGAAAAAGCAAAAGAGCTGAAATATGGAAACCCTGCTGAAGCCGATACAAAAGTAGGTCCGCTGATTAACCGCGGCCAGGTTGACCGCATTTTAAAGGATGTAAACGAGAGCGTGAAACAGGGGGCAGAATTGCGTCTTGGCGGTAAAGCGGAAGGAAATGTTCTTGAGCCTACCGTTTTGACCGGCGTTACAAATGATATGCCGATTGCCGTGAATGAAATTTTTGGACCGGCAGCCGCTTTAATTTCCTTTGATTCAGAAGAGGAAGTAATCGAAATGGCAAATGCAATGCCATATGGATTAAGCGGTGCTGTGCACTCTTCTTCCATCGAGCATGCAACACTTGTTGCCCATGAAATTCACACTGGCATGATTCACGTCAATGACCAGCCTGTTAATGAAGAACCGCACATGCCGTTCGGAGGAGAGAAGGATTCCGGTATTGGCCGATTCAATGGCGAATGGGCTTTGGAAGAATTCACAACGGTTAAATGGGTATCCGTGCAGCATAACCGCAGAAACTATGGTCCATTCTTTAAATCCTAATAGAAATGAACCGGATACCGGCTCCTTAGTGGAGCCGGTATTTTCTATAAGTCTAATAATTGACAATTTTCCAAATACATGTTTCTCTAAAGTTAGATTGTAAGCGATTACAGTCTATTGAACTACATACACGGGAGGAGAAATGAAGCATGTACAAATTTCCAAATTCGGAAGGCTCCATTATTCAGTTCAAAGACCGTTATGACAACTTTATCGGAGGAAAATGGACACCTCCTGTAAAGGGAGAGTACTTTGAAAATATCACGCCTGTAACCGGCAAGGTTTTTTGCCAGGTGGCCCGTTCGACTGAAGAGGATATTGAGCTTGCTCTCGATGCTGCGCACAAAGCCAAGGATTCATGGGGCAGAACGTCCGTAACGGAGCGCTCTCTCATTCTTAACCGGATCGCAGACCGAATGGAAGAAAATCTTGAAAAGCTTGCCCTTGCCGAAACGTGGGAAAACGGGAAAGCGGTTAGAGAAACACTGAACGCAGACATTCCGTTAGCCGTTGATCACTTCCGTTATTTCGCTTCCGTCATCCGCGCCCAGGAAGGCAGCATCGGCCAGATCGATCAGGATACGGTTGCCTATCATTTTTACGAGCCGCTCGGCGTGGTCGGACAAATTATCCCCTGGAACTTCCCTATTCTGATGGCCACTTGGAAAATCGCTCCTGCACTTGCTGCCGGAAACACCATTGTCTTAAAACCTGCAGAACAAACTCCTGCCTCCCTTATGTTTATGCTGGACCTGATCGGCGATCTTCTGCCTGATGGAGTATTGAACGTTGTGAATGGCTATGGACTGGAAGCCGGAAAACCGCTTGCGTCTAACCCGAGAATCAGCAAAATTGCCTTTACCGGCGAAACTACTACAGGCCGCTTAATCATGCAGTACGCATCCCAAAATATTATACCTGTTACACTCGAACTTGGAGGAAAGTCTCCAAACATCTTCTTTGAAGACGTCATGAGGGAAGATGATGCTTTTCTCGATAAAGCCGTAGAGGGCTTCGTCATGTTTGCCCTGAATCAGGGCGAAGTGTGTACTTGCCCTTCCCGTGCTCTCGTACAGGAGTCCATCTATGACCAATTCATTGAACGCGCTATTGAGCGGGTAAAAGCGATTAAAACGGGCAACCCTCTCGATCCAAGCGTTATGATGGGAGCCCAGGCCTCCTCAGAGCAAATGGAAAAAATCCTTTCTTATTTGGAAATCGGGAAGTCGGAGGGAGCCAAGTGCCTGGTCGGGGGCGAACGGAATCAGCTGGATGGCGACCTTTCTGAGGGGTACTATATTCAGCCGACAATTTTTGAAGGAAATAATAAAATGAGAATTTTTCAGGAAGAGATCTTCGGACCGGTCCTATCCGTCACTACGTTTAAGGACGCAGATGATGCCCTGTCCATGGCGAATGACACATTATATGGCCTTGGGGCTGGTGTCTGGACCCGCGATATGAACACTGCCTTCCATTTTGGCCGTTCCATTGAAGCCGGCCGCGTTTGGACAAACTGCTACCATCAGTATCCGGCACATGCTGCCTTCGGAGGGTACAAGATGTCCGGAATCGGACGGGAAAATCACAAAATGATGCTCAGCCACTACCAGCAGGTTAAAAATCTGCTCGTCAGCTACAGCACAAACAAACTTGGTTTCTTTTAAAAACGGAGGTGTATAACAAAATGGCCGACCGCGTTACTGCGACTGAAACGGCGATCACATTAATCGAAAAGCTGAAAGAGAAGCACGGTCCCATCATGTTTCACCAATCAGGTGGCTGCTGTGACGGCAGTTCGCCGATGTGCTACCCCGAGGGGGATCTTCTCATCGGAAGCCAGGACATTCTGCTTGGAGAAATTGGCGGCAGCCCCTTCTATATTCATAAAAAACAATACGACTACTGGAAGCATACTCAGGTCATCATTGACGTGGTCGATGGCAGAGGCGGCATGTTCTCGCTTGAAGGGGTGGAAGGAGTTCGATTCCTGAGCCGATCCCGCCCGTTTACAGCGGAGGAGATTCGGGAGCTGAATGCGGAAGAGGAAGCTGGGCGGCGGTAAGTGCATATGCAGTACGCTCGTTCGCTTCGGGTGGGGGTCGAATTCAGTCGAAAAATCGATATATTGTTATTTTCGCCGATATATTCGTATTTTCGTCGATATAATTCTATTTTCGTCGATATATTCGGTTTTTCGTCGATATATCCAATCAATAGCCGATATATCTTATTTCGGTCGATATACTCAATTAATAGCCGATAAATCCTTATTTTGGTCGATATCTCAATTAATAGCCGATATATTGTTATTTCGGTCGATATATCCAATCAATAGCCGATAAATCCTTATTTCGGTCGATATATCCCAATTAGCCGGCGATTTAATCTCTGTGCCAGCAGAACCAACCTGATGTCTGCCACACAAAACCGCTAAACCGCCAAAAAACCCAGCTCCTCACCACCAGGAGCTGGGTTTTTCATCAATTATTAATGTATTTCTCAAATACGTAGCCAAAATCTCTGATGCTGTATTGCTTTTTCGTATCCATGAGCCAGTTGAAGGCGGTTTGGTTTACTTTTTTGAACTCTTCGGACAGGCTTCCTTCTGTGCTTCTCATATTGCCGAGCGTAGAGGATGCCATTTGAAGGCTTTGCTTTGCATACTCCAGCGCCTGGTGGCTTTCGCGGTTGATTTCAGCAATCTTAATGAGAGCTTTGTAGAGATCCTTCAGCTCTTCCAGATGCTTTTTATGTACATCGATTGAGAACGCGGTATTTCCTAGCTTAAATTTAATCTCTACATCCAAATCTACCGTTCCTGCCGTTTCGAGAAAGACCTCTGAGATTTTATTTGCGCGGTATTCATATCTCTTCAGTGTACGTTTTTTGCTTGCAGCACTTGCTCCGTCCAAATGAACAAGGGCGCGGTTTGTGAAGCAATACTCATCAGCTTTTGATTTGATCAGGAAAAAGATCCGTTCGTTCTCTTCATGCAGGATGTAATCATCTGCGTCCACCTTGTCATAATCGGCAGGCTTGATGACGCTCCCAATATCACTAAGTCCCAGCATATCTGATGCTACTTTTCCAAACATATCCATCTTCCTTTCAACTGTTTATGGTTCTAGTCTAACATAGAGAGTCTGCTATTCTGCTAGATGAGTTTCCAAAAAATTTGTAATTTCCGGATCTCCTTTTGCCATCCGATCGGCAACGTCCTTCTTCCATTTTTCCGGATCGTCTGCATACATGGATAAATCTTCACCAAAAAGAGACTGAAGCTCGTCTTTTGTCACTTTTAAAGACATCGGCTTCTCCGTTTCGATTTTCAATTCAGCCCACTCTGCATTTTCAATCAGGATGAGCAGGGAGGCTGCGTTATTCAGCAGCACCTTTTGACTGTTTTTCGCATCCCAGCTGTTTTCAAAAGAAGCATCATTCTGACCATTCTTCAGCCCGTACGTGACCGTCAGGCCATAAGGCTTTTCCTTCGTATGAAGCTGCAGTGTTTTTACATACTGACTGCCTGGAAGCTGGCTTAAGATCCCGCCTACAGCGCTATTGTCTCCAACGAATGTGTGTTTCTCATCTGCAAGAACTCTCTGGGCTGCGGCTTCCCCAGACTCTCCAGATTGGCAGCCTGCAGAAAGAGTTACTGCACCTGTTAAAAATAAAAACGCCAGCCATTTTTTCAAAAAACCGCCTCCCATATGCTATACGATCCATAAGGAAATAAGTTCCCATTTTCAGCGCGGTTTTGCCACAATTCCATTATGAACTTTAATGAAGCCGTGGCGGAGAATTTCAAAGCCGCCTTCATACACATAAAGCCCCATCTGCCGGATATCCATGAGCTCCCGGTACGTATGGTTCATTACATCGGCCATGATGGTGTAGAAAAGCTTGGATTTCAATTGCAGCCTCGGTGTTGTCATAATGACATAGCCCCCCGGCTTTAAAAATTTGCGGTGCCAATCCAGCGCCTCATGCTTCAGCTCATCCGGAAAATGCTCTAACAAACCGACGCTTAAGACAATGTCGAACTCTTTTCCGAATTGTAAATTCCTTATATCTTCAACCAAATAGGTGATGTTCATCTGATCCTTATACCACACCTTCATATGGCCCGTCTGCGGGTTCGTTCCAAGGAAGGGATACGTATCAGGAAAGTGGCCAAAACGGTCGGTTTTGCAGAATTCATCATAATCAGCCATCACAATCTCACCGCCGGGGTACATGGCATAAAGCTGCATGGCTTCATACCCTTCTGCAGCGCCAAGGAAGAGGATTCTCGGTTTATGGACGTCCAATCCTTCAAACAGGGCGCGTTTGCCCCTTGGATCCCAGACACCATCCTCAATTCGGTGGGCATAGTTCCATAATGATAAGCGGACGGTTTCCCCTAATGCTTCTTTAACTTCCGAAAACCGGAATCTGGAGAGGTGCTGCTTCAGTTCGCGCTTGCTTTGGGTTAGTTCATCCGGTACGTCCTTCACAAACCATTCGTGAAAGGACCGGTTAAAGTATTCCCATGAAGCTTTTACGGACATTTCCCCGTTCTCGCGTTCATACTCACGTTTGGATTTAGCGGCGGTTTTCACTTCATACGGCTTCCCGGCCTCTTTCCAGGTCAAATTAGACCAATCACTGACTAGACCTGCATTAAAAAACTTTTCATTTTCCTTCGCATGTCTCATGTCCACCCTGTAGCTCGGCAGCAGCTCCGTAATACCTGCATCATCTTCCGTATACCGCAATGAATGTTGAACCGCATTTATTAATTCCATATGAATACGCTCCCTTCCAATTTACGCGTAGCAGAATTATTGCTGACAAGAGGGGGAATAGTTAGCAGATGTGTTTTCTATATAATAGTTCCACAATTTTTTTTCATACCCTTCTGAAAAAAAACACTTTTGATATACGCGAAACAGTGGTAAGATAATAAATGTTTTTTTACTATAACTATAGGTGGCGAGTAAATTGTCAGATGATTCAAAACAACGTGATAAATTTGTCCCTTACGTTCCTTCATCTAAATCTTTGCCTGAACTGACTGTAACCGCTATTGTTCTTGGTATTATTTTAGCGGTCGTGTTTGGTGCAGCGAATGCCTACTTAGGACTTCGGATTGGTTTAACGGTATCAGCATCTATTCCTGCTGCGGTTATTTCAATGGCGATTTTAAGAGGATTATTTAGAAGGAACTCGATTTTGGAAAACAATATCGTTCAGACGATGACGACAGCAGGAGAGGCGGTTGGAGCCGGAGCGGTATTCACCCTTCCTGCCTTATTTCTTTGGGATGTGGATGTCAGCCAGGGGCTGATTATCTTCGTTGTCCTTACCGGGGGATTCCTTGGTGTATTTATGATGGTGCCTCTTCGTCAGCTTTTAATTGTCAGAGAGCATGAGATCCTGCCTTATCCGGAAGGCACAGCTTGTGCTGAAGTGCTTAAATCCGGTGAAGAAGGCGGAAACAGTGCGAAGCTGATTGGAATCGGCCTGTTAATCGGCGGAGGTTTTAAAGCACTTGGCGATGGATTTAAATTGTTCAAGACGGAAGTGGAAACCGGCATAACAAACTTTAAAAATGCCGTAGTCGGAATTGATACACTGCCTGCCCTTCTCGGTGTCGGCTATATTATCGGACCTAGAGTTGCCGGTCAAATGCTTGGCGGCGGACTTCTTGCCTGGATCGTTCTGATTCCTGCAATCGGCTTCTTCGGAGGCGGTTCTGACGCTGCAATCTTCCCTGCTGTTGCCCCAATCAGCGAATTGGATGCATGGGGTATTTGGGAAGGGTATATCCGCTATATCGGTGCCGGAGCGGTTGCAGTAGCCGGTTTGATTACCTTGGTTAAATCTCTTCCGACCCTTTTCAGTTCGGCGTTTGCTACATTCAAAGGGGTTCGTGATAATAGAGGGAATCTGCAGGCAGCACCAATCCGGACAGAGCAGGACATTCCGATGAAATATGTATTGATCGGAATCCTTGCACTTGTTTTGATTATCGCGTTCGTTCCTGTTACGCAAATCGGAATCATTGGCGCAATTGCCATTGCGATTTTCGGATTTTTATTTGTTTCCGTGGCATCCCGTATTGTCGGAGTCGTCGGAAGCTCTTCCTCTCCTGTTTCAGGAATGACGATTGCAACACTGCTGATTGTTACGGTTGTGTATAAAGCAACCGGATTCTCCGGCATGGATGGAATGGTTGCTGCCCTTCTCGTAGCTGCAATCATCTGTACAGCCCTTGCTGTTGCAGGAGATATTTCCCAGGATTTAAAAACCGGCTACATTGTCGGAGGAACGCCTTGGAAGCAGCAGGTTGCAATGATGATTGGTGTCGTTGCATCCGGTTCCCTGATCGGATTCATTCTAATCTTGATGGACAATGCGTACACCATGGGTTCAGCTGATCTTCCTGCACCGAAAGCCGCGTTAATGAAAATTTTGGCTGAGGGTGTTCTTGGCGGAGATCTTCCATGGGATCTAATCTTTATTGGAGCGGCAATTGCCGTAACGCTTGAATTCTTCGGTATGAATTCTCTTGTCGTAGCGGTTGGTATTTACCTGCCTGTTCACGTAAGCACACCCATTATGATTGGCGGATTTGTACGCTTCTTCATTGAGAAATTCTCAAAGACCAAAGAAGCTCTTGCAGAACGTACAGACCGAGGAACCCTGTTTGCATCCGGTCTGATTGCAGGAGAGGCTCTTATCGGAGTTGTCATTGCGATTCTCCTGTATTTTGAAGTAAACATTCCGGAAAATGCCCTGTTCCCTAGTGCATTGCTTCCGTTTATCCTATTCCTTCTTTTAGCGGTACTGCTTGGGTATGTATCGTTTAAAGGCAGCAAAAAGCGTGTTTAATAAGAAAAAAGAGAGGAACCTGCTTGAACTGGTTCCTCTTCTTGCTAATCATGTTGAACTGCAGATGAAGGACGGCGGCAAAGGGGTTTTAATCGTACAGCGGGCAAACTGGGCTGAACGATTTTCCATCCGTTTCTTGAAACAGCCTTCCTTTAGAACCATTCAGATGGATGAGTACGGGACGTATGCCCTCTCACAAATGAAGAATGATGCCACCGTGGCGGATCTGGCCAATGCTATGAGCGCCCATTTTGGGGAAGATGCCGAGCCCGTTCTCCCAAGGCTGACAAAATTTATTCAAATCCTGGAATCGCAGGAATGGCTAGTATGGAAAGATGAATGAACAAGAGGCTGTCCAAAAAGCATCGTAGATAAACCACTTACTATTTAACTTAGATTTGTTTGGGCTTATTTCCGCTGCAGGACTCCCTTTCCGCGGGGCGGGCGGTGAGCCTCCTCCTCGCTTCGCGACTGCGGGGTCTCACCTGTCCCGCTGCTCCCGCCGGAGTGTCGTCCTTCCGCTTCATTCAGCCTGACTCAAATTTTAAAATAAAACAGGGAAACGCTATAAAATGCGTCTCCCTGTTTTTGTTAATGTTACTTTCCAGACGTAGTTTCCCTGGTTTTACCATATAGCTTTTCAAATAAAGTCAGCATCTCACCATCCGTAAGATGCCTCCATTCCCCAAGCTCCGTCCCTTCCAGATTGATGTTCATAATCCGGATTCTTTCAAGTCTCGTTACATAGAAGCCGAGCTCCTTGCACATTCTTCTGATCTGTCTGTTCAGCCCTTGAGTCAATATGATTCGGAACGTGTCAGAGGATATTCGGCTTACTTTGCACGGATTGGTGACTGTCCCAAGAATGGCAACACCCGCTCCCATCTTTTCCAGAAATTCACCTCCGAACGGCTTGGTGACGGTCACCACATATTCCTTCTCGTGGCTTTTCTCAGAGCGAAGAATTCGATTTGATATATCGCCATCGTTTGTCATGATTAAAAGCCCCTGGGAATCCTTGTCCAAACGGCCAACAGGGAAAATCCTCACCGGATAGTCCATATACTCGAAAAGGTTATTACGCACGTCCCTGACAGCGGTGCACACAATGCCGGGAGGCTTATTTAAAGCGATATAGACAGGTTTTGGCTTATCAGGTATGGGCATCCCCATCACAAGAATGGCATCTTCCTCTGAAACGTCCTGACCGCGGACACAAACGCTGCCATTTACGGTAATACAGCCTTCTTCAATGAAACGGTCTATTTCTCTTCTGGACCAGTGCCCTGAGAGACTCATATATTTATTGATTCTCAAACTTCCGCCTGCTTTCGTTTTTTTCCATTCTCTATATTAAACGCTTTTTTCAAGGGAAGGGCAATGCTGGTTTTTTACCGGTTCAGAAGGTTATAGATCCACTCATCCCGGGAGGTGTTCCCGCCATATTTCTCTTCCGCCTCATTCGCTGTGCCAATAAAAGAAAAATTCCCATCCTTTAAAACACCGATTCTGTTAAACAAGGTCATAATTTCGTTTAAATCATGGGTCGTATAAACGATTGTTTTTCCTTCATTCGCAAGCTTTCTTACGAGACGGTTAATCTCAAGCTTCGATTGAAGGTCGATTCCGACAGTCGGCTCATCCATCAGCAAAATATCCGGCTGATGAATGAGCGCTGCGGCAATATTGAGCTTCCTTTTCATGCCCCCTGAGAGTCTGCTTACCTTCTCCTCCCACTGATCCTCGAGCTGAACGTCAGAACAAAGCTTCTTTAAGCTTTCTTCAGATGCCTTGATTTTGGCCAGCTTGCTGAACACGATCATGTTTTCCTTCACGGTATTTTGCTCCCAAAGAGCAATATCCTGCGGTACATAGCCGATGCATTCCCTGACCTTTCTTTTCTGCTTCCTGCTGTCCATACCGTTAATATGAGCCGTTCCAAAATCCGGTTGAGAAATCGCCGCGAGAATGGAAAGAAGGGTAGACTTGCCGGCCCCGTTCCTGCCAAGGAGCCCAAATACCTCACCTTTGGAGATCGTGAGAGACACCTCTTTAAGGGGCTGCTTTTTTCCATAGGTTTTGGTGACTTTATCTATATTAATCATCGGGTACTCCTTAAGCGAGACATTGAAATAAAGATAAGGATACTGCTCAGTGCTGCTGTAAGAATCAGCTTCAGCCAGATGGAGCCGCTATAAAGATCCCAGTTTAGAACAGGTGCCTGAGGCAGCCATTCCTGCAGGTTTTTCAGCTGCGGCAGAATTTCACCAGCAGGGACAACGCTTCCTCCAAGCAGGCTTACTGTAAAAATCCACACGGTACTTGCCGTGTAATAATTACCTGTATGCGGTGAAATGCTGGCGAGAAAAAAACTGACAGATAGCCCAAGCATCATGAAAATCACCATTGGAATGAGCAGCGTAATCGGCGTTCCGCTTTCAAGCCTGCCAATCATCCACCAGCTGACTGCAGCCTGTATTACATTCAGGGCTAGGTACGCAATGAAGGATTGCAAAATATAAGCATTGAGCCCTGCCGGTGTCGTCTGGATGCGTTTATAAAGAACGTCTTTTTCCTTTGGAATCCAGTCACATGTGAACATGCACAAGAGCAAGGCAGCTATCGTCCATATTCTAGCTGGAGACTCAAGCATTCCCGATCCGGAATCGGACTCCATTTCCGCGTTTTTTTCCTTCTCTGCAGCGACATACCGGATAGTCATGAGCGGCTTTGGCTCCCATTGCTGATCTGCGTATTGATAGGCTTCCTGCCAGATTCCTTCTATAGCTGAAAAATTCCCCTCATATTTCCGGGCAATTTTTTCCACCCGGTTTGCCGCTTTAGCACTGGATGTAAACCGGATCACTTCACTCGCAGCTATCTCCCGAACCACACCTGAGGCTACAGATAACGGAGAGGTCCGCATTTCAATAATGCCTTCTCTCTCACCATCCCTGATTGATTGTTTAAAGCCTTCTTTAATAATGAAAACCGTATCCGTTTCTTCTCTTAGCAGCAAATCTTTTGCATCCGCTTCGGTCGTTTGAGAAAGCTTAATCCGTTCCTGTTTTTCCAGTCTGTTTATGAAGGTTTTTGAAAAATCAGTCCGGTCCTGATCTACGATGGCTACCGGTACACTCAAATCCTCTTCGACATTTCCTGTGAATTCACTTACCCCGTATATGGCGGCAGCCGGCAAAAAGAGAAGGAGAAGAAGGAGAAATGGCTTTTTCAGTATTTGCATGAATGTATGATGCGCTATTCTCATCCTTTCGCCTCCATTCTCTTTTCTCTCAGGAACGCACCAAGTGATATAAGAATAATTAAGGCACATAACAGAATAAAGAGAGGTCCGAAATTAGCAGTCCCGCCTCCGAAAAGAGCGTATGTCAAATCCAGCGCGTACGTATTGATTGAGTACAATGAGTATGGTTCAAGCCATGCCGGCAAGTAAAAGGAAGGAATAAAATGCCCGCCCAGTACACAGCCTGTGGAAATAAATACAGCAGATACAAGCTGGAAAAGCCGGTCACTCGTGAAAATGGATGATACAAAACCAAATAGAGCCGTAAAAATCAGTAAGATCAAAATAGACCCTGCCCCTATTTCCAGCATGCGTTCTCCATTCCAGATATCAATCGCCTTTAAGGCATACACCCCTGCTGCAAGCAAGGGGAGCAGGAAAACACTTGCAGCCAGCCATTCGGAAAGGCTCAATCTCCAAGCACTCATTTTGTAAAGCAGCAAACGCGTCCGTATTCCAGACGTAATCTGCCCCCGCATAAAAAGTAAGATTTGATAGGCCCAAACCATAAGAAGCAGCGTGAAGATCGATATCCCGTAGTAGGAAAGGATATTCTTCAGAAATAAACTGCCTTCTTCCGTTTCGTCAAATATTTCATTTCTTCCGAGGGCATGCAAGGAAAAGGAGAGGACATCCTTTTTATATTCTGTCTTTCTGACTTCACTTGAAAGGTCCCCTTGAAGCATAAAATCATAGATGGTGTTAATTCCGCTTTGAGCAGCCGATGTATAATCAGCTGCACTTTCCATGACCTGGCGGAACAAATAGGCCTGAAGAGGCTTATTTTCATTTCCAATCACCGTGAGCGGGACATTTTCCCCGTTCATAATGGTTTTGCTGAAGTTTTCAGGCAGGATTGCCATGCCGGCAATTTTGTTTTCTTCAAGCAGCTTTCTCGCGTTCTCTTCAGTAGTTACCACAGGCTTTACAACACGTGTCAGTTCCTTATTGTCCGTCAGCTGTTTGATGACATATCCTGTCTGAAAGGTTTCATCCTGGTCTACAATTGCGGCCTTAAACGGTTCAAGGCGTTCCTTATTCGTGAACGCCTTTGCCGCAATATAAGCTGAACCGCCCATTAAGATGAGCGGGACAGAGAATAAGAGAATAAGAGTTTTCCATTTTCGGACAACGCCTTTCAGAAAGAACAGCGTCATATAAAGGAAAGATATCATTGCCTAACTTAAATGACTCCAAGCTGCATCATTAGATCCTGCAGTTTAGTGCCGGCTTTTATTTGGATGTCTGTCATTTGGGCAGGTGTAATGTTATTGATATTAACTTCATTGTCCAGATTAACTTTAGGAATATCGGCATTTTTCTTTAGTTTTGTCTTCGTGTCGATTTTTAAAGAAATAGATCCTTCTGCCATATCTGCACCACCATTGAGTTTAATTTCAAAAAGCTGGTTGCTGTAATTGTCCTTCACGCTTACATCCTGCTTTTGTGTAACATTACCCTCAATTTTAAACGGAGAATCCATTCCGTCTTCTGTACCTAATGAAAAGTCGCGTTTAATCGTTTGCTTCGCAGGATCTTTTCCGGAAAACTCTGATTTCATTGAGAAATTAAATGCTCCCTCAGCTGCTGGATCCTTGCTTGAGATTTTGCCTTTCAGGTTCTCTGTCCGGTTGGCATCATCTGTTTTTGCGATCTTGTTTGTTAATAGGATGGATGCACCCTCATCCTGATTATCAGAGACTAAATCCATTTTAAATTCCTGGTCTCTTTTCTTATCCCCGTCATAAGGAACGTCCATTGTATGAATGGAAACCTCATTTTTCGATCCGTTTTCCGTGTCCGTTACGGCCAGATCCATTTTGCGGTCAATGACCAGTTCATCACCGTTCACCATCAGCACGGAAGTAAATCCTTTAGGGATCTTTGCATCCTTCAAACCTTCTTTCGCGTCTTTCAGACCATCCACGAAATCAGATTTTACTGTTTCAGGGTCCATCATATCCATTTGGCTTGCTCCGGTATTCCCGATTTTCACTACCCTGTTCGCTATAATAGTATGAAGCTCTTTATCTTTAATCATTTGATCAAGTAAACGGCTGATCAGCGTTTTTGTTTCTTTTTCTGTTAATTTCATTGTAACCTGGGTTACACTCTGCTTTTCGCCGTTATGCTCATAAGAAACATTATCCTTTTTCGTGAAGAATTCATCCTTCAGCTGTTCATTTAAGAAGGACACATACGTATCCTGAAGGTGCTTCTGTTCCTTTTCATTCAGTTCAAAGTCTTTAATCGTAAGCGGCTGAAAGCTCAGCTTTTCAGGTCCGGAATAGGCTGGATCTACCTGTCTCATGAACTTGCCGTATTCATCTGAATTCAGGTAGAGGTACTTTTCATAAATTGAAGGTATTTTTGCAGCAACCTGTTCAGGTGATTGGTAAATTTCCATATCCAGAAGATTTTCTCCCTGAATAGCAATGCCTGCCTTCGTAAAGCTCTTATCTGATTTTGGATCCTGTTCAACATCCGTTGTAATGGCAGCCTCATTTATTAACTCCTGGATCATTTCAAACTCGGGAGGCAGTACTCCATCGGCTTCAACACCGCCTGTAACTTCTGTTTTTGTGCTGGAAGCCATTTCCGCGAACTTTTCCTGAAAATCAGCAAGCTCGCCGTTTTGATCTTCAAAATCCTCAGCTGCTTTTTGAAACGTTTTAAATTCGGAGAACAAGTAAACCTGTTTAGCCGATTTATTGAAAATTAAAGCGTAAGCTGCCGTGCCCCCGATTACTAAAAAAGCAACGATTCCTGCAATGACCCATTTCAGCGGAAATTTCCCCATTTGTCTGCTTGGAACCGTCTCCGTTGCTGCAGCGGCTTCAGATCTTCCTGTTCGATTTTCATTGTTATTCATGAACTCAATACCCCCTGGATTATGTAAGATTTTACTAAATCGTGGAAATCACCTAAACCATCATAAAAAAACACAAAGGTGAATACTATACATTCGACAATCTTTGCAAACAATAAGCAATTAGATCCGCAACTTTAGTTCTGATTATGAGGGTAGATGAGGTCTAATCTACCTATACCCAAGAAAAGGAAAATAAAACTAAAACAACCTTCTTTTTACATATTTTTTTCCGAAGTTTAAGGATTGCGTTTGATTCATTTAAACTACATACAATGGATAAACGGTCAGTTTGGATCGAATATTCACAGCACTCAGCGGGAAAAAAGCCATCAAAAAAGACAGGCATTAAGCCTGTCCAATCTTACTTCGCCGTTACTTTTATAAAATATACTTTCAGGTAATTTCCCTGCTTGTATTGCGGACTAGTCCGAAAGTCTTTTGGCAGCTTGTAGTTTTCCAGAATGCTGTACTTTGCGTTCGATTCTTTAAAGGCTTGATCGATAAACCCTTTAAATTTCTCGTCACTCACGTTGCTCGCATTTGTTGAGGCAACAATCACACCATTCCGGGCAGTCAGACTGATTGTATCCTTCAGCAGGTTTTTATAATCCTTGGCAGCACTGAACGTATGCTTTTTGGATTTTGCGAAGCTTGGAGGGTCTAGGATCACCAAATCATAGATTTTTTCTTTCTTAGCTGCATATTTAAAATATTTAAATACATCCTCCACGATTATCTCCTGCGCTTCGTGGTCAATTCCATTGATGCTGAATTGCTCAATCGTTTTCGGTAGGCTGCGGTTCGCCACATCGACACTCACCGTCTTAGAAGCCCCTCCCAGCGCAGCAAACACCGAGAACGCTCCTGTGTAGGAAAACATATTTAAAACCGTCTTATCCTTCGAATAGGCATCTCTAATTGCCTTGCGGACGTCGCGCTGGTCCAAAAACACCCCGACCATTGCACCTTTATTCAAATAAACCGCAAATTTTGCCCCGTTTTCTTTCACCAGAAGAGGATATGGAGCCTCCTCACCAGCAACAAAATCATCTTCTTCAATGTATTGGCCTTTATCATCAAATCGTTTCTTTTGATAAATCCCCTTTGGACGAATTGCTTTCTGAAGGGCGGCCATCACCTGGTCTTTAAATGCGTAAATTCCTTTGCTGTACCAATTGATGAGGCAGTAGCCTTCGAAGTAATCTATAGTTAGGCCGCCAATCCCGTCACCTTCGCCGTTAAACAGGCGAAAAGCTGTAGTATCTTCACTCTTCAGCATCGAGGACCTATAGTCTGCAGCTGCCACCATTTTTTTGTCAAAGAAAGGCTGGTCAATTGATTCACCTTTTTTGAAGGTCAAAATCCAGCCAATCCCTTTATTTTGTTTGCCATAATAACCTGTCCCTAAAAATGCCCCTTTTGAGTCGGTCAGAGTGAAAATCTCCCCTTCTTCTTTTAGGACACCCGGATTCGCCACTGCTTCCATTTCAACTAGGGGATACCCTTTTTGAAAGAGCTTGGCTGAAGCAGGTTTTGATTGAAGTTTTTTTTGCAATATAATCACTCCGTGTCATGTAATAGCTTTTTCAGCTTCCCTAATTGCAAAGTATAACATATTATTCCGGGCCCGCTCTTACTGCTAAGCAATTGGTGTAAATGGTAAAAATTCTAAGGTTCTGAACTTCCATTATGAAAGCTAAGCGAGAATTTCCTAGGCAATAATGTGTTTGAGAACACAAATAAGGCTCCCGCCACGGGAGCCTTATTTGTTCATACTTGACAGAAAATCTCCAAGAAGATCCTCTGCACTCTCTTCCTTTTCTTCTTCAGGTTCATGATTTCGAATCTGGTCTTGCATTTGATCGAAGCTGAAGCTCTCCAGATCATCATCCCCAGACTCTGCATCATCCAAGGGAAATTCCTCAGCAGGAACGGGAGTAAATGAACGCTGCTCTTGTTCCAGCGCTGCCCCTGTCTGATCCTCAAACATAATCAGTTCATCGGGATCCAGGGTATGGCTGTTCATGGAGGCAAGAAGCGCAGTCGCTCTCACCGGGTTGGCAAGCAGCTGGTGAATCATACTTCCGAGAAGCGCTTCTGAATGCTCATGTTTCAGCCAGTTTCTTTGTTCCTTCGTAAGCTGGCGGGGAAGGGGGATTGTGAGAGTTTGCCTTTCTTTAGAGAGGGATTCGCTCACTCCCTTCATGACAAACTCTCCAATTCTGCTGGAAAAATTGCGCTTTTCCATTTCCTTCAGCTTTGATAGCTGTTTCAACAGGTGATCGGGAGTATCAGAGGGGACCCTGAACGTGATCGCCTGGCCCCGCTCAATACGTTTATCCGACGGTTTCATCTAGTCATCACCTTATTTGGATGAGGAAGCCGGCTGCTTTTCATCCCTTTTTTCTTGTTTAGCTGTTTTGCGGACAAAATCCGAAATCAGCTTATAGTAAGCATTGGACATCATCCAGATGCTTTCTTTTTCATCTTCAAAGAACTCAATATTATAGCCATCAAGATTATTATTAAGCGCCTTAAGGTAATCCTTCAACACAGATGCCCCGCCGCCGACAAAGTAGCAGATCTCCGTTTGAGAGTTGCGCTGCCAAACATTGCGCAGGAAGCGATATTGTTTCTTCGCTAATTCTAAAAGAATACGGTCTGTAATATCATGTACGCTTGTACGGCTTCCTTTTACCATGATGTGGTTGCGGTCATTTTTGCGGGTGATGATTTCAACCACATCTCTGCGGCTATCAAGCTCCACACCATGCTTCGTAAGAATTTCTTCTCTGATTGCCTCAAGAGATTCAGAAACTCCCAAGTTAAAACCTTGCGCTTTATCATCATCCACATTACGGTTGCGGATGACAGCGATATCTGTCGAAAGGCCGCCGATGTCCTGGATGAGGATCCGCTTATCAATCAAATCTTTATTAATAATGTTTAAGTCATTATCCATAACAAGATTGACGTACGCTGCAAATCCCTCCGGATATACTTTCACTTCATCAAACTTGATATTAACCTTCAGCCCTTGATATTTCGGTGTTACCAGGAATTCTACCTGGTGGACAGAGCCAAGCAGCTGGGAGCGGTACCCAACATCCTTGCCTTCTTTTACTTCTCTTAAAGGAAGACCCGTTCCAAGCGTATAATTCGCATCGATTACCTGGTTGTTTTTCTTAAAGCCTTTTTCTGATGTTCCGTTAACTGCATCAAGAGCTAATGAAGCAAACAGCATAACAAGCGTCTGATCCTCTTCGGATTTGCTGCTTCCAGGATCCAGCTCCGTGGAATTATTGCTCTTTGCTGCAAGGCTTCCTACTCGATAAATCACATTGTTTTCTTTCAGGGCAGGGGAGTGCACACGGATGTGAATGTTCTCCAGCGGGTCTTTTTCATTTAATTCTTCAATTCCAATAACCGGACGATCTTCTAAATCTCTTGCAATTACATTTGGTATGTATAGTTCTGAGTCTAGTTTTCCGAACAATGCTTTAACTGCGTCGTTCCCGACATCGACTGCTGCAATTCTTGAAAGATTCATAGTCAACTTTCCCTTCTTCATTAAAGTTCCATATACCATTCGCTTACATGGTCTACTTTAAAGGTAATACATAAAAGGCTTTCTTTCAATACAGGTTTTAACGTTTTCATTTTTGTATACATGCAGACATTTCCGTACACAAAACTACTTAATTTGTAAACAAGTATACTTTATTGTACACATACCGTTAAATCAACATGTGTACTTGTTTGTTTACTTGTATACATTAAAGTGTACATACGAAAACAATTTGTATACAAGTAAACAATAGTGTAAACATCATGTTTTTTCCCAAAAAAAGTGAATTAAAAAATCTTTTTATGCCCTATATATTTATGCCAAAAAGATAGAGGTGTCTATATTTGTAAATTTTACAGAGAGCGCGATGCATCAAAATCTGGAAAATACTGAATGATCGAAAACGTTTCTAGATAAGAAGATTAAATAGAAGATAAAGAGGTAGGAAGAAAAGAGGAAAATCTCATAATGGGCAAAACTTGAAAGATATGAAAGAAAACTGTCGAAAATGAGGGAGAAGATTTGGCAGCAGCAGTAAAACCTAAAAAAACGAAGGCCTTAGCAGCCCTCGTTCTTTAATTAAAGGCTCCTTTAAAGCGTGATGTTAATTCTTAACACCTGTTGATTGGAGTGGAAGGCGAGCAGCGCCTGCTAACTGCAATCAACAGTCAAGTTTAACAGAGCCTAATTAAAATGTATTTACCCATTCGCAAAAGAGGGCATAGTCCGCATTCACCCGTCTTTTATAGGTCATGGCAGTAAACGAAAGCTGTTCCGTAAACCTGCCGGTATCAGAGCCAATCGCTCTGGCAATCTCGATCTCACTGTGATGGCGAATGAAGGAATCATCCAGATCTGCATCCGCTCTGGCATGGATTTTTGCTGTAATTCTTCCCATTGTATCCAGGGCTTCATCCATAGCCTGAGGGCCCTCGATGTGTTTAGCTTTCAACTTCTTTTTAACAGGAGAGCGTTCACGAATATAGAAATGGCGGCCATCCATCGTAACATACCCTAAAAACGGATCCTCGTGATGATGCATCGCCTTTTGTGTAGCAATGACTCTCTCACCCTGATGGAAATGTTCCTGCCAAAATTCGTTTCCTGCCGGAAGGAAGAACCCGGGAATCGGAGCACGAACCTCTTTCACTTCTAAAACGAGGTCATCTAAGTCCTGCTCACCTTTTTCCCCTTCTATCAGCACATAGAAGCGGTCAAGTCCGATTGAAGCTGTACCTGACCCATGTTTTCGTGCTATATCTTTAATGTGATAGAATGCTAAATCTTTCTGGTCTGCTTCATCGAGCGTCCGGATGTAATCCTCCCACACATTTTGAATCATTACCCTTTCCGCTTCATTTGCTGACACAATCTCCTCAGACCACTTAAACTGTCTAATGCCATCCCCATTCATTTCAGTAAAATCATCCAGTAATTTATTCATTCGTCTTTTCTTCAGCTTCTTCAGCAATTTACGAACCGGATTTTTCGTGTTATTTGCCGTAAAGTAGAGGGTCACAGGATCATCTTTGCCTTTTGCGAAGCGTTTCATCTGCTGGCAGTATGCGTGTAAGTAAGTTCGTATCCGCTCTTCCTGCTCCTGATCATCGTACCCCTCGGCTTCACAAAACAAGGCTATGCTGACCGACATCCGAAGCACGTCATATAAATAAGAACCCATTGTCCCCTCATCAAAATCGTTTACATCGAAAACAAAGTCACCCTTCTCATTTTGAAAGGCACCGAAATTCTCAATATGGAGATCTCCCTGGATCCAAATCGGTTTGTCTTCCGGGGTGTGAAAAGAAAAAGGGATTTTCGTTACATCAAAATAAAATAAATAAGCGCTGCCTCTGTAAAAACGAAATGGGCTCTCTGCCATTTTTCGATATTTTTCTACTCTCATTTCATGGGTCAGTCCCATTATTTCCCCATCAAATTCATTTAAAATCGTGTCGATTGTTTGATAGCGCAGCTTTCTTCTCGTAGCATTTGCACGGTCTGCGATATTTTCTATGTTCATTTTTCCTCACCGCTTTCCAATCATTATGAAGCGAAACGTTTAAAAGCAGATTTTCATTGAGCAGCTGAAAGAATCGAGATTTCCATTGCGGTAAATGCAGGACAAAATTAGTATATTCCTATTTTTTCAATTCTGCAAAAACCGTTGTGAAGAAGGGAGCGATCTTTGCTAAGATGAAAGAATAATGGAAAAGAGGGTGAAGAACATGGATATCAAGCATCTGCAATATTTTATTGAAGTTGTTAAATTTAAAAGCTTTACTCGAGCGGCCAATCACTTGTTCATCACCCAGCCAACCATCAGCAAGATGATCAAAAATCTTGAGGAGGATTTGGGGGTCACGCTATTTGAGCGTTCCCGCAAAAAACTCGTTTTGACGGATGCCGGTCAGGTCATTTATGAGCAGGCGAAGTCGATTGATCAAGCTTTCCGCAATCTTCAGCTGGAGCTTGATGATTTGCTTAACCTGAAAAAAGGAGTCATCCGGCTCGGCCTCCCACCTATTATTGACACCGGCTTTTTTCCAAAAATGATCGGATCTTTTCATGAAAAATACCCGAATATCACCTTCCATCTTGTGGAGGATGGCTCTAAAAAAATCGAAGAAGAGGTAGCAGGCGGAGGTCTTCATGCGGGGGTCGTTGTCCTGCCGGCAAATGAAGATGAATTTGAGTGTCTATCCTATATGAAAGAGGATTTCCGGGTCGTTCTGCACCCGGATCACCCTCTCGCTGCCCGGGATGAAATTGAGCTTTCAGAGCTTGCATTTGAACCCTTTATCCTTTTTAATAAGGACTTTGTTCTTCATGACCGCATCCTTTCTGCATGCAATCGCGCGGGCTTCCATCCAAAAGTTGTATCTGAGAGCTCCCAGTGGGAGTTTATTGAGGAGATGGCTGCCTGCAAGCTTGGAGTTGCCTTATTTCCCGAGAGTATTTGCTGTCACCTCTCAGACAAAGTACGTTCTGTAAGGATCGTAATCCCATCAATGGGCTGGCACCTTGCAGTTATTTGGAGAAAAGACCACTATCTCCCCTATGCAGCAAGAGAATGGCTGCAATACGCCCAGAAGCAACTGAATCAGCATTAAGTTTGCGGTTCCTCGACTAAAAAGAGGGCCGCTTTTTCTTACAGCAAAATCAAAGCGTTTACATAGACAAACTGAATAGTCAGAATAAAAAATAACCATTTTACTTACAATTTTTCTCATACTACACTAGCCGTATAAACAACAGATTACTTAAGACGGAAAGGATCTGACGACATGGAAGCAAAACGAGCGAAAGAAAGCCGCATTGTAAATACAGATCAAGTATTAACGTGCGATTTAAATAATTACAACACGTTATTCGGCGGTGTCCTGATGAAAAAGCTGGATAGCTGTGCCACCTTATCAGCAAGACGTCATGCGCGGGCAAAAGAGTGTGTGACAGCCTCAACCGACTCGATCGATTTTCTATGCCCGATTCATCAAACCGATTCGGTCTGTATTGAGTCCTTTGTTTCTTATACGGGAAAAACATCAATGGAAATCTTCTGCAAGGTCATTGCCGAGGATATGATTAAAGGCGAACGCCGGATCGCAGCAACTGCGTTTCTAACCTTCGTTGCATTGGATGAAAATAAGCGCCCCCTTGAAGTACCTGCTGTAATTCCTGAAACAGAAGAAGAGACTTTCCTGTATGAAACCGCGAATGAACGGGCTGAAATGAGAAAGCATAGAAGAACGAAGAGCAAGGAGCTTGCGAAAAATATTACCCTTAGCAAGCCATGGGATCATTAATTTCAGAAAGGCAGGGATTCGAATGGTAGCCATTTCGAGCATAGAGCAATTAAAGACGCTGCAGGCAGATCTTGAAAAATTGAAAGAAGTGCACCCAGGACTTTTCACGCAGTGGATCCATCTTGTGAACTTAACAAGGCAGCTTCAATTTAAGCATCATTTTATGGGGAGCCTTTTGCTGGATGAAGAGCCAGGCAGATATTTTCCGAGCAGTGCCAAAAAATCAGTCATTCTCCTTTATCAAAAAGAGGCCGAGAAGCTAAAGGATGATCCTGATTTTCCAGAATTAAAAAGAATCCTCTCTCATTATCATGATACCGGCTTTTCAAAAATAAGCCGCTTATCCATAGGACATCCCCCCGAATCACTTGTAGGCGTTTCAATCGCATAAGTCAGTGAATCCTGTGTTTTTAAGGCACAGGATTTTTTCTTTTGATTTCCTATTGATTTTCATTGTAAATCCAGATATTCTTCACCTATATGGTAATAAATTGATGGAGGAATTACAGTGGAAAGAACGTTTCGAACAGCTGCAGATTTAGTATACAAACAGCCTGAATTTATTCGATATAGCCTATTTGTCATCCTTGGAGCAGCCATCTTAATGAGCGGATATGGCCTTGGATGCTTGGCGGGAATTCTGCTTTTCTAAATTGGATGGAGAGTGATAGAAAATTTTTGAGCTTGAGCGTATCGCAGATCAGCTTGAGAGGGCGTACAAAGGAAGCGCCTGGCACGGGCCTTCATTATTGGAAGCGCTGGAGGATGTTGATTTTGCTAAAGCTTATAAACACCCTTTGCCTGGCGCACACTCGATTTGGGAAATTGTTCTTCATGTGGCGTCAACAAATGAAACCGTCACGAAGAGATTGCATGGAGCCCCTGCCACTATGACACCTGAGGAGGACTGGCCGTCTATTGAAACCGCCGATGCCGGCAGCTGGCAAGCCGCTCTTGACCGGTTAAGCCAGTCCCACGAGAAGCTTATTGAAGCACTTAAGACAGTAAGTGAGGATCGCTTGGATGATCCCATTATTGAAGAATTTTCACCTGTTTATATTACGGTTCATGGCAATATCCAGCATGTAATCTACCATGCTGGTCAAATCATGCTCCTTAAAAAGCAATAGAGCTCCTTCCGAATTCGGAAGGAGCTCTTTTTTTAGCTGACTTGATTATGGGAATTCGGATGATTTCGCTTGTGAAACCCTTTTGCGTAATAGACAGCTAGAAGGATTCCAAACCAGATTGGTCCGACAATCAATGCAATTCTTGTATCGGCACTAAATGCCATCAGGACAATTACAAGCCCAAGGAACGCCAATGCCAGATAGTTTGCATATGGGAAAAGCGGCATTTTGTACTTCAAATTTTTAATTTGCTCCGGATTTAAGCTCCTGCGGTAGCGCATTTGCGAGAGCAGGATGATGGACCATGTCCAGATTGCTCCGAATGTTGAAATGCTCGTCACATAAACAAAGGCTTTTTCAGGAACAAAATAATTAAGCACAACACCAATCAGCAAAGCGGCTGCAGAAGTTAGGATAGCAACCCCCGGCACTCCGTTTTTCGTTACTTTTCCATAGGATTTTGGTGCTTCATCCTGCTGGGCAAGGTTGAAAAGCATGCGGCCGGTACTGAAAATTCCGCTGTTGCATGATGATAAGGCTGCCGTCAGAACAACAAAGTTGATAATTCCTGCGGCACCAGGTATTCCAAGCTTCTCAAAGGTAAGAACGAATGGACTTCCCTGCGTTCCGATTTGATCCCAAGGATAGATGGACATGATAACAAACAGGGCGCCGACGTAAAAAATCAAGATCCGCCAGAATACGGTATCAATCGCTTTCGCGAGTGTTTTTTCAGGATTTTTTACCTCTCCTGCTGTTACCCCAATTAATTCAATTCCAAGGAAAGCGAACATAACCATGGATAGGGAAAGAAGCACTCCTTGGATTCCGTTCGGGAAGAAGCCGCCATTGCTCCATAGGTTCGAGATTCCTGTTGCGATTCCCCCATTGCCGATTCCGAAGAAAATAATTCCCGCTCCGATAATGATCATTCCGATAATGGTTACGATTTTAATGAGGGCGAACCAAAACTCCAATTCTCCGTATGCTTTTACTGCAAGAAAGTTCACGAGTGTCATAATGATGAGAGCAAGAAGTGCCCAAATCCATGGTGCGACCTGATCTGCAGGCACCCACATCGTCATATATTTCGCGACGGCTGTAATTTCAGCCATACAGGTTACAACCCACAAAAACCAGTAATTCCAGCCTGTTAAAAAGCCAGGCAGAGGACCAAGATAATCTCTTGCATAGCGGCTGAAGGAGCCGGCTACCGGTTTTTGAATGGCCATTTCGCCGAGTGCTCTCATAATGAAGAACATAATCATTCCTGCAAATGCGTAAGCAAGCAGGATTCCGGGTCCAGCTAGGTCAATCGCCGCAGCCGAGCCAAGGAATAGGCCTACCCCGATGGCAGCACCCAGTGACATAAGCGTAATATGGCGCTGCTCAAGTCCGCGTTTCAATTCATTGTTCTGCTGATTTTGCATAAAAATTTCTCCCTTCCTGAGACAGACATTTCCTGGACAATTACTCCTGTATATCCCTATACTGACAGAATATTTAAGTGAGAGATATCCAATCGGAATAAAATCTCACAATCTGACGTAAATTGTGTCAATAGTAGGGTGTATATACAATAGCTGATAAAACTGATACCGCTTACAATAGAAATTAGCTAAAATATTTCTTTTTTACTAATAGTCAGATATTATCTCACTATGAAATCCTACCATGATTTATTAGTGAATGCCAGTGTCAGTTTTTGGTCCTTTTGATCGAAATAGGACACCTATGCATGAAATACTTCCCAGTGAAAGGTTTACCGCCCCCCCCTTTATGGCTATTTATCTTTAGATGAGCTAAATACAGGAGGAATGGATATGTCGCAGAATCACACAATGATGCAATTTTTCGAATGGCATCTGAAAGCAGATGGGGAGCACTGGAAGAACCTAAGCAAAATGGCTCCCAAATTAAAAGAAATGTGCATTGATTCAGTTTGGATTCCCCCTGTTACGAAAGGACAGTCAGCTGAAGATACCGGCTATGGAATATACGATCTGTATGATCTAGGAGAGTTTGATCAAAAGGGAACCGTCCGCACGAAATATGGCACGAAGGATGAGCTTCTTGCTGCTATCGAGGCCTGCCACGACAATGGCATTCAGGTTTATGCCGATATTGTCATGAATCATAAAGCCGCAGCGGATGAAACGGAAACATTTAAAGTAGTGGAGGTCGATCCGGAAAACCGCGAAAACGTCATTTCCGAGCCTTTCGATATTGAAGGATGGACGAAATTTACCTTCCCGGGACGCGGAGACAAATATTCTTCATTTAAATGGAATTTTGGGCATTTTAACGGAACCGACTACGACGCAAAAACCGGAAAGTCAGGAATTTTCCGCATACTTGGCAAAAACAAAGACTGGAATGAAAATGTGGACGACGAATTTGGAAACTATGATTACCTCATGTTTGCCAACATTGATTACGACCACCCGGATGTTCAGCAGGAGATGATCGACTGGGGCAAGTGGCTTGCCGATACGCTGAACTGTGATGGATATAGATTGGATGCAATCAAGCATATCAACCATGAATTTATCAAAAACTTTGCGAAGGAAGCTTCCAGCCATCGCGGAGATAACTTCTACATGGTTGGAGAGTTCTGGAATTCAGAGCTTGCCGCCTGCCAGGAATTTTTGGATCAGATTGATTATCAGATGGACCTTTTCGACGTTTCCCTCCATTACAAGCTTCATGAAGCATCATTGGCGGGCCGAGATTTTGACCTTACCACGATTTTTGACGATACACTTGTCCAGTCCCATCCGATGAATGCTGTGACTTTTGTCGATAACCATGATTCACAGCCGAATGAAGCCCTTGAATCATGGGTTGGTGATTGGTTTAAACAGAGCGCCTATGCATTAATTCTGCTTAGAAAAGACGGATATCCTTGTGTATTTTATGGAGATTACTTCGGCATTGGCGGAGACGAACCGGTTGATGGCAAGCAAATCGCCATTGATCCATTGCTTAAAGCGCGCTGCAACAAAGCTTACGGTGAGCAGGATGACTATTTTGACCATCCGAATACCATTGGCTGGGTCCGCAGGGGCGTGGATGAAATGGAAGGCTCCGGCTTGGCCGTTGTGATCTCCAATGGAGATGAAGGAGAGAAAAGAATGTTCGTCGGCGAACACCGGGCCGGTGAGGTTTGGGTGGATTTAACCAATACAAGAGAAGACACGGTCGAAATTGAAGAAGACGGTTTCGCGGTATTTCCTGTAAACGGGGAAAGTGTTTCCGTTTGGGCTTTGCCGGATGAAGATAAGTAATAAAATGGAATGGGCGGTCTAAAAAGTCCTGCTGAAAAGAAATACTTTATGAAACCCCCGGAATGCAGTCAGCATTCCGGGGGTTATTTTAATTATGGCTGGGCTGATTTCCGCTGCAATCAGCTTTTTTTCTATTCAGCTCTAATCCATTTAAATGACATAGGCTCCATTGTCAGAGCATGACCGAAGGCGATTTTTTCACCAGTCATCAGCTCTGTACCTGAAAGAGGGCATGTTAATTTTACTGCCGAATCTCCATTATTAAAAACGGCTGCAACACGTTCATTCTCCCACTTCCGGATCAGCATGAAGACATTTTCTTTTGCATAAAGCGTTCTATAGCTTCCCTGAGTTAGAGCTTTGCTTGATTTACGGATGGAAATCAGCTTTTTAAAAAATTCGAGCAGCTCATTATTGCGTTCTTTTTCATCCCAAACCATGCAATTCCTTGATTGCGGTTCCTCACCGCCGCTTAAGCCGATTTCGTCTCCGTAATAAATATAAGGAACACCAATGTACGCGAATTGAAAAGCAGCCGCAAGCCTTACCGCTTCTTCCCTCTCCCCGCACTCCGTCAGGAAACGCTTTGTATCGTGACTGCCGACCAGGTTCCACATTTGTCTCGTTACAGGCTCCATATAAATCGTGCGGTTAAAGGTTAAAATGTCGTCAAATTGTTCAGCCGTCATTTCCTGTTTGGCAAAAAAGTCCGCTACTGCGCCTTTAAAAGGATAATTCATAATGCTGTCCATTTGATCTCCCTTTAGAAAGGCACTGGATTCGTGCATGATTTCTCCGATAATAACCGCATCGGGATTGGCGGCTTTGACCGTTTTCCTAAATGCCCGCCAAAATTCATGATCGACCTCATCGCTGACATCCAGTCTCCATCCGTCAATACCTGCTTCCTTTATCCAGAATTCAGCTACCTTCAGCAAGTATTCCCGCACTTCCGGATTTGACGTATTCAGCTTGGGCATTTCCATAATGTTGTCTGCGAATGTATAATAATTAACCTTTTCTTCGCTTACAGGATAGCTATCTGCAAAATACCAATCTTTATATTTTGATTGCTCCTGATTTTTCAGCAGGTCCTGAAAAGCAAAAAAGTCATTTCCCGTATGATTGAAAACCGCATCAAAAATAACTTTGATTCCTTTTTCATGACACTTCCGGATCAGTTCCTTCGCTGTATCCAGCGTGCCGAACTGCGGATCAATTGAAAAATAGTCGGCTGTGTTGTATTTGTGATTGGAGGATGACGGGAAAACAGGTGTCATATAAATCACATTCACCCCTAGTTCTTCAATATAGCCGAGTTTATCCATGATTCCTTGCAGATCTCCGCCGAACTTGGAGGAAGCGCTGATTTCCGTTCCCCATTCTTTAGTTCCAGGCGGATTAATAGCTGCATTTCCATTGCAGAAACGATCGGGGAAAATCTGATAGACAATCGCTTCCTTGTGCCACTCTGCCGCCTCATACACATCTGCCTCTGCTATGTACGCATACTGAAAGGCTGTGGCTTCATTTTGTGTCAAATCGCCCTCTCTAAATCCCCTTTCATCGTAAAAGACCGAATCCCCATTTTGATCAATCAGCTCAAAATAATAACGATAGCGGTTACGTTTCAATGAAAGGCTTGTTTCATAAAAAGAAAACAGGTCCGTTTCCTCGCTCCTTTCCATCTCTTTTACGAGAAACGAAGAAGTCCAATCATACCGGTCTTTGTAATAAATTTTGCATGTTTTCAAGTCTTGATTTGCTGCTCTAAGCCTTACAGTTAAGGTCTCATTATTTCTTGGATAGGCATATGGCACATCCGGTATATGATAGATTGCATGTTTGTTCAATGAACTCTCTCCTTATTAAACATTTTTTTCTTGCACTTCCATAGAATGGACTATAATAGAAGTAGATCGATCATGATTTCCGAGGTGTATGTGCTAATGCATGAAACGTATCAATCCGATTCCTACCTGTTTACCTTTGACGCCGCGTACCTCATTGAATCAAGGGACAAGCCGAAGATGCTGGAGATTATCACAGCCAAGCACAAAGAAGAAAACGAACAATTTTATCCGGCCTCTGCAAAGAAAATCGACCTCTATATCTGGAATGCCGTCTACACAAGGGAAATCATGAAGCTTGGCGTCACAAAGCACTATCTTCACAGCCTGTACAACCGGTTTTACACTTCTATTCCAAGGCAGCCAAGTCTATTAGCCCTTCAATCGCTTGAAGCAGAAATGACCTCCGCGTACTTTGACCTGGTGATCTACGACATGGAAGTGACAGAAAGCTTTGTAACCAACAAAATCCTGCCTTACCTGCATATGAACATTGAAAACCATCTTTCCATAAAAAAACTCTCTGAAGAACTTGAGATTTCAGCGGGCTATGCCTCCTCCTGCTTTAAAAAGGAGATGGGCGTCAGCATTATGAAATATGCGAAAAAGATCAAAATTGAACGGGCAAAAATCCTTCTTTCCACTACGAACAAAAGTATTTTCGAAATCAGCATGATCCTCTGCTTCCATGATCAGGGACATTTCAGCAAAACGTTTAAATCATTAACCGGCATGTCTCCAACTCAATACCGGAGAAAGCTGCCAGCATCGCAATCATAATTTTTATTATAAGAAAAATGGATATCCTGATTTGTACATTTATTTGATTCTATGTATATAAAAACTGTTAATTTAGTTAAGGCCCTAAAACCGGGGCTTTTTTTTAATAGAATCAGATTGTTTTCATAAGACTCCAAGGCTTGTTATGATGAAAGCAGACTTACATGAGGAGTTGAAAAGAATTGACTGATAGAATAGCGCTTGGAAAATCTGACTTACTTATTCATCCAATAGGACTCGGCACTAATGCAGTAGGCGGGCATAACCTGTATCCGAATTTGAATGAGGAAACAGGAAAGGAATTGGTACGCACTGCACTTGATTCCGGAATGAATTTTCTCGACACGGCTTTTATCTACGGACCGGAGCGCTCAGAGGAACTGATCGGCGAAGTACTAAAGGAACGCGGAAGCCGTGATGATATCGTGATTGCAACAAAAGGCGCACATAAATTTGTCAATGGCGAAGTAAAACTCGACAACTCCCCCGCTTTTTTAAGAGAAGCCGTTGAAGGCAGTCTAAAAAGGCTGCAAACGGACTATATCGACCTGTACTATATACATTTTCCTGATGAACAAACGCCGAAGGATGAGGCCGTTGGGGAATTAAAAAGGCTGAGAGATGAAGGGAAAATCAAAGCAATCGGTGTTTCCAATTTTTCAATTGATCAGCTGAAGGAAGCCAACAAAGACGGCTATGTAGATGTCCTTCAGTCCGAATACAATCTATTTCAGCGAGAGGCAGAAAAGGATCTCCTTCCCTACACAGCTGAAAATCAAATTTCATTCATCCCTTACTTCCCGCTCGCATCCGGATTGCTCGCAGGGAAATACTCGAAGGATTCGAAGTTCGACGACATCCGAGCGGAAAATCCTTTATTCAAGGGAGAAGCATTCGAGCGGAATTTGGAAAAGGTGGAAAAACTTCGTGAAATCTCAGAATCCAATCACGCAGACGTGGCTCATGTCGTGCTTGCGTGGTATTTAACCCGTGACTCGATTGACGCTCTCATACCAGGAGCAAAAAGACCGGATCAGGTACTGGACAACCTTAAAACACTGGATGTACAGCTGACGAGAGAAGAAATTGAGCGGATTGACTCGATTTTTCGAGGATAGATATATGTTTATGAACCCCGGCTTTGTTCTAGTCGGGGTTTATTATTACGAACCACCACCTTAGGCCTAGTACCAAGGTTCAACATTTACAAACAATATACAACACCTTAATGAGTTCGTAATAAAGAATATACATTCTTCTACTATCATGAAAATAGTTACACATTATACGTAGGAGGAATGATCATGACATTCTCAAAAATGATTAAATCCAAATTTGTCCCCGTTGCTGCAATCTCCGCACTTGCTCTTGGTACGCTAATTGGTGCATCTGCCATTCCTCAAGGTGTGCAAGCTGAGAAAACTCCATCTAAAGAAGAACTGGCAAAAATGATTAAAGAAAAGAATCCTGAAATAAAAAATGTTATTTTCCTGATTGGTGATGGTATGGGTGTTCCTTACACATCCGCCCATCGTTATATGAAAGACAATCCCCGCACGAAAGATATTGAACTAACCGAGTTTGATAAGCATCTTACGGGCATGCAAACCACACACCCCGATGATCCTGCACAGAATATTACAGATTCTGCTTCCGCAGCAACAGCCATGTCGGGCGGTGTTAAGACATACAATAACGCAATCGCTATAGACAATGACCTTACAGAAGTAAAAACCGTCCTTGAGCAAGCAAAATCACAAGGCAAATCGACTGGTCTTGTTGCTACTTCTGAAATCACACATGCAACTCCTGCATCATTCGGTGCACATGATGAATCCCGCAAGAACATGAACCAAATTGCTGATGACTATTACGATGAAATGGTTAAAGGCAGTCATAAAATTGACGTCATGCTGGGTGGAGGAAAATCGAACTTTGTAAGGAGCGACCGCGATTTAACAAAGCTTTTTGCTAAGGACGGATATAGCTATGTAACGAACCGCGAAGATCTTATGAAAAACAAAAATTCGAAAGTACTTGGACTGTTTGCGGACGGCGGAATGGATAAAATGATTGACCGCAAGAAGGAAACACCTTCATTGGAAGAGATGACAAAGGTTGCTTTGAACAAATTGAACAGCAACAAGAATGGTTTCTTCCTTATGGTTGAAGGAAGCCAAATTGATTGGGCAGGCCACGATAACGACATCGTTGCAGCCATGAGCGAAATGGAAGATTTCGAAATGGCGTTCAAAGCAGCTATTGATTTTGCTAAAAAGGATAAGCACACATTGGTTGTCGCTACAGCTGACCACTCCACTGGCGGGTTCTCAATGGGCGCTGGAGGAGAGTATAACTTCAATGTAGAACCGATCCTTGCTGCAAAGAAAACTCCTGACTACATGGCTGCAAGAATTATGGAAGGTATGGACGCTGAAAAAGTATTAAAAGATAACATCAAGCTTGAACTGACTCCAGCAGAGATTAATAGTGTCAAAGCAGCGGCAGCTAAAAAGAATCTAACTGAAATCGATAATGCCATTGAACAAATTTTTAACAAGCGGTCCTTTACTGGCTGGACAACCTCTGGCCACACTGGAGAAGAAGTACAGGTTTATGCCTTCGGACCAGGTAAAGAAGATTTTTCAGGATTGATTGACAACACAGATCAAGCGAAGAAAATGTTTAAGATTTTGAAGGAAAATAAATAATCATAAGAAAAAGGGCCAGAAATTTGGCCCTTTTTTAATTGCTTTACGACTGGTACAGGCTTCTTCAATCCTGCCTGGTTACAGACATAACCCCTCCGTTTCACTCACCGGGATCGAGCAGCGTCTGATTTTATCCGATTTCTTCTGTTTTGATTTCTTTTTTCTGCTGATGTACTGTTCTGCCAGCAGGTCCTTCGCCTGCTTTTCCCGCCCAATAGCTTGCAAGCAGCGGACCTGATACGTTGTGCCAGAAGCTAAAAATCGCACTCGGAACGGCAGCAACCGGGCTAAAATGGCTGATGGCGAGTGATGCCCCAAGTCCCGAATTTTGCATACCGACTTCAAATGTAATCGCTTTTTGCGCCTCGTAGCTTAGTCCCAGCAGCCGCGCTGCCAGAAAACCGAGCCCAAAGCCTGCGAGGTTGTGCAGCACCACTACAAGGAGCACGATCCAGCCGGATTCTACAATTAAATCCCGGCTTCCTGCAATGACCGTAGATAAAATCGCGGTGATGGCCACAACGGAAATGAGCGGCATCGCTTTAGTTGCGCCTTCAGCCTGCTTTTTAAAGAAGAACTGGACGAGCACACCCAGGATAACCGGTATCAGGATGACGAGCATGACATCAGCGAACATTTTGCCTGCATCGACCTTAATCCAGGAACTGGCAAGGAGATAGATAATAGCCGGTGTCAAAAGAGGGGCAAGCAAGGTTGAAACGGAGGCTACCGCCACCGCTAGGGCCGTGTCTCCCTTTGCTAAAAAGGTCATCACGTTGGATGCGCTCCCGCTCGGACAGCATCCTACCAAAATGACTCCTACCGCAAGCTCAGGCGGCAGTTCAAAAAGTAAAACAAGCACGTATGCGAGTCCCGGCATAATGACGTAGTGTGCAGCGACCCCTGCTAATACACTTTTCGGCTTTCTCCCAACTTCCTTGAAATCATTCATCGATAATGTCATTCCCATTCCGAACATAACAACTCCCAGCAAAATCGATACGTAAGGCTTGATCCATAAAAATCCCTGCGGAGCGGTAAAGCTAATCACGCCGAATAAGAGAATCCAAATAATGAATGTCTTCCCTGCAATGTCACTAATTTTGTTTAATCCATTCATTTGATCCTCTCCCTTGTCAGATAATGTTCCGATTATAACGCTGCCGCATTAAACTTTCAATAGATTCTGACAATTAAGAGTATTCCGTCCCGTTATAGGAATCTGCCCATGAATGGTGGTAAAATAGGTATATGAATGATAGAGGGGGCTTCCAGCTATGAAGCAGGAATTAATTAACCGGTTTGTATCGTATGTAAAAGTAGAAACACAATCCAATGAAGAAAGCGAGACGTGCCCATCCACACCAGGCCAGCTCGTCCTTGCCAGGATGCTGACGGAGGAACTAAGAAAAATCGGCATGGAAGACGTTACGATGGATGAAAACGGGTACGTAATGGCTACACTGCCTTCTAATACACAAAAGGATGTTCCGGTCATCGGCTTCCTTGCGCACGTCGACACAGCTACGGATTTCACCGGAACAGATGTAAAACCCCAAATCCGCGAAAACTATGATGGAGAAGATCTTCTTTTAAACAAGGATTTAAGCATTGTTCTTTCCCCATCTGATTTTCCGAACCTGAAGAATTACATAGGCCATACCTTAATTACCACGGACGGCACAACACTTCTTGGTGCTGACAATAAAGCAGGTGTTGCAGAAATCATGACGGCAATGGATTATTTAATTCAGCACCCGGAAATCAAGCATGGAAAAATTCGCGTTGCCTTTACTCCTGATGAAGAAATCGGCCGCGGACCTCACCGTTTTGATGTGGAAGCCTTTGGCGCTTCTTTTGCTTATACGGTGGATGGAGGTCCTCTTGGAGAATTAGAGTATGAAAGCTTTAATGCGGCAGGCGCAAAGATTACCATCAAAGGGAAAAACGTTCATCCTGGTACAGCGAAAAACAAAATGATTCACTCTGCTAAAATAGCCATGGAATTCAACAGCATGCTTCCGTCAGAAGAAGCGCCTGAATCAACCGAAGGGTATGAAGGCTTCTTCCACCTTACCTCTATGACGGGAGATGTGGAGGAATCGAAACTGAGCTACATCATCCGTGATCATGATAAAAACAAGTTTGCTAACCGAAAGGTCTTCATGGAACAGATTGTTGCCGATTTCCAGAAAAAATACGGGGAAGACCGTATCCATCTTGAAATGAACGACCAGTACTACAACATGCGCGAGAAAATTGAGCCGGTTAAAGAAATCGTCGACATTGCCTATGACGCCATGAAAAGCCTTGAAATTGAGCCACTCGTATCCCCGATCCGCGGCGGAACAGACGGCTCCCAGCTTTCCTACATGGGGCTGCCTACACCAAATATCTTCACCGGGGGCGAGAACTTCCACGGAAGATATGAATTTGCATCTGTTGATCATATGCTGAAATCGGTTCAAGTTATTGCTAAGATTGCTGAGCTGTTTGAAGAACGGGCATAGTAAAAATGACCAATCCGCTTTCATGGATTGGTCTCTTTTTTCATTATCATTAATTCAGGCTATGATGCCGTTTTTCAGCATATACACGTCTTCCGCTTCTTCCCAATCGAATCACGCTGTTCCATTTTTTCAATATAAGCTTCTGCCAGCGGGACTTTGCAAGCCGTGTTTCCAACATTCACATGGACCTTTCCAATTGCCGCAGCCACTCGTTTTGCTTCTTCATGAAGGGGCAGGCAGTAGCCGCCGACCGAAATAACAAAGCCGTTCATGACATAACGGACGCGGTTCCGTTCTTGATGAATCCCTGTTTCGACTTGATGGAGCAGCTCTTTGACCTCTTCGTAATCAATGGATTCATCCGGAGCGATCGAAAGAAAATTGGAATACGTACTCCACCCAGCGCAAGCAGTCATTTCCTGCTCCGATCGGATCCATTCGCGGGCAAGCTCAAGGGCATACGGAGACTCCGCTGCAACCTGAGCTACCGTATACTCACTGAGCATATACCAGTACGCTCCCTGCGCCCATTTATGCAGCTGGTCCTTTGTCATGAGCTTTGGATTGACGGAAAGGCCTGCTAAGTACATCGCATCGCTGTTCCCTGAATCATACAGTTTTAGAGCCAGCTCCTGATCCTTTTTAACCGTTTTCACTAAATGCTTTTTCATGTCGCCTACTTTTACTCCATAAAAGGGCTCCTGTGCTCCATGGTTGAAAAAGGTCTTCTTTGTCTGCTCTGATCCGAGCTCTTCCAGTTTTTCCATGACTTCCTGATACGTTGCCATTCCATCACCTTCCTTATGGGTTCTTTCTTTTTCCATTCTGCTCTATGGTTTAAATCTCCTGTTTTCCCTGCAAAAATTCGGCATACATCCTTCTAAAGGCAAAAGGACGGAACATATTGGCCGCATGCCCGGTATGGGGAATTTCTTTATAGAAAGCATGCGGAATGACCTCATCCAAGTCTGTAATACTGGATTTAAACAGGTTATCATGGTCCCCCATAATCCATAAAACCGGAACATCCAACTGTTTCAGGTCTGCTTTTAAATCGTAATCGAGTCTGTGTTCAATGGCTTTTTTCAGCACATCCTCGTGTAATTCCAATCCGTATTTATAATAAAGTCTGGTGGAGATCAGGGCGTAAGGATCCACGACTCCGCTTTTTGGAAACAAGTCTTTGGAATAGCGCCTGAGCCAATCAGGGTAATCACTGTAGCGTTTGTCACGAAAATGCTGAAGGACATAGGTGAGCGGGGAGTCTGAGTTATAATGGCCGCCGATATAGCAAAGGCTTGACACCTTCTCTTTATACCAGCTTGCAAAGATTGTGCTTGGATAACAGCCGTAGCTGATGGAACAGAGGTGTGCTTTTTCAATTCCCTCCCTTTCATACAGCTCCTCCAGCTGTGCAACCAGCCCATCGAGAGAAAAATCCGTTTTCTTGCCGCGGTCCTCGCCGTGGCCAAGCAAATCGTAGGCGTATGTATTGTAGGTGTGGCTAAAATAGTCCATTTGTTTTTTGAACGCTCTTCTAGAACCCGTCAAACCATGGATAAAAACGATGTTTTCCTTCATAGGCCCTCCAGTTGAAGATAGTTGGTACGTTTAGAATAGCATAAAAAACCTCATCTTCGAGATGAGGTTTCAGTTCTTAGGCTCTTCCACTTTTAGATCATTCTCTTTCCCGTAAGCTTCTAAATCTTTACGAAAGGATTCCATTTCACTGAAGTTTTTATTGATTAAATCACTTGCCATGTTAAACATTTCATCACTCTGCTGATCAATGGAGTCTGCGGCCATTTTGTATCCTTCGATTTGCTGGTTAATCACATTCGTGTAGCGTTTATGCAATTTTTGCAGCTCATCATCCGTAATCGTTATACTGTCTGCTTCTTCAGCAATTTTCGTGTATGCCGGGATGACGCTGTTATTAATGGCATCTGCAATCTTTTGCTCATCATTCGTATTCGCAGCTTCTTCATATTTCTTCATTGCGCTCTCTTCCATTTTTCCAAGATTTGGAAGCTGTTCATTGGCATATGTGAGAAGCTCCTCTTGAAGAGGGCTCGAACAGGCAGCCAGAAAAATCATGAAAATCAAAGATAAAATACCAAACGTTTTCTTCATTTAGACGTCTCCTTAAACGATCATTTTTTATTCATTAGTTCTTTTACCACAGACACAAGGTCCTAAAACTTTATTTTTACATAATTGGTAAAAAATTTAAAAAACTACTAAACTTTACTGTTGATTTCCGCTGCAGTCGTTCGCTTATCCTTGGGCGGGCGGTGAGCCTCCGCGGCGCAAGCGCCTGTGGGGTCTCACCTGTCCCGCTAGTCCCGCAGGAATCTCACGACTTCCGCTCCAATCAACAAGTGTGAAAAAATTTTTATGGTGTCTTAACATAGTCAAAAAAAAATAGGATAAGGAACTGAGCCCATAGAAAAAGACTCACCCGAAGGCAAGTCTCTATGTCTTATTATTTATTTGCTACATGAACCTTAAGCTGCTTTCCTTTAATCGTTGTATTTTTCATCAACTTCAGGACGTGTGGTCCTTTTCCGTTTAGAATTTCCACGTAAGAAACATTTTCCTGAATCGTAATGATGCCAATGTCGGCTGCTGTTACGCCTTCAAGCTTGGCGATCGTTCCGACGAAGTCGACGGCTCGGATTTTCTTTTTCTTCCCGCCGTTAAAGTAGAGCTTCATGATGCCCTTATTCAGAGCCTCGCTTTTATCTTTTTTCAGCTCTGGTTCTTCTTCCATTTTCTCGTCAAATGCATGCTGTGCTTCTTTGACCTGCTCTCTTTCAGGGGGATCCAGCTGCTGAATTTCAAATCCGATGTATTCCTGGATGTCTGCAAGGAACCGGTCTTCAAATGGTGTTGCAAATGTGATCGCTTTTCCGGAACGTCCGGCGCGGCCTGTCCGGCCTGCCCGGTGAACGTAGCTTTCCTTTTCAAGCGGAACATCATAGTTGATAACATGTGTGATGTTTTCAATATCAATTCCCCGTGCTGCTACATCGGTCGCAACGAGATATCGGAATTCGCCTCTCTTAAACTCATTCATCACCGCAAATCGATCCTCCTGAACCATTCCGCCATGGATTTTATCCACTGTGTAGCCAAGTCTGTCGAGAAGTTCGAAAAGCTCATCCACCTGATCCTTCGTCCGGCAGAAGATCATACAGCTGTCCGGATTTTCCGTTACCGTTACGTCTCTTAGAAGACGGAATTTATTCTCTTCGCTCACGATATAAAGAGAATGCTGAATTTGGCTTGCTGCCTGTTCTGGCGACGCAATTTCGATATCGAGCGGATTTTTCATATAGCGGTGGCAAAGACTTTCCACATCCTTTGGAAGAGTGGCGGAAAAGAGCATCGTTGTGCGGTCTTCCGGCAATTCCTGAATGATGGCTTCGACCTGTTCAATGAAGCCCATATTCAGCATTTCATCCGCCTCATCAATGACAAAATACTTGAGCTGATCCAGCTGAAGCGTACCTTTTTGAATATGGTCAAGCACCCTTCCCGGCGTGCCTACAACCATATGGCTTTTTTGCTTCAGTTCGGATTTTTGGCGGTCAAATGGCGATTTGCCGTAAACCGCTGTTGCTTTAATCCGTTTAAAGCGGCCGATGTTTGTGATGTCTTCTTTAACCTGTGCCGCAAGTTCCCGTGTTGGAGTCAATATGAGTGCCTGCGGTTTATTTTCTTCCCAATCGACTAATTCACAAAGCGGAATTGCAAAGGCTGCTGTCTTTCCGCTTCCTGTCCGGGATTTAACGGCTATATCTTTCCCTTCAAGCGCTGGCGGAATGACGCCCGCCTGAACGTTTGTCGGCAATTTATATCCAAGGCTGTCCAAAGCTCGTAAAATATCCTCGTTTAATGCAAAATCTTTGAAGCTGTTTGTACTCAAAAGCGTAAGCCCCTTTTCGTTATTTGTCCTCTGTCTATTATACGGTGCAGCGGCCCATTTTAACAGCTTCGCTAAATTGACGGACCGGCTCGTGTTTTTTATACTGAAAGAATTGAAAGCGGGGGCTGATAAAATGGATTTTACCATGAGGTTTTTATCCTTTTACGTGATACAGGCAGAGGATCAGGATTCAAAGCGGTTTAAGCACTATCAGACACTTGATCAGGAGGAGTTTGAAGCGAGTGCTTTGAAGGATTTTCTTGATGGCGAGCTGAAAAGAATCGTAAAGAGGAAGGCAGAAAAGCATCCTCCCTCCGAGCAGGTGCCGACTAAGATTGGCTATTTTACTGTGGAGCCGGGCTACGATCTCGATTCTAATCCGAACTACAACATGCTTCACCGGATTCGTTTCGCTGAAACAAAAGAGGCTTTTGATGAGGGAAGCGAGCAGCTCGTCCGCACCTATTTGGATACGAGCGCGGTCCGCGGAGGGGCGTTTTTAGTTGCCTCAGCCGTACCGAGAAAATACTTTCATGACTCCTTTGTTTTCATTATGAAATGCGATTTCGAACCAAAAGTCGCCTCCATTGCAGATGAAAAAGCATTAATTCAAAAGGTCGAGATGGCTATCACAACAAAAAACATGAAGTCCATCCAATACCCATATATGCCCGAAGAAGGAATGACAGAGGAATCTGAGCTGAAAATCCATCAGGCGTCGCACGCACGGTACTTTGAAGACTTTTTGAAGTATGTTGAGTACGGCGAATCCATGCCGGAAATTATGAAAACCCAAGTCATGACGATGGTGCAGGAGCACGTCCTGGAGACATACGAAGAAAACAGCCAGGAACGGCAGCAGTTTGAACATGATATGGAGATCTGGGAAGCCAGTGAAAAACGGGAAATCCAGGAACGGCTCGATACCCATCAGGTCATCGAAGCGGCCGCGCAAATTGTCGAGCATACACCGGAAGCACAGCTGAAGATGAAGCTCGGGGAAACCGAGGTGAAAGGAATGCTTGCTGAATTTGGGGACTCGATTCATCTAGCGAAAATAAATGGGCGGTACGTTTTGTTAGTTGAAGCAGAGACGATCTCGTTTGAAAAGGGATTTTCCCCGATCGAGTTTCATAAGCCTGAGGGGCTGCATGAGGTGATTGAGCGAATTGCGGGGAAAGAATAAAATAAGCAAGCGGTGAATATCTTCAAACTACACTTAGAGGAATTGGATGAGTCCAATTCCTCTTTTTATTTTTCTATTCAACTATGAGATAATACGCTTATTTCACAGCCTCATACCCCTTCATGCGTTTCTCAATCCAGCCTTCCTTCTCAAGCTTCTTAAAGCCCTTCTGGATATCTTTCTCTTCCCAGCTTCCAAGACTGCCGTATAACGGTGTTTGATCGAGCTCCTGTTCTCTGATTTGATAGGAGGTCCTGCCTTTGAGAAGCTGGGCGATTAAGTGGAGCGGTTTATCCTTCAGTGTACCGTTTAATTCATTCAGAATGGCAAAAACCTGTTCAAAGGATAGGGACTGTTTTTTAACTTGTATACATACATCTTCAGGCTGAAAAGGCTCGGTTTCCATTGCTTCTTTTAATCCCTGGTGCAGAGCTTCAAGTTTTACTTTTGCCTCATCCACTGTTTGCTTGCGAATCTCTTTAAGCATGGATATGGCTGGAAGCCTAAAGCCCGCTAGCCAGATCAACTCGGAAGATGCTCTTTCAGCTGGAATGTCTGCTTGAGAAAGCTCCTCCGCAAAGCCCAGAAACGGTTCCTTCACAATGTCCGGCTGAACGGGATAGCGGGTCAGCTCCTTTTTCATTTGCAGGATTTCAGGCAAACTGGCAAGCTCCTTTTTCCATTGAGCTACATTTCCTAAGTCATTTAGAATGGTTTCATTCTTTAAAGCAATTTCGTTAAACTGCATCTCAATTGTTGCAATTCGCTTTACCGCTTTTTCCATATCCGGCTCTTCTTCAAGCTCCACTTTGGAATGTTTCACATGAAACATCCGCTTTGTTTTGCACTGATCACATGTTTGAGTGATAACTTCGTTCAGCGAATCAAATGACAGCTGCTTTTCGTGGCCACATTGCTCTGGAAGTTCCCGGTAAGGTCTCATAACAATTTCTACACGGTGTCTCCAAAATACCACATCTTCGGGTGGTGTCAGGAGAGAAAGCAGGGAGGAACGGTTCATCTTTTCCACCGCTTGAACCACCTCCCGTTTTGCTCTCGCAAGCTGGACGAACGGATGCTGTTCATAGCTTTGTTCAATGATTTCCTCCCACTCACGTTTGCTCTTTAAAGAGAGCTTGGCACAGAATAAATAGTCTCTAACCACCTTTTGAATGTGAGTATTGAGGTCGGTTTTAGTCATTTCTGTAAAATCCTTTATATAAAAAGATTCCTCAAGCTGAGGAATGCCGTGTCCCGCTGAAAAATCATTCCATAAAAAAGATTCCGGTTTCATGAGATGCGGATGAATTTGCTCCTGCCTGTTTGAAAAAACCGGAAAGAATGCTCCCTTTTCAAGCTGGAGAAAGCTCTGGATCCTTTCCCTTTCATCTATTGAAAGGCGAAGCTCATCCAGGCATTCCTGAATACGATTGAGCAAAGCCCGCTCCGTCTTATGACCGGCAGACCGGACTTCTTTATTTTTCTTGCCGAGCGGAAGCACAGCAAGGGATGGGTACGGATCAAAATATTGGGCGTGCAATTGAAGACTCATGGCCATTCCTGCTTTCCGTTGTTGTTTAATGACCATTATATCGGGGAACGGTGGTGATTTAAAATTTTAAGGTGCCATACAAAAAAGCCAGCCCGCACCCGGACCGGCTTCTATTTTTTCACTTTCGTCATCTTCTGCAAAATAAAGACGATCAGCAGGATTGAAATGAGACCGATGATGATGTTGAATACCCATTCTGTTTGAAACCAGTGAACCTCTTTTTCCTTTGGCTCTGCTGCTTTAGGACGTTGGAGTGCAGACCCGAGCACCGCTTCGCTGACGGTTTCTTTTTCAATAAAGCTTTGAAAATCTTCAATATCGTATTGGGGTATTTCTGCCTCCTTGTTGCCATATAGAAGCTGGTATGTACCCCCGCTGCTTTTTTCGAATACGATTTGGTCAATAGTATATTCCTGGGTGATTTCCTGAATGCCAAGGGGTGCGTTATCTTCGTTGCTGATTTTTATGACGATTTTCTCAGCAGCGGAAGGTATTTGAAAGGTCAGATCCGTATTTTGAATGCGGGTATTTTTAAAGTTCGCACTATAGAGTTCTGCTTCTCCGCTTAAAGAGATCGGACTGCCAGAGCCATCCTCTATTTCCACTGTCCGGCGGAAGTTCCCCTCTGCTTTCAGCGACACCTTGGCGGTTTTGAGTCTTTGCTTGTTTTCAATGGTGACGATCGTTTGCTTTCCCTTTTCAACAGCCGTAAATTCCGGTGTTTTCTTTTTGGAAAATTCCTTGAAGCTTTCTGTTGTTTCGCTGTGAATAAGCGATAAGCCCGGCAAAACGATTTTTTCGGTGTTGCCGATTACTTTGATCCGATAATAGCTGAACTTCATTGCCATTCCAAGGTCTATCGTATCGTTCTTCACTTCTCCTGTATTGTAGAGGGTGTCCTCCTTTACGGGCTCCCACTTAAGACCATCGTAGCTTCCCAGCACTTCTACTTTCTTTAGAAAAGGCTGGTCAGGGAGATCTGCCTTCAAGGTCTCCCCTAGAATATCTGTGTTTTTTTCTTCTTGAATGATTTTGAAATCATAGAGTGTATTTCCGTTTTCCTCTCTTCCGGGAAGGGCCTCCGACGAATAGACGGTTTCCTGTTCGGATGAATTTCCGTAGCCGTTCTTCAAATAGTACGGAACGGTCTGTCCCTTCTCATTTATGATGCGCACATCCCCTAAGTCTTCACGTGCTCCGGAATACACCTCCTCATCCAAAAACAAGGATTGGTATGTGCCTTCCTTCTGAATTTCTATGTTTTTCGCAAACTTCCAATTTGATAAATTCGAATCTGCTTTTGCGGATGGAGGGCTGCTGCTTATAAAAAGAGCAGCAGCCAAAAGAATCATTGGTTTATTCAGCCGAAACATGCTGCTGTGCCTCCTGCCGGCTTGATACTTTTTGATACATGTAAGAGATGGCAAGCAGGGCTATTCCAAAGCAGAAATACGCTATGATTTTGCTTCCCTCCGTTAAAAACGCAAGGTCGTAAAGAATCAGTTTCCCCGTAGAGAGCAGTGTAATGCCAAGGCCAATCCGGCGAATGTAGACGTACTGCTTTTTGAATCCGTAGAAAATATAGCCGATTGCGACGGCAAGGAAAATCGTGCTAATCAGGACTCCCACGTCTCCCAGACGGAATTGCACATAAAGAAAGGACGCCAAAATCCCAAGCAAATAAACAGATAGAATGGTCGGATAAAGCTCTACATTTTTGTATTGCTTCCGGATATAGGCCAGCAGCATATCTCTTCCAGTGAAGAAAATTAAAAAGTTGAATCCGATTAAAAGCACGAGAGCTAGATATTCAATGAACGTATTCTGCGCCAATTCCGCCTTCAGGACCGGAGTGCTTACTGTTAGAGCAAGCCCGATTAGACAGCCGATTGCATGCAGAACCAGTCCGTAATAGCCGACATACCTGTCATACAGCAGAGTGATTTTCGGAAGCGCATAGGCAAGCCCCACCGTGATAAACGCCACCATCATAAGTAAGTAGAACCTGTATTGCTCAAAATTAGCCGGAACTTGTTCCTGGTACAAACTAATTGATTCATAAAGAAGGTAAATCCATGCATTCACCAATGCTGTGTACTTCAGCCCCTCCACGATCTGTCTAAATGAACGGAATGGGGCAGCAAAACCAGGGTGCTTCTTTTGCTGCAGCAAGTAATAGACCGGAACGAACAGCAGGCCCACTGTAATAGCGGTGTACTTCATATCGAAGAAATACTCAAAGCCCACTCTTTTACCTGCGACTTCAATGAAGAATCCAAACAGGCACAATGCGTAGATGACCCAGCCTGCCTGCTGCAGGGTTTTGTGCTTGGATGAATAGCCGTAAATCATGAGAATCAGCGCTTCAGCGAGCCAGCCGATGGATACCCATTCCAAGCCGAACTGGAAGGGAATAACCAGAATAGCAAACGTAAGAGATGTGCCGTAGAAGAGCAGCATCGTTTGCGTTTCCTTGACCAATTTCTTTTCGGCAAAACGGCCGAGACCGAAATACACGAGACAGAAGATAACCGCTAAAAGACCCCGGAACTGATTCCAGTCCAGCTCACTAAACAGGTCGTAAATCACAACACAGCTAATAAAGGTGTTAAATCCAAGCAGGATGACATCCAGTATTTTGAGCGAGAGCTTGTGCTTAAACGGAAAGCTGAGTGTGACACCAAGATAAAGAAGGAACGTGAAAACCGAATAGCCCAGATCCGCAAGCGGATTTCCGGAAAGGATGATGAGCAGAATCATGGTCGGCATATTCAGTAAAAAGCTAATGTAATGGACAATATTCCACTGCCTCTGAAACGAAATCCAGAGGATAAGAAGATTCAGTAAAAGCACATAGCCCATTGCTGCATAAACAGCATTTCCTTCCATCCCAAACGCAATAATAAAGGAATACAGCGGAATGTATCCCCCGATTAGACCAAAGGTACATACGGTTCTCGAATGATAGCGGAGCGAAAGCAGAACCGCTGATACCGTAACGAGAACGGATAAAAGAAGGGCGACGGTCATGCCAATAATGTCCAGCAGGAAGTAACTGAAAAAGATCGATCCGTAAAGAACAGCAATTCCCCCGCCAATCAAACCGAGGGCAAACGTTTTTTGCTGTTTTCGGTAAAGCCATTCCCCGCCTGCCAGCATAAGCCCGCCAAGAAGGAAAAAGGTTGCTCCCTTGAAGTAGTCGTTAAACCATGTGGCATATGTATACCTGAATGCTGCAGCAACTCCAAGGATAATCAATAAAATCCCGATCCGGTTAATCCAGCTCAAACCGATTTTCATTTCCACTTGATTTTGCTTCATTCGTTTTTGCATCATGTCTTCTGTCAGTTCTTCGGCTGCCAGTTTTTCATACTGAGCCGCTATTCCTTGTGCGGCCTCTTTTTCCTTTTCGTTCAAGAGCTCTTTATGCTGCCTGATCCGCTCCTCTACCTTCATTGAAAACTGCTGAAGTTCGGACAGGATTTCGTGTTGATCCTCCCCCAGGTTTTTGGAAGCCTGCAGCTTTAATTGGTCAATATTTCGTTTTACCTGCTGCTCAAGCTCCTGCAGCCGGTTTTCACGGGAGTTGGTTCCTTTCCCGAAATATGTATGGAGCTTTTCACGGGAGATTTTAAGAATACTGAGTTTTTCATCCAGCATTTGCTCCTGAAGAGCAACCCGGAGCTTGCTGTTTTCATCTGTTACTTCCCGATTTTTCTTTTTTAATTCATGGACCTGCTTTTCATATGCTTTGTTATCGTGATGGAGACGCTCATTTTCCTGTATAAAGTCCTGAGCCTCATACTCTCTCACAATCTGGTTAAATTCATTTGCCAGCTGAGCCTGGGCTTCTTTTGCCTGCCTCAGCCTGCCTTTTAATTCGTCCATATTATGCCCCCTGAATGACATTTGTTTTACAATTTATTAGCACCATTGCACTATATACCCTTATTTTTACATCAATACTATATAAATACAAAATAATATTTTAAACTCTCACTATATGTAGACATACAAAAGAATAAATAGGATAATTGAACTAGTTAATAATCCCCGAAGGAGGGCTGCTGCCATGATCCGAGACTTAACCACCCATACAGCGATTTTAACTTCCTTTTTATTTATTGCAGGACAGATTTTCAGAAGATATCCCACCGACTTAAATATGTACACAAAGGCTTTGACGGGGATTGTTGCAGGAGTTCTTGGTTCGATCCTGATGATTGTCTATTCCATTCCTGTTGGAGATTACGCCCAGATCGATTTGCGGTTTTTCGCCATCGTATTAGCTACCTGGTATGGCGGGGCAATGGCTTCGCTTCTTACTGCTATCATTATTGGCAGCTCCGGAATTTTTTTCTTCGAGTGGAGCGCTTTTTCAATCACGTCCTGTCTCACAATGATTCTCATATCTTTATTCTGTATCTTCTTATCACGGACTGGACTTTCCTCTCTTAAGAAGTCTATAGCAATGAATGTAACAGCGATTGTGGTTGTTATGTTTTCCTTTTACCTTCAAATGGAAGACCGGGATGTATTAATGCAAATTTATATCGCCATTTTAGCAGCAGGGCTCCCATCCGGATTTTTCCTATCATTCGTAGCTGACTATATTAAAAAATCCAACATTCAATTCCATAATCTTAAGAGCATTTCATCAAAAGACTTTTTAACAGGAATCAATAACGTACGGCGATTTGATGAATTGATGAATGCCAATGTAAAAAAAGCACGAAAAACCGGAAAACACCTTTCCATCCTGATTATCGATATAGACCATTTCAAAATGGTGAATGACACTTACGGCCATCCGGCAGGAGATGCGGTGCTAAAGCAACTGGCGAGGATTCTCGAACGAAACGCACGAAATAAAGAAGAGGTTTCACGGAATGGCGGAGAAGAATTCAGTGTTCTCTTATATGATTGTTCTTTAGAAAAAGCAGGAAAAATGGCAGAGGCCATCCGGCAAGCAATTGAATCAGAAGATTTTATTCTGCCAGACAGTACCGGCATTATGCTGACCTCATCAATTGGGGTGGCTTGTTATCCGGAAAACGTCAGTCGTCCGGAGCTTCTCTTTGAAACGGCCGACCGCGGACTATATGCAGCAAAGAGGTCTGGAAGAAACCGAGTGGGCTATGCTGCTGAAGAAGCGGCGGAGCGAAAAACGGAGACAGGGCAGTGCATCTAGAACAGTAGAGAGATACCGAAGAAAAAAGCAGGCTGCCGAGTTTTCACCGGCAGCCTGCTCTATTATCACACCATAATTTTGCAAATGTCGTTCGTAAACTCAACCGGATCCTGAATCGGCAGGCCTTCAATGAGAAGGGCCTGGTTGTAAAGCAAGCCAGTGTATAAAGCAAGCTTTGCTTCATCCTTTTCGAAAGAGTCTTTCAGTGAACGGAAGACTTCGTGATTCGGGTTGATTTCAAGGATTTTGTCCGCCTGGATATTCTGGTTATCCGGCATCGCTTTTAGGATTTTTTCCATTTCGATGGAGATCTCACCATCAGCTGTCAAGCATACCGGGTGGGACTTCAGACGCTTGGACACACGTACATCCTTTACCTTGCCTGCAAGAAGCTCTTTCATGCGGCCGAACAATTCTTTGTTTTCCTCGTCTTCTGTTTGGGCTTCTTTTTCTGATTCTGCATCTTCAATTCCAAGATCGCCGCTTGAGATGGATTTGAATTCCTTCTCTTTATAGGACATCAGCATGCGGATCGCGAATTCGTCCACTTCGTCTGTGAAGTAAAGAATTTCATAGCCTTTATCCGCCACCAATTCCGCTTGAGGAAGCTTTTCAATGCGCTCGTGGCTTTCACCGGAAGCGTAGTAGATGTACTTTTGATCCTCAGGCATTCTGGATACATAGTCAGCAAGCATTACAAGCTTCTTCTCCTTGGAGGAATGGAACATAAGCAGGTCTTGAAGATCTTCCTTGTTCGCTCCAAAGTCACTGTATACGCCATATTTCAGCTGTCTGCCGAATGAAGCATAAAATTTCTCGTACTTCTCGCGGTCTTCCTTCAGCATGCTTTGAAGCTGGCTCTTAATTTTATTTTTAATGTTTTTCGCAATCAGCTTAAGCTGACGGTCATGCTGGAGCATTTCACGCGAAATATTAAGAGACAGGTCCTCTGAATCGACCATACCCTTAACGAAACTGAAGTAGTCGGGCAGAAGATCCGAGCATTTTTCCATAATCAGGACGCCGTTGGAGTAAAGCTCAAGACCCTTTTCAAATTCCTTTGAATAGTAGTCATAAGGCGTTTGCTCCGGAATGAAGAGAATGGCATTGTATCTTACAGCTCCGTCTACACTGATGTGCACATGTTTGAGGGGCTTATCGAATCCGTAGCGTTTCTCCGCATAGAAATTCTCGTAGTCTTCATTTGTCAGCTCTGCTTTGTTCTTTCTCCAGATGGGAACCATGCTGTTGACAATCTGCTCTCCAAAAATCTCTTCATACTCGTCCTCACTGCCCTCTTTCAGCTTGCTTTCCGTAGAATCCATTTTGATCGGGTAGCGGATAAAGTCGGAGTATTTTTTGATAATGGACTTAAGGCGGAACTCGTCCAAATACTCATCATAGCTCTCGTCTTCTGTGTTTTCTTTGATGGTCAGAACAATCTCTGTACCTACTGAATCCTTTTCCGCGGTTTCAATTGTATACCCATCGGCCCCATCAGACTTCCATAGATAGGCTTCCTCGCTGCCTATCGGCTTTGTCAGAACGGTTACCGTGTCTGCCACCATGAAGGCTGAGTAGAAGCCGACACCGAACTGTCCGATGATATCATGGCCGTCTTTTGATTCATTTTCCGTTTTAAACGCAAGAGAACCGCTCTTTGCGATAATCCCAAGGTTGTTCTCAAGCTCTTCCTTCGTCATTCCGATTCCCGTGTCTGAGATCTTTAATGTGCGGCTTTCCTTATCTGCCGTTACTTTTATGTAGTAGCCTTCTTTATTAAACGTTAATGTATCATCTGTAAGGGCTCTGTAATAGATTTTGTCAATCGCATCACTGGAATTGGAAATCAGCTCGCGGAGGAAAATCTCTTTTTGAGAGTAAATGGAGTTAATCATCATTTCTAACAGTCTTTTGGACTCTGCCTGGAATTGCTTCTTTTCCATAAAAAAATCTCCCTTCTTTCACCTAATATTGTAAACACCTGCTCTATCAGTTTATAAAATTAGCACTCTATCATCAAGAGTGCTAATCAATATTTTTTCATTTCCCTTAAAAACCTTTCTTAAAACTGGAACTGTTTTCAGCTGAAAAGTTTCACAAGCGTATATCCGAGTACCGATAAAAGGATGGATCCAAGCAGGGCCGCTATAAAAGTCTTCAATCCTAAAGTGCGGAACGTCTTCACGTCCACATTCAGTCCAAGACCCGCCATCGCCATCGCAATCAAAAGGTAAGAAAGGTCCACCATGTTTTTGGCTGCTGCTTCAGGAACCACCCCAAGCGTATTCAGTCCGCTCATCGCAAGAAATCCGAAAATGAACCAGGGAACGATGGATAAGGATCCTTTATGACTACCCGAACGCGGCTTGCCTTTTTGCATAATCAGCCCAATGACAATGGCAGCCGGTACCAATAACGCGACCCTTGTAAGCTTTGCAAGGACCGCACTGTCGACAGCCTGCCCGCCTCCGGCAGCGGCAGCCGCGACTGCATGTGCGACCTCGTGAAGTGTAGAACCGCTAAAAACCCCATACTCAGCCGGACTGAGATTGAGCAGGGAGTAAAGCAGGGTGTAAGTCAGCGTGAAAAGAGTCCCGAGCACCGCGATTACGGATGCACTGATGGCTGTTTCATCATCGTTTGCTTTCAGCTGCGGGGAAATAGCCGCTATCGCTGCAGCACCGCAAATTGCCGTTCCGCAGGCAGTAAGCAGGCCAAGATTCTTTTCTACTCCGAGCCATCGTGCCAGCCAGTAGACAGTAAAGAGAGCGAAGACGACATGGATGACCGAGATGGCAAGCACTCCCAAGCCAGCACTGTACAGATCCGCTAAATTCAGCCTCATGCCAAGCAGAATAATGCCGGCCCTCAGCAGCTTTTTGCTTGAAAAAGATACACCTGGTATCACTGCTTCCTTTACACCGAATGCCGCTTTCCATGCCATACCGAGCATTAAGGCAATAACAAGCTGTCCTAAAATGGAGAGAAAGGGAAAGCCTGCTAAACATTTGGCTGCGGCTGCCAAGAGCAGCGTCACTCCGATTCCTTTTATCCACCCCCAATTTATATTTTGTTTGATTGGTCTTATCGTTGTTTCCTCCATGATTGCCACTTCCTTATGTTGTTCCTTACACTTTACTGGAAGCTTAACTATTAGTAAAATACATATAAATGATCGTATTTATCAGCATTTATAATATGTGGAAGTTTGATCCAATTAAAAATTGTAAAATAAAATACACATTCTATTAATAATCCATTGGTATGATGACCATGTCAAAAAAAAGGAGGTACATACCTTGAGAACAGCATGGAAAAAAGCTTTTATTCTTTTATTGGCCCTTTTCTTCATCCCGATCAGCGGTCAGGCATTTGATCTTCCATTGGGCACAAAAGACGGAGGCATCGGCAGCAGCACGAATTATAAAAACGAGCTTCCGAACATTTCACTCGATCAAAAGGTCAATCAAATCATTTATCCTCTTTTCTCGACTCCTTCTATTTCAAAGAAGGGCCAAACCATGACGATTAAAGTAGATACGCAAGGAAAGAAAGCCGGTGAATGGTCGGTTAAACTGAAGCAGACAAACCATTCTTCTTTATCCTCGGACTATGAACTTCCTGTCCAAAGCGTGTCTTCTGGAACCTCTCATTGGAAAAGCAGTCCGGACATACAGGATGTTACCGTCCAAATTCCGGCTGAAGTTCCAGAAAAGCTTTACGATCTTGAAGTTTCCTATACAGGAAACGGACAGCGGATGACCGATAAACAGCCTCATTCTGTAAAAGTAGTCGATGAGTTTAAAAAAGATTTTACCTTTTTGCATATGACGGATACGCACGTTGGATCCCCAAGAAACCTCGGAGACCCGGAAGACCCATCCTCGCTCGATCCTGCTTTGGCTCGGGAAACGGGAATGTGGAATCCTGATAAATCAAAGCGCTGGCTCTACCTTCAAAAAGCGATCAAGGAAGTCAACCTGGCAAACCCTGATTTCGTCGTCGTGACAGGTGATTTAATGTTCGGCCAGCTGAATCCTCTGGAATACATCTATGAATACGAAGAAACGTACAAAGTTCTTCAACAGCTGAATGTTCCGGTCTATATTGTTCCTGGAAATCACGATTATTACGCTCAGGATGCCACTCTTACTGATGGCGCAAAGTACTGGGAAAAATACTTCGGTCCGCAATATTTCTCCTTTAACTATGGCCCGTACGCTCACTTTATCGGGTACAATTCGTTTGACTGGAACAAAATTGACAGAAGCGGAACTGGAACGGTTTCCGTGCCGACATGGGGCGGCCAAATCCGTTCACAGCAGCTCGACTGGATTAAAAAAGACCTGGAAGAGAATGGAAAAACGGCTCAGGCCGGCCAGGTTAGAGGTCTGTTCTCCCACCATAATCCTTTATGGCGCGACCGTGACATCTGGCCGCAGGATGACAGGGAAGTACAGGAGTACTGGAAACAATATGATCAGCAGCATGATCCGCAGCGGTTAAGCACCCTGATTTTGGGTGAAAAACTCGGGATTAAGTATGATCAGCAATGGCACGGGGAAAACGCCAATGAGCTCATTGACGTGATGAAACAGCATCATGTGAACATAAGCCTGCACGGACACACGCACGAAGACAACGTAACAGAAAAAGACGGCATTCTTTACACAACAACAACAGCCATCGAATTAACCGGTAAGCCATGGGTAGGCTTTAGGAATTTCAATGTGAAGGACGGCGTCCTCTCCAATTATAATTACGAGGAACCGGGACACTCGATCCCCGTTTACCAAAATGGAGATACGAGAGCCGGAGTCATGTCTTATGAAGCAAGCTACAAGGATGCCAATGATGGACAGGCGTCTTACCAGGAAGTAACGTTAACCAACCGATTGAAAAAGCCGATGACCATTTCGGTGCCTCTTTATATGACCGAGGGCTCTTATCAGACATCTGCCGGGGAAATCGTGCAGAATTACAGCTCCGGCGGCAAGCAGTACCTGGAGGTTAAGCTGACTCTCCCAGCAAACCATACAGAAAAACTAACCGTTCAAAAATGATGCATGGCAGGTTCTGATTGATTCGGAACCTGCCTTATTTTTGTTCATAATCCTTTTCTTTTCCGTTTCAATATTAGTAAAATAAATATAAAACAATATGCATATTTACTTTATTAATAAAAAGGCGGGAATAAAAACATGTATTATGATGCACTCAAAACATTTGTCACTCTTGCGGAAGTAAAGAACTTCACGAAAACAGCTGAAAGGCTTCACATTTCTCAGCCAAGTGTGAGCCTCCATATAAAAAACCTGGAAAAGGAGTTTCAGACGAAGCTCTTTGTCCGCTCTCCGAAATCCCTAAAAATCACCCCAACCGGCGAAATTCTTTACAGCCGCGCCAAACAAATGATTCATATGTATGATCAAACGAAACAGGATATTCTGGAGCACCACCATGATATAAAAGGAAAGCTGACCATTGGCGCAAGCTTTACGATTGGAGAATACATTCTTCCAGCCTTCCTTGTTGATTTTCAAGCCAAATATCCGAATCTGGATCTTGAAATCATCATAGGCAATACAGAGGAGATTGTTCAATCCGTCCGCCTATTTAAGGTGGACATCGGTCTAATCGAGGGCCAGACCAATGAAAAAGAACTGACCGTTGAGCCCTTCCTCGAGGATGAACTATTTATTGTAGCGTCCAACAAGCATACGCTTGCTGAAAAAAGTGAAGCCGTCATCGCAGACCTTCACAGTCAAGTTTGGGTGACAAGAGAAATTGGCTCAGGGACTCGGGAGTACTTGGAGCACGTCATCCGTTCCAACGGATTAAAGGTTCAATCGTTCCTGACAATCAGCAGCAATCAGGGAATAAAAGAGACGATCATAAGCGGTATGGAGGCATTGTCTCTGCTTTCCTATCATGTGATTGAAAGAGATATTCGAAACAAGGTGCTCTCGATTATTTCATTAAAGGATCATACCTTCAAACGGAAGCTTTCAATGGTGTATTCCCCCGCTATGGAGAGCAAGATGAACGTTGAGGCATTTACGGTGGCACTGAGAAAGTGGCAGAAAAAATAGGAACAGCAGGTAGATTGGTGTCGAAACTTGTGGAATCGATAATAAAATATGTGTTTTCGAAAATCTCCGGTAACCTTGCATCTTCCGCTTAAACATCGTAATTAAAGACAACTCCGTTTTAGAAAAGAGTCTCGTGCATCTATCCTCCGATTCGCCAAATCCTTGGATTAATATTTACGCACGGATTCTTTTTCAACCAAATCCAGAAAATCCTCCACAACTTTTCTGTTATTTTTCTCCCCTCCGAGCTTCAGCATGGCTCGGCCTACAAAATTTATGCCCTTATTTTCCCCTTCGTAAATAAATCTGGTCTTGTTTTCATCTACCTTTTCCAATGTAAAGGAGAGTTTGATTTCAAAAGCTTTAGCTAAGACAAACCCTATTCTTTTGTACTTTCTTTCTTCAAGATCTTCATAGCCAAGCGTTTCAACAATATAGGTCTCTATCCGTTTTCCCTCTTTATATTTTTGCTCATGCTTTGAACCTATTTCACCCAGTTCTTTATGCACCAGACGATTCTCCACTACATTGGGCATAATTTTATACATATTTTCTTCCCTCAATAGTTTCCATACTGTTTCAATATTTGCGCTGATTTCCCGTTCCGTTTTCCATTGAATCATCTTTTCTCATCCTTTCCTGTCAGAAGAAACAACTCGATTTCATTTATTTTTTGATGCAGAGCTTCAGCCTGATCCTCCATCCTTTTCTTTTTCTCAACCAGCAGGTTTTCTAAATTGGCAAACGACTCGTCTTCCATAATGGTGAGCATTTCCTGAATGGTGCATCCGAATCCCCGCAGCTTGACTAACAGCATGGCAAGCAGATAGGAGCCGTTATCATAATACCGATAGTTGTTCTGTGGATCTATGAATACAGGTTCAAGCAGCTTCACTTCTGCATAATATCGAAGTGTTTCCTTGCTTAATCCTGTCATTGAGGAGAATTCACTGATTTTATACATGTTTCTCCCTCCTTATCCCTATTGTAAACTGTAGGGTGCACCCCTTAGTCAAACACTTTGTGAAAATGGGAAATTTCTTAAACACGTTTATTTCTGTTAACCGTCAGGGAAAAACAGGAAATAGGTGTGGTTTGCCAGCAACAAAAGAAAGCGGTTTTAAAAAGGGCAGACATATCAATATCAGCGTTACAAGGAGGATTATTTATATGACATTCAGCCCGAAGCTTTACGTAATGGACAATGGCCGCATGAAGAAGGACAAAAACTGGCCAACCAATTCACTAATAAGAGCGGTTATCACATCTACTGACTCTTCCGCTAGAGAAGTGTACATGCTAAACAGCTCAGGATCTTCCTTTACGAGTGAGTGCTTAATGCCGATCAACGTTTCCACCCATAAAAGGAGCCGTTGGGTTGATGAGCAATCTCTCTCGAAAACTTTCTTCAGGGGCTGAATGATGCTACGGAGCCACGTCTCAGCCACCGCTTCTCTCAGCGAAGCTTTGCTTGGATAATGGCGGTAGATGGTTCCGTAGCTAATATTCAAGGCCCGCGCTACATCCACCATGCTTGTTTTCTCCGGTCCAAACGGCTCGGCACTTGTTCTGCCGCATCCAGGATTTCTTCTTTGGTTAATTGCTCTGCCATTCTCTATTCGACTCCCAGCATACCCATTTGTTCAGCTGCATAGCGTGTCCCGATCACCGATTCAGCAGGAACCGCCTCTTCAATTCTGGCAAGATCCGCTTCAGTGAGCTTCAGATTCAAAGCACCAAATGCATCTTGAAGCTGGGAACGTTTTCGGGCACCAATCATCAATACTCCCGTTTTCACTGCGATGAATGCATTCTCCAGCTTCTTCCCCTGTAATGCCACCCGGAGCAAAAGCTCGTTATGGCCGGTTTCATAGAAGTCCCCTGTATCTAAAACCGTTATTCCTTTTTCTAATGCTTCATGAATCGTAGCGATGCTTTCGTTTCTGTCCGCTGCACCGTAAAGGTCCGACATTCCCATTAATCCTAAACCGTTTTTTTATCTTTACCATTTTGAGACTTCCCATTTATTTGTATATAGTGTCATTCGTTTTTTGCGACAATGTTCTAAGCACTACAACAAATCAAATCTTTCCATAAAGAACATTTAAAAGATTATCTAAAAACAAATCGGGGTAAGTTGCATTTACAGGATGAAAAAATTAGCGTGTTCAGAAATTTCGGGATCATCCGAATATTTGCTTGGAGGGATAATCATGGCAATGCTAACTGTTGGTAATGAAAACGATGCACCAATTGAAATTTATTATGAAGATCAAGGATCGGGGAAACCTGTCGTACTCATTCACGGATGGCCGCTTAGCGGGCGTTCTTGGGAAAAGCAGGTTCCTGCTTTAATTGATGCAGGCTATCGAGTCATTACATATGACCGCAGAGGATTTGGAAAATCTTCGCAGCCTTATAACGGCTATGAATATGATACATTCGCAGCCGATCTAAACAAATTGCTTGAACACTTAGACCTTCGTGAAGCAGCACTTGTCGGTTTTTCAATGGGCGGCGGAGAAGTAGCACGCTATATCAGCACATACGGAATAGAACGGGTGAGCAAAGCGGTTTTCGCTGCAGCCGTCCCTCCTTATCTGTACAAAGCATCGGATAACCCAGATGGGGGGCTGGATGATGGGGCGATTGAAGAGTTCCAAAACGGAGTAAAGGGAGACCGTATCGCGTTTCTTGATACGTTTACTCACCATTTCTTTGCAGCCGGGGAAAAGACAGACCTTGTCAGCGAGCCATTCCGTCTCTATAACAGGGATATTGCAGCAATGGCGTCTCCTAAAGGCACACTTGACTGTATCGCAGCGTTCGCCAAAACCGATTTCCGGGGCGACATTGAGAAAATAACCGTTCCAACACTCATCATTCATGGGGATTCAGATGGGACTGTACCGTTCGAAGTGAGCGGCAAGCGTACCCATGAAATGATTCCAGGAAGTGAGCTTGTTGTCATTGAAGGTGCCCCTCATGGCTTCAACGCTACGCATGCTGAGGAATTTAACCGCGGTTTAATTAGCTTCCTTCATTCTTGATGAAGGGCTGATTGAAATTCCCTTTTCTTACGGAACGCTATACGGGTGTCATGGGGATTTCTGAACGTTTGAATATACACAAAGGGCTGTCAATTTTGACAGCCCTTTGTGATCTTATAGCTAAAAAGGGGTTTCGATTATGGGATATTAGTTACCTCAATATTTAACAGCCATCTATCTATCGCTGATTTAGGATAATAGTTTTTCAAACCAATTTTTATATGAGGAAGCTCGCTCGTATAACCATTGTCACCATCAGGTAACTCCGTTAATTTTTGAATTTCTTCCATGCTTAATCCTAAATAGTCTACTAATTCCTGCTGTGTGAATAGTTAAGACTGCGGAATCTCTTTTTTTGGCAAAGCCTTTTGTTCAACGCTAAATCCGTCTTTAAGGACCCAGCTTCCCATTACAATACATAAGCCTAAGAAAACTATAGATAATGCTACTGCATAATTTTTCATACCTTCCCCCCTTTTAATTAAATTCAACACGCATAAAAATTCCCCCTTCCTTCGTGACAGCCCTTTCAAAAAAATCTCCAGGTTATTTACGAATTGAGATAATTAGAGTACACTAGGTTCAGATGTTAATTGATAATGAGTATCATTATTATGAGGTGAACCACGATGAACCTAAACCAAATTCAACAAAATGAAACGTTTAAAATACAGGATTTAACCGATCTCCATCCATTTGTTAAACGCCGTTTGAAGGATCTCGGCGTTTACGAAGGAAAAGAGGTCAAAGTGATTCGCTATTGTCCGCTTGGAGGGCCATGCCTATTGGAGTGCTCCGGACAAAGGGTCGGCATTCGCAGAAAAGACACGTTCTGCATTAAAGGGGCTCGTCTTTCATGAATACGGCACTGTTTGGCAATCCGAATACAGGAAAAACCTCACTATTCAACCAAATTACCGGTTCTTACGAATATGTGGGAAACTGGAGCGGGGTAACGGTTGATAAAAAGGTCGGCAGGATTAAAGACTCCATGCAGTCTTTGATTGACTTGCCCGGTGTCTATTCCCTTAATCCTCTTTCCAACGATGAGCGCGTCGCATCGATTGCGCTTCTTCAGGAGGAAGCGCAGCAAATTCTGAATATCGTCAACGCCAATCAGCTCGAAAGAAGCCTTTATTTAACGATTGAGCTTTTAGAAACGAATCTTCCTCAAGTCGTTGTGCTGAATATGATGGACCTCGCTGAAAAGCGCGGCATATCCATTCATTTAGAGCGTCTCGGTGAACTGCTTGGTGTGAAGAGCCATTCAGCAGTTGCCCGCAAAGGACATGGCTGTGAAGAAATTACCCAGCTGTTTAAAAACGAGCCGCTTCATTCGTCTGCTCCCTTTATGATTTCCTATCATCCAATCCTTGAAGCGGCTATTGCCCGCATGCTTACTGAAATTGGCGAAGAAGGAAACATGAAAAAGCGCTGGGTGGCAGTTCAGTATTTGATGAACAATGAACTCATTCAGCTGGAAATGAACAAGAAGTTTCCGGGACTCAGCCGAATAAAGGAAGAAGCTGAGGAACAGCTTTTCACGGCAGCCGGCCATTCTGCGGAAGATGATATGTACCAAACAAGAAATGCCTTTATTACGAATCTGGTTGATCAGGTGACAGAACAGCAGGGTCAGCGCGAGAGCCTTCCTTTGACCGCCTGGATAGACAAAATTGCGATCCATCCGGTTTTGGGCATTCCCTTTTTCCTTCTCATCCTGTTTGCGGTTTTCCAGCTGACGTTTGATTGGCTTGGAACCCCCATCTCCGATATGCTGGATTCCTTTTTCACAGGTCCTTTAACCAGTGGAGCTCAGCTGCTATTGAACAGCATCGGTGCCACACCGTTCATCCAGGCTGTTGTCCTTGATGGAATTATTGCGGGTGTAGGAGGCGTTCTCGTGTTCGTCCCGCAAATCTTTATTCTGTTTTTCTTTATTTCCTTATTGGAGGATTCCGGATATATGGCCCGCGTGGCTGTTGTGATGGACCGCCTGATGGAATACATCGGACTGAATGGAAAAGCGTTCATCCCTCTGGTCATCGGTTTCGGATGCAACGTGCCGTCCATTATGGCAGCGAGAACGATTGAACAGCCCAGGGAACGTTTGCTGACTATTCTCGTGTCGCCGTTCATGTCCTGTTCGGCAAGGCTTTCTGTATACGCTCTGTTTGCGGCAGCCTTTTTTGAGAAAAACCAGGCGCTGATCGTCCTTTCCCTCTACGTTCTCGGGATCGTAGTCGCGATGATTGTCGCAAAAATTCTTTCGCTTTTCCTAAAAAATGAAAAATCCTATTTTGTTATGGAGCTCCCTCCGTATAATGCACCGCAAATGCGGCAGCTGCTGAAAAGTACGTGGGACAAAGGAAAAGGGTTTGTGCGAAAAGCAGGAACGTTCATTTTAGGAGGAACCGTCTTTATTTGGCTGTTTTCTTACCTTGGTCCCGGAGGCGCAGACGTTCCAATCGACGAAAGCTTTATGGCAATTGCGAGCGGCGCTGTAGCTCCTATTTTCGCTCCGCTTGGATTTGCAACCTGGCAGGCGGTTTCTGCGCTCATTACCGGCTTCCTCGCGAAGGAAGTGGTGGTGGCAACCATGAATATCCTGTATCACGTACCGGATGGACAAACGATGGCAGGGCTTTTGCCAAACTATTTCACACCGCTCTCAGCCTATACATTCCTTGTGTTTATTCTGCTCTACACACCATGCCTGGCAACAGTCGCCATCATGAAGAAAGAAACAGGCAGCACAAAGATCACACTGTTCTCGATTGCCTATTCGTTTGCCATCGCCTATATCGTAGCCCTTGCGGTTTATAAAGCAGGGCAATTTATCGTATAAGAGGAGGTTTCCGATATGATCGCAAGCATCATCTTAGGACTGCTCATTTTTGGATACGCCACCTGGATGGTTGTCTCCTTTTTCAAAAAAAGCCGACAGGGAAAATGCGGCACATGCGCTTTAAATAAATCCTGCAAATCCGGCTGCTCGATTGTGACGGCAGAGGAACGCGGAGATTTGCTGAAGCATTCCAACGGGTAATAAATGGCAAGGCCAGGCTTTTAGAGCCTGGCCTTTTTTAGTATGCTTAAATAAAAACGGAGGAAGCTCTATGGGAACAAAACGAGTGCAAGTCCAGGAAATACCGGGCTGGGGAACCTATCTGCGAGGACAGTGGGAGGCCCGGTTTGCCGGCCATCTCTCAGCTGAGGAAAAAAAAGAAATCCATTTAGACTCCTTTTTATGGCATCTGTGCAGCTACAAAAAGACAGCCTGTCTGGAGAAGCAAGAAGCCATCCAGTCGTTTCAGGATCAGAAAAAGGAGAAGTGCACCTTCTTCTATCAGTTTATTGATGATGCCTATCTAATCAATCATGCAGCACCATTAAGCATAGGGGATTTGCCTTATGATCGGCTCCATATGGATTTTGGGGATTTGTATGTAATGGACTGGGAACAGAAGTGGTCGTTTGTGATGACGCATGAGTCAAGCTGCGGACCTTATTTCATCCAATTTTAAAGGATTTCAAATTTCGTGCAATTTCACTTCCAATCTCGTTCAAGGCCGCTTTTGTTCCATACTTTCCATGGCTTTGGCCATTTTTATCCTGTCCCCCGCCTAACCCAAGGAATTGCTCGGACGGCTTAAAATGAAGGCCGAGCAGCGGAATTCCAAGCCTCGAATGAAAGCCAAGCTGATAGGCTGCGCTTGGGTAAGGTTCGATCGCTTTCGGCGGATCAAATTCAATCCCAGGTTCGACCCTTTCAAACAGAGCGCAGTGCTCTCTCCCTAAAAGAATGACCATGCCGGGTCTTAAAAACTCGAGCTTTTCCTGCAAAAACTCCCGTGAAAAATCAGAACCGAGCAAACTAAGCTTTTTTTTAATCCTCCCCATATGCGTACGTGTTGCAAAAGGGAAAAAGTCCGAATGAACGACGTTTTGAAGATGGGGAGATCCGTAAAAAGAACCGCCCATTCCATTTAAGAAACCTTCCAGTTTCGCTCCCCCGGGTTTGCCAAACCATGTCCGGTACGCTTTTCCCTCCTTAAAATACGATTGATAGAACTCGATCGCAGACTCTAGCTGAGCCCCATCCTTCGCATACTCCGCTAATGATCGTCCATCTTCCCGAATATGAAATCTCGCCAGGTCCCCAAGCAGCAGCTGATTGTTCTGATCGAGAAATTCCTTTGGAGACGGATTCGTGGCCATGGTGACCCAGCTTCCAGGAACCGCCTCCCCAAGCCAGACAACAGGTGTCGCTCTTTCGATGAACTCATGAGAAATCGGGGTCTTGAGCAGTTCTTCCTGGTACATGGAAGCTCCGGCTAGGAGTGATTTCGCCTTTGTTAATCGATCTTCGGTGAGAGAGGTTAAGCTCACTTATTCTCGCCTCCTTTTCTGGAAAGGTATATAAACCATCTCCTAAAGGGATGCTTTTTAAACTCTATGAACTCTCCCTATAAAAGTGGATGACTAGTGACACACTAAAGGCACTTATTGAAGCAAAGGACGTGTCAGGAATGGATTTTTTTGAACTACTCACGACTGAAGTCGCTAGATTCTGACGCCCATATTGACGATAAAATCCTTAGAACTTAAAACCAGTCGTAAGTTTCCTGCTTCATCGAGAACCGCGTTCTTTGACAAACGTCTTACACTCTCTCCTTTATCTAACCTTACGTTTAGATAAACAGCTCCTAAAAGGCGGCTGACAGGCACACCCCGCCATTCCAGCGGTAAAAAGAAAAAGATTAAACGGGATTTAATAGAGGCTGGCTCCGTAATATACGCAGACCTTCCTCTTTTATATTTTGGGCTGCATTCATATCCCGATCGTGCTGTTGTCCGCATTCAGGACAGACCCAGACGCGGGTCGAGAGGGATAATAAAGTTTGCTTTTTCTTACACCCATTGCACAGCTTGGAAGATGCGAAAAACCGGTCCACTAATACGACTCGCTTATTGGCCCAATCTGCTTTATAGGATACAAAGGTTTTGAATTGCGACCAGCTTACATCCGCAATACTTTGGGATAACTTTTTATTTTTAATCATTCCTTTTACATATAAGTCCTCTAACACGATCACTTGGTTTTCGTTTACGAGTTTTCTGGACTGTTTGTGTAAAAAGTCTTTTCGTTTATTGGCTATGTGAAGATGAAGCTTGCTAATTCTATTTTGCATTTTTTTGTAGTTACAGCTATGTAATTTCTTTTTTTTTAGCTTCCGTTGTAGTTTAGCTAACTTCACCAAATGTTGTCGTAAGTGTTTTGGGTTGTCGATTTTGACTCCGTTGGAATCAATAAGAAAATGGGTTAAACCAAGATCCACCCCCATTACATCTTCTTCTCGAAGATAAGACAGTTCGATCGGTTCCTCGCGTTTAACCACTTCTTCTATTTTTAAAGATACGTGATATTGTCCGCTGCTATGATAAGAAACAGTGGCCTGTTTTATTTTCCCGCTGAACCCTTCGTTCTCGAACATTTTTCGATGTTTCTTAGATAATAGCACGTTCACTTTACCGACTTTCGGCAATTGAATGGTGTGATCTTCAACGTTTAATTTAATATTTCCGTTCGTTTCTTTTGTTGTATACGATTGTTGAGCCTGTCTTTTGGACTTAAATTTCGGAAATTTATTTTGACCTTTAAAAAAGCGAGTAAAGGCATCTTCCACTTGTTCAATGGCACATTCCAAAACAAATTTATCCGGTTCTTTTAACCAGCCAAACTCCGAATGACTTTTAAGAATGATGAACGATTTCTTGAATTCTGCACCTGTAAGGTTTTCACCGGTCTGTTTGTACACTTCCATTCTTTCGGATAAGTAGAAGTTTCGAGTAAACCGGGCACACCCAAAGTAACGTAGAATTTTCTCTTCCTGTTCTTTGTTAGGACGCACACGAAGACGAAGACCGTAATGGCGTAATTTTAAGCCTTGTTCGGCTAATTCTTCATCTTTTTTCTTGGTAGCTTTTCTAACCATTACGAACCCTCCCACCACAGAACAAACGTTCTAATTATATTTATTATTTTATTTTAATTGGTTAAAAAGTGCAAATAATAACGCCCTAACTCACGGCTAAAGTCATAAGTGTGCAGGCGTATGTCATCAAAGCCAGGAAACGCTCACCATCATGGAATGGGTTCTGCGGTCGGTTATCGGTTTTGTCTTTTTGGTGATTGTCGCGAAAGTATTAGGCCAGCGCACCATTTCCCAGCTGCGGCTGCTCGATTTCGTCATTGCCTTAGTCATTGGAAATATTGTGGCCCATCCCTTGTCAGATCAGCATTTGGGACTGCAGGGCTCGATCGTTTCAACGATTGTATTAGTCGCCTTGTATAGTCTGGGTATTCAGCTGAACCTTAAGTGGCCTGGTTTTAGAAGATTCATTAATCATAAATCCATTACCGTCGTAGAGAATGGTGAAATTCTGAATGGGGGATTAAAAAAAGCAAGAATTTCTATTGATGTGCTTTTAGAAGAATTAAGAGAAGACAAAGTAGACGACGTAAAAAAAGTAGCATTAGCCATTTGGGAAGCAGATGGGAAACTATCCGTATTTTTGTATCCGGAATACGAACCCCTTACACCCGCTTCCCTTAAGCTAAAAACGGAGCCATTTGACTTTCCCAGAACCATAATTATGGAGGGAAGGGTGCTATCCGAGGTATTACGCCAGCTGCACAAGGAGGAAAGCTGGGTGATCAGCCGTTTAGAAAGCCTTTATCAAACGGGAAGTTCAGCATGTACTGCTTGCAACCTTGGATGGCAAGGATCAGCTGAAGGTATTTTTATATCATTGAGTTTTGGACAGCTCAATCTCCTTTACTTTCTGGCGCATTTCTTCAGGCCACCATGCTCCGCAATCATCCGATACAACGCAAGCCGCACATGCATTCAGGTCGTAGACCATCATCCCAGTGATCGGAGGGGAATAAAGATGCAGTGTAACTAAATCAGTTCCTCCTGCAGACTTCATCTTATGCACCCCTTTCCTCGGTGCATAAAATAACCTCCCCTCTTGATGGAATTCCTCAAACAGCTCAGACGGCCATCCCTTTTCGTTCACTTCATATACAGTATTAAGAGACGTTCCATTCAGCACTTGAATCCATCCTTGTGAGTTTCCATGATCATGGGGAGCACACTCCACCTGCGACCAATTCATAACGAGTAATTCGACTTCATCATTTTGAAAGATAAGCTTGCGGTAGTAGGGCTTTCCATCCGCTGATTTCAGCATTGGGGCCACCTCTTCAAACTTGACATCCAATTTTTGCAGGACTTCCTTCAATTCTTTCTTGGAAGGCTTCTTTAAAGAATGGAATACGTTCATGGTCTTATCCTTAAGCTTCATGAATTTCTCCTCCTTAAGCAGAGCTCATTCCTTCATACTTATGATTCCTGATAGAATGCTTATGATCAAACTTCCCTCTACACCCTCAGTAAATCCCGTATATCCTCTTCCGTCAGCGTAAACGGCATTTTTTCATCCAGATCCACGATTTCTTTAATAAGCTGCCGCTTTTTGTCCTGCAGCTCGTTCATTTTCTCCTCAATTGTGCCGCGGGTGACGAGCTTGATAACGTTTACTGTGTTCGTCTGGCCCATCCGATGCGCACGGTCAGCGGCCTGTTCCTCCACAGCCGGATTCCACCATGTATCAAAGTGAATGACGGTATCGGCGCCTGTTAAATTCAAGCCCGTACCGCCCGCTTTCAGTGAAATGAGAAAAAGATTCCGTTCGCCTGCATTAAACCGGGTACACAATTCAACCCTTTCCGCGAGTGCGGTTTGGCCATCCAAATAGAAATACGGCATGCCCTGAACCGCTAATGCTCGTCCGATCAGGTCAAGCATGGAGGTGAACTGGGAGAAGATCAGCACTCTTCTACCTGAGAGGCGGGCCTCCTCCAGGATGTTCATGAGCTGATCAAATTTTGCCGACCCTCCGCTATATCCTTCGACGAACAGGGAGGGATGACAGCAGATTTGCCGCAGCCGTGTAATTCCGGCTAATATCTTAATCTTGTTTTTTTGAATGGTCTCCTTATCCAAGTGCTTCAGGGTATCATGGCGAAGCTTTGCCAGGTAGGCCGCGTACAGCTTTTTCTGCTCGGGAAGCAGCTCGACGATTTCCATCGACTCAATTTTTTCCGGAAGCTCGGAAAGCACGTCCTCCTTCATTCTGCGGAGCATAAAAGGACGGATTCGCCTTGCGACCTTTTTCCTTGTGAGCGTACTGTATTCCTTCAACCCCATGAACAGTTCAGGAAAGACAACATGGAAGATCGACCAAAGTTCTTCGCGCGTATTCTCCACAGGTGTTCCTGTCAGCCCGAACCGATGATCGGCCTGAATCCTTTTGACAGCTCTTGCCGTCTGGGTGATTGGATTTTTAAAGGCCTGCGCTTCATCGAAAAAGACCGTATGGAAAACCCGTTTTTCGTATTCGTGTATATCCCGTCTCACAAGCGGATAGGACGTGATAAGGACATCTGCAGCTGCATCATCCCGGAAACGGTCAGCTCTCTCCGTCCGGCTGCCGTCCATGATGATGGCCTCGATTTCCGGTGCAAAGGTTTCAATTTCCTTTTTCCAGTTATACAGCAGGGAAGAAGGGCAAACAATCAGGACCGGCCTTTTTAACCGGCGGATTTCAGGAAGAACGGACACGATATACGCGATGCTCTGCAGCGTTTTCCCAAGCCCCATATCATCCGCAAGAATCCCTCCAAATCCGTTCCTGGCGAGTGATTTCATCCATCGGTATCCGTTCTTTTGATAATCCCTCAGCACGGATTCCAGCTTCTCAGGAACAGCAAATTCCAGCTCATCCGGGTGGAGAAGACCGTTCAGCAGCTGCTGAACCGAGTCCTCGAGCGTCAGTGTATCGGAAACTTTAATGGAATCCAGAAGCTGAAGCCCTTTGATCAGTGGGACTTCAAGCTCTTTTTCCCAGTCCTCCGCCTGTACCGGCATCGCTGTTAAGAATCGGTAAATCTCCTCATATTCCCGTGTTTCAAGGGAAAGCAGAGCCCCGCTTCTCAGCCGGTAATATTTCCGTTTTTCATCCAGCGCCGCCAGAACATCGCGGATTTCCTTTTCAGGAATACCGTCCATTTCAAACTTGAACTCCAGCCAGTTCGTGCGTTCCCGTTTAGCCTCCACCTTAATTTTCGGTCCTGCCGTCTCTTTAATAATCCGGCTTCGAACGGCAGTCGTAGCATGCACCTGGACAAACTTTTCAAGCTTCGGCAGTACATGATACAGGAACTCATACTCCAAAAGCTCATTTTGCAGATAATAGCCGCTGTCCGTCCGGGCAAACGAGCTTTCCTCCATCAGCTTGAGGATCAGATCCTCCTTCTCTGAATCGCGGATAACCCTGGACAGAGCGCGCACTTCCTGTTCGTCGAGCGGATTAAAAACAATATTTCCGTAATGAAATTCAAGACCTGCAAGCAGCCGGTTTTTCACTCTGTCCAAATAAAGCTTGGCTGTTAGCGAGGCTTCAGCCATCCGTTTGGAAATCGTCTCTGAAATAGCAACCTCCCCGAGTTTTCGGAGCCCTGGAACCACTTTTTCCAGATAAAGATTGACCTGCTGCGGAGGAATAGGAATCGTGTTTTTTCCTGAAGCATCAATGACCCGTTTCAATTCAGCCAAGCGTTCAAAATTTTCCGTCCCCAGCTGAAACAATACTCCTGAAGACAAAACCGATTGGTAGGGCTTCAAGAAAATCAGGTCTTGCAATCCACCTGCTTTCAGCTCATACCCTCTGCCTTCTTCGTAGAAATCAAATTGAAGCGGCAGGACGCCTTCCGATCGATGAATACCCGAATAGATTTCCCCGTTGACCTCAAGCTCTGCAAAAGGCGCTCTCATAAGGGATGGGAGAAGCAGATTCCATGAAAACGGCGAAAGGAGGAGCTGATGGCTTTCCTTTTCAGCCGTCTCATTTTGTACAACCTTAAAAAGCTGCTGAATCACAGCATCTGATTCTTTCGTGAAACAATGAGACAATGGATCAAACTCAAAGTGGGATGTAAGCTGGAAGGGCTGTCCGCTTATGATGTTTTCCAGAAATGCCTTCATCTTGCGGACTTTTACCGATTCAACAGTGATTCCCAGTGCGAGCAGAAGTTCGCCGTCTTCCCTTTGAACCGGCTTGCACGTAAACACCGCCTGGAGGACGGTGCGATTTTCAAAATAGTTCTGCTCCCCTGTTTTACGGTTTTGCCTGTCCTTAAAGGCCGTGAGCAATTTCTCTGTCAGGGCATAGTCATGAACGGCGGGTGCATCTCCCTCCGCTTGGATCTCAGGAACCGTCCCGTTTGTCTGATGTTCTTCAATCGTCAGCAAGACCGCCGCTATATGCTGGCATTCCTGCTTAAAGGAAATAAGCTTCGGACAGCTGCATGCTGCATGGAACGTACCATCAGGTTCCACCGTGACCGAAACGCGGAAATCCTCCGTACTCTGAACAATCGCGTGACAGTCATTCTCGCGGTACTCCTGGAACTTCACTTTATTGGAACGGCGCAAGGAATCTCCGCTCTTTAAAGAGACCCGTCCGCACAGTTTTTCGATGATTTTTTTGTTCAGCTCTATATTCAAAGCAAAGGCTCCTTAAAGAAAGATTTCAATCGTGCGTGCTATACTTTACCTACCATTTTAACAGAGGAGGAAAGAAAGATGAGGATGGGAATCATCGGACTTGGCGACATCGCCAAAAAAGCGTACCTGCCTGTGCTATCGGAAAGAAAAGATCTAGAGCTTGTGCTTTGTACGAGGAATCAGGACACGCTGCAGCATCTTGCCCAGGTCTACAGACATGCGGAAACGGCTCAGACATTAGACGAACTGCTGACTAAGAACCTCGATGCCGCTATTGTCAGTACTGCGACAGAGGCACACGCTCAAATTGCGGAAAAACTGCTCGAAAACGGAATCAGCGTCTACATAGACAAGCCCGTCTCTTTGGATTTCAGCGAAACAAAAAGAATCGCAGAGCTCGCTGAAAAAAGCGGCAAAATTGCGATGACCGGCTTCAACAGAAGATTCATCCCCCGTGTTAAAGAGCTGAAAGAACACGGCAAGGCAAGCCTGGTTTTGATGCAGAAAAATCGATTTGCCTCCCCTGATCATGTCCGAAGATTTGTCGTAGAGGACTTTATCCATGTGGTCGATACCCTCCGGTTCCTGATGGGGACAGAGGTAAAGGATGTAAAAACAGAGTTCATGAAAAATGAAGAGCTGCTGGATCACATCATCGTTCAGCTGATTGGAGACGGCTGCACGGCGATCGGAATCATGAACCGAAACGGCGGAGTAACCGAAGAAATCATCGAATACTCGGCCGGCCAGCATAAATATAAGGTAAACAGTCTTGTCGAAACGACCCATTTCCATAATAAAAACATCAGCGTGACGAAGTTTGGTGACTGGGAGCCGACTCTGTTCAAGCGGGGATTTTATCAGATTATCGATCATTTTATTGAATGTGTGCGGGAAAATCGTGTTCCGGATCCTTCCATTAAGGATTCACTCATTACCCATGAGATTTGCGAGAGAATTGTGAGGCAGATTGATCCGCATGCCTAATTCAAAGCATTTAAAAGAAGCAGGCCAATTAAGACCGGCCTGCTTCTTTTGCTTACAAACTCAAATCAACATAAAATGGCGGTTCCGCACCGAGAATGCGGGCATACAGAATCAATTGTCCTTTATGGTGCGCCTCGTGGCCAATCAGGCGGTAGAGCATTTCTTCAGTCGGTTCCGTCAATTTAAAGAGATCAATGGTTGTTTCGCTCTTTAAATCTTCATCTGTAAGCGACGCGAGGATCTCTTCATGTACGTTTGTGAGCTCTTCTAAAAGCTTGCGGGCTTCCGCTAGTGTTTCCGGAACAGGAGGGATATTCATTTCGCGCCCCTCGATCGGAGCCAGGAAGAACTCCGGAGTCCAGGCAAGGTGATGGACGAGTTCGATCACCGTCATCCCTTCCTTCCAAGGACGCCACGAACCGCTTGATTCAGGGAATACAGCGGCCAGTTCTATCAAAGCATTTCGATGCATTTTCCAGCGTTTCATTGCTTTCTGGGATGATGTTTGTACATTTGACATGATTATTCCTCCTATTGATCGATCCTGCCATACAGGCATTAATTTGTTATATCGCTTACTTCTTTTCCTAATTCTTCACACAATCGTTTACCCGCTAAATTTACCATATTCCCATACCATTTACTCTTCATACATCTTCCCATCCAGAATAAAGCGCTTGCAAAAATAAAAGTTCCGGGTATACTTGTATACAAGTATACTTGAATGATAAAGAAGGTTAGGTTATGACGAATAATAAGGAACATTTATACCCTGCAAAGTGGCTTTCAAGAGCTTCAGCTGGTGAAAGAATTGCTTGCGAGCTGAGAATTTCCATTGTTTCAGGGAAAATTGAAAGCGGTACCATTTTGTCCGAGAACAAAATCGCAGCAGATTTTTCCGTCAGCCGGTCACCCGTTCGCGAAGCATTAAAAATATTGGCCTCTGAAAATATGATCCAAGCTGAGAGAATGGGTGCCGTAGTCACTGGTTTAACAGATAAACATATCGAAGAAATTTACGATGTCCGGCTTATGATCGAATCATTTGTATTTGAACGGATTGTTAAAACGGACACAGCGGATTTGGTAAAAGAACTGAATAAGATATTCGAAATGATGAAAATCGCTATCAAATATGGCGATGCAGATGAGTTCTCTTTTCAGGATGTTTTATTCCATGAAACAATCATCCGGGCGATTGACCATTCCTACATGCTCATGATCTGGAATAATTTAAAGCCCGTCATGGAGAGTTTAATTCTGTTATCCATGCGCGTCCGTTTCAGGGAAAAATACGAGGATTTCCAAAGAATTCTCGACAATCACGAGCTTTATATTCAAGCGATTAACACCAAAGACCGAAACTTAATGATCAAGTCGCTGCATCAAAATTTTGACGATGTCCAAGGGAAGGTAGAGGATCTCTGGATGTCGCAGCAGCTGCTGGCTAAAGGAGCTGAGCAAGGAAATGAATAGCTATATGCTGGGGATAGACATCGGAACAACAAGTACAAAGGCCGTATTATTCAGCGAGACCGGAGAAGTCATCCAGCAGGAAAATATCGGCTATCCGCTTCACACACCGGATATCTCAACAGCGGAGCAAGATCCTGAAGAAATTTATCAAGCCGTGCTGCATGCTGCTTCACGCATTATGAAGCAACATCCGCAAAAACAGCTTTCATTTATCTCTTTCAGCAGTGCGATGCACAGCGTCATTGCCATCGGTGAAAACGATGAACCGCTGACGCCCTGCATCACCTGGGCAGACAATCGCAGTGAAGGCTGGGCGCATAAGATTAAAACCGAATTTGGCGGACATGACATTTATAAGCGGACCGGAACACCGATTCATCCGATGTCCCCTTTAAGCAAGATTTCCTGGATGGTTCATGAGTTTCCTGACATTGCCCGTCGAGCTAAAAAGTACATTGGAATTAAGGAATATGTTTTCAAGAAATTCTTTGACCACTACGTCATTGATCATTCATTAGCCTCTGCCACGGGCATGATGCATCTGGAATCGCTGGACTGGGACGAAGAGGCATTAGCCATTGCAGGGATCACACGGGATCAGCTATCTGAACTCGTGCCTACAACCCGTATCTTTCAAAACTGCCAGCCTGAGCCGGCAAAACAAATGGGAATTGATCCGGCAACCCCGTTTATCATCGGGGCAAGTGACGGCGTGCTGTCAAACCTTGGCGTAAATGCCATCAAAAAAGGAGAGATTGCCGTCACCATTGGGACAAGCGGGGCCATTCGAACCATTATCGACAAGCCGCAGACGGATGAAAAAGGCAGGATCTTCTGTTATGCTCTCACCCAGGATCATTGGGTAATTGGCGGCCCCGTAAACAGCGGCGGAATGGTGCTTCGCTGGATCCGCGATGAATTTGCTTCATCGGAAATTGAAACGGCGAAACGGCTCGGAATTGACCCATACGAAGTGCTGACGAAGATTGCTGAGCGGGTAAGGCCGGGTGCCGATGGGCTGCTCTTCCATCCCTATCTTTCCGGGGAACGTGCTCCATTATGGAACCCGGATGTTCGCGGCTCCTTCTTCGGCCTAACGATGTCCCATAAAAAAGAACATATGATTCGGGCTGCGCTGGAAGGCGTAATCTACAATTTATATACGGTCTTTTTAGCCCTTACCGAATGCATGGACAGCCCTGTGACCAAGATTCAGGCGACCGGAGGATTTGCCCGGTCCAAGGTTTGGCGGCAAATGATGGCCGATATCTTTGAATCGGAAGTCGTTGTCCCTGAGAGCTATGAAAGCTCCTGCCTTGGAGCCTGTATTTTAGGCCTTTATGCAATAGGGAAAATTGAATCGTTTGATTCCGTTACGGATATGATTGGCAGCACCTGCCGGCATACACCGAATGAACATGCTGCAAAAGAATACAGGCAGCTCATGCCCATCTTCATTCATTTATCGCGGGTATTGGAAGAGGATTATGGCCGGATTGCCAGTTATCAAAGAAATTTAACTAGATTATAAGGAGAGATAAACATGCCATTAGTTATTGTCGCAGCCGGAATTCTCGTATTGCTGCTGCTTATTATGGGTCTTAAACTGAACACATTCGTTTCCTTGCTCATTGTATCGTTCCTTGTCGCTTTAGCCCTCGGTATGCCGCTTGAAAACATCGTCAAAACGATTGAAACAGGACTCGGCGGAACACTCGGCCATTTAGCGCTGATCTTTGGACTTGGAGCTATGCTGGGTAAACTAATCGCTGATTCCGGCGGCGCCCAGCGCATCGCTATGACTCTCGTGAATAAATTCGGAGAAAAGAATATTCAGTGGGCCGTAGTCGTTGCTTCCTTCATTATCGGCGTCGCGCTATTCTTCGAAGTAGGATTGGTTCTATTAATTCCAATCGTATTTGCGATTTCAAGAGAATTGAAGATTTCCATCCTGTTCCTTGGGATTCCGATGGCAGCAGCCCTATCCGTTACACACGGTTTCCTGCCGCCGCATCCCGGCCCGACAGTGATCGCCGGTGAATATGGTGCAAACCTTGGAGAGGTTCTTCTTTATGGATTTATCATTGCCATTCCAACTGTGATTATCGCTGGACCCCTCTTCACAAAGCTTGCGAAAAGATTAGTACCTGCATCCTTTAAGAAAACCGGAAACATCGCTTCACTCGGCGAACAAAAAGAGTTCAAGCTTGAAGACACACCGGGATTTGGCATCAGTGTATTCACCGCGATGCTTCCTGTCATCCTAATGTCCATTGCCACGATTATTACCCTGCTTCAAAAAACGATGGGCTTTGAGGACAACGCCCTGCTTGCTTCCATCCGCTTTATCGGAGATGCATCAACAGCGATGCTGATCTCTCTGTTAGTCGCCATCTATACGATGGGCCTTGCTAGAAAAATTCCGATTAATACGGTGATGGCATCTTGTACAACTGCTATCACGCAAATCGGAATGATGCTCTTGATCATTGGAGGCGGCGGAGCCTTCAAACAGGTATTAATTGACGGCGGTGTAGGGGATTACGTAGCCGAGCTATTCAAAGGATCCTCCCTGTCACCGATCCTTCTCGCCTGGATCATCGCAGCTATCCTTCGCATCTCACTGGGATCCGCAACCGTTGCAGCCCTTACAACGGCAGGATTAGTTATCCCTCTGCTTGGCCAAACGGACGTGAACCTTGCATTGGTTGTTCTTGCAACCGGAGCGGGAAGCTTGATTGCGTCCCACGTAAATGACGCCGGCTTCTGGATGTTCAAAGAGTACTTTGGATTAACGATGAAAGAAACATTCGCAACGTGGACATTGCTTGAGACCATTATCTCTGTTTCGGGGCTGGTGTTTATCCTGCTGCTGAGTTTGGTGGTTTGACCTTGTGTTCAATAGGAAAAAAGAGCATCCATACTTTTATGGGTGCTCTTTTTCAGTTCCTCAATCATTCGTTCTGGACGGTGTCACGAACTTTGATCTTATAACAAATAGCTAGAGGTGGTTGATGGCGGATCCAGGCGGCTCGCCCTTCTATCAAATGTTACAAAATGAAACTTAATTACTGGAAATTCGTATACTTACTGGACAGACAAAAGAATTAGAGGAGGTACTTTGGTGGAATCTATAACGAAAAAACGAACAAAAGCGTTTCTAATCGACTTGGCCATTTCAAGCGCTGTAACTGCTGGTGTTGAGTATTTACTGCGGAAAAAAGTGAAAAGTGAAGCCGTACATGCTTTAATAACACCGACCATTGTAATGTGGACACTTGAGTACGCACAGATGCGCCAAAGAGGCCAAACCATTGGTTATAAAAAAATGGGACTGGCCCTTGAGAATGAGGATGGTTCAGAACTGACATCCCGTCAAATCATTAAGCGAATGGGATACAGGGATACAGTGAGTACTTTTGATTACTTAAAAAGCCGTAATACGTTCGAAGACAAGGAAGGAGCAATCCTTCCGCATGACCGCTTTTCAGGTACAGTAGTAAAAGAACGTTAAAATGGGTAAATATTTCTATTAGTGAAGGTGCCAGTCCCGTCATGCTTCACCGTATTAGGGGACATAGGCTTGATGTTCTGATCCCTTATCTACCAACGGTTCACACGGTTGGTGCCAGAGCTTTCGCACGGTAAAATTTCAGGGGACTGGCACCGTGTCAGTCCCCTTATTCTTCACCGCACCGGGGGACAGAGACTCAAAGCTTTGAGCCCTTATCTACCAACGGTTTACGCGGTTTGTTCCAGAGCTTTCACACGGTAAAATCCTGCGGGACTGGCACCTCACTCAGCCCCACGGCCCAAATCCAGCCATTTAGCTTATTCCAGCCCCGCATTCTCCGAAGCAATCCGCGTTAGTGCCGTCCAATCCTGGTTTTCCCTTCCCTTTGCTGCGGATGCGAGCAAGGAATTATGCAGCAGGCTGGCAAGCGGCATCGGGGCCTTAGCGGCATTTGCTTCCTGCAGAACTAAATTGCAGTCCTTGAGCCCAAGGGCGAGCTGAAAGCCTGCAGGTTCGAACTGCCTTTTGGCAATCATCGAACCATATCCGTTATAAACGGTACAATCAAATAATGTGGAGCTATAAACTTCAGCAGCCAATTCCCGGTCAATCCCATTCTTTTCAGCAAGGTTAAATGATTCGGCCATCGCTTCCATCGCGGCCATAATCATGAAATTCCCGCCAAGTTTAATGACATTGGCATTCCCCGGCTCATCGCCAAGATCAAAAATACGCTGTCCAACTGCTTCCTGTGTGGGCTTAACCCGCTCTCTGGCTTCACTTGATCCTGACGACAGCACAAACAATTTTTGAGCGGCAGCCGCATCCGGACGACCAAACACGGGAGATGCGACATACGTGCTGTTTTGCTTTGCATGAACCTCTGAAAGCTTCCGCGAAGTTTCAGGGGAAACCGTGCTCATAGAAAGATGGATCCCTCCTTCTCCAAGCTTCCGGCCAATTCCATCCTCACCCAGTACAATGTCCTCCAGGGCCTTGTCGTTTGAGACCATTGTAATGACAATACCATCAGAGCTTGCCGCATCCGCTGCTTTCTCCACCTGCTCCGCTCCAGCGGCAACAACGGCCTTCGCCTTCTCTGGTGTGCGATTGTAAACCTTCACTTTGAAACCCGCTTTTAATAGATTCATTACCATCGGTTCTCCCATATTTCCAAGACCGATAAATCCAATTTCTTTTGTCATGTGTGAACGGCCTCCCTTTTTAAGTGTTGCTCTTATTTTCTTATACCCTAAATTGATTTTTACAATAGGGAAGATGGAAGCAATCCGTCAGTTGGATAACTTTACTGGGAGCCCTTGAAAACATCTTGAAAGTTGAGTTATCCTTAGACATACAATTCCAACTTAAGGCTGTGATAAACATGCGTATTAATAAATTCATCAGCGAATCTGGCAAGGCGTCCAGACGGGGTGCAGACAGGCTGATTGAAGAAGGCCGGGTCATGATCAATGGCAAGAAAGCGAAAATTGGGGACAGGGTTGAGCCCGGGGACGATGTCCGGGTAAGCGGAGACCAGATCCAGGTGTCCAGAAACAATGTGTATATCGCTTTAAATAAGCCGATTGGCATCACCAGCACCACTGAAAAAAATGTAAAGGGCAACATTGTGGATTTGGTCAATCACCCTTTAAGAATTTATAATATTGGACGTCTGGATAAGGAGTCCGAGGGCTTGATTCTTTTAACAAATGACGGGGATATCGTAAACGAAATTCTGCGTGCTGAAAACGAGCATGAAAAAGAATACATCGTTTCCGTGGACAAGCCCATTACTCCGGAGTTTACAGAAAAGATGGCAAGCGGTGTGAAAATTTTAGGAACGAAAACACTTCCGTGTGAAGTGGAGCAGCTTTCAAAATTTGACTTTAAAATCATCCTGAAGCAGGGATTGAACCGCCAAATCCGCCGGATGTGCGAAGAGCTCGGCTACGAGGTTTTCAGGCTGCAGAGGGTCCGGATCATGAATATCCATTTAGGAAACCTTCCCCCTGGACAATGGAGAGATCTATCGAAAAAAGAAAAAAATCAGTTATTCAGTGAATTAAATTACTACCCGAAAGAATGGTAACCAAAAAGGATGAGCCAAGCTAGAAACAGCTTGGACTCATCCTTTTTTTCTAGACCGTCATTTTCCAGCTGGACCGTGCCAGCCAGCCTTCATCTTCCTTATAGTCAGGAATCATTTTCCCAACAAGACGCCAAAAGGAACGGTCATGATTGAGATGGACCATGTGGCACATTTCGTGGACGACCACGTAGTCAATCACTCTCGGCGGCGCCATTGCGAGCCGCCAGTTAAAGGTTAACCGCAGCTCCGAATCACACGTTCCCCAAGTCGTTTTACTATCCGTAATGCGGATGGAACGGGGCTTTGTTTTGAAGTGCTTTTGATGAGCGGTGATCCGCTTTTCCACCAAAGCCTTGCACTGCTGATAATAAAACCGTTTTAACGCCTGTTTTATTCTTTCATCCTCGAGCCGGCTCACAACTACATGCAGCTCTTCCCCTTTAAAAAGAACATGATCCTGCTCCGCCTGCAGATCATGATGAATCTTTAAGGAGTAGGCTTTTCCTAAATAAAGAAAGCTCTCTCCCTGCTCATACATCTTCACCTGAGGACCCAGCAGACGTTCCTTGTTTTCTTTTACTTTTTGCTGAATCGGATTCCAGTTTTCCTCCACTACTCTCAGCACGGATTCGTCCGGAGTGCCTTTTGGGGCCTGGATTTCCACATTTCCATAACCATCTACATAAATGCCTATGGTCGAACGCTTTTTGTATTGGACGTCAAAGCTTATCGTTTCACCTGAATACGTATGGATCATGTCATTCCGCCGTTCCTATCCTCGATATTTAACCGCTAATCCTTTTAAGAAATTACGGGCATATTTATCTCCGCATTCTTTATAATTTTTGTGGCCTTCTTTCCTTAACAAGGCGCCAAGTTCACCCTTTGTTACCGTGACTCCGGCAAGTTCTAAAACCTCAAGCATATCCTCCGCTGTTAAGGATAAGGCGATTTTCACTTTTTTTAACAGGACATTATTGGGATGTATGAGTGTCATTTCAGGTTTTTGAGGCTGTCCTTGCTGATTTTCCTGCTTTCCTCTTTTAAACACAATAAGGCCGTTTAAAAATGACTCGAACATGAACGGACTGCACGGGATGTGATTGTCATCATCCTCTTCATCATTCGATTTAGTAAGGATTTTGCCAATATCTTCTCTCGCAACTTCAATGCCGCCGTATCCAAAGATCTCTTCCACCTCAGAATTTCTCAAATCAAGTGCATATCGTAAACGTATTAAGCGATCATTATTATCCATATTGTTCGTTATCTCCTGTTAATTGACTGCTTTCGGAACAGTCAATCGCGTATTTTCATTCTTAAAACATTAGTCTAACACGATGAAAGTCAGTTTTATATAGAGGTCCTCACGAAACAGGATTGACATTTTCTTCAATTTGGATATACTGTTACAAAACATATCGAAATTCAAGGACTGGGAGAGTATCTGTTAACTGACGTCAAAGCGAGCCGGGGCGGTGAAAGCCGGTACTGCGTTAACAGGGAAACGGACCCACGAGAATGGCTTCTGAACGCTTATAGTAGGAGGCCACGGCTAAAAACCGTTATTTTGCTAAAGTGGTTAAACAGATGTTTAACAACAAGAGTGGTACCGCGAATGCTTAAGCCTTCGTCTCTTTTACAGAGACGGAGGCTTTTCTATTTTGGAGGAGGGATCAAATGATTAGCCAAGTAATTGCAGGCAGCATGGAAAATGCGGTTAAAAGCCTTTTTACAGAACTCGGTCTCGTCTATACCGAGGATCTAAAGATTCACATTGAGCAGCCTGCCCATCTGGAGCATGGAGATTATTCCACCAATATTGCGATGCAGCTCGCTAAATCCCTGCGCAAAGCGCCGATTGTCATTGCCGGGATGCTGAAAGGTAAGCTGGAGGAGGGCGGTAGCTCAAATCACCTGGTGAGCAAAATTGACATTGCACCCCCGGGATTTATCAATCTGTATATAGATTGGAACCAATGGGCTAAAGAAGAATTCGCCCTGCCTATGAATACAGGTGAAAAGGCCGTGATTGAACATACATCCATCAATCCGAACAAGTCCGCACATATCGGCCATCTGAGAAATTCATGCATTGGCGATGTCCTCGTCCGCCTTTTGAAAAGAACCGGATACGATGTCGAGGTGCACAACTATATTGATGACTTAGGAAATCAGCTGGCAGATACGGTTGTAGGCATTTTGAACATCGCTGAGAAAAAGGAGCACTCCCGTTTTGGAGACTTTTGCTGGGAGATCTACTCGAAGGTCAATAAAGAGTACGAAAAGAATCCGCCGCTGCTGGAACAGCGGACGAACGTTCTCCATGCCATTGAAGAAGGAAAGGATAATCTATCGTGGGTCGGTTCTCTTGTTGCTGAAAGGATTGTACGTGAGCATCTTGAAGAAATGAATGAATTCGGCATAGGCTATGACCTGCTCGTGTGGGAGAGCAATATTGTGAGGGAGGGATTTTGGGCTTCCGCATTCCAATTGCTGAAACAAACAGAGCAATTTCACCGTGAAACGTCCGGTAAGCTTGAGGGGTGCTGGGTTTTAAAGCAGCCTTCCCCTGAAAGTGAAACGCCTGAGTCCGAACATAGCCTGGACAAAGTTTTGGTTCGTTCGAACGGGATTTTGACGTACACCGCTAAGGATATTGCCTACCATCTATGGAAATTCGGTTTGCTTGAGAACGATTTTTTGTATAAGCGCTTTACAGAAGAGCTTTGGACGACGAGCTCCAATGGAACCCGTTCATCCTACGGGAAGGCCGACCTTGTCATCAATGTCATCGATTATCGCCAGGAATATCCGCAGGCGATGGTCAAGCAGGCGCTCGAAATTCTTGGGTATGCAGAACAAGCCAAAAAGCTCCGTCATGTAAGCTACGGCGTGGTGTCCCTAAGTCCTCGTGCTGCCAAGGAGCTCGGCATCGACACCTCCGACGGCAAAGCATCGTATGCGATGTCAGGCAGAAAGGGAATCGGCATCAAAATTGCTGAATTGCTGGACCGGATGGAAAGCATCATCGACCAGACCCGTTCAGAGAAAAACGGGCTCTCAAGCAGAACGATGGCCGCGGCATCCATCCGCTACTACCTGCTTCGGTTCAGCCTGCTGACTGAGGTCGTCTTTGACATCCAGCAAGCCACCGAGGTAACCGGAAATACAGGTGTCTACTTGATGTACTCCCACGCCCGGGCAGCGAGCGTTTTAGCGAAAGCCGAAGCAGAGATCAACATAAAACCAAGCGAAATCAGCCATCTGGAAAAAGCAGAATATGCCTTAATCCGCCACATTGCGGGATGGCCGGATACGCTGAAATCAGCCTTCAGCGAGCTTGCACCAAGCATCATCTGCACCTATACTCATGAACTTGCCACTCTCTTCAACAACTTCTACGCCGCCTGCCCGATCATGAAAGCGACCGACGAGAAAAAAGCCTTAAGACTATGGCTTACCGCTCAATTTAAAGAAACGATTGGAGATGCGCTGGAGATACTTGGGCTGCCGGCGCCTGAGCGGATGTAGGGTGATGGAGGAGTCTATTGGTAAAGAATATGCATAAAGGAGTGACGCACGGTGTTCCGGGCGTCTCTTTATTCTGTTTGGAGACAGGAACTGTCGTTTTGCCCGTAATCGACACGAAACCGCCCGCTATCGACATGGAATTGCCCGTAATCGACACGAAACCCCCCGTAATTGAAGGTGAGAATCCCGCAGGCACAAATCTGCTTTAGGGGCTGATCACATCCCACGGCTGCAGCGGAATTCAATAGCCCACTTTTTAACTTCTTTTTTCATCAAAAAATAACGAATCTTCAAAAATTTATAGAGATATAAGTCCGTCTTGATGATAAACTCATAACAATGAGTCGTTATTTTTTCATAGTTAAAAAGTTACACCCCTTTTTTGAAAACGCTTTCTACCAATTAAAATAAAGAGGTTGATGAAAATTGGCAATGCAATTAAAGGAACAATCCATATTTAATCATAGCGGGAATAAAATCGTGACCGAAGACCGTGACATTTCCATCATTGCGAAGTTTGAGGAGCCCATGATTGCGATATTGGGAAATGTATTGAGTCATGAAGAGTGCGATGAACTCATTCAGCTTTCAAAGGAGCACATGAACCGCTCCAAGATTGGAACCGAGAGGGAAGTAAGCGGCATTCGGACAAGCAGCGGGGCGTTCCTGCCGGAAACAGAAAACGGGGTAGATGCCCGGATTGAAAAGCGGGTGGCCCAGATTATGAATGTCCCGGCGAATCACGGAGAAGGGCTTCATATCCTAAACTATAAGCCTGGTGAGGAATACAAAGCCCACCTCGACTATTTTAAGTCTTCCAAAGCCAACCATAACCCAAGAATCAGCACACTCGTTATGTACTTGAACGATGTCGAAGAAGGCGGCGAAACATACTTCCCTCATCTGAAGCTTTCCATCACACCGCAAAAAGGGATGGCTGTATACTTTGAATACTTCTATCAGGATCCTGCGATCAATGAATTAACGCTGCACGGAGGCGCTCCCGTCATTACAGGAGACAAATGGGCCGCGACCATATGGGTACGGAGAAAACAGTATCGGTAATACGAAAAAAGCCAGATAAGCCTCCCTTAGCAAACGGGGCTTACCTGGCTTTATTATTTAGTAATCTCTCTGTCTTTCAATCCTTACTTTTAAATGAGGACCAGTTTTTTTTTACTTAAACCAAGAGACTCTGCGGTTGAAGCAAAAACTTCTTGAAACAGGGCCGGATTGTCGGTCAGGGACATGCCGTATGAAGGAATCATTTCTTTAATTTTCGGTTCCCACTCACCCATATGCTCTGGGAAGCATTGATCCAATACTTCAAGCATGACTTGAACAGCGGTAGAAGCACCTGGAGAGGCACCGAGCAATGCAGCAATCGAGCCATCTGCGGCACTGACCACTTCCGTACCAAATTGCAGCGTTCCTTTACCGGCGTCTGTGTCTTTGATTACCTGAACGCGCTGTCCGGCTACAACGACATGCCAATCCCCGCTTTTCGCATTTGGAATAAACTCGCGCAGCTCTTCCATTCGTTTTTCATTCGACAGCAGCACCTGCTGGATCAAATATTTCGTCAATCCCATCTCTTTCACTCCTGCTGCAAGCATGGTGAAAAGATTATTCGGTTTGACGGAGCCGATTAAATCAAGATTAGAGCCCGTTTTTAAGAACTTCGGCGAGAAGCCGGCAAACGGTCCGAACAGCAAGGATTTTTTGTTATTTATATAACGGGTATCAAGGTGCGGCACAGACATTGGAGGAGCTCCGAGCTTTGCCTTCCCATAAACCTTTGCATGATGCTGCTCGACTACTTCCTGATTGCTGCAGACTAAAAACAGTCCGCTTACCGGGAATCCTCCAATTTGCTTCGACTCAGGAATACCGGTTTTTTGAAGCAATGGCAAGCTTCCGCCCCCGCCGCCGATAAAGACGAATTTCGATGTGTGGTATTCCGTTATCCCACTTGCCATATTGTGCACTTTCACTTCCCAAAGTCCGTCACTCGTGCGTTTAAGATCCTTAACACTATGCTTATAGTGAAGCTCCACGTTTTTACTTTGCAGGTGATCAAACAGAATGCGGGTCAGCGCACCAAAGTTTACATCTGTACCGTAATCAATCTTGGTTGCAGCCAAGCGTTCATTCGCTGGACGGCCTTCCATGATCAGCGGCATCCATTCCTTCAACTGTTCACGATCCTCGGAATATTCCATTCCCTGGAACAGAGGATTTTGTGACAGCGCTTTAAAACGTTTTTTCAGAAAAGCAATATCCTTCTCACCCTGCACCAAACTCATATGAGGAATGGGCATGATAAAATCCTGCGGCTGACGAATCAGATTGCGGTCTACAAGATACGACCAGAATTGTCTTGAAACCTGGAACTGTTCATTGATGTTAATCGCTTTACCAATATCGATTGAGCCGTCCGGCTTTTCGGTTGTATAGTTGAGCTCACAAAGCGCAGAATGGCCCGTACCCGCGTTGTTCCATTCGTTCGAGCTTTCCTCTCCTGCTTTTGCAAGCTTCTCAAACACTTTAATTTCCCATTCAGGTGCTAACTCTTTCAACATCGCTCCAAGCGTTGCACTCATGACTCCAGCACCAATTAAAATAACATCTGTTTTTTTGCGTATGCTGCTCATTATGACCTTCCTCATCCCCTAAAGTTGTATAAAAGAGCAGGCACTCCTGCCTGGATGCACCAAAAAGCGCGCATCCCCGGACCCCACCCAGGAACAAACATTTTCTGCCTCATTTATAATAACTATTATCTGATAATTATAAACTATTTTGAAGTAATTAAAAAGTTGGAATTTCGGAATAATGGGCTGGGTTGAGCAAAAACATACGTTACATCCCTTAAAACGGCCGTTTGACTCTCTTAATCTTTTTAAATATGGAGGGAAATTCTATGTATACATCTTCGGATTCAATCACCGGGAAGCAATCGTTCCATCCATTTCTTTTTCCCTCATCATTTCCCTCACTAATTCGCGGTTTCGTTTTTGGAAAACTTCATTGCGTGAAGAGACCATGGCAAACTTCTGCGCTGCCCGAATTTTTCTGCTAGCTGGCATGGCACTCGCACTATAAGGAGCCATCTTACAAGGAATCCTCTAGTTGATCCAGGCATTATCGGAATCAATTAAGGAGCAGGTGTGGCGATCGCCGTTTTCTTTTTGTTTTTCCCGATGAACCGGGATCGTTTGTGTATCTACTTGCACTTGTCGCCTTTATAGGAGCCATCGTAACGGCTTTCCTTATTTATTCGCTGGCCTATGACAAAAAAACCGGGCTGCAGCCGGTGCGCCTCGTGCTCATCGGGGTTGGATTTTCCATAGCCCTATCAGGAACGAAAAAATAGGAAACAAACAGTTGATACAAAAATTTTTCTACTGATACGTCTAAATTCACGTATTATAAGGTATCCTTTTAATAACTAGCCCCTTCCATAGTGTAGCTCTGATATGGTTGTGTTTCACAAAAACCTGACCGCATTAACCTACGACGATATGAGTAAGGGGCTGGTTTTGCTAATGGTTTGCTCATGCGGGGGTCTTATCTGTCCCGCTCATTAATTCAATTGACATTCTTTATACAGCAAGAGCCATTCTGCAATGAGAATGGCTCTTTTATTTATTTATTTTTAGCAAACTCTATTTCACTAGTTTCGCTGCTTTAGGACAGCGGAAGATAAATCTTCACAGTCGTTCCTTCGCCTTCTTCACTTTGAATATCCAATTTTCCATGATGGTTTTCGATGATGTTCAGGCTGGTCATAAGTCCGAGGCCGGTGCCTTTTTCTTTCGTTGAATAGAAGGGTTCGCCTATTTTAGCCAGCCTTTCCTGCGAGATTCCGCAGCCATTATCCTGAACTCTGATACAGATAAACTTCTCCTCTATTAATACCAATACAGAGACGGTTCCCTGTTCTTCTAATGACTCCAAAGCGTTCCTTATTACATTTAAGAGGACTTGTTTTAAAGAGTTCTCATCCCCAACGATCATCGGAACGGTTTTAAGCTTCAGGGTAAGCTGCTTATTTTCCATGGATGCTTCCGTTTGCATGAGATTTACGACTTGTTCAACGAGCTGATCCATGTGAATGGTATCCATTTTTCGATTATTTGGCTTTGCCATAGATAAGAACTCTGTAATAATCGTTTCAATCCTCTTTATTTCGGTTAGGATGACTTCAATAAACGCTGGATTATATTCTTTAGTCTTGGACAATAAGGTTATAAACCCTTTAATTGGTGTAAGCGGGTTGCGGATCTCATGGGCTACCGCTGCGGCCATTTGCCCCACAATCGCAAGTCTTTCCGATTTTCTCAACAGCTCATATGTTTCAATTCTTTGCTGTACGTCTCTAGATATCGAAATGAGTTCGGTGAGTTCTCCCGTATTTTCATCAAGAACTGCCTTTATTTCTGTATCAACCCAAATATAGGAGTCATCTGATCTTCTTACTCTATAGGAAACGACGGGCATAGCTTGTTTATTTGTTACGATTTGAAGATGATGGTTTTTGACTGTTTGTATATCCTCCGGATGAATGAAGTCATAAGGATCGCATCCAATAAGCTCAGAAGGCTCATAGCCCAATAAGGTTTTGAACGAAGGCGAGATGTATTGGTAACGGCTCCGCCAATAATCTGTATTTTTTCTCACTTTTTATTAGAGAGTCGCTTATGAGATATTTTTCCGTTGAATCGATTACCTGTACATATAAAAATTGCTTATTATCTTCCGGGTCAGATAGTAGAGAAACGTTCAGTGTCCCGTGTAATTGCTTGCCAGATTTATGAATATAGCATTTCTCTATCTGGTAATTGGATCTTTTTCCGGCTATTAACTCCCGCATCATGTGCAGATCCCGTTCATAATCCTCTTAAGGGGAAATATCTTTAAGAGTCTTCGTTGCCCATTCTTCTCTTGTATACCCTAAAAAATCGAAAAAAGCCTGGTTCTCGAACGTAGTTGCAAAATCTAAGGATGTTAGAATTTGCGGAACGTGAGACTGCTCAAATACTTCCCTAAATATTTCAGACCGTACCATCATAGCCTCCTAATCTTGCCTATTACATCAAGAATATTTTACCAAATCCTAAGATGCTATACAAAAGAATTCCAGGCTGGCATTCTATTAAAAGACTTCACTCAAACGCTTCTAGCTTTGAATTACCGATTTTGTCCACTATAATATAAAGTAAGAATTATCTTAATTGTCCAACTATTAATCTCGCAATTTATGGTCCAAAACTGGGAGGAGAGTTGTAAATGGAAAATAACAATAAGCCTGATCAAAAGGAACATACGTCTGCCGGACAGTGTCCTGTCACTCACCACAAGGATAGTGCGATTACGACGTCAAAGGCTCCGCGGGGAACGACGAATAAGGAATGGTGGCCAAATCAGCTGAATTTAAACGTTCTTCGCCAGCATGACAAAAAATCCAATCCAATGGGAGAGGACTTTGATTACCGTGAAGAGTTCTTAAAGCTTGATTACGATGCGCTGAAAAAGGACCTTCATGTGCTGATGACAGACAGCCAGGATTGGTGGCCGGCTGATTATGGCCATTACGGTCCATTCTTTATCCGCATGTCCTGGCATGCAGCAGGTACATATCGTACGGCGGACGGACGCGGAGGCGGCGGTTCAGGATCCCAGCGCTTTGCCCCTCTGAACAGCTGGCCGGATAACGTGAATCTTGATAAGGCCCGCCGTTTGCTGTGGCCTATTAAGCAAAAGTACGGAAACAAAATTTCCTGGGCGGACCTGCTTGTCTTAACCGGCAACGTGGCTCTTGAATCCATGGGGTTAAAGACGTTTGGTTTTGCAGGCGGCCGCAAAGACATCTGGCATGCGGAGGAAGACGTGTATTGGGGTACGGAAAAAGAATGGCTGGCGGACAACCGTTATTCCGGCGACCGCGAGCTTGAGGATCCGCTTGCTGCTGTGCAAATGGGGCTCATCTATGTGAATCCTGAGGGACCAAATGGAAAGCCTGATCCGCTCGCAAGTGCCCGTGATATTCGCGATACCTTCGGACGGATGGCGATGAATGACGAGGAGACCGTGGCCCTTATAGCCGGAGGCCACACATTCGGGAAGGCCCACGGTGCAGGCGATCCGTCTCATGTCGGTGACGATCCGGAAGCAGCGGATCTCGAAACACAAGGCTTAGGCTGGCTTAGCTCATACGGAAGCGGAAAAGGGCGCGATACGATTTCAAGCGGAGTAGATGGCGCCTGGACGACGAACCCGACTACGTGGGACAACGGCTACTTCGACCTGCTTTTCAGCTATGAGTGGGAGCTGACGAAGAGTGCGGCAGGTGCCTATCAATGGACGCCTGTTGATATGGCGGAAGAGCATATGGCGCCGGATGCAGAGGATCCATCCATTCGTGTGAAAACGATGATGTCCACGGCCGATATGGCCCTCCGTATGGACCCGGAATACGAAAAGATCTCCCGACGCTATTATGAAAATCCGGAAGAGTTTGCCGATACATTCGCACGGGCATGGTTCAAGCTTCTCCACCGCGACATGGGACCTAAAGTCAGGTACTTAGGCCCGGAGGTTCCAGCTGAAGAGCTGATCTGGCAGGATCCCGTTCCGGCAGTGGATTATGAACTGTTTCACGATGAAGTGGCTGAACTTAAAAATAGAATTCTCAGCTCAGGACTGACTGTTAGCGAGCTTGTGAAAACCGCCTGGGCTTCAGCAAGCACCTACCGCCATACCGATATGCGCGGCGGAGCAAACGGCGCCCGGATCCGACTGGCTCCCCAAAAGGACTGGGAAGCCAATGAACCGGAACAGCTGGCAAAGGTTCTTGGGGTGTACGAAGACATCCAAAGCAAGCTGACTGTGAGAGTCAGCCTGGCGGATCTCATTGTACTCGGCGGCAGCGCAGCCATCGAAAAAGCCGCAAAAGACGCAGGCTTCGACGTTACCGTGCCATTTACGCCAGGACGCGGCGATGCGACAGAGGAGCAAACCGATGCTGAAACCTTCGATGTATTAGAGCCCGTATCAGACGGATTCCGCAACTACCAGAAGAAAGAATACTCAACCAGTCCGGAGGAAATGCTCGTCGACAAAGCCCAGCTGCTCGGCTTAACCGCTCCAGAAATGACGGTCCTGCTAGGCGGCATGCGTGTTCTCGGAACCAATCACGGCGGCACCAAACACGGCCTGTTCACCGACCGTCCAGGCATCTTAACGAACGATTTCTTTATCAACCTGCTCGACATGCGCACAGAGTGGAAATCGATAGGCTTCAACCAATACGAAGGCCGCGACCGCAAAACGGGAGAAGTCATCCGTACAGCTTCACGCTTTGACCTTCTCTTCGGCTCCAACTCAGAGCTCCGCGCTCTCGCGGAAGTGTATGCACAGGATGACAACAAAGAAAAATTTGTTCGTGATTTTGTGGCAGCATGGGTGAAAGTGATGGATGGGGATCGGTTTGATGTTAAGTAAGTAACGGCTAATTTATTTGATAAGGAGACTCCCGTAAAACATTGCGGGGGTTTTTTTGAATAAAATTGCCCATACCTCTGCGGACATTCGGGATATATCCCTTCATCAGGGACATGATAGTAACCGAATGTTTAAAAACAGGAGGGAAACTCATGCAAAACCAAAACATGGATCAAAACGGCCAGCAGCAGATGCCCAACATGCAGCCGAATTCTTCATATTCCAGTGACCATGGAGGGCATGAACTGTTTGATGCCCATGAAGTCATCGCCGGAATCATTAGCATGCTAGATCAATACCAAATGTACGAGCAGCATATGAAGGATCCAGAGCTGAAGGACATTGCCCAACGCCAGTCTGTATTTGTTACCCAGATGTACAATACCATTGTAGAAGCCTTTTCCACGGGACAAAAACCGGCTGTTTCAACCCAGGTCTATAAAATGACGCAAAGTAACGATGCCGTTTACGGAATAAAGCCGGGCCAGCCGAAGAAGCCCAACCAATCCGTATCCGAGCTTTCCGATCAGGGGCTATCAGCTTACATGCTCGGCAACACCAAATCATTGGCCACCCTCTTGGCCATGACAGCACTGGAGATGACCAATCCTGTGCTGCGCCGCGTCATCGCCGACAGTGTTCCTAACTTTATCGAGCTAAGTTACGAAATTTTCCTTTATCAAAACAAGCATGGCTACTACCAGGTTCCGCAGCTGATGCAGCAGGACATGAACGCAATGCTGAACAGCTATGCGAAAGCTCCGGGGAATATGATGCATTAACGGGTAAGGGCTGGGACATCTTATGGTCCAGCCTTTTTATTATTAACCCCTCTTGAAGCAGTTTCGTATAAGAAAAACGGTCTTCCCATATATAATGGACTTGAATCACGACTTATTCCCTTACATACGAACTCAATAGATGAAAGGAGAGCGTTCAATGAAAGCAATCCAAGTAACCGGTTACGGCGGTATAGAGAAGCTCGAGCTGGCCGAACTGCCTATTCCGGAGGCGAAAGACCATGAAGTATTGGTTCAGGTGAAAGCCTGCGCCATTAACAATACGGAAATCTGGATGAGAGAAGGGGCTTACGGAACCGGAGCTAAATCAGGATGGAAGCCGGAAGGCGTGAACTTTCCCAGGATACCGGGTTCCGATATAGCAGGCAGAATCGTGAAGGCGGGGCATGCGGTGGATGATGCGATGATTGGAAAAGACGTTGTCCTCTTTCCTTTTACCTCCAGTGGAGAACCAGGTCTCGAGCATATTTCAGAAGACATGTCCTTCGTCGGTTCTGAATACGATGGCGGCTATGCGGAATATGTGGTGTGGCCGGCAGACCTTTGCTATGAAATGCCACTTCCTGATTATACGGAAAGTGCGGTTTTTTCCGTCAGCGGCTTGACGGCATGGCATATGAATGAGCAAATCCAGATTCAGCAAGGGGATACCATATTGGTCACAGGGGCAAACGGCGGAGTAGGCTCCTTAAATGTCCAAATCGCCTCCCGCGTATTCGGAGCCAAGGTCATCGCCATTGTCGGCGATTTGGCACTGGAAGAAAGAATGAAAGAATTAGGTGCCTCACATGTCCTGTCCTATAAATCTGGAAACCTTGCTGAAGAAATCCAGGAAGTGAACGGCGGTCCGATTGATGCTGTCCTGGACGTTGTCGGAGATCCCCTGTTCTCCACCTCCCTGGAAGTTCTGAAGAATGGCGGGAAGTTCTGTACCTCAGGATCCGCCGGCGGCCAAAAGTCAGAACTTGATCTCAGAACGCTCTACTTAAAACACATCACCCTCTACGGCTCCGTCTTGGGGACCAGAGAGGAGTTCAGACGGATGCTCCGCGCGATATCCGAAGGAAAAATCAAGCCGGTCATTGACCGTACGTTCCCTCTTGAGGAGGCAAAGGAAGCGCAGGTTTATTTTAAAAATTCCGGAAAAGCGGGAAAGATTGTGCTGCTTCCAGAGAATTGATTTTTCCAACAAAAAAACTCGTCATCCATTGACGAGTTTTTTTGTCTTTATCCGGTCCCTTATACCAAACCCTCCGGCACCTTACGTGCGTTTAAAACATGCTCAATAGCATGCGCCACTCCATGTTCATCGTTCGTTAACGTAACAAAGTCACTCTTACTTTTGATTTCATCAACCGCGTTGCCCATCGCAACAGAGAATCCAGCTGCTTCGAACATTGGCAGATCATTGTACTGATCGCCAATCGCAATCGTGTCCTCCAAAGGAATATCCAAGTATTTTGCCATTACCTTCAGGCCATTTCCCTTATTCCCATTGATGTTCATCACTTCAATATTAAAAGAAGAAGACGACGTGACATAGACGCCCTCAATGGATTTCATCACAGTCAACAACCGGTTCTTTTGAACAGGATCCAAGACGAGCATGAAAAATTTCTGGATCGTTACTTCTTCTTCCTTTAGCAGACTCTGAATACGATCAAAAACTTGTGATTCATCCGGAATATTGGTCATCTTGCCGAAGTTCTCATCAACATAATATTCTTCCGGTACAGCCCCTGAAGAAAGAACATTCTTCAAGCGTTCCGGCCATTCCCGGTGAAAATAAATTCCTTTATCGGTATAGATTTTAAAAGGAATTCCTTCTTTCTCCGCTTCTTCTGCAATGACCTGATTCTGCATATCCGTTAACGAGGTAAGCTCTAAAAGCTTTCCATCGGCAAAAACGGCCGTACCGTTGCTTCCGCCAATCGGAAGCTGTAAGTCGTATCGATTTAAAACCTCAAGGATGGACTCCGGCGCCCTGCCGGACAACACCATCACCTTATGCCCGAGGCTCTGGGCTTTCTTAATCGCTTCAATATTTTCCGGACTGATCTCATTCCTGGATGACAACGTCGTTCCATCCATATCAAGTGCAAATAATTTCATCACTGTTTCTCCTTTCAGAGCAAATACATCTACTAAATTATAACTCTTTTGAACGGGTAACAAAATGGAATTGCTTAGCATTATATTTTATTAGAAAAATAAAATTTGGGAAGAGTGAGCTATAGTGATTTCAGGGAACAAGCTTTTTTGCTGTTAGAAACCAAAATAAACACAGCGGCAAAATACCGCTGCATTTTTTATGTACATGAACTTATTGATAATTAATAAATGACGGAGCCGGGTCCAGCGCCAGTACCTCTTTTGGCGTCATGACCGGTTTGTCATTTTTAAAGAACAGCTTGAATCCGCCGTATTGAATGGGCTGGCTTTGCACAAGCAGATGATAGCCTGATGTTTTCAGCGATGGCGCTCCAAATCCGTCACTATTTAACACAACCTCCACATTTTCGGCCGGTTGAATGGCGCTCTTGTTGCTGATGATTTTATCCGCAAATTGATGGACCACGACAACTTTGTCTGGAAGTCCGTTCTCAGCAGCAAGTTTTGATACATATTTGATTGCTTCCTGAACATTTTTCCCATCTACATGACCCAGATTTTCTCCGGGGACCTGCCCTTGTTTCACGTGAAACTCCGTATCGATGGCTAAATGAATGTTTGGTTTCTTTAAATATTTTTCAAGGGCCTTCACCTGATTCATAATAGAATCACGGCCAAGCTGCACATCTAAAAAAAGAAGCGCATTATTTTCTTCTGCGAGCTTCGCATACTTCTCAATATCGGCCTCCGGCGTAGAGTGGACATAAAGCCCCTTATCCCCAGGGGTGCGCTGAGCGATGGTCGTAATCAGTTCAATCGCAGGAATCGCAGGTCGTTCAGGATCCAGCTCTGAATAAGCGCGAGTTTGCTTCATCAGCTTATCCATTAAATCCTCAGGGCTATGTTCTCCCAGTATCCCCATATTAATGGAATTTGGATTTCCATAAAAGGCAACGATCCGCGAGTCCTTAAGCGGTCCCTCTGTCTGATCCGCTACATCCTTATGCAGGGTCTGACCTAAAGGCACGCTTCTCTCCCTGCTGCCTCCATGGGCTTCTGCTACTGTAATCTTAGCCAGCTGTTCCTTGGTATAATTCGTTTCCAGCGGCTTCGCCTTTTTGGAAGGCTCGATCTCCTTATAATTCGCGCTCAAGGCAAACCTCGGAGAACTTGCTATGCTTTCTGTGTCATAGTACGGATCCTTTGAGGTTAATTTCGACTCCTCGTTCATCTCCGGCATCGTTTCTTGTGAAGTAGCTGCCTCAGAACAGCCCGCTACCATTAAAAACGGGATCGCACCTAACCAAAATCCTGCCCTTGTTCTTTTTTTCAAGTTATCCCACCTACTGTTTCATATTTCACCTGATGAAAGCGACTTTTAGACAACATTCTACAAGTCTATGATAACTGAAAATAAGATAAGATTCAGGAGTCCTTCTTCTTACTTGGCAGCTTGATCTCCGAAAACCGGATTTTTCAGTGCTCCATAAACCAGCATCCTTTAAGCACCCTTCAAACGACAAAGGGCATTACTGCAATCAGTAACGCCCCGATGATTAATCTGTTCTATCAATCAAGTATGATTTGGACTTGTTTGTTGGATTGTTCCTCGGAGCTTGAGAATTGCTAAGAGGTGAAAAAATGTCGATAAAGGATATGATCGCGAAAAAGAATCAAAAGAACCCGCCCATTTGAGGAGGGTTCCCATAATACTGTTTACCACAAGGTATTTGGTTCTTTTTAGCCACTTTTATATCAATCGGGTGTAAAAAATATCCGCTGATGATAAAATATGCGCTGTCTCAAACCTGTGCACATTATATAAAAATCCTACCACATTCTAAATGTTGTCGATTTATGACGTTAAAGCTTCTGGGGATTTCAGGCACTATTTTCATTAAAGCTGTGTAAGCGTATTCGTTACAGTCATCACTGTAATAATGAACGCATTGATAAAACCAGCCAGATAAGGATTTCTAGTAACCTTATAAATTTTGCGTGAAACGACGGCTGCCACAATCAGAATAATGATGATCGGGAAAAGCCAGATTCCGATAATATGAGATAGATCATTATAAAACACTTCACCGGTAATCCAGAAGTTCATATATTGAACGACTACTAGAATGAGGATGCCGATGGAATTGGCTAAAGCCATTATTGCAGTGTTGATCCACTCCTTTTTGCCGATCTTCACAAAATTAAAGCAGTTGATGGCAATCGAGTTCGCCACATAGAACAATAAAAAGAACGGCAGATATTTCAGCGCAATCAGCAATTTATCAGGCGTAAAGGCCTTAACAGTCAATACCCAAATACGAAAATCTGCTTTGAAGAAGTAATCGGCTGCAAATACAACGCTATAGGATAGAACAGCTACAGTAAGCGCCAGGCCAATCGTTTTCACCAACGCTCTGAAGCTGATTAGCACTCCAGTTTCCTTAAGGTCCAAGCCATTCTTTTTAGAATAGAAGAAGTGGGAAGCAGCCATTATGATCAAAGTAAATAACCCTGTGACTACACACCAGATTCCGATATAGAAAGGCGGGAACTGTGGAAAGAATGGCGGGATATTTTCAACGGACCAGTTATAAAGAGCCAGATAACTAAAATACGAAACCAGTGCACTTGCCGCAATGCCTCCCCAAAACCATAGCTTCCCGATACCCGCAGGCGCCGCCTGAGGCTTTACTTCCTGATCTGCACGGAGTGAAGCGAATGGAGAAGTGAAAAGAAGCACTTTCGTCACAGCTACGATAAACAGGACAAAACCAATGAGACCAACAAAATTAAAGAACACTTTCCATTGCCAGATTTGATTGGAGCTATTGATTTGGTCAGGAGTTCCTAACGTATAGTCAAAGTATTCAATTGTATTTTCCACTACATCCTTTGAAAAGTGATTCCACGGATGAATCTGTGCAGGATTGTAGATGACACGTGTGGCTTCTTCGCCATCAATCGTCTGTTTATACAATTTGGAGCTCTCCCGCTTTTCTCCCTCTGCAGGATTCGCACCAAAATTCAAAAAGGACTGGGCCGGATCCGTATTAATGTAGTCTCTCGGAACCGTAGGCTTTCCGTCCTTTCCAAACGATCTAAAGAAAAATTCATCATATTGTGCAGCAATCACTCCAACATCCCGCGAACCATACACATTTGTATACTTAGCATCCTTTGGTTTTAAAGCCCAGTATAAAGGCTCGCCAGGATCATCTGTATACATCGCATCATTCGCAATCAGCAGAACGGAAGACACAAGAGGGTTCTCCTGCTTATTGTCTTCATTGATGGACCAGTTAGCAGCCCTTGCCCCATTGGAGTGGCCTGTAATGCCGATTTTTTCTTTATCCACATAAGGAAGGTCAGCGAGCAATTTGACCGCGTCATACATTCCCGTACCATTCACAGGCCATTCCTCAGGTTTCACCGCATCCGAGTTCCCGTGGCCATACATATCTATGGAAATTACTACATAGCCCCGCCGGGACAGCTCCACGTAATTCAAATCCTGCATCTCCCGGGTGTTGTACCAGCCATGACTCGTTACAATGGCCGGAGCAGGTTTATCTTTGGACGCATTCTCAGGCACAAATAATAATCCGCTCATTAAGTGGCCCGAAGAAGTTTCCCACCGCAAATCCTTAATTTTAACCTGACCGCCGGATGTTTGAACCAAAGATGCACCAATCGCACTAATTAAACAAAGAACCAGTGAAATGGCCAGTAACCGAAGTGATTTCTTTTTATTCATAAACTCTCCCCCTTATTTTTATTATAGAAACTTTTACCCCCATCATGTCCCCTTTCCCAAGCCAATAACAGACAAAAAGACCCGCACTTTAACAGACCCTGTAAAAAGGGTCCAAAAAGCATGGGTCTCCAATCTCTCGCCATAGTTAACTTGTTAAATTTAGGATAACCGCACTTGAAAGCGGTGTCAATTATTTTATTTCGTGTTCCGAAATATTTTCTAAGCATTAGTCTCTGCATACATTAGGTACTATTATCACGAAGGTGATGCGGGAGGAGTTAATGAATTTTTTAAAAGCAAAAATCCATTATCGAAGAGCGAGGAAAAGAGGACATGCCTCTAAAGGAATAGTCCTCTTCCATTTCAACTTATCTCTTTACCTTTCAGCCTATTTATAGTTGTTTTTCGGCCCTTCATCCATTACAACCTCTACCATATTCGAAGCCCCCATCCTAAGCTTTGGCCTGAATTCTGAGTTCGGATAACTATACAGCTCCAAAGGACTGATCATCACGCCATCAGGAGTATTATGGAGAATCCCGGGTACACAGGTGTAAATCCGGTCATTGTTATTCGCATTCTTGGCAGATATGGTAACGGACGTACCGTTGTGATTGTCGATGCTCATAGACACCTTGTATCTATAGAATGAGCCTGTCCCATTTGACTGGGCAGAATAAACGACAGGTACAACTGCAAGAATATCGTTATTTAGCCGTAATTTAATCACTTCTGTCTTGGTTGACCGATTATCTCTCCCGACATCACCCATATGCTCTACTGCTCCGCCTGCGAACCTTCTGAGCGGAGGCGTTCCTTCTGCACCAAACATCGCTACATCGGTTTGTCTGCCATCCTTTGTATAAACTAAAGCATAGATATCATAATCCGTTCCAGTCTGCCAGGATACCGTCGCTGTAATCTCTGGTGTTTTTTCAATAATGACCGGCTTTTGACCTTTGTCGAGATTGATTTTACCCTTTACCTTTTCAAGTTGAATTTTGCTTTCAGGAACAGGCGGTTTTTTCACAAGTTCTGGCTGAACCATCGTTTGCTCCTCCGCTTCCACCTCCACCCCGTAATTTCTGCACAGACCGTCAAGACCGGAGTCGAAGCCGCGCCAAATGGATTTAGCCTTTGTCTGGCCGTTTCTTACATACAATTCTGCTGCGACAATCCCATTTTCCTTTGAGAAGCTGGAGGGAGTTAACTCGACCGTGGCATCATCCGTCCGTATCTCAGCCTTTAAATTCTTTACATTAGAAAACCCTGTGTGGTTATCTTCCGTAAGAGTAATCGCTATTTTACTAATGCCTGCTGGGGCTTTACTCAGATCAAAATGAAGGGTATGTACTTTCGTGTGACCTGCATTCTCAGATGGCAGAAGAGTGGCCACGCCAGAAGGACCCTCCGGCTGATTATAAAAGATAATCCCGCTATCCCCTTGTACCTTGTCTGAATCTGTAAGCAGAAAGGCCGTTAAGGAAAGGTCAATCATACTAGACATCTCGTAGCTAACCCTCACATACCCCTTTGGAGAACTTAAAACCGTATTGCCTCCCATTTGCAGCATTGCGTTCATAAAATTCCACTCCCTCTTTTTCTATTCAACTACCTAAACAAATAAGGGCATTACTGCAAGCAGCAACACCCCCGTATTATTAATCTCTTCCTCTAGCAACCTGCGTATCGCGAATGTTTTTCTGAATCGTAATGGCAGCAAACAAGCTAAGAACAAACGCCATCCCATAAAATCCTTTTTCACTCAAAACAATACTGCCGGCATTATAAAGCCCGATTGCCATCAAGGCGATCGCTACAATCACCGCAAACCAGCTAAGCCCATAATAGATCCCTGAAACCGGAATATCCTCGTCCTTATCCCTTACCGCTTTCTGCAGAGACACAGCTGCATACAATCCGAATACCAGCACAGCAAAGTAATACCCCTTCTCATTCAGCTGCATGCCGGCATTAAACAAACCAATAAGATAAGCAGCAACTCCCACAACCAAAGCCGCCCAGCTCGCCCCTTTAAAAGCAGCTGTCGGTTCGCCTTCTTTTCTTTCTACCTTGATCTTTGGACTCTTTTCATCGCCCATCATTAACGGGTTTTCATTCATATCAGCCATTATTTCGCTCCCCTTCACAGTCATTGAGTATGTATATGCCTATAGTGCTATTACAAAAACCATTATAGCAATTTTTTACATATGTTGTTACTATTGGAAGGGTTTATTTTTAAATCGCCGTGCATTGCATGAATGATTGCCCCTATGCCTCAGATACTTGACGCAATTCAATCTGGCCTTCACCAAATCCCTGCGGGTCCGGCATCCGAAGAGCCCACTTAATGGCTTCTTCCCTTGACTTCACATCAATTAGGATGAAACCGGCAATCAAATCTTGCGTTTCCGTAAATGGACCCTCTGTCATCAGAGGTTCTTCCCCTTGTTTAGAAAAAGAAAGGCGGATTCCATTTGAACTTGGATGAAGTCCTTTAGCCATTACCCGCACGCCTGCATTAACTAATTCCTCATTGTATCTCGTCATAGCTTCCATAAGCTCTGAGCTCGGGAGATTTCCGGCTTCCGAGTTCTTCGAGGCTTTGACAATCAGCATAAACAGCATAATCATTCCTCCTTTTCTATTTGAGACAGTTTCTATCATTATTCCATAAGAACAAAGCCCATCCCTGCTGGTGGCTTTAAGCGTAAAGAAATTTCAATAATGACCTGTCTCACTGCAGTATGTCGAGGAGGGACAGGCTCCATTTTTTTGAACTATAAAAACGGTTTATGGTATGATGATTAAATTGTTTATGGAATACGTTTTTATTCATCCAAGAAAAGAGGTACTTATGCACACCGTAGAATTAACCAGGCGGCATTGGCTGCTCATCTTCACGCTCGCTTTGTTAACATTTGTACTCGGCACGAGCGAATTTGTAATCGTCGGGATCCTGACCGATATTTCCTCGAGCCTTCATATAACCAATTCAGCAGCAGGCACACTTGTTTCTGCTTTTGCGATGACATTTGCCATTGCAACACCACTCGTCATGTCCGCAACAAGCCATTTTCCAAAACGCAAATGGATGCTGTTTTTGATCGGAGCGTTCATCATTCTGAATGCCTTGTGCGTTATATCGTCAAGCTATATTCTGCTCCTCGTACTTCGAATGCTGACGGCGATTGTAACAGGCGTTTTGATTTCCCTTGCCATGATGGTGGCCAGTGAAACCATGCCGGCTGCAAAACGCAGCCTGGCTATCTCATTTGTTTTCGGCGGGTTTACGCTCGCAAACGTAGTGGGCGTTCCAATTGGAACGGTCATTGCGGATTGGTATAACTGGAATGCAACCTTCCTGCTAACCACTTTTCTCGGAGGACTTGCCTTTATAGCATCCTTTTTCATCCTGCCCGAGCTGCAAAATCAAGCCCGCAGCTCAATAAGGGATCAATTCTCTTTATTAACACACCCGAGAATCCTAATGGCCTTTTTCATCCCATCTCTTGGATTCGGAGCAACGTATGTTGTATTCACATACCTCGTGCCGCTCCTAAATGAAATGGCAGCACCGAGCAGCTCGATCAGTCTCATCCTGTTCGGCTACGGATTCATCTCAATCTTCAGCAACATCCTAGCCGGCAAAATCGCCAGCAACAACGCGATTGGAAGACTCCGGTTCGTTTTTCTCGTCCAAGCCATTGTCCTCATCGCTCTATACTGGACGACAAACGATCTTATTATCGGATTGATCAACATCGGCCTGATGTCCCTAATGGCCATCCTGTTAACCACATCCACCCAGCTCTATCTAATCGACCTTGCCGGGATCTACCAGCCAAAAGCAACAGGACTCGCCGCCTCATTAATGCCTGTTGCCAGCAATGTCGGGATTGCTTTTGGTTCCGCATTAGGCGGACTCGTTTACCATCAAGGGGACTTAATGAATGTGACCTGGGTTGGGGGACTGGTCGCAATTGCTGCAAGTGTGCTGACTTTTGTGAGTTATCGGTTGGATCAAAAAGAAAAAGACATCAGCAGGAGAGAGAAGCCACGGATGTCTTGAGGAATTTTTAAGGAAGTACCGAGGACCATTGATTGGTTTTTTGTGCTTCTTTTTTAAAATGATTTTTTTCACCTTAATATATTCCTATCTAGAGAAGGCAAAAAAATAAGCCGCATATGCGACTTATTTATGAATGGTTACTTGTTGTAAAGGAGATTTGCAGAAGATACCCTGCTCCTTTTATCAGCGGGACCCTGATGCAAATACTTCCACAATCCTTTCACTATTGTAATCTTCTGTATCAACCGACCACTTGTCATCCTTCTTAATCATTTTAATTTCCAATGGATCTCTTCCTTGCTGGACTTCCAATGAATTCAGCACAGCATCGAACTTCTCCAAGGCATAGCTCTGAGCTTTCTTGGAGTCATAGTCATTGGTTTTTTCCTTATATTCGCTTTGTAAATCAGACATGGTTTCATATGAATCATCTAAAGGCACTGTGGAATATTCAAGCGTAACGACCGCCCTGTCATTGGCATATGCCTTAGGCTCAGCTTTAAGTTTTGCCTTTTCAGCAAGTACGGATTTGTAGCTGGTATAGTGCTTATCCACTTCTTGAGCAGGAATGGAATTATATACGATACTTTTCAGGCCGTCGTTGAAGCTTGATTTTGCTTCTTCCTGAAGTGCCCGCTTATCAGCGGAGACATGCTTTTCAAAATCCGGATTTTCCTTATCCAGATAAATGGTCTCGATATAGGCTGTCAAAGCTTTCGCAGGATCCTCCATCAGATCCAGACTGTCTGCATATTTTTCTGTATCCAGTTTCAGTGTAACTTCCTTTAGCTTATCTTCATAATTCTCGGAACGCGGTTTGATCCCAATTTCATATGTCTCTCCCTTTTCTACTTCAAAAAAAGCAGGGATGGTCTTTTCTTTGTCGGCTCCGATGCTCCCTGGCATATCTGGCTCCAGTCCCAAATCAGAAGAATAGACATCTCTTTTCGGGCTCAGCTCCTTTTCCCCTTGGTATAGCTTGATTCCATCCATTGAAGAAATGGTAAAAGCTGAGTCTGAATTGTTCTTTACCTTTAAGTTGACCATCAGGACACCCGTATCCTTCTCCGATACGCCGTCATCCTCACCTGTCAATATGTATGAAGCATCCGCCACTGAAACATCCAGCTCCTTGCTCTTACCGCTTCCGGCATTTGCCTTTTCCCCAGAGCCGCCGCAGCCTGCTGCCGCTACCATCAGCATACCCGTTAAAACTAGTAAACTCCCTTTTCTAATCATTCAATAATCCTCCCAGTTAGTTCAATTGTATTAGTTCCGTTTCGACATTCAATTTCCCCCTAATATGGAAACATAAACCATAAATGCATGACTATTGAACTTTTTTACAGATACTAGTGCGTCTTTCTAGCCTTTGGAAAGCACCGGGATGCAGCTCGATCCGTGATCAATTCTCTATGGTGACACACCCTAGAAACCTGATGCCCTTCTTCATCCCGTCTCTCGGATTCGGAGCCATATATGTCGTGTTCACACGTACCTTGTTCCCTTCCTGAATGAAATGGCAGCGCCAAGCCATTTCATCAGCCTCATCGTTTTCGGCTACGTATACATCTCAATCTTCAGTAACATCCTCGCTGCTTCCTTGATGCCAGTTGCTAGAAATGTCGGGATTGCTTTTGTTTCTGCATTAGGTGTGGTTGTCTACCATCAAGGAGATTTGATGATTGTGACATGGTCTGGGGGTTTGATGGCAATTGCCGCGAGTTTGTTAACTTTTGTGAGTTACCCGGTTGGAACAAAAGGAAAAAGACATCAGCAGCACAGAGAAGCTGCTGATGTCTTGATAGAATAAAGAAGTATCAAGGAACGTTGAATAATTTTTAGATACTTCTTTTTTATGTATCAACAAGGGGGTTCTCTATTAAAAGTCTGAATGTTACCCCTTTTATTAAAATACGTATTTATAAAATATGAATTAATACTGGGAAAACACCAATTAAGGACTTTATGATAGAATTGCTAGCAGGGATTTTACAAATGAATCAACGGTACAAGGCTTAAAGGCTATAGTTTCAATTAGATATATTCAAGTGCGAAAGTTGAGTCATTTACCCCTTATATCACTCAACAGATACTCTCCATTAACATTTTGGACTGTATATAACCATTGAAATTCTTTAATATCTTCTTTTCCTTGTTTCTCAATACCTATTTCTTCAAAAGTTTCAACTTCAAACATATTTATACCTACTTTACTAATAGATTCAATGTTAAAAGTGTATAAATTCTCAACTATATTCTGGTTATATAAATCCTCTACTAACTTACGCTGTGAAATATATAAATTACTTTCTGGTAGTAAAAATGATTCTACAATTAAGAAATCTCCATTATTAATTGCTTGAATCATTCCATTTCCATAATTTACAACCAAATTGTATACCTCTTGTTCTTCAAGTGGCCCAATCTCAGAATTATTCTGTTGAGACGTTTCGGCTACCTCTGATTCTACCGATTCTTGATAATTTTCTATATTCTTCTCTTGTTCTTGGATATAGTTTTGATAAGCTTCCTCTTCTAATTGATAGTTCCTCTGTATATTCTGCTCTATTTCCTTATTTTCTTTTAATTCATTATCTGACAATTCAGCACGTTCCCAATAGCCTTCTTCACTAAAAGTCATTACAGCTATACCAATTACTAAAAAGAAAAAAGAAATCGTACCTGCTCTTGCATACATTGAGGCACTATTTCGTTTTCTATTAATGAAAGCTAAGAATGCAAAAACAATAACACCTATACCACCTATTATCCAAAGTAAAGCACCTATCAATACAAGTAAAAATGACATCTTGTTCCCCTTAATAATAAGAATTTTTTATTAATTTCTATGTAAAACTTTTATTAACTAGACTGCATTTTTTTCGTTACTAGATACCGATTTAACATTCAATTACATTTAAAGAAAAGTAGCTTATCAGCAACATTTTTCTTGTTTTTCAGTTAAGTAATATATTGAAACAATTTTCTTACTAATTATCCATTTCTTACTAATAATATCGACAATCTTAAAATACATTTAAGCATTTCTGCATAAATAATCTAGCTCAACTTAGCTCAACTTTCGCAGATTGAAACAGGCAGGTAGGCTTTGATATAGTTGGGCAAACCTGCAATCCATTGAGCTAATAGACTGTTAATTATGTTTATGACTTTCTGAACTCAATTTCAGTGCCTCTTCAGTAAGCCCAATCAAATGTTGAAGAGCTTCTGTCCAATCAAAATCTCTGATTAAACAGCAACGGGACGGTTATTGCGCTTCCTTATATGTTAGGAAGCATTAGAATCGTCCCGGTTTTCTCGGGAGCAGGGAGAAGCTGCGGGTGTCTTGATGAATTTATAAAGAAGTACCAGGGACTATTTGTTGGTTCTTCAGTGCTTCTTTTTTCAAATCCAGGGTCACATGGATCCTGGTAATTTCTTTTTGGATACCGTGGCATTTTTCCCGATGAAAACAGATAGAACGACGATCATGGCCGTAACGATTGTTATGAGGCTGACGGATTCCCCTAAAAAAACTGCAGCAAACAAAATCATCAGAAACGGCTGCAGGTATTGCAGCTGGCTTATGCGGGAAATGCCGCCTAATGCCATTCCGCCATACCAGGCGACATACGCTAAAAACTGGCTGACCAACGCTAAATAAAGCAAGCTCGCCCAGGCTTGTATGGGAGCATGTAACATCTCCGCTGAAAGATTCATCGCTACAGGAATTAGAAAGAAGGGAGCCCCTATGACAATCGCCCATGCGATAACCTGCCAGCTGCCCATTTCTTTTGAGAGCTTTCCACCTTCCGCATAACTAAGTCCTAACAAAAGGACGGACGCTAAGAGGCCTGCATCCTCTATTTGAAACGTTCCAAGATTTAAACTTATGGCATAGAAAAGGACCGCTCCTGTTCCCATTAAGCCTGCAATCCAAAACCGTAAAGAAGGCCTTTCTCCTGCTCTTAACGCTGCAATTCCCGCTGTTGCTAAAGGCAATAGTGCTAATTCCACTGCCCCGTGTGAAACCGGCAATGTGTTCATGACCCAAGAGGTCAGGAGTGGAAAGCCCAGGACCGCTCCTGCGGCAACAATACCAAGACTCTTTATTTGGTTCCGGTTGGGTGCTTTTTCCTTCCGGACAATTAATATTCCCGTGACTAATATAGCTGCAATGACGGTTCTGCCCAACCCCGTTACCGTTGTGCCGAAATACTGAACCGCCATACCGGTAGCAGGCAGCGTCAAACTAAAGCAGACCACCCCCAAAAAACCCAACAATAATCCCTTTTTTTCTTTTTCCATATCCATTTCCTCCGCAGCGATATTAAATTTGTCCTAAAAATCAGGGACCCTTTTGATATAATCACATCATATTAGAAACAGATATGGGATACGATGGCTGTTTTCTGCATCTGTCAGGGTACAGTTAAGGAGGCTTGAACAAATTTGAGTCCAAAATACATGATGCTTGCAGAAAAGATTAAGCAGCAGATTATAAACGGGGATGCAGACGCCGGCCAAAAGCTTCCCTCGATCCGGCAGCTGGCTGAAACATTCAGCTGCAGTAAAAATACGGTGATCAAAGCGTACAGTGAATTAGAAAAAGAGCACTTAATTTTCTCCATCCCTCAAAGCGGCTATTATATCGTCCGTGATTTTAAACACCCCCTAAACCCGCCTGGCACAGTAGACTTCTTATCAGCCGGGCCGGATAAGCATCTCTTGCCCTATATCGAATTTCAGCATTGCTTAAATCAGGCCATTGAAGTTTATAAGGAGGAAATTTTTACATACACCGATCAGCAAGGCCTTTATTCCCTGCGTACAGAAATCGTGAAAAACCTTCAACATTCCCAAGTGTTTACCGAAACGGACCGTGTAGTCATCGTTTCGGGCTCTCAGCAAGCGCTTCATTTGCTAACAGCCTTTCCCTTTCCAAACAACAAAAAAAATATTGTGATTGAGCAGCCAACCTATTTTGGGATGATTGAATCCCTTAACATCCATCAAGTTACAGCCTACGGGATTGAGGTTTCAATGAATGGAGTGGATTTGGAACTTCTTGAATGGATGTTCAAAAACAACGATATTAAGTTTTTCTACGTCATTCCGAGATTTCACAATCCTCTTGGACACTCTTATACAAATAGGGAGAAGAAGAAAATTGTGGAATTGGCTAGTAAATATGATGTGTATATCGTGGAAGATGATTTTCTAGGTGAATTAGAGCGCGATAAAAAAGCCGACCCGTTTTTCGCTTTTGATCCGTCCGGAAGAGTCATTTATATTCAAAGCTTTTCAAAAGTATTTCTCCCCGGGCTCCGGATCGCCAGTGCTGTAATGCCAGATCAAATGATGAAAACCTTTTTACGCTATAAATTCAGCTCTGACTTCAACAGCCCAGTCCTTTCTCAAGGTGCGCTGGATATTTATTTAAAAAGCGGAATGTATCACAGCCATCTGAAAAAAATAAAGGACGTATACTTTAATAAAATGAACCTGCTGAAAAGTGCCTGTGAACAATACTTGCCCGAAGGCACATCCTATACGAAGCCAGATTCAGGATTTTACCTTTCTATCTACATGCCCCATCACGTATCAGCCAAAAAACTGGCCCTGCAATTATCCGAACAGCAAATACTAATAGATGATACAAGCAGAATGTTCTTACCCGATTTCAATAAAGACCAACTCCTCCGGTTATGCACCTCTCAAGTGCATGACCATCAGATAACGTACGGGCTAGAAAAGATCGCTGGAGCTATCTCTGTATTGGACAATAAAAGAAGAGGCTAATTTATTTAAAATCTCACTCATTTAAACACAGCTTCACCTAACTAAAAATAGCACCAAGCCTATACAGGACTGGTGCCTTATTATTTTAAGGAGAATTTGCATTTATTTGTGATACGGTTCCCCCCGATTAATCCGAAAAGCCCGATAAACCTGCTCTACTAAAACCAGCCTCATGAGCTGATGCGGAAACGTCATCTTTGAAAAAGACAGCGTATCATTCGCCCGCTTCATCACCGCATCACTCAATCCCAGTGATCCGCCAATTACAAAGGCAACTTTACTTTTCCCATAAGTCGCAAGCCTGTCCAGATCCGCAGCAAGCTGCTCCGATGATTTCATTTTCCCTTGAATCGCCAGGGCAATGACATGGGTATCATCCGAAATTTTCGCTAAAATCCGTTCGCCTTCTTTATCCTTAACAATTCTCATATCCTGCTCACTCAAATTTTCTGGCGCTTTTTCGTCTGCAAGCTCGATGATTTCCATTTTGGCGTACGGGCCGAGCCTCTTCAAATATTCGTCGATTCCTTGCTTTAAGTATTTTTCTTTTAGTTTACCTACGGTTACGATTGTTATATTCACAGGTTATCCCCACTTTAAATTACGATATTCACAATAGTTATCCACAATTGTGTATTTCCCATCCACATCCGGGGGCGAAAGTTTATTCCCCCACTATATATATGGCTGGGTTTTCGCACAATTCACAGGTTGTGGATAACCTGTTGGTTTCTTCAATTTTCATTATTTCCGGAGCCAATTCGTGCTCGTCAACATACATATCTATCGCTGTTTCGACATGATCTGCACATGCTTTCATGCTGTTCCCTCCTTATCCACAGGTGGATTCTCTACTTATTTTACACCAAACACCCGGTTTATCCACACCCTAAATGAAAAAGGCTGTTAACAAAACTCTTGCATCAAAATAAAAAACGAAACACGCTGGACGCTTTATTAGCATTCCATAGGTTTCGTTTTAAAAAAGGTGTTTTGAACAATTATAGGTTAGGCTGATTGGAGCGGAAGGTGCAAGACTCCAGCGGGAGCAGCGGGACAGGTGAGACCCCGCAGGCGCATAGCGCGGAGGAGGCTCACCGCCCGCCCCGCGGAAAGCGAGCAACCTGCAGCGGAAATCAGCCAGCACCAATCTAATTTGAGCTTTTCCTTTAGCTTCCCTGCGCCTGAGATTCCCCTAAACGAACATCCGCCGTCTGTTTCTTCCCTGAACGATAATACGTAATCGAAATCGTATCACCCGGCTTTAGTTCGTAAAGCACCTTGCGCAGTTCAATAATATCCTTAATATCCTTGCCATCCATTTGCGTAATGACATCCATCTGTTTAATGCCAGCTTTTCCTGCAGGTGAGATCGGGTCGGATTCGAACACTACGACGCCTCTTGTCACACTCTTCGGAAGCTTGAGTGTTTCCTGCTGGTGGTAGCTCGACACTTCATCAAGAGAACGCATGCTTAGACCAAGGAACGGTCTTCTGACTTCGCCGTACTTTTCCAGATCCTCGATGACCGGCTTGGCGATATTGACCGGAATGGCGAGGCCGATTCCTTCAACGGACGATTCGGCAATTTTCATGGAGTTGATGCCGATGACTTTTCCGTCGATGTTAATGAGGGCGCCGCCGCTGTTACCCGGATTGATGGCGGCGTCGGTTTGAATGACCTCGGAGTTCCAGTCTGGCTGTCCGTCGCCGTTCTCATCAATCGGAATGGCACGTTCCGTTCCGGAGATGATTCCCTGCGTGACAGACCCGGCAAATTGAAGGCCGAGGGGATTTCCGATCGCGATGGACGGCTCACCTGGTTTGACCTTGTCGGAGTCTCCGAAAGGAGCGACGTTTTTGATTTTGTCACTGCTTACCTGAAGGACGGCAAGATCGGTCAGCTTGTCGCTTCCGAGAATCCTGGCCTTGATTCTTGTGCCGTCGGAGAGACTGATTTCAACCTGGGTGGCGCCTTCAATCACATGGTGATTCGTTACGATGAAGGCATTGCCGCCGTCTTTTTTATAGATAACACCGGAGCCGGTTCCTGCTTCTCCGCTGCCTTCTTCCTCTTCCCAAAATCCGGACTGCTGGATATTGATGACGCCGACAACCGAGCTTGATACCTTGCTTACGATATTGGTAATGTCGGAGCTGACGTTAACCGAAACCTGCTTCTCGGGGCCAGCGGGCTCATTCGTACCGGTATTGTTTTCTTCCTGCTGAAAATTCCCGTTGACGAAATCATTAACGGTCGGGCCGGCAAAGAGGACGATGAGCCCTCCGAGTATGGCTCCTGTAATTCCAGCCAAAAACCAGCCGCCGCGGTTGCCTTTTTGCCTGCGAGGCGGCTCTTGATAATCCTGATCATAATACCCCATGTTTCCAGCTCCTTTTTTTCGCATGCTGCTATTGTTTATTATACTCAAGCTTGTGCAAAAAAATAATGATTAAACGGCTGTTAACGGAGTTGGCTTTATCGGATCGGTATCATAAAGGCCGATTCCGTCGCCTAAAACGAAGCCTTTGCTTTCCAATGTCTGCTGAACCGACATTCTCGCGAGATCCTTCATGTTGTTATCCTTGCTGAGATGGGCAAGATAGATTCGGGAAGTATGATCGCCAATGACGTCCGACATTGCTAGGGCGGCATCCTCGTTTGAGACGTGGCCGACGTCTGAGAGAATGCGGCGCTTAATGCTCCATGGGTAATGCCCCATCCGGAGCATGCTGACGTCATGGTTGCTTTCAAACACAAAGGAGTTGGCGTCCTTGATCATGCCTTTCATCCGGTCGCTGACGTAGCCTGTGTCCGTAATGAGGGCAAGCTTGCGCCCATTATGATGAAAGACGTAAAACATCGGTTCGGCCGCGTCATGCGAGACGCCGAAGGACTGGATATCCAAGCCTCCGAATGTTTTGACTGTATCGGTTTCAAAATGGAATTTTTGCTCAGACGGAACTTCTCCAATCAGCTTTTCCATCGCATTCCACGTTTTGCCGTTCGCATAGACCGGCACCTTGTGCTTTCTTGCAGCAACCCCAAGGCCTTTAATGTGGTCGCTGTGTTCATGGGTAATAAAAATTCCGCTCAAATCGTCCATGCTTTTGCCAATCTGGCTCATGAGCAGGCCAAGCTGTTTATTGCTTAAGCCGGCATCCACCAAAAAAGATTGTCCGTCCGCTTCTACGTAAATGGCGTTCCCCGTACTCCCGCTCGCAAGTACGCTAAATTGCAAGCTCATGTCTGTCACTCCAATTTTTATCTATTTAGTCGCTTTCTCAGGTCTGACTATCTGCCCTTCAAACGCGCTCACAAAATAATGTTCTTTGCCGTTCACCTCTACATACCAGTATGGCTGCAGGGTTTGTTTATTTGATTCCGCCTGCTCCGTATAGTAGCCCAGCTCCATTTTGGTAATCTCGCTTTTATACTTCAGGTCGTTTTCATTATACATCTGTTCAATGGCTTCAATGGCTGTAATGGTATCTTCCTGCTGTTCCTGGACTTGGTCGGATTCCATTACGTACGTTTGTTCATAGCTGATAATTTCCCTTTTGTCATTCAAATGAAGGGTGACGGCCCCAATCGGCTGATCAGATCCTTGATAAATCGTCATCCCATTGATTCGCTGGAAATAGGTAATGGCCGCTTTTTCCTGATTGTAGGACCAGAACACATACTCACTCCCGAATTTTAATGAGGAGGAAACAAAGCTATCCGCTTTGGACAAATCATCTTTTTCAATCTTGATCGGTTTTTTCAGCTTCATTTGCAGCAAGACCGATTCGGTTTCGCCAATCTGATCCTGGATATCGATCGCCGGCTCCTGATCCTTAAGAGCGGAGAGCTCTTCCTCCGTAAACTCATGCCGTTTAACGGCCAATAGCTTCAGCTCAGCGTTGTCCGGGGAAAGAGGCGGATATTTAATTTCTTCCGCCGCCAGCTGGTCTTGAATCGTCTCCTTCTGAATCGGATCATATTTGCTCGTCGTGAGCTTTTGAGAGTATTGCCAGGCAAGGAACAGGTCGAGAATAAGAAAAGCGAAAATAAAGATGGTTTTCGTTTTACTCCAATCCATCCTGTCTGCCTCCTCCCAGTGTTTTTGGATCTTCAATCACACGGTAATTCCCTGATTTCGTCTCTGCATACCAAACGGGATTCACAATCACGTTCAGATCTTCAGAGGATTGAAGCTCATAAGCAGGGAAGACCCTGACTACATTGTTGATGTTCATTTCTCCTTTGCTTTCAGTCAGCATCGCAAGGATTTCTTTGCCGTCCGGAAGCAAAATAGGCTCCTGACTGGAGTGCCTTTTCGTGCGGTATCCGGGACGCTCATAGCGGATGATTTCGGTACTGCCCCATTCCTGAAAAATATCCGTCCTGATGGATGGGGTTTCTTTACTGGGAAACACAGGCAGATTATTGATCAGCATCCTTAGAGTAATTTCCAAGTCCGGTGAATGTCCGAAAAATACATAATCATCGGTCCAGCCGCCATGAGAGTTCAAATAATCCAGGCTTTGTTCCATGACCTTTGATAAAGCCGGTTCAATGGTTTTATCCTTTTTTCCGCCAGCTGTGTAGGTGATTTGAGAGAAGCCGCTGTCCTTTTCAATGACCATCCTTCTCGAACCATCGGTATAGACACTGTCCGATTTATTGTAGCCGCGTGAAACGTAGGAAGGGTTATTATACAGGGCCTGTTTAAAGTCTTCATCATCAATATTGCTGAAGGTATAGGAGAACCGGTTAAACACGCGTTTTTTTTCAGGGAGCATTAACACGGCGTCCTTGTTGAATGAATTTGCGAAATAACGCGGATATCCTTCTTCTTCAGCATTGCTGAAATATTGCCCCTGAAGCTGGGTTACCACGTCATGCTTCATTTTCACTTCATAAACGAGCTTGCCTTGAGTGGAGACAAAATAAACCGTTGGCGTTTTCACTCCGTCAAAAGGAATGATGATCCGGTCAAAGGCTTTGTTCACCGCTTCTTTTGTTTCCCAGTCTAAAATGCTTTGAAAGGTTTTAGAAGGGATTGTCTGGCTGAAAACCAGCTCGAGTTTTTTGCGGCCGTCCAGGCCATGGATAAACTGCAGAAACTCGGCTTCGCTGTAGCGGCTGGAAAGATCGTTTGCTTCCTCTAGCTTCCAGTCCGCCATGGCTCTCCAGATTTTATCAAGCTGCTTATCCGCCCCGTAATGGGTCGTTTTATTCTCATGGTAAAAGACTTGCTGCGGCTTCACCACTTCGCTGAATTCGCGTTTGTCATCCGATAATTTTAGCGTTTCAAGATAGGTCATGCTTTCAAGCGGGTCATAGGTCGGCTGGAACGTCCATATGCTCCATGTAAAAAACAGACTGACGATAATTAAAAAGCTTAAGACCAGGGTTTTCACTGTTTCCCGTTTCATTCCCAATCATCCTCTTGATTCGGATCGTACGGGAGTGTAAAAAACACAGTTGTCCCCCGTCCTTCCTTACTTTCTGCCCAAATTTCACCAGAGTGCGCCTGGACCATTTCTTTTGCAATCGCAAGGCCAAGCCCCGTTCCGCCAAGTTTCCGGGTCCTCGCTTTATCCACGCGGTAAAAACGCTCGAAAATCTTTTTCACACTGTCTTTCGGAATTCCTACACCCTCATCCTTTACGCTGATGAGAAGCTCTTCCTCTAGGACCTTGATTCTAAAGGTGATTTTTCCGCCCTCGGGAGAATATTTCATCGCATTGGAGATGATGTTATCAAGGACTTGGGTAATCTTATCTGTATCAATGTCCACATAAAGCTCTTCATTCGGTATATCGCGTTTAAATGTCACTTTTTGCGATTTCGTCATTTCAAACCGGTCTATGATTTTATTAAAAAACACCGTAAAGTTGATCCAGTCCGGTTTAATCCGGTAATCGCGGCTGTCCATCTTCGACAAATTCAGCAGATCATTGACTAGCCGGATCATCCGCTCTGTTTCCGTCTGGGTCACATTCAGAAACTGGGGAGCAATCTCTTTATCCTCCCAGGCTCCTTCTGCCAAAGCATCCAGATAGCTGCGCATGGTCGTAAGCGGCGTGCGGAGTTCGTGTGAGACATTGGCTACAAATTCTCTCCGCTCCTCATCGATTTTCTCCTGCTCGGTTACATCGTAAATAATCGCAATCAAGCCTTCAATAAATCCGCCATGCTCTTTTACAATGACAGAAAAATTGACTCGGAGAATAAGAGGTTTATCGTCAGAGCTAAAGTCAAGAAGGAGTGGCTCCTGCGATTCAATCAGCTGATCGAACTGGACTTCTTCCTCGATTTCCAGCAGCGAAGTGATTTTCATCGAAAGGGCCGTTTCATGTGAAACATTCAGCAGCTGTGCAGCCGGTTCATTGACTAGAATGACTTCGCCTTTGCGGTTGGTGGCAACGACGCCGTCCGTCATATTGGCGATGACTGATGCAAGCTTTTTCCGTTCCCCTTCTGTCTGGGAATGAGCTTCTTCAAGCTCCTCCGTCAGATGGTTAAAGCTTAAGGCAAGCTGGCCGATCTCATCATTTCCATAAATCCGCACCTTGCGGCCAAAGTTTCCTTTTGCAAGCTCGAGTGCCTGTTTTCTCATATCAGAAAGAGGTCTTGTAATCGTCCTTGCGAGAAAAATCCCTACAAGAGCTGTAATAAGGAGAGAAAGTAAAGTACCAACAGCCAAAATGCTGTTAATATTCCTCATTTGCGTGAAAATCTCTTCCATAGAGGCTTCTATGTAAACAACCCCGATGATTTCTCCATCACTCTTCTTTATGGGCGTAGCATAGATTCGGATTCGTTTCTGGGTTTTAGGGTCAAATACATCTTTAGAAGTTTGCAGCTCAGTTGAAAGGGCTCGGCTAATCATGATGTCGGTAATTTTCTTCCCGACCATATCAGTGTCGGAGGTAGAGGTGGCTAGAACTCTTAAGTTGCGGTCAATGACGCGGACCTCTTCAATATCACCCGTCGTATAATCGCTTAATACATCTGCTAAGTCGTCCTCGAGTGAATCGGTCTCTTCTTTTGTACGGTCTTTATCGAATTCAACTCCAAGACTGTAGTTAAGCAAGTTGATTTGTTTATTAATGGAAATATTGAAGTTGGACTTCAGTGATTCTTCCATTTGCTTAACAAAGTACACCCCGATAATTTGCATCGCCAAAATAATCAGCAGTACAAATATCAGGGCAAATTTAAAATGGATGGAGCGAAAAAAGCCTATTTTATTCATTCAGACTACTCCTGTTCAGGATTTCGCAAATAATACCCCACGCCTCTTCTGGTCACAATCCAGTTCGGGTGGCTTGGGTTGTCTTCAATCTTTTCGCGCAAACGGCGAACGGTCACATCCACGGTACGGACATCTCCAAAATAATCATAGCCCCATACGGTTTGAAGCAAATGCTCACGCGTCATAACCTGTCCAATGTGCTTAGCCAGATAATGCAGCAGCTCAAATTCACGATGGGTCAATTCAATCGTTTCGCCGCGCTTCGTTACCACATACGCATCGGGATGAATAACGAGCGAACCGACGCCGATTTCATTCGTTTCACCCGCCGTGTCTTCTGCTGTTCCGACGGTTTGCTGTCTGCGAAGATTGGCTTTTACCCTTGCCAAAAGCTCACGCGTGCTGAAAGGCTTCGTAACATAGTCATCTGCGCCTAATTCAAGGCCGAGGACCTTATCAATCTCCGAATCCTTCGCTGTCAGCATAATAATCGGCATATCGTATTTCTTCCGCACTTCACGGCACACTTCCATTCCGTCCCTGCTCGGAAGCATGATATCGAGAAGAATGAGATCCGGCTGGAATTCCTCAACCTGCTGCAGAGCATCGTTTCCATCATAGGAGCAATGGACATCGTATCCTTCTTTTTTCAAGTTAAATTCAAGTATATCTGCAATCGGCTTTTCATCGTCCACGACTAATATTCTTCGGTTATCCATAATTGATCGCCCCTTTTGGCCAAGGTTTCGCATTTTATATAAAGTCACTTTTTTATAGTTCTAAACAGACTAATTATACCGATAGTATGTCCTTATTTCCACCTTCTGCATGAATTCTGTCAGAAAACAAAAGAAGCTGACCTTATTGATGCATCTTAAGGTCAGCTTTCCTCTTATTGCTTTACATAATCAAGCGGATTTTCTAAATTTCCGTTTTTATACACTTCAAAATGAAGATGCATGCCAGTGGAGCGTCCTGTTGAACCCATTACCCCGATTTGCGATCCCTTTTGGACCGTATCGCCTTCAGAAACTGTAATGGAGTTTAGGTGGGCATAGACCGTCTTCATGCCGTTCTGATGATCAATTTCAATTTTGTTGCCGTATGCCCCGCTGTTCCCTGCAAAAACAACCTTTCCATTATCGGCGGCTTTAATCGTCTTATCCTGCACGCCGGAAATGTCGATCCCTTTATGGGCACGGCCCCAGCGCTGCCCCTGCTTGCTCGTAATCTGGCCGCCGACAGCAGGCCAGCTCAGCGAACCGTCGCCTTTCGACGTTTCCTTCGTCCCTACTTGAACAACCTGCTTAACCGGGTCTTTACGCTTTTCCTCTTTAGCAGTCGTTCTTGTTACCGTATCACCATTTACCTTCGTATAGATGTACTCACGAAGGGCCTGTCCCGTTTCCCCTTTTTGAGAAATGCTCTCTTCACCCTTTGGAAGATCGCCGTTTTCCTGTTTCTCCTCTTCAAAAGGAATGTCCTCCACCTTTGAAGATTCCTCTGTCACTTTTACTTCCATAAAAGGCTTAGGAACGACAACCATCAATGTATCTTCTGGCTTGATTGAAGTCCGGGGATCCATATTCCCGTTCAGCCTCAGCAGTTCGTCAACAGAAAGACTGAAATCCTGTGCAATCGTCTCCAGGGTATCGCCATTTTTCACGCTGTACAGGGACTCTCCCTTTGTTCCTTTTTGCAAAGCTTCAAGCCCTTGTCCGGTGTTGCGGATATCTTCAGGCTTGACCTTTTGCTCCTTAATTTCCGGGGCAGCCGAATACGTAATATCCGTAATTCGCGATTCTCCCTCTTTTATCGGCTCAAAAGGCTTGCCGCTTCTTTTATGCTCCTCAAACGCAGCAAGCTGGTCTGCCGGCATAAACTGATGAAGATAATCTCTCAGCGTTTTTTCCGCCTCTTCTTTAGAATTAAAGGAAACCGCCGTTTTACCGCCAATTACAATAGAATAGGCCTTAGCAGCTACGTCAAGCTCATTCAAGAGGTTCTGCTTAGCGCCTTCATTATCCGCTAATGGCTGAAACATCTGCTCAGGGACAATTTCCATATCCTCCACCGTCAGATTCAGACCCTTCTGATCATATTGACCGCCGGCACGCTTCACAATCTCCGCTTCCGCATCCTTCAATACTTCCTGATTATCGATGGTGCCAAGCTTCTTCCCATCTATGTATATATGATAAACCGTTGCTACCTGATCCTCCGCAGACGCCGTTTGGCTTCCGAGCATGACTGACGAAGTAATAATACCGCATGCAAGCGCATACTTAAATTTCGATTTATGTGGCTGGTTCATAGTCGTTGTCCCCCTGAAAACAATTCATTGCTGCTCAATAGGTTATGATTTACACCCCATCAAGCAGGGAAAAAAACGCGCCTCAAAAAGGCACCCGTTTAAGATAGCACAAACTTCCTAAAACTCGCCCAATTTGCTTCCAATTGTTAAGGGATTGTGGTCAATTTGTTATAAATGGGTGGGTTTTTGTAATAATCAGGGTATTATTTAACAGGTTTACCAGTGGGTCAAATAGCATTTGGGGGGAAGGGAGGGAGGAGTATTGAAAACAGGGTCAACTATTTGGATAGGATTGCTTTTAAGTTTATTATTTTTCTTTCTCATGCCTCTTGAACAGGCGATTATTTTTGAACTGATTTTCATTCCTTTTTTCTTAATGGCAGTTCTCCTATCATGGATCATAAAGAATGACTGGATCTCCATTCCTTTAAACATGGGATTAGGATTTCTGATTATTTTTTGCGCAGATCTAACCGGAGTGTTTTCATACGGACTGGTTCCTTACGTACAAATATTTGTAACCAGTCTGATTATCCTTGTAAGGAGAATTACAACGGAAAAACCTAAGAAAGGCGATTAGATTGCCAGCCATTCTTCCGAAACAATAAAAAAGACACATTCCACCGGGAACATGTCTTTGGATGGCTTGGGACGGAATCGAACCGCCGACACATGGATTTTCAGTCCATTGCTCTACCGACTGAGCTACCAAGCCACATAGTTTCGGCTTCCACTAAGCTTCGAATCTCTTCGTCAGCTCCCTCGACCTTCTCGCTTATTGAAACCCTCTTACTTTTAATTAAGTTATCATATGTATCATGAAAAAATAAATGGCGGTCCGGACGGGACTCGAACCCGCGACCTCCTGCGTGACAGGCAGGCATTCTAACCAACTGAACTACCGGACCA
>NZ_JAQV02000011.1 GCF_000732485.2 Bacillus sp. SJS | reverse complement strand
GAACCTTCGACCCTCTGATTAAAAGTCAGATGCTCTACCGACTGAGCTAATGGCTCCCTTTAAAACTACCTTGCTGCCACTTTAAACTCAGTATCAGAGCGCCTCAGCGACGTTTTTAATAATAGCATAGATTAATAGAAAGAAACAATAGTTTTTTTACAAAAATGACAAAATACTTTTTGAATCCCATATTTCTTTCTTGCACGCATGATTTATTATGCTGTTTGATAGCCGGGATGTCTACTTCTTTTTAAAAGAATACAGTTATTTTACGTAGTAGATTATCTTTGGAATATCGGAGAATAGCCACTTATCTTTTTATCGGACACTCAACCTTATATCGGACGCTTGTCATCTTATATCGGACACTCACCCCAGGATATCGGACAGTTTTTCTTCTTTATTGGACACTCCGCTGCTTTTATCGGACTTTCAATCTTTTATCGGACTCTCCTCACCTTATATCGGACCGTTTTCCTCATTTATTGGATTCTCCGCCGCAAGTACAAAGTAAAAACCGAACAGCACTAACCTCTACTATATAAAAAAAGAGAAGCCAGCTAACTGGCTTCCCCTTCCTAAATCTATTAGTTTGCGCGGTATACACTTCTAAGTACATTCGTTTGCGAACGATCTGGCCCAACAGAGAAGATAGAAAGCGGAATGCCTGTCAGCTGTGACACGCGCTCCAGATAGTGGCGGGCATTCTCTGGAAGATCCTCAAGCGTTTTCGCTCCTGTTATGTCTTCTGTCCAGCCTGGCAGCTCTTCGTATACAGGCTCACATTCCGCAAGTTCTTTAAGGCTTGCCGGGAAGTGTTCCATGACTTCGCCTTTGTAGCGGTAAGCGACACAGATTTTCAGTGTTTCGATGCCTGTCAGCACGTCGATGGAGTTCAGGGATAGATCTGTAATTCCGCTGACACGGCGGGCATGGCGGACAACGACGCTGTCGAACCAGCCGACGCGGCGCGGACGGCCTGTCGTTGTACCGTACTCGCGGCCGACCTCACGGATTTGGTGGCCAATCTCATTATCCAGCTCAGTTGGGAAAGGACCGTCTCCAACACGGGTTGTGTACGCTTTGGAAACTCCGACTACATGGTTGATTTTCGTCGGGCCTACGCCTGAACCGATCGTTACGCCTCCCGCTACCGGGTTGGATGATGTAACAAATGGATACGTACCCTGGTCAATATCAAGCATGACACCTTGAGCGCCTTCAAACAGCACACGGCGGCCTTCATCCAGTGCGTCGTTCAAGACAACGGAAGTGTCGCACACATATTTTTTGATTTGCTGGCCGTATTCGTAGTATTCATTCAGAATATCCTCGATTTTAAAGCCTTCGACCTCGTACATTTTTTCAAATAGACGATTCTTTTCTTCTAAATTGCGTGCAAGCTTTTCTTCAAAGGATTCACGGTCAAGTAGATCAGCGATGCGGATTCCGATTCTCGCTGCTTTATCCATATATGCAGGTCCGATTCCTTTTTTCGTCGTACCAATTTTATTCGCGCCTTTGCGATCCTCTTCAACGGCGTCTAATTTTAAATGATAAGGAAGAATCACGTGGGCACGGTTGCTGATTCTGAGATTGTCTGTGTTTACGCCTTTATCATGAAGGTAAGCGAGCTCCTGAACAAGCGCTTTCGGGTCAACAACCATTCCATTGCCGATTACACAGATTTTATCACTGTAAAAAATTCCGGATGGAATCAAATGAAGCTTGTACGTGACTCCGTCGAATTTAATTGTATGGCCTGCGTTGTTTCCGCCTTGATAGCGAGCAATTACTTCTGCATTTTCTGAGAGGAAATCGGTGATTTTCCCTTTTCCTTCATCTCCCCACTGGGTTCCAACTACTACTGCTGAAGACATATACCTGCACCTCCGAATGCGATTTAACTTACGATTTCAATCCATTTATATACACTAAATCCATCCAATATTGTACCAATGAGGTGGAGGAAAGTCAATTTATTTTCCGAACATTAAATAGGTTGGTGGTTATTTTCGTTCGTGAATAGGAGAATGGTTGCAGATAGTGGAGAGATGGTTACAGTTTACATAATACCGGGTCTATCCCGCTTTCCAGAGACAGACTATGGCTAATATTACGTCTATGAAAGAATTCACAACGGAGAAAATTTCGTCTCAATATGCACATGTACTACATATTACAAAGGGGGATGAGTTTACAAATGGGAGAAAACATATTAAACCCTGGGCTTCTAATAGATCAACTCAGAATCAACATTTCAATAAATGGTTTTGATCTAGGAGCTTATGACAACCTGTTTTAGGAAGAAAGAAGAAATATAGATTTTAATGATCCGGAAGCTATTGGTCCTTTTATAAAAAACAAACGCCCCGTTTAAAGGGAGTTTGTTTTTTAGCTTCTAAAAGAACTAAGAAAATATTTTTGCAACTTAAATTTACTGGAAAATTTAAAATAAATTTTAAAAACAATGATTCCGATTACTCCACTTATGAAATTGAGTATAACGTCATTAATATCTGCAGCTCTAAGTTCATCTATTTCATAAAAAGATAATATGACCATTTCAATTAACTGAATTAGTTCTATAAAAATACTACTAATAAAAGTTAAAAGTAGTATTTTTTTAATGTTTTTTATCCATCCAAAGTAAAGAATTGTGAATGTAGCAGGAGCTAATAACATCAAATTATAAAAAAGATATAATAGCGCCAGTGAGTTGTTCAAAGTGGATATCATGGGGAGTATAGGGACTATGTTTATAGGGAGTTGCATTTTATCTGTAAATAAGTATGTTGGGTGTACTTGATTTAATACGATTGAATGAAAAGGAAATCCAATAGTCCCAGTAAATAAGAAAGTTACATAAAATGAGAAAGCCCCAAAAACTAAAATGCTCAAAAAATTATTGATTTTGGTGTTTTTTAAGAGAAAAAAAAGTAATATGGTAACGAATGTACTGTTAATAATGCTGGTAATGAAATGAGAAAACATTAGTAACTTATAATCGTAATTTTCCAGATAATAGGGTATTCTCAGTAAGATTTGTATATATGGAACGATTAAAAGAGTATATTTCATATAAGTAACCTACCTCCGTATAATAAAAATCAGCTTATTTTTACAATATCTATCATTTATACCTATTATAAACATTTTTAAGTGGAATTCATCTTGAAAAAGCAATCCAAACCCTGATGGTCTATGCACCAAATGCTAATATGGATTGGATTGAATTTAGGAAGGTTGGAGAATAAGGCTGCCCCGCTTATTTTGAAGGAGTGTAGTTTTTATGGGTGGAAGGCGAGAACTGGGTCTGTCCCGCTCTCCTTCCCCGCATAAGGGGACAGAGACAGCCTCTTTTAAACCGTTGCGCCTGTATGTTTTGCGATGGATGATGCCAGAGCTTTAGCCTGATAGCGAATGGCGGGACTGGGACGGTGCCAGTCCCGTTTTGCTTCACCGCAGCCGGGGACAGAGGCTGTACTGGCTGAGACCTTGATACATAAGGTTTGAGTAGAGGCGGTGCCGGAGCTTCCGTACTTTAGCTGAGTGCGGGTCAGACCCCAAGCTATGTCATCTGTCCAAAATATTCAAAAAATTTTCTTGCCTATTCCAAGTTCACACCCTTATAATACAAATTAACGAAAGCGCTTTCGATAAGAGGAGATTAGGATGACCACGATCTATGATGTAGCAAAAAAAGCTGGGGTTTCCAGTACAACCGTTTCAAAAGCATTAAATAATTATCCGGATGTTAGTGAGAAAACAAAGAATGTCATTTTGACTGTAGCAGCGGAGATGGGTTACTTGCCTAATTCTCACGCCCAGTCCCTTTCCACCAAAAAAACATGGTCAATTGGAGTCATGTTTACGGAGGAAAATGAAGTGGGGATGAAGCATCCATTCTTTAATGCTGTCATTGAAAGTTTTCGCAAGCATGCGGAAAATGAAGGGTATGACCTCATTTTCCCTTCCAGAAATCTCCGCAACCGGAATACGACCTATCTGGAGCATTTTACATACAGAGGTGTGGATGGCATTATCATCATCTGCTCTGACCAAAATGATCCTCAGGTGCTGGAAATTCTGGACAGCAACATTCCTATTGTCGTGATTGACATGAATGAGGTTAACAGCAGTGTCGTTTATTCTGATAATGTGACTGGAGCTGAGACTGCAGTAGATTACCTCATATCACTCGGCCACCGCAAGATTGCCCATATTTCAGGTGATTCCGAAACATTTACTGGTGAGGCAAGAATTGATGGATATGAGAAGGCAATGAAGAAAAGCAGTCTTGCTATACCTGAAGGATATCTTGTAAACGGAGGGATGTTCTCCATTCAGGAAGGCAGAGCAGCAATGGAACAGCTTTTAAAACTGAAGGATCGTCCTACAGCCATTTTCATAGCTGGAGACCAAATGGCGATTGGTGCAATGGAAACCATTAAAGACCATGGTCTTGCTGTTCCGGATGATTTTTCGATTATTGGTTTTGACGATATCGAAATGGCGAGCTATGTAACACCTAAATTAACAACCATCAAACAGGATACAGATGCACTTGGTGCACAGGCAGCGAGTCTGCTTGTGAGTCAGATTGTCCAGAAAAAGAAATCAATAAAATCTGAAATGATTCCAATTCAATTAATAGAACGCGAATCCTGCCGAGCTTTAACCTAATTTTTTTTAACTTTTACAGTAACCGCTTTCAGTCTATTTTTTTGCAGTTAAACGAAACCGCTTTCGGTTTTATGTTTATTTTTTACCGGAAATCGAAACCGCTTTCGAACAGTAAGTAAAGCACTTATTTTCCAATACCATTTGAAAAGGGGCTACATGATGAAGAAAACACTCAGTATTTTCTTGTCGCTTGTTCTATTAATCGGGATTTTGGCAGGCTGTTCAGGTTCACAAAGTGCAAACGGATCAAAAGGCGGTAAAGACATTGATTTGAGAATCTGGTCATTTACAGATGAATTGAAGAAGCCTATTAAAAAATTTGAAGAAAAGAATGGCGTGAAGGTGGAGCTGACCATCGTTCCGATTGCAGACTATCCAACGAAGCTAAAGCCGGTTCTTGAAAGCGGCGTGGGAGCTCCTGACGTATTTACGGGTGAGCTTGCCTTTATTAAGCAATGGGTGGATGCGGGATATTGGGAAGACCTTTCAAAATCCCCATACGATGCTGAAAAGTTATCAGATCAATACATTCCTTACGTATTTGATATGGGAAAAGACAAGGATGGAAAGGTGAGAGCTCTTTCCTGGCAGACGACTCCAGGCGGTGTTTATTACAAGCGAAGCATTGCGAAAGAGGTTCTTGGAACGGATGATCCTGCTGAAGTGGGGAAAATGATGTCTTCTATGGACAGTGTGTTTGCAACAGCAGAAAAATTGAAAGCGAAAGGCTACCGCATGTTCCCGGATGAGGGCGCAATCCGCTGGTTTGCTCAAGGCGATGCACCTGAACCATGGGTAAATGATAAAAATCAGCTGCAGCTGACTGACAGAAAAGTTGAATTTATGGACTATGCAAAAGAAATGAAGACGAAAGGCTACACAGCCAATGCTGCAGAATGGTCCCCATCGTGGTTCGAATCCATGGATAAAGTCGTGAAGGTTAAAGAGAACGGAAAGACAGTTGAAACCAATGTGTTCTCCTATGTACTTCCTACTTGGGGTCTGCATAGTGTTTTGAAAACAAATGTAAAAAAATCCACGGGTGATTGGGCAGTTACAAGCGGTCCGAGTCCATATTTCTGGGGCGGTTCATGGCTTGGTGTTTACAGCAAATCAAAGAACAAGGAACTGGCTTACGATTTCGTGAAAATGATGACGCAGGATAAAGACTTCCTTAAGGATTGGGCGAAAGAAACAGGAGATGTTCTATCCTACCTTCCTGTTACAGATGAAATTAAAGGTGATTTTAAAGACGAATTCCTTGGCGGGCAAAATAATTATCAATTCTTCCTTGATCAGGCTCAAAATATTAAGCCGGGAATCGTAACGAAGTATGATCAGCAGCTTGATACCCTTTACGGCAATGCGGTTAAACAATATACGGATGGAAAAAAATCCAAGGATGACGCGATTAAAGAGTTTTATATGAAAGCGAAAAATGCGTATCCGGATTTAACGGTTCCAAATAAATGATAAGCAGCAAGCGGCTTAACAAGCTTTAGGCCGCTTGTACTTCTTGAAAGAGAGGGAAAAAGGTGAAAAATTTAAACCGGTATGGGTACTTTTTTATCGCACCGTTTTGGCTGGTCTTCTTAGTATTCAGTATCTATCCAGTTGCGCTCACGTTTTATTACAGCTTTACAAATTATACCGGCAGCGGAACTGCTGAGGTTGTCGGATTAGCGAATTATACACGTCTTTTAACGGATTCCTTCTTCGTGCAGGCCTTTGTCAACACGCTGAAAATCTGGGGCATTAATTTTGCGTTGCAAATGGGACTTGCGTTGATTCTTGCCGCCATTTTTTCCGATATGCGGCTGAAAATGAAGGGCCAATCGTTTTTCCGGGCGATTTTTTATCTGCCAAATTTGATAACGGTCAGCTCCGTTGCTCTATTATTCGGGATCCTGCTGGATTGGCAGCATGGCTCGCTGAACGTTGTTCTCATGAACCTCGGATTGATCTCTGATCCAATTAACTGGCTGAATGAACCAGCCACCGCTCAAATTTCCGTTTCCCTGATCTTAACGTGGATGTGGTTCGGGCATTCCTTTATTGTCATCATGGCTGGGATTTCCGGAATCTCCACTGACTATTTCGAAGCCGCTCTGATCGATGGCGCAAACCGCTGGCAAACACTTGTCAGCATTACCCTGCCTTTATTAAAACCGATTCTTTTGTATATCATGATTACCTCTCTCATTGGTGGTCTTCAATTATTCGATCTTCCTATGCTGATTACCGATGGCATCGGATCGCCGGACGGATCGCTGAACACGATGGTTCTGTATTTATACAATCAGGCATTCAAGTACAACAACTATGGCTACGCATCCGCGGTCGCCTATGGATTATTTATCATCACGGTCATTTTCTCTGCCGTCGTCTTCAGATCGATGTACAGCAGCGACAGAAAACAAGCAAGGCAGGTGTAAAAAATGATTGAAACGAACAAAACTCTTTCTACTGAATTCAAATCAAAGCCTGTCTCTCTTCAGCCAAAGCCTAAAGGCGGAAAAGACCGGATCATCAAAGGGATTCTTTACATCGGCATGACTGTTTTGGCCATTGTCTGCTTTGTTCCCTTCCTGATGATGCTCGTTAATGCGACGCGATCCAATGAAGCGATATTAACAGGCTTTACGCTCGTGCCCGGCAATGCTCTTCTCGAGAACTATCAAACGATGATGGATTATGTGAATGTGTGGACGGGCTTTAAAAACAGTCTTTTCATCTCGGTTCTTGTAACGATCCTGACGGGGTATTTTTCAGCCCTGACTGCATACGGATTCGCTTTTTACACGTTTAAAGGGAAGAATTTTCTCTTCGTTTTCATGCTCGTCATGATGATGGTGCCCGGACAGCTTGGTTTAATTGGATTTTATGAATTGTCCAAGACATTAGGGATTCTTGATACGTATATTCCGCTCATTGTCCCGGCTGTTGCAAGCCCATTTGTTGTTTTCTTCTTGAGGCAATATATTTTGACGACCCTTCATCCGAGTTTAATAGAAGCAGCAAGAATTGACGGGGCCAGCGAGTTTAAGATTTTTCACATTGTGGCCATTCCCATCATGATGCCCGCTATTGCCACGATGTCGATTTTCACCTTTATTGGTTCCTGGAACAACTACATTATGCCTTTAGTGCTGATCTTCTCTCCGGAAAAGTACACACTGCCGGTCTTAATGGGATTTTTAAAAGGTTCTCAAGTGGCTCAAAATCTTGGATCCATGTATCTCGGCATTGCCATTTCCGTCGTGCCGATCATGATTGCGTTTCTTTTCTTATCTAAATACATCATCAACAGCATCTCAGCTGGAGCCATCAAAGAATAAGGAGTGAAGTGAAATGAATTTTTCTAAAGAGTTTATTTTCGGTACAGCAACGTCTTCCTATCAGATTGAAGGAGCATACAACGAAGGCGGAAGGACCCCTTCGATTTGGGATACATTCTGCGACACCCCGGGCAAGGTTTACCGGCAGCACAACGGAAATACGGCATGTGACCACTACCATCGTTTTGAGGAAGATATCCAAATCATTAAAAACCTGGGCGTCGATGCTTATCGCTTCTCCATTGCCTGGCCTCGTATTTTCCCTAAGAAAGGCGAGTACAACGCAGAAGGTATGGCCTTTTATAAAAATCTGGCGAAGCGGCTTCAGGAAGAAGGCATCAAGCCTGCGGTTACGCTTTATCACTGGGACCTGCCTATGTGGGCGCATGAAGAAGGCGGCTGGACAAACCGTGAATCGGTGAAATGGTTCCTCGATTACACAAGAGCTTGCTTTACGGAGCTTGATCATCTCGTTGATTCATGGATTACGCACAATGAGCCTTGGTGCGCAGGCTTTCTTGGATACCATCAGGGCGTTCATGCACCAGGCCATACGAACATGGAAGAAGCCGTTAAAGCCGTTCATCACATGCTGCTTTCACACGGAGAAGCTGTGAACATGCTGAAACAGGAGTTTTCATCCCTCACTCCAATCGGTATTACGCTGAACCTGTCCCCTGTTTATGCAGCTTCCGATTCAGCGAACGATTTGCTTGCTGCGAATAATGCAGATGGCTATTCTAACAGATGGTTCCTGGATCCGATTTTCAAAGGCAGCTATCCGGCAGATATGATGAATCTCTTTTCTAAATACGTTCACTCCTATGATTTTATTAAACAAGGAGACTTGGAAACCATTTCGGTTCCATGTGACTTTTTCGGAATTAACTACTACAGCCGGGCCATCGTCGAATTCAGCGCAGCCCAAGATTTTATGAGCAAAGGCGCTTATTCGGATTATGATAAAACCGGGATGGGCTGGGACATCGCTCCGGATGAATTTAAAGACCTGATTATCAGACTCCGTAAAGAATACACGGACCTCCCAATCTACATAACGGAGAATGGGGCCGCCTATGATGATGAGGTGGAGAATGGAAGGGTGCATGATTCCCTTCGCACCGATTATATTGAAAGGCACCTTCAAGCCGTCTCTGATTTGAATGAGATGGGCATGAATATTCAAGGCTATTACTTGTGGTCCCTGCTCGATAACTTTGAATGGAGCTTCGGCTATGCCAAACGTTTTGGCATGATTTATGTGGACTTTGATTCTCAGGAACGAATCTGGAAGGACAGTGCCTATCGGTATGCAGAAATCATTAAGCAGCGGACACCTTCCTTGCAGATCGGTTCTTAATTCGCCTTTTGGACAAAATCAAGGAGGTTAAGAGATGCGCAAATTAACTGGTATGATGATTTCCTGCATGCTGATCGCAGGGTTTACAGGCCCTGCACAGGCTGCAGGCAGCAAGGAGGCGATCCCGTTCCATCCCGTTGCCATTAAGGGGAAGGATCACGGGACAGCTAAACTGATTATCCCCGTTCCAACATCGCATCACGTTGCCGTAAAGGTATCAAATGAACCGTTCGGCAAAGTTAAAACCGGCGATTTGGCGCCGAAAGGACGAACGGTGACGAATCCATACCGCTCCGGTTCTGACCTGACAGGTGTTGATCCGAAAATCAACAAGTATGCCGGCGTTTATCTGTTGGATTCAGCGAATCGGGTCCTTGATTTTGAACAGATTGCCTTGAAGGAAAACCAGATCCAAAAGGAAAACTGGAATCTTGTATGGCAGGATGAATTTGACGGATCCGCGATCAATGAAAGCAAGTGGAATTTTATCCAGGGAGGCGGTGGCTACGGGAATAATGAGCTTCAAAATTATACGAACCGCTCAAAAAACGCCCGTTTGGAGAATGGTTCCCTTGTCATTGAAGCGCATAAAGAGGCTCTGGGCGGCAATGAGTATACGTCTGCCAAATTGACCACGCAAAACAAAGGCGACTGGACGTACGGCCGCTACGAAATTCGTGCAAAGCTCCCAAAAGGCCAAGGCATGTGGCCGGCAATCTGGATGATGCCGACAGACTATGATCTGTACTCAGGGTGGCCTGCCTCAGGAGAAATTGACATTATGGAATTGCTCGGACATGCTCCGAATGAAGTGCATGGCACGCTGCATTATGGACTGCCATGGAAAAACACAGGAGAAATGTATCGCCTTCCACAAGGCGCGATGGATTTCTCAGAAGCCTATCACACCTTCTCGATTGACTGGGAGCCCGGTGAGATCAGATGGTACGTGGATGGCGTTCTTTATGCAAAGCAAAATGACTGGTACAGTAAAAATGAAAATGCTGCTGCACCCTACACGTATCCCGCTCCCTTCGACCGTGACTTTTTCCTTCAGCTGAACGTAGCTGTTGGCGGAAACTGGCCTGGCTATCCGGACAGCACCACGGTCTTCCCAAGCCGGATGCTCGTCGATTATGTAAGAGTGTATGAATTGGACGGAAAGTATCGCGAGGCCGGGGAAAGACCGGTGGCTGAAGAGACAGCTGCGGATCTTCGTCCCCCGCTTGCTGACGGAAACTATGTGTATAACGGGGAGTTCGAGGCCGGCCTCAATGAGTGGAAATTCCAGCCGTTTGAGCCTTCCAGCCTGTTTGGAGGAGAAGGAACGGCAGAATCCGTGAACGGTGAAGCAAAAATCAGCATCACGAAACCAGGGAATGCCGTACATGCCATCCAATTTGTGCAGCCTAACCTTCCGATTGAAAAGGGAGAGCGCTATAAACTGACCTTTGATGCCCGGTCTACTGGCCCTCGTGCGGCTGGTATCAATATTTCGGGTCCCGAACGCAGCTATACGAGATATTTATCTGATCAAACTCTTTCCCTTACGGACAAGATGCAGTCCTTTAGCTATGAGTTTACGATGGAAAGCGAGACGGATCCTCATGCGCGTCTGGAATTTAATCTGGGCCAGGGATCGGATCTTCCAGTTTGGATTGACCATGTAAAGCTCGTAAAGCTTCCAAAGGATCCAAATGCACCGAAAAAAGTCCTGCCTAACGGAAACTACATTTACAACGGAACCTTTGACCAGGGGACGGCGCGCATGGAATTCTGGGACCTTGCCGCGGATAAAGGATCTAAAGCCGAGGCTTCAGTCGGTGAAGCCATTCCGGTACGCAAGCTTCATGTGGATATTAAGCGTACCGGAAGCTACGCTGATGCGATTCGCTTAAGTCAAAACAAGCTGAATCTTGAAGAGAACGCGGCCTATATCCTGACCTTTGACGCAAAAGCGGATGCAAAGCGGAATATCGGATTTCAGGTAACAAATGAGAACCGCTCAGCCTTTTATACGAAAACCGAACAAATCCCGCTTACAGCAGACATGAAATCCTACCGATTGCTGATTCAGCCTTCGGAAAGCGATCCGAACAGTGTGATCGAATTTCTTTTAGGCGGAAATCGTGCGGGCGTAACGATCGATAACATTGTGATGAAACGCCTTGTCAAACCGGCTGTACTTGATCCATTAGGTACCCGCATTGAAGCGGAAAACTATCAGGACATGTTTGGAGTTCAAAACGGTCCAACCAGCGTGGGCTGGATTGACGAAGGCGACTGGATGCAATATGCCGTTGACGTCAAGGAAGCTGGGGAATATACGGTTACATTTCTTGCAGCATCCGGTCGAGACGGCGGGAAATTCACTCTTCTCAGAAAAGTAGGAAACCAGTACACAGGCGATCTGCCTCAAGGCGAGATTAAACTGGAACAGGCAGATGCCAGAGCTGAGGCGAACATCCCGCAGACCGGCGGATGGGATACGTGGAAAACCTTCGAAACCAGCATCCGTCTGGAAAAAGGCATCCAAACCCTGCAGGTTTATGCACCGAATGCTAATTTGGATTTGATGGAGTTTAGGAAGGTTGGAGAATAAGGCGAAAAAGGCCGGCAAATTCAAAAAGCCCGGCCTTTTTCGTATCTTTTATTTGGATGTTTTTATTCATCCGTTAAACGATCGTTTATCTGTGTAATAACGGTTCCTTTTGGCAAATTTGAAATAAATCTATCAAGGGAGCTATCTTTATCCTCGTTTGAAAACAAATTAAATCCTGCCCCATCGTGGTAAATTGTAATAAAAGCCGTTTCCTCCTCCATTTTGAAGGTTGGGATTGAGCGTTTCTTTTTTCTTCCCCACTCCCTAACTTCCCCTAACTCAAACGTTAAATTGTCTGAAAAAGAAATGGAATAAAATTCGTTCTGAGATGGCAGCCAATAGGTTTCATTAAGTAACAGTGATAAAGCAGCGGGATCATGAATCATTGCAGTAAAGCATGGCGGGTGGTATAGATGCCTGCCTGAAAAATCATAATAGCTTTTTTTTTCATCAAGGTGTTTTAATATAAATTCAATATTATTCTGATTTAAAAAAGTAATGTATTCGTGTGCTTGTTCATCATAGACATTAAAAGTGACAAACAGAGGATACTTGTTTCGGTGAATTAAAAACTCCAGTAAGAAGTTTTTATTTTCCTCTATGTAATCCTCTCCGTCTGCACTAACAAAGTAGGCCGTTTCGAGTTCTCCATCAAGCCTCATATGGTGTCCCAAATCATCCAAAAACTTCGTTGAAATACTTTCTTCTGCAATCCATATTTGTGACATGATCTGCTCCTAGCTATTTACATAATTATTCTAATTTTAACATATAGAAGCGGGGTGCGGGGCGTGGGGTCTGTCCCGCTCTGCTTCACCGCATAAGGGGACAGAGACAGCCTCTTACAAACCGTTGCGCCTGCTGACTTTGTGAAGGGTGGTGCCAGAGCTTTAGTCTGCTAGCGAATGACGGGACTGGCACGGTGCCAGTCCCGTTTTGCTTAACCGCAGCCGGGGACAGAGGCTGTACTGGCTGGGACCTTGATAAATAAGGCTTAAACAGAGGCGGTGCCGGAGCTTTCGTTTGTTAGCAGAGTGCGGGTCAGGCACTTTGTGCTTACAACTAATCACAACTGGGTATTTATTCCACAAAGAAATGCTCAGGAGGGTGGATATGGAGTTCAAATACAAAGAAAATGGAGAAATGGGAGTATTCACTATCGCAGCCGGCGCAATACCGCTAGCCATTCCGTTTATGATTTTGTCGGCAATTGGCTGGGATTGGCATTCATTATCCAACTTCTCTTATTTTCTGTTCCTTTCTTTTCCGTTAATTGGCTTAGGAATCTATAGTCTAACAATGAAGAAACGAAACTATCTTGTCATTCGAAGAGATATGCTTTATCTGCGAAACGTCTTTCGTATGAAAAAATCAGCCTCCGCTATTTAGAAGGCTACCGCCGTATTGAAGATAGACTGATCCTGTTTTTATCGGATAATCGGGAAGTGATCATTTATTTAGGTAATTTAAAGATACGGGAAGCGGACATGGTAGAGGACCATTTGAAAAAAATGATCGCAATAAAAAAGACCACACCCCAAAAAGGGTGCAGCCTCTAAGCCCCTGGAGCGTCGTCAAACCTCCGCTCCAAGTTCACGAACTTGTTGTATTCTTTTACGAACGCCAGGGAGACGGTTCCCACGGGACCGTTACGCTGTTTGGCGATGATGATTTCGATGATGTTTTTGTTTTCGGATTCTTTGTCGTAGTAATCGTCACGGTATAAGAAGGCGACGATGTCGGCATCCTGCTCGATACTTCCGGATTCACGGATGTCGGACATCATCGGACGCTTGTCCTGGCGCTGCTCCACTCCACGGGAGAGCTGGGACAGGGCGATGACGGGCACCTTGAGCTCACGGGCCAGGGATTTGAGCGTTCTTGAGATTTCGGATACCTCCTGCTGGCGGTTATCCTTGCTTCGGCCGCTTCCCTGGATGAGCTGCAGGTAATCGATCAGGATCATGCCGAGGCCGGCCTCTTGCTTGAGACGGCGGCATTTCGAGCGGATCTCACTGACGCGGATCCCTGGGGTGTCATCGATATAGATTCCTGCGTTAGAAAGGCTTCCCATAGCCATGGTGAGCTTTCCCCAGTCCTCGCTTGTCAGGTTACCGGTTCTTAAGTTTTGGGCGTTGATGTTGCCTTCTGCACAGAGCATACGCATAACGAGCTGGTCGGCCCCCATCTCGAGGCTGAAAATCGCAACGTTCTCATCTGTCTTGGTCGCGACGTTCTGGGCAATGTTCAGGGCGAAGGCGGTTTTACCAACGGAAGGACGGGCGGCAACGATGATGAGGTCGTTTCGCTGAAAGCCTGCCGTCATCCGGTCGAGCTCAGAGAACCCGGTTGGTATTCCCGTGATGTCTCCTTTTCGGTTGTGAAGAAGTTCAATATTATCATAGGTTTGAACGAGGACATCCTTAATGCTCTGGAAGGAGCCTGCGTTTTTGCGCTGTGCTACTTCCATGATGCTTTTTTCAGCATCTGTCAGGAGATCGGCCACTTCGTCTTCGCGTGTATAGCCTTCCTGGGCAATCGTGCTTGCCGTCCGGATTAGTCTTCTTAAAATCGATTTTTCTTCTACAATTCTTGCATAATATTCTACGTTCGCCGCTGTTGGTACTGAGTTGGCAAGGTCTGATAAATAGGAGACCCCTCCAATTTCTTCAAGCAGATTTACATCTGCGAGATCAGAGGTAACGGTGACCAGATCTACAGGCTCGCCCTTGTCGGTAAGCTGGAGCATCGTGTTATAAATTTTCTGGTGCGCAGCCCGGTAAAAATCCTCAGGTATTAATACTTCTGAAGCCATCGTTAAGGCTTGCGGTTCAAGAAAAATGGCTCCTAGTACAGCTTGTTCAGCATCTATATTCTGCGGCGGAATTCGGTCATTGAATAGTTCATTCAAGTTCGAGCACCGTCCTTTAGGTTAAAATGGCACGTACTTGTTCTATTATATAAGAAAAAGGTGATAGAAGCTGTAACAGAATTTTTTCTGATCAGCTCTATCACCTCTCATGCTGCTTTCAATCCTCAGAAAACCCTGATTTTCCGCATTTTGTAAAACGCGGCAATGGGTTAACTTTCCATGCTTATTCTTCCGTTACATGAACCTTTAGAGTTGCTGTTACTTCGGTATGAAGCTTCACAGGTACGTTTGTGTATCCAAGACCTCGGATCGCATCCGGAAGGTCCAGTTTGCGCTTATCGATTTTGATGGAGTGGACCTTTTTCAGCTCATCGGCAATTTGCTTGCTTGTGATGGAACCGAATAGACGTCCGCCTTCTCCAGATTTCGCTTTCAGTTCAACGGTAAGCTCTTCAAGTGTTTTTTTCAGCTCTTCCGCCTGCTGAAGCTCTTGTTCTGCTTCTTTGCTCTCTTTATTCTTTTGGGCATTAAGTGCTGACATTGCTGCATTGTTTGCTTCTACAGCAAGACCTTGTTTAATCAGGAAATTGTGCGCGTAGCCGTCCGCTACGTTTTTTACCTCGCCTTTTTTTCCTTTGCCTTTAACATCTTTAAGAAAAACTACTTTCATGCCTTAATTCCTCCTTCAAAATAGTCGCCAATTGCTTGCTTTAATCTCTCTTCCGCTTCTGCAACCGTGATGTCATGAAGCTGGGTGGCCGCGTTCGTCAAGTGCCCGCCGCCGTCCAGTGCTTCCATAATCAGCTGAACATTCACATCCCCAAGCGACCTTGCACTGATTCCAACCGTATTTTCATTGCGCCTCGCCAGAACAAACGAAGCTGAAACTCCGCTCATTGAAAGGAGAGTATCCGCTGTTTGAGCAATGATAACCTGATCGAAATAATCCCCGTTTTCATCAGAGTCCATTGACAGCGCTACGCCATTCTCGAGCAGCTCGGTGTTCTGAATCAGCTTGGAGCGTTTCACGAAATGGTTGATGTCCTCTTTCATAAACTTTTGGACAAGAATCGTGTCCGCTCCTTTTGACCGGAGATAGGATGCTGCATCGAACGTTCTTGAGCCGGTTCTGAGCGTAAAGCTTTTTGTGTCCACTATTATACCAGCTAACAGGGCCGTTGCTTCAATCATTTTGAGCTTCAGGCGCTTCGGCTGGTATTCAAGCAGCTCCGTGACAAGCTCCGCTGTAGAGGACGCATACGGCTCCATATAAACAAGCAGAGGGTCTTTAATAAATTCCTCGCCCCGCCTGTGATGGTCAATCACGACTTTATCATGAACACGTCCAAGCAGCTTCTCATCGAGAACGAGGGAAGGCTTATGTGTATCCACGACAACGAGCACCGTTTCCTCTGTCACCATTTCAAGCGCTTCTTCCGGTTTAATAAAATGGGACCACAATTCGGTATGAAGCTTAAGCTCCTCTACAAGCCTTTGAACACTCGAATCTATTTCATTCTGATCGAGAACGATGTACGCTTGCTTGTCGTTTACTTCTGCAACTTTCAGAACGCCGATGGCTGCACCGATTGCATCCATATCCGGATATTTATGGCCCATGATCAGAACCTTGTCACTGGCCGTGACAATTTCCGTCATTGCGTGGGAAATAACACGGGCGCGGACCCGGGTTCTTTTTTCCATCGGATTCGTTTTGCCGCCGTAAAACTTCACTTTGCCGTTAGACTGCTTAATGGCAACCTGGTCTCCTCCGCGGCCTAAAGCAAGGTCCAGGCTCGATTGCGCCAGATCTCCAAGCTCCTGAAGGGAGTGATGTCCGGCACCGATTCCTACACTGAGCGTAAGCGAAATATTATAAACGGCTGTTCGCTCGCGCACTTCATCAAGGACAGAAAACTTGTTTTTTTCCAATTTTTCGAGGATATGCTCATTTAAAACAGCAAGAAACCTCTCAGAGGAGACACGCTTTAAAAACAGCCCCTGTTCATTCCCCCATTTATTCAAAAGGGATGTCACTTCACTGTTAATTGTGCTTTTCGTCTGATCGTCCATCCCTTGCGTTACTTCATCATAGTTATCAAGGAAAATAAGGGCTAAAACCGTCCGCTCATTTTTATATTGCTTTTCAATCTCTTTTTGCTCCGTTACATCAAAAAAATAAAGCAGGCGTTCTTCTCTTTTAATAATCACCTTGAACTTCCGGTCATGGAGAGAGAGCGTCTCTGAGTCAACCTCCTGTTTAATAAGAGGAATGAGCCCTTCCGCTACATCATAAAGCGTCCGTCCGACGAGCGTATCTTCATCGAAGCAGGAAGCAAGGAATGGATTCGTCCATTCTATATAGTACTGATCATTAAACAGCATGATCCCGATCGGCATCTCCATCAGCGCTTCTTCTCCGACCTTTTTCAGCCTGTAGGAGAGCGTGGATATGTACTCTTCCATATCCGACTTCATTTTGGCATCAGCCTGAATAAGGAGAATAATGGTAAAACCCATAAGAAGAAGGCCTGCGAAGGATAGGATCCAGTTATAGTAAAAAAGGATTGCTAGAGCGATCACTGTCACGCTATATAAAGCGTATATAGGGTAACGGAATAAGCGCTTTTCGTAAAAACTTGGCATCTGTTTCAGCTCCTCGCAACAGTGATACCGTTTTGTAAAACCATTAAGATTTTGGAGTAATTTTCTCCCTTAATCTGAATCCTATGTCAATTATACCTAAGAATTGAATTGGATAAAGCAAAATTGAGAGGAATAGGGAAATAATAACAACCGTGATGGGAATGCTTTTTGATATTCCCTTTACGTAAGCATAGTAAAACAGGAAAGAAAACCCTTGGATGACTAACAAAATCATCAGGATAAAGAATACATTGGACACAGCCATGCTCGCGTAGGATCCCTTCTCGAATCCAATATAGCTCAGCAGAACAACCGCCAAATAATACCATGCAATACTTTGCGGCAGCTTCCATTCCCTGAATGGCTTTAAAGGCTTTACTTCAAGTTTCAGTCTTTTAAGAATAGCAGATGCAATTGCATGAGTAATGATTGAGAAAAAGAAACTGCACATTACTGCAACTGTCGGCATCAATGTGAAAAACTGTTCCATTTGAGTCCGCAGAAGCCTCATCTGTTCTTCCTTCGGAGGCTGACCCATCGTTTTCATAAAGGATGTCGCCATATTCATGGATTCCGTCATAATAGACTTGAATTCGGTTAGAGGATTCACTTGAAAAAAAAGAACCGAAATCACATAGCCTCCAAGGATGGTAACGAGGAACGCAAAGGTCCCGCCAATAACAGCCGGAGCACTTCCTCTTTTCTTATAAAGTGTACCCATGATGATCCCTGTTAAAGCAGTCGGTGCTGCAGCAAGCAAGGCACTGATTGATCCCGTTATAAAAACGACCGGCAAAGACGCGGCAAACAAAAGAAGACTGCTCCTCGTGTCATGCCTTAATGCATATACAATGAAAGGAATAGGCAGGGCAAATGAAGTAATTATCCCCAGAAGCGGGACGGTGATGGTAATTAAGACGGCAACAGTAAAAAGAGCAAGCATAATCGCTCCCTCTGTCAGGGCTTTCGTGCGTTTCACAGGTTCACCTCATTCAGCTTAAATCACAAGGGGGAGAAAAATCCTCTCTATCCGTAAAAATAAAAAACTGCTCTTGTAAGCAGCCTTCACCTTGTTATGTACGATTCAATTATATCATTTTTTTGGGGTAAAGAGGAGTAGCGGCCACTTGCTGTCTTATGTATAAAAACTTCGTTGAACTTACCTGTGGATTTTACCTGCGATTAGTAACTCTTTTAGTACGGATGAAAGGTGCCTTTTTCATCTTTTTTGAGCTGGAAACTCAGTGGAAGCAACAATTTTTTAGGCCTTGTTTCTGAATAATTAGCTCTGTTAAACTTGGCTGTTGATTTCCGCTGCAGGCTTTCGCTTTCCGCGGGGCGGGCGGTGAGCCTCCTCCTGGCTGCGCCACTGCGGGGTCTCACCTGTCCCGCTGCTCCCGCAGGAGTCTCACGCCTTCCGCTCCAATCAACAGGTGTCAAAAATCTACACCATACTTTATCCGTAGACAAATAATTATTAGTACAATTTACTGAAGCAAACGTTCTTGCTCTAAAAGCAAATAATGCTGAATTTTTTCGCTTTTTCTCTTTATCATTGAATTGTCATCGAGTTCAGGCGGAAAATTAGTTAATCGATCAAAAAAATCTTTTGCTTGCGGATAATCTTTAAGGTCATGCTTCCTGCTTTTTATTATCAAAATTATGGTATTTAAATAACAATCTAATGTATAAGTATCTTCATATGAACGTGCTTCCATCATTCTCTTTGTTGAACTCTCAATTTGTGTTAAGAACCAATTTAAGTTCTCATCGTGCAGTCCAAAGTATCTGATACCTGCAGTCATTAGATATTTATTGGCGCCAATTAATAATGCTTCCTCCACTTCTTCTCTTACAAACTCTTCTTCAAAAAAATCAAACGGTTCATTCTGTTCTTCTAAAACAGTCAGTCTGTTTAAGAAATCCGTAAAATCCTCAGCAATTTGTATTTTTTCCTTTGTATCAATATCTAAATAAACCACAGGCGGATTATCCCCTATGTATCTGCGATAATCCAAGGCAATCCAATTATGGCTGTCTCCGTTCAGATAAACTAACTTATTGGATAGTCCCCATTCCTTGCGCGTATAAGAATCGATGAGAATTCCTTCTCCGCTTTTTTTGCCTATCCCATATAAATATTCAATTTCTATAAACCCATCTTCTAGTATTTCATTTACAAACTTTTTAAGCTTAAGTTCTCCGCCGTTTTGTACCCTCATTAATTCAATATAGGCAGCTGGCAGCTTCACCTTTAATTTTTTTTCTGCTGCTTCCATTATTTCGTTGGATAGTTCCTCTAAACGGTAGTTATCAAAATAATCTCCTGTAAAAATCATTTTGTCCTCCTGAGTGATACTTCAGTCCTGCTTTGAGAACTATGTATTTTTTGTAAAATTATAACATAATGTATCATCATCTTTGATCATTAAATAAGCTCTATTTAGTTTGGCTGCTGATTTCCGCTCCAGACGTCTAATCAACTCCATTCTAAAATGAGCCTTTGGAGTGATAACAATGAAAGTAGTACAACTAAATACCTCATGAACTTTTTGACTTTCATCCATCAGAGTTATCCCATTCTGAGCGAAAAAAAAAGACACCCACAATTGGGTGCCTTTTTAAACATTATTCGCCTGTAACGTATGGAAGCAATGCCATTTGGCGTGAGCGTTTGATAGCAACAGTCAATTTACGTTGGTATTTAGCGCTTGTACCAGTTACACGACGAGGAAGAATTTTACCGCGCTCGGAAACGAATTTTTTAAGCAAATCAACATCTTTGTAGTCGATGTGCGTGATTCCGTTAGAGGTAAAGAAACAAACTTTACGGCGCTTCGCGCGACCGCCTCTGCGTCCTCCTGCCATTTGTCATACACTCCTTTCGAATTGGATTTTAGTTTTTAGAATGGCAAATCATCGTCTGATATATCAATCGGTTGTCCATCATTGGCAAATGGATCATCATCAAAGCTTGTACGGCCTTGATTGTTGTTATTATTCCGCTGCTGATCTGAACCACCATATGATCTCTGGCCGCCCTGAGACTGGCCTCCATCATAAAAGTTATTGCTGTTTCCGCCACCGCCGCTGTTTCCAGATCCCTTAGGCTCTAAAAACTGCACACTGTCGGCCACAACTTCAGTAACATACACACGGCGTCCTGTTTGATCCTCATAGCTGCGAGACTGCAATCTGCCTTCAACGCCTGCTAAGTTGCCTTTTTTCAAGAAGTTTGCCACATTTTCGGCCTGACGTCTCCATACGACACAGTTAAGGAAGTCTGCTTCCTTTTCCCCCTGCTGGTTCGTAAACGTACGGTTTACTGCAAGAGTGAAGGTGGCAACAGCTGCCCCCGCTGGTGTATAACGAAGTTCAGGGTCTTTTGTAAGTCTTCCGACGAGAACGACACGATTGATCATGAAGACCATCCTTTATTTAGAAAATTTATGATCGGCTGCAATTATTCTTCTTCTTTAATCACGATGTGACGAATGATGTCTTCGCTGATCTTTGCAAGACGGTCAAATTCTTGAACCGCTTCTGCTTCAGATGCAACTTTAACGATCTGATAGTAACCATCGCGGAAATCGTTGATTTCATAAGCAAGGCGACGTTTGCCCCACTCTTTCGTTTCCTTTACTTCCGCACCATTGTCAGAAAGAATTCCGCTGAAACGCTCAACAAGAGCTTTCTTCGCATCTTCTTCGATGTTTGGACGTACGATGTACATAATTTCGTAGTTTGTCATTACTCTACACCTCCTCTTGGTCTAAACGGCTCTCAAGCATATGAGAGCAAGGAGCAATATTCAATTACTCACAAGTTAGAATTATACCAAATGGATTGGGATTTGGCAAGGCGCTTCCTTTAATTTGAGGGGAAGCGGAGCGGTTTTGGTGTAAATGGTTGCGGAGGGTGCGATATTTGATGATGGGGTGTGGGATTTCAGCTCTGCTGCTGAAGGCGCCTGACCCGCTGTGCTTCACCGCATCAGGGGACAGAGGCCTTAGTCTGTAAGCTCATATACCGCAGGGGTTTCCAGAGACGGTGCCGGAGCTTTAATCCGGTGAAATTTCAGGGGACTGGCACGGTGCCAGTCCCGTCTTGCTTCACCGCATAAGGGGACAGAGACCAAGGGCCTGTGAGCCTTTACACAGCAAGGCTTGAGAGAGGCGGTGCCGGAGCTTTAATCCGGTGAAATTTTTGGGGACTGACCCCGCCCTCTGCAAACCGCCCACCCAATCCCACAAAAAAAGAAGGCTCCCTCAAGAGCCTTCTCCTTCAAATTAAACGTTAAAACGGAAGTGAATAACGTCTCCGTCTTTCACAAGATATTCTTTTCCTTCAAGACGGACTTTTCCGGCTTCACGGGCTGCACCCATTGTTCCTGCCGCAAGAAGGTCTTCGTAGTGGACGGTTTCGGCACGGATGAATCCGCGTTCGAAATCCGTATGGATGACTCCGGCACATTGTGGAGCTTTCATGCCAAGACGGAATGTCCATGCACGTACTTCCTGAACGCCTGCAGTAAAGTAAGTCGCAAGACCAAGCAGCTGATAAGTTGCGCGGATCAGCTGATCCAGTCCGGATTCTTCAATGCCAAGCTCTTCTAGGAACATTTCTTTTTCTTCCGCATCAAGCTCTACAATTTCAGATTCGATTTTCGCACAAACCACGATCACTTCTGCGTTTTCGTTTGCTGCAAAATCTCTTACTTTTTGAACGTAAGGGTTTTTAGAGGAATCGGCTACTTCATCCTCTGCAACGTTTGCGACATAAAGAATCGGTTTGCTTGTGAGCAGGTGAAGCTGTTTGACATGCTTCATCTGTTCTTCCGTGAACTCAACCGAGCGGGCTGGCTTGCCGTTTTCGAATGCTTCTTTCAGCTTGGAAAGAATTTCGTGCTCTGCGACTGCATCTTTGTCCTTTTGCTTAGCAAGCTTTTCAACTCGGGCAGCACGCTTTTCAACAGACTCAAGGTCAGCGAGTACAAGCTCCAGGTTGATGGTTTCAATGTCGTCGATTGGATCGACTTTACCGGATACGTGCGTGATGTTTCCATCCTCGAAGCAGCGGACTACGTGAGTAATCGCGTCTACCTGGCGGATGTGGGAAAGAAATTTGTTTCCTAGTCCTTCACCCTTGCTCGCACCTTTTACGATTCCGGCAATATCGGTAAACTCAAAAGCCGTTGGAACGGTTTTCTTAGGCTGAACAAGCTCTGTCAATTGACAAAGACGCTCGTCCGGCACTTCAACGATGCCCACATTCGGGTCAATCGTACAGAAAGGATAGTTGGCAGACTCAGCGCCAGCCTGTGTAATTGCGTTAAAAAGAGTGGATTTCCCTACATTCGGAAGTCCGACAATACCTGCAGTTAAAGCCATGTTTCGTTCAGCTCCTCTATGATAAACAAAGTCCGATTTCCGTGCTTTGCTGTGTTAGGCCGTACTTTTGTAAACCAACCCCAATTATAGAAAGGAAATCAGGAAAACACAAGAAAAAACGGCCTTTTTCGGTTATTCTGCCGGCGGTTCTGCTTTTACCAGCGTCTTTTTCATTTTTCTTGCAAACTCTCTTCTTGGAATCATGACACTGTGCCCGCACCCTTCACACTTGATCCGGATGTCCATCCCGAGACGAATGATTTTCCAGCGGTTTGTTCCGCACGGATGGGGTTTTTTCATTTCGACGATGTCATTTAAATCAAATTCCTTATCCGCCACTTTGCTCACCCTTTCCAACGGATGGATCTTTAGCATCCCGGTTGTACATCACGATGCGAGGGAACGGGATATCGATTCCATGCTCGTCCATTACAAGCTTAATTTCCTTGCGGATCATTCTTGAGACGTAGAAATGCTGCATCGGTGCCGTTTCGCAAACGACCCTGAGCGTAATTTCAGATGGCCCGAAGTTATGAACGCCAAGCAGCTCCGGTACAGCCGCCATATCCTCATATTTAGCAGGGAGGACGCGCAGCAGATCCCGGATGACTTCTTCCACATGCTGAATGTCCGATTCGTATGCCACGTTAATGTCGACGACCGCCGTACTATTATGAATCGAGAAATTGGTCACTTCCACAATACTGCCGTTCGGCAAAATGTGCAGCTCACCCGTCCAACTTTTGATTTTCGTTGTCCTGAGTCCGATTTCCTCGACCGTTCCTTCAAAACCGCCGACGCGAATCACATCTCCGACGGAAAACTGGTCTTCAAAAATAATAAAGAATCCGGTGATGATGTCGCGTACAAGGTTCTGCGCACCAAACCCGACTGCCAGCCCCACAATTCCCGCTCCGGCAAGAAGAGCTTTGACATCCAGACTCATCGTTTCGAGAACCATTAAAAGAGCGGCAAAGTAAACCACATACGCTAAAACGTTGCTGAGCAGTTTAGCTAGCGTATTTTCGCGACGTTCTGAGATGCGAAGAGGTGATTTCCCTCTAAGCGAGAGGACTTTTTGTATCGTAATATTACCAACCCGAATAATCAGAGCAGCCACAATAATAATCATAATGATTTTCAGGATCCCGAATCCAATTCCAATCCAAAGGTCCTCGTTCAATAAGTATTCTTGTATTTTCGCATTTAGCTTTTCATTCAAAGGATTCACTCCTGTCTATCTCATCATCTCGTTTTAAAGGGTAAGATTCAACTAGCCTTTATTTTAGCAAGTTTTGCTGAAGTTTGACAGGGTGATGAGGAAAAAGTGACGGCGTGTCAAAGTTCCATCCCCCTAGTATAGATTCCGCCTGTAATCCGTATACTGATAGTACTTTGAGTACAAGGGAGCTGGGCAGCGGCTATGAATCTAAAATCGGGCTTGTTTTCATCTTTCAAGGATCCGGAACGCATTTATTATGAAGATCAGGATGCACAGGAGCTTCTGTCCTCCTGTATTCTGACGCTCCTTCCAAAGATGATCGGCAGGGAAATTGTTATTTTATGTATCGGAACAGACCGTTCGACTGGAGACAGCCTGGGGCCGATTGTGGGCACAAGACTTGCTGAGAAGGGGATGGAACGGTTTCATGTATTCGGAACTTTGAAGGATCCCGTTCATGCCGTGAATCTGGAGGAGTCGATTGCCTTTATTCAAGCATCTTACCGGAATCCTTATATTATTGCGATTGATGCCTGTCTCGGGAAACTGAAAAGCGTCGGTTCGTTTCAGGTAGGTCCGGGACCTGTTAAGCCCGGGGCTGGAGTGAATAAAGACCTTCCGGCTGTCGGGGACATGCATTTAACCGGAATCGTCAATGTGAGCGGATTTATGGAATTCTTCGTTTTGCAGAATACAAGGCTTCACTTGGTTGTGTCCATGGCAAATCTTATTGCCGACAGTTTGATTGATGCAGAGAAACGGCATGTGGTCCGTTCCTCTTGGATCAGGAGATCGCCACTCGCAAATTTAACTAAAAAAAGTAATGCTGAATCGTCACAAGCAGAATGATAACAGGGAGCGCCGGAAGCAGGTTTGCAACGCGGATTGCTTTGATTTGAAGCATATTCAGTCCGATGGCGAGAATCATGACGCCGCCTGCTGCGGTCATTTCTGATATGAGGGACGATAGAAGCTTTTCTTCAATGGACGACTGAATGACTCCCGCTAACAGTGCAATGGCCCCTTCATAAAGGAGTACAGGAATAGCAGATAAGAGAACGCCGATTCCAAGTGTGCTTGCAAGGACTGCACTTGTAAACCCGTCAATCATCGCCTTTGTCATCAGAACGCTGTGGTCTCCCCTTAATCCGCTGTCGAGCGCCCCTACGATCGCCATGGCCCCAATGACAAATATAAGAGTGGCTGTGACAAATCCTTCAGCAATGTTTCCGGATTTTGATTTTCCCATTCTTCTTTCAATCCATCTGCCGACAGCATGAAGCTTCTCCTCGAGATTGAGTACTTCTCCAATGACCGCACCTGCAATCAGGCTGACAATGACATAAAAGAAGTCCTCGCTTTTAAATGCCATCGTAATTCCCAAAATCGAAACAGACAAACCGATCGCAATCATGACCGTTTCCTTAATCCGGTCCGGGATTTTTGTTAAAAGCAGCCCAATGAGTGTACCTGCTGCGATGCCAAGGGCATTAATCAAACTGCCTAATAAAACCATAGTAAACGCTCCAATCAATGTTTTTGCACAGGAAAAAAAGAAACCCCCAGCCTTGACGGTTAGGAGGATTCTTCCATGGCCAGGAGTTCGAGAATTCGTTCTAAATCTCCTGAATCGGTAAATTCAATTTCAATCTTCCCTTTATTGTGCTGCTGTTTAATAGATACCTTCGTTCCGAAATAGGCTTGAAGGGAGGTTTCACGCTCCGCAAGAAAGAGGTCCCGTTTCAGCTGTTTTTTTGGATCCGGAGCTTTGCCTCCGCTTTCGTTCAGCTGCTGAACGAGAATTTCGGTTTGTCTGACGTTAAGCTGTTCTTTTATTATTTTTTCAGCCAATAATTGGTATTTTTCTTTTTTCTTCAATCCGAGAATGGTTCGCCCATGCCCCATGGAAAGCTTGCCTTCATTGATCATCGTCTGTATTGCTGCCGGAAGCGTCAGCAAACGGAGATGATTGGCAATATGCGGACGGCTTTTTCCTAAGCGCTTAGCCAACTCTTCCTGAGTTATATTCAGTTCATCCAAAAGGGACTGATAAGCCTGCGCTTCCTCAACAGGAGTTAAATCCTCACGCTGCAGATTTTCAAGCAATCCAAGCTCCATCATTTTCTTATCGTCCAATTCCCTTACGACTGCCGGGATTGTTTCAAGTCCGGCGAGCTTGGCCGCACGGAATCGTCTTTCACCCGCGACAATTTCATAGCCTTTAATGGATTTCCTGACAATAATCGGCTGCAGAATCCCGTAATGAAGAATTGAATTCTTTAATTCTTCAATCGCATCCTCCTGAAAGGTCTTGCGGGGCTGATAGGGGTTAGGGCGCAATTCTTTCATTTTCAATTCCTGTACCATTTCTTCTTTGCTCGCCTGTAAAAGCGCTTCCAAACCTTTCCCCAGTCCTTTAGGCATTCGCAGCCACCTCCTTGGCAAGATCCAGGTACACTTCCGCTCCTCTAGAGCGTGCATCATACAGAATAATCGGCTGTCCATGGCTTGGCGCCTCACTCAGCCTTACATTTCTTGGAATAACCGTACGGTACACTTTTTCCCTGAAATATTTTTTCACTTCTTCTATAACCTGAATTCCGAGGTTCGTCCTGGCATCGAGCATCGTCAGCAGGACACCTTCGATCATCAGGTTCGTATTTAAATGCTTTTGAACGAGCCGGACGGTATTCAGCAGCTGGCTCAGTCCTTCAAGGGCGTAATATTCACATTGCACCGGGATGATGACTGTATCCGCAGCTGTTAATGCATTAATGGTTAACAGACCAAGCGACGGGGGACAATCGATCAGGACATAATCATAGTTATGCTTTACCTTATCGAGTGCTCTTTTTAATCTTACTTCCCGGGAAATAGTCGGAACGAGTTCAATTTCCGCTCCTGCCAGCTGAATGGTTGCGGGTATTACGTGAAGGTTTTCTACGGCTGTTGGACAAATGGCGGCGGCTGCCTCTCTATCTTCAACGAGAATATCGTATATGCAATACTCGACATCTGCTTTTTCAATCCCTATTCCACTCGTTGCGTTGCCTTGAGGGTCTGTATCGACTAAAAGGACTTTTTTCCCTATATAGGCAAGGCATGCACCAAGATTTACGGAGGTCGTCGTTTTGCCGACTCCACCTTTTTGATTCGTTATGGCAATAATCTTTCCCACGAGGTTCACCTACTCCTGCATCTCTATAATCTTCTTCCTTTTCAAAGGCCGGACGTCGCATATATCTGATCAGCGGCATAAAGCTATTATTCTATTTTAACAAAAAATGAGTGACCGTCGCTCTGGATTTTTCTAAATTCTTGAAAAACATGTCTAGAAAAGCGCAAGCGCCTTGAACAGCCCCGACAAGCACTGGAAGTGAATCCAGCTAAGTCCGGTTTTGACTTTGCTGGATTCTCTGAAGTGACCTCGAGGGGCTAGGCGCTGGAGCTGGACAAATCAACTTATACAAAGAAAGATGATTAGGTAGAAATTTATACATTCTTATCGTAGTAAAAAAAACTCCCCAATCACAGGATTAGAGAGTTACTTCGGAATTTTGATGGTGAATTGGATGTATTCTTCAAATTCTTCTTCTTCCGAATTGATTTGAACACCGGTATCCGCAACCATCGTGAGCGACTGCCTGATCGTGTTCATGGCAATTCTTGTGTCGCGGCTGAATGCTTTGCGCTTCGGCTTTGGTTTCGGTTTATCTTTTTCAAGCATTTTAACGACACGGTCTTCGGTCTGCTTCACATTCAGCTGTTTTTCTATGATGTCCTGCAGAAGAGCCACCTGCAGTTCAGGCAATTTAAGCGGAATAAGCGCACGGGCGTGGCGCTCCGTAAGCTGTTTTTGAAGAAGGGCTTCTTGCACTTCATCCGGAAGCTTTAAGAGTCTCAGTTTATTCGCAACTGTAGACTGGCCTTTTCCCAGCCTTTGGGCAAGGGCTTCTTGAGTAAGCTCATGGAGTTTGAGCAATTTTGCATAGGCAAGCGCTTCTTCAATTGCGGACAATTCTTCCCGCTGCAGGTTTTCAATAAGCGCAACTGATGCGGTTTCCTTGTCATTAAAATCCTTGATGATGGCAGGAATCGTTTCCCATCCGAGTCTTTGCACGGCTCTCCATCTTCGTTCGCCTGCAATCAGCTCGTATTTGCCATCAGCCGGACGGACTACAATCGGCTGGATAATACCATGCGTACGGATTGTCATGGACAGTTCATCTATTTTTTCATCCGAAAAAATGGAACGGGGCTGAAATCGGTTCGGCGTAATATCGAGAACAGGAATTTGTTTGACTTCTTCTCTTGGTTCCATTTCTGCCTCTCCTGCTTCACTCTCCAAATTTTCTAGCGTCTGATCTGTTTCTTCCTTTTCTCCTATTCCGAAGAAACGGGAAAACGGATGCTTCATGTGAGTACACCACCTTTGGAAACTACCAATTTATAATTCTATTTTTTAAGCCGGAATTCCTGCATGCCCCTGCTTGCTTGGGCACTTTTTAAAAATATGTATCATTCGATTGGTGTCTTGTTAGGTGTTCCGGGTTTGCGCGGATATTTACCAGGAGTCGGCTTTATTTTTTTAATCACGACGATGTTTCGTTCGCTCTCTTCAATCGGGAGCTGGAATTGATGAATCGATTCCGTTTTTCCTCCGAGAACGTTAATCGCTTTTTCGCCTGCCTGAAGCTCATCCTCCGCTGCTGCTGCTTTCAAAGCGACAAAATGCCCGCCTTTTTTTACGAGAGGCATGCACAATTCACTTAAAACAGACAAACGGGCAACGGCACGTGCTGTCACTACATCGTACTTTTCACGGTGCTGTTTATTTTGGCCGAACGTTTCAGCACGGTCATGATAGAAGGATACATTGGTCAGCTTAAGACTCTTTGCCAGCTCCTCCAAAAAGGTAATCCGTTTATTTAAGGAATCGACAATGGAAACAGAAAGCTCTGGAAAGCAAATTTTGATCGGCAGGCTTGGAAATCCCGCTCCCGCTCCAACATCGCAAATGGAAAGCGGCTTTGAAAAATCAAAATGAAAGGCTGCACTGATTGAATCGTAGAAATGCTTCAGATAAACCTCTTCCTTGTCTGTAATGGAGGTAAGGTTCATTTTTTCGTTCCACTCCACGAGCAGACGATAGTACGTATCAAATTGGGAAAGCTGTTCAGGAGAAAGGGAAATGCCTTTCTCCTCAAGCTTGGATTGGAATAAGGAAATGTCCATCACGAAATCCTTTCTTGTGCTTTAGTCGTTTGCGACTTTCGCGATTCGGCCCTGCTCCATATAAACGAGCAGGATGGAAACGTCCGCAGGGTTCACACCGGAAATTCTGGAAGCCTGGGCCATCGAGAGCGGGCGCACTTCCTTCAGTTTCTGGCGCGCTTCGGATGCAAGTCCATTTATCGCGTCGTAGTCAATGTTCTCAGGGATTTTTTTGTTTTCCATCTTTTTAAGTTTATCGACCTGCTGAAGGGATTTATCAATATATCCTTCGTATTTAACCTGAATTTCCACCTGCTCTGATACGTCAGGGTCTACAGGGGAATCTGCCGGTGCAAGCTTCGCAATGTGGCTGTAGTTGATTTCCGGTCTTTTCAGAAGATCGCCGGCCCGGATTCCGTCCTTCAGCTCGCTTCCGCCCGTGGAACGGATGAGTTCCTGAACTTCGGCATTCGGTTTAAGGATCAGTTTTGCAAGACGGACTTTTTCTTTTTCGATGGCCGCCTTTTTCTCTGTGAATGTCTGATAGCGGCTGTCGCTGATCAAACCAATTTTATAGCCTGTTTCAGTCAAGCGCAAATCGGCATTATCATGACGAAGCAGCAATCGGTATTCGGCACGTGATGTCAACAGACGGTACGGTTCACTCGTCCCTTTTGTGACCAGGTCGTCAATCAGAACTCCGATATAGGCATCGGAACGGCTGAGAATGACTTCTTCGCGGCCAAGCGCTTTTTGACCGGCGTTGATTCCCGCCATAATGCCTTGTCCCGCCGCTTCCTCATAGCCGGAGGTTCCGTTAATTTGTCCCGCCGTGTAAAGTCCAGGAACTTTTTTCGTTTCCAGGGTCGGCCATAGCTGGGTCGGTACGATTGCATCGTACTCAATCGCATAGCCAGGTCTCATCATTTGAACATTTTCAAGTCCCGGAATGGTGCTGAGAATCTGCTTTTGCACATCCTCAGGCAAGCTTGTAGAGAGGCCCTGCACATAAACCTCTTCCGTATTGCGGCCTTCCGGTTCAAGGAAGATCTGATGGCGCGGCTTATCATTAAAGCGCACCACTTTATCCTCAATGGATGGGCAATAACGGGGGCCTGTCCCTTTAATCATACCGGAATACATCGGCGAACGGTGCAGGTTGCTGTCGATAATCTGATGTGTTTCTGCACTTGTATAGGTTAGCCAGCATGGAAGCTGATCTGTAATGAATTTGGTTGTTTCATAGGAAAATGCCCGGGGCTCCTCGTCGCCTGGCTGGATTTCCGTTTTGCTGTAATCAATGCTTTTGCTGTTGACACGGGGAGGAGTACCTGTTTTAAAACGGACAAGGTCGAAGCCAAGCTCCTGCAAATGCTCGGAAAGCTTAATGGATGGCTGCTGATTATTCGGTCCGCTGGAATAGGAAAGATCGCCCAAAATAATGCGTCCGCGCAGGAAAGTACCTGTTGTTAGAACAACAGTTTTAGAATGGTATTCTGCGCCTGTTTGGGTGATAACACCCCGGCATTCGCCGTCTTCAATAATCAGGCTGTCGACCATGGCCTGCATGAGGGTCAGATTCGGTTCGTTTTCCATCGTTTTTTTCATTTCATGCTGATACGTAAACTTATCCGCCTGCGCACGCAGTGCCCTTACAGCAGGACCTTTAGCGGTATTCAGCATTCTCATTTGTATATGCGTTTTATCAATATTTTTACCCATTTCGCCGCCTAACGCATCAATTTCCCGTACAACGATGCCTTTAGCTGGTCCTCCGACGGACGGATTGCAGGGCATGAAAGCGACCATATCAAGGTTGATCGTAAGAACGAGCGTTTTTGCGCCCAGTCTCGCGGATGCGAGAGCGGACTCAACACCTGCGTGGCCTGCACCAACGACGATTACATCATAATCACCAGCGTGGTATGCCAATGTTGTTTCCTCCTTTAGTTGTAAAGCTGCTTATTTCATCTATATCCAATTTATTGAAGGCTGAACCGATGAGGCCGGCCTTATTTTCCAAGGCAAAATTGAGAGAACAGCTGATCAATCAAGCTTTCGTGTACAGAGTCCCCGATAATTTCTCCAAGCTGCTCCCACGCTCTCGTCAAATCGATTTGAACCATATCCACGGGCATTCCGGCATCAATTCCATTGAGTGCTTCTTCAATGGATCGCTTTGCCTGAGTCATCAGAGCAATATGTCTCGTGTTTGAAAGGTACGTCATGTCACCAGACTGGATGTCTCCTTTAAAGAATAGAGATTGAATCGATTCTTCAAGTTTATCGATTCCTTCTTCCTCTTTAAGGGATGTCGCAACGACAGGGCGCCCATTTGCCAGAAGGCTGACCTTATCCATATCAATCGCTTGTGGCAAGTCCGTTTTATTGATAATAATAATGACGTCCATGCCTTTTACCGCTTCAAACAGCTGCTCATCCTCAAATGTGAGCTCGTCACTGTAATTGAGTACAAGCAGGATTAAATCGGCTTCCTTCAAAACCTGGCGGGACCTCTCAACCCCAATCCGTTCAACGATGTCCTCGGTCTCACGGATACCGGCTGTGTCTACAAGCTTCAGAGGAACGCCTCTTACATTTACATACTCTTCAATCACATCGCGCGTTGTTCCGGGTATATCCGTAACAATCGCTTTATTTTCGTGAACCAGACTGTTAAGCAGCGAGGACTTTCCGACATTCGGACGCCCGATGATGACAGTGGACAGTCCTTCTCTCAGTATTTTTCCCTGACTTGAAGTCTGGAGGAGCTTCTCTATTTCAGTCTTGACATAAGTCGCTTTTTCTACAAGCATCTGATGCGTCATTTCTTCCACATCATCATACTCAGGATAATCAATATTAACTTCCACATGGGCCAGTGTTTCAAGGATTTCCTGGCGAAGCTTTCTGACAAGCTTTGAAAGACGGCCATCCATCTGTCCAAGTGCTACGTTCATGGCTTTATCCGTTTTGGCCCGGATCAGATCCATGACTGCTTCTGCCTGCGAAAGGTCAATCCGTCCATTCATGAACGCCCGTTTTGTAAATTCTCCGGGCTCTGCCATTCGGGCTCCGCTATTCAGCACAAGCTGAAGAACCCGATTTACCGAAACGAGTCCTCCATGGCAGTTAATTTCGATTACGTCCTCACGGGTAAAGGTTTTCGGGCCTCTCATAACGGAAACCATCACTTCTTCTGCAACCTCATTTGTTTCAGGATCGATGATATGCCCGTAATGAATAGTGTGGGATGCTGCGTCCTTAAGCTTTTTTCCTGCAGGCGCTGCAAAAACACGGTCCGCTATCGCTACCGCTTCATCACCGCTCAATCTGACAATGGCGATTGCTCCTTCACCCATAGGTGTGGATATGGCTGTAATTGTGTCGAATTCCAAGTCGTTCACCTCACTCTAATGCAATCTATCTATATGGGAAAGTGATTAAATAAAAAAGAAGGTCATCAAAACTTTAAGATACCATATTCGGCAGGTAAAAGGAAGTTTGGAGGTAGAAGGAGTTATTCACAGAGAATCTATCGTTCGCCCTATATTTTAACTTATCCACATGTGAATAACAATATTTGTAGCAGGAATTAACGTGTGTTTTTTATCAGCTGTTCATAAAATTACTTGGGCGAATGTGAATGCAATCTGATTTTTTCTCAAACGCTTTTCCCGCAAACTTTTTTTGTTTAGCGGGCGGGGGATTGATTGCTTCCACGGAACACTGAGTCTATTCAGAAAAAAAGCCCATAAAAAAACCAGCCGCTGAGGGCTGGTTATCGTTTTGGAGCAATGACTATATGACGCCTCGGTTCTTCTCCTGCGGAAAATGTGACGACTTTTTTGTTGCGTGCAAGCGCAGCGTGTATGATTTTTCTTTCATAGGAAGGCATTGGCTCAAGGGCCACTTCCTTTGATGACGCCAGCGCCTGATTGGCAAGCTTGTTCGCAAGCTGGACAAGTATGTCTTCACGGCGTTCCCGATAGGACTCGGCATCCACCGTTACATGAAAATACTGATCCGAATGACGGTTGGCGACAAGCTGAGTTAAATACTGAAGGGAATTCAGTGTTTGGCCTCTCTTGCCAATCAGAAGAGCGATGTCTTGACCCTCAATCAGGAAGGTGAGATTTCGCCCCTTTTGAATCTTCTCTACAGTGGCTTTTACACCCATCTGTTCGATCACCTGAAGCAAGTAGGCATGAGCTTCCTCACCAGGTTTTTCATTGATTGCCTTTTTAACCGCGGGCTTCGGCTCTTCCTGAAGAGGTTCCGCTTCAGCGAAAACTTCTTCAGGCTGCACCATTTCTTCCTCTGGAGAAGGATCCAATGGTTTCAAGACAGCTTTTACAACTGCCTCTCTTTTGCCGAAGCCAAGGAACCCTTTTCTTCCTTCAATCACGATTTCAATTTCGGCGTCTTCTCTTTTCGCATTAAGCTTTTTCAGCGCGGCTTGAGTTGCTTCTTCAACGGTTGAACCGGCAGCTGTTGCCTCAATCACTTTTTAGCTCCTGCTTTTTGAGGAGTTTTTTGAGCATTTGCTTTTAAATCAGGACCTTTAATCAGCAATGATTGGCAAATCATAAAGATATTTCCGACTACCCAGTACAAGGACAGGGCGGCAGGGAATGAAATAGCGAAAATAACAATCATAATCGGCATCAGCCATACCATCATAGCCATCTGCGGATTTTGATTTTCTGTACCGGCCATCATAATTTTCTGCTGAATAAACGTCGTGATCCCGGCGACAACCGGCAAAATATAGAATGGATCTTTATCACCAAGATCGAACCATAGGAATGCGTGCTCCTTAATGGCTTCCGTTCTCATAATCGCATGATAGAACCCGATCAATATCGGCATTTGGACAAGCAGCGGGAAGCATCCTGCCAGAGGATTAACTCCGTGTTTCTGGAACAAAGCCATCGTTTCCTGCTGAAGCTTTTGCTGTGTCTGCTGATCTTTAGAGCTGTATTTCTCGCGAAGCTGTTTCATTTCCGGCTGCAGCGCTTGCATAGCCTTTGAGCTTCTTGTCTGTTTGATCATCAGAGGCAGGATCGCAAAACGGATAAGAATGGTTACGATAATAATAGCCAATCCGTAGTTTGCTGTTGCGGCACCGCCGCCGGTCAAATCTGCAAAATAGGTAATAACCCATGATAGAGGGTAAACAATATACTGATTCCAAAACCCTGTACTTTTATCCGTAATCGGCTGATTGACTTCCGTACAGCCGGATAAGAGGGTTACTAGACCAACTAATCCAAGAACTAACCAAATACGCCTCTTCAAACTGTATCCTCCTAACAGCATGTCTATTTTTAATGTATTCATTGTCTGTGAGTTTACTGATCCATCCGTGATTAATGGCGGTTCAAGAGTATTTTACCATCTTTTATTTAGAATTTGTTTTTTCTTTTCAAACGTTTAATGACATCATTTTTCACCATTTTTTTTCTTGGTCAAAAGCCTTGCCTTTTTAAATAGGTGAAACAGACTGTTTCGAACTTCCTCGTAATTTAATTCGGCCGCCGGTTTCCTGGCGATAACAATATAGTCCTTCCCTGTAGAAAGGAAATCTTTCTCTTCCAAAAAAATCTGTTTAACGAGCCGTTTTACCCGGTTTCTCGTCACGGCATTTCCTATCTTTTTGCTAACGGATAATCCAAGTCTGAACTCTTTTTCTTCTGCTCTATGAAGCGTATAAATAACAAATTGCCGATTCGCAATGGATTTGCCTTTTTTGAATACCTGCTGGAAGTCTTCGTTTTTTTTGATCCGGTTCTTTTTTTTCATGCTGACTCCACTCCGCTTTTATTGCTCTCTGTTCTTTTCTTCCCCTTAAAGGGTTGCCCATTTTCGGGTGTTAAAAACGATTTTAATGAAAAAAAAACCACTGACGTGTTCAGTGGCTTATGCGGATAATACTTTTCTTCCTTTACGACGGCGAGCAGCTAGAACTTTACGTCCATTTTTAGAGCTCATGCGCGCACGGAAGCCGTGTACTTTGCTGTGTTTGCGTTTATTTGGTTGATAAGTACGTTTCATTATATGCACCTCCCTGAGGAATAGCTGTTAAAGACAGTCCTTACAAGTATAGAGACCTTACCATGTAAATGTCAATAGCCAAAAAAAATAGAGTCGGCAATCTTTTTTTTAAGGTGCGATCTCCAGTCAAACTTGCCCTGTGGACAACTTTTTCGCCATTTTTTTATTATCCACACCCTTTATCGACACCTTTTTCACAAAATCCAGGAATGTGGACAATTTTTTTCGACAGGCTGTTTCTTCTGTGGATAAGTTTTAGCCCCCATTGCAACAATTGGTTTATTTTGATATTATATTTGTGTTTTCACTCTTGATAACGAAATGACCGGAATTCGCTTATCCACAGTTTGTGGATAACGTGTGGAAAGTTGATAACATCGTGTTCGTAAGCTTGTCCACAGCAAGGGGCATTTTGTCGAAAACCTGCTTTTCTACTATATTATATCGTTATCAACAATTCAATATCGATGAATAAATATTCAAAGGGTGCCGGAGTGTTTGTACAACTTCTGTACAAGGCTGCCAGTATACCTGTTTTTTTCGTTGCCGAAAATAAATAAAGATAGATAAAGAGTCTTGGATAAGGAGGGACAGAGCAGCTAATGGAAAATATTTCGGATTTATGGACTAAGGCGCTGGGAGAGATTGAAAAGAAAATCAGCAAACCCAGTTATGATACGTGGCTCAAATCGACAAAAGCCCATGCTCTTCAGGGGGACACACTGACGATTACAGCACCAAACGAATTTGCGAGAGACTGGCTTGAGAGCCGCTATCTGCATTTAATCGCCAATATTATCTATGAATTGACGGGAGAAGAATTGGCCGTTAAATTCATTATCCCGCTGAATCAGGATGAAGAGGACTTTATTCCGAAGACACCGGCAAAGCCTCCTGAAAAAGATGGAGACGATCAAATTGAAATTCCGCAGAACATGCTGAACCCGAAATACACGTTCGACACGTTTGTTATCGGATCCGGCAACCGGTTTGCCCACGCCGCATCACTTGCTGTAGCGGAAGCACCGGCGAAAGCCTATAATCCGCTCTTTATATATGGGGGAGTAGGACTGGGTAAAACCCACTTAATGCATGCAATCGGACATTATGTCATTGACCATAACCCATCTGCAAAGGTTGTTTACTTATCTTCTGAGAAGTTCACCAATGAATTCATCAACTCGATTCGTGACAACAAAGCAGTCGATTTCCGCAATAAATATCGAAGCGTGGATGTTCTGCTAATTGATGATATTCAGTTTTTGGCAGGGAAAGAACAGACTCAGGAAGAATTTTTCCATACGTTCAATACGCTGCATGAAGAAAGCAAGCAGATTGTCATTTCCAGTGACAGGCCGCCAAAAGAAATTCCAACGCTAGAGGACCGCTTAAGAAGCCGGTTCGAATGGGGTTTGATTACGGATATCACGCCGCCGGACCTTGAAACAAGAATCGCCATTCTTCGCAAAAAAGCGAAAGCAGAAGGGCTCGATATTCCGAATGAGGTGATGCTGTACATAGCAAACCAGATTGATTCGAATATTCGGGAGCTTGAAGGAGCACTCATTCGTGTAGTAGCCTATTCCTCGCTGATTAATAAAGACATCAACGCAGATCTAGCAGCAGAGGCTTTAAAGGATATTATTCCAAGCTCGAAGCCGCGGATGGTGACCATTACGGATATTCAGAAAACCGTCGGTCAGCATTACCAGGTCCGGCTGGAAGATTTTAAAGCGAAAAAACGGACAAAATCCGTCGCGTTCCCTAGACAAATCGCCATGTATCTTTCCAGAGAGCTGACCGATTCTTCTCTTCCTAAAATCGGAGAAGAGTTTGGAGGGCGGGATCATACGACCGTGATCCATGCTCATGAGAAAATCAGCAAAATGCTTCAAGTGGATGATCAGCTGCAGCGCCAGGTGAAAGAAATTAAAGAATCTCTTAAAAACTAAACCGTGAATAATGTGCATAACTTTCTCTCATTCATACACAGTCTATCCACATGTTGATAGACTGTGTTTCCTTGTCTTTTTGAAGTTATCCACATAATCACAGGCCCTACTAGTACTTCTACTAGTTTTTAAAACATTATTTAATATATTTGGACGTTAGAACAGGAGGGAATCGAATGAAATTTGTCATTCAAAAAGATAAACTAGCACAAGGCGTGCAAGACGTGATGAAAGCCGTATCTTCCCGAACTACTATTCCCATTCTTACCGGAATAAAAATTGTGGCCAACAGTGAAGGAGTAACGCTAACAGGAAGTGATTCCGATATTTCCATCGAATCCTTTATCCCGATTGAGGAAAAAGGAAAGATCAATGTTGAAGTTCAGACTCCAGGAAGCATTGTGCTGCAAGCCCGTTTCTTTAGCGAGATCGTAAAAAAACTGCCTAAAGAAACAGTTGAGATGGAAGTTCAGAATCATTTTTCAACGATTATCCGTTCTGGAAAAGCTGAGTTCAACCTTAACGGTCAGGATGCTCAGGAATACCCTCATCTTCCGAATGTTGAAGAGGAGAATGTTTTCCGTATTCCAACAGATCTTTTAAAAACCTTGATCAGGCAGACTGGCTTTGCTGTATCGACCTCTGAAACGAGACCGATTTTGACAGGCGTCAATTGGAAAATTGAAGATGGAGAGCTTACCTGCATCGCGACAGACAGCCACCGTCTTGCATTGAGAAAAACAAGCATTGATGCAGGCCATGAAGGAAAATACAATGTGGTGATTCCGGGGAAAAGTTTAACAGAGCTAAGCAAGATACTGGATGACTCCAATGATTTGACGGAAATGGTGTTCACAGATAACCAGGTTTTGTTTAAATCGAAAAATATTCTGTTTTTCTCAAGACTCTTAGATGGCAACTACCCGGATACATCCCGTCTGATCCCCGATGAAAGCAAAACGGATGTACTTGTTCAGACAAAAGAATTTCTTCAATCCATCGACCGTGCTTCGCTTCTTGCAAAAGAAGGCCGGAACAATGTCGTGAAACTGTCGACTTTAGAAGGCGGCATGCTCGAGATCTCTTCTAACTCTCCAGAAATCGGAAAGGTTATAGAAGAAGTCCAAACAGAGGAAATTTCCGGAGAGGAATTAAAAATTTCTTTCAGCGCAAAATATATGATGGATGCTTTAAAAGCACTTGAAAGCAGCGAAATCAAAGTAAGCTTTACAGGTGCAATGAGACCGTTCCTGATTCGTACGCCAGAGGATGATACCATTCTTCAGCTGATTCTTCCGGTTCGTACGTATTAAACTCAAAAGCAACATGGCTGGCATGAATGTGTCAGCCTTCTTTTTTGTACACGAGGAATGGACACTGTTCGTTTTAGAGAAATACCTTACTGCAGGTTGTTGTATAACAAGGAGCTGTCCTCTTTCCTTTTCAGCAGAAAATAGGTAAAATAGAGGGTACGCCGAAATGCAGCGATTAGATTTTGAATGATTGGGAGGTAAGAGCATGAGTGAAAAGCAGCACATTCAAATCGATACGGAATTTATTACGTTAGGACAATTTCTGAAGCTTGCGGATGTGATCCAGTCCGGAGGGATGGTGAAATGGTTTTTGAGCGAGCACGAAGTTTTTGTGAACGGTGAATCGGAAAACCGCCGCGGCAAGAAGCTGAGACACCAGGATACAGTCGAGGTTCCCGGGGTTGGATCGTTTGTTGTAATCAGCACGCATGAATAGAGCAAAGTTGGTGGGAAGATGCATATACAAGAGCTGAAGCTAAGAAATTATCGTAATTATCCGGAACTGACGGTTTCTTTTGAAAATAAAGTGAACGTCATTATCGGAGAAAACGCTCAGGGAAAAACAAACATGATGGAAGCGATTTATGTCCTGGCTATGGCAAAATCCCACCGTACCTCCAATGATAAAGATCTTATCCGCTGGGATGAAGAATATGCTAAAATAGAGGGAAGGGTCGTAAAAGCTAACGGAGCTATTCCAATGCAGCTTGTCCTTTCCAAAAAAGGAAAAAAAGCGAAAATTAATCATCTGGAACAGCAGAAGCTAAGCCAGTATATTGGGGCAGTCAATGTTATTATGTTCGCTCCCGAAGATCTGAACCTTGTTAAGGGAAGCCCCCAGGTAAGGAGAAGGTTTGTCGATATGGAGATCGGACAGGTTTCGGCTGTCTATTTGCATGACCTGAGCCACTATCAGAAAATCCTTCAGCAGCGGAATCATTACTTAAAGCAGCTGCAAATCAGGAAACAGCATGACCGGACGATGCTTGAGGTTTTGACAGAGCAGCTGAGCGAAGCAGCTGCCAAGCTGTACCGAAGACGGAGATTGTTTATTGATCAGCTGGAGAAATGGGCCCAGCCCATCCATTCAGGCATCTCGAGAGGTCTTGAAACGCTGACTATCCAATATAAATCCTCCACTGAGGTATCAGAAGATGCGGATTTGTCGAAAATGATAGAAGTATACTTGGAAAAGTTTGATAAAATAAAAGAACGAGAAATCGAGCGTGGAACGACACTTGCCGGACCGCATAGGGATGACCTGCTGTTTTTTGTTAATGGACGTGATGTTCAAACATTCGGCTCACAAGGCCAGCAGCGGACGACGGCTCTTTCTTTAAAGCTTGCAGAAATTGAATTGATACACGAAGAAATTGGAGAATATCCGATTTTACTTTTGGATGATGTGCTTTCTGAACTGGATGATTACCGGCAATCCCACCTTTTGAACACGATTCAGGGAAGGGTCCAGACATTCGTTACAACGACGAGTGTAGAAGGAATTGATCATCAGACATTAAAAGAAGCAGCTTCCTACCGGGTATCTTCTGGTGAGCTGGATTCAAACGAATCGAGGTGAGCAGCATGTATATCCATTTAGGAGATGACTTTGTCGTGCCATCCAAAGATGTCATTTTTATTATGGATTACCCCTCATCCAAGACATCTGATATTGTTTCCGAGTTTTTGGAGAAGCAGAAGGAGAAAGTGATTCAGCTTTCCGAGGGAGATGCGAAATCGATCGTTGTAACAGAAAAACATATTTATTTTTCTCCCCTGTCATCAAGCACACTCAAAAAAAGAGCGCATATCGCGTTTGATATAGATTCCACCCGAAAAATCAGCATAATGGCACCATAAGTCGTAAAGAGTAGGTGAACATAATTGGCCATGGAACAAAAACAAATGGAACAACAAGCATATGATGAAAACCAGATACAGGTACTTGAAGGCCTTGAAGCGGTTCGTAAGCGTCCCGGAATGTACATCGGTTCGACAAGCGCCAGAGGCTTGCACCACTTAGTCTGGGAAATTGTTGATAATAGTATTGATGAAGCACTCGCTGGTCACTGTGATGAAATTAACGTCATTATTGAAGAGGACAACAGCATTACCGTAACCGATAACGGCCGCGGAATTCCGGTTGGAATCCATGAAAAAATGGGACGGCCGGCTGTTGAAGTCATCATGACCGTACTCCATGCCGGAGGTAAATTCGGCGGCGGAGGCTATAAGGTTTCCGGAGGTCTTCACGGTGTTGGTGCATCTGTTGTTAATGCCCTTTCCACTTTGCTTGAAGTCAAAGTCCACCGTGATGGGAAAATCCACTACCAGCGCTTCGAGCGCGGTGTACCTCAGGGCGATCTTGAGATTATTGGGGAAACCGACAAAACAGGAACCATTATTCACTTTGTGCCTGATGATGAAATATTCACGGAAACGACAGAGTATGACTATGAAACACTGGCAAACCGTTTAAGAGAGCTTGCGTTCCTTAACCGCGGCATCAACATTGTCATTGAAGACAAGCGCGAGAATAAACGCAAAAATGAATATCACTATGAGGGCGGAATTAAATCCTATGTAGAGCATTTAAACCGCACAAAAGAAGTGATTCATGAAGAGCCTGTTTACCTTGAAGGGGAAAAAGACGGGATTACGATTGAAATTGCCCTTCAATACAACGAAGGCTATACAACGAGCATTTATTCGTTTGCTAATAACATTCATACGTACGAGGGCGGGACGCATGAGGCAGGGTTCAAGACAGCCCTTACCCGTGTAATCAACGATTATGCCCGCAAACAAAATGTGTTCAAGGACAATGATGCGAACCTGAGCGGTGAAGATGTCCGGGAAGGAATTACCGCAATCGTCAGCATTAAGCATCCTGATCCGCAATTTGAAGGACAAACAAAAACGAAGCTTGGAAATTCCGAAGCGCGTACCGTAACGGATTCACTTTTCGACCAGGGCTTCGAAACCTTCCTGCTTGAAAATCCGCAGGTTGCGAAAAAAATCGTAGAAAAAGGTCTGATGGCCGCACGTGCCAGAATGGCTGCCAAAAAGGCGAGAGAACTGACACGCCGCAAAAGTGCGCTTGAGATCTCCAACCTTCCGGGAAAACTTGCGGATTGTTCTTCTAAAGATCCATCCATCAGCGAACTGTATGTCGTTGAGGGAGATTCTGCCGGAGGCTCCGCGAAGCAAGGACGCAGCCGTCATTTCCAGGCAATCCTGCCGCTCCGCGGAAAAATCATCAACGTGGAAAAAGCGCGTCTTGATAAAATTCTATCCAACAATGAGATCCGCACGATCATTACCGCTCTTGGAACGGGAATCGGCGAGGATTTTGATATTGCAAAAGCAAGATATCATAAAATTGTCATCATGACAGATGCCGATGTCGATGGAGCGCATATCCGCACATTGCTTCTGACATTCTTCTACCGGTATATGCGTGAAATTATTGAAAGTGGCTACATCTACATTGCCCAGCCGCCGCTTTACAAAATTCAGCAGGGCAAGCGGATCGAGTATGCATACAACGACCGTGAGCTCGAGCGCATTCTTGGAGAATTGCCGCAAAATCCGAAACCAGGCATTCAGCGCTACAAAGGTCTTGGAGAGATGAACCCTGAGCAGCTATGGGAAACAACGATGGATCCTGATACAAGAACCCTTCTGCAGGTCAACCTTCAGGATGCCATTGAAGCGGACGAAACGTTTGATATCCTTATGGGTGACAAGGTAGAGCCGCGCCGGAACTTTATTGAAGAAAATGCCCGGTATGTTAAAAATCTTGATATTTAATAAAAAAACTATGTTAAAGTCTGGTGTTGATTTTTAACACCTGTTGATTGGAGTGGAAGGCGAACGCCTGCTAGCTGCAATCAACAGCCAAATTTAACAGAGCTATTAAAAAAAGACCCGCTTAAATGAGCGGGTTTTTTTGTGGGGAAAAGCACGGAGATAGCAGAAAAGAAATGGTATGTAAGAGTTTACAATAAGCCGGGCTCTTGGTATGATAAATTCATTGATTAACGTAAACGTTTACACGCATATTTTTTTACCCATTTACGTAAACGTTTACCAAACGAAGGAGGAGTGCTCATCATGTTAAGAAAACGATTGATGTACAGTGTTTTTCTGCTCATCGGTATGGGTTTGCTTACTTCATGCCAGGCTGAGAATACTTCGTCTGCCGGGAAAGTGAAGCTTGAGCTGTTTTCCAATAAATCTGAGAATGTCAAAACCTTTGAAGGCCTCATCGCTGAATTTGAAAAGAAAAATCCAGCGATTGATATTCAGCTTAATGCACCTCCTGAAGCAGACACAGTCCTTAAAACCAGACTCGTGAAAGAGGACATGCCGGACATGCTTGCCATTGGTGGAAACGGATCCTACGGAGAATTGGCAAACGCAGGAATCTTTTATGATTTTTCCAAAACAGACCTTCTCAATCAAGTGAAGCCTTCCTATTTAGAAATGATTAATACTCTTTCCAATGAACAGAGCGGTACATACGGTATTCCCTATTCAACCAATGCGAACGTAGTGATTTACAACAAAGAAAAATTCCAAAAGTACGGATTTGACGCTCCCAAAACATGGAGTGAATTTACAGAACAGCTGGAGAAAGTGAAGCAGGCCGGCGATGTACCGATTTACTTCACTCTCAAAGATGCCTGGACAGGGATGATTCCGTGGAATTCAATTGCAGGAAATCTGCAGGGTGAAAACTTTGCGGAGAAAAAACGAAAAGGGGAAGCAAGCTTTGAAAAAAACTATTCTGAAGTGGCGGATAAGATGCTGACTCTCTTGGAATATGGCCATAAAAATAATTACGGATACGGCTATGCAGATGGGAACAAAGCATTTGCAAATGGCGACGGTGTATTTTATCTGCAGGGAAACTGGGCAATCCCGGAAATACAGAAAATTAATCCGGAACTGGAGCTTGGGGTTTTTCCGCTCCCGGTAACAGATCAGCCTGATCAAAACAATCTTGTATTAGGAGTCGACGTACTTTTGACAATGAATAAAGACATCGAACATCCGGAAGAAGCTAAGAAGTTCTTAGCCTTTATGCTGGAGGAGAAGCAATCCAAACGGTATATCGAAGAACAAAAAGCCTTTTCTGCACTTGAAGGAGTGATTCAGGAGGACCCCGTGATGGAAGGAATCCAGGATAGTTTTAAAAACGAGCAGTTAACCGGCTTCCCTGACCATTCCTATCCGAGAGCAATACGTCCAGAGGGAATCATTCAGGAATTTTTAATCAGCAAAAACAAAGAGGCTTTTTTACGCAAAATGGACCGGGAATGGGATAAGGTTCAAAATCGCTACTAATTTCGCCTTAAGGGGGGACCAGACGGATGAAATCAAGACAACGGGCTTTCATGCTCATGACCATTCCTGCGCTTATTCTCTTTTTCATTTTTCATACATATCCGGCGCTGCAGGGAATCTATTACAGCTTTACCGACTATAAAGGCTACGGCGAATGGAATTTTGTCGGACTGAAAAACTATTTTAATGTTTTTCAGGATGAGCGGGCACTTCAGGCCTATGGATTTACGTTCAAATTTGCAATTATCGCGACAATATTAGTTAATATCTTCAGTTTGGTTATTGCCATCGGACTAAATTCAAAAATCAAATTTTCAAAGACGCTACGGGCTGTCTATTTTCTTCCGAATATCCTCAGTATTTTGATCGTTGGGTACATTTTCAACTTCATTTTCACCTTTTTTATTCCGGATATTGCTCAAGCGCTTGGCATCAATGCCCTTGCAGAAAATATCCTTGGAAAGCCTGATGCTGCCTGGATTGGGATTATCGTGGTGTCCGTATGGCAAGGCGTTGCTTTTAACACCATCCTTTATCTGGCCGGTCTCGTCACGATCCCGGAGGAGCTGTATGAAGCAGCAAGCATTGATGGAGCAGGGACCTGGAAAAAGTTCTGGAGCATTACGTTTCCTCTGATTGCACCATTCTTCACGATCAACATGGTGCTCGCAATGAAAAACTTCCTGATGGTGTTTGACCATATTATGGCGATGACAGGCGGAGGCCCGGGTACATCAACGGAATCGATTTCTTTATTGATTTTCCGCGGCGGCTTTGAGGGCGGAGAATTCGCCTATCAGTCTGCCAATGCCGTCATCTATTTCTTGGTCATTGTGATTATTTCTGTAGTTCAGCTGCGCTATCTTCAAAGAAGAGAGGTGGAACTGTGATGAAAAAAGGCAAAACAAACTGGCTTATTACAGGTCTTTTAATCGCGGGTTCCCTGCTGATTCTTTTTCCGCTTTATCTCGCTGTTACGATCTCATTTAAAACGCCGGAAGAGATGGGGAAATCCCTTCTCGCCCTGCCGGAGCAATGGAACTTTTCCAACTATGCACAGGCAATCGAGGTGACAAACTTTTTTCAGGCGATGGGCAATAGCTTATTCATTACAATTTTCGTTGTTGTTCTGACTCTGCTTACGAACTCAATGGTCGCGTACGCCATTGCGCGCAATATGCACAAAAAATTTTATAAGTTTATTTTTTACTACCTGGTTAGTGCGATGTTTATTCCTTTTCCGATCATCATGCTGCCGATTGTCAAGCAGACAGCACAATGGAATCTCGATAACCTGGTTGGGTTGATTTTTCTTTATGTTGTATACGGATTGGCTTTTAACGTGTTTTTGTATGTAGGGTATATCAAGTCTATACCAGCAGAATTGGAAGAAGCAGCGATTGTGGATGGAGCGAGTACATGGGTGGTTTTCTGGAAGGTCATCTTCCCTCTGCTTATGCCGATGAACGCAACAGTCGGCATATTGACGACTCTGTGGGCCTGGAACGACTTTATGCTGCCGCTCGTCATCATCAGCGACAGGGAGCTCTCCACTCTGCCGCTCGTGCAATTCGTCTTCCAGGGACAGTTCAACACCGATTATAATTTAGCCTTCTCTTCTTACTTGATGGCATTAGCGCCCATGATTCTTGTCTATATCATTGCGCAAAAATGGATAATCAGCGGAGTTACAAAGGGTGCAATAAAATAAATATGTTCTAAAGGTGTGATCCATTTTTCATCCCCCTCCGTTTACTTAGTAAATAAAGCATTTGAGGAGAGATGAAAATGAAGGTTCATATGAAAATGAAAAGAACATGGTTGGCTGTACCTCTAAGCGTCGCACTATTAGTACCAGCAGCGGGTGTTGCTTCAGCAAATGAAGGACATTCAATGAATCATTCCGGCAATATGAAAATGTCAACCGAAGTCTCTAATCCTGCGATCGACTTACGAGCACAGCTTGATGCTATTCTTTCAGAACATGCATACTTGGCTGTCGTAGCGATGCAAAAAGGCATTGACGGAAAAGAAGATTTCGATGCGGCAGCTGCTCAGCTGAATGAGAATACGGATGCACTATCAACGGCAGTCGGTTCCGTTTACGGTGAAGAAGCAGGCAATGCGTTCAAGGAGATCTGGGGCAGCCACATCGGCTACTTCGTAGATTATGTCAAAGCAACCGCTGCAAAAGATGAAGATGGCAAAATGAAGGCGAAAAAAGATCTTGATGAATATCGTGTTGAACAAGCCCAATTTTTAGATAAAGCAACAGGAGGCCGTCTAAAAGCGAAAGATCTTGAAGAAGGCCTAAAAATGCACGTAACTGAATTAATTACAGCATTTGATAGCTATACAGAAAAAGACTATGATACAACTTACAGCACAGTTAGAGAATCCATTAAGCATATGTATGGAGTAGGAAAAGGCCTTTCTTGGGCGATTACAGATCAATTCCCTGATAAATTCGAGAAAAAATCGGTTGATACTCCTGCAGCCAATCTCAGAGCTGATTTAAACTACCTGTTCTCCGAGCATGCCGCTCTTGCAGCCTTAGCGATGCAAAAAGGAATTGACGGGACAGAAGACTTTGATGAGGCTGCCGCTGCCCTTAACGAAAATACAAATGATTTATCAGCTGCTGTTGCATCCGTATACGGAAAAGAAGGCGGAGAGCAGTATAAAAAAATCTGGAACAGCCACATTGGCTATCTTGTAGACTATGTGAAGGCTACAGGTGCGAAGGATGAAAAAGCAAAAGAAATGGCGTTAAAGGAGCTGGATGAATATCGTGCAGAACAAGCAAAATTCCTGGATACAGCAACAGAAGGCAGATTAAAAGCAGCGGATCTGGAAAAAGGTTTGGAAGTGCATATTGATCAATTGCTAAACGCTTTTAACAGCTACAACGAAAAAGACTACGAGATGGCTTATGACAGCATCCATGAAGCCTATAATCATATGTTTGGTGTAGGTCTTGGTGTTTCAGGAGCAATCGTAGATCAATACCCTGATAAGTTTATGAGCAGCATGCCTACCGAAATGCCAAAAACAGGTATGGGCGGAACATCCGATTCAGGAAATTCTTCATTGATTTGGATGAGTGTTTCAGGATTCATCCTGGCCCTTGCTGCTATTGCAACAATTGTTCGAAAAAGAAGACTGAACTAATTGAAATAGGTTTTTTAGAGAAGAACCTCCAGTTTATTGCTGGAGGTTCTTTTTTTGATCAAAAATTCACAAAGAAAGGAGTTTTTCGCCAATAGACGTGTAATATAAAGGGATTATTGATATAATGGAGAATATGGCCTGATTTCAAACTACATAAAATCTTTGAAATGATTTTCATATAAACGGAGATAGTTTTTTCTAACTCCCAAACTAAAGTTCTGGGGAGGTTTAAACATGGCTGAAGATAAAACACCTCAAGTGAAAGAAATAAATATTAGCCAGGAAATGCGTTCTTCATTCCTGGATTATGCGATGAGCGTCATCGTATCACGTGCACTGCCTGACGTGCGCGATGGATTGAAACCGGTCCACCGCAGAATTTTGTATGCGATGAATGATCTCGGCATGACGAGCGACAAGCCCTTTAAGAAGTCGGCACGTATCGTCGGTGAAGTAATCGGTAAGTATCACCCCCATGGTGATTCCGCTGTTTACGACACAATGGTCAGGATGGCGCAGGATTTCAACTTCCGGTACATGCTTGTAGACGGACACGGAAACTTCGGTTCAGTGGACGGCGATGCAGCAGCTGCGATGCGTTATACAGAAGCGCGCATGTCTAAAATTTCAATGGAAATCCTTCGGGATATTAATAAAGATACAATTGACTATCAAGATAACTACGACGGCTCAGAAAAAGAACCAGTCGTTCTTCCGGCAAGATTCCCGAACCTGCTAGTTAACGGTGCGGCTGGAATCGCAGTCGGAATGGCTACAAACATCCCTCCCCATCAGCTGGGCGAGGTAATTGACGGTGTTCTTGCCGTTAGTAAAAATCCGGATGTAACCATTGCTGAACTAATGGAAATCATTCCAGGTCCGGACTTCCCGACTGCCGGCCAGATTCTTGGGCGCAGCGGAATCCGCAAAGCATATGAAACGGGCAGAGGTTCCATCATTGTCCGTGCAAAGGTTGAAATTGAAGAGAAGCCATCAGGCAAACAAGTTATTCTTGTCCACGAGCTTCCTTACCAGGTAAATAAAGCGAGATTAATTGAAAAAATCGCTGATCTTGTCCGCGATAAAAAAATAGAGGGTATTTCCGATCTTCGTGATGAGTCCGACCGTAACGGTATGAGAATTGTCATCGAGGTTCGCAAAGATGCCAATGCGAATGTTCTTTTAAACAACCTTTACAAGCAGACTGCTCTGCAGACAAGCTTTGGTATTAACATGCTTGCCCTTGCAAACGGCCAGCCGCAGGTACTGAACCTTAAGCAGTTCCTTGAGCATTACCTGGAACACCAAAAAGTTGTTATTAAGAGACGTACTGCCTTTGAATTGAGAAAAGCAGAAGCACGTGCTCATATTTTAGAGGGCCTGCGGATTGCGCTCGATCATTTGGATGCCGTCATCGCTTTGATTCGCGGCTCGCAGACGACTGAGATTGCCCGTCAAGGCTTAATGGAGCAGTTTTCACTCAGCGAAAAGCAGGCACAGGCGATTCTTGATATGCGTCTTCAGCGTTTGACAGGTCTGGAAAGAGAAAAAATTGAAGAAGAATACCAGGGTCTTGTACAGCTGATTGCCGAATTGAAGGCCATCCTTGCTGACGAAGAAAAAGTACTCGAAATCATCAGAGAAGAGCTTCTTGAAATTAAAGAGCGCTTCAATGATGTGCGCCGCACGGAACTGATTGCCGGCGGAGCAGAGGTATTTGAAGATGAAGATCTCATTCCTGTAGAAAACATCGTACTTACACTTACTCATAATGGATACATTAAACGTCTCCCAATCTCAACCTACCGCAGTCAGAAGCGCGGAGGAAGAGGAATTCAAGGGATGGGCACAAACGAGGATGATTTCGTCGATCAGCTTTTGACAACCTCAACCCATGACACCATTCTTTATTTCACCAATAAAGGGAAGGTATACCGCACGAAAGGGTATGAAGTGCCTGAATACGGCCGCACGGCTAAAGGTCTTCCAATCGTTAACCTTCTTGGAGTGGAGCGGGATGAGTGGGTAAAAGCCATTATTCCAGTTTCTGAATTTGTGGATGACTGGTATCTGTTCTTTACAACTAAAGAGGGGATTTCCAAACGGACTCCGCTTAGCCAGTTCGCCAATATCCGTACGAACGGTCTGATCGCCCTTGGACTGCGCGAAGAGGATGAACTTATTTCTGTCCGCCTTACGGATGGATCAAAAGACATTATTATTGGAACGAAGGACGGAATGATGATCCGTTTCCCTGAGACGGACGTTCGTCAAATGGGAAGAACCGCTACTGGAGTGAAGGGGATTAACCTTAGCGAAGGTGATGAAGTAGTCGGTATGGAGATTCTGGAAGAAGACACAGATATCCTGATTGTAACGCGGAATGGTTTTGGGAAGAGGACTCCTGCTGGGGAGTACCGTATTCAAAGCCGCGGCGGTAAAGGTTTGAAAACGTGCAATATAACAGAGAAAAACGGCTCTGTTGTATCCTTTAAAGCTTCCACCGGCGAAGAAGATCTGATGCTCATCACGGCAAATGGAGTTCTGATCCGTATGGATGTTAACGATATTTCCACGATGGGACGTAACACACAAGGTGTACGTTTGATCAGGCTGGGTGAAAATCATCATGTTGCAACGGTTGCTCTCGTTGAAAAAGAAGAGCCTGCTGCAGAAGAAGAAGAGTTGCTGGAAGAAGGGCATCATGATCCTGAATCTTCAGCTGAATAAAAAATAGTAAAAAAAAGGGACAACCATTAAAGGTTGTCCCTTTTTTTGCCGATAAAAGGAATATATAGGACAAACGGCTCATATAAGGACAGGGGGGTGTTTCGAAAATGCGGACAGGATTGGAGCAAATAATTGACGGGTGTGTTCTCTCAGAAGATATTAATGGTAAGTCTAAAGAACCATTAATGAAGAAAGAAACGGTCATGGATGAGGAAAAGCTGGAAGTTCTCCGGGCATTTATGGTAAAGGAAATAGAGGTCGAGCCTTATTTAATAAGCGGAGAGCCTTTTAAACCAGGCTATAAAATTAAAAAGAAAAATGAAGCAGATGGACGAATTGAAATGGAAACTACGGATATTTCGATTCAATTCAAAAAACAAACCGAGCAGTTCGAGCGGATGTTTAACTCGTGGCAGTCAGGCGTATCCATCGATATTCCAAAAGTAAGGGAAATTGTACTGCCCCTAATCGATTTGTTTAAAGACCAGCCAAAAGAGCTGCTGAATATTCCAAACTACTATACGGGGAAAGATTACATAGCGCAGCATTGCCTTGCCGTCTCTCTCATGAGTTCATATATTGCGAATCAATTAAACTTTCCGAGTGGAGAGATTAATCAAATTGCTCTAGCCGGTGCACTGAGCGACTGCGGTATGTCTAAAATACAGCCGTCTGTCCTGCTTAAAAGGCTTGCTCTGACAGATAAAGAGTTTGCGGAAATTAAACAGCATTCGATTCAAGGGTACAAAATGATAAAAGATATTGCCGTAATTAAAGAAGGAGTGAAAGTCGGGGTGCTGCAGCATCATGAGAGAATGGACGGGAGCGGATATCCTTTAGGGGTAAAAGGCGATCAGCTTCATCCATACGGAAAAATTGTTGCACTGGCAGATACGTTTATGGCCATGATCTGCCCCCGTCCATACCGAAACGGACTTTCACCTTTTAAGGTATTTGAAGAAATCAAGCATGATAGCTTTGGGAAATTTGATCTCACCGCCGTAAATGTACTTTCAAAAATGCTGGCTCGTATTCTGAATGGTTCACATGTGAAATTATCGGATGGAACAATCGGGGAGGTTATTTTCACTGATTCGCAGAAACCGGTTCGTCCGATCATCCGCTTAGAGTCTAATCAGATTCTCCAGCTCGAAAAAAGAATAGATCTTTATATAGTAGAAACTCTTCTCTGAGCCGGTCATTTTCAGGCTCTTTTTTCTTTATTCATAAGCCTTTAGCAGCCAAAACATAAAAGATTAAAAAACTTTAAGAAAAACCTTGACCATAGATAGTCCGCGGTGGTATATTAAGATAGTTCCTTCGGGAGCAACAGAAAAAAAGTTCTTTGAAAACTAAACAAATCGAAGTGCCAACGTTAATTTAAGCAACAAACAAGAGCTAGTCAAACTACTTTTTGGAGAGTTTGATCCTGGCTCAGGACGAACGCTGGCGGCGTGCCTAATACATGCAAGTCGAGCGGACCTCTTCGGAGGTCAGCGGCGGACGGGTGAGTAACACGTGGGCAACCTGCCTGTAAGACTGGGATAAC
>NZ_JAQV02000010.1 GCF_000732485.2 Bacillus sp. SJS | reverse complement strand
AGTTTTCAAAGAACAAGTGTTTAGAGAGAATGATCTCTCAAAACTAAACAAAGTCGAAGTGCGTCCGTTAATGTTGCACCACATGGGTGCTGATAATTCTTCCTTAGAAAGGAGGTGATCCAGCCGCACCTTCCGATACGGCTACCTTGTTACGACTTCACCCCAATCATCTGCCCCACCTTAGGCGGCTGGCTCCCTTACGGGTTACCCCACCGACTTCGGGTGTTGCAAACTCTCGTGGTGTGACGGGCGGTGTGTACAAGGCCCGGGAACGTATTCACCGCGGCATGCTGATCCGCGATTACTAGCGATTCCGGCTTCATGCAGGCGAGTTGCAGCCTGCAATCCGAACTGAGAATGGTTTTATGGGATTCGCTTAACCTCGCGGTTTTGCAGCCCTTTGTACCATCCATTGTAGCACGTGTGTAGCCCAGGTCATAAGGGGCATGATGATTTGACGTCATCCCCACCTTCCTCCGGTTTGTCACCGGCAGTCACCTTAGAGTGCCCAACTGAATGCTGGCAACTAAGATCAAGGGTTGCGCTCGTTGCGGGACTTAACCCAACATCTCACGACACGAGCTGACGACAACCATGCACCACCTGTCACTCTGTCCCCCGAAGGGGAACCTTCTATCTCTAGAAGTGGCAGAGGATGTCAAGACCTGGTAAGGTTCTTCGCGTTGCTTCGAATTAAACCACATGCTCCACCGCTTGTGCGGGCCCCCGTCAATTCCTTTGAGTTTCAGTCTTGCGACCGTACTCCCCAGGCGGAGTGCTTAATGCGTTAGCTGCAGCACTAAAGGGCGGAAACCCTCTAACACTTAGCACTCATCGTTTACGGCGTGGACTACCAGGGTATCTAATCCTGTTCGCTCCCCACGCTTTCGCGCCTCAGCGTCAGTTACAGACCAGAGAGTCGCCTTCGCCACTGGTGTTCCTCCACATCTCTACGCATTTCACCGCTACACGTGGAATTCCACTCTCCTCTTCTGTACTCAAGTCCTCCAGTTTCCAATGACCCTCCCCGGTTGAGCCGGGGGCTTTCACATCAGACTTAAAAGACCGCCTGCGCGCGCTTTACGCCCAATAATTCCGGACAACGCTTGCCACCTACGTATTACCGCGGCTGCTGGCACGTAGTTAGCCGTGGCTTTCTGGTTAGGTACCGTCAAGGCGCGGGCAGTGACTCCCGCACTTGTTCTTCCCTAACAACAGAGCTTTACGATCCGAAAACCTTCATCACTCACGCGGCGTTGCTCCGTCAGACTTTCGTCCATTGCGGAAGATTCCCTACTGCTGCCTCCCGTAGGAGTCTGGGCCGTGTCTCAGTCCCAGTGTGGCCGATCACCCTCTCAGGTCGGCTACGCATCGTCGCCTTGGTGAGCCATTACCTCACCAACTAGCTAATGCGCCGCGGGCCCATCTGTAAGTGACAGCATAACCGTCTTTTATCTCCGAACCATGCGGTTCGAAAAGTTATCCGGTATTAGCTCCGGTTTCCCGGAGTTATCCCAGTCTTACAGGCAGGTTGCCCACGTGTTACTCACCCGTCCGCCGCTGACCTCCGAAGAGGTCCGCTCGACTTGCATGTATTAGGCACGCCGCCAGCGTTCGTCCTGAGCCAGGATCAAACTCTCCAAAAAGTAGTTTGACTAGCTCTTGTTTGTTGCTTAAACTAACGTTGGCACTTCGATTTGTTTAGTTTTCAAAGATCATTTTGTTGCCCGCTTCGTTTAGCGGCTTTAATAATATAACATGATGTTCCATCTCAGTCAACAACTTCTTTAAATGTTTTTTAAAAACATATTTAGTCGTTGTTAACAGCGACGCAGATAAATATACCACGTATGCAGAAACCCGGTCAATACTCTTTTTAATTTTTATTGCAATTGAATGATCTTTCCCTAAATATCTGTTTCAATTCATGGATGTCCTCTCCTATGCATACCTATAAGACAAGAACCATCCAGGACAAGGAGGCTTCCATATATGAATCGAATCTATGTCATACAGGGCAAGAAAATAAAGCAAACATTTATCGTAGCAATAGCTGCCCTATTTACGGCGGGTATTTTGTATGTAGAGAATGTTGTTCAATACCCCGTATTTTCAGCTATATCCGGTCCAAAGGCGATTTACAAAGGAGAATCCAAAGGGAACAAAGTAGCTCTTACGTTTGACGTCAGCTGGGGAGACGAAAAGGCTTTGCCAATTCTCGATTCATTAAAAAAGAATCGGGTATCAAACGCCACTTTCTTTGTATCTGCGTCCTGGGCTGAACGGCATCCGGCCATCGTTAAAAGAATGGTCAAAGACGGACACCAGATCGGAAGCATGGGATATGCTTATAAAAATTACACTTCCTTAAAACCGGAAGAAATTAAAAGAGACCTGATGCTCGCTCAAAAAACATTCGACCAGCTCAATATCAAAAAGATCCAGTACTTGCGGCCTCCAACAGGCAATTTCAACAAGCAAGTAATCGATATTGCAGATAGGTACGGACTTTCTGTTGTACATTACAGTGTCGATACGAACGACTGGACGAACCCGGGCGTTCAGAAAATTGCCCAGAATGCTACATCTCAAACCGGCGGAGGAGACATCATTCTGCTGCATGCTTCAGACTCAGCGAAACAAACGAAGGACGCAATTCCAATGATCATCAGAGACTTAAAAAGCAAAGGACTGGAAAATGTGACTGTAAATGAACTGGTCAGCAATACGGAATCTAAATCAAAAGAAGTAAAATAATCCCCACAACCCGCAGAGGGACTCTCCCGCTGCGGGTTTTTATTTTTATCCTGCAGGATACTTCTTGTTTAATATTCTCAATACACAGGGTAAAACTAGTACAAACGTAATAAGATTACAGGAGGATAACGTTTATGGACTTGCATAATGGAAATCTTTTTTGGCCGACAACATTAAATCCCGACAAAAGCATAAAAGGAAAAACTGATTTTGATCAGCATTATGATGTTGTAATTGTGGGAGGAGGAATGTCCGGTGCATTAGCGGCCTATACACTGGTGCAGGAAGGACTGCATGTTGCCATAATGGATAAGAGAGAGATGGCTGCAGGGAGCTCTTCGGCCAACACCGGCCTGCTTCAATTTTCAAACGATATTATGCTTCATGAATTAATTGATCAAATCGGAGAGCAAAAAGCCGTTCATTTTTATAAACTTTGCCAAAATGCGGTGGAGCAGCTGGATAAAGTCTCTAAAACCCTTCCAAGGGATCCAGATTTGATTCGCCGGAAAAGCATTTGCTATGCAAGCTCCAAAGAGGATGTACCGAAACTTCGCAAAGAGTATGAAGCATTAGCAAAGCACGGATTTCCGGTTGAATATTGGTCGGAGGAGGAAGTGGCAGAACATATGCCTTTCAAAAAACACGCCGCTCTTATTACATATGGAGATGCTGAAGTGAATCCGTATCGTTTCATCCACGGAATATTAGAGTACGTGCAGCAAAAAAATGTTCATTTGTTTGAACATACCGAATCAATTGAGATTGAAGAACATGAGGATCACGTAACCCTTCATACCTCTAAAGGAAATTTTTCCGCTTCCCATGTTATTTTTGCAACGGGATATGACTCCCCTCCTATCGATGAAAAAATAGGAGCGGATATTAATCGTTCCTATGCCATTGCAACCGAGCCGATTGAAGATTTATCTTTCTGGGAGGATAAAGCGATGATTTGGGAGACGAAACGCCCTTACCTTTATCTTCGCACAACCGCTGATAACCGAATTATTGCAGGAGGCTTAGATGAGGACAAACCGGAAGCCCCTCAAAGCGAGGAATGGATTGCCAACCGCGCAAACCGCCTTCTGCATGAATTAAGAAAGCTCTTTCCTGGTATCACTCTGAACATTGCCTATGCTTGGGGAGCAAGCTTTGGGGAATCGCTTGATAACCTTCCTTTCATAGGAAGACATCCCCATCAAAGCCGTCAGTATTACTTGCTTGGATATGGTGGAAACGGAACGGTTTACAGTATGCTCGGTTCCCATATTTTAAAGGATTTAATTCTGAACAAGCCTAATGAAGATGCAGAGATTGTGAAATTAGACCGATAAAAAAAAGGTTTGACCCTATTGGGGTCAGACCTTTTTTTATCCTTCAACTGCTTTGCGCTGCCCCATTTTTTTCTCAGCGGATCCACTGAACCGCGGAAGCATCATAAGCTGATAGGCATTGCAGCATAATAAAGATATGAGCATGAAATACAGCCAGTTTTGATCATTCTCTCTTAAGGCTGGAAACCACTCGACCGCGGTTCCTACAAACATAAAGAACAAAGCTGGAACAAAAGCGCCTTTATTTGTATCCTTTTGCTTAAAGTAAGCAATAACCAGGCATACAGCGAAAAAACCGGCAGCCGGCCATATATAGGGAAGGAGAGAACCTGAGTCTCCGAAGAATTGATACCGGAAATAAACCAAATCAAATAGGACAAATGCAATTAATACGAGCTGAACCGCATTCCATACGGAACCGAAAATCCCCATGCCAAACCGGTGCAGCGTCAAGTATGCAAAGAATCCCATTTGACTGATAATGCTGAACATCAGTCCTACCCCTATGAACCATATAAACGACGCGAGAATTTCATCGATCTGGAATTTCTGAAACGATCCTGCCTGCTGATCCCAGTTCAATATAAAGCCTGAAGCAATCGCTGCAATCGCACCGACGAGCAAGCTGGAAAAGAAAAACCTAACCCAATCCCTGCTTTTCATCTATCTTCCCCCATCCCCTTATCTGCTTTGATTTTACCAAGCCTCCTTAAAAATTGCTATACAGGGAATATTTTTCAGTTATAAAAACCGCCGCTTATTTCATATTAAGAATAGGAACTTGTGAAAGGAGCCCTTAGACCATGAAACAACTTATATTGCTCCTCATGATTAGTGCGCTTGCTATTGGAATGAATGGCTGTGCTCCTAAAGCGGAGGGCGCAAGTGAAATGGATTACGAAAAAACGAAAAAAATGGTTGTCGATATACTGAAAACGGACGAAGGGAAAACCGCTTTGCAGGAAGTATTAAAGGACGATCAGATGAAGCAGAACCTGGTAATGGATCAAAAGATGGTTTCTGAAACCATCACAAAAACCCTTACCTCTAAACAGGGGATGGAATTCTGGACTAAAATTTTTGAGGATCCTAAATTCTCCGAGGCATTTGCCCAAAGTCTTCAAAAGGAGCACGAAAAAGTCATTAAACAATTAATGACAGACCCGGACTATCAAAAAATGATGATTGAGATTCTGCAGAATCCAGAGATGGAAAAACAGATCGGTACCGTCATTAAAAGCCAGGAGTCCCGAAAATATATCCAGGAAGTCATTACCGAAACGTTAACCAGTCCATTATATAAATCCAAAATGCAGGAGGCTTTATTAAAAGCCGCACAGCAAATGGGGCAGCAGTCAGGCGGTTCCGGTGGACAGGAACAGGGCGGTGCTTCCGGGGGAAGTTCCGGTGAAAGCGGCGGCGGTTCAGGCGGACAGCAGTAATATGAAAAGCGCCCGGGTCCATTTACCCGGGCGCTTGCCATCAGTTAACGCCTGAAGGGACAAGGCTTGTAACTTTTTCTGCCATCTCCCTGTATATTTTACCTGTCGGATGGTCCTCTCCATAAACTGAAGGTGCAAAATCATTTTCATTCCAGTCAGGCTGGCGAAGCGGTATACGGCCAAGGATCGGCACGTTTAATTCCTCTGCAAGCTTATCTCCGCCGCCTTTACCAAATACATATTCTTTTTCACCCGTAGCCTTGCTTTCAAAGTAAGCCATATTCTCCACTACCCCGATTACTTCATGATCGGTTCTGAGTGCCATTGCTCCCGCTCTCGCAGCAACGAAGGCAGCTGTTGGATGCGGAGTGGAAACGATGATTTCCTTGCAGGAAGGAAGCATGGAATGAACGTCCAGCGCAACATCTCCGGTACCCGGCGGCAAGTCAAGAAGCAAGTAATCCAAATCGCCCCACTCTACTTCCTGGAAGAAGTTGTTCAGCATCTTGCCAAGCATCGGCCCCCTCCAGATAACCGGCGCATTGTCCTCCACAAAAAAGCCCATGGATATCACCTTAACTCCGAACCGCTCAACCGGAATGATGGAATCGCCCCGAAGCACAGGGCGGGTTGTGATCCCCATCATGTCCGGTACGCTGAATCCATATATATCAGCATCAATCAGTCCTACTTTTTTACCCAGACGTGCGAGTGCAACGGCCAAGTTGACGGAAACGGTTGATTTCCCAACGCCGCCTTTCCCGCTCGCGATTGCAATAAACGTCGGCTCTGCGCTTCCGGATAATAAACCTGGTGCAGATTCCTGCTTCGGCTGCAGGGAAGCAACCACTTCAGCCGGCAGCTCTTCAAACCTCAGACCTACCGTTTCTGCACCGGCTGCCTTCAATTTAGCTACCAGCTCCTGCTGCAGCTTCATCTGCTCAGGCGTGTTGATCTTGGCTATAGCAACTTTTAAACTGACATGATTTTTTTCAGGCTTCATTTTCAGTTCCTTAATTCCATCTACATCTTTCAGCGGTATATGTAAAAAAGGTTCTTCAATTTCTTCAGCGGCTTTTCTTATTTTATCTTCCTGCAGCATTCTCTTCACCCTTTTGAATTCGTTTACATTAGTATAACATATCCAATTAGATTGATCTGATTAAATGCCTGAGAAAAACATGTCCGAAGCAGAAGAGCCCCCTTATTCAGGAGGCTCATTCTTGTCGGTATAATATCGTAAAATTCCTTTATAGACAGAACCGGCTACTTTATCTAAGTATTTCGGATCGGAGAAAAGCTTTTCCTCCTCCCCGTTTGATAAAAATCCAATTTCGACAAGCGCTCCTGGCTTATTTGTATATTTGACCAGGTAAACCCCTTGAATCGGTTTTGCTTTCCGATTGGTATTTTCGAGATTTTTCCTCAGTTCATCCTGAATGAACTTGGCCATTTTTCCATTCTCATCGAACTTCCCATCATAGAAAGTCTGCGCACCCCTCCATTGACGGTCAGGCAGCGCGTTCAGGTGCAAACTCAAATACATGTCTGCCGAGGAGGAGTTAATCATCTCCACCCGGTTGCGCAGATCCTCCGCTTTCTTGCGGCTGTATCCCTTTGTGCCCATCGATGATAAATCTATATCGGTTTCTCTCGTTAAGAGAACAAGCGCGCCCTGCTCCTGCAAGTAATCCCTTACTCTTTTAGCCATTTCAAGGGTAACATCTTTTTCAAGCATACTCGTTCCGACTGCTCCCCCATCCGGGCCCCCGTGACCAGGGTCCAAATAAATGACCTTCCCTGCCAAAGGCAAATTCCATGATTCCCACGAATCATCATTCGTAAACTGAAATTGAAACAGCAGCATTAAAAGTATAAAACCCGCTGCAAAGGCCGCCCATTTAAGCTTTTTCACACCTGTTCCCCCCTGCCGCCATATCTAGTTCAATATATGGGACAGGTTGAGGGATTATGATTAATTGAGACGCAATTTATATCGCTTCTGTCCTCTAATAAAGCCTTCCTTCCACCAGTGCTGCATAAAACACTCAGAAGCCAAATACAGAGACTCGTGGCACACCATGCTTTCGTTTGGACATCCCCAGCTGATCAGATAATCATAAAAATCGGCAGTCAGCCGCTTGTCCTCTTTTCCAGAGCGCCCTTGCACATGGGTCATCGATTCTCCCCTATATCCAAACCTGCTGTATTTTGCCCCCTGCAGAAACGCCTCAATGGCAAAATCCGCACAGCCTTCTTCAATACTCCACTTTGATAAAAGTCCGTAATGAAAGAACGTTGCAAAATGAATATGAATCCCTTTTTTAATCTCTTTAATCGACACTTCCCTTAGCATGCTTCGCTCGTATTTCATCTGTTTCTCTCGCCGTTTATCTTTAAGAAAAACCATTGTGCCCATATCACGGACCCCCCTTTGCAGATAGTATCTGCAATCCACAGAGGAAAAAATCAAAAAAAAGAGGCTTCCTTGAGCCCCCTTTCCTTAAATCGTAACATCCGTATCTTTAAGATTTGTAATAAACATATGACCCGGTGCATGAGTTATCATCAGATCAGGCTTTGAGGCAATCGCCGCTGCCTGAGGTGTCACTCCGCATGCCCAGAAAACAGGAATCTCTCCTTCTCTCACCGTCACAGCATCTCCAAAGTCCGGTGCAGAAATATCCGAAATACCGATTTCCTCCGGATTCCCTATGTGAACAGGAGCACCGTGGGACTTCGGCGATCTCGCTGTAATTTGCACTGCTTTTGCAATATCCTTCGCAGGAATCGGGCGCATGCTGACCACCATTGAACCTTTGAAAATCCCGCTCTCATGCAGAGGGAGATTTGTGTTGTACATCGGTACATTCACATTCTCCTCAATATGCCTGACCGGAACCCCATAATCAAGGAGTGCTTTTTCAAACGTGAAGCTGCAGCCGAGAAGGAAAGCAACAAAGTCATCCTCCCAAAAATCTGTTATATGATCACGTTCTGACACAAGCTCCCCATTCCGGTAAACTCTATACTTCGGCAGATCAGTCCGAAGATCCGCATCCGGCGCACTCATGGCCGGGACATAGGAACCTGCGTCCGTGACGTCCAGTACAGGACAGGCCTTCTCGTTTCTCTGACAAAATAAAAGGAAATCGTAAGCTAGATCCTTTTTTAAAATGACCAAGTTGGTTTGAACGTATCCATCTGCATGCCCTGCAGTTGGGCCTGTCCATTTATTCTCCCTTATTGACTTGCGGATCGCTTCCAGCGTTTCTCCCATATTCCCTCACCTCATCTTACACTGTAACGAAACCTGCGGGCTTCCTCAATCATCCGATAGAAGCAAATTATGTACCGGGACTCAGGTTTACACGTAAGCACCTTTATCGCACTAGGATTACTTCAAACAGAATATTTCCGTTTTCTCCAATAAAAAAGACCCCCAGCCAAATGGCATAGGAGTCTTTGAAAACGCAAAATTAACGTTTTGAGAACTGAGGTGCACGGCGTGCGCCTTTAAGTCCGTATTTTTTACGCTCTTTCAGAGGTGAGTTAATTTACCATTATTTACCAATTAATAAACCTTATTAAATCAACGTTTCCCCCATTTTATGTCCCGCGGGGTTGTTACTGATTTTTCGCAAAGGGTATTCAAGGGGTATTCAAAAAGGTATATAAAACAAATACGCTGGCAGGCTATATATAGGAAGTTTTTAGATTTTAGCTCACGTTTTATTAACTGGTAAGGTTATTAAATGACATATTTAATTACTATTCAAATGAACGAATGCCTTTCCTTTTGGGAACACATAAGTGCTATACTCCCATAAGTTAGTTTTCCCACCTACTATTACTAATATTGGCTCGGGACATTTGTAATTTTCGTTATTTGAAATATTTATCATTTGTTTTATATCTTGAGAGCTTAGGTTTGAACTACAATCAGGATGGTAATGCCATTCACCTATATAATACTTTTTATCGATCCATAGCCTATCTAATTTTCTTTTCACTCCATTTGTTCCACGTAAAAACCATGTTGGGCCACTTTTTGAATCCGGTGGAGCAACTATTATTTCGGAGACATTTGCGCACTTCAATTCTTCCGAATAGCTACCAATTAAAATGCCTCCTGTTTCATTCGGAAATGCTAGTTCACATAATTTTTTAACTTCACTTAATATTTGCTTGGGGATACTTACTTTAAACCTGTGATTACTTTCAGTAAATATAAGATTATTCATCAAATACCTCATTATAAACTAATTCTATTCCACTGAACTCCCCGTTTTTATCCCCCTGCTCATATACACTAAATAACGCCTTTTGTCTTTCTCCATACATTTTTTCTAAACACTTCACTGCCGTTGCAGCCATGATCCAAACATCATCATTTCTTGCAGGGAACAAAGGATGCCAACATCCTAGGCCTTCTCTTGGTAATTCTGATTCTTCATACCATCTTTTTTCCTCTTGTAACCAAGGATTAATTAACTTTCTAAATAATTTATTTTGGAAGAATAAACCGTAATTACTAAAGACGAATAGCCTTTTTCCACCTAAACCTAATGATATAGAAATAAATTGTTTTGTTGCAGACCATTTATATTGTTGTAAATAATCTAAGACCTCATCTTCTCCCGTGCAATCTAATATTACACTATACTTTTTTAACTCATCCATATTGTTTTCAACAATATATTTTAAGGTCCCCGAAAAAAATGTCACCTTTGAATGAATGGAAGTCTTATTAAGACGGTTAGCCAGTTCTTCTGCTTTACTTCTTCCTACTTCAGTTAAAAGCAAGCTGTGTCGAGTAAGGTTGCCCATTTCTAAGTTATCGAAATCAATAATTCCCATTTTTTCCACACCAGCTCTTGTAAGTAGCTCTCCAATGGAAGAACCAATCGCGCCTGCACCAATTATTAATATTTTGGATTCATTAATAGATTTTGGTAACATCCCACGACTCATTACAGATTCCTTAGACCAATTGAATGAATGCATCCATTTTATTCTATTTACCCCATTAATATTTATTTTGTGTTCACATTTTAGATTGACACTAATATTTATCTTTCGGATAGAACTATTATTAATTAACAGAGGGATTTCAATCCCTTTCCAAAATATCTCTGTATATTCTTCGTTTATTTTTCTCTTAACAGGAAAACCTATTAAGAGGATGTGGACTAGTTTATTTTTATAATTATGCTTTATTTTGACCTGTCTTATAATACTCCATAGATCAATTCCTTGTGTTCTACAAATTTGTGTGAGCTCTCCCCAAGTCAATGGAGCTTGCCATGGTTTTAAGTATGGCATCTCATTTAAAAGTAGCCAAGAACCCAATATCCTCTCATCACTATTGAATTCAGATGGATAGTATCCCCAACTAACTTTTCTTAAACACATTCCATTAATTTGTTTAAACTCCCTAACTAAAAGAATTCCACTATTAATTAAAGAAAAAGAAGCGAGTCCAAATTTGATATCTTTTGAATTCCAAAACCTAAATGATTGTGCATTCTCAGAAAACCCCACTTTTAATGAAGAACTCTCCGGGAAGTCTACTATTTCAAAAGGTTCCTCTTCCGAAGTAAGTTTATTAGTTGAAGCTGCTTCTAGCCACTCGACCGCTCTCACTATGTACCAAGCTAAGCGCAACTCATCTTGAAAAGGCTCTTCATTAGGAGCAAGTTTACCCAATGCTCTGACATTCGCGTCAAGACATAATAGTCCACTCCTCCAGAGGACTTCACTAGTACCTTCACCATTGTACATTTGATGTGGAAAAGTTTCATTTATACTATTCTGTTTAGAGGGATAAAAACTAATGCTCCCCATAGGGTAATTATCGTCAATCAGTATATACCATTCAGTAATTTTCGGTATGACCGAGGTTTCTATTTCGTCAGAAAACAGACAACAATGAAGAACCCATTTACTTATGGGTTCTTGCCAATGTAAATCTTTAATTAGTTCTATACCGTCTAAAAATTCAGCCGCTCTTCGCCCCTTTAGTAATGACTCACTTGGGAATTTTTTTACACTCACCCGAATCTACCACCTGAAACTGATGAGGTTTGCTCAGTTCTTGCCGTAAATCCATTTTGTGATTTTTTCACGCTGGCAGGTGGCTCTGGAAACTTAGAACCAAATAACTCTCTCCACATTTCAATACTCTCTACTTTATCGGGACTGTCTAATGCCTGTCTTGCTAGTGACGCAGCTCCTGTTATTAATTTGTAGAATTTTTCATATTCCTCATCAGTAATCCGTTTAAATACATCATGTTCTGGGACACCATGATCTTTAAGTATAGGCTTTTGGGGATATTCTAAGACAATATTTTCTAAAGTAAACGTAACTCCTTTGGCAACAGATTCTATACCATCCGGACAGCAGGAGCCGATTAAATGTTCTAATGGATAACCCTTTGGATATTTTGGATCAGGATTTAACTTTTTCCACCATTTCAAGGCTTTGACTACATTTACATACTGTCTATTACCAGTTGCATTTTTATTCCAAGTCCATTTTATCTGAGCCAATGGGTCAGTTTTCTCCCACTTATCTGCATCTCTATCAGGTATCAATAATGGTTCTGTCTTCCATGCCGGTTCATCAGCTTGTTGGTTATTCACACTCCATGATTTAGAAAGAGACCAGTTCTCTAGCTCATCTATAGAGTATGAGGTTAGTATACTTTCTGTTGTTAATATTTCCTTTTGAGACTCTGAAGGAGCAGAAGTAATCACTAGATCTAGCTCAACATAACTAAGCTCAATTCCAATGGATCTACCTTGCATTGTGTATTTTTCTCCATAGTATTTATCCAAAAAAGGGATAAATAGATCTAATGCTTCTTGAGGAGTATAATCGTCAGCGTTCAAGTTTGTGACAACTATAACGTCTACATCAGACTTATTTCCATTCTTTGGTCGAACAGCTGTAGCTCTTCTATAGCTCCCCTGCAAGAATGTACTTACAATTATTGAAGATATATCCTCATCCTCTAATAACCTTCTTCTTAAAATGCTGTGGCCGCTCTTTAAATTTTTTTCTTGATTTTCTGTTAATCTTATATTAGATAAAAAATCATTAAAATATGTCTTGACTTCCATTTTTTATTCATTCCCTCACTTTCAAGGTAAATTAATTGTCTCATAATACTCTTTTGATATTTCAAAGTCATATTCATATAAGCTTACTTGACCGAAGCTTCTAGAGAATTGTCCTAAAAAGAAATAAAATCCATTTGGTCCTGAACCAAAAATATGATAGCGTCTTTTCCTATCTTCTTTAGATAGTTTATTTAATGTTAAAGAAATATCATTAGCTAGGTACCTTGCATGAATCCCATCTTGAATTGAACTATAACTCGGTCCATCTTCAAAATGGAATCGTATTACTGATTTAACTGATAAATTATTACTACCAATAAATTCCTTAACATCTTCATTCGCGTGGTGAGTCATTTCTATTACTATGACTATATCATTTCCGTTTTCATCAATATTTTCTTGCTCAATTTTCCAAACTGGATATCGCTCTTTTGGGACATTAGAATTTGGTCTCCATATCTCTCTCCCACTTAATCCTTTTTGTACAGGAACAACGTTCACACCCGATTTTGGATCAAGAAAAAAACCAGCTGTGAAAGCCACACTTGAATGAGTGTCTAAGTAGATACAATAAGAACGTCCTTCATCTAAGTATTCCCTTATAAAACCTTCTGTCGCCCCTTTAACATCCTCATTCCATGTATATTTATCTTTAAGATAGCGACCGTTAAAATATTCTAATAAACATATCATTGCAGAAGTATCATTTTCCATATTCTCAGCTCTCCGTAAGAAACTTCTTATCCCTACCGGACTCTCTTCTGCTCTCATGATATTTTTACCTGACCACAATCCCTGCTCCTTACAAATCATTATTAATTCTTCTTTGTTAAATGTTGTTATTCCTTCTTGAAATAACCTTTGCAGCAAACTAACATACGGATTAATTCGTTGTGACATATCAATAGGCTTTAACCCTACTGATGAAAACTGTCCATTTAAATTCCTTACTAACACTTCATATTGGGGAAAACCTCCCCATATGCGGATGGGTTTTAGAATATCTCTTAGTTCTGAATCCTGAGTAACCCCTAAATGAACCTTTAATTTATTTCTCAGCTTCGCTACAAAAGAATTGTTTTTACCATCAAACAATATTTCTTCTCTAAATTTACCTACTTTCGTGTCAATGATTTTAAGTTTAGCTAACTCATCAGCAGGATTAATTGACCACGGTGTAACTAAAATTGCGATTCCTGTTTTATTGTCTTTATTTAATAGAGGGAGTGCCCCTTTAACCTTTTCTAAGAAAGAATGCTTAGAAGCATTAATAAATTTAGGATCCATTAAATTATCAGCGGTTATATTACCTCGATAATCAACATGATATTTTACTTGATAATACTCTATATAAATTGAATTTCCACTAATATCCTTTATTGGCTTTTTATAGCTCACAACTACATCATCCAGTGACCTTATTTCCGAATTTTCATAAGATATCCTATCTATATTCGAATAATCGTTTAGCAATTCGCATGCTTTTAGCCAAAAGAAAAGTATCTGATATTCATCACCCAAATTCCGAGCTTTTATTGAATCGGCCATAGTTATTCTCTCACCTACAATTTTCAAACTTTTCTTTAATATTCTCATAACACACCTTATTTTTCCATATAAATAAAAGATTTAAGTGAGGAGTCGAATATAGATGCAAATTTAAAATTAATAAAAGGGATCGGCAATTATTTATAGGCTGGTTTCGTATTAATTGTTGCTGAGATGAAATTATTATAGAAGTTCTTACATCATTGTGGTTAAATATACAAAATACACGGAATTTTCAGAACACAACAAAGAGAACGTTATCGATCCATTTTCGATGTGCCCCCATGACAACGCTTTTGATATAGAAATCGATCACGTTACATTAAAACGAATTTTGTTTTTATAGAAACCTCTCTCGAAAAACGCCCCTTCAAAAAGGGCTTTTCACTTCATACGGTTAATTGTCGTGCTTCTAGAATAGAATGTGGATGTGTGGATGTGTTTTGTGCATTAATCCGCCCTCATTAGATAAGCATCTCCTACCGCCACCAAAGCCCTGGTGATATTCTTGAGTATAGAATTGAAAATTGAACATTTATAAAGGAAAAGGCCTTGGAAAAATTCTAAGCCGTTATTTTGAGGTACCCGCAGCTATAAAAACATATATAATCACAGCTATAAACGCAGTGCAATTCGCATATGAATTCGCACTGTTTTTTTTGTGGTAAGAATTGAAACATTCCACATATTTTAAAGTAAAAAATAACCTTTTATGGTATAATTAGATAATCTAGCATTCGCTAATTATTGTTTCTAATTGCAACAATACAGGAGGTAACAGAATGACTGTAAGTGATTTAATTAGTATCCCAGAACAATGGGGTCTTAAAGTAGAAGAGTGGACAGAACTATCTCCACGGGTTTCATTAATAAAAACTAACAAGGGTAAGTACATCATAAAGAAAAAAGAAAATCTCGAAAATGCACAGATAGAATTAGCTCTTTTACAGAAATTAAATGGTGAACCTATAAAAATTCAGATGCCTATTGCAAGCGAAACTGGAGAATATAGTTTCACACATAATCAAAATGTTTTCGTTGTTTATGAATATATAGATGGAGAAATAATACATGCTAAAGATGGTTTGGAAAACTCTTCAATACCCAATTCCCTTGGAGAAACAATCGGCTTTCTACATAAAAAACTAAACAGTACCTTTCTAGAAGATAAGTTTCCTAAGAGAGATTTACATCAGATTGTTTACGATTGGGCATTCAAAGAAGTTATGAAAGTGTATAAAGAACCACAATTGGAAAACATTTACTTGTCTTTGGAAGAAGACATTCTAAAGATAGCAAGAGAATTACCCAAGCAACTCATTCATCGAGACACTCATGTCACCAATTTTGTCTTTGAAGGAGAACAAATAAAAGGGGTTCTTGATTTTGAAATTGCAGAAGTTAACGTAAGAATCTTTGATATTTGTTATTGCTCGACAAGTGTTCTTAGTGAAGTATTTGGTGATGATAAACTAAGACAAAGTTGGCACGAGTTTATTGCTCAAGTAGTAAGAGGATATTCAAAGGTCAATCCGTTGAGCGAATCTGAAGTACGTTCTATTTGGCATGTGATGCTTTGTATTCAAAGTATATTTATGGCTTACTTCTGTAACGACCCAGGTCTTTTTGAAACAAATAAACGAATGTTTCTATGGATTTACGAGAATCGTGACCAAATAGAAAATACAGTAGATGTTAAATCTTCATAAAAAAAAGGCGTACACCGATTTTTAATCGGGTACGCCTTTTCACTGCAAATATACAATGTCTCTTAATTCAAAAACTTTGTTTGTTAATTCTAATCTTTGTGCAGGAGTTAACTTTGCACCATCCTTTGTTGTATAAACCCCGTTATTTCATCTTTCTAATAACAATGCTTTCCTCACGAATTGCTAGGTGCCTTCCCAATAATCCCGATAGTCAATTCTTTACCTTCATATAAAGGGCTATCCTTGATTTCATTTTTATCAATGCTGCTAGCAGATAAAATAGATAAAACAATCAATAAGACCAATATGGTTTTATTCTTCATTTATTCTTCTCCTAACCCAAGATAAATTCATATTCGCCTTAACATATTTTACCTATAAGTGATGAGGATTTCATAATTTTCAGAGACGGTATTAAATTGCGAGTTTTGCAGGTAAAGAACTCCACTTGAGAAAAGACCTTTTATAGCTCCTTTCTATGATGATCTAACATGGAATGGTTTTTGAGTGGAGAGGGTTTTAAAAGATGTCTTTGTTAAAGTTTAATGTTGTTTTTTACTATGACGAAAGGACTTCCATATATTGAGAAGTCCTTTCGTTGTTATTAGTGGCTTCTTAAACTAACACCCCTATATAGTTGAATATATTAGCAGATGCCCATCTCATGTGAACAGCAGATCGCACGGCATGTGATATACCATGCGACGGAATTTAATGCGTATGACGTGCCGCATGACGTGCCGTATGTCATGCTGGATGCGATAAGTGTTTTCCTGCACATCAGATCAGCACGGGATATGTGTTACACGGTATTGCATATCTCATGCGTACGCCGTGCGCAATGCGGTGCCGCATCTCATGATAAACCCGGTATGTGCACGGCATGTCATACCGTATGCGTATGCGGTGCGGGATGACGTGTTAGATAAAGACTGTTCCGCACGGCATGTCATATGGCGTGCAGCATGAGATGTGAAAATGATGGCGCATGGGATGTCCTGGTATATCGGATGCGGATTTCATGCGTACGCCATGCGATATGAGATACTGCATAAGATGCTGTACGAGATGCTGACCGACCTCCCGCTCCGGGATGACGGTCTTTTTTTTGGCCAGCAGAGCAGCTTTGACCGTAAGACCAGAGTGCCGGACCACGTTTCGAAGTGCAGCGCGCGCCATCGGGGCGGGTCCCGCGCCCGTCGGTGGTCTCTCCTGCCTTTTCTCGCTCCCGCTCGTATAACCGCTCCGGGCTTCCCGCCCCGTTGTCACGCAGAAAAGCTGTTAAATCAAGGGCAGCAAGCCTTTTCGAGCGGGTCCCGCGTCGGTCGGTGGTACCTCCTGCCTCCTCTCGCTTTCGCTCGTATAACCGCTCCCTCCTTCCCCCTCGAAAAGCCTTAAAATCCCGTTGCCCGACGAGCGCGGAGCCTTCCTCCGCTCGGTGGTTTTTCCTGCCTTCTTTTACTCGCACTGTGTGCGTACAAGGGACGATTTTTTGACATACAACCGCCTCGCGTCGTCCGCGCTGTCGGACTCCAGGATCCCTTTTCTGAGTGTCTCTCCTGATGACCCGCTCCCTGTTCAGTCCGCGTCTCGATCGTCTTTTTTGGCAGCTTCCCCTACCTGATTTTGTGGCAGCCCCTGGACGCCTGTGAGCGCCAAATCCCGGCACGCAAACTCCTGCCCTATTCAGGCCCTCCGCTCCCGCAGTCGGGCTGAAATCGGGCCGGGAGGCGCCTCGTATGCTGTCATACGCCAATGTTGGTTGGTTGGTACCCGGCGTATTTGCGGATTGCTTGAGCGGCGCGGGTTTGCCGGGTGCGGAATACGCGGCGTATTTGATGGGAGTACCGCCCCGGAGTGGCGTGCCGCCAGTCGCACCAACGAATATCGGGTTGCTCGGTAGACGGTGCGGTGTTTGCGCAGCGGTAGGGGAAAGAGCATAAGGGGGACGTATGACAAGCTACGCTTGTCAGTCAGCATAGCTGACCGTCCCCCTTACTGCGTCGGCTTCGCCTCCTTGCCCCTGCGCTTGCGCTTGGGGTGCTCATTCGAAATCGGCTGCCGCCGCTTTCTAGTCTGAAAAACCCTCTCCTGCAGAAAAGCAGCGGCAAGTCGTTGCCCCTGCTTTTCTTTCGGTAAAGGTCGGGTAAAGCATCCGTGCGTTCCCCCTCAAAGCTCGCGCTTCGAGTGTACACACACCAGAGAAAAGTCTGTACGCACACCGGTCTGGAGGACGGACCTGCTTGCACAGGTCATGACGGGCATTTCCGGTGTGCGAAGGGAGTGAAAGACCGGGCGGAAATGCTTGCGCATTTTCGGCTGTGACCCCCCAAAAAAAGAGAACGAGCATTTCCGCTCACTTTTCCAATAAGAACAATGACAAGATAAATCTTTCAACAAAAATCACCTATATTTAATTTAAAATTCGGATTCAGGGGCTTCCAACAAGGTCCATCGGAGGCTCAATTCTATGATCAGTTCTTTATAATTCAAGAGACTCTATAGCTATTCCATCTGTACAGGACAGTATCCGTGTTTGATAATCTCTTTTTATACATTTCCACCAATAATTTAAATATTTTCTTTTATCTTTTCCGAAACGCTCCCTTGCATAATTTGTTAACATTTACCAACATTACAGCGAATATAAAGAGGTATCATAGAAAATTAAGGGTAGCAGAAAGAAAAGATGGTGGAATCAGGAGTTATTGATGAAAAAGGCTAGAAAGGAACTGTTACAGTGGCTCAAGACGTAAATGACAAAAATATGATACATCCAAAAATTAAACACTTAAATGATAAACAAATTCAAAAATTGATAGAGAGATACTACAAGGAAGAAAGAATACAGCCCCTTATTGATGAATACAAGATAGACATAAGACCAAGCGGCCTCGTATCGTTATTCCCGCCTATCATTACAGAAAAAGTCTGTCCGTACTGCAAGTCGCACCTAGTAGAAAAACGCCGTTCTAGAAGCACGACAAGATCGCAAGAATGTTTGGAGTGTGGGCATTATGAAGGCAAGGCTGTATGCATGTGTGATAGTTGCTCCCAAATGCGAAAAAAAGAAATAGAAAACGAGAAGTCTATAAAATGCGAAAAAATAAAAGTGGCATATGATCCTGAAAAGTTTAAAGCCATTACGGAGGAAAGTTTAACGAAAAAGCAACGTCTCTATCTGGCAAGTATACTGAGGGCAGCGGTAAGCGAGGATTTTAGCTACATAAATCCTCTCAATGAATTTGACGAGGTTATTTCGCCGACTCCAACATTAGCAAAAGAGATGGTTAAGGAGTTATTAAATTACCATATCATTATTCCTTATAGAGGTTCGACTTTGACAGCGTTTAAAGAAGCGAATCTTTCACCGAATATTTACAATGCATTTAGTGTTCACTATTTATTGAATGTTGAATCTCCTAAAGATAAGGAACATCTTATTCACTGTTTGTTGAATCCTGAACCAGCCATTTTTAAAGAGGATCAAGAGTTTCGATATGAAACATGGAAACGCATTGCCCGTGAAGAATGCATGCAATATTTGATTCATAGTCTAAAAAAAGTCGGATTTGATTTTAATCCTGGAGAAAAAACGATTGCAGTTGTAAATGGGCTTCTTGATTACTTTTCAACATCCCAGATTTTCGGAATTATATTTCGGTCAGTGGCTAACGGAACGAAATTATATCAGGAAAAAAAAATAGAAAAAGAAAACGCTGCGAATTTTGTCATCAATCAATGTCAAACATATGGAGAACGAGCCATAGCGGAAGGATGGGATCTCACCCGATACAGAAGGGATTTTGATCTTCCACAAACTAAAATCAGTGAAATTTTTTATGATCGTTTTTTACAAATTGGATCATTGGGCTTTGATCATGTACCTACAAGAGACATCTGAAGCTAAAGAACTAAAAAAGTCCCGTCACTCTGGAGTCCTGCTTGAAAAGGCATTAAGAGAGGCCTTGTTTTAAAAACGAAGTAGCCAGAATAAATGAGCACGGTTTATCATGAATCATTCGGATTTAAGGTTGTATATGATTTAGGAAAATGATAAAGATAACTTATAAAAATTGTAGATGGTGAGGTGTAATAATGTCTGGTTCAAACGAAGATTTTCACAATAATAAGCAAGAAAGCATGAAAAATCAAATAAAAAAACTTTCACACAATCAAAAGAGGGTGAAACACGTGACTAAAATCCAAAGATGGGGGAACAGTTTAGCAGTTCGTATTCCGAGCCAATTTGCAAAGGACCTATCCATAAAAAACGGTTCTCAAATTGAACTTGAACTCTTAGAAGCCGAATTGATTATGCGCCCTATCATTAATAAACCAACGTTGGACGATTTGTTAGCACAAACGAAAGGAAAACCAAATCCCCACCCAGATTATGGATTTGGACTTCCAAAGGGGAAGGAATTTTATTAAGTACACTTGGCACCTTAATCACACCACAAATAAGTCTTCCATTTTCTTGTTTCAAACCTATAATTATATATTCAAGCAACCGGACTGTCTATCGTCAGCCCGCCAATTAAACGATATGTATTTACAGACCAAGTGAAAGCAGAGGTGGAAAAGGGATATTGCGAGGCACGAAACACCAGGAATATAGAATAGAATTACTTGTACAAACACAGAAGCGACCTCTTTTCAGGTCCTTCTGTGTTTCGTCTAACAATATTGCTTCTTTAATAATCTCGAACCGTCTCGGCAAAGGCACTTAGGCCATTACCGGTGTCGTATGTGTGTAACGTACAGTGAATAGCGGATCAATCTGATAATGGAACGTCGTAATCGCTCTATTTTGCTGTTGAAGTTGCTGAATTACCTCTGTGATCTCTTGGTTCGCTTCATCCGTCCCACGAGTGTTGACCTGATCTATCGATGCGCCCGTAGGGGTCAACACGGCAAGATCAACTTTACTTCCATTTCCCATCACCGTTCCATCAAACGGCAGACGAATTTGAAATTCAAATGTGTTCTGATCAGCTGGATTAACGTTATAAATCTTGTAATCATAATGAACCTCGTATACATGTTGACTCCCTACTTTCGCCAGCAATTGAAGCGGGGTCTTTACAAGTGCTGAACGAAGTAGCAACCGGGCTATATCCTGAGAGGTCTCCGGTGTATTACCAGAGGTTGCAGCCTCTACCACGTTGTCTGTGCCTGTCATCAGTTCAGAAGCGAGATACGGCCTGAATTCAAGTCCTTCCGACTTAATTAGAGCCATATGTACGTCTGACAATGAGTTACCGTTCGGAACATAATAATCATCCACCAATGGTCCATCTGTCATAATCGTGGTAAACACCGTAACCATGTCATGATTCCCACCATTAAAACGAGAATGGTCACGTACTAAAACTGTTGCTTGCTGAGAAATCAAATTCACCAAACCAATCACTCCTTATTTATCCTGCGGTAAAAGGAGACTGAAAAATATGCGGAATGGTTAACTTTACCATATTAAACATAGCCTATCTGTAAAAAAAAGTAAACTATTTTTTAGTTCCATGGTTCCTGGTTGGTTCCTTTTTAGCCTGAAAAGTTCCTTTTTACCCCCTAAATGTTCCTTTTTTTCTCTTTTTCCCTCGCATTTTTCCTGGTTTTCTACCGATCTTTCTTTTTTTACGAACACTCCCTTCACGTGAATTTTTCTGATTTCTCCTGTTTGGTTCCTGCTTCACTCGAAATGTCCCTGCAATGTCCCTCGTCTTTCACGCCAAAAAGGTACTATGGATTCCAGATACACCAAGGGCTCATCATAGAGGTGTTCCTCTGTTCCTCCTTTTATTAATCAAAGACTAGAAAAAATAAATATATATATATGTGTGTTTCGTATATAAAGTTTTCCTGAAAAAACCAGGAACCGAGGAACATATCTCAGTTTCAAACCATTACGAAGCTTAAAGGCCGCATAATATCCAATACATCCTGAGAGCCCTTCATCGGCTAAATCCATAATTGTTCAGGTGGTTCACTCCAATGGTTTCTCAACTCGCTTGGCGTGAACCTCAATCTATATGATGTGACTCGTACATTTGTAAAACTAATCGAACATTCCTCTAAATTCGCCCACTGTTTAAGAGCAAAATAAAGAGCAGTGAATAATATTATCCACTGCTCTTTATCTAGCATATAGGTTGTTCAGGCACTGTCACTTTTATTGGTAGTGAAACACCCACTTTTAGAGCTCACATTTTTGGTAGCTAAACGCCCACTTTTAAAAACTACCTTTTTGGTTGCATATCAGGGGGGTACGGATCTAAAACAACTTAAATGTACTATTCCACTTCAATGCAATTTTGCCTGTGAAAAATTGTGCTCTTACGGACATACTTCGATTTCCATTCGTTTTACAGCGGATACCTCAATCAAAGCGTTTTTGTTCACAAAAAAAGCTGGGCTGAACCAACCCGGCTTTTTCAGTGTTTTTATTTACGGATATATGTTCCACCCTTTTGTACGTATAATACCGCCTGCCAGCGATTAAATTGCTTTAGCTTTAGAGATAGTATCACTTTTTTTATATTTACACATGAATTTCACTACATCCTCACGGTCTACCAGCACCTTTCCTTCCAGTTCGATAACCGGTAATCCAAGCTTCTCTAATTTTTGCAAATAACAGAATGAAATGCCTATAAATTCACAGCATTGCTTTTTGGTCATGAATCTCCTCACTCCGCTATCCCGTTTAGCAGCTTCAAATGCCTCTTGACTAAGTGCATAAAAAAATTCGAAATATTTACCTTTAAACTCTTCTGAGACCTGCAGAGGTATGAACCCATCCATTCGTTTATCTCACCTCCCCTATTACCTATCTTTACTTATTAAGTAATTTATTTGCTAACTTTATTATACAATAAATACCATTTATATACAATACTTTAGTTAGAAATATATTTACTTAGTAAATTAAATATGTAATAATAATTATATAAACTTAAAGGCGAGGTAACCTTAATGGACGCAAAAGAATTTGGCGCCAAACTTAAAGACATCAGGAAAGAGAAAAAACTAACACTACTCGATTTAAAGGCGCGTACTGGCTACTCTGATTCATACTTATCACAAATTGAGAATGGCTATAAAGATTTGCCTAAACCCCCACTGTTAAAAAAGATTGCTGAAGGATTAGATATATCCTACATCTACCTGATGAACTTAGCAGGTTATTCTGATTCATATGTAGGTGAAGATGACCTTTTTAAAGAAGAAAGATTATTGAGCAAAAGAAAAAAAGTAAATGTGAAGCTTCCTTGCACTGAGGAATTGATATCACCAAATGGAGAGCAAAGTATTAGAGAACTATCAGACGACGAATTAAGAAGAAGATTATTTGACCTTAGCGATCTTCTTAATCTCAAGGTTGACTTGTATTATAAGAATGCTTATTTAACAGATGAGAAACGCAGAAAAGTTAAACTAATGCTTGAATTAATCCTTGAATAAAGCACCTTCCTTTTCCTGTATATAGCCTGCCAGCGTATTGGAAAGGAACCTAATATGGCAAATATTAAAAAGTATACGAAGAAAGACGGTACGACCGCATATATGTTTAATGTGTATCTCGGCAAGGATCCGCTCACAGGTAAGAAAAAACGCACCACCCGGCGAGGATTCAAAACAAAAAAAGAAGCAAATATTGCGCTATCTAAATTAATGGTGGAAGTTAATGAGCTCGGGCTCCGTCAAAATGATCGAGTGACCTTTAAGGAAGTTTTTGAGGAATGGTTTAAGCAGCATCAGAAGGAAGTAAAGCCCACTACGGCGTACGCAATGGAGAGTAAATTCAGCCGGAGAATTCTCCCACTCTTCGGTCCGATTAAAATGAAAGATATATCCCGGTCGCATTGTCAAAAAGCCATTAATACATGGGCCGAGGAGCTTAAGACCTTCAACGATTACAAGATTCAAGCAAACCAAGTCTTTCGTTATGCTATGAAAATGGATATTATAAAGCGCAACCCAATGGATTATGTCACGTTGCCTAAATTAAAGCATGTGTTGGAATATGATTCAGAACTTGAAGAGAGAAAGTATTACTACACGCGAGAAGAGCTCAGGAGCTTCCTGGAGGCGATTAAGGACGATGATATGTGTTATGCCATGTTTCGGGTTCTCGCCTTCACAGGGGCACGCAAGGGGGAGCTGTGTGCCCTGCATTGGTCCGACGTGGACTTCCATCACAAGAAAATCAGTTTAAAAAAGACACTTATTCACATTGGAGGCAAGAAGCAGCTTCAGACCTCGAAAACGAAGGCCTCTCGGCGAGTTGTTCGAGTGGATGATGAAACCCTAGCGATTTTGAAAAAATGGCGCAGCAAGCAAATACAGCGCTACCTGACGTTACAACTTGCCGATTGCTTTGAATCTGATGAAAAACAGCCTGTCTTCACAATCTATAACCAATCAAAACATAAAATGGATTATTGCCGACTGGCATTTTTGAACGAAAAGCTTGAGAGTATTTATCAAAAAAATCCGGATCTGCCTCAAATAAATGTTCACGCATTCAGGCATACACATGCCAGTTTGCTATTTGCAGCCGGCGCTTCCATCAAAGATGTACAAGCCCAGCTAGGTCACACAGATATTAAAACCACAATGGATATTTACACTCACGTGACTGAGGAAGCGAAAGAAAAAACTGCGGAAATGTTCCAGAAATATATGAAATTTTAGCTCGGGGTATTCAAGGGGTATTCAATTCCATCTCCGGACATGAAAAAACCCTCCTCGCTCCACTGGAGCAAAGAGGGTAAACATTGATATACCAGGTATATTAACGTTTTGAGAACTGAGGTGCACGGCGTGCGCCTTTAAGTCCGTATTTTTTACGCTCTTTCATACGAGCGTCACGAGTCAATAGACCAGCGCGTTTAAGAGTTGTACGGAACTCAGGATCTGCTTGAAGCAATGCACGAGAGATACCGTGGCGGATTGCGCCGGCTTGACCAGCAAATCCTCCGCCGTTAACGCTAACTAGTACATCGTAAGAAGAACCAGTTTCAGTCAAGTTAAGCGGCTGTTTTACGTCCTCGATTAGAGCTGCGAATGGGATGTAATCTTTAATGTCGCGTTTATTAACAACGATCTTGCCTTCGCCTGGAATTAGGCGTACACGAGCAACGGAGCTCTTGCGGCGGCCAGTACCGTAATATTGAACCTGTGCCAAATTGATAACCTCCTTATTAATTAACCGCGAAGTTCGTAAACTTCAGGCTGTTGTGCTTGGTGTGGATGCTCAGCACCCGTGTAAACGTGCAATTTCTTGAAGATTTGACGGCCAAGAGAATTCTTCGGAAGCATTCCTTTGATCGCTAGCTCAAGCATTTTTTCAGCGTAGTTTGTACGCATTTCAAGAGCTGTTCTAGATTTAAGTCCGCCAGGGAATTGGCTGTGACGGTAGTAAATTTTATCAGTCAATTTCTTACCTGTCAGTTCAATTTTCTCAGCGTTGATGATGATCACGTGATCTCCAGTGTCTACATGTGGTGTAAAAGTCGGCTTGTGTTTGCCGCGAAGAATAGATGCTACTTCAGTAGAAAGACGACCTAGTGTCTTGCCAGCTGCATCTACAACGTACCACTTACGGTCAACTTCGCTAGCTTTCGCCATATACGTTGTACGCATTAAATTTCCCTCCTAATATCTTTCCATAAACGTTAGTTCCATTTTTATTTCAAAACACGATGAGCTTTCCGGGGCTTTATCGTGGGGATGAAATACATACCATGTGATAGTTTATCTCAGTAATGGCGCAATGTCAAGACAATGTTACACCTGGTTTAGTTGTCATAGAAAACTTTATATAAATATAAACCATGGCCCGGCGCTGTTTTTCCAGTTTTCGTACGGTCTCTGGAAAAAATCATGTCAGAAATCTCTCCCGGCTGAGTCATTCCGGTGCCCGCGTTCAGAAGCGTTCCCATAATAATACGGACCATGTTGTACAAAAAGCCGCTGCCCCTGATCGACATCGTCAGTTTATCGCCTTCTTCAGTGAACTCGATTGATTCAATGGTCCGTACACGGTCCTCAACCTCCGTTTTCGCTGAACAAAAGGCAGTAAAATCATGTGTCCCTAATAAATGCCGGGAAGCCATTTTCATCGCCTCCATGTTTAATGGGTGCGGATAATGATATGCATAGTTTCTCAGAAATACATCCTGAACACGAGAGCGGTCAATTACATACCTGTATTCTTTTCCGCATGCATCAAAGCGTGCATGGAAGCTCTCGGGTGCCTCAGAAGCTTCAAGCACCCTTACATCCTTCGCAAGCACTGCATTAAGAGCTTTAGGCCACTTCTCCATCGGAATGCTGAGAGGCGTATCAAAATGGATGACCTGCCCCTTTGCATGGACCCGGGCATCGGTTCTTCCGGAAGCGGATACTTTTATATTCGCTCCTTTATGGAGCTTCGATAAAGCCACCTCAAGCTCCTGTTGAACGGTTCTTGCATCAGGCTGAATCTGATAGCCGTTAAAATCGGTTCCATCGTATGCAATGATCATTTTCATTCTCATCCTGGACACCTACGAACGGAACAGCAGAAGAAGAACGGACAAAATCAGAAGCAGAACCATGATCATCGAGTCCTGAGTGTCCCATTTCAGCTGCCTGTATTTCGTTCTTCCTTCCCCGCCCTGATAGCCTCTCGCTTCCATCGCCGTAGCAAGCTCCTCAGCTCTTTTAAAGGCGCTGATAAACAATGGAACCAGTAAAGGGACTATGGACTGGATGCGCTTTGTCAGCGGTCCTGAGGAAAAGTCCACCCCTCTTGCCATTTGAGCCTTCATAATTTTGTCGGTTTCATCTGTCAGCGTTGGAATAAACCGGAGAGCGATTGACATCATTAATGCAAGCTCATGGATAGGAAGCCCAAGCTTTTTGAATGGATGAAGAAGATTCTCCATCCCATCTGTTACTTCAATCGGAGTAGTCGTAAGTGTTAGCAGCGTCGTAATTAAAATCAAGTAAAGAAAACGAAGCGAGATGAAAATCCCCTGCCGCAGTCCTTCCTCATGAATCGAAACAAATGAAAATTGGAAAAGGACAGGACCCTGTTTTGTAACCAAAATATGCAGAATAAAGGTGAACAGGATAATCCATAAAATCGGCTTCAAGCCTGCAGCAAGAAATCTTGGCGGCAGCTTGGTAAGGGAAACAACCAGGATCGTAAACAAACCTAAAATAGCATACGTAACGGCATTGTTTGCAAGAAACACAATAAAGACGAATAAAAAGACCAGCAGGAGCTTGGATCTGGGATCGAGCTTGTGCACAAAGGAATGACCAGGCACATATTTTCCTATAATCATGCTGTTCAATTGTCTCCCTCCTTTACGTAGAGAGACCGGAGAGCCTGAACTGTCTCCTGAATCGTAAGCGGTGTTTCTTCGATTCGGATTCCGAGCTTAGATTCCAGTGCGTATTTAAACTGCACGGTTTCAGGCAGCCTGAGTCCTGCTTCCGTTATTTTAACGGATGACGAAAATACCTCTTGAGGTGTCCCTTTCAGCTGAATCGTCCCTTGATGAAGTACGATGAGCTCCTCTGCATATCTGGCGGCATCCTCCATGCTGTGAGTCACCAGGATCGTTGTCAGTCCCTTTTCACGATGAAGCTGATAGAAAAGCTCCATAATATCATGTCGGCCCTTAGGGTCAAGACCTGCTGTAGGCTCGTCCAGGACAATGACTTCGGGATCCATTGCAAGTACACCTGCAATCGCCACTCTTCTCATTTGTCCTCCGCTTAAATCGAAAGGAGACCGGTCAAGTACCTCGGAAGGCAAACCAACCATTCTGATCATCTCTCTGGCTCTCTCTCTTGCAGCCTCTTCCGAAACGCCGAAATTCATTGGTCCGAACATAATGTCTTTTTCGACCGTTTCTTCAAAGAGCTGATGCTCAGGAAACTGAAACACAATGCCAACCTTTTTCCGGACCGATTTTAAATGCTTCGCTTTCTCTTTTGCCTTTATCATTCGATCCCCGATTGAAATAGAGCCGGCTGTTGGCTTCAGCAATCCATTTAAATGCTGAAGGAGTGTTGACTTGCCTGATCCGGTGTGACCTATAATTGCCGTGTAGGACCCAGATTTTATATGAAGATCCATGTTATAAATCGCACGTTTTTCAAAAGGGGTCCTCGGATTGTACGTATGCTCTAGGCCTTTTGCTGTAATGTCCATAGCTCATCCACCAATCCTTGTTCAGTTAAGTGATTATGCTGAAGCGGAATGCCTGCTTTGCGCATTTCCATACTCAGCTTGTAAGGGAACGGAAGATCGAGACCGATTCTCGAGAGCTCTTCCCCCATTGAAAAAATAATCTCCGGTTTCCCCTCTTTAAGCTTCTTCCCCTTATTCATAACGATGATCCGGTCAGCCTTTGAAGCCTCTTCAAGATCGTGCGTAATGGAGATGACTGTAACAGCCCCTTGATCATTTAAGAGGCGTACGGTGTCCATCACATCTTGACGCCCTGCCGGATCGAGCATGGATGTAGCTTCATCCAATATCATAATTTGAGGCTTAACGGCCAGCACACCAGCGATGGCAACACGCTGTTTCTGACCGCCTGACAGATGGTGCGGCTCTTGATCGAGAAAAGCATCCATCTTAACTTGCTTTGTCGCCCAATCCACCCGTTCTATCATTTCTCCACGGGGAATTCCGTTGTTTTCCAGACCAAAAGCCACATCATCCTTAACGGTGGTTCCAACAAATTGATTATCGGGGTTTTGAAACACCATCCCGACCTTCTTGCGTACATCCCAGATAGTCTCCTCTGAAAGTTCAGTACCTGCAATCTTCACTTTCCCTTTGGACGGCAGCAAAAGTCCATTCAATATCCGGGCAAGAGTCGATTTTCCAGATCCATTATGACCGACAATTGCCAGCCATTCACCTTCATAGATGTTTAAGGACACCTCATCTAAAGCAGGTTTTTCGCGATCAGGATAGGAAAAGGTTACATTCTCTACTCTAGCAATTTCCTTGCGCATAGCCTGTTCTTCTCCTCTCACAATCAAAACTTCTCTGAAAATAAAAAAAAAATACTACTAACTGGGATAGGCGGACAGAATCTGCCCGCCATGTTCTCAGTCGTATTCGGCTCCTTACAACGTTTCCATTGTCTATCCGCCTATGAAAACCAAATGGTGCCGGTCTTCATCGTAAAAAAGGGCAAATCAGCTATTAAAGCTGTCCCGCCCTCTTTACATTACTTACACAAGCTCAATGATAACCATTGGAGCTCCGTCTCCGCGACGAGGTCCAAGTTTCATGATACGAGTGTATCCGCCTTGGCGCTCTCCATAACGGCCTGCGATATCAGTGAAAAGTTTTTCCAAAGCGTATTTCGCTTTTTCTTTGTCTTTTCCGTTTTTATCTTGACCTACTACTACCATTTCAGCAACTTCATTACGAACGAATGCAGCAGCTTGACGGCGAGCATGAAGATCTCCGCGTTTTCCTAGAGTAATCATTTTATCAACAACGGAACGCAGCTCTTTCGCACGAGCTTCAGTCGTTTCGATGCGCTCGTTGATAATTAGATCAGTAGCCAAGTCACGAAGCATAGCTTTACGTTGTGAGCTAGTACGGCCCAATTTTCTGTATGGCATGTGATGTCCCCTCCTTTGAATAGGCTTTGTGTGCGTTTTACACACAAATGACTAGTGAATTGGTCAGTCGTCCTTGCGTAGACCTAATCCAAGTTCATCTAGTTTCGCTTTAACTTCTTCAAGAGATTTTCGTCCAAGATTGCGAACTTTCATCATATCTTCCTCTGTTTTGTTCGCAAGTTCTTGTACTGTATTGATTCCAGCACGTTTCAGACAGTTGTAAGAACGCACGGAGAGATCCAACTCTTCAATTGTCATCTCTAATACTTTCTCTTTTTGATCTTCTTCTTTTTCAACCATAATCTCAGCATTTTGGGCTTCATCAGTTAAGCCAACAAAAATATTAAGATGCTCAGTCAAAATTTTGGCACCTAAGGCAACTGCCTCTTTGGGACCATTGCTTCCATCAGTCCAGACGTCAAGTGTTAGCTTATCAAAGTTAGCCACTTGTCCTACACGAGTATTTTCAACTTGATAGGATACGCGGGCAACTGGTGTATAGATAGAATCGATCGGGATAACGCCAATCGGCTGATCTTCACGTTTGTTAGCTACAGCAGGATTGTATCCGCGTCCTCTTCTTGCAGTCAATCTCATTCGAAGCGTGGCATCTTTCGCCAAAGTTGCGATATGAAGATCAGGGTTTAGGATTTCAATATCGCTGTCATGAGTGATATCGGCTGCCGTAACAGCACCTTCTCCTTGAATATCAATCTCAAGTGTTTTTTCTTCTTCTGAATAGATTTTAAGAGCAAGCTTCTTAACGTTTAAAATAATGGATGTAACATCTTCTACGACGCCTTCAATCGTCGAAAATTCATGCAGTACACCGTCAATTTGGATCGATGTTACAGCAGCACCAGGGAGTGAGGATAATAGAATACGACGTAAGGAGTTACCCAAAGTAGTACCATACCCGCGCTCGAGTGGTTCGACGACGAATTTACCGTATTTGGCATCTTCGCTGATTTCAACCGTTTCGATTTTTGGTTTTTCAATCTCAATCATTCAATAAAACCCTCCTTCAAAACGTCGAAACCCCGGTTAAAGATCTAGCAGGCTAAACCTAACCGAAATTCCCCATTGTAATGTCCCGATTGTGCACAACAGCAGAATTGGGAAATTCTGCTTTTAATTATATACTGTATCATAACCCATTATAGACAGGGAAACGAAATCTATACAGAAAATTTACACACGACGACGTTTTGGCGGGCGGCAGCCATTATGAGGAACTGGAGTAACATCTCTGATAGCAGTTACTTCTAGACCAGCAGCTTGAAGAGCACGAATTGCAGCTTCACGGCCGGCACCAGGACCTTTAACAGTTACTTCCAAAGTTTTCAAACCATGTTCGATGGAAGTTTTTGCTGCAGTTTCAGCAGCCATTTGCGCAGCAAAAGGAGTAGATTTACGTGAACCTCTGAATCCTAAAGCACCTGCGCTGGACCAAGATACTGCGTTTCCGTGAGTATCAGTGATCGTAACGATTGTATTGTTAAAAGTTGAGCGGATATGCGCGATACCAGCTTCAATATTCTTTTTCACACGGCGTTTACGAGTGTTTGTTTTACGTTGAGCCATAGAGCTTTAACCTCCTTTACCTTATTTCTTTTTGTTCGCAACAGTACGGCGTGGGCCTTTACGTGTACGAGCATTGTTTTTAGTGTTTTGTCCGCGAACAGGTAAACCGCGACGGTGGCGAAGACCACGGAAGCTTCCGATTTCGATAAGACGTTTAATGTTTAGGGAAATTTCACGGCGAAGGTCCCCTTCAACTTTTAGCTTATCAATTACATCACGGATTTTTCCAAGTTCGTCTTCAGTAAGATCACGTACACGTGTGTCCTCAGAAACTCCTGCTTCAGCAAGAACTTTTTGAGCTGTAGTACGGCCAATTCCGAAAATGTATGTTAATGAAATTACAACGCGTTTTTCGCGTGGAATATCTACACCAGCAATACGAGCCATTTGTCAGTGCACCTCCTTATGTTTTATCCTTGTTTTTGTTTATGCTTTGGATTCTCACAAATAACCATGACTTTTCCTTTTCTGCGAATAACTTTACATTTTTCGCAAATCGGTTTCACGGACGGTCTAACCTTCATGTGTTTTCCAACCTCCTTGATAGTTCGGAGTGCTTTTATTTGAAACGGTACGTTATTCTTCCGCGTGTCAAATCATACGGGGACAATTCTACCGTAACTTTGTCTCCAGGTAAAATACGGATGAAGTGCATGCGGATCTTGCCTGAGACATGTGCCAAGACTGTATGACCGTTCTCAAGTTCAACTTTAAACATTGCATTAGGCAGCGTCTCTTGAACGGTACCTTCAACTTCAATTACATCATCTTTAGCCATTAAGTTGTTCTCCCTTCATCAAATCAGCAATTTGCCAAGCTGGCAAATTCCATATAGCTGATCGCTATATCATTTTATACACTGCTCTGAACTTCCGGAGATACGCAATTAAAGAACTTAAAGTGGTGGATGTGTTCTGGGGAGAATGAAACGTCCGTTTGTCTCCATCTGCCACTATAACGAGACTCAAACTTCCGGAGTTCTGCTTCCGTCTGCAGTCTGTTAAAGCGTCATCGCCTTCATTTGCTTTTAAGCTTTTGTAAGGATCTCAAAGCCGGTTTCCGTGATAGCAATTGTATGTTCGAAATGAGCACACATCTTACCATCTACTGTTACAACAGTCCAGTTATCCTGCAAGGTTCTAACATATCGTGTTCCTGCATTGACCATAGGTTCAATTGCCAGAACCATGCCAGGTTTCAGCCTAGGGCCTTTGCCCGGCGGTCCAAAGTGAGGAATTTGAGGATCTTCGTGAAGTTCCTGTCCTACACCGTGCCCAACATATTCTCTGACGATTGAAAACCCTTCGCTCTCAGCATAGAGCTGGATAGCATGGGAGATGTTCGAAAGACGATCTCCTGGCTTGGCTTCATTCAGCCCTCTATATAAAGACTCTTCTGTAACGTCCAGCAGCTTTTGCGTTTCTTCGGAAATGGCGCCTACCGGATATGTCCAGGCTGAGTCACCGTGATAGCCATTATACTTTGCACCGATATCGATGCTGATAATGTCTCCTTCATTTAATACCCGGTCACCCGGGATGCCATGAACGAGCTCTTCGTTGACAGAAGCACAAATGCTTCCGCGGAATCCATTATACCCCTTGAAGGAAGGAATTGCATCATGCATGCGTATAAACTTTTCGGCAATACTATCCAATTCTTTGGTAGTAATACCGGGCTGTACATGTTTCTTTAATTCCTGATGGGTCAGTGCAACGATCCGGCCAGCTTCCTTCATGATTTCAATCTCACGCGGAGTCTTGCAGATGATCATTCAGCTGAGCCCCCAAGCAAGGCTTTGATATCAGCAAAAACTTTGGTGATATCCTGCTGTCCGTTAATCTCTCTCACATAGCCTTTTTCACTATAGAAATCAAGAAGCGGCTTGCTTTGTTTGACGTTAACTTCCAAGCGGTTTGAAACCGTTTCTTCGTTATCGTCTGCCCGCTGGTACAGCTCTCCGCCACATTTGTCACAAACGCCTTCTTTAGCAGGAGGGTTAAAGACAAGGTGGTAAGTAGCTCCGCAATTTTTGCAAATGCGGCGGCCAGTCAAGCGTTCCATAAGAATGCTCTTATCCACATCAATGTTGATAACGTGGTCGAGCTTTTTACCAAGATCAGAGAGAATCGTTTCCAGCGCCTCTGCCTGTGCTACAGTACGAGGAAAACCATCAAGCAAGAAACCTTTTTCACAATCATCTTTGCCCAATCTTTCTCTGACAATACCGATCGTCACTTCATCAGGTACAAGCTCGCCTTTATCAATAAAAGATTTAGCCTGCAGTCCTAATTCAGTTTCTTCCTTCATTGCCGCTCGAAACATATCTCCAGTCGAGATATGAGGGATATGATATTCCTCTGTGATTTGTTCTGCCTGAGTTCCTTTACCGGCACCGGGCAGACCCATTAATACTAGATTCATCCGATTTCCCCCTCAGTCTCTATATAAAGGGAATGGGCGCAGCTGCGTCCCATTACCTTACTGTTTAATAAAGCCTTTGTAATTTCGTTTTACAAGCTGGCTTTCCAGCCCTTTCATTGTTTCAAGCGCAACTCCGATCACGATCAGCAAGCTGGTTCCGCCAATCTGTGCGGATTGAGGAAGACCTGCAAATGCGATGAATAGAGTAGGAAGAACAGCAATGATTGATAGGAAAATTGCTCCAACAAACGTTAAACGATACAAAACTTTTGTTAAATATTCCTGTGTGCTTTTTCCTGGACGAATCCCTGGAACATAACCGCCTTGTTTCTTTAAGTTATCAGCCATTTGCTCAGGATTAACCTGAACGAACGCATAGAAATACGTAAAGGCAATAATTAAAGCAACATAGATGGAAGCTCCAATCGGATGAGTCGTTGTGAGATTGGTGGTAATCCAATTGGTCACATCGTTTTTACCGAAGAAATTAGCAATCGTCGGCGGTGTAATCAAGAATGAAACCGCGAAGATTACAGGAATTACACCAGCCGGGTTCACTTTCAGCGGCAAGTGAGTGGATTGACCGCCCGCCTGCGGACCTGAACCTGATACCCTTTTAGCGTATTGAATCGGAATTTTGCGAAGTGCCTGCTGCACATAAATTGTTCCTACAATAATAGCAAGAACAGCAATAGCGAGCAGAATAACAATCACAATCCGCAAGAACAGCTGATCTCCCGCATCAGTAAACAACTGAGCATAAATTTGGTTAAGAGTAGTAGGGATCGCCGCAACGATACCGGCAAAGATAATGATGGAAATACCATTCCCAACACCTTTAGCCGTAATCTGCTCTCCTAACCACATTAAGAAAGCAGTTCCTGCTGTAAGGACTACTGCAATCAGAAGATAGGTAGTAACACTAGGGTTTTGAATCAATTGACCGCCGCTCAGGTTGTTAAACCCGATGGACATCCCAATTGCTTGAATAAACCCAAGAACAATCGTGAAATATCTCGTAAATTGAGCCAATTTACGTCTGCCAACCTCACCCTGCTTAGACCATTCCGTAAACTTCGGTACAACGTCCATTTGAAGCAGCTGAACAATAATGGAGGCGGTGATGTACGGCATAATACCCATTGCAAGAATGGAGTAGTTAAACAGTGCTCCCCCGCCAAAAGTGTTCATTACTCCGAAAACGCTCATTTGCTGATCCATTGCAGCCAGGCCTTTAGTATCTACGCCAGGCACAGGAATGAATGTTCCGATACGAAATACAATAAGCATTAAAAGAGTGAAAATAATTTTATTTCTTATGTCACCCACGCGCATGAAATTGGAGATTGTTTTGAACATTAGATCACCTCAGCTGTACCGCCGGCAGCTTCGATTGCTTCTTTAGCGGAAGACGAGAATTTGTTCGCTTTAACAGTGAGTTTCTTCTCGATTTTTCCTTCGCCAAGAATCTTAACGCCAGCTTTTGTGCTGCTAAGCACGCCAGTTTCAAGAAGAAGTTCAGGAGTTACTTCTGTACCTTCTTCGAAACGGTTCAGCCTTTCAAGGTTAACAACTGCGTATTCTTTACGGTTGATGTTTGTGAATCCGCGTTTAGGCAAACGTCTGAATAATGGAGTTTGACCACCCTCGAATCCAGGACGAACACCTCCGCCAGAACGAGCATTTTGACCTTTATGACCTTTACCAGCCGTTTTACCGTTACCAGAACCGATACCACGGCCCAAACGGTTACGTTCGCGACGGGATCCTTCTGCTGGTTTTAATTCATGAAGTTTCATCAGGACACCTCCTTATTTATAGAACAAAAATAATTATTGTTCTTCTACTTTAACCAAGTGAGATACTTTATTAATCATACCGCGAATAGCAGCGTTGTCTTCGTGTACCACAGTTTGGTGCATTTTGCGCAAACCAAGTGTTTTAACTGTTACACGCTGAGTTTCCGGACGGCCGATTACACTGCGAGTAAGGGTGATCGCTAATTTGTTTGCCATTATCTTTCCCCCCTTATCCTAACAGTTCTTCTACGGATTTTCCACGAAGCTTAGCAACTTGTTCTGCTTTCTTAAGCTGCTTTAAGCCTTCAAGTGTTGCACGAACCATGTTGATTGGTGTGTTTGAACCAAGGGATTTAGATAGGATGTCACCTACACCTGCAAGTTCAAGCACCGCACGTACTGGTCCGCCGGCGATTACTCCGGTACCTTCTGAAGCTGGCTTCAGAAGAATGTTTCCAGCACCGAATCGTCCGATCACTTCGTGTGGAATTGTTGTACCAACCATAGGTACTGTTACAAGATTCTTTTTCGCATCTTCGATTGCTTTACGGATTGCTTCTGGCACCTCTTGCGCTTTACCTGTACCGAATCCAACTCGGCCATTCTTGTCGCCTACAACAACAAGTGCAGCAAAACGGAAGCGACGACCACCTTTAACAACCTTAGCAACGCGGTTAACGGTAACTACACGTTCTTCAAACTCTGATTTAACTGAGTCATTACGACGCATACTGTGTTTCCCTCCTTTTCCTATTAAAATTCAAGTCCAGCTTCGCGGGCAGCGTCAGCAAGAGCTTTGATACGACCATGGTATAGGTATCCTCCACGATCAAATACGATTGATTTATGACCTTTATCAACAGCACGTTTTGCAACAAGCTCTCCAACTTTTTGAGCTGCTTCAAGGTTTGCAGTAGAATCAAGATTTAAATCTTTCTCCATGGAAGAAGCACTAACGATTGTTACACCGTTTGTATCGTCGATCAGTTGAGCATAAATGTGTTTATTAGAACGGAACACGTTTAGACGAGGTCTTTCAGCAGTTCCGAAAAGTTTCGCACGTACACGAGCATGTCTTCTTTTACGCACAGAATTTTTGCTAGCTTTTGTGATCATCAGGGTCACTCCTTTCTTAGCCATTAAGCGGCATTACTTCGCAGTTTTACCTTCTTTACGGCGTACAAATTCACCTTCATAGCGAACTCCTTTACCTTTATAAGGCTCAGGCGGGCGAGTCGCACGGATGTTGGAAGCAATTGCTCCAACGCGCTCTTTGTCAGTACCTTTAACGATAATTTTCGTTTGAGAAGGTACTTCAATTTCGATTCCTTGCTCTGGTGTGATCTCAACAGGGTGAGAGTAACCAACGTTTAGAATCAGTTTGTTTCCGGATTTAGAAGCACGGTAACCTACACCAACTAGTTCTAATCCTTTTTCGAAGCCTTTAGAAACACCTTCAACCATGTTTCCAATAATGCTGCGAGTTGTACCGTGAAGTGCACGGTGGTCTTTATGATCGGAAGGACGTGATACAGTTAGAATGTTTTCCTCAATGGAAATCGTAATGTCCGGGTGGAAAGTACGAGTCAATTCACCTTTAGGACCTTTAACCGTAACCGTGTTCTCGTTCATTTTGATTGTAACATCAGATGGAATCTCAAGCAGTTTTTTACCGACACGAGACATAATTTACACCTCCATTCTTTTTAACTTTTTACCAAACGTATGCTAATACTTCTCCGCCGGCTTGTTTAGCGCGAGCTTCTTTGTCAGTGATGACACCTTGAGAAGTTGAGATGATAGCGATTCCCAGGCCATTAAGTACACGAGGTACTTCAGTAGCTTTCGCATAAACACGAAGACCAGGTTTACTGATGCGTTTAAGACCAGTAATAACACGCTCGTTGTTTGTACCGTATTTAAGGAAGATGCGGATAACACCTTGTTTGTTGTCTTCAACGTATTCAACGTCACGGACAAAACCTTCACGTTTCAAGATTTCAGCAATCTCTTTTTTGATTTTAGAAGCAGGAACTTCCAGCTTCTCATGACGTACCATATTCGCATTACGGATGCGAGTAAGCAAATCTGCAATCGGATCTGTCATAACCATTGTTAAATAACCTCCTTCCCGTTATGGGGTATTACCAGCTAGCTTTCTTAACGCCAGGAATTTGACCTTTATAAGCAAGTTCACGGAAACAAATACGGCAAAGTTTAAATTTGCGAATCACAGAATGTGGACGTCCGCAGCGTTCGCATCGAGTATATGCTTGAACATTAAACTTTGGAGAGCGTTTTTGTTTCGCGATCATAGATTTTTTTGCCACGATTTCGCCTCCCTTTACGATTATTTTTGGAATGGCATTCCAAACTGAGTAAGTAGTTCACGAGCTTCTTCGTCTGTTTTAGCAGTTGTAACAATAACGATATCCATACCGCGAACCTTAGTAACTTGATCATAATCAATCTCAGGGAAGATCAATTGTTCTTTAACACCTAGAGTGTAGTTACCGCGTCCGTCGAATGCTTTTTTTGAAATTCCACGGAAGTCACGTACACGTGGTAAAGAAACAGATACCAATTTGTCTAGGAATTCGTACATGCGCTCGCCGCGAAGAGTTACTTTCGCACCGATCGGCATACCTTCACGTAGACGGAAACCGGCGATTGATTTCTTTGCGCGAGTGATAACTGGCTTTTGACCAGCGATCGCAGTTAGCTCTTCAACAGCGTTGTCAAGAGACTTTGAGTTAGCTACTGCATCACCCACACCCATATTGATGACGATTTTTTCAAGTTTAGGTACTTCCATTACGGATTTATAATTAAACTTGCTCATTAGAGCTGGAGTTGTTTCTTTTACAAATTTTTCTTTAAGGCGGTTCATATGATAGACCTCCCTTCCTTAGTTACTATTTATCTAGAGATTCACCAGATTTTTTTGCAACACGTACTTTCTTGCCGTCAACCAATTTATAACCGATACGAGTTGGCTCGCCGCTTTTAGGGTCGATCAGCATTACGTTGGATACATGGATTGGCGCCTCTTGGCTCACGATTCCGCCTTGAGTGTTTGTTTGTGTTGGTTTAGAGTGTTTTTTTACAACATTCACACCTTCAACTAGCACACGGTCTTTCTTAGGGTAAGCTTCAAGCACTTTACCTTGCTTGCCTTTATCCTTACCAGAGATAACCATTACATTATCACCTTTTTTTACATGCATCTTGTCCGCACCTCCTTATTAAGGCAATCAAATTTAATTAAAGAACTTCTGGAGCTAGAGAAACAATCTTCATGAAGTTGTTTTCGCGAAGCTCACGAGCAACAGGTCCGAAAATACGCGTACCGCGCGGGCTTTTGTCATCACGGATGATTACACAAGCATTTTCGTCGAAACGAATGTAAGAACCGTCAGTACGGCGTGCACCGCTCTTAGTACGAACGATAACAGCCTTAACTACGTCTCCTTTTTTAACAACGCCTCCTGGTGTTGCTTGTTTAACCGTACACACGATTACATCACCAATGTTAGCTGTCTTACGTCCGGATCCGCCAAGGACTTTAATTGTCAGTACTTCACGAGCACCAGAGTTGTCAGCAACTTTTAAGCGAGATTCTTGTTGAATCATTCACGTTACCTCCCTTCGGAATTAACTATCCGAACATTTATTAGATAATAACAGCTTCTTCAACGATTTCTACAAGACGGAAACGTTTTGTCGCAGATTGCGGACGAGTTTCCATGATTCTTACGATATCGCCAATTTTAGCTTGGTTTTCTTCGTCATGCGCTTTGAACTTCTTAGAGTACTTTACGCGTTTGCCGTATAGAGAATGAGTTTTGTAAGTCTCAACCAGTACAGTGATTGTTTTATCCATTTTGTCGGACACAACACGGCCAGTGTAAACCTTACGTTGATTGCGTTCACTCATTTTGCAAACCTCCTCTCGGGTTTATCGATTATTAGCAGCGATCTCTCTTTGACGAATAACAGTCTTCATACGAGCGATGGCTTTACGTACTTCACGGATGCGAGCAGTGTTTTCAAGCTGGCCAGTAGCAAGCTGGAAACGAAGGTTGAAAAGCTCTTCTTTAAGTGATTTTACTTTTTGTTCGATTTCGGCAGTGGTTAAATCACGGATTTCATTAGCTTTCATTTGATTCACCACCAATTTCCTCGCGCTTAACGAATTTCGTTTTAATTGGCAGTTTGTGAGACGCAAGACGTAATGCTTCGCGAGCAACTTCTTCAGAAACACCCGCAATCTCAAACAAAACTTTACCAGGTTTAACTACAGCTACCCATCCTTCAGGAGCACCTTTACCGGAACCCATGCGGACTTCTAGTGGCTTAGCAGTATAAGGTTTGGAAGGGAAAATTTTGATCCATACTTTACCGCCACGTTTCATGTAACGAGTCATCGCAATACGAGCTGCCTCGATTTGACGGTTAGTGATCCAAGAAGCTTCCAAAGCTTGAATACCGTATTCACCAAAGTGTACTTCCGCACCGCCTTTTGCACGTCCGCGCATTTTTCCGCGATGCTCTCTGCGATACTTAACACGTTTAGGCAATAACATATTATTTTCCTCCTTCCTCGGATTTCTTCTTAACAGGAAGAACTTCTCCACGATAGATCCATACTTTGACACCTAGTTTACCGTAAGTAGTGTCTGCTTCTGCTGTACCGTAATCGATGTCAGCGCGAAGTGTGTGAAGTGGAACAGTTCCTTCACTGTAATGTTCTGAACGAGCGATATCAGCTCCGCCAAGACGTCCGGAAACCATTGTTTTAATTCCTTTTGCACCAGCGCGCATTGAACGTTGCAATGCTTGCTTTTGAGCACGACGGAAAGAAATACGGTTTTCTAGCTGGCGAGCGATGTTGTCAGCTACTAATTTAGCATCAAGATCAGCTCTTTTGATTTCAAGAATGTTGATGTGCACGCGTTTACCAGTAAGTGAGTTAAGAGCTTTACGAAGCGCTTCAACTTCAGTACCACCTTTACCGATAACCATTCCTGGCTTAGCAGTGTGGACTGTAACGTTAATGCGGTTAGCAGCACGCTCGATTTCCACTTTGGAAACAGATGCATCATTTAGGCGTTTGTTGATATATTCACGAACTTTGATATCTTCGTGTAAAAGATCAGCGTAGTCTTTGCCAGCGTACCATTTTGATTCCCAATCACGAATCACACCGATACGAAGACCGACTGGATTTACCTTTTGACCCACAGCTTATCCCTCCTTCTTTTCTGATACGATAATAGTGATATGACTAGTACGTTTGTTAATTGCGCTCGCACGTCCCATTGCACGTGGGCGGAATCTTTTAAGTGTTGGACCTTCGTCAACGAATGCCTCGGAAATTACAAGGCTGTTAATGTCCATTTCGTAGTTGTGCTCAGCGTTAGCAACTGCAGAGTTTAGTACTTTTTCAATAATTGGAGAAGCTGCCTTCGGTGTGAGACGAAGGATTGCAACTGCTTCACCGATTTGCTTTCCTCGAATTAAGTCCATTACCAAACGTGCTTTACGAGGAGCAATACGAACTGTTCTAGCGACAGCTTTAGCTTGCATTTAAATGCCTCCTCTCATTAGCGTCTTGTTTTTTTGTCATCGTTACCGTGGCCTTTATAAGTACGAGAAGGTGCAAATTCACCTAACTTGTGGCCAACCATATCTTCCGTTACATAAACAGGAACGTGTTTGCGTCCATCATATACAGCGATCGTGTGACCGATGAATTGAGGGAAAATTGTAGAACGGCGAGACCAAGTTTTAATAACTTGTTTCTTTTCAGTTTCATTCAATTTTTCCACTTTAACCATCAAGTGATCATCCACGAAAGGTCCTTTTTTCAAGCTGCGACCCATGCGAGTACCTCCCTTCGTGATTGCGCTACGGTTCGGATGAACCGTAGTTCAGTCACGTTATTTTTTACGACGACGTACGATAAATTTATCGGATTTATTCGTTTTCTTACGTGTTTTAGCACCAAGAGTCGGTTTACCCCATGGAGACATAGGTGATTTACGACCGATAGGTGAACGACCTTCACCACCACCGTGCGGGTGATCGTTAGGGTTCATTACAGATCCACGAACAGTTGGGCGTTTGCCTAACCAGCGGGAACGTCCAGCTTTACCAATGTTGATAAGTTCGTGCTGCTCGTTACCAACTTGACCGATTGTAGCGCGGCAAGTAGCAAGAATCATGCGAACCTCTCCGGAATTCAAACGAACAAGTACGTATTTGCCTTCTTTACCAAGGACTTGTGCAGATGTTCCTGCAGAACGTACAAGCTGTCCGCCTTTACCAGGTTTAAGCTCAATGTTGTGTACTACTGTACCAACTGGAATGTTTTGAAGTGGAAGGGCATTACCCACTTTAATGTCAGCTTCTGCTCCTGACATAATTTCCAAATCAACTTTAAGGTTTTTAGGAGCAAGAATGTATCTCTTTTCTCCATCAGCGTAATGAATTAACGCAATGTTTGCAGAGCGGTTTGGATCGTACTCGATTGTAGCAACGCGTCCTGGTATACCATCTTTGTCGCGTTTAAAATCGATAATACGATACTGGCGCTTATGGCCTCCGCCTTGATGACGAACCGTGATTTTACCTTGGTTGTTACGTCCAGCTTTTTTGCTCAACGGAGCAAGCAAGGATTTCTCCGGCTTATCAGTAGTGATTTCTGCAAAATCAGATACTGTCATACCACGACGACCGTTGGAGGTCGGTTTGTATTTTTTAATCGCCATCTCAATTTCCCTCCTTCACTTATATATTAAACTTCAAAAAGTTCGATTTCTTTAGAGTCAGCAGTCAATGTAATGATTGCTTTTCTTCTGCGATTTGTAAGTCCGCTGTAACGGCCAACGCGTCTGAATTTACCTTTGTAATTCATAACATTGACTTTCGCTACTTTCACACCGAAAATTGCTTCTACAGCATCTTTAACTTCCGTTTTGTTAGCTCTTACGTCTACTTCAAACGTATATTTTCTGTCAGCCATAATGTCAGTAGAATTTTCAGTGATCACGGGGCGCTTAATAATATCACGAGGATCTTTCATTATGCAAGCACCTCCTCTACTTTTTGCACCGCAGCTTTCGTCATAATTAGCTTTTCATGGTTCAGTACGTCAAGAACGTTGATACCGTCAGCTGCAACAACAGTGATGCCCTGGATGTTACGTGCAGAAAGTGAAACTTTCTCGTTAACATCAGCAGTAACGATCAATGCTTTTTTCTCAACTGAAATAGCTTTTAGGATAGAAGCCATTTCCTTTGTTTTTACAGCATCCAGTGTCAGATCCTCAAGAACAACAATTTTGCTGTCTTGTACTTTAGATGATAAAGCAGATTTGATAGCCAGACGGCGTACTTTTTTAGGTAGTTTGTAAGCATAAGAACGAGGTGTCGGTCCGAAAACTACTCCTCCTCCGCGCCATTGCGGTGAACGGATAGATCCTTGACGAGCACGTCCAGTTCCTTTTTGGCGCCAAGGTTTTCGTCCTCCGCCACGAACTTCAGAACGATTCTTTACTTTAGCATTTCCTTGTCTTAAGGAAGCTCTTTGCATGATAACCGCTTCGAAAAGAACAGCTTGGTTTGGCTCGATACCGAAGATAGAATCGTTCAGTTCGATTTCACCAGCGTTAGCTCCGCTTTGGTTTAACATAGTAACTTTTGGCATAATCCATTTCCTCCTTTCTCGGAAAAGTTATTTGGATTTTACTGCAGATTTTACAGTAACTAGAGATTTTCTTGGACCAGGTACGTTACCTTTGATCAAAAGAAGGTTGCGTTCTGCATCAACTTTAACGATCTCAAGGTTTTGTACTGTTACGCGCTCTCCACCCATACGTCCAGGCAGAAGTTTGTTCTTGAATACGCGGTTTGGAGCAACAGGACCCATTGAACCTGGGCGGCGATGGTAGCGTGAACCGTGGGACATTGGTCCGCGGGATTGTCCGTGGCGTTTAATAGAACCTTGGAATCCTTTACCTTTTGAAGTTCCTGTTACATCTACTGTATCTCCAGCGGAGAATACTTCTACTTTGACTTCCTGACCAACTTCGTAGTCTGCTGCGCTTACTCCACGAAATTCCTTAATGAAGCGCTTAGGCGCAGTGTTTGCTTTTGCAACGTGACCTTTAAGCGGTTTGTTAGCAAGTTTTTCACGTTTGTCATCAAAACCAACCTGAACTGCTTCGTAACCGTCGATTTCAGCCGTTTTCACTTGAAGAACTACGTTTGGAGCAGCTTCTACAACTGTAACTGGGATAAGATCGCCGTTTTCAGCAAATACTTGCGTCATACCGATTTTTCTACCTAAGATTCCTTTGGTCATTCGTCACACCTCCTGTTTTTTTCTACTATATAATATTGAACATTAAAGTTTGATTTCGATATCGACACCGGATGGTAAATCCAAACGCATTAACGCATCAACAGTTTGTGGTGTTGGGTTAATGATGTCGATTAGACGTTTGTGTGTACGCATCTCGAATTGCTCACGAGAGTCTTTGTACTTATGCACCGCACGAAGAATTGTGTAGATTGACTTTTCAGTCGGAAGCGGGATCGGACCAGATACGTTAGCACCTGAACGTTTCGCTGTTTCTACGATTTTCTCGGCAGATTGATCAAGAATTCTGTGATCATAAGCTTTCAAACGAATACGAATTTTTTGTTTTGCCATTATTTTCCCTCCTTTTCGCCTACTTAATATAGACAGTTCTCAGTGAGAATTTCCCTCACACACTCGCCATGGCAAAGCGGCCGGGTGTGTCAGCAACCTCTCACATCATCGCAGTCAAAGACCAACATTCACTATTATATAAAAAATGAGCGTCAGTTGCAAGAAGAAATTTAAATTTCTTTGTCTTTTACGCACCTCAGATATTATACCTTTTTCTAGGCGAAAAATCAAGTGCGTCTAGTTTTTGATCCAGCTTCACTTTTTCTTTCTTCAAGAACGCTGTTGCGCTTTCCAATATAATTTAAAGACATAAAAAAAAGAACAAGCGATTTCTCGCTCGTTCTTTTAAACACTGATTACTCAGTGATTGTAGCAACTACTCCAGCACCTACAGTACGTCCACCCTCACGGATAGAGAACTTAGTACCTTCTTCGATTGCGATTGGAGAGATTAGTTCAACAGTCATTTCGATGTTGTCTCCAGGCATAACCATTTCTACACCTTCAGGAAGGTTGCAGATACCAGTTACATCAGTTGTACGGAAGTAGAACTGAGGACGGTAGTTAGTGAAGAATGGAGTGTGACGTCCACCCTCTTCTTTAGATAGAACATAAACTTCTGCTTTGAAGTTAGTGTGTGGAGTGATTGTTCCTGGCTTAGCAAGAACTTGTCCACGTTGGATATCTTCACGAGCTACTCCACGAAGAAGTGCGCCGATGTTGTCTCCAGCTTCAGCATAGTCAAGAAGTTTACGGAACATTTCAACACCTGTAACAGTTGTTGATTTTGGCTCTTCAGCAAGACCGATGATTTCGATAACGTCACCGACTTTAACTTGTCCACGCTCAACACGTCCAGTTGCAACAGTTCCACGGCCAGTGATAGAGAATACATCCTCAACAGGCATCATGAATGGTTTTTCGATATCACGCTCTGGAGTTGGGATGTACTCGTCAACTGCGTTCATTAGTTCAACGATTTTCTCTTCCCACTCAGCTTCTCCTTCAAGAGCTTTAAGAGCAGAACCTTTGATTACTGGAATGTCGTCGCCAGGGAAATCGTACTCAGAAAGAAGGTCACGAACTTCCATTTCAACTAGTTCAAGCAATTCTTCGTCATCAACCATATCACATTTGTTCATGAATACAACTAGGTAAGGAACACCTACTTGACGAGAAAGAAGGATGTGCTCACGAGTTTGTGGCATTGGACCGTCAGCAGCAGATACTACTAGGATTCCGCCGTCCATTTGTGCAGCACCAGTGATCATGTTTTTAACATAGTCAGCATGTCCTGGGCAGTCAACGTGTGCATAGTGACGAGTTTCAGTTTCGTACTCAACGTGTGCAGTTGAGATTGTGATTCCGCGCTCGCGCTCTTCTGGAGCAGCATCGATCATATCATAAGCCATCGCTGCACCTTTACCACTGCGCTTAGCAAGTACAGTTGTGATTGCAGCTGTTAGAGTTGTTTTACCATGGTCAACGTGTCCAATTGTACCGATATTGGCATGTGTTTTGGAACGGTCGAATTTTTCTTTACCCATTCGAAATGCCTCCCTTAGATAATAGAATTAGTTATTTTAATTCAGAAAGCAGGATTATACCCGCCTTCTGAGGATACATAAGTAGTTATACTTCAATAAAGGTGTAAAATCAATTACTCGCCTTTATTTTTTTTGATGATTTCTTCAGAAATCGATTTAGGAACTTCTTCGTAGTGATCGAAGTGCATGGAGAATACTCCGCGTCCTTGTGTGTTTGAACGCAACGCAGTTGCATAACCAAACATTTCGGAAAGTGGAACCATTGCACGAACAACTTGAGCGTTACCGCGTGCATCCATACCTTCAACGCGTCCACGGCGAGAAGTAATATCACCCATGATATCTCCCATGTACTCATCCGGGATTACAACTTCAACCTTCATAACAGGCTCAAGGATAACCGGGTTACATTTGGATACTGCGTTTTTAAGAGCTAGTGAAGCCGCTACTTTAAACGCCATCTCACTGGAGTCAACATCATGGTAAGATCCATCAACAAGTGCTGCTTTAACGTCGATTAGCTGATATCCTGCAAGGACACCGTTTTTCATTGAATCCTCTAGACCTGCTTGAACAGCTGGTACGTATTCACGAGGAACAACTCCACCGACGATCTTGTTTTGGAATTCGAAGCCTTTTCCTTCTTCGTTTGGTTCGAATTCGATCCAAACGTGTCCGAATTGTCCGCGTCCACCAGATTGGCGGGCAAACTTACCTTCGACTTTAGCTGAACCACGGAAAGTCTCACGGTATGCAACTTGCGGAGCACCAACATTAGCTTCTACTTTGAATTCGCGACGCATACGGTCAACGATGATATCAAGGTGAAGCTCACCCATACCAGAGATGATGGTTTGTCCAGTCTCAGGATCAGTATGAGCACGGAATGTTGGATCCTCTTCAGATAGCTTTGTCAAAGCTGTAGACATTTTGTCTTGGTCAGCTTTAGATTTCGGCTCAACTGATAGAGAGATAACCGGCTCTGGGAATTCCATGGATTCCAAGATTACAAGGCTCTTTTCATCACATAGAGTATCACCAGTTGTAGTATCTTTCAATCCTACAGCTGCTGCGATATCCCCAGAGTATACAGTGGAGATTTCTTCACGAGAGTTAGCATGCATTTGCAGGATACGTCCTACACGCTCACGCTTGCCTTTCGTGGAGTTTTGTACGTAAGAACCAGAGTTAAGTACTCCAGAGTACACACGGAAGAAAGTAAGCTTTCCTACGTATGGATCTGTCATTACTTTGAACGCTAGAGCAGAGAACGGCTCATCGTCACTGGATTTACGGATTACTTCCTCTTCAGAATCAGGAAGAATTCCTTTGATAGACGGTACGTCAGTTGGCGCAGGAAGGTAATCAAGTACAGCATCCAGCATCAATTGAACACCTTTGTTTTTGAAAGCAGATCCGCAAATTACTGGATAGAATTCAACGTCGCAAGTACCTTTACGGATTGCAGCTTTGATTTCATCAACCGTCAGCTCTTCACCGTCAAGATATTTCATCATCAATTCTTCATCAAGTTCTGCTACTGCTTCAATTAGCTTGTTGCGCCATTCTTCAGCAAGTTCTTGATAGTCTTCTGGAATTTCTTTCGCATCGGTACGAGTTCCCAAGTCATCTTCGTAGAAGTATGCAACGTTTTCTACTAGATCGATAATTCCTTCGAAGTTATCTTCAGCACCGATAGGAAGCTGAATCGGATGAGCATTCGCTTGAAGGCGGTCATGCATCGTTTTTACGGAATAAAGGAAATCCGCACCGATTTTATCCATTTTGTTTACGAACACTACACGAGGTACGCCGTAAGTAGTAGCTTGGCGCCAAACTGTTTCAGTTTGAGGCTCAACTCCGGATTGTGCATCAAGAACAGCTACGGCACCATCAAGTACACGCAGGGAACGTTCAACTTCAACAGTGAAGTCTACGTGTCCAGGTGTATCGATGATGTTAACGCGGTAACCTTTCCATGATGCAGTTGTAGCTGCAGATGTAATCGTGATTCCGCGTTCTTGCTCCTGTTCCATCCAGTCCATTTGTGAAGCTCCTTCATGAGTTTCACCAATTTTGTGGATACGTCCAGTGTAGAACAAGATCCGTTCTGTAGTCGTCGTTTTACCAGCGTCGATGTGAGCCATGATCCCGATATTACGAGTGTTTTCTAAGGAGAACTCTCTTGCCATCTTAGTAACTTCTCCTTCCTATAAAGAGGATTAGTGGGTTTTTTATTTCGATCTTACCAGCGGTAGTGAGCGAATGCTTTGTTCGCTTCTGCCATTTTGTGTGTATCTTCGCGTTTCTTAACAGCAGCACCAGTATTGTTGGCTGCGTCAAGAATCTCGTTAGCCAAACGCTCTTCCATGGTTTTTTCTCCACGAAGACGAGCGTAGTTTACTAACCAGCGAAGTCCAAGAGTAGAACGGCGGTCAGGACGCACCTCTACTGGTACTTGGTAGTTTGCTCCACCTACACGGCGTGCTTTAACTTCTAGTACTGGCATGATGTTTTTTAGTGCTTGTTCGAACACTTCCATTGGCTCTTTACCGCTGCGCTCCCTGATTGTATCAAGTGCGGAATAAAGAATGGTTTGTGCTTTTCCTCTTTTACCATCAACCATAATGCGGTTTACCAAACGAGTAACAAGTTTGGAATTGTAAAGCGGATCTGGCAATACGTCTCTTTTTGTAACAGGACCTTTACGAGGCATGTTTTTTTCCTCCTTTCACGAAAGTGATTCTATTTGTTTAAATTATTTTTTTGGAGCTTTAGGACGTTTAGTTCCGTATTTGGAACGACCTTGCATACGGCCATCAACACCAGCAGTGTCAAGCGCACCGCGAACGATGTGGTAACGTACTCCCGGTAAATCTTTTACACGTCCGCCACGGATAAGAACAACACTATGCTCTTGAAGGTTATGTCCGATACCAGGAATGTAAGCTGTAACCTCGATTTGGTTAGTCAAGCGTACACGGGCATATTTACGAAGCGCGGAGTTCGGCTTCTTCGGAGTCATTGTACCAACACGTGTGCATACACCGCGTTTTTGAGGTGAAGATACGTTAGTGTGCTCTTTTTTGAAACTGTTGTAACCTTTGTTCAATGCAGGAGACTTAGATTTTTCAATCTTGCTTACGCGTCCCTTGCGGATCAATTGATTAATAGTAGGCATGTTTTTTCCTCCCTTCTCAAATTCTAAACCCACACATCCAGGTGGTTCATATTTGGGCAAAAACAAAGTCTTTACTTGATTACTCAGGTAAAAACGTGTTTGCTTTATTAGGTAATGGCTACAGCTGCGGCGCCAACTTCAATTCCGCAAGCTTTTCCAAGCTTTTTCATGGAGTCTACTTTTATTACAGGAACGTTCTTATCCGCGGCCATCTGAGCAACGGCAGATGTAATTCGTGGATCGGCGTCCTCCGCAATGAGAAGCTCTTTGACGGAACCTTGCTGAAGTGCCTTCAGCGTTTGCTTTGTACCAACAATAATGTTTACTGCCTGTGATACTTTTTCATAAGACATTGAAGTATATCCTCCAAAGCAACAGGTAGAATCGAGCACCTTGAATATCTTAACATTGGAAGAGATGGATGTCAACAGAGTTTCAGAAGAAAGCTCTGAAGACATCCATCTCTCATATTAATCTACGGTAACCGTGTCTTGGCTCGATTGAACTTGTGAGATTGGCTGTACTTTACGGTAGCGGTTCATACCTGTACCGGCAGGAACCAATTTACCGATGATTACATTCTCTTTTAGTCCGAGAAGCTCGTCACGTTTTCCTTTAATCGCGGCATCTGTCAGGACACGAGTTGTTTCCTGGAAGGATGCTGCAGACAAGAAGGAGTCCGTTTCAAGAGATGCTTTCGTGATACCCAGAAGGACTGGACGGCCTGTAGCAGGTCGTTTGCCCCCAATAAGAACTTTTTTATTGGCGTCTGTGAACTGATGAATGTCCAGAAGAGTTCCAGGCAATACATCTGTATCTCCAGCGTCAATAACTCTGATTTTGCGAAGCATTTGACGAACCATAACCTCTACGTGTTTATCGCCAATTTCTACCCCTTGCATACGGTATACTTTTTGAACTTCACGAAGGAGGTATTCCTGCACAGCTTGAGTATCTTTTACTTTCAGAAGTTCTTTCGGATCGATTGAACCTTCAGTAAGCTCTTGGCCGCGTTTAACAGTATCGCCTTCTGCTACTTTCAGACGTGCATTGTAAGGAGCTGTATATGTGCGTGATTCCACATCACCCTGCACAACCAGTTCCTGCTGTTTTTCACGGATTTCATTTACTTGGGTTACAACACCGTCAATTTCTGAAATCGTAGCCTGACCTTTAGGGTTACGAGCTTCAAACAGCTCCTGGATACGAGGCAAACCTTGAGTGATGTCATCCCCTGCAACACCGCCTGTATGGAACGTACGCATTGTAAGCTGTGTTCCCGGCTCCCCGATGGATTGAGCGGCAATAATACCTACTGCTTCTCCAACTTCTACATCTGAACCGGTAGCCAGGTTACGGCCGTAGCATCGTTTACACACACCGTGACGGGTATTACATGTAAATGCAGAACGGATCAAGACCTGTTCAATTCCTGACTCAACAATTTGAAGAGCAAGATCTTCTGTGATCAGTTCATTTTCCTCAACAAGAACAGCTCCTGTTTCAGGGTGGTGAATGTTTTTGCGAGCATAACGTCCAATTAGACGCTCCTCAAGTTTTTCAATTACCTCTGTACCTTCTTTGATGGCTTCTGCAAGAAGTCCCCGGTCCGTTCCACAGTCGTCATCACGAATGATAACATCCTGAGCAACGTCAACCAGACGGCGAGTAAGGTAACCTGAATCGGCAGTCTTAAGGGCTGTATCGGCAAGACCTTTACGGGCACCATGGGTAGAGATAAAGTATTCCAATACCGTTAAACCTTCACGGAAACTGGACTTGATCGGAAGTTCGATGATTCGTCCAGCCGGGTTGGCCATCAGACCGCGCATTCCGGCAAGCTGCGTAAAGTTAGACGCGTTACCACGGGCTCCAGAGTCACTCATCATGAAGATCGGGTTGCGAATATCAAGAGTTTTCATCAGTTTGCCTTGAATTGTATCTTTCGCAGCACTCCAGATCGAGATGACACGCTCATAGCGTTCTTCTTCTGTAATCAGACCGCGGCGGAACTGTTTAAGAACGTTATCTACCTTCGCTTGCGCTTCGGTTAGAATCTCTTCTTTTTCACGCAATACAACGATGTCTGCTACACCAACTGTAATACCGGCTTTTGTAGAGTATCTGAATCCCAAATCTTTCAGACGGTCAAGCATTTTTGACGTTTCTGTGATTTGGAACTTTTTAAAGATTTCAGCGATAATGCTTCCAAGGATTCCTTTTTTGAATGGAGGAATCAATTCCTGCTTCGCAATGTGTTCCTTCACGTCCACATTCGGATCGACGAAGTATTTCTCAGGCGTCTTTTCTTCAATGTTGCCTTTTGTCGGTTCATTCATATAAGGGAATGAATCTGGAAGGATTTCATTGAATACAAGCTTTCCTACCGTAGTAACAAGAAGCTGTTTTTTCTGCGCGTCTGTGAAAGTTTGATTATCTAAAGATGAAGCTGCTACCGCAACACGGGTATGAAGATGTACATATCCGTTTTGATAAGCAATAAGGGCTTCGTTTGTATCTTTGAAAATCATTCCTTCACCGACAGCATCAGGACGCTCCATTGTCAGGTAGTAGTTACCGAGAACCATATCCTGAGATGGTGTTACTACCGGTTTTCCATCCTTAGGGTTCAGGATGTTCTGTGCTGCAAGCATAAGGATACGCGCCTCTGCCTGTGCTTCAGCGGATAGAGGTACGTGAACAGCCATTTGGTCTCCGTCAAAGTCCGCGTTGTATGCCGTACATACTAGAGGATGCAGGCGGATTGCGCGTCCTTCTACAAGAGTCGGTTCAAATGCCTGGATACCAAGTCTGTGAAGTGTAGGTGCACGGTTCAGCAGAACTGGATGCTCCCTGATTACGGATTCAAGAACGTCCCAAACTTCAGGCTGAACGCGTTCGATTTTGCGTTTCGCACTCTTAATGTTATGGGCAAGACCTTTTTCCACGAGCTCTTTCATTACAAATGGCTTGAATAGCTCAAGAGCCATTTCTTTAGGCAGTCCGCACTGATACATTTTCAGGTTCGGTCCAACTACGATTACGGAACGGCCTGAATAGTCAACACGTTTACCAAGCAAGTTTTGGCGGAAACGTCCTTGCTTCCCTTTAAGCATATGAGAAAGGGATTTTAATGGACGGTTACCAGGACCGGTAACCGGACGGCCTCTGCGTCCGTTGTCGATTAATGCATCCACTGCTTCTTGAAGCATACGCTTTTCATTTTGAACGATAATGCTTGGAGCTCCAAGATCGAGCAAACGCTTCAAACGGTTGTTACGGTTAATTACACGGCGATAAAGATCATTTAGATCGGATGTTGCAAAACGTCCTCCGTCCAGCTGTACCATCGGACGAAGCTCAGGAGGAATGACAGGAAGAACATCAAGGATCATCCACGAAGGATTGTTTCCAGATCCGCGGAATGCTTCAAGCACTTCAAGACGCTTGATAGCACGAGTACGGCGCTGTCCTTGCGCTGTTTTCAAATCCTCTTTCAGCTGTTCTACATCTTTATCCGGATCGATGTCCATAAGAAGCTTTTTAATAGCTTCTGCACCCATTCCGGCATGGAATGTACTGCCGTATTTATCACGGTATGCACGATATTCTTTCTCGGAAAGAAGCTGTTTCTTCTCAAGAGGAGTATCTCCTGTGTCTGTTACAACATAGGAAGCAAAATAGATGACTTCTTCAAGAGCACGCGGGGACATGTCTAGCACAAGACCCATGCGGCTCGGGATTCCTTTGAAATACCAAATGTGGGATACAGGAGCTGCCAGCTCAATGTGTCCCATGCGCTCACGGCGGACTTTCGCACGTGTTACTTCAACTCCGCATCGATCGCAGACTACACCTTTGTAACGGACACGTTTGTATTTTCCGCAATGGCATTCCCAGTCCTTTTGAGGTCCGAAAATACGTTCACAGAACAAACCGTCTTTCTCAGGCTTAAGCGTACGGTAGTTGATTGTTTCTGGCTTTTTAACTTCACCGAATGACCAGGAACGGATCTTATCGGGTGATGCAAGTCCGATGTTCATGTACTCAAAATTATTAACATCCAGCAAGGGGCCTACCTCCCTTTTCATCTTCAGGTTATACCCTTATATCCTGAAGAGTGACTATTCTTTCGTTGCTTACAGTACGGCAATCAGGGCCAATAATAAAGGCTTTAGCATCCGCCTCAGGGTGAGACCGGACGCTAAAGCCCGGTTTTTCACCCTAAGGCTGCAGGCTGTATAGCGCGCCTGCTGCTTTGCAGCCATTTCCAATCCATCTATTCTTTCGTAACAGCGTCCTTCTCTTTTTCAGTAGTGACAGCTGCTTCTTCTTCCATTTCGTCTCCTAAAGACAAGCTATCGGAGTTTTGAGGATCTTCGTCGTCCTCGGTATCTCTCATTTCGATTTCTTTTTCATCGCCTGAGAGAATCTTAACGTCCATACCTAAGCTTTGAAGCTCCTTGATCAATACTTTGAAGGATTCAGGAACGCCAGGCTCTGGAACGTTTTCGCCTTTTACGATGGCTTCATATGTTTTCACACGTCCTACGACGTCATCCGACTTAACTGTAAGGATTTCCTGAAGTGTATAGGCAGCTCCATAAGCTTCAAGCGCCCAAACCTCCATCTCTCCAAAACGCTGTCCGCCGAATTGAGCTTTACCTCCAAGAGGCTGCTGTGTAACAAGTGAGTAAGGTCCGGTAGAACGGGCATGGAGTTTGTCATCAACCATGTGGGCCAGTTTGATCATGTACATGATTCCAACGGATACACGGTTATCAAACGGTTCGCCTGAACGTCCATCATAAAGGACTGTTTTAGCGTCTCTTGCCATTCCTGCTTCTTCAAGCGTAGACCAAACATCTTCCTCACGCGCACCATCAAATACCGGTGATGCAACATGAATGCCAAGGTAGCGTGCAGCCATTCCCAAGTGAAGCTCGAGCACTTGCCCGATGTTCATACGGGATGGTACACCAAGCGGGTTAAGCATGATATCTACCGGTGTGCCGTCTGGAAGATAAGGCATATCTTCTTCCGGAAGGATGCGGGAGATAACCCCTTTGTTACCATGTCGTCCAGCCATTTTATCTCCTTCAGAAATTTTACGCTTCTGAACGATATAAGCGCGTACGAGCTGGTTAACACCCGGCGGCAATTCGTCTCCGTCTTCACGGTTGAAGACTTTAACATCAAGGATAATTCCACCACCGCCATGCGGTACTCTTAGGGATGTATCACGAACCTCGCGTGCTTTCTCGCCAAAGATTGCGTGAAGAAGTCTTTCTTCAGCTGTCAGCTCCGTTACACCCTTAGGTGTTACTTTACCAACAAGCAAGTCGCCGTCTTTTACTTCTGCACCGACACGGATGATTCCGCGTTCGTCAAGGTTGCGGAGTGCATCTTCCCCAACGTTTGGAATATCTCTTGTGATTTCTTCAGGTCCAAGCTTTGTATCACGTGCTTCGGACTCGTATTCTTCAATATGAATCGAAGTGTAAACATCGTCTTTTACAAGACGCTCACTCATGATGATGGCATCCTCATAGTTGTAGCCATCCCATGTCATGAACGCAACCATAACGTTGCGGCCAAGAGCCAGTTCGCCTTTTTCCATAGATGGTCCGTCAGCAAGAATTTCGCCTTTTACCACTTCATCGCCTTCACTTACGATCGGACGCTGATTGTAGCATGTTCCCTGATTGGAACGGATAAATTTCAGCATGCTGTATTTATCAAGGTTGCCCTTTACTTTTTTGCCATCTACTTCTTCATAGCGGCGAACATAAACGTTTTTCGCTTCTACTTTTTCAACGATACCAGGATGCTTACAGATTACAGCAGCACCCGAGTCTTTACCTGAAACGTACTCCATTCCTGTTCCGACAATCGGAGCTTCCGGCTGCATCAAAGGCACAGCCTGACGCTGCATGTTCGCTCCCATTAGGGCACGGTTGGAGTCATCGTTTTCAAGGAAAGGAATACATGCTGTCGCAGCGGAAACGACCTGTTTAGGAGATACGTCCATGTAATCCACGCGATCGCGGGCTACAACCGTATTCTCACCGCGGAAACGGGCTACGATTCCGTCATCAAGGAACGTACCGTCGTTATCCAAACGGGCATTTGCCTGTGCTACAACATAGTTATCTTCTTCATCTGCAGTCAGATAATCGATGCGCGCAGTTACTTTTCCAGTATCAGGATCAACACGGCGGTATGGTGTTTCAATGAATCCGAAACGGTTTACCTTCGCGTAACTGGACAAGGAGTTGATCAAACCGATGTTTGGTCCCTCAGGCGTCTCAATCGGACACATACGGCCGTAGTGGGAGTAGTGAACGTCACGGACTTCAAAGCCTGCACGCTCACGAGTCAACCCACCGGGTCCAAGTGCAGAAAGACGGCGCTTATGGGTAAGCTCAGCAAGCGGATTCGTCTGGTCCATGAACTGAGAAAGCTGAGAGCTTCCGAAGAACTCTTTAATGCTCGCAATAACAGGACGAATGTTAATAAGCTGCTGAGGAGTGATTGTATTTGTATCCTGAATGGACATACGCTCACGAACGACACGCTCCATACGGGAAAGACCGATACGGAATTGGTTTTGAAGCAATTCGCCAACTGAACGCAGACGGCGGTTACCAAGGTGATCGATATCATCTGTGTCGCCTACTCCGTGAAGAAGGTTAAAGAAATAGCTGATTGAAGATAAAATATCAGCAGCCGTAATGTTCTTAACTGCTTCTTCTACGTAAGCATTTCCGATCACATTGATGACTTGTTCGCCTTCCGGATCGTTCGGAGAGTAGATTTTAATAGATTGAAGAGTTGTTTCTTCCGTTACAACTCCGCCTGAAGGGTTCACTGTTTTGAAGCCTACACCGCTCTCAAGGTTTGGAATAATGCGGTCAAGAGTTCTGCGGTCAATAACCGCGCCCTTTTCAGCAATGATTTCCCCTGTTTCAGGATCTGCCAGTGATTCAGCAAGACGCTGATTGAAAAGACGGTTTTTTATATGAAGCTTTTTGTTAATTTTATAGCGTCCAACACTAGCAAGATCATAGCGCTTCGGATCAAAGAAGCGTGACTCAAGCAGGCTTTTTGCGTTATCAACAGTAGGAGGCTCTCCCGGACGAAGGCGTTCGTAGATTTCAAGAAGCGCTTTTTCCGTAGTCTCCGTGTTATCTTTTTCAAGAGTGTTGCGCAAATACTCGTTTTCACCAAACAAATCGGTGATTTCTTGATCAGAGCCAAACCCTAGGGCACGCAAAAGAACCGTAACTGGCAGTTTCCGAGTACGATCTATCCGTACATATGCGACATCTTTAGCATCGGTTTCGTACTCCAGCCAAGCACCACGGTTTGGAATGACTGTTGCTGTAAAGCCTCTTTTACCATTCTTGTCGACTTTACCGCTGAAATATACACTTGGCGAACGCACTAGCTGAGATACGATAACACGCTCAGCTCCATTGATTACGAACGTTCCAGTTTCCGTCATCAAAGGGAAATCCCCCATGAAAACGTCCTGGTCCTTTACTTCGCCTGTTTCTTTGTTGATCAAACGGACTTTCACGCGCAGCGGAGCAGAATAGGTTACATCGCGTTCCTTAGACTCCTCCACGGAGTACTTTGGCTCACCAAGGCTGTAATCAATAAACTCTAGCGAGAGGTTGCCAGTGAAATCCTCAATTGGAGAGATATCATAAAACATCTCTCTGAGACCCTCATCAAGAAACCACTGATAAGAAGCGGTTTGAATCTCAATGAGATTCGGCAATTCTAATACTTCGCTAATGCGTGCATAACTTCTGCGTTGGCGGTGCCGTCCATACTGAACTAGTTGACCTGTCAACTGATTCACCCCTCAGTTCATGCATATTGGATCTGTAAAAAGCATCAAACTAGTTATCCTAGCAACTTATGCTTTTACAAGTAAATAACAAAACAAAAAAGGGTTTCTGTTAAGAAAACCACACTTTTTTTGAACGAACAGATTCTATAAGTTTTCCCGCATATGCTAAATTTATACATTCGTTATGTATTTTAGACATTTGCAGAAATTTAAACATTGGCATTTTATAATATTAACATGCCAAAAAATACGAGTCAATCTTTTTTAGCCCTTATAATATAGTAGCCTTTTTTCTTCTGCACGACGTCTACTTCATCAAAATGCTCTTCCATTTTTGCAGCTGCAGATGGAGCTCCCTGTTTTTTCTGAATCACAACCCAGAGTTCTCCGCCGGCGCGAAGATATTCATAGCTTTTTTCAAGAATTTCATGAACCACACTCTTCCCGGCTCTGATAGGCGGGTTTGTCAGGATCGCTGAATATTCTTTTCCTTTTACATGCTCGAACAAGTTGCTTTGAAAAATTTCGGCATTTGAAATTTGATTTAGTTCCGCATTTTCTTTTGCAAGTTCAACGGCTCTGGAATTAACATCAGCCATGTCTACATCACGGCTTGGCCATTTTTTCGCAAGCGCGAGGCCTATTGGGCCATAGCCGCAGCCCATATCCAGAATCTTTCCGTCTGCTTCCGGCATTTCAAAAGCCTCGATCAGCACTTTTGATCCGAAATCAACTTCATTTTTTGAAAATACACCTGAATCACTTCGAAAGGTAAAGGAATGGCCAGCCAGATCATAGGTCCAGCTTTTCTTATTGCTTTGAACAGTAGGATTCTCAGAGTAGTAATGATCACTCATCATGTTACCTCCTTTTAGGAGCTGGGAGTTTATTCTATCATTTAGGGGAAGCTGCTTGCCATAAATTAGCCCGCGCTCTAATAAGGATGTTGCCTTCTTAGGAAGAAAAAAGCCCGCTATTAGCAGCGGGCTTTATCTTATATAGAAAGGAATTACTTAATTTCTACGCCAGCGCCAACTTCTTCAAGTTTAGCTTTAAGCTCTTCAGCTTCTTCTTTAGCAATGCCTTCTTTAACTGGTTTCGGTGCGTTGTCAACCATTTCTTTCGCTTCTTTAAGTCCAAGACCTGTGATTTCACGAACCACTTTGATAACTTTGATTTTTGAAGCTCCAGCAGATGCAAGGATAAGATCGAATTCAGTTTGCTCAGCAGCAGCTTCGCCAGCTCCAGCTCCACCCATCATAGCAACAGGAGCAGCAGCAGTAACACCAAATTCTTCTTCGATAGCTTTAACAAGATCGTTTAGTTCTAGAACTGTCATGCTTTTGACAGCTTCAATGATTTGTTCTTTAGACATTATATTTTCCTCCTTATTTTTCAATCAGTTTTTTTATAGTAATACGGGCTTAAGCGCCTTGTTCTTCTTTTTGCTCAGCAACTGCTTTGCTGACAAGAGCCAGGTTGCGGATTGGAGCTTGAAGAACGCTAAGCAACATAGAAAGCAAGCCTTCGCGTGAAGGAAGTTCAGCAAGAGCTTTAATTTCCTCAGCAGATACAACGTTACCTTCAACAACACCAGCTTTGATTTCCAAAGCTTCGTTCTTTTTCGCGAAGTCGTTCAAGACTTTTGCAGGAGCTACTACGTCTTCTGTGCTGAACGCGATCGCATTCGGTCCAGTTAGAGCGTCGTTAAGTTCCGTAAGCTCAGCTTGTTCAACCGCACGGCGAGTCATCGTGTTTTTGTAAACTTTGAATTCTACGCCAGCTTCACGAAGAGTTTTACGAAGTTCAGTCACTTGACCTACTGTCAGTCCGCGGTAGTCAACTACGATAGTAGATTTGCTGTCGCGGAATTTAGTTGTGATTTCATCAACGATTTGTTTCTTTGTTTCGATAATGCTGCTCATTGTTACACCTCCTGTAGAATGATTGACATTATACCGTTTGTGTTCGCATGAAAAAGCCTCCATGCTAGACATGGAGGCGCCGTTTATACATGAACAATGCTGATCTGTACAATATGGTCACACCTCGGCAGGGAATTAAGCCATTAGCGGCACCTGCTGTCTGCGGTATAATTCTCTTATTGAGTTGTCGTTTTAATAACAAAGTGAATTATATACGAACTTCCATAAGAAGTCAATAATTATTTTACAGAGAAGCTAGCAGAATCAACTTTGACTCCAGGGCCCATAGTGGACGTTACTGCAACACTCTTCATGTAAGTGCCTTTTGCAGCCGCTGGTTTTGCTTTAAGCAATGTGTCAAAGATTGTTTTGAAGTTTTCAACAAGCTTGTTGTCTTCGAATGAAACTTTACCGATAGGTACGTGGATGATACCGGCTTTATCAACACGGTATTCAACTTTACCAGCTTTGATTTCATTAACAGCTCTTTCAACTTCAAAAGTTACAGTTCCAGTTTTCGGGTTCGGCATTAGGCCTTTTGGTCCCAATACGCGTCCAAGCTTACCAACTTCACCCATCATATCAGGAGTAGCAACGATTACATCAAACTCAAACCAGCCTTGCTGAATTTTCGTGATGAATTCGGAATCTCCAACATAATCTGCTCCTGCAGCTTCTGCTTCTTTCGCTTTTTCGCCTTTAGCGAAAACCAAAACTTTTTGAGTTTTACCAGTTCCGTTTGGAAGCACAACTGCTCCGCGGATTTGCTGGTCATTTTTACGAGGGTCTACTCCAAGACGGAAAGCAACCTCTACTGTTGCGTCAAACTTTGCAGTGTTTGTTTTCTTAGCCAGTTCAACAGCCTCTGTAACAGGGTAAGCTTTAGAACGGTCTACAAGCTTTGCAGCTTCTACATATTTCTTGCCTTTTTTAGCCATTTTAAATGTCCTCCTTATGTGGTTTTAGCGGAAATAACCTCCCACAGGTAAAAGCGCAGCCGTCCGGGAAACCCGGCCAGTGCGTTCGGATGGGGCAAAAACAATGCCTGATCCATCCAGGTCACAAATCTGTAAACGAGAATAAAGGCTGCGAACTTGTTAATCCAAACCCGCAACCCTTAAGCATCATCAATTAGTCTTCGATCACAATTCCCATGCTGCGCGCAGTACCTTCAACCATCAACATAGCCGCTTCAACGCTTGCTGCGTTTAAGTCAGGCATTTTTGTTTCAGCGATTTCACGTACTTTGTCACGCTTAACAGTAGCCACTTTATTACGGTTTGGTTCACCAGAACCAGACTCAATTCCAGCTGCTTTCTTAAGCAATACAGCAGCAGGCGGAGTTTTTGTAATAAATGTGAAGGAACGATCTTCAAAAACAGTGATTTCAACTGGGATAATCAACCCAGCTTGTTCAGCTGTGCGTGCGTTAAATTCCTTACAGAATCCCATGATATTCACACCAGCTTGACCCAATGCGGGACCTACTGGAGGAGCCGGATTCGCTTTGCCGGCAGGGATTTGCAATTTAACCATTTTAATTACTTTTTTAGCCACGAGACACACCTCCTTAAGTCCGTGATGTGGTAATAGGGCCTTGCCCTCCCACTCATAACCTCATTCTTTATGTGAATGATTAGGAATAAAATCAAGTTATCTGTCCCACTTTGAGTGAGACACACTGACTTATGAAATATTATCACTTTTCCCAATCTATTTCAAGTTATTTTCTGATTATAATTTATCCACTTGAGAGAATTCAAGTTCAACAGGTGTTTCACGGCCGAACATGTTCACTAGAACTTTAACTTTTTGCTTGTCATGATCGATGTCTTCAATAACACCGGTAAAGTTTGCAAATGGCCCCTCAATTACTTTAACCGTTTCTTTCAGCTCAAAGTCGATTTCAACACGGCGCTCATCCATACCCATGCGCTTAAGAATCACTTCGACTTCTTCAGGAAGAAGTGCCGTCGGCTTAGAACCGGAACCGGCAGAGCCAACGAATCCTGTTACACCCGGTGTATTCCGTACAACATACCATGAATCGTCTGTCATAACGATTTCAACCAATACATAGCCAGGGAACACCTTTTTCTTTACAACTTTCTTTTTACCATTCTTAATATCTGTTTCTTCCTCTTCAGGAACTACGACTCTGAAAATCTTGTCTTGCATTGCCATTGATTCAACACGCTTTTCAAGATTCGCTTTTACTTTATTCTCGTATCCGGAATACGTGTGAACAACATACCAATTTTTCTCCATACAGTCAGGACCTTTGTCCTTCCCTCCCCGCATTAATCAGTTTTATATGATGAATCTGCTGCGCTTGTCCCGTATGTAAGCAGGAAGCGCAACTTTTTTGCAAATTAAAAAACCCGCTGAACGGGTCTTTTTTCGAACAAAGCTGTGGATTATCATTTATTATAACACGGTAAATCCAGTTTTATTCAACAATCAGCCAACAATTAATCGAACTAGCTCAGAAATGCCCAAGTCCACGACTGCGAAAAACACAGCTGCGAAGACAACGGTTGCGATAACAACGATCGTATATCTAGTAAGCTCTTTGCCTTTTGGCCAGCTTACTTTTTTCATTTCACGACCGACATCCCCGAAGAAATTAGTAATACGTCCCATTTCGTTACCTCCAAAAATAAAGAAAATGCTCAAATGGCCTTTCCGGCTTTCTTTCTAATTTGAAAGAGGATGGCAGGCTCCGGTCGGACCTTCGATTGTAGCTTCGCCTATCAGCGCTGGAAAATAAAAACTGGCAAGAGTGATATAAGTCCTATTTCGTTTCGCGGTGGTTCGTATGCGCATTGCACGTACCGCAGAATTTCTTCATTTCCAAGCGCTCTGTTGTGTTAGAAGTGCTTTTCATCGTTGTATAGTTGCGGCTGCCGCATTCTGTACAGCCTAAAACTACTTTTTTTCGCATACTGAACACCTTCCGCCATGTTTCATATTCCTACAAAATGTATCATAGCGTGGTTTTTCCTGTCAATAAAGGATCGAATTTGTCACATGCTCAGTTCGCGCAGCTCTAAATATCTTTCAAGCTTTCTTTTCACCCGCTGAAGGGCATTGTCAATTGACTTAACGTGGCGGTTCAGTTCTTCAGAAATCTCCTGATAGGACCTTCCGTCCAGATAAAGGGACAGCACTTTTCTTTCAAGATCACTCAATAGCTCAGCCATCTTTACTTCAATATCGTCAAACTCTTCCTGATTGATAAACAACTCTTCAGGATCCATAATTTTGGCTCCGGATATGACATCCATCAATGTCCGGTCCGATTCGTCATCATAAATAGGCTTGTCCAGAGAAACATAGGAGTTAAGCGGAATGTGTTTTTGGCGGGTTGCTGTTTTGATAGCGGTAATGATTTGGCGGGTTATGCATAGTTCTGCAAAAGCTTTGAATGAGGTAAGCTTGTCCTCCTTAAAGTCCCGAATCGCTTTATAAAGCCCAATCATGCCTTCTTGAACGATATCTTCCCTGTCAGCTCCGATAAGAAAGTAAGATCTTGCTTTGGCCCTGACAAAATTTCGGTACTTTGTAATCAAATAATCCAGTGCATCACTATCTCCATTATGAACTAACTCTACAATCTGCTCATCGTCCAGAAACTGAAATTCTTCCTTGCTGAGATACCCCTTGCTGATTTGTGTATTCAAGCCGATCCCCCCGACCGCACATAGATAGCCATATTATACAGCACAAAATTTGGAATCGCAATATGATTACAGGTCTCCGCGACGCCATTTCTCAAAGGTTTTTATGACATCTTCCGACAAAGAAATCTTCGATGGAGGCCGTTCATTTTCCATACGCTTCACTTTTTTCTTGATGCTTTTTTCAATCGCTTCCATTTCATTCAGCAGCTCTCTTGCCGATTTACGCAATGCCCCCTGTCCAAAAATGGCCCATTGTTCCGTATAGTCCGAAGTGGCTACATGAATCTGTGTCCGGATATCATTCAATTCAGAAGCAAGCTTTTCAATTCGTTCATCCGCTGTTTCATTTTCTTTCGTAAAAATCACTTCTACCCGATAATTTCTGTGTTTCTTTTCAATTCCTTTAACAAGGTGTGCATCAAAGACGATGATGACCCTGTATTTGGTGAAAGCTTGGTATTCCGCCATTTTTTGAATGAGAAGATCTCTGGCCTGTGCAAAATAGTCTTTTTTCAGGACTCTCAGCTCAGGCCAGGCACCGATGATGTTGTATCCATCCACGAGCAGAATGTTCATTTCCGTTAGCTCCCAAGCGGATGACGCTTCCTGAATACCTCATACATCAGCAGGCTTGCTGCGACAGAAGCATTTAGAGAAGTAACATGCCCGGCCATAGGAAGGTTAACCAGAAAATCACACTTTTCCTTCACAAGGCGGCTGACTCCTTTTCCTTCACTGCCAATGACAAGTCCGATGGGCATGGTCCCGTCCAATGTCCGGTAATCATCTGAACCTTTCGCATCCGTTCCGGCAATCCAGACTCCTTTTTCTTTTAATTCTTCGATGGCGCGGGCAAGATTCGTTACTCTTGCAACAGGCACATATTCAATGGCTCCAGTTGAAGCCTTTGCTACCGTTGCAGTCAGGCCGACCGCCCTCCGTTTCGGAATGACGATGCCGTGAGCGCCAACTGCATCTGCCGTTCTCATGATCGATCCAAGGTTATGAGGATCCTCAAGCTCGTCCAGGATCAGAACAAAGGGAGCCTCTCCCTTTTCTTCAGCTGCTTTGAGCATATCATCTATGTCAGCATACTCATAGGCCGCAACCTGCGCGACAAATCCCTGGTGGTTCCCTTCTACCATTTGATCAAGCTTTCTTTTAGGCACGGTTTGGATGATGATGCCTCTTTCTTTCGCAATACCTGTAATTTGGAGGGCTGATCCTTTAACAGAATTCTCCGCCATCCACAATTTGTTGATTTCTCTCTCGGATCTCAGTGCTTCAAGCACTGGATTCCGGCCGATAATGTAATCTTCATGATTCATCCGTTGTGCCTCCTTTCTTCCAGTAACTTTATCGCTTCTTCAGCAATTTCGTGGAGCCTGTCCTCTTTTTTCTCTAAAAAAAGGAATCCGATCAGCGCCTCAAAGGAGGTACTGTATTTATACGTGATCATATCTGTATTTTTTGGAACAGTGCCCGATTTTGCGTTCCTTCCCCTCCGGAGGACCTCAAGCTCCTCCTCTGAAAAAAAGGCTGCTTCACTCAAAATTTTCAGCGCCTCTGCCTGCGCTTTTGCTGATACAAAAGCCTTTGCATAGCGGTGCAAATCGTTCGGCCGTCCCAATCCTTTTGCAAGAAGGTGATGCCGTATGTATACTTCATACACGGCATCTCCCATATAAGCAAGGGCAAGGCTGTTCAGCTGCCTCGCGTTTTTTATCTTTTCTAGCTCAAGCATACAGTTATCCTCTTTTCCATCTGGTTCCTTGCGCTGTATCTTCTAAAATGATGTTCATTTCTTTTAGCTGATCGCGGATCTGATCGGATAAAGCAAAATCACGGTCTGCACGGGCCTGGATCCGCTTTTGAATCAGCGCATCAATCTCTTCGTCAAGCAATCCCTGTTCACCAAATGAAATCCCGATGACTTCAGCTAATGCATTGAATTCCATAAGCAGGGCATCAATGACTTCCTCGGCTGTATTCGTTTCCTTCAAGTAATAGTTTGACAGCTTCGCTAAATCGAATAGAACAGAGATTCCATTCGCTGTGTTGAAGTCATCGTCCATCTCCTTGATAAAGGTTTCGCGCAGGTCCTTTATTTTAAGGAGCCATTCACTATTATCCCCGGTAAGGTTTGAACTGCTTTCTCTGCGGTGCTTCAAATTGGTGTATGACGTTTTCAGGCGATCAAACGCATTTTTCGTATTCTCAAGCAATTCTGCCGAGTAGTTAATTGGATGACGGTAGTGTACGGAAAGAATGAAGAACCTCAGCAGCTGCGGATCGTATTCTTTAATGATGTCGTGCACCAGAACAAAGTTTCCGAGAGATTTCGACATTTTTTCATTATCAATGTTGATATATCCATTATGAAGCCAGTATTTGGCGAAAGGTTTTCCGGTGAAAGCTTCGGATTGGGCGATTTCATTTTCATGATGCGGGAAGGTAAGGTCCTGACCTCCTGCATGAATATCGATGCTGTCACCCAAATATTTGCGTGCCATCGCCGAGCACTCAATATGCCAGCCTGGACGGCCTTTCCCCCACGGACTATCCCAAGAAATTTCACCTTCTTTAGCTGCTTTCCACAGGACGAAATCAAGAGCATCCTGTTTTTTCTCGCCAACCTCAATCCTAGCTCCGGAACGAAGTTCGTCAATCGACTGATGAGAAAGCTTACCATATCCTTCAAAGGCACGGGTCTTGTAATAAACGTCGCCTCCGGACTCGTAGGCGAACCCCTTTTCAATCAGTGCTTCTACAAACTCAATGATGATGTCCATGTTTTCGGTAACACGCGGATGTACATCCGCATGACTGCAGCCGAGGGCAGTTACATCTTCAAAATAGGCATCGATAAAGCGATCTGCAATCGTTGGGACATCCTCGCCAAGTTCATTCGCTGCTTTAATCAGTTTATCGTCTACATCTGTGAAATTTGAAACAAATTGGACGTCGTAGCCGCGGAACTCCAGGTATTTTCGAACCGTGTCATATACGATAGCCGGACGGGCGTTCCCTATATGAATGTAGTTGTATACAGTCGGACCGCACACATACATTTTTACCTTGCCTTCCTCAAGCGGTTTAAAATCTTCCTTTTTGCGAGTCAGCGTGTTGTAAAGCCTGATGCCCATTTTCGTTCTTCCCTTCTTTTACTATTTCAAGTTCAGCTTTTAATTTTAGTATTTCAGCTTCTAATGTTCTAAATTTATCAGATACGGGATCCGGCAGATCCGTATGATTCAAATCCCGTTTTATTTTTTTGCCGTTGCGGATCACGACGCGTCCCGGTATTCCGACGACCGTAGAGTGATCAGGCACATCCTGAAGGACGACAGATCCCGCTCCGATTTTGGAATTCTCCCCTATTGTAATCGAACCGAGAACTTTTGCTCCTGTTGCAATCAGCGCATTATCCATAATTGTCGGGTGGCGCTTCCCTTTTTCTTTCCCTGTTCCGCCCAAGGTTACCCCTTGAAAGACCGTGACATTGTCGCCGATTTCACACGTTTCTCCAATCACGACCCCCATGCCGTGATCAATGAAAAAACGCCGCCCGATTTTAGCTCCGGGATGAATCTCAATTCCGGTGAAGAAACGGCTGATCTGTGAAATAGCCCTTGCCGCAAAATACAGCTTCCGCTTATAAAATGCATGGGCAAGCCGATGCGCCCATACGGCGTGTAATCCTGAGTATGTCAGAAGGACTTCCAGATAGCTTCGTGCGGCGGGATCCTGGTCAAAAACAACGTCTACATCTTCCTTCAGCAGCTTAAACAATGTCTCCCCTCCTGTTTTTCTCTTTTCTTATAAGCATCTTGAAGCAATGGTGTACGGTGGCGCTAGAACCGGTCATTTTCTGCATAAAAAAAGACGCCTCTGTATACGGACAGAGACGCCTTTATGCGCGGTTCCACTCTGTTTAGGGCGATTTCTTTAGACCAGCCCTCAACTTTAGGCTCCTTAACGCGGAGCGAACGCTTTTGCTTACTGAAACGGTTCGGCAAAAGACTCAGGAGGTGCAATTCAAGAACAGCTTCACTTCAACCTCTCTCAGCCATGGAGGTTTTCTCTGGAAAGGAAATCCGTTCTCTACTATCCTCTTCAACGTTTTAAAATATTATCTATACTATATTATATTTTATTCAAAATGTTAACGCATTAAACTTGCAAGACGGGATAAAACTTTCTCCTTACCGATTAATTCAATCGACTGAGGAAGTTCAGGACCGTGAGTTTGGCCAGTAACCGCAACACGGATTGGCATAAAGAGCTTTTTCCCTTTATGGCCTGTTGCTTTTTGAACAGCTTTAATGGACGCCTTAATTTCATCCGCGGTGAAGGAATCAAGCTTTTCAAGCTCTTCTTTGAAGGCGGCCATAACTTCCGTCACCTGTTCTTCATCAAGTACGCTTCTAGCTTCACGGTTGTATTCAAGCTCGTCCTTAAAGAATAGATCGGAAAGCTCAACAATTTCAGCTCCGAAGCTCATTTGCTCCTGGTAAAGGGCAATCAGCTTTTTCGCCCAGTCCAGTTCTTCAGCAGAAGGATTCCCGCTCACTTTTCCTGCTTTTACAAGGTGGGGAAGTGCAAGCTCTGTTATCGTTTCAAGATCGAGCTGCTTCATGTATTGATTGTTCATCCACGTCAGCTTTTGAGTGTCAAATACAGCCGGTGAAACAGAAAGACGGTTTGGATCAAAGATTTCAGTGAATTGTTCGCGGGAGAAGATCTCCTCTTCCCCTACCGGAGACCAGCCAAGCATAGCAATAAAGTTGAAAAGCGCTTCCGGCAAATATCCAAGATCCTTGTATTGCTCAATAAACTGGATAATGGATTCATCCCGCTTGCTCAGTTTTTTGCGGCTTTCATTTACAATTAGCGTCATATGGCCGAACACAGGCACATCCCAGCCCAGCGCATCGTAAATCATGATTTGTTTAGGTGTATTGGAAATGTGATCATCTCCGCGCAGGATGTGGGTAATTTCCATCAGGTGATCATCAGCCGCAACTGCGAAGTTGTAGGTAGGGGTTCCGTCCTTTTTCACGATAACAAAATCGCCGATTCCATCGGATTCAAAGGAAACCTCTTCCTTAACGATATCGTTGAACTTAATGATCTGTCCTTTTGGAACCCGGAAACGGATGCTAGGCTTACGTCCCTCGGACTCAAGCTTCGCACGATCTTCATCTGTCAGGTTTGCGCATTTTCCAGAGTAACGGGGCATTTCTCCGCGTGCTGTCTGCTCTTCACGCTCCTGCTCAAGCTCTTCCTCTGTACAATAGCATTTGTATGCGAGATTCTTTTCAAGAAGCTCTTCGTAATACTTCTTGTAGATCTCAGTTCGTTCAGACTGGCGGTATGGGCCGTACTCCCCGCCTACATCGACGCTTTCATCCCAATCCATGCCGAGCCATTTCAGATGCTTCAGCTGGCTTTCCTCGCCGCCTTCAATGTTTCTTTTTTTATCTGTATCTTCAATACGGATAATGAATTTTCCATTTTGGCTTCTTGCAAAAAGATAATTGAATAAAGCCGTTCTTGCATTACCGATATGTAAATGTCCGGTCGGACTTGGTGCATAGCGCACGCGGATTTCACTTGTCATTCTTATTTACCTCCACAGATCCCTTATTGTGTTTCACAATAATGTCTAAAATCGCAATGAATACCCTTATCTTATCATTATTTGGAATGCCGCACAAAGCGGATTATTCCTTGATAAGCAGGACGGCAGCCTGTGCCGCAATTCCTTCCTGGCGTCCGGTGAATCCGAGTTTTTCTGTAGTTGTTGCCTTCACATTCACTTGGGAAGGGTCTGCTTCCAGAAGAAAAGCAATTCTTTCCCTCATCTGAGCGATGTATGGAGCCATTTTTGGTTTTTGAGCGATGATCGTGCAGTCCGCATTTCCGAGTTTATAGCCTTTCTCTTTTACAAGATTCCATACATGCTGAAGCAGCTTCGCCGAGTCCGCATCTTTAAATTCAGGATCTGTATCCGGAAAATGTCTGCCGATATCGCCTTCGCCAATTGCGCCGAGGACAGCATCCGCAACTGTGTGAAGCAGAACATCTGCATCAGAATGTCCAAGCAGTCCTTTTTCATAGGGAATTTCGATTCCTCCGATAATTAATGGCCGGCCCTCTGTAAGCTGGTGAACGTCAAATCCCTGTCCGATTCGTATCATGATTTATTTCCCCTTTTCTTTGTTTAAGGATCGCCTCTGCAATAAGCAGATCTTCCGGTGTAGTCAGTTTCAGGTTTGCATAGGACCCTGTTATAACATGTACTTTCTGCTGCAGTCTTTCGATTAGACTGGCATCATCTGTTCCTTGATAATGATGCAGCTCGGCATCTTTATGGGCATGAAGGATTTCAGAAAGACGAAAAGCCTGTGGGGTTTGCACCGCCCACAAGCTTGATCGTTCAACTGTTTCCAGCACTTCTCCCTTTTCCACCCGCTTAATCGTATCTTTAACAGGTACGGCAAGTGTCGCCGCACCCTCCCGCTCAGCTGTTGCTGCAAGTTCCTGCAGGACCGGATACTCGATGAAGGGTCTGGCGCCGTCATGAATGAAAACAATCGGTTCCGATGCATGCTTTAGCCCATTGTATACACTCTCTTGACGCTCGGCACCGCCGCCTGCCATCTTTTTAATTTTGGAAAAGGAATAGCGCTCAATCATGTCCATGAATTCGTCCCGCTCTGCCTCGTTGATCACGAGGATGATTCCCGTACAGGAAGGGTCTGCTTCAAAAACGGTTAGTGTATGCGCAATGACCGGCTTGCCTTCAAGCTCGATAAATTGCTTATTCTTTCCCGCATTCATTCGCTTGCCTTGTCCCGCAGCCGGGATAACGACTTCATAGTTCATTTCGTTTCTCCTTACTTAAAGCGCTTTTTCAAGAAGCTTTGGTTTAGCAAAAATCATTCGTCCCGCAGAAGTCTGCAATACAGACGTTACAAGCACATCGATGTGCTTGCCGATGTAATTGCGGCCGTCTTCTACGACAATCATTGTTCCATCATCCAAATAAGCTACACCCTGGTTGTGTTCTTTCCCGTCTTTAATGACCTGCACCTTCATCTCTTCACCCGGAAGAACAACCGGCTTCACAGCATTAGCCAGATCATTAATGTTAAATACAGCTACATTTTGAAGCTCACAGACTTTATTCAAGTTAAAATCATTGGTTACGACAACACCGGAAGTCAGCTTAGCCAATTTTACAAGCTTGCTGTCCACTTCCTGAATCTCTTCAAAATCGCCTTCGTAAATCTCAACTTTGATAGCCAATTCTTTTTGAATGCGGTTTAAAATATCAAGACCCCTGCGGCCTCTGTTTCTTTTCAGCACATCGGATGAATCAGCAATATGCTGAAGCTCTCCCAGAACAAACTGCGGGATGACAATGGTGCCTTCAAGGAAACCAGTCTGGCAGATATCTGCAATCCTGCCATCAATAATAACGCTTGTATCGAGGATTTTCAGCTTCTTATCCTCATACTCTGTTTCATCTTCATTCGTACCCTTTTTCTTATTAATGCGTCCTGGCAATGAGAATAGGCCAATCAGTTCATCCTTCTTCTTAAATCCTACCTGAAATCCGAGGTAGCCCAACAGCAGGGTAAGAAAAACAGGAATGATCGTGCTGAACAGATACGGAATATCTTTAAACGGAATAACATTAACAAGAAGAAAAGCAATTATGAGTCCAAAAACCAATCCGAGACTTCCGAAAAGTACATCTGTTACCGGAGCTTTTACAAGGGACTCTTCCCACTTCTTAATCCAATTAACAGCGTAATCCACAAGCCAGAAAGTTGCCAGAAAGAAAATGACGGCTCCTAAAATCGCTAGTGTATACGGTGTATTTAAAAAAGGTATGTCCTGTAGATTCATAAGTTTTAGCAATGCGGGCATAAAAAAGATTCCCAATACTCCTCCTGTAATCAGAAAGAAGATTTGAACGATTCGCTGTAACATACCTTCACCTCCTTTTAACCATTATAAACAGAATACAAGAATTAAAACGTTCAGCCGTCATATTTTCAAAATTTGTAATAAGAATGAAAATAGACTGACATTTCATTTGGTTAAACAAAATAGTTATACCCTTTTTTAAGCCATTAGAAACCTCATCGGTCAATCAAAGACTGCTGCTGCATCCTTTTCAGGCCTTCTTTTATTTTTCTCGCTCTTATTTCACCTATGCCCTCCACCTCATCCAACTGTTCTACGGATGCGTGAAAGATAAGTTTCAGATTGAGAAATTTTGTCACAAGATTGTCAATAATGGATGGCGGCAGCCGCTGAATCTTGCTGAGAATCCGATAGCCTCTCGGCAAAATCTGCTCCTCCGTGTTCGTATAGTGAGGATGGCCAAGCAGCTTGAAAAGCACAGAGTCTTCCAGTAAATCAAAATTCGCCAGTTCCTGAAGCTGTTTAAGAACGGAGCGGGGATCCTGAAGACGGTTCAAGCTGTAGTCCTTAATAAGCAGCATCGTTTCGCCCTCAATATCCGTAACAAGCTCACTCATCTGAAGGCGGATCAGACGGCCCTCTGTCCCAAGCTCATTCACATACGTAATAATTTCGTTTTTGATCCGCAGCACCATCTCAATCCGGTGGAGAACATGCAGCACTTCTCCATAGGTCACAAGCTCTTCAAACTCCAGTGCATTCAGGCTTGCAATCGATTGATCGAAAACCGTTTTATATTTCTCAAGAGTTTGGATTGCCTGATTGGCTTTCACTAAAATGACTCCTATGTCCCGAAGAGAGTATTTATGCTCCCCATGATAAAGGGTGATGACATTTCTGCGCTGGGATATCGCAATTACCAGGCAGCCAGACTGCTTAGCTACCCGTTCTGCCGTCCTGTGCCTCATGCCAGTCTCAGATGATGGAATCGACGAATCAGGGACGAGCTGTGCATTGGCAAAAAGAATCTTTTGTCCTGAGTCACTTAAGATGATAGAGCCGTCCATTTTCGCGAGCTCGTACAAATGAGCAGGAGAAAATGGAGAATGAATATAAAAACCGCCATCCACAAGATCCTTTACTTTTTCATTGTATCCCAGCACAATCAATCCGCCGGTTTTGGCTCTGAGCACATTCTCAATTCCCTCGCGGATTGGTGTTCCCGGAGCTATGAATCTCAAAATATCTTTTAAATATCTGGCAGATTTCTGCTTATCCAACATGCTGATCATCCCCCCAGTGAATGCTGCAAGGCTTCCGCTACGCTTTTAACTCCAATAATTTTAATGCCAGGCGGCGGCGTCCAGCCTCCAATATTGGCTTCCGGCAGAATCACCCGTTTAAAGCCAAGCTTTGCTGCCTCCTGAACTCTTTGTTCAATTCTCGAGACTCTTCTCACCTCACCGGTCAAACCGACTTCGCCGATAATGATATCCATCGGATTGGTCGGCACATCACGGAAGCTCGAAGCAATGCTTACTGAAACAGCAAGATCGATAGCCGGTTCATCCAGCTTAACTCCGCCCGCTACTTTTAAATAGGCATCCTGGTTTTGAAGAAGCAGACCCACGCGCTTTTCAAGAACCGCCATCAAAAGAGGCACCCGGTTATGATCAATGCCCGTTGCCATTCTTCTCGGATTTCCAAAACTTGTGGGAGAGATTAATGCTTGTATTTCGACGAGGACAGGCCTCGTTCCTTCCATCGATGCAACAACTGTTGAACCGGCAGCCCCTTTTGACCTTTCCTCAAGGAATATTTCCGATGGATTCAGCACTTCAGCTAGACCTGCTTCCTTCATTTCAAAAATTCCCATCTCATTTGTGGACCCGAAACGATTTTTTACGGCACGGAGAATCCGGTATGTATGATGGCGTTCGCCTTCAAAATACAGAACCGCATCCACCATATGCTCAAGCAGACGCGGACCCGCTATGGAGCCTTCCTTTGTAACGTGGCCTACAATAAAAATCGCAATTCCCTTCGTCTTTGCAATTCTCATTAATTCTGCGGTACATTCCCTTACCTGTGAAACACTTCCGGGTGCAGAGGTGATCTCACTCTGATACACAGTTTGGATGGAATCAATCACGACAAAAGCCGGCTCGGATTCATCAATGGCTTTCGTGATAAATTCCATGTCAGTTTCAGCCAAAACGAGAAGCTCATCTGATGAAACATCAAGACGGTCAGCCCGAAGCTTTGTCTGTTTAACCGATTCCTCTCCTGATATATAAAGCACACGGTTACCCAAATCAGCAAGCTGCGAGGATACTTGCAGCAGCAAAGTGGATTTCCCTATACCGGGATCTCCCCCAATCAAAACAAGAGAACCCTTTACAATTCCGTTGCCCAGGACCCGGTTTAATTCCTTCATTTTTGTCATAATGCGCGGTTCTGATGATGTTTCGATTTTTGTTATGGGAGAAGCCTTTTGAGCGGTCTGAGCGGAATGCTGAAAGGCGGTTCTTCTGGAGCCTGTTCCCGTACCTGTTTTAAACGTTTCTTCGTTCATCGTATTCCATGCGCCGCATCCGGGACATTTCCCCATCCATTTCGCAGACTCATAGCCGCATGACTGGCACATAAATTTCGTTTTCGTTTTTGCCATAGTCCAACCTCTCTTTTTATAAAGAAAGCGAGGCATACGGAATAAAATGTATGCCTCTGCTTCAACATGCTATTGATTTAATTTTTCTGCCTGTTTTACCACAAAATCATTGCCTTCTACGTCCAGCGTAATGCTTTGGCCCTTATCAATATTGCCTTTGAGCAATTCTTCAGATAGACGGTCCTCTACATGCTTCTGAATCGCTCTGCGAAGAGGTCTCGCCCCATACTCAAGGTCTACGCCTTCCTCTGTGATTTTCTCAATGGCAGCGTCTGTAAGCGACAGGGACAGATCCTGTTCAGCTAGACGTTTTGTAAGCTGACTGGACATAAGCGTAACGATTTCTTTTAAGTGTTTTTTCTCCAGGGAGTGGAACACGATAATCTCGTCAATCCGGTTAATGAATTCAGGACGGAACGCTTTTTTCAGCTCGCCCATAACTTTACCCTTCATGTCTTTGTAGTTCTGATTTTCATCCTGAACGTTGAAGCCGACATATTTATTGCGTTTCAGTTCGCTTGCTCCTACGTTGGATGTCATGATCAGAATAGTATTTCTGAAATCGACCGTTCTTCCTTTTGAATCCGTCAAGCGGCCGTCCTCAAGAACTTGAAGCAGGATGTTAAAGACGTCCGGATGGGCCTTTTCAATCTCATCCAGAAGGACAACGGAATAAGGCTTGCGACGAACCTTCTCTGTCAGCTGGCCGCCTTCTTCATACCCTACATATCCAGGAGGAGAACCTACCAGACGGGAGGTTGAATGCTTCTCCATGTATTCCGACATATCAATGCGGATCATGGCATCCTCGTCGCCAAAAATAGATTCTGCAAGAGCACGTGCAAGCTCTGTTTTACCTACACCTGTTGGTCCAAGGAAAACGAATGATCCAATTGGACGCTTAGGATCCTTCAAGCCGGCTCTCGCCCTGCGGACAGCCTTGGCTACTGCCACTACAGCTTCATCCTGGCCGATTACACGGGAGTGCAGAAGCTGTTCCATGTTCAGAAGCTTATCTGTTTCAGTCTGGGCAAGGCGTGATACAGGAACTCCTGTCCAGTTGGATACGACCATTGCAATATCCTCAACCGTGACTTCTGAATTTTCCTGGCCTTGCTTTTCTTTCCACGTTTTCTTCGTTTCATCCAGCTGTTCACGAAGTCTTTGCTCTGTATCCCTTAAAGAAGCTGCCTTTTCGAATTCCTGGCTCTGTACGGCTGCATCCTTTTCTTTTCTTACTTCCTCAAGCTTCATCTCTAATTCTTTCAAATTAGGAGGTGTAGTGAAGGAACGCAGTCTCACTTTAGAACCCGCTTCATCGATTAAATCGATTGCTTTATCCGGCAGGAAGCGGTCCGAGATATAACGGTCCGAAAGCTTAACGGCCGCATCAATCGCTTCATCTGTGATGGAAACACGGTGATGCGCTTCATAGCGGTCGCGAAGGCCGCTCAGGATTTGAATGCTTTCCGCTACAGTCGGTTCGTCAACTGTAATAGGCTGAAAGCGTCTCTCAAGTGCTGCATCTTTTTCTATATATTTACGGTATTCATCAAGAGTCGTAGCACCGATGCACTGAAGCTCGCCGCGTGCAAGGGACGGCTTCAGAATATTGGATGCATCAATCGCGCCCTCTGCTCCGCCTGCACCGATCAGTGTATGAAGCTCATCAATGAAAAGAATGATATTGCCTGCCTGACGGATCTCATCCATCACTTTTTTCAGGCGGTCTTCAAACTCCCCGCGGTATTTCGTTCCGGCAACAACCGTACCCATATCAAGTGTCATGACCCGCTTATCCCGAAGAATTTCCGGCACTTCATTTTGAACGATTTGCTGGGCAAGACCTTCAGCAATTGCGGTTTTACCTACACCCGGTTCTCCGATAAGGACAGGGTTGTTCTTCGTTCTGCGGCTTAGCACCTCAATAACACGCTGAATTTCCTTCCCGCGTCCGATAACCGGATCTAGGCTTCCTTCACGTGCAATCACCGTTAAATCGCGTGCCAGACTGTCTAAAGTCGGTGTATTGGCATTCGCCATTCCCCCGCCCGGATGGCCGGAAGAGGACTCATTGCTTCCGAGCAGCTGAAGAACCTGCTGCCTTGCTTTGTTTAAACTTACACCCAGATTATTAAGTACTCGAGCTGCTACTCCTTCACCTTCGCGGATTAGCCCAAGAAGGATGTGCTCTGTTCCTACATAGGAATGGCCAAGCTTGCGCGCTTCATCCATTGAAAGCTCAATAACCTTTTTAGCACGCGGAGTGTAATGGATCGTCTGTGAAATATCCTGGCCTCTGCCAATCAGACTTTCCACTTCTTTTTGAATTTTCTCTGAACCCAATCCAAGAGCATTCAAAGCTTTTGCAGCAATTCCTTCTCCTTCGCGTACAAGACCAAGAAGGATATGTTCTGTTCCAATATTGTTATGTCCCAGTCTAACGGCTTCTTCTTGAGCCAGTGCCAGTACTTTTTGCGCTCTCTCTGTAAATCTGCCGAACATCATACCTATCAGCCTCCATCTATCTCCATTTTTAAACGTTCACGAATTAATGCCGCTCTGCGGATATCCCGCTCATCCGGTGTCAGCCCAGTACCGGAATACTGCTGCAGAAAACCCGGCTGTGTTAAAATCATCAATTCATTTAAAATATTTTTGGAAACGTTTTGTATTAGTCCTAAATCAATTCCCAATCTAACATCGGATAAACATCTGGCTGTTTCTTTCGATTCAATAATTCTGCTGTTGGAAAGAATGCCATACGAACGGTAAATGCGATCCTCGAGCTGGATTTTGGATGCCTGAAGCACCGCTTCCCTTGCCGAACGTTCCTGGGCAATTAATTGCTGCACAACGCTGAGAAGATCCTCCGCTATATCCTCTTCCGACTTCCCGAGCGTGATCTGGTTTGAAATTTGAAACAGGTTACCTAAAGCTTCGCTGCCTTCCCCGTAAATTCCTCTAACAACCAGACCAAGCTGATTAATTGCCGGGACAATCCGGTTCATTTGCTTTGTCAAAGTGAGGGCAGGAAGATGCATCATAACAGAAGCTCTCATCCCGGTACCTACGTTCGTCGGACAGCTTGTCAGATAGCCTCGATTCTCATCAAAAGCATAATCTACCTCTTTTTCAATCCAGTCATCCAGCCTGCCTGCCACTTCAAGGGCCTCTTTTACCTGAAGACCCGGGAACAAACATTGTATTCGAATGTGATCCTCTTCATTCACCATGATACTCACTTCTTCATTAACAGAAAGCAGACATCCGGAGAAAGCGGAATCCTCTGCCAGACTCGGACTAATCAAATGCTTCTCCACCAATACCCTTTTTTGCACGGGCTCGAGCTCACTCATTTTCAGCAGAACGAAGGATCCGATATCTGGGAACGTCTGATTTGAAAACTGTTCTTCAAAAAGCGTAAGAATGTTCTGGAATTCTTCTTCTGATGCTAAGGTTGGAAAGCGGAACTGCTCAATGTTCCGGGCAAGTCTCACTCTGCTGCTCAATACGATATCTGAGTCCGGACCTTCCTGGCTCATCCACGCACTCATTGCATTGTTCATAAAATCCTGCAATGACATCTTAAGCCTCCTCCCCTCTATCGGCATTCATTTCTCTGACGATCGCTTTAATTTCGTCCCTGAGCTCGGCTGCTTTTTCAAACTCCTCTTGTGAAATGTGATGCTGCATCTGCTTCTTCAGCTCTTCCATTTTCTTTTGGAGATGAATGCTGCCTCCAATGCGCTTCGGAATTTTGCCTCCATGAGCAGTGTTGCCGCTATGAACCTTTCTTAAAATAGGCGTAATTTCACTTTTAAAAGTCCGATAGCAATCCGGACATCCGAATCGGCCAGCCTTCCCGAACTCTCGGAACGTCATCTTGCAGCGGGGGCATTGGCGAACTTCCTCTGCCCGATACATCGAGGATGCATCAGACTTCCCAAGCTTTGTTTCAAAATTCAGAAGTCCTGATAAAAGGGAATTGATTGAAAAGCCGCCGTCGCTTCCGAATACCATCATATTACTATTCTCTTTCGCACAATGTTCACAAATATGCACTTCTGCCTTTTCACCATTCACTACTTTGGTGAAATGAAACGTTGCCGGTCTTTCGTGGCACTCCTGACAAATCAATGAGGATCACCTGCCTTACGATTATTTATATTTAAGGGACGTCAGCATTGCCTTTAACATTCGTGACCGTAATTCGTCTCTTAAAGGCAAATCTACATAAAGCACTGAACGATCCATCACACTTATCATGATTTTCGCTTCACGCGGAGTAATGACCTGCTCTGCTGTCAGCCTAATAACAATATCCTCAGCAGATGCCTGGGAAATCCGGTCCCCCGCAAGCTCCAAAATCTGATCCAGAAGGTGGGCCTTATCATTGGATTGAACTTTAATAATCCTAATATAGCCTCCGCCCCCGCGCTTGCTTTCAACCATATATCCCCGTTCGACAGTAAAGCGGGTATTAATCACGTAATTAATCTGAGAGGGCACACACTGGAACTTATCGGCAATCTCGCTTCTCTTCAGTTCGACGATTTCCTCTTCACTCATATCGAGAACCTGCTTTAAATACTGCTCGATAATATCCGAAATGTTTCTCATCAAGCCTCCTCCTCACTTGACTTTGACTATATTTGACTAATATAAATATATGACGTACTCGCTTTTTTTTCAACTATTTCATTCGAGGAAGCTTTCCTTTACAGATCCAATCATCCCTTTTTCAACACTCTAGGGAATAAGCCGGTTCATTTTGATAAGTGCCGGGATTGTTTATGCTCATCTTATACACAGCCAAGTCATTGTGATCCAGTGCCCTAAGCACTTCCCCCAGACTTTCCTCCGGGTGCACCTTATTTTCATTCTTTCCCTTTCCTGCTTTTTATTAAAACTTCATTGCACACGATTCAGTAAAGAAAGGCTCATCCTGACAACAAAGGCTGTAAAACAGGCAAGCCTATACATCCCGGCCCTTATCACAAGTCCAAGGCAGTTCATGGGACACTGGTTTCCTGCTGCTAATAGCCAATTCAGTTAAGACACAGGGTGGAAACCGAGAATGATCGAACAGAGTATTGGGGAATTTCCAAATACTTTAAAAACCGTGAAGAGCAAGCAGCATCAGCAAACATGCAACCATACCAACAATTAAATGAGTTCTAAAACTTGCCGATACCCTTTCAATTCACATACTGCAACAAAAAAATTGAATTTGACAGCTGTAAATATAATTGGGATCATCATCGTAAATTCTTCAGATAGGATAATATCCATCATGGTTTCCATTAATCTGCACCTTCAAACTTTTATTCTTAAAAAATCATTCTAGTGGCATATCCTTTTTGAGAGAGGGAATTTTGAGTCACAGATAGAAGGCTTGGGTTAGGGAATGAATTATAGTTTGAGGGGGTGGCGGCCGGGGTTTTCTGATGTTGGAGGATGGAGATGGGTTTTGGGGAAGTAAATTGGGTGGATGTTGATTTTTCGAGTTGGTGGTTTAATGCTATCGGGAGTACTTTGAGCCTGCCAGGTACCTCCGGCTTGAGGAGTTGATAAGGGTGAGAATGAATTTTTTATTAAAACTCGCCTGTTTTTGCTCGAAATTGCTGAAATGGTTGGCAAAAAGACTCGGTGGGAGGAAAATGGCTATGAGGATGGAAAGGTATACGCTTGTTTCTGGTGCGGGAAGGGGGGAGGTGGCAAGATATCGGCTATTCTGGAGCGGATATCGACCGAAATTTGGATATATCGGCGATTATTTTGATATATCGTCCAAAATTTTAATATATCGACGATTATTTCGATATATCGACTAAAATAAGCGGATATCGACTTTTCGGGAGGGTTCGACAGAGATCGCAGCCGCCTCAATTCGTTGGATCCTCTTCCCCAGCCAGCATCATCCAGTACGGTCCGCCAGTCTCACTCTGTTAAAACTAAGTCCAGCCAAACATTAAGCTACTAATAAATACTAAGTTCAACTGAATCGAGTATTCCGCCTCCTTCTCCTTCCCTCTACTCTTGGCGTATCCCGAATTACGTATCCGCCACCCCGTCTTTCTCCCTCTATCCCAAGCGTATCCCTCAACCCCAAATCCCAATCGAGTAGGAGGGGGTGATTAACCCCCGACCTCTCACACCACCGTACGTACGGATCCGTATACGGCGGTTCGAAAGTTTATGAAACCACAATCGTTAATTGTTTTAATCCAAGTTGATTCCAGTACTTGTTAGGAAGGGCTTTGTGGAGAATGGGGTTCTTAGAATTCCGCCAATATCCCTTACGGGAGTTAGCTACTTCCCATGCCTTTCCTTTCTTTATCCCCAATTTCATTAGGTTCCGGCTTTTGGTTCTGATTATCTTCCACTCTTTCCACCGGCATGCGCGTAGCCTCCTTCTAATATGGCTGTCTGTTTCCTCCGCAAATTTCTTGCAGTCTGCCACTTTGAAGTAATTACCCCAGCCTTGGATGAGTTGGTTGATTTTGAGAATACGGTACTTCATAGAGACTCCCCAATTTCGGTTGGTCAGTCTCTTCAGCTTTTCCTCAAGTCTCCTTTT
>NZ_JAQV02000009.1 GCF_000732485.2 Bacillus sp. SJS | reverse complement strand
ACTCGTGCAGCAATCGTTATCTAGTTTTGAAAGAGCAATCTTTCAACCACATATCTGGTAATTATGGCAGAGAGGTCACACCCGTTCCCATACCGAACACGGAAGTTAAGCTCTTTAGCGCCGATGGTAGTTGGGGGTTTCCCCCTGTGAGAGTAGGACGTTGCCAGGTATGAGAGTTATTCCAGGGACAGCATGTCTGTCCTTGAGATAACCTTAATGAAATACTTTTTATTGTCGCGGGGTGGAGCAACGAGCAATGCTTACGTGAAAAAGCTTCGAGTTGTACTCGCCGAGCTGCTGCTTGGTTTTGCTTCCTGAGGCGAGGACAGTCTACTGTCCATAAGCATAGCTAAACTTAATACTTTCTATTATCGCGGGGTGGAGCAGTCTGGTAGCTCGTCGGGCTCATAACCCGAAGGTCGCAGGTTCAAATCCTGTCCCCGCAACCAAAATGGTCCGGTAGTTCAGTTGGTTAGAATGCCTGCCTGTCACGCAGGAGGTCGCGGGTTCGAGTCCCGTCCGGACCGCCATTACATGTATAAGACAACGAAACGTGATGTTTCGTTTTTTTTATGCTTATTTTTTGGTGCGGCGGACTTGGATAAACGAATGGAGTGCGCTAAACTGTTTATAATGATACAAGAACGAAAGGCTTCACTATATAGAATGACAGGTGATCATCATGAAAGCTTTTGAAACGGCTTCTTCTTCCGCGCTTTTCACTCAGGCTCTATCAGAAAAACTGGCCCTGCTTCTGCAAGGAGGGGATGTTTTGACGCTTGAGGGTGATTTGGGTGCCGGAAAAACTACGTTCACGAAAGGATTGGCAAAGGGACTGGGCATTAAGAAAATTGTAAACAGCCCTACTTTTACCATCATGAAAGAATATCATGGGGGACGCCTTTCTTTATACCATATGGATGTTTACAGACTGGATGAAGAAAGTGAAGCGCTTGGATTCGAGGAATATTTCGAAAGCAGCGGTGTCACAGTGATTGAATGGGCTCATCTGATACAGGATCAGCTTCCTGCTGAACGGCTTGAGATTGGTCTGTTCCGCACGGGAGATGAGGAGAGAAGCATCCGTTTTACTCCTCATGGGCAAAAATACATTGATATATGCAGGGAGCTTTTTGAAAATGACGAAAGCATTAGCGATTGATACATCCAATGACACGCTTGGAATAGCCTTACTTTCAGATGGAGTGGTGACAGGCGAGCTGATCACTCATGTAAAAAAGAATCATTCGGTTCGGGCGATGCCTGCCATTGAACAGCTGCTGAAGGATTGCGGAACGATTCCGGCTGAACTTGGTGCCATCATTGCTGCGTCAGGCCCCGGTTCCTATACAGGAGTTAGAATTGGAATGACGATTGCGAAAACACTTGCATGGTCTCTTTCCATTCCTCTCTATACGGTTTCGAGTCTTGAAAGCCTTGCTGCAAACGGCCGGTATTTCCAAGGATTGATCTGTCCAATCTTTGATGCGAGGAGAGGGAGAGTTTATACCGGACTATATTCCGAGAAGAACGGAGCCATTCTTCGCCATGCTGAGGATCAGAACATTCTTCTTGCGGACTGGCTTAAAGAATTAAAAGAGAAAAAGACACGTGTCTTATTTATTGGACACGATGTTGAAATACACTGGGATGAGATTGAGAGTAGTCTGGGCAGTCTGGCTGCAAGGGCCGATTCGGTTCAAAACAGCCCTAGGCCTTCAGAGCTTGCAAGGATCGGTCTTCAGAAGGACCAGTCCTCTGTGCACACGGCAGTGCCGAACTATACGAGGCTGGCAGAAGCAGAGTCTAAATGGCTTGAAGAGCAAAAATAAGTTGGTGGAGAACGTGGGGAAAAGTGAGTTAAAGATCAGGGGCATGAAAGTGGAAGATATCGAATCTGTTTATGAAATAGAGACGAAATCCTTCAAATCGCCCTGGAATAAAGAGTCCTTTTATAATGAAGTGGCCCATAATCTTTTTGCCACTTACTTAGTTGCTGAAAACGAGCAGAGAGTCATCGGATACTGCGGAATCTGGCTCATTGTAGATGAAGCGCAGATTACCAATATTGCCATTCTTCCCGAATACAGAGGGAACGGCTATGGTGAGCTTCTTCTCAGAAAAGCGATGAAGGAAGCGAAGAAACGCGGAGCGAAACAGCTTTCCCTGGAGGTTCGCGTTTCGAACTACCCCGCCCAGTCACTTTATAAAAAACTGGGGTTTCAGCCTGGAGGAATCAGAAAACAGTATTATACCGATAATTTAGAGGATGCTTTAGTTATGTGGGTGATGTTAAATGGAGTTTAAAAATGTATACATTTTAGCGATTGAAACAAGCTGTGATGAGACAGCGGCGGCTGTAATAAAGAATGGAAACGAAATTGTCTCCAATGTAGTGGCTTCGCAAATTGAATCTCATAAGCGTTTTGGAGGCGTCGTCCCAGAAATTGCATCGAGACATCATGTAGAACAGATTACATTGGTGCTTGAGGAAGCGATGCAGCAGGCAGAGCTAACCTACAAGGATTTGAGCGCCATAGCGGTGACGGAGGGACCTGGTCTTGTGGGTGCCCTATTGATAGGAGTCAACGCTGCCAAAGCGCTTGCCTTTGCACACGGGATTCCTTTGATTGGGGTTCACCATATTGCAGGCCACATCTATGCGAACCAGCTTATTACCGAGCTGAAGTTTCCGCTTCTGTCACTTGTTGTATCGGGCGGACACACGGAGCTTGTATACATGAAAGAGCATGGCTCTTTTGAAGTCATTGGTGAAACTTTGGATGATGCAGCAGGTGAAGCATACGACAAAGTAGCAAGAACGTTGAATATGCCATATCCCGGCGGTCCGCATATTGACCGTCTGGCCCACGAAGGTGAGCCGGTTCTTAATCTTCCGCGTGCGTGGCTTGAAGAGGGGTCCTACCATTTTAGCTTCAGCGGACTTAAATCGGCAGTTATTAACACGCTCCACAATGCGAAGCAAAAAGGTGAGGTTATTGAAGCGAAGGACCTGGCAGCAAGCTTTCAGCAAAGTGTTGTAGAAGTACTGGTTGAAAAAACTTATCGGGCGGCAAATGAGTACAAAGTTCATCAAGTTCTCCTTGCAGGCGGTGTTGCAGCCAATAAGGGACTGCGAACAGCGCTGACAGCGCGCTTTAAGGAGATGCCTGATACGGAGCTTGTCATTCCTCCGCTGTATTTATGTACAGACAATGCAGCCATGATTGGCGCTGCAGGTCATATGCTTTTCCAGAAAGGTAGAAGAGGGAGCATGAGTATGAATGCAAACCCCGGCCTTGAACTGGACAATTCCGATTGTGGACCAAGATCCTGAACCTGTTAATAACCAGGCAGGATCTTTTTTTATCCTAAAAGTTATCCACACACTTATCCACATAAGCTTTAATAGCAATAAAATCTATATATACCATAGGCTAAAGAGGTGTGGAAACCGTGGATAAATTTAGAGCTCTTTGTGGATATTGTGGATAAAAAAGCTGAAACCGCGCTAATCCACAGACGAAGCCTGTGGATAAAAAAGAGCAGCCAGAAAGCAGGTATTCATGCTGCCTCAGTCATCTGAGATTGGCTTGATTTTTTGCCAATTTCCGCGGGAAGGGCAGAGAGCCTTCCAATCGCTTTGCGCCTGTGAAATCTCAACCCTTTCGCTCCAATCACTAACCATTTATGGGTAAAGAACAATTCATAATCCTTAATAGAAAACAAAAACCCGGAAACGATAGCAGCGTTTCCGGGTTTTCTTTTTATTGCACTTGGCAAGGCTTTTAGACAGTCCTTCATGCTTGAAGCTCTTCCCATTCATCCATCAGTTTAGACACAGATAAACGGTGCTCCTCATTTTCACGGCTGATGTCCTGAAGCTTTTCATGATCGTGAAAGTTCGCCGGATCAGCAAGCAAGTGCTCGTTTTCCTCGATTTTCTCTTCAAGTGTAAAGATTTCAGATTCAATTTCTTCAATCCGCCGCTGTTTTTGCCGCTCCATTTTCTTAAGTTCTTTCTCCTGCTGATAGCTCAGCTTCGTTTCTTTTGAGTCCTGAACCTTTACAGAGCCAGCTTCCTCCTGCAGTTTTATCGCAGCCAGCTCCTCTTGCTCCTGTTTCTTTTCAAGATAGTAATCGTAATCCCCGAGGAACAGCTCGAGACTATTCTTTGAAAGCTCGCACACCTTCGTTGCAATCCGGTTGATGAAGTACCGGTCATGCGAGACGAACAGAATGGTTCCTGGATAATCTACCAGGGCATTCTCCAAAACTTCCTTGCTGTCCAAATCCAGATGGTTCGTTGGCTCATCGAGGATCAGCAGGTTCGCTTTTTCTAGCATCAGCTTCGCAAGCGCAAGTCTCGCTTTTTCTCCTCCGCTTAATGCAGAGACAGGCTTTAGAACGTCATCCCCTGAGAAAAGAAAATTACCGAGTACCGTCCGGATCTCCTTTTCAGGCTTAAGGGGATATTCATCCCAAAGCTCATTTAACACCCGCTTGTTCGAGGTGAGCTCTGCCTGCTCCTGATCATAATAGCCAATCTTCAAACTGGATCCGTAGCGGATATCGCCTTCAATTGCCTGAAGCTTTCCAACAATTGTTTTTAGGAGCGTAGATTTTCCGATTCCATTCGGTCCTACAAGTGCCAGGCTGTCTCCCCGGTCTGCGGAAAACGAAATGTTGGAGATGGTCGGGATTTTTCCATCATAGGAAACAGAAAGGCTGTCCACCTTCAGGACATCGTTTCCGCTCTGCTTTTCAATATCAAACCGGAAAACGGCTGATTTTTCATCCCCAAGCGGACGGTCCAGCATGTCCATTTTTTCAAGCTGCTTCCGTCTGCTTTGGGCCCGTTTTGTTGTGGATGCTCTGGCAAGGTTCTTTTGAACGAAATCCCTGAGCTTGGCGGCCTCATCCTGCTGTTTCTCATAGGCCTTCATATCACGCTCATAGTTCTCTGCTTTTTGCTCCAGGTACTTGCTGTAGTTTCCGATAAATTTCGCGGATTGAAGCCTGGAAATCTCATAAACCTGGTTCACCACTTTGTCGAGGAAATACCGGTCATGCGATACGATTAGAACGGCGCCTTTATAGCCCTGAAGGTACTGCTCGAGCCAGGAAAGAGTCGCAATGTCCAAGTGGTTTGTCGGCTCATCCAGAATCAGAAGGGCCGGACTTGTTAATAGAAGCTTTCCCAGGGCAAGCCGGGTTTTCTGGCCTCCGCTGAGCTTGGCAATCGAAGTTGAGGAATCAAAATCCCCGAATCCAAGGCCATGCAGAATAGAGCGGATGTCTGCTTCATACTGATAGCCGCCGCGTTCTTTAAAGGAAGTCTGCAAATGATCGTATTCCTTCATGATCTGTTCAAACTGCGGGCTGCCCGGATTGATCTCAGCCATATCGGATTCCATGCCGCGCATTTTTTTCTCCATCTGCTGAAATTCACTGAACACCGTCAGCATTTCATCCCAAATGGAACGGGACGATTCAAGCCCGGTGTTTTGCGCCAAATAGCCAATGGTCAGATCCTTTGGCTTGATTATCTCGCCGGAATCATACGATAATTGACCTGAAATAATTTTAAGAAGCGTGGATTTTCCGGCACCGTTTCGGCCGACGAGGGCAATCCGGTCCCGTGTTTGAATTTCCAGCTTAATATTCGATAATATAGGCTCAGCTCCAAAAGATTTTGTGAGCTGCTGAACTTGTAGTAGAATCATTCTTTTCACCTCATGTATACTAGTTTCAGTGTAGCTTAACTGCGGTTTGCCGGCAACCATGCTGTCTGTTTCACCGGAAATTGTTGCAATCCGTAAACAGACAATCAAGATAAAATAGTGTATAGTTTGGGTAAGACGCTTTGAATGTCCATTTTTATCCACTTTCAATTGGCGGAGGAGATAAAATTGGAAGCGCTAACTAAATAATGATAATGGAAGATCCTATAGAAAAAGTGGGGAATAAGCCACTAGATTTGCATCAAGGAATGTGAGGGAACGAGAATGAACATTGATCAATCCAAAATACCGCAGGCGACCGCTAAGAGGCTGCCTTTATACTATCGCTTCTTGAAAAACCTTCATTCTTCAGGAAAGCAGAGAGTTTCTTCGGCCGAATTAAGTGACGCGGTCAAAGTCGATTCTGCTACGATCCGCAGAGATTTTTCCTATTTCGGCGCTCTTGGGAAAAAAGGCTACGGATACAATGTAAATTACCTGCTGTCTTTTTTTAGGAAGACACTGGACCAGGACGAATTAACAAAAGTCATTCTGATTGGCGTCGGGAATCTGGGAACTGCATTTTTACACTATAACTTCTCCAAAAACAACAATACGGAAATTTTCGCTGCGTTTGATGTGGCGGAGGATAAAATCGGGACAACGGTAGGGGAGGTTCCCATTCTTCATCTGGACAAGCTCGAGGAACATCTGCCGGATGGAGCACCGGTTGCCATCCTGACGGTTCCTGCCCCTGCAGCACAATCCATTACCGACCGTCTGATTGCGATTGGCGTCAAGGGCATATTAAACTTTACCCCTGCGAGACTGAACGTACCGGATCATATTCGGATTCACCATATTGATTTGGCCGTAGAACTGCAGTCTCTTGTGTATTTCCTTAAGCATTATCCGAGCGAGACATCTGTGTAAAAGGATGGATGGTTCCATGAATGAACGGGAAATGTCGGTTTATGAGCATATTGAGGAACTTAGGAAACGAATTTTAGTCATTGCCATCTTTTTTATTCTTGCCCTGATTGCAGGCTTCTTTCTTGCGAAGCCGATCATTTTGTTTCTGCAGCAAACAGACGAAGCGAAGAATCTGACGCTGAATGCATTCAGAATGTCAGATCCGCTCTTCCTTTATATGAAGTTTGCGGTGATTATCGCATTAATCTTAATCTCTCCGCTGATCCTGTTCCAGCTGTGGTCCTTTATCAGCCCTGGACTGTATGAAAAAGAACGGACAGCTACATTAAGCTATATTCCATTAAGCGTTCTGCTGTTTTTGGGAGGCATTTCATTCTCTTATTTCGTTCTTTTTCCGTTTGTCGTAAGATTCATGACGAATTTTTCTGATGATTTAGGGATCAGCCAGGTAATCGGAATTAACGAATATTTTCAATTCCTTTTTGAGCTGACCCTGCCTTTCGGGCTGCTTTTCCAGCTCCCGGTGGTCATTATGTTCCTGACAAGGCTCGGAATAGTCACGCCTATGTTTTTGAGAAAAATTCGGAAGTTTGCGTATTTCTTTTTGCTCGTCGTAGCCGGACTCATTACCCCGCCGGAGCTCCTATCCCAGGTGATTGTGCTCCTGCCGCTGATTATCCTTTACGAAATCAGCATCATCGTTTCACAGCGGGCCTACCGCCAGTCATTAAAGATTCAGATGGAGGAAGAGGCGAAGGAGCAGCTTTCCCAATAAAAATAACCTGTCCGGCGGACAGGTTATTTTTTCTCTGTATTCCTTTTAAGCTTTCGGCCTAATCGCAGCATCCGGAGCGCAACGGCAAAATCAAAGGTTGCAATCAGCATCATAATGATGGTCGGGAAGGTCCAGAGGCCTTCTGCGGCGCTGTTAATGGCCAGGTATGTGAATAGTGCTCCCATTGCTAAGTAAAAGATGGCAAGTGCGCCAGGACGTGCTCTCATAAAAAGTTTCCTCCAATAATGCTTTGCAATTGTTCAGCGTCTTTCATCAATCGTTCAATGTCGTCCCTGTACACATACTGAATCACAATCACTAATGTATTCATCGACAAATGAGCGATAATCGGAACGATGATGCGCTTCGTTTTAACATAAAGAAAAGCGAACGTAAATCCCATAGCTGAGTAGAGAAGGATATGGGAAGGGTCCTGATGGACGACCGCAAAGATCACCGAACTGATCAGTGCGGCCAGGACGAAATTGGTCCGTTTATAAATCGTTCCGAAAATGATTTTGCGGAAAACAATTTCCTCAAGAATTGGTCCTGCAATCGAAACAACAAAGATCATGAGCGGGGTCACCTTGACGATGTCCATAATCCGCTGTGTATTCTCCGATCCGGGTTTAATGCCGAATAGCTGAATCTCAATATTAGCAGCTATAATTTGTGCTAAAAACGCAAGAAAAATACCGCCGATTGCCCATCCTGCAGCTGCTGATGGCGAAGCGGGGGTTCCTCTTAAATCAAAATCTCCGCGGTCCTTCCTCAATAGAAGCAAAACAACGGTAAGCCCGACGGCAAAGCTGATGATGTTCCAGTATCCGATGACCTGTCCCCGGTCCACTCCCAATAAAAGAAGAAGCCGGTAACCCACTAATCCGGAGAACAGCATGATGACATATGTAAGCAGAATATACCAATAATGTCTCTTCACAAATAAGCTCCTTTTAAGACCGCACATGCTTTTAGCCTATTCCTGTGTGCGGGAAATGATACATTTTACATGACCACAAATAATTGTACCACATCCTCCGCCTTTTCTCTTATACGGAGTCTGTGTGGGTGCGTTTTCAAATGTTGAATTTCGTCGAACAAAAATTAAATAGTTTTCACTTGAAATTAGCAAAAAGTTTATATAATATAGACTTGTGTGTTAGCACTCAAGATAAACGAGTGCTAATAAAAATAAACTACATATGAAATTGAGGAGGGTGTTTCACTTGTTAAAGCCACTAGGTGATCGTGTAATTATTGAATTGGTTGAATCTGAGGAAAAAACAGCAAGCGGCATCGTATTGCCAGATTCTGCGAAGGAAAAACCGCAAGAAGGTAAAGTTGTAGCTGCTGGTACAGGACGCATTTTGGATAATGGCGAGAAGGTTGCTCTTGAAGTAGCTGCCGGCGATCGCATCATCTTCTCAAAATATGCTGGAACTGAAGTTAAATATGAAGGTACAGAATACCTGATCCTTCGTGAGAGCGACATTTTAGCGGTTATCGGCTAATCGATACAACCGGATAACAAAAATAAAACGATAAACAATTCCAAGGAGGTATTTTTCATGGCTAAAGAAATTAAATTCAGCGAAGAAGCTCGCCGTTCCATGCTTCGCGGTGTGGACGCGCTTGCGAATGCCGTAAAAGTAACATTGGGACCAAAAGGACGCAACGTCGTTCTTGAAAAGAAATTCGGTTCTCCGCTTATCACAAACGATGGTGTGACAATCGCGAAAGAAATCGAGCTTGAAGATGCTTTCGAAAACATGGGAGCCAAGCTTGTTGCTGAAGTAGCAAGCAAAACGAACGACGTAGCGGGTGACGGTACGACAACTGCAACGGTTCTTGCACAGGCAATGATCCGCGAAGGTCTTAAAAACGTTACAGCCGGCGCTAACCCTATGGGCGTCCGCAAAGGAATCGAGAAAGCAGTTAAAGCAGCAATCGAAGAGCTTCAAGCGATCTCCAAGCCAATCGAAGGCAAAGAATCCATCGCTCAAGTAGCATCGATCTCTTCTGCTGACGAAGAAGTTGGACAATTGATTGCTGAAGCAATGGAGCGCGTTGGAAACGACGGCGTTATCACAATTGAAGAATCCAAAGGTTTCACAACAGAGCTTGAAGTCGTCGAAGGTATGCAATTCGACCGCGGCTACGCTTCTCCGTACATGGTAACTGATTCAGACAAGATGGAAGCGGTTCTTGAGAATCCTTACATCCTGATCACAGATAAAAAGATCACAAACATCCAGGAAATCCTTCCTGTTCTTGAGCAAGTCGTTCAGCAAGGCAAATCTCTATTGCTTGTTGCAGAGGATGTTGAAGGGGAAGCTCTTGCAACTCTAGTTGTGAACAAGCTTCGCGGAACATTCAATGCAGTAGCGGTTAAAGCTCCTGGCTTCGGTGACCGCCGTAAAGCGATGCTTGAAGACCTTGCCATCCTGACTGGCGGAGAAGTGATCACAGAAGATCTAGGTCTGGATCTTAAATCTGCGAACATCACTCAGCTTGGACGCGCATCCAAAGTTGTGGTTACGAAAGAAAACACAACAGTGGTTGAAGGAGCAGGCGAAACAGACAAAATCGCAGGCCGCGTAAACCAAATCCGTGCTCAATTAGAAGAAACAACTTCTGAGTTCGACAAAGAAAAACTTCAAGAGCGTCTTGCTAAACTTGCTGGCGGCGTAGCCGTGATCAAAGTGGGTGCCGCTACTGAAACAGAACTAAAAGAGCGCAAACTACGCATCGAGGACGCCCTGAACTCTACTCGCGCAGCAGTAGAAGAAGGAATCGTATCCGGCGGTGGTACAGCGCTAGTGAATGTATACAACAAAGTAGCTTCTCTTGAAGCAGAAGGCGATTCTGCAACTGGAATCAACATCGTTCTTCGTGCTCTTGAAGAGCCAGTACGCCAAATCGCTCACAACGCAGGCCTTGAAGGATCTGTTATCGTAGAGCGTCTGAAAAACGAAGAAATCGGCGTTGGCTTCAACGCTGCAACTGGACAATGGGTAAACATGGTAGAGGCTGGAATCGTCGACCCTACTAAAGTAACTCGTTCAGCTCTTCAAAACGCTGCATCTGTAGCAGCAATGTTCCTTACTACTGAAGCAGTAGTAGCCGACAAGCCAGAAGAAGGCGGCGGCGCCGGCATGCCTGATATGAGCGGCATGGGCGGTATGGGTGGAATGGGCGGCATGATGTAATTACATCCCCCTAAAAAGAGCCAAACCTTGATGTTTAAGGGTTTGGCTCTTTTTTGTTCTTTTTATTTTATAAACTCCTGTTATTGCACAGTATATGCAAAATGTTGATTAACACATATTAATATTTTTCCCTAAAATTACTGATTACAAAAAAGATAATGGTTCAGTATATATTAATATAGCATCTAAGGAATCTCATCAAATCTACTGACACTAAAATCATAGTATAAATTAGACTTATAAATACAGTAAATGGTATATTATAGGGGGAAATATCGATATTTGTCATCTAAGGGGGATATTTAAGTTTGAAGCTTAAAAAAGTCGTTATTAATAAATATAAGAGTTTTATCAACGAACAAGTTGTAGACATAGAAAATCATATTACCCGTTTTGTGGGTAAAAATGAATCTGGAAAATCCTCATTCCTTGAAGCCCTCGCTAAGTTCAATTACTTTGAAAATGATCCTGCATTTAAATTTAACGATACCTTTGATTTTCCTAAAAATGAGTGGAAGAGTTTCCAAAAATCCGGTAAGAGCGTAGAAGTTGTAAAATGCACCTTTGAACTAGATGATGAACTAATTAATACCATTGATTATGACATTGGTAAAGGAGTTTTTACATCTAAAGAGATTACAGTAAGTGTTGATTATAAAGATAGAAAACGATATGAAGGTTTGAAAACAAATCAACGTAAATATATAGATAATTTATTGGAAGAATTCGACCTTAGTGATGAGACCTTGGAATTTTTAAAGAGTGCCAAAACATTGAAAGAACTGATTGAATTGTGTGTTCAAAAAGAAGAGGCCATATCGGTTGGTAATCATCTAAATGAGAATATAGTTAGTAATGCTTTCCCTTGGGATAACATTCTAGAGGGTCACGTAGTCAAGTATTATCTAGCACCCAATTTGCCTAAATTTTGGTATTTTAATGAATATTATTCAATTCCTTCTAGAATAAGTATTAATAAATTAAAAAATGAACAAATTGATGCTGATTTTACAAAAGAGGAATTTAATACTTCAGTAGCTCTCTTTGAATTAGCAAATATAGATATAGAAGAATTGCAGAACGCTGAGAGTTTTGAATCGTTTATATCTGAACTCGAAGCAACATCAAACGAAATTACGGATGAATTTTTAGAATATTGGACCACAAATAATAACCTTGAAATAAAGTTTGAAATCGAAACTTCTATTCAAAAGAATGGTCATAATCAAATTATAAGTGAAGATAAAATACTGAATATAAGAATCCGAAATACCAAGCATCGAGTGTCATTACCTCTGAAAAATCGAAGTAAAGGCTTTGTTTGGTTTTTCTCATTCTTAGTATGGTTTAGTAAAATACAAAACTCTGAAAAAGGAAAATACATTCTTTTACTTGATGAACCTGGTTTAAATCTTCATGCCTCAGCGCAAAATGATTTACTGAAATTTATTGCTGAAAAATTATCATCAGATTACCAAGTAATTTATACAACTCACTCTCCATTCATGATTGACTCTGCAAAGTTAAATGAAGTCCGTACAGTTTTTGATTCAATGGATCCGAAAAAAGGGAGTTATATTTCAGATGCTATTGAGGAAAAAGACTCTGACACTTTATTTCCTTTGCAAGCAGCTTTGGGTTATGATTTAGCTCAAAATCTATATATGTCAAAAAACAACCTATTAGTTGAAGGACCTGCAGATTTATTATATTTGACAGTAATGAGTAGTGTTCTTGAATCAAATGGTCGAACAGGATTAAAAGAAAATGTAACAATTGTTCCTGTTGGTGGCTTAGACAAAGTTTCCTCTTTTATCTCTTTACTAAGAGGGAGCAAATTGAATGTCGTATGTTTATTAGACTCTTTTACAGATCAAAAGGGAAAGAGAAAAGTAGAAGATTTAATTATGCAACGTATTATTAAGGCGAAAAATATTAGATTTTTTGATGATTTTCAAATATTGATGGTGAATATTCTGATATTGAAGATTTGTTTGATAAAGAGGAATATATAGAATGGTTTAATTTTGCATTTGATGAATTCGAAGATATTAAGTTCGAACAGTTAGACACAAACACCAACCAAATAATCAAACAAATAAACAAGGTAATAGGTAAACCAAGATACAATCATTATCGCCCTGCACACAAGCTTACTCAATTAGGTCTAAGTACTGAAGAGTTTTCTGCCGATACACTATGTCGGTTTGAAAAAATGTTCAAAGAAATAAATACGTTATTTTAAATGAGAGACTCATCATAAATTGATGGGTCTGTTTCTGGTTTCATTCTTTTTAAAGAAATCATTAAGATTTTTGTGTGAATTATAAATTTGTTCTCGCAGTTCTTTGAACATAAAAATTAAGGTTACGCACACAAACGACATTGTGAAGCAAGTCTGCTGATAATGAACGAAAGTAAGACAAAACTGCAATCGTGGGGTTTCTGATTTTGGGGAAGCATTCAGTATGACCATTACAAATAAAGAAGAGCAAGAAAAAAACTTAGGCTATATTCGACAAAATATATGGGCAACAACGACAAATAATCATCTGAACTTTTTACAACATATAAGAACTTATTAAAAAGAAACGGGACAGGCAGCTGTTGTCTTACCTGATAATGTTCTGAAGGTGAAGTAGGTGAAACTATTATAAACAAATCATTCAAACTACTTTTTCATTAAATATTGCGTTTACCTACAGGTATATTCTATAGACCTAGTGTAAAACACTATTAGATTGATAATGAATTATATATATTGGTTATTATGCTGTTATCTGAAATAGCGATAAAATTAGAGAACTATTTGCGAAGGAAAGTAACCTGTAATATAATAGTTGTAATTAAATGTTCGTTTTGTTCAGCTTCGTTCCCCGAGGCGAGTAGGCTTAGCGCGAAAGCGTCCGTAGCGAATTTGGTGAAAAAGGGGGCGGTGCGTATGAAAGCACTTGTTAAATGGTTTGATGGTGTAGACATTAGAATTCCGTTTGTTTCAATAAAGTTTAAGAAGCCGAACAACAATTCAACCTTATCCAACGCTACGAGGCTGAACAAAACGAATAATCAAAATGGAGACGATTGTTAGTTCGTCTCTTTTTTTGTTGGATATTTTGGGGAATTCCTTTCAGAATAGTGTATTATCAAGATATTATAAGCTATTCAGTAATATAGTATTTCCAATTGATATAACTCTTATTTTTTATAATTAAAAACTTTACTATACCCCATGTATGTTGTTGTGCACATACTTAAAACAATTGGTATGAGTAACAAAAAGGGATATATATGAACTATATCGCTTCTATAAGAGTCATCTAGTTTGATTTCATTCTTAGCCAGCTATCAAATTACTAACAAATTTCAATATACACACTACAGATCAAAATCACATGGGCAGAATTTAATTTGCGCCATCTGTCTTGACGGGAAACCTTTGAGATTTCTCGTTTTTTCTTATGAATTTAACTCATTTCCGATGAGGTTCACCTTTACGTAAATCTTCCATTATATTAATTAACCCTGTTAAACAACTCCTCTATTGACTAAACTAGAATCAAAGACCTCAACGATAGGAGCAGTCTCATGAATATTCAGGAACAGCTCAATCAAGCCTTAAAAGAAATCAATAGACTAAAGAAAGAAAATATACAACTAAAACAGGATTTATATAAAGCGCAAGGCCGTAATATTTCCCCACATCAAATTTCGAATGAAACAGAAATTGCAGCCAAATTTACTCCCAAAGAAAAAGCTGCAATTTCCCTATTTATGAACCTCTTCCGGGGGAGATCTGATGTTTTTGCTAAACGGTGGGAATCGAGTACCACAGGAAAATCGGGCTATGCACCTGCATGTGAAAACGAGTGGGATAAAGAGCTTTGCCGGAAGCCTAAAATTAAGTGCCAGGATTGCTCACACAGATTATTTACTCCTTTAACTCCCCAAGTGATCTACGAACATTTAAATGGAATAAAAACTGTTGGAATCTATCCGCTGCTTGAGGATAATACGTGTTATTTTCTTGCTGTGGATTTTGATAAGAAACAATGGCAGGATGATGTCCGTGCATTTATTGAAACCTGTAAAAACCTAGGGCTGCCGTATCACATCGAACGTTCCCGTTCAGGAGATGGGGCTCATGTGTGGTTCTTTTTTGAAGAGGCAATAAGTGCTTCGCTGGCTAGGAAGCTTGGGATGATACTATTATCGAAAACAAGTGAGAAACGCTTTGAAGTTGGGATGGATTCCTTTGACCGAATGTTTCCTAACCAAGATCTGCTGCCCAAAGGCGGTTTTGGCAATTTAATCGCTCTCCCTCTACAGAAACAGGCAAAATCGAAAGGAAACAGTGTTTTTGTTGATGATTCATTACAGGAGGTGGAGAATCAATGGAAATATCTATCATCAATCAAAAAAATTTCTGAGAAAAACATTTTACAAGTTGTAACAGAGTTTTCCCGTGAAGAAACCTCTATAGAGGTAAAAGAAAAAATAGAGAACATCGATTTACCTAAAGAAGTTACCATTGAATTAAACCAAGGTATCGAAATCCCTAAGAATTTATTACCTAACGAGATTCTTAATGAAATACATAAACTTGCGGCATTTGGCAATCCTGAGTTTTTCAAAGCGCAAGCAAAACGTTTTTCCACGCATCGGATTCCCAGAATGATTGACAGCGCTCAGATAAGTGATAACACGCTCATACTGCCAAGAGGTCTTCTGGAAAAAGTAGAGGAAATTTTCGTCAAGCATAAAATATCTATTAAAAAGGTGAACAATCAATTTTCAGGCAAGCCTATAGATGCTAAATTTCATGGCCAGCTTACGATTCAGCAAGAGGATGCGGTTACCTCCATGGCTGAGTATAATAATGGGGTATTGGCAGCAGATACTGGTTTTGGAAAAACGGTTACAGCTGCAGCGTTAATTAGCAGAAATAAAATCAATACTCTCATCATTGTGCATCGCACACAATTAGTAGAGCAATGGAAAGAGAAATTATCATCTTTTTTAAACATTCCAGTAAAAGAGATTGGCCAGATTGGCGGCGGGAAAAACAACCCTTCATATAACATTGATGTTTCAACCATTCAATCGCTTAATCATAATGGAGTATCAAAACCTGAACTGCAGCATTACGGGCAGATTATTGTTGATGAATGTCATCATATTTCTGCTGTCAGCTTTGAAAAGGTACTGAGAGCCGTCAGAGCAGAGAAAGTTTATGGATTAACAGCAACCCCAGTTAGGAAAGATGGCTTGCACCCCATCATCTTTATGCAATGCGGACCTGTAAGATATAAAACGGATCGCAAGCAACAAGCAAATATTCGGCCGTTTAAACAAACTCTTGTTAGAAGAGAGACGCTAATGAAAACGGATGAAACAGACATACAAGCGATCTACTCTTTGTTAGCAGCTGATAAAGAACGGAACGATCTGATCTTTGATGACGTTCTTAAAGCTCTGGATGAAAAACGCTCTCCGATTGTAATAACTGAACGTTTGGATCATGTAAATGCTCTTAATGACCTTTTTAAAGGATTTTCCAAAAACATCATCATCCTTTCAGGAGCCATGAAAAAGAAGGAACGGCGGCAAGCACTGGAGAAATTAATAAATTTACCTGACAGTGAAGAGAGATTACTCATTGCAACAGGGAAATATATTGGAGAGGGATTTGACGATGCCAGGTTAGATACGCTTTTTCTGACAATGCCAATCTCCTGGAAAGGAACGTTGCAGCAGTATGTTGGCAGGCTTCATCGAAACCATGCAGATAAAAACGAAGTGAAAGTATATGACTATGTAGATTCAAATATTGAGGAACTAAAGAAAATGTTTGAAAAGCGACTAAAGGGATACAAAAATATAGGCTATGGTCTAGAGGATGAAAAAAGAGAGAATCAGCAGATTAAATTTTTTGACTAAAATTTGCTGGTTACTTATGTGGAATACTTTAATGTAATCTGATTAAGATTAGCTATGAAAGAGTTGATCCCCATGTTCGAACGAATTAATCAGATTAAAGCTATCCTGGATATCAATCGGCCACTGCCCAAATATACAGCCAGAAGTTTACGCGAAAAGCTATTTCTCGAATGGACATATCATACGAATTCAATTGAAGGAAACTCGTTAACAATTAAAGAAACGAAAGTGGTTTTGGAAGGAATTACGATTGCCGGAAAAACCCTCCGTGAACATTTGGAGGTTATCAATCATCGTGATGCGATCACGTACGCAGAAGAGATCGTACATAAGGAAGAACCTTTGTCGGAGTGGCAAATTAATAACTTACACCGGCTTGTGCTAAAAGGCATTGATGATGAAGATGCAGGTGCATATAGAGACCAGCAGGTTTTTATTTCCGGTGCTAAACATATCCCTCCAGCATCCTATCTCATATAAGGGGAAATGGAACAGCTGATGGTCTGGTATGAACAAGCACAAGAAGATAACCTGCACCCGATTGTCCGGGCAGCCAAGCTACATGCTATTTTTGTTGGAATTTACCCATTTATTGATGGCAACGGCAGGACATCTAGGCTGCTGTTAAATCTAGAATTGATGAAGGACGGGTTTCCGCCAATTGTGATTAAGATGGAAAATCGTTTGGCTTATTATGAAGCATTAGATAAAGCGCATACGAAGAAAGAGTATGATGATTTTATTGAGTTGGTGGCTATAAAAGCAGAAGACTCGCTTAATCTTTATTTGAGTGCAATAAATAAATAATCGCTTTAGCAGAAGCCGCCCGATAACAATCAGTATCAGAACGGCTCTATTTTTTTGTAAGTTGATCTCCGAGAAGCCAAAATGAATTTACCCTCTCGCTTCCATACATTTATATCTCCGTTAAAAGCTTTCTATAAAAATCTATTCGCGATATTCAACCACGAATTCAGCGCACGGGGAATAAGAGCTGGATTTTTCTCTTTAATTTTAAGAATTTGTCCGGTATAAATCTTGTCCGAAGTCAAGCCGTTCATACTCATAATCTGCATGAAGGGAAGGCTATACTTGCTTGAAATTCCGATTAAGGTTTCACCCGGCATTACGTGATGAATACTAGAGGTTTCATAGTTAATCCATCTTCCGCCTTCGGGTGATTTTGGTGTGTCTTTCAGAATTCCTCTGCTTGTTAGATGCAGCAGCATTTCCTCCGCCCGCTGCTTGTACGAATTTAGTTTGACGGAGTTCCGCCCGTTTGCTACAACCAGTTCCCTTTTGATCGGGTTCGTTAAATAGGATTCAACCTTTTGAACGGTTTCCGTGGGGGAGGCTGAAACAATTAAGTCCTGATCAGGTATAAACTTTTCCCTTACTGCAGGTGTATCATTGGTTAGCAGCAATCCCCCTGATCCAAGAATTTCATAGGTGCGCTGTGTAAGCTGATCTTCGCAGTTTTGCAGACCAATGACGATTTTTGCGGAACTGTAAATTTTATGGGCATCCCGATAATCTACATATCCATGAATCCAATCATCAGGAATTTTGTTTCCTAAATATTTCTCCATATGCTCCCAGTCTTTCCCCCAGAAGTCAATACGAATCCCTTTTTGCAGTAAAGGCGCAATCAGCGTTTGCAAGGAAGAGGCACGGTATCCATTCGGCTGATTTTTAATGAATTTTGGATAGGCATTCGCCACCACTGCAATGTCACTGCGGTAGTTTGATAGAGGCGGAATCTGATGATGAATGCTGTCATGATAGCCAAAGTCCAGGTGAGCAGCCTTTATCCCTAGCTCCTCATACGTTTTTATTAAAGATGGAGTAACGGTAAAAACAAGATCGGGCTTCATTCTGCTGATTAGCGGCAGTGTGAAATTTTTTGTATGAAGAGGATCCTCCGTTGCCCAATATACAAACGGGATATTAGCCTTCTTCAGAGCACTTCTAATCCATAGTTGCTTTGCCTCCCAGTGCTCCTCCGTCCAGCCCATCGATACAATAAGATCAGGTTTCACCGCTTCTATCATCGGTGAAATCGTTTCAATACTAATAGGCCCGGAAATGATAGCCGTATGACCTGCGTCCTTAAATCCATTTGGCAGACCATAAATCCACATCGGGTGACTTTCAAGAAAGAGAATGTTTATGTCTTGTCCCTCCATTCTAATGGTACCTACTATCCATATGTAAATGCAGGAGGGACTGGCACGGCTTAGAGGTATTGGAAATGTATGTAATGACTGTGTTTGGACACTGCTGAATTTCTATGCACCGCACGCAGTAATCGGACGCCTGGAAATTAAAGATCAAGTTCAACAGAGCCTATGGAACAAAAGCCGTTCGCTGTTAAAAGTGTTAGGCAGCACCGATTAGGGAAAGAAAATGGTAAGCAGCTGATGAGAATTAGAAGGAGGAAACCATAATGTCTAACGAAACATCAGAAAACGAGAAAACTCTTAAAAAAATTAAAGAACTGATCAAAGATGAGAAGGTAGCGATGCTGACGACCATTTCCCCGGAGGGCAGGCTGATGTCACGGCCGATGCAGACGCAGGAAGTCAGGATGGAGCAGGAAGAGATTTGGTTTATCACCAAAAAAGATACAGAGAAGTACAGGGAGATTCAAAATAATCCCGCTGTTAACCTTGCCTACGCAGGCAGTTCATACGTCTCAATCAGCGGGACGGCGGAGTGTGTCCAGGATGAAGAAAAGAAGAAGGAGTACATGAATTTTGTGGTGGAAAAAGTATTGAATACGTCTGCAGAAGACGAGGATGTCGTTCTGATTAAGGTGACGCCTGAAATTGCTGAATACTGGGAATCCGGGATCAGCATCAAAACCGTTAAAGAATTTGTGAAAAAGATGGCCGGCAGACATTCAATGGAAGACGGCAGTGATTTGAAAGACACTGTTAACTTTAGTGAAAACAGGAAATAGGTGCAGCAGACTATTTATAGCACAGGGACGGTTTTCCTGCCTCCGAAGAAGAACCGGCCTTGTGCTTCTTTAATAGCAATCATTTGCTAATATCTATTCCTTTTATTTCATTGAAAACTGTAATGAGTAATAAAGCTTCTCGAAGTTCATCTTTGAGAAGCTTTTCTTATGAGAAGATAATTCCAGCGTAAAATAAATAAAATCTATATGGAATTTAAAAATATTAATTTATTTTATATAAATAATTAATATTGTTATTTTAATTTTTGTGATTTGCAATTATAATCAAATCAAAGCTCACGAAAGGAATTACCAAAATGGCTTATGAAGTAATCACGAATTGCCCTGTCTGCAGTGAATCGCTGAAGATTACCAGGCTGCAGTGCAGTCATTGCAGCACGACGATTGAAAATGAATTTGAATTATCCAAACTGGCTTCTCTATCAAAGGATCAGCTTCATTTTGTGGAAGTGTTTGTAACATGCAGAGGAAATATTAAAGAGGTTGAAAAGGAATTAAAGATTTCGTATCCGACCGTTCGCGGCAAACTGTCAGACATCATTTCTTCCCTCGGTTATGCGGAAAAGAAGAAAAATGAGGCGGACGAAAAAAAGATTGTTACGATGCTGGAAAATGGCGAGATCACTCCAGAGGAAGCCATTAAGCTGCTAAAAGATGAATAAGGGGGAAGGGTTATGAAAGAGGAAATTACAAGAGTGCTAACCATGGTGCAGGAAGGGAAAATTGATGCCGGTCAGGGAGCAGAGCTGATTCAAGTCTTAAAAGAAAAAGAAGAAACAGGCAGCAAGCGGTTTGAAAAAACGGATAAATATTTAGATAAAACATTAAAAGTCCGTGTTGCATCAACTGAACATGATAACGTGTCCGTCAATTTGCCAATTAAGCTTTTGAAGGCGATGTTAGTGGCTGGCCACGGAATCGCCTCGAGTATCCCTGAATCTCAAAAGTATGTGAAAGATATAGACATCAATCTATTAATCGAAGCAATTGAAAACGAATTGGATGGCCAAATCGTTGATGTGAAGTCGGCAAACGGGGATACCGTTTCTGTCATCATCGAGTAGTGCCATGCTGCAATTAAAGGTGAAAACGAAAGATGTACGATTCACAATCCCTCTCCCATATGCCATTCTTCATATTGGAATTGCGATTCTGTCCTCAAAATTTTTCCGCCGAAATGTAAACAGATGGACAAAAGATTACTTGGCGGAAAAGAATTGGAGCTATATGATTCCGCCCATCGACAAAAAGTTGCTAACACCATTTGTCAGCGAACTGAAAAATAATAAAGGCTTGCTCCTGGTTGATGTCAAAGCGAAGGACGGTACTGAAGTCAGGGTAAGGCTTTAGCTGGCCCAAACAAAACGCGGATTTTTATGGAGTTCGCGTTTTTATGGTGAAAAAAATCGGTCTGGAACCGATATTTTTAATAAGTCTAAATACTAAGCCAGGAGCATTCCCGCATGAAAAAAATAATTCTAACGGTCTTTCTGATCATTTCTTCATTCTTTTTGGTCAACTGCTCAAAAGCTGTAATTGAAACTAAATTGTACGTTGCCCCCACTGGAAGCGATCAAAGCCCGGGAACAATCCGGCAGCCGCTCAAGACCATCCAAAAAGCAGTGGATCAATCCAAACCAGGCACAACCATCTATGTACGTAAAGGCACTTACAAGGAACAGGTTATGATCAAAAAATCAGGGCTAAGCAGCGCTCCTATCATCATTCAGGCTTATCCAAAGGAAAAGGCCATCCTTGACGGAACCGGCGTAAAAATTTCCTGGGATAATCAAGGCTTGGTATCCATCCACAATAAAAGCTACATCACAATCGATGGGCTGGAAATCAGAAATTACAAAACCAAACAAGAGGATTCCCTGCCCATCGGAATCTCGGTGAGCGGGAGCGGAAAAGGCATTCAGCTTCTGCGGAATCATATTCACCATATTGAAACGCAGCACCCGGACGGGAATGCACATGGAATTGCGGTTTACGGAACAAAGGCACCGCAGGCAATTGAAAATGTGCTTATCTCAAGTAACACCCTCGAGGACATGAAGCTTGGCTGGAGTGAGGCGCTGGCGGTCAACGGCAATGTAACGAATTTTCGAATTCAGGACAATGTGATCAGAAGAACGAATAACATTGGCATTGATGCAATTGGATTTGAGGGCACGTCCCCGGATGATGCCTTTGATCAGGCAAGAAATGGACTCATCCGTCATAATACCGTGTATCAAGTATCGAGCTATTGGAACCCCGCCTACGGGAATGAGTATACGGCCGGCGGAATCTATGTGGATGGCGGGAAGAATATTACAATCGAACATAATCAAGTTTACAAGAATGATATCGGCATTGAGGCAGCAAGCGAGCACAAAGGCAAATCCACAAGCTATATCACCATCAGAAAAAATACCATTTATGAAAATAAAAGCGCCGGAATTTCAATAGGCGGCTACGACGAGGAGCGCGGGAATACCATTAACTCCACCATCACTGAAAATATCCTGTATAAAAATGATACAGAGTTACAGGATAGCGGGCAAATCTATCTCCAATATAACGCCAGGCAAAATCGCATCGAGAACAATACACTGGTCGCCGGAGGCTCGAAGCTTTTAATCAGCAATCCTTTTAAACAAAATGAAGGGAACCGGATTGACCATAACCTCTATTACCTCGAGCAGGGTGAAAATGAGACACGCTGGATATGGAGGGGAAAAGAGCTGACCGGTTTCAGTGAATATAAAAAGAAGAGCTTGCAGGATGGAAAGAGTGTTTTTAAAAAACCGAAGTTTGTGAATGAGGGTAACCGGGATTTAAGGTTTACTGAGTAAAATTAGAGGTCGTATGAAAAGTAACATTATCATGATAGGGAGACCCATTCTATGCGTCTCCCTGTTTAAGTTTAAATCCTGAGTCAGGATGATTGAAGCGGAAGGGCGACACTCCTTCGGGTGCAGCGGGGCAGGTGAGACCCCGCAGCCGCGAAGCGAGGAGGAGGCTCACCGCCCGCCCCTGGATGAGGGAGCCCTGCAGCGGAAATCAGCCTAAACAAATCTAAGTTAAATAACCAACCACTTTTATTAAAGGGTAACAGGAATCTCTATTTTCCCATTCTTATGAATCTCCTCTGTCCCAGCCTCCAATGCCGTCTTGTAATAAAAGCATTTATGCTCAATGACCTCCATTGTTTTCTTCAATTCTTCCATTTGTGCTTCAACCGTTGCTTTTCGTTCTATAAACATGTCATACCGCTGCTGCAGTGTGGAATCCCCATCAGAACACCAATCAATGAAACTTTTAATCTCTTTTATAGGCATCCCGGTGGATTTCAGGCATTCAATAACTTTTAACGCGCTGATATCAGACTCTTTAAACAATCGCGTTCCGCTTGCTGTCCGTTCTACAAAAGGGAGGAGTCCTTCCTTGTCGTAGTATCGCAGCGTATAGACGGTTAGATTCAATTCTTTTGCCGCTTCACTGATCGAATAGGTATTCATTCGTAATCTCCCTTTCCGGTTTATATATAGACCTTGAGTTAACTCTACGTTTGAAGTTATCACGAGAGTGAATGCGTGTCAAAACCCGCAGATTGAAAAAAGCTTATCTCTTGACCTAGAGTTAACTATAAGAGGTAACATAGTTTCGTAAGAGAAAAAACAGGTATATAGATAAAGGAAGAATATTACCCTGTACAATGTTTCTCTTAAAAATGAATCTACTACTTACTGGAGGTTTTTCTATGATTACTGCTAAAGCAAGAGCTGTTGACGGTCCGGACAAACCCTTTAAAGAAGCTGAAATTACACGGCGCGATTTAGATTCGAAAGATGTTTTGATTGAAATTAAATTTGCGGGAATCTGCCATTCCGACATTCATACGGCTCATGGAGAATGGGGCGAGGTGAACTATCCGCTCGTGCCTGGCCATGAGATTGCGGGTATTGTCACAGATGTAGGTCCCGAGGTAACCAAATACAAGGTCGGTGACCGGGTAGGAGTTGGATGTATGGTTGACTCCTGCGGTGAATGTGAGAACTGCCGCAAGGGAGAGGAACAGTACTGCCTAAAAGGAAATATTCCGACCTACGCGGGTGTTGATAAATACGGTGAGCCGACTCAAGGCGGCTATTCTACGCATATTGTTGTGGTAGAAGATTTTGTCTTAAGCATTCCGGATAATATTGAGCTGGATGCAGCAGCACCGCTTCTTTGTGCGGGCATTACAACATTTTCTCCGCTTCATCATTGGAAAGCAGGTCCTGGCAAAAAAGTAGCGGTTGTTGGTCTCGGCGGTCTTGGCCATATGGCTGTTAAGATTGCACACGCGATGGGCGCAGAAGTGACGGTTCTTTCTCAATCATTGAAGAAAAAAGAAGACGGCATGCGGTTCGGTGCCGATGATTACCATGCTACAAGTGATCCGGTGACGTTTGAAAAGCTTGCCGGAAAGTTTGACCTGATCATTAACACGGTAAGTGCCAAGCTTAACCTGGATGCTTATCTTTCCCTTCTAACTCTAGATGGCAGTTTAGTAAATGTAGGGGCTCCTGCAGAACCGCTATCATTAAACGTGTTCTCTCTTATTGCGCACCGCCGTTCATTTGCCGGTTCATTAATCGGCGGCATTCGTGAGACACAGGAGATGCTGAATTTCTGTGCTGAACACAACATTGCTCCTGAAATTGAAGTCATCTCGGCGGATGAAATTGATGAAGCATACAAAAGGGTAATGGCTTCAGATGTGAAGTATCGGTTTGTCATTGACATCAGCACAATGTGAGCTGCTTAAAAAGCGATAAACTGTAATGATAAGGGTGTCCAAAAAGTCTAACTTTTTGGGCATCCTTTTTATTTTGGCAGAAAGGGAGCAAAAATAGGATGCTGCAGCTATCCATTTCAGCTTAATTGTGAGGAAAGTTGACAAATTTATTGTGGGAATATTACGCCTAATATATAATTATTAGAAGGAATTTTCAGAAAAAAGGAGAGTGGCAGTTTGGCGGAGTTTGTAACAGCTTTAAACGGTATCTTATGGAGCACCCCGGTTATTTATATACTGCTTGGCGTAGGACTTTTATTTTCTATATTAACCCGGTTTTTGCAGGTTCGGCACATTAAGGATATGATCTTGCTGATGTTCCAGGGGAAAAGCTCGGAAGCCGGTGTTTCATCCTTTCAGGCGCTTTCCATTGCGCTTTCCGGACGTGTCGGCACGGGGAACATTGCAGGTGTGGCTACAGCCATCGCTTTTGGAGGTCCGGGGGCTGTTTTCTGGATGTGGGCGATTGCCTTTATCGGGGCTTCCAGTGCATTTATTGAATCTACTCTGGCACAGATCTACAAAGTAAAGCAGGACGGTCAATATCGAGGCGGCCCGGCTTATTACATTGAAAAGGGTATAGGCTGGAAATGGTTTGCCGTTCTATTTGCTGTTGCAGCCATCATTGCCATGGCTGTTTTGATGCCGGGAGTGCAGGCCAATTCGATTGCCCTGGGGATGAAGAATGCTTTCGGAATATCTCCGGCCATCACTGGGATAGCGGTTGTTGTTTTATTAGGCTTTATCATCTTTGGGGGGACAAAAAGAATCGCAAATGCAGCTCAGCTGATTGTTCCTTTTATGGCACTTGGATACATAATCTTATCCGTTATTATCGTGATCATGAACATTACCGAATTGCCGAATGTGATTGGGTTAATTTTCAGAAGTGCCTTTGGCGCAGATTCAGCCTTCGGCGGTCTGATTGGGATGGCCGTTGCATGGGGAGTAAAACGGGGAATTTACTCGAATGAGGCAGGCCAGGGGACGGGGGCCCATCCAGCCGCAGCGGCTGAAGTGTCCCATCCGGCAAAGCAAGGGCTGGTACAGGCATTTTCTGTGTATATTGATACCTTGTTTGTATGCTCAGCCACAGCCTTCATGATTTTGTTTACAGGTATGTATAATACGCAGGCGGAAAACGGTTCTTTCATTGTGAACAATCTCAAAGGTATTGAAGCGGGCCCTGGATATACTCAGGCTGCCATTGACAGTGTCCTCCCCGGCTTTGGTGCGGGATTTGTCGCTATTGCTCTTTTCTTTTTTGCCTTCACGACAATCATGGCCTACTACTATATCGCGGAGACAAATCTTACGTATTTATTCAAACAGAATAGCAAGTGGACTACACTTGTACTAAAGCTAGTCATTATGGCGGCTACTTTCTATGGAGCAGTCAAAACAGCCGAAGTCGCGTGGGCGCTCGGGGATGCAGGACTGGGCATTATGGTATGGCTGAATGTCATTGCCATTTTGATTCTGGCCAAACCAGCACTTCTTACGCTGAAGGATTATGAAAGACAGAAGAAGCAGGGATTGGATCCTGTTTTTGATCCTAAGGCATTAGGAATTAAAAATGCAAGCTACTGGGAAACGGAGCGGACGCTGAAAAAAGAGAATATCTCCTAACGTTAGGCGCGATAAGTTCACATGACTCATAAGAAAGAAGCTTCTTGTCCATTGAGAAGCCTCTTTTTTATTTGGCTGTTTGGAATACTAGCAGTTTTTTTCTGAAATCAGGCTTTTGTACAAGCACTTATGCGAAACTCTCATAGAAATAGATAAAGAAGTTTTGAGAATGGAGGGTAACCCTATTAAATTTTCTATTATCATCCCTGCTCATAATGAAGAAAAGTATATTGGGAAATGTCTGGATTCCATTATGGCAGCGTCAGCGTCTTATCAGGGTCAGGTTGAAATAATCGTTGTCTTAAACCGCTGCACGGACCGGACAGAGGAAATCGCACAAACCTACAACTGCATTACCTTAAAAAATGAGGATAAAAATCTGTCTAAAATCAGGAATGCAGGGGCTAGAATCGCCAGGGGAGAAATAGTGATTACGATTGATGCGGATACATGCATGAACAAGTACCTGCTGAGAACTGTCGACCAGCTGTTATCGACCGGCGTATTTATAGGCGGCGGTGTGACGGGCCATTTTGACCGGATGTCTCTCGGAATTATGGCATCGGTAACAACGCTTTCCATCCCTATTCTCTTAAAATATGGATGGATATCAGTGGGGATCTTCTGGTGCTATAGAAGGGACTTTGAAGCAATCGGCGGATTTAACGAGGAGATGCTGATGGCAGAGGATTGTGATTTTGCCAAGCGACTCTCAGCCTGGGGATCCAGAAATAATAAAATGTTCGGAACGATTCCGTTCGGGATGAAAACCTCCGCCAGAAAATTTGACAAATTTGGGGACTGGGTGCTAATCAAGAGGCCCGAACTCATTTCAGCCTACCTGAAGGAAAACGTCCAAAAGCATGCGGATGAATTGTACTATGATTATGAAGACTAGCTGAGTTATGGGGCAAATAGCTTTTGCCAAATGCAATAAAACCCGGAAACGAGTAAAGCATTTCCGGGTTTTTGTTTTCTTTTTTAACATGGTTCTCTACCTATACATAGTAAGGCTGATTGTAGCGGAAGATGCTTGACTGCTACGGGAACAGCGGGACAGGTGAGACCCCGCACCCGCAAAGCAGGAGGCTCACCGCCCGCCACACTAGGTGGTTAAGCATTGTGCAACGGAAATCAATCAGCCAAGACTAAACTAAATTTTTACCCGGTTTTCCATCCACACCTGAAAACATAAGCAAAAGAAAATACATAAAAAAGAAAGCAAATCCATTCTCTCGTCTTTTTACCTGCCGTCTCTTAGTAACATTCTCTCATTTTTATCCATATACACCATTCTTTACAATTCCTTAACCATTCTGACAAAAATCGACTGTATCATTAAGCTTGTATTTAAAAAATACTAACTTTGGAGGTATGGAAGAATGAACAAGCTAATGAAGTTTGGTGCGATGGTTGCTCTTATTTTTGCATTGGCGTTTGGCGGTTTGAGCCCGGTTTCGAACGAAGCTCCTCAAGCGAAGGCAGCAGCAGTTGAATCTATTACGAGCTTTGATGGGATTATTGATTATCTTAAAGCGTACGGTGAGCTTCCTCCGAACTTTGTAACGAAGTCTGAAGCTTCATACTATGGATGGGTATCAAGCAAATGCAACCTGGCGGATGTTCTTCCTGGCTATAGCATTGGAGGAGACGTGTTCTCCAACCGTGAAGGATTGCTTCCTGCTAAATCAGGACGCGTTTATTATGAAGCGGATGCGTACTACACTTCCGGATGCAGAAACGCTTCCAGAGTCGTTTTCTCAAATGATGGACTTTATTACACAACAAGCGATCACTATAAAACATTTACAAGAGTATACTAAGCTGAAAAAAGGGACTTGCTTCTTGAGAGCAAGTCCTATTTAATGAAATGGAATACATACTTAGCCTGGGGTGAATTTTATGACTGAACTCGTATTAAACGGCAAGGACCTGCTGACAGTGAAGGATGTTCACCAATATTTTAAAACCGAGCTTTCATTTCCGGATTTTTACGGGGAAAACCTGGATGCCCTGTATGACTGCTTAGTGGATTATGCTGTTCCTCCGATGATTATTAAATGGCTTCATTTTGATGAAAGCCAAAAGAATCTTGGGAAACAGGCGGACAAGCTTGCGGATGTACTGACGGATGCAGCGGAGGAAGTCAGGGGGCTGAAGGTTATCATTGATAAATAAAGAAAAAAGGCTTCCCATGCGTTCGGGAAGTCTTTTTTTATTTACGCAAAGGCAGCTGAACATTTTCATTCTCATCAAAATCTTTCAGGGGAGATTCAGGGTGGAATGGTGTCTCATTCCTTTGCAATTCCGGATAGTGAGGGACTCCTGATGAGCGGTATCTGATATGGAATTCTTCTTGATATTCAGGCGGTTCTTGTTTTGGCGGGGATTGCTTCATGCCGGCAATCCATGTTTCGAATCGGTATGTTCCTCTATCTATAATGGCGCAAAGATCTTCAAGGGAGTCGGTCAGGTCATTTAAACAGTCCATTCCATTTCGCAGCAGTATGCCTTTTTCATTGGCTTTTTCAATTGAATGCTCCAGCCTGTAAGCTTCCTGCTTATAATAAAATTCAATAAAGCAGCTGTTTCGGTCCCAGTTAAAATTGTAGTCTTCAATTTTTAAGCGTTTGATTACCTTTACAAGCTTTAATTCACAAACGTTTTGCTCCTTGTGCGGCATCCCTTTGATTAGAAGATTCTTGAGAAAACGATTCTTAAACATGCCAGTCACCCACCTTTTGATTTGTGTCAAGCTTTCTGTATATTCTATTTATTTCTACAAAAGGAACTAAATCCCTTCATGCTGAGGGTCGAAAGATTGTGTGAAAAAAAGACTTCTCATATGGAATGAGAAGTCCTGCTCCTGATTAGTACTGATCCGAAGGAAATACGCGGTGCTCTCTGAAAAATGGAGTTAAATCCATGCCGGTGGATCTTTCCATGGCTGCGATAAAGTCCTTAGTCGTAGAGATGCCGAATTTCTTTTCGTTGAAATAATCCTTCATCGCTTTATAGAACGCATCATCTCCAACTTCGAGACGCAGGTCATTGATGGTTGTTGCGCCGTAGTCATAAATGGTGTAGTAATAGGCGTTGATTCCAGCATTGCCTCTTGCAGTGAAGTCAGAAACCTTGCTTGTCACATGATAATAGGATTCCGGAAGCGGAGGAACGTTTAACTGATCAAGGCTGTTATCATAAAGGGCGGCAGCATAGCTTGCAAACGATTCATCAAGCCAGGGCTCATCAAACTCGTTGTCTCCGATAATTCCATAGAACCATTGGTGTCCGATTTCATGGGCGTTCACAGACTTTACCCATTCCTGGGTCCGGTTTTCGCTTAAGCTGATCATGACAAGCTGAGGATATTCCATCCCTCCGAACCAGCCTTCCATGGATACGACGTCAAGCTCCGGCCACGGGTATTTACCGAATTTTTCACTGAACAGCTTGATGCTGTCTTTTCCGGATTCCATTAGGGAAGCGGCATATTTGGCATATTTGTCGTCGTAATAAACATTTACTTTAACCCCGTTTACTTTAGAGGACAAAATTTTGTACGTAGGGTTCATTTCCATCGCAAAATCACGGACATTTTCTGCTTTATAGTGATGGGTGGCAAGCTCGCCGTCCACGGCCGGTTTGCCTTGCTCAGTGCCGGTTGCTGCGATGACCTGCTTGCGGTCGGTCGTTACTTTCACATCATACTTCCCGGATAAGGAATAGAACGATTCCCCTGCGTTAAAGTAGGGATCGACATTCCAGCCTTCCTCATCGTAAACCGAAAGAATAGGGAACCAATTCCCCATGGAGACAGTATCTCCATACCAGCCAAACCGGTCCTGCTGTTTCGGGAAGCTTACGTTAAAGTTCATTGTAACGGTTGCGGATTTGTTTTTAGCAAGGGACAGATTTGAAATGTGCAATGCCGTATCTTTCACCTGGAATGATGCCTTTTTCCCATTTACCCGGATGTCTGAGACGTCCATGCTCCCGCCTTTATCCTTGAATACATCTGCTCTGCCCCATAGGTTGAAATAGAGCTCGCTGAGGTTGTCCTTCACATTGTTTTTAAAGCTTACATTCATTTTCCCAGTCAGTTTATGAGTTTTGGCATCATACACTACGTCCATTTTGTAGGAGGGATCTGCTGGTCCTCTTACGTCATCCCCGGCGTTTTTTCCTTTACTAACCCGCCGGCTTTTCGAAGCAAGCAGAGGAGCATCTGCTATAGAAGTTCCTTTGTAAGCAGCTTTACTTGCGGAATAGGTTTCCTGCTTCGCTTCTGCCGGCAGTGCAAGCCCTGCTGTTAAAGCAGCAATTGCCGCTCCTGCAATCCATTTTTTTAATGCGGTCTTTTTAATCAATGGAATTCCTCCTTTTTTCGGATAGTTAAGTAATTCGGCATTCGAAATAGATGCCCTTGAAACATTTGTATGATTTTGTAAAATCGGTTCATTAGGTACAGAATCCTGTACAGCCTTGTCGGGTGCCGTCGAAATCGTTCCTTTGTCATGAAACGTTGCAGGATACTCCTCCTGAAAAGCTTCTGTTCTGCATAAAAAAAAGAACTGCCGCAGCAGTTCTCATTGTTTATTGATTTTCTCCCAAAAACTCTTGTAGTGCTGCTTTGTTTTCGTCCAAATCCAGATCCAGAACCGCTCCTGCCCGCTGGAATCTCTTCGGTTCATACGCACCATCAATAGGGATTCTGAGTGTTTGGATTCCTTCATCCCGATTGCTCAGATAGGACGTAGCAAGGGACAGGACTTCTCCAGAATCAATATTTGTATTAATGAAAGGCTGGATGGTACCGAGCAATTGCGGTGCTTTCACTACACCATTAATCGTAAGAAGCTCCTTTGTCACTTTTCCGAGAATCTCCTGCTGGCGCTGGATCCGTCCAAAGTCGCTTTGGGCATCTTTTCTGAACCGGACATAGGCGAGTGTCTGTTTTCCATCAAGACGCTGCAAGCCGGGTTCCAGGATCATGCCGATATCCTTGGACATCCGTTTTTCAACATTGACTTCCAGTCCTTCCGGGAAGGCGGTGTCGATGATTTGAGAGAATCCATTAAAATCGACTAAAGCGTAGTATTGAACATCCACATCGAAGTTTTCCTTGATGGTTTTCCTGAGAAGCTCCGCTCCGCCAATGGAATAAGCTGAGTTGATTTTCATTTTTCCATGGTCCGGTATATCAACATATGAATCTCTCATAATGGATACGAGCTTCGCCGTTTTCGCATCATGATCATATTGCCCGATCATAATGGTATCAGTGCGGGATTTTTCTTCGCCGCGGGAGTCTATCCCAAGCAGCAGTACATTCATTTTTCCTTTTGTTTGAACCCCGTTAAACTCTACTTGCTTTTGGGAGACACCAGTCGCTTTCATAGACACGTTAAGAGCAGATTTATATTGAAAATAAAAATAGAGGGCAGCACTGATTAGAAGAAGGAGGAAGATCAGGGATATGACCTTGCGCTTTTTTTTCTTGCTTTTCTTTTGCTTGCCCCGGTTCAGGCGGCTTGTCTCAATCATCACGGTTTCCTTTCCATAATCGGTCTTGTGCATATTATATCAAAAATTGTCAAAACGCGGAAAAAACTTTGCGTTATCAGACTTGCAAAAGAGGCCGGGTCATTTAGACACCAGCCTCTTAGTCAGCTATATTTTTTATCGGTTCGCTGGACGGAAATGTTTAACCTCCATATTTTCAAAAACGGAAGGTCCGCCTTCAGAGAAAAGGGTGATTCCCTGATCCTCTTGTTTAGGGAACACCTGACTTGAATGAACCGTCTTGCCGTCATCAACAAAGACCTCAACCGTCGTCTTGTCAACGAGGACCTTTACATGAACCTTTTTCTTTCCGGCATCAAAGGGTGCTTTGCTTTCAATAAATTTCCTGCTCCCGTCTGGCTGATCGGTTTGCCCCCTGTTTACGTAGGACAGGCCTTCAGCCGGGAGGAAGCCGACGTCAATGTGCCGGGCCTTATCATTGGACTCTCTCAGTCTCAATCCGAGGTTTTGAGCATCGGACCAGCTGATATCGGCCTCGAACTGATAGGCTTCTCCTTTAATATCAAGTGTTTTAGCCCCATCAACCTCTGTTCTTTCTGCCGTTTGCTTTGATTCTGTCAGCTGATCTAATGCCTCAACCGGCATGGAAGTCAGACTGTAGCTCTGATCTCCCTGTTTTTTCATTTGAATTTCACGGACGATGGAATCAACGCCGTTAAAATTCTCTTTTACTGTCGGGGTATTATGCGGGTAATCCCAATTGTTCATCCAGGCCAATCCATATCGCTTATTCAGTGGATCTTCGCTTTTTCCATCCTCAAACGTCACACCGCCGTACCAGTCAAATCCATAATCGAGCCATTGCGGCTCAGCGGAATCAGGGGTAAAACTCTTCCCGTCATAATTCCCTGTCCAATACGCATACGTATTTGGTTTTCCGGCTGCCTTCCCGTTGGCACTGGCGCCCAGAACCCATTTGACGGTTCCATCATCTGCTCGCATTCTAAATAAATCAGGGCATTCGAGGAGGCCGATGTTTTGGGTTTTAAATTCTCCGGTAAAAGACCAGTCCTTAAGATTTTTAGTTTCATAAAAACCGATTTTATCACCTTCAGCCATGGTCATCATCCATTTTTGATTCTCTTCATCCCAAATGATTTTGGGATCCCGGAAGACCTCTGTTCCATGATTAGACATGACCGGCTTTTCGCTGAAAGATTGAAAGGTTTTCCCCCGGTCGGTGCTGTACCACAAATATTGTTCCTGTTTGCCGCCATCGGCTGAAGGCTGGGTAACGACAGCCACAATGGCTCCTTTTCCAAATCCTGCCGAATTGTTTTTATCCTCTACAACAGAACCGGACCATATGTCCCCGTTTTTATTGGAGAACTTCGGAATCGCTATGCCTTCATCCTTCCAGGTCACGAGATCCTCAGATGAAGCATGCCGCCACTCGGTGCCGCCTCCGTCAGGATAATTCCCGTTGTATAAATAATAGTAGTGATATTTTCCATCGATGAAGATCGGCTTTTGAGGGTCATTTTTCCACTTTTCAGGCGTGCTGAAATGGTATGCTGGGCGATTGGATGAAGCTTCCTGAGGCGGTTCTTCCTTTTCATTTTGTGTTTTTTTTACCTCAGTTCCTTTCGGGGCAAAAATGAGCAGAAGAGCAATGGTCAAGGCAGCAATGGCGAACCATGTTATCGTTCTTCTATTAAATAGATACTTGTTCACTTCAATTGCTCCTTTCTGGAATAGATAAAAGAAAATGGTGAGAATAAACTCACCATTTTCCGTTCTTCTTAAGTTGTCTTATTTAGACTTTTTTTCAACTGGGACTTCAAGCTGTCCCTGTTCAAGAATGCTATCTTTCACAACAGAAGTCTGATCGCCGTCAATGCTCAGTAAGAAGCTTGGTGCGAATGAAGATTTCTGATCCTCGAAGAATCCTCTGTTAGTAATGTAGCTTGTTACAACAAAGTCATCACCGGATTTTTGCGGAATTGCATAGTGTGCATAGTTGAACGTTTTGTCATTCGGGTCCAGGTCATGGTGAAGCACAATGCCTGTACCGTTCAGAGGCTTGAATTTCCCTGTTAGTGAATCTGCTACATAGCCAAGCATGTAGATATCTTCATTATCTACACCGTCGATTGTCATTTTAGCACCGCGTGTATCAGTGAAGAGGTACCATTTGCCTTCATGCTTGAAGATGTTTGGACGTTCGATTTCATCTGTTACGGTGTTGGAAGTAAGCAATGGCTTTTTCACGCTTTTCAAAGTGTAGTCATCGTTTAGTTCGATGATACCCATTGCTCCGTTTGCAAGCTCAGCTGTTTTCTTCTTATCACTGTTCATTAGCTTTTCTTTTTCCGCTTCATAGAAGGACTTATCTCCGCCGTAGTAGGCACGGTTAAATAAAGATTGTTCCCCTTGGTAGCCTGTTTCAGTACCTGTATTTGCTTCAAATACAAGATATTTTTTACCGTTTTCTTCAATATAGTGAGGATCTCTTAGCGTATGGTTATCGCCGGATTCCATTCCGCCGCCGTCCGTAAACTGCTTAATCGTTTGATAGAGTTCGCCGTCTCCGTCAAAGATGGACTTGTGGTCAGATACTCCGTTCACTTTCAATTCTTCGGATGCAGGCTGTGACATATTCACTTGCGCTGTTGTAATCGTTTGTTTGCCTGCTTCGCGATCAGAGCGGTTTGTGTAGAACAAACGCATTTCGCCATCTTCTGTCATAATCGCAGAACCGGACCAGTCCTGATCTTTGTTTTTCAGATGAGGATCATTAGGGTTCACTTTATCGTTCTCAAAAACTTTTCCGGCATTTTTCCAAGCGTCAATGGATTCATCACCTTTTTTCTTATAGAACATATAGATCGATGTATCATTTGCGTCTTTAGGGTCACCAGCAAGACCGAAAACGATGTCGTATCCTTTATAATCTGCAACGGTTCCGTCAGCGTTCGCTAGAGGCCAAGTGTCCCACACATCAAGCATGATCTTGTTTCCATCTTTATCATAGCCGACTGCAGATTCAATGTTTTTGATTTTCTTTTCGTCGAACTGAGGGACTGTGTAGCGCGCTTTATCTTTAGCGATTTGTCCTGGGATCTTGCCCATATCCTCACGGGTCAGTTCGCCCTGGCCGTATGTTTTATTTTGATCCTTGTATTCTTGAGCGAAAGCCTGAGCGCCCCCGCCTAATACTAAAGCAGAAGTAAGAGTTAATGCTGTCGTGCGTTTAAGAATCGTCTGGATGTTCATAATCGTCCTCATTTCTTAAATGTTTTAGTTAACTTTTCCTTCCGTAAAACTCAAGGGACAAGGGACTGTAAGAAATACATAAATGATGGCTGCATCTGTAAAACAAGTGACTGAACCACTTGAGCGCAGCATTTTGCAGAACCGGTTCCGCATGCAACTACAGAATAAAGGCTGTGCAGTTTCTCGTCAAACTGGCCAAAAGTAACCGTTCTAATATAATAATGGACTTTCTTTACATCTGCACATGACTAAAGATATAGATTTGGTAAAGGAAGGTGAGCAGTAAAATGAAAGACTATGTATTCGTTTACTTTTAATAGAAGGATTCATTAAATGTGGAACCGGTTCCTTTATGTTCGCGTTTCCAAGTCCCATGAATGGTGTGTTTCCGATGATCGGGAGAAAAGAAGGGGGTTGATTAGACTATTCAGAAAACGGGTGTTAATCAGTAAAAGTGGATGTGAACTGTTTTACATGCATATTACATTTGTGCCTGCTATGTTAAGGAGTTTGGTTCGAAAGATGGATTTTAGTATTTTCCGAATCAACAAGAAAAGCAGTGAACAAGCACCTGAATCGCTTTAAGTTATTAAAGATGGAATTTTCAGAAAGTAATTGACGCTCCTTTTCGAGCGATGTATGCTGAAAGTGCAAATATAACGTTTTTTAAATACGTCGATAAATAAACGTCATGTAAAAATGAAATATTACTTAAGGGGGCATATGGTTGATTTTTCATAGGGAAGAGACGCTTGCAAGGCATGCTTTGGAGGATCAGCAGCTGGAGGATTTGAAAAAAACGGTTCGCACTGTTTATGAGAAAAGCCCATTTTACAAGGAATGGTTGAGAAAAGCAGGTATTACCCCGGATCAGATTCAGCAGCTGAAAGATATACAAAAGCTGCCTTTTACTCAAAAAAAGCATTACCCGTTCGGATTATTTGCGGCAGATCGAAAGGATCTCATCCGTATCCATGCCTCTTCGGGCACGTCAGGAAAGCCGACGATTGTGGGGTATACGAAACAAGATATAGAAAGCTGGGCGGATTTAGCTGCAAGAGCGATCGCAATAGGAGGCGGGACGCCGGATGGGATTTTGCACAATGCCTATGGATACGGTCTTTTCACCGGCGGACTTGGACTGCATGCTGGCGGTGAAAGGCTTGGAATGGCCGTTGTCCCGGTATCCGTTGGGAATACAGACCGTCAAATTACGCTTATCGAGGATTTGCAGCCGGAGGTGATCTGCTGCACCCCTTCCTATGCGCTGAATATCGCGGAACGGATGAGGGAACTGGGGAAGGATCCGCGTTCATCCTCTCTTCAATACGGCATATTCGGAGCAGAGCCCTGGTCGGAGGAGATGCGAAGAACGCTTGAGGATCGGCTAGGCATAAAAGCATGCGATATTTATGGGCTGAGTGAAGTGATGGGGCCGGGGGTGGCGATGGAATGCCACGAAGCACAGGACGGACTTCATATAGCTGAGGATCATTTTCTGGCAGAGGTCATCGATCCGGACACTTTTGAGCCGGTACCTGATGGACAGCCTGGCGAGCTCGTATTCACGAGTTTGAAGAAAGAAGCAATTCCGATTATCCGCTACCGGACCGGAGACATTGCTTCCATTACGAGAAAGCCGTGCAAATGCGGGAGGACAACGGCGCGCATGTCCAGAATCAAGGGCCGTATTGATGACATGCTGATTATCAGAGGCATCAATGTATTTCCGTCAGAAATTGAGCACTACCTGATTACAGTACCTGAAATCAGCCCTCACTATCAGCTGCACCTTCACAAGCAGGGGCCGCTTGACGAAGTGACCCTGCATGTAGAAATAAACGATGGTCTTTACGCAGAGGTGAAGATGGATCTCACCCATGAGAAAATCGGTGAACTGCAGAGGCATATTCAGCAGCTGATGAGGTCATCCTGTCTTGTATCCATTGATGTGCGCATTCTTGCACCGAAGTCGATTCCAAGGTCGGAGGGAAAGGCTGTAAGAATAATAGATGCGCGTTTTCCTCAGGCTTTTGCGTAGCTTTAGGAAAATTATTGAATATAATATAATGATAATATATAATAACGTTATAAAATCGTCATATAATTTGAAAGGGGTATTGCGGTGAGCGTTACTTCCTCGTTTAATCAGCGGACCGACCAGGAGAAGTACAATCGGTTTATGGAGAGAATTGAAGCCGGCGAAAAAATTGAAGCAGACGACTGGATGCCGGATGATTACAGACTGACTTTGATCAAACTGATTTCCATGCATGGCATCAGCGAAATAATGGGAGCGCTTCCGGAAAAGGAATGGGTCCCTAAAGCCCCGTCCTTAAGGAGAAAGCTCGGCATTATGGCGAAGGTTCAGGATGAGATGGGGCACGGACAAATGCTGCTTCGCGTGACAGAAGACTTGATGGCTCCGCTTGGAAAAACAAGAGAAGACATAATGGAGGATCTGTTCAGCGGAGATTTAAAGTTTCATAATGTCTTCCACATGGAAGCCCCGACATGGGCGGATGCCGGGTTAATCGGCTGGCTCGTAGATGGTGCGGCTATTATTTCGCAGACAAATATGCTCGGAGCCTCTTATGGCCCTTATGCTAAAGCGCTGCAGCGAATCTGTGCGGAAGAGGTTTTCCATGCGCAGCACGGGGAATCCATTATTCTCGCATTAACAGAAGGAACGCCGGAACAGAAGGCGATGATCCAGGACTCCTTCAACCGCTGGTGGGAGGCGCTGCTTATGTTTTTCGGTCCGGCAAGTGCCGCCACAACCGGTTCATCCAAACAGGATACGACCATTAAGTACAAAATCAGAACGAAAACAAATGAACAGCTCCGGCAGGATTTTTTCACAAAGTATATCCCAAGGGTTCTTTCCATCGGTTTGACGCTTCCGGATGAAACGATGCACTTCGATGAAGATCAGAAGCTGTGGATTTACAAGCAGCCGGACTGGAATGAATTCAAAAACATCATTAAAAACAACGGGCCGAAATCGAAGGACCGCCTTCGTCTCCGCAAGCTCGCCTATGAAAACAATAAATGGGTGCTCGATGCCCTGAACATGAAAAGCCAGAATGCGATGTAGCAGGGGGTTGACCACATGACGGAAAAGCAAAGGACAGAGTTTTTTGAAGTGTTTGAGGTGTTCAGCAAGCGAACGCCATCGGCTGCTATGCAATACCAGTTCAGCCTGCTTGCACCGAACCATGAGCTGGCGGCCGTGATGGCTCAGGAAAACTTTATGCGCCGCGAGCCGGTTGCGGATATTTGGGTAGTCAAGCGGTCGGACATCCGGAAAATGACGGAGGATGAGCGCGAATCGCTCGCCCGGCTGGATAATAAAGATTACCGGACGACAAAAGGCTACGGCTATTTAAAGAAAAAATGGCGTGAATATGAGCAGGGGATGCTTGATGAAAAAGAGATTTTGTCCTGGGGTGAGGAGAGCAAATGACAATCGTTTACGATGCCCTTGAGGCAAAACAAAATGATGACTATAGGAAGGCTTTGTCAGAGCTCCTTTTCCAGCTTGCCGATGATGATTTCATCACGGCTTACAGAGGCTCGGAATGGCTCGGCCTTGCCCCGCATATTGAAGAGGATATCGCGTACTCTTCGATTAATCAGGATACGATGGGGCACGCGGCCATTTACTATCAGCTGCTCGAACAGCTCGGGTTTGGCCCGGCTGATGCTCTGGCCCATTCAAGGCCCGTTCATGAACGGAAGAACGCGATCATTTTAGAGGAGGTCAACGGTCCGGGTACCTATTTAGAGGAACCGAGGTATGACTGGGCATTCACGGTCGTACGAAACTATTTTTATGATCTCTATAAAAAAATTAAACTCGAATCCTTGAAAAACTCATCCTATGAACCTCTTGCTCAGGCGGCAGTGAAAATCAATATGGAGCAGTATTATCACTTAATGCACTGGGAAACGTGGTTCAGGCAGCTGACCCTTTCAGGAGGGGAAGCAAAAACGAGGATGGTAAGAGCCATTGAGAAGGTGTGGCAGGAATTTGAGGGAGTGCTGACGTTTGGGGCTATTGGCGGGGAGCTGGCGAAGCATGGGCTGATCGAAGGAGAAGAGCTGCTGAAGAAGCGTTTTTACTCCAAAATCAAGCTGATTTTTGAACAGGTTCAGCTTCCGGAGCCGGCACCAAGCGGCATGAAATCCGGCAACGGCCGGAATGGAGAGCACACGGAGGATTTAAAGTCGGCACTCGAGGTGTTATCGGAGGTATATCGAAGTGACCCTTCGGCTGTTTGGTAAGGGGGCATTCACACAAATGGAAAAAGAGATAAAAGACAAAATCCTCACGGTACTGCAAACCGTGAAGGACCCTGAAATCCCCTCTGTCAGTGTCATAGATCTCGGAATGATCGAGTCTGTTCACTATGAATCCGGTATTGCGACGGTGAAAGCATTGCCGACATTCATGGGATGCCCGGCCCTGGAAATGATCAAGAAGAATATTGTAAGCGCTATTATAATGCTGGATGTCGTCCAGTCTGTGCAGGTTGATTTCATTTACAGTCCGCCGTGGACCTCTGACCGGATCACCGATGAAGGCCGCGAACGGCTGAAGGAATTCGGTATTGCCCCGCCCCCGGTGTTATTTGAAGAAACCGGCATGTGGAAGGTGGATTGCCCCTATTGCGGTTCAGGTTATACAACCTTGGAAAATATATTCGGTCCGACAGCCTGCCGAAGCATTTTGTACTGCAAGTCGTGCAAGAACCCGTTTGAAGCGATGAAACCAATCTCTACTTTAATGTAGAAAAAAAGGAGAAGATGAACATGTTCAAAATGGTCGCCCTATTTAAAAAACCAGAGGATACACAAAGCTTTGATGAGTACTACTTCAACACTCACATTCCGCTGACACAGAAAATCCCCGGCCTTCAGGACGTGAAAATCACGAAAATCACCGGTTCTCCAATGGGTGAGAGCGAGTACTACTTAATGTGCGAAATGTTTTATGAAAGCAAGCAGGCATTCAAGGAAGCGTCTAAAACAGACGAATCCAAAGCTTCAGGAAAGGACGTTATGAAATTTGCAGGAAACCTTGTCACCTTCTTCTTCGGTGAAGAGCATAATGGATAACCTGCTTGAAACGGCGGTGCACGGAAACATCGGCCTGATTACGCTGAACCGGCCAAAGGTTCTGAATGCACTCAATCGGCAAATGATCCGCGAAATTGCGGAAACGCTGGAAGAATATGACCGGCGCGACGATGTCCGGGTGACCGTTCTGACCGGAAGCGGCAGAGCGTTCGCAGCGGGAGCCGATATCGATGAAATGGCGAATGAAGACCCTGTCCGCATCGAGCTGCTCAACCAGTTTGTGGATTGGGACCGGATTACCGTCATCAAGAAGCCGATCATCGGGGCGGTTCATGGCTTCGCTTTAGGCGGAGGGTTTGAACTGGCTCTTGCCTGCGACCTGCTGTTTGCTGCGGACACCGCGAAATTTGGTTTTCCGGAAGTGAATCTCGGCGTCATGCCGGGAGCCGGCGGAACACAGCGGCTGACAAAGCTGATGGGGAAAACGAAGGCACTCGAGTACATTTGGACAGGGGAAACGATGACCGCACAGGAAGCCGAGCGCTTTGGAGTCGTCAACCGCCTGTACGCACCGGAGCTTTTAATAGAAGAAACGATGAAATTTGCAGCCAGCCTGGCAGAAAAAGCGCCGCTTTCCATCCGTTTAAGCAAAGAGGCCGTATACAAGGCGCTGGATTACTCCGTTTATGAAGGGATGCAATTTGAACGGAAGAACTTCAGTCTGCTTTTTTCATCAGAAGACCAGAAAGAAGGCATGAGCGCGTTCCAGGAAAAGCGGCGTCCTTCATTTAAGGGGAAATAGGGGGTCTGTATGTACGAAGCGATTAAGTTTGAAACGAAAAACGGCGTTGCATGGCTTACTCTAAACCGGCCCGATAAACTAAATGCTTTTACCGCGCAGATGAATAAAGAAATCACTCAGGCATTAAAGGGAGCAGCTTCGGATGAAGCCATCCGCTGTGTAGTGATCACTGGTGAAGGAAGGGCATTCTGTTCGGGTGAGGATTTGGGAAGCATCGGGGAAGAAACGAATCATGGAGATATTTTAAGGAACCGCTACAATCCGATGGTCCGGGCGCTGGCTGCTTTTGAAAAACCGGTCATTGCAGCTGTCAATGGCGTGGCAGCGGGTGCCGGGTTCAGTTTGGCGCTAGCCTGTGATTTTCGAATTGCTTCAGAGAAAGCGAGTTTTATTCAATCGTTTATCCACGTCGGACTTGTCCCTGATTCCGGGAATCACTATTACCTTCCAAGAATCGTAGGAACCGCTAAAGCGCTGGAGCTTGCGATTCTTGGTGAAAAAGTGGCCGCTCAGCAGGCGAAGGATCTTGGTCTCGTCTACCGCGTAACAGAACCCGAGCTGCTGCAGCCGGAAGTGACTGCATTTGCTGAAAGACTGGCGGCTATGCCGACTGCCGCTATCGGCCTGATTAAACGGGCCATCAGGGACAGCTTCACCTCAAGCCTTGATGACATGCTTGAAAAGGAAGCGCAGTATCAGCGGATCGCCGGTCTTTCAGCTGACCACCGCGAAGGGACCGAAGCCTTTTTAGAAAAAAGAAAACCGCAGTTTTCCGGAAAATAAAAATCAGGAGTGATGAACATGAGTACAGTTAAAGACAAAAAGTTCGAAACATCTCCAACAATTCGCGAAACGTATCAGCTATTGATTAATGGGGAACGGGTGGACAGCAAATCAGATGAAACCTTTACTACATACAACCCGGCAACCGGTGATGCCGTAGCGGTTGTGGCGAAAGCCTCCATTGAAGACGCAGACCGCGCTGTCAAAGCAGCAAGAGCCGCTTTTGACAGCGGCAAATGGAAGCGTACCCCAATCGGCAAACGCTCCCGCGTACTGAACAAAATTGCTTCAATTATGAGATCGCGATTCAACGAACTGGTCGAGCTTGAAATTCTCGATACGGGAAAAGCCCTGTCAGCTGCTCAGGGCCAGGTTATGCAGGCGATTGAGGATTTCGAATTTTACGCAGGGGCGATCGTCGGCCACCGCGGTGATGTTAACAACGTTCCGGGTCAATTTTTCAACTATACTCAAAAGGAGCCGGTCGGCGTCTGCGCGCAAATTATTCCTTGGAACTATCCGTTGATGATGGCAGCGTGGAAGGTCGCTCCGGCTATCGCGGCAGGCTGCTGTGTTGTATTGAAGCCGGCAAGCCTGACTCCGCTTACGGCCATCGTCCTTACAGAGATCTGCCATGAAGCGGGACTTCCTCCTGGAGTCGTCAACGTAATACCGGGAGCAGGCTCGACGATCGGAAATTACCTCGTTGAGCATCCGGAAGTGGATAAAGTGGCCTTTACCGGATCTACCCCAATCGGAAAAGATATTATGGCCAAAGCAAGCCAGACACTGAAGCGGGTTACACTTGAGCTTGGCGGGAAATCCCCGAACATCGTATTCGAAGACGCGGACATCGAGGCGGCAGTCGCAGGCTCCCTTTACGGAATCTTCTACAACACCGGCCAGTCCTGTGAAGCGAGATCCCGCCTTTATGTCGAAGAAAGCATCTATGACGAGTTCATGGAAATATTTACGGAAAAGGCGAAAAAGCTGAAGCTTGGCAACCCTTTTAATGAAGAAACGCATATTGGTGCAATCATCAGCAAGGATCAGCTTGAAACAATCGATGGCTACGTTCAATCGGCAATTGCGGACGGAGCGACAATTGTGACAGGCGGAAAAGCAGCGACGGTGGAAGGCTTTGAGGATGGATACTGGTATGAGCCGACCATCATCACGAACGTGAATCATGACATGAAATCCGTTCAGGAGGAAATTTTCGGACCGGTCGTCGTGGTGATGAAATTTAATGGAGAAAAAGAAGCGCTGGCCCTTGCCAATGATACGATTTATGGCCTTGGTTCAGCGATTTGGACGACAAACCAGGCGCGCGCTACCCGCGTGGCAAACGAAATCAAAGCTGGCATCGTGATGGTGAACAGCCCGATTTCCGCTTTCCCTGGGACACCGTTCGGCGGCTACAAACAGTCCGGATTCGGACGCGAGCTTTGCGTCGAAACCCTTGATTTGTATACCGAAACGAAAAGTGTCCTTTCATACTTCGGCACCCGTCCGCTGAATTTCTTTAACGTATAAAAGGCAAGTCCAATAGCGAGCGTTTTCCCATCTTGGGGGCCGCTCGCCTTTTTTCTATAAAAGGGGGAAACCGATCGTGATCGAACAAATAATGGTTGCCGGCTCCGGGGTTATGGGAAGAGGCATCGCCTATGTAGCCGCTGCAGGCGGTTTTCAGGTTGTGCTGGCAGATGTGAAGGAAGAAGCACTGGAGAGTGCCAAACAAGAAATTGATCTCATCTTCCGGAAGGCGCTCAGCCGGGAAATCATGACGGAGGATCAGGCTGCTGAAGCAAAGGCGCGGCTGGTCTACTCCGCAAGTCTTGAAGAGGCGGCAAAGCATGCTGACCTGATAATAGAAGCTGTTCCTGAGAAAAAAGAAATCAAGCAGGCGGTTTTTGAGATATTCGACGCCAATGCACCGTCGCATTGCCTTTTTGCTACGAACACCTCGACGATGAGCCCGACCGAAATCGGATCCTTTACAAAGCGGCCGGAAAACGTCATCGCGATGCACTTTTTCAATCCTGTACATAAAATGCCTCTCATTGAAATCATCAGAGGCCTTGAAACGAGCGATGAGACGGCTGATGCGATTCAGGCTGCGGCCAAAAAAATGAAGAAGGAAACCGTTATGATCAATGAATTCCCGGGCTTTGTCACGAGCAGAATCAGTGCCCTCGTCGGGAACGAAGCGTTCTACATGCTTCAGGAAGGCGTCGGTTCGGCAGAAGAAATCGACAAAGCCATCCGCCTCGGGCTGAACTATCCGATGGGGCCGTTTGAGCTTGGAGACCTTGTAGGGCTGGATACAAGGCTGAATAACCTGAACTATCTGCATGCCACGCTTGGAGAAAAGTACAGACCGGCACCGCTCCTTGTTCAATACGTGAAAGCGGGAAGACTCGGACGCAAATCAGGGAAAGGCGTTTATGACTACACAGATAAATAAAGGAGGAACCTGCTGTGCATGAAGCAGTCATTGTTGATGCCCTCCGGACGCCGATCGGCCGGTATAAAGGGGCTCTAAAAACCATTCGGCCAGATGATTTAGGTGCGATTGTCATAAGAGGACTTCTTGAACGGAACAAAGGGGTAGAAGGCATTGAAGAAGTCGTATTCGGATGTGCGAACCAGGCGGGAGAGGATAACCGAAACGTCGCGCGCATGTCCGCGCTTCTTGCCGGTCTGCCTGTTGAAACGGCCGGCACCACCATCAATCGGCTGTGCGGTTCAGGACTAGATGCCGTAAACTATGCGGCAAGGGCCATTTTAGCAGGAGAAGGGGATATTTACATTGCGGGCGGAACGGAAAGCATGACGCGCGCGCCATTCGTGATGGGCAAGCCCGAATCTGATTTTCCAAGAGGAAGCATGGAGCTGCTGGATACAACCATTGGATGGCGCTTTATCAATAGAAGGCTGGAAGAGAAGTACGGCACAGATTCCATGCCGGAAACGGCCGAAAACGTGGCGCAGCAGTTTGGCATCACAAGAGAGGAACAGGATCAGTTTGCCTATGAAAGTCAGATGAAAGCGGCAAAAGCAATGGAAAGCGGCCGGTTTCAGCAGGAAATCATTCCGGTTTCCATCCGCGACCGAAAAGGAAATGAACATTCGGTGGTTCAGGATGAACATCCCCGTCCGGAAACGGTTCTCGAAAAACTGGCATCACTCAAGCCGCTGTTTCCGGGTGGTACCGTAACAGCAGGAAATGCATCTGGAGTAAATGACGGGGCGGCTGCCCTGCTGATGATGAGCTCAGAGAAAGCGAGAGAGCTTGGATTACAGCCGCTCGCAAAATACAAGGTTTCAGCGGTTGCCGGTCTCGAACCGTCCATCATGGGAATGGGACCGGTGCATGCTGTAAAAAAGGCGCTGTCCCGTGCCGGCCTAACCGTCGGCGATATTGGGCTGACAGAACTGAATGAAGCCTTCGCCTCCCAATCGCTGGCATGCATAAAGGAACTCGGATTGGACCGGCAGAAGGTCAACGTCAACGGCGGCGCCATTGCGTTCGGCCATCCCCTCGGAGCAAGCGGAGCGCGAATTTTAACGACCCTTTTATACGAAATGAAAAGGCAGCGCGTTCAATTCGGACTCGCCGCCATGTGTGTCGGCGTAGGGCAGGGTATTGCGACAATTATTGAAAACATTGAATAGGAGGAAACGCGTTGAAAAACCTGATTTTTGAAAAGAAAAACGGAATTGCGTATGTCACCCTGAACCGTCCCGAATCGCTGAACTGCTTTAACTTTGAGATGCTGTCTGAGCTCGGTGTATTGACTGAGGAACTTCGTCATGACCGGGAAATCAGGGTTGTCATTTTTACAGGGGCCGGCGATAAATCCTTCAGCTCCGGCGCTGATCTAAAGGAAAGACTCACACTTGGCGAAGATGACGTTCGGCGCAATGTGCTCAAAATCAGAACCGTCTTTCATGAAATTTCCAAGCTCCCTCAGGTGACCATTGCGGCAGTTAACGGCTACGCATTTGGCGGAGGATTCGAGCTGATGCTTGCCTGTGATTTCCGTCTTGCAGCCGGTCATGCGAAAATGGGCCTGACGGAAACAAGCTGGGCTATCATTCCCGGAGCGGGAGGAACACAGCGGCTGCCTCGTTTAATTGGCGAAGCCCGGGCAAAGGAACTGATTCTGACCGCAAGAAAAATGGATGCCGAGCAGGCTTATCAGTACGGTATTTTAACAAGGACCGTCCCGGGACCGGAATTGATGAAGGAGTGCGAGCACCTCGCCCAGGAAATTTTAAGAAACGGACCCGTTGCGGTGGAGCAGGCAAAATACGCGATCAGAGCTGGAATGGAAACGGATCTGGAGAGCGGCCTGAACATTGAAGCGGAAGCATACGAGCAAACCATTCCAACCTATGACAGAAGAGAAGCGCTTCTCGCCTTTTCCGAAAAACGGGCTCCCGAATTTATGGGCAAGTAAAGGAAAGGTATTGACAGAAGCTAACATTTCATTGTCAAATGGAGGATAATAGAGCGCTTAACTTTTGACAGAGAGTAGTGAACGCAATGAACAGCACCATCAACACGAGATCGATGATCTTTACTTTATACGGAGATTACATCCGTCATTACGGCAATGAAATATGGATCGGGAGCCTGATCCGCCTCCTCAAGGAATTCGGGCACAACGAACAGTCAGTCCGCGCCGCCATTTCAAGAATGAACAAGCAGGGCTGGGTCACATCAAAAAAAATCGGCAACAAAAGCCACTACTTTTTAACTGAACGCGGCTCCATCCGCATGGAGGAAGCAGCCAAGCGAATCTTCAAGCTCAGCCCCGATCAATGGGACGGCAAATGGCGGCTCTTCATCTACTCCATCCCGGAAGAAAAGCGCGCCATCCGCGACGAACTGCGCAAGGAACTCGTCTGGAGCGGCTTCGGAACCATGGCCAACAGCTGCTGGGTATCCCCCAACGAACTGACAAAAGAAGTCTATGCCCTCATGGACAAATATGAAATCCGTCCATATGTGCACTTCTTCGTATCCCAATACGACGGGCCCCATGAAAACAAAAAGCTCGTCGAAGAATGCTGGGACCTAAACGAAATCAACAACCGCTACGAAGCCTTCATCGCCGAATACAGCCAAAAATACATCATCGACAAAAACAAAATCCAAAAAGGCGAAATGACCGACGCCGAATGCTTCGTCGAACGCACAAAACTCGTCCACGAATACCGCAAATTCCTATTCAGCGACCCCGGTCTTCCCGAAGAACTGCTCCCTGAAAAATGGCTAGGCAGCCACGCCGCCTCCCTTTTCAGCAGCTACTACCGGGAACTCGCCGAACCGGCAAGCCGCTTCTTTGAAGAGGTATTCCAAGAGGGCAATGAGCTGACCAATAAGGACTCCGAATATGACGTGTTTCAGCATCCTTTGCTGGTGGAGGAGAAGTAGGGTGGGCGACAGTTAACAACTCTGCTTGCACTGACCCTCAGCACAGCAACGCGCCGGGGGAATGAGCAAGGAGCGGACGAACCCTTATCCCAGCTGACTTGGAAAGAAGGGGGGACGGAGGTTTCGTGCTTTAGCAGGGCGGGGGTCAGTGCAGTGCACTGACCCTCAGTATAGTAACGCACTGGGGGAACAAGCATAGAGTGCGTCGACCGTTATCCCAACTGACTTGAACAGCAGGGGGGACGGAGGTTTCGCGCTTTAGCAGAGCGGGGGTCAGTGCAAAAAGTTTCCGCGCACTCTGTAAATACAGTAAACACACGGTGCCAGTCCCCACAATCTTCACCGTAGCGGGGGACAGAGGGGGCCCTCTTCAAACCCTTGCACAGCAAGGGTTTGAAAATCAGGTGCCATAGCTTTAGCACACTAATAGAGCGCGGGTCAGGCACCCCCTCCGATGTCACCTAAAATGTAAGCGTTACCAAACTAATAAAGGAGCACCCACCATGAACAAACTATGCAAAATCTTAAATATCGAAGTCCCCATCATCCAAGGCGGTATGGGGAACATCAGCAATGCTCAGCTGACTGCGGCTATTTCTGAGGCTGGTGCACTTGGGACGATTGGGGCGGGTACCCGCTCGCCCGATGAAGTGGAAAGGATCATACTGGAGACGAAGGAGCGGACGGACCGCCCTTTTGCTGTGAATATTGCTCTTTCAGTGTCCGGGCATGCAAAGGAAATTGCCGGGTTGATTGTTAAGCATAAGGTGCATGCTGTATCGCTTTCTGCCGGGAATCCGGCTCCGTTCACGCCTTACTTTAAGGAGCACGGGGTAAAGGTGCTGGCGGTAACGGCGTCTGTGAAACAGGGGAGGAAGGCGGAGGCAGGAGGAGCTGATGTCGTAATTGGTGAAGGCTATGAAGCGGCAGGTTTGAATTCCCCTTTGGAAACGACGACGCTTACCCTGATTCCGCAGCTGGTGGATGCTGTACAGATTCCGGTGGTGGCTGCCGGCGGGATCGGCGATGGCAGGGCCCTTGCAGCAATGCTTGCCCTTGGAGCGGAAGGAGTTCAGATGGGGACGCGTTTTATTGCGACGAAGGAAGCGCCGTTTTCTCCTCTTTATAAAGAGCGTCTTCTTGAGGCGGATGATGCGGGGACGATGATTATTGGCCGTTCAGTTGGCCGGGTGAGAAGGGTCCTGAAAAATTCTTACACGGGCTTGATCATCGAACGGGAGCGCGAGGGGATGACACTTGAAGAATACAATAAGCAAACAAATGAGGATTTCCATATTGCTGGTGCCATACATGGCAATGAACAAGAGGGGTATTGGAACAGCGGCCAAATTGCCGGGCTGATAAAACAAGTTCCTTCAGTAAAGGATTTAATCTTGGGTATGAAGCAAGAGATGGAGGAAACGATCGGCAGACTGGGTGTTTATCGGGTACCGTCTACCCGTATAGAATAAGAATTTTCAATATTCTAAAAATAGATTGACGGGCTAATTTCCTGATGATACCATTACGGTGAAATAACGAAGTTCATATTTTCGGCACGCGATTTTCAATTTTTTTCAAAAAGAAGCTGTACATTAAAGGGGGATCTTAATGGGGAAGAAAACGAAAGTTTGGCTGGGTATGGCAGTGGCAGCCGGTCTGATGCTAAGCGGCTGCGGAAATAAAGAAGGCGCTTCCGGAGAAACAGGCGGTGACGGTGCGGGCAAAACGTATAAAATCGGTGTTACCCAGATTGTCGAGCATCCATCCTTGGATGATGCGTATAAAGGATTCAAAAAAGCGCTCGAGGATAAAGGGATTAAAGCTGAATTTGATGTAAAAAATGCCCAGGGCGATGCCAGTACGAATACGACGATCGCCACGACCCTGGTGAGCCAGAAGCCCGATCTCATCTTTGCGAACTCCACACCAAGCTCCCAGGCAGCATTAAGTGCTACGAAAGATATTCCGATCATCTTCAGCTCTGTAACAGATCCGGTCGGAGCTGAGCTGGTCGCCTCTCTTGATAAACCCGGCAGCAATGTAACGGGCACCATTGATTCTCACCCTGAAGCCATTCCAAGTACAATGAAATTCATAAAAGAAGAGCTTGGCGGCAAGAAAGTAGGCATGCTCTACAATGCCGGCGAGCAGAACTCTGTATCCCAGGTTGAATCCGTTAAAAAAGTGATGGGGGAATTGGGCCTTGAACCGGCCACTGCCTCTGTATCCACAACCGCAGATGTGAAGCAGGCTGCTGAATCACTAGCCGGAAAAGTGGATGCCTTTTATATCGTTACCGATAACACGGTGATTTCAGCCATTGAGTCTGTTGTCTCCGTTTCAAATGACAAAAAAATCCCGCTGCTGACGGCAGATCTCGATTCCCTCAAACGGGGAGCTTTCGCGGCATATGGATTCCAATACTATGATATTGGATATCAGGCAGGCGAAATGGCTGCGCAGGTTCTTGAAGGCAAGAAACCAGGTGAAATTCCAGTTGAGGTGCCAGGCAAGCTGAAGCTGATGATGAATAAAAAAGCAGCGGAAGCCATGGGAATCAAAATCAAGCCGGAATGGGACAAAATGGCGGAATATACGGAATAACAGTTAGGGGCGATTCAACATGTTTTCTGCATTATTCGGTTCAGTAGAATTGGGCATTATTTATGCAATTATGGCGCTTGGTGTCTATCTTTCCTTCAGGGTACTGGATTTTCCCGACCTGACCGTGGACGGAAGCTTTGTGACGGGTGCCTCTGTGGCAGCCGCCATGATTGTCCTGGGATTTAATCCAGTTGCTGCGACCGCTGCCTCGATTGCGGCCGGCTTCGCAGCGGGATGTATGACAGGGGTTCTGCATACGAAAGGAAAAATCAATCCGCTTCTTTCGGGAATACTCATGATGATTGCCTTGTATTCGATCAATCTGCGGATTATGGGAACGACGTCTGAAACGTCAATCGGGGTTCCGAATATCCCTCTGCTAAACTCGGAAACGATTTTCACAGCCATCTCTGATTTTACAAAGAATATCGGCATTGATGCTCCTCTGAACAGCCTGCTTTCAAGTATAGGGCTCGGAGGCAGTCTTCCTTCAGGATGGGGCATCCTCCTGTTCATGCTGATTGTTACATTTTTCATTAAATGGCTGACAGACCGCTTCCTTAAGACAGAAACAGGCCTGGCGATTCGGGCAACCGGAGACAATCAGCGGATGATCCGGAGTTTTTCAGCCAATACGGACTCCCTGATCATTTTGGGGTTGGGGCTATCAAATGCGCTGGTCGCCCTGTCCGGAGCGCTCGTTGCCCAATATGCCAAGTTTTCGGACATCGGCATGGGGATTGGAATGATTATTATTGGTCTCGCATCTGTCATTATCGGCGAAGCCATATTCGGAACAAAAACGATTGCGAGAACGACGCTTGCCGTTATTGGCGGGGCGGTCATCTACCGCATCGTGATCAGTCTTTCTCTTCAAGTCGAAGGGCTTGATACCGGTGATCTGAAGCTCATTACCGCCGTGATTGTTATTTTTGCCCTCATCATGCCAAAGGTGATGGAGCAGCGCCGCCAGAAGAAACGCAAAGCGCGGAGATACAAAGAACGGATGCAAGACCTTCACGGTGTAAATGGAGAGGGGGAGGCCATTGCTGCATCTAAAGCAGATTAACAAAATTTTTAATGAAGGAACACTCGATGAGAAAATCGCCCTCGATTCAATTAATCTATCATTGGAGAAAGGCGATTTTGTTACCATCATCGGTAGCAATGGAGCCGGTAAATCAACGGTCATGAACGTGATTTCCGGCGTCCTGCCGCCCGATACCGGTATCGTTGAAATTGAAGGGAAGGATGTAACCGCGCTTCCTGAATACAAGCGCTCCAAACTGATCGGTAGGGTTTTCCAGGACCCGATGGCAGGAACCGCGCCTTCTATGACTATTGAGGAAAATCTGGCGATGGCTTATTCGAGAAACAAAAAACGGGGGTTTGGAACCGCGGTTACAAAAAAACGCCGTGACTTTTTTAAAGAGTCGCTAGAATCGCTGCATCTTGGCCTTGAGGATCGCATGAATGCCAAAGTCGGCATGCTCTCCGGGGGAGAGAGACAGGCACTTTCCCTGTTGATGGCGACCTTTACAGAGCCTTCAATTCTTTTGCTGGATGAGCATACGGCAGCACTGGATCCGTCCAGAGCGGAGCTCATTACCAATTTAACAAGGGAAATTGTCAGCAAATACGGACTGACGACGCTTATGGTGACACATAATATGCAGCAGGCGCTGGATCTTGGCAACCGGCTGATCATGATGGATAAAGGGCAGATTATTTTATCAGTGGATGAAGAGAAGAAAAAGGAGCTTACTATTGAAAAATTAATGAGCGAGTTCCAGCGAATACGGGGCGAGCAGATGGCAAATGACAGGGCTTTGCTGAATGCATGAAAGGAAGGAGTAAAATCCTTCTTTTTTTTGATTGAAAATTATATAACGAAATGATAAGATTGCGTTAAATAAACGTTATTAACAATTATTGTAATATTATGTCGAATTCAGCGTGTAAAGGCGGGGTTAGATGAAAAAGGGGATGGAGCTTGGCTGCCAGGCTGCCTGCGAAGTGATGGTTACACCGGATATGTTCGCTCAATTTGAGGGGAAGGTTGTTCATCCCGTCTATTCCACTGTCTCGATGGTACACAGTATGGAGTGGGCATCGAGGAAGATCATTCTTCCTTTTTTGGAGGATTGGGAAGAGGGAATGGGGGCCTCGGTAAAGCTGAAGCATATTGCGCCTGCGGGTGAGGGGTCGCTTGTACGGGTGGTCGCAACGCTTGTGAAAAAAGAGAGAAACCTGGTTTACACGGATGTTGAAGCGTATACGGATAACAGGCTTATTGGAAAGGGAGAAGTGGTTCAGGTCATCCTGCAGAAGGAAGAAATCTCTTCAAAAATTCAGCAGGCTCTTGAGGGAGGAAGGAAATGAAAGCGTTTACTTTATTGGAGGAACGGGGGACAGCGGGAATGGATGTATTCGCTAAAATCAGCGGACACGAGCAAGTGGTGTTCTGCAACGATCCCCATACAGGGTTAAAAGCGATTATCGCGATACATAACACAACTCTCGGACCGGCACTTGGCGGATGCAGAATGCTGCCATATGCCAATATAGATGAAGCGATGAATGATGTTCTGCGGCTATCCAAAGGCATGACCTATAAATGTGCAGCAGCGGATGTGGATTTCGGCGGGGGGAAATCTGTTATTCTCGGGGATCCGCTGACAGACAAATCACCGGAAATGTTCCGGGCTTTCGGGCAGTTTGTCGAATCGCTGAAGGGCCGGTTTTATACGGGAACGGATATGGGCACGTCACCGGAGGATTTCGTCCATGCCTCGAAGGAAACGCATTGCATCGTCGGCATTCCTGAAGAATACGGCGGCAGCGGTGACTCCTCTGTTCCGACTTCACTCGGAGTTATTTATGGCATTAAAGCCACTAATAAGGCGGTTTGGGGAGATGATGCGCTTCAGGGAAGAACGTATGCCATTCAGGGGCTTGGGAAGGTCGGCTTCAAGGTGGCGGAGCGTCTTCTTGAGGAAGGGGCAGATGTCTTTGTGTCCGACATTAACGAAGCGGCGATCGAGCTGCTGAATCAAAAAGCAAAAGGGCTTCCGGGGTCGGTTAAGGCGGTGAAGGGTGACGAAATTTATGCAGTGGATGCTGATGTTTTCGTTCCGTGTGCCCTTGGAGGAATACTTAATGATCATACAATCGGGATGCTGAAGGTGAAGGCGGTAGCGGGCTCTGCCAATAATCAGCTCGAAAGGGAGGAGCACGGAGGGGACCTTTGGAGAAGGGGGATCCTTTATGCCCCGGATTACATCGTGAATGCCGGAGGACTGATTCAAGTGGCCGATGAGCTGTACGGCCCGAATAAGCAGCGGGTGCTGACGAAAACAAAAGCCATTTACACCTCCCTTTTAGAGGTCTACAAACATTCCGAGGACCGTAGCATTTGTACAGCAGAAGCCGCGGATCTTTTCTGTGAACAGCGGATTGAAGCAAGAAAGAATCGCAGCAGCTTTTTTACGGCAAATCAGAAACCGAAGTGGAACGTTAAACGATAACGCGGAGGGGAAAGCATGGAAAACGGATTTGAAATGATTCAGATTATGGATGAAAACGGGAATCTTGTAAACGAGGAATTTAAATCCTATATCTCAGAGTCTCTTACAAAGGAAATGTATGAAAAAATGATTCTCGTACGGACGTTTGACCGGAAAGCGATCTCTCTGCAAAGACAGGGGCGCCTTGGCACGTATGCTCCGTTTGAAGGCCAGGAAGCGGCGCAGGTCGGCAGCGCCTCTGCTCTGAAGGAACGCGATTGGCTGTTTCCGACCTATCGTGACCATGCTGCCGCAATTACCTTCGGCCACTCGCTTCCGCATGTTTTGTTGTATTGGAACGGAAGAATGGAAGGCTGCACCGTTCCAAGCGGGAAACGAATTTTTCCTCCGGCTGTACCGATTGCCACCCAGCTTCCGCATGCTGCGGGGGCGGCTCTTGCTGAGAAACGCAGAGGAACCGGCAATGCCGCCATCGTTTATTTTGGCGATGGGGCGACCTCTGAAGGAGATTTCCACGAGGGACTTAATTTTGCGAGTGTTTTTAAATCTCCGGTTGTCTTTTTTAATCAAAATAATCATTTTGCGATTTCCGTGCCGATTGAAAAACAGATGAATTCTAGGACAATAGCTCAGAAGTCTGTTGCCTACGGCATTCCGGGCTACAGAATCGACGGCAATGATATTTTCGCGGTTTATTTTTATACGAAACAGGCTCTCGAACGCGCCAGGCAAGGAGAGGGGCCGACATTGCTTGAGGCCGTGACGTGGAGATACGGTGCCCACACGACAGCGGACGATCCGAAGAAGTACAGAAATCAGGAGGAAAGCCTGAGCAAAAAAAGGACGATCGATCCGCTTCTCCGGCTTGAGCGCTATATGAAAAATGAGGGAATCTGGGAGGACGATTGGGCTAACCTCGTGCAAAAGGAAGCAGAGGAACAGATCGAAGGAGCCGTTGCCGAAATGGAAGCCTTCCCTCCGCCTGATGTCAATGATTTGTTTGACCATGTATTTGCGGAGCCAACCTGGACGATTCGGGAGCAGAAGGAAGAATACATGAACCAAATAAGAGGTGCAGGCCGATGAGTATGGAAATGAGAGTGAAAACAAACAAGCTGACAATGGTTCAGGCTGTTACGGATGGTCTCCGTACGATGCTTCAAAAGAAGGAAGAAGTGGTGCTGCTTGGCGAGGATATCGGCAGCAACGGCGGGGTATTCCGCGCAACAGAAGGGCTGATGGAGGAGTTTGGGGAAGAGCGGGTGATGGATACCCCGCTAAGTGAAGCGGGGCTAATGGGGACTGCAATCGGCATGGCAATCAATGGGATGATTCCGGTAGCGGAGATCCAGTTCCTCGGATTTATCTATCCGGCGTATGAGCAAATCGCAACCCATGCAACCAGAATCCGAATGAGAACGATGGGGAAATACACGGTTCCAATGGTGATCCGAGCTCCGTACGGTGCCGGAATACGGGCGCCGGAAATTCATTCTGACAGCGCAGAAGCCCTGTTTACCCACATGCCTGGAATGAAGGTTGTTTGTCCGTCCACTCCATATGATGCAAAAGGCTTGCTCATCGCAAGCATCGAAGATCCGGATCCCGTTCTCTTCCTTGAACCGTTAAGGCTCTACCGTGCAGGCAAGGAAGAGGTGCCGGAGGGTGAATACAGAGTGGAAATCGGGAAAGCGGCCAGGCGGAGAGAGGGCAGCGACGTGACCCTGATCGCCTGGGGAGCGATGGCAGTCCAGGCCTCCAAGGCTGCCGAGAAGCTTGAGCAGACGGGAGTCAGCTGTGAAGTGATTGATTTAAGAACACTCTATCCGCTGGATAAAGAAACGATAGCAGAATCTGTGCAGAAAACAGGCAGAGCGGTTATCGTTCAGGAAGCACATGCTACCGGGGGACTGGCAAATGACGTGATGGGTGTTATCAATGATACGTCTTTTCTATACCTGCGGGCACCGATTACAAGAGTGAGCGGTTTTGATGTACCTGTTCCATTTTTTTCACTGGAGGAGCACTATCTTCCTGATACGGAACGAATCATTCAGGCGGTTGAAAAAGTCATTCACTATTAAAGGGAGGCGGGTGGAAAGATGCTGGAAGTCAAGCTTCATGATATTGGAGAGGGTATGACAGAGGGAGACATTCTTCACTATTTCGTTAAACACGGAGAGAGAGTCGAACGGGATCAGCCCCTCATCGAAGTGCAAACGGACAAAATGACGGCAGAACTTCCTTCTCCGGGGGCGGGGGTCGTGAAAGAAATTCTTATAGAACCCGGGACAACGGTATCGGTAGGAACGACGCTTCTTGTCATTGAGACGGACGAAGGAGGAGCAGTCCCTATAAAGGAAAGCACTCCTAAGACCCGGCCAGCTTCAGCCAGAGTGCTCGCCACTCCTTTTACGAGAAAGCTTGCAAGGGAAAACCGGATTGATATTGAACAGCTCAAGGGCACCGGACCCGCAGGAAGAGTGACGGATGAAGATGTATTGGGTCTTGCAGCGAAGCAAGAGCAGCCGGAACCGGTGAAGGAAGCGCCTGCGGCAGAAGAAAAACCTGCAGCCGTGCCGGTGACAAAAGGTCAAAAGCAGACCATTCCATTCAAGGGAAGAAGAAAGCAAATCGCGAAGAGAATGGTTCATTCCCTCAAAACGATTCCGCATGTTACCCATTTTGAAGAAGTCGATATGACAGAGCTAATGACCTTCAGAAACGAACTGAAGGAAGCGGGCCGCTCCATTTCGGCCGCCGCTTTTTTTATCAAGGCTGCTGCCATGGCATTAAAGGACTTTCCTGTATTCAACGCCAAGCTTGATGAAGAACGGGAAGTCATTGTCCTTGAATCGGAATACAACATCGGCCTTGCCGTTGATTCGCCGGATGGGCTAATCGTACCGGTGCTGCACCAGGTGGAAACGAAATCGATCCTGGAAATTCATAAAGAGATGAAGGAATTGAATGAAAAAGCGAGAGAAAACCGTTTGATCCGGTCGGAGCTTACGGGCGGAACGTTCACCATCAGCAACGTTGGACCGCTTGGAAGCATAGGAGCCACTCCTGTCATTAATCATCCGGAAACCGGATTAATGGCCTTCCATACGACGAAGGAAAAGCCTGTTGTCCGAAACGGGGAGATTGTGATTGGTTTAATGATGAACGTGTCCATGTCCTTCGATCACCGGGTCGCGGACGGGGCGGCGGCAGTCGCGTTTACAAACCGGTTTAAAGAACTGATAGAACATCCCAAATTGCTGATTGTGGAGCTGGTGTAATGGTAGTCGGAGAATTGGCGCAGGAAAGAGAACTGGTCATCATCGGCGGGGGACCCGGAGGCTACACAGCGGCAATCCGGGCTGCACAGCTTGGGAAGGAGGTTACCCTGGTTGAAAAGGGGGACCTTGGCGGTGTTTGCCTAAATCAGGGCTGTATCCCATCGAAGGTGCTCGCCCACGTATCGGCCAAATATGGAGAGCTTTCTAAAATGGGCGGCTTGGGAATCAGCATGTCCCACGTTTCATTTGACCTTTCTCAAACCGCTGAATACAAAAATCAAGTGACAGCCAATTTGAGAAAAGGAGTGGAGGCACTTTGCCGGCAGCATAAGGTGGAGCTGATCAGAGGGAAAGCGTCGTTTTTATCTGATGATCGGATCGGAGTGGAAAACGGAGATGATTTTCAGGTTTATTCATTCAAAGCCGCCATCATTGCAGCCGGAACCTCCCCTGTTTCTCATTCAGCCGCTGCAGTAGATCCACCATATATTCTGGATTCGAGATCCCTGTACAGCCTTGAAAGCTTACCGGAACATCTGATTTTATATGGAAACGATTATACGGCGATTGAAGCGGCATTCAGCTACCGGTCTTTGGGCAGCGAGGTCACCCTGGTTCATGAACACGGGTTTTCGGGACTGGATGCTTCCATAGAGAAAGAGCTTATAAGGGTTATGAAAAAAACGAAAATCAAATGGAAGCAGGGAATGGAACTCAAGCAAGCCCTGAAACAGGAGGGCACCCTGAAAGCTTTATTTAAAGCAGATGATGGAACAGAGCTTGAAATTGAAGGAACACATCTTTATTTACAGACGGAGTTTCAGGGCAACTCAGAGGAGCTAGGGCTGAACCGTCTTGGCATGAAAACAGATTCCCGGGGCTTCGTGCAGGTTGACCGGGAATGCCGGACATCCCTATCCCATATTTGGGCAATCGGCGATATTACAGGCGGAATTCAGCTGGCTGTCAAAGCGATCAGTCAGGGGAAAGCCGCAGCCGCATCTATTGCCGGACTTCCAGCCGAATGGAATGACGGGTTCATTCCGATGGTCATCCGAAGCCAGCCGCCAATCGCCTGTGCGGGGTTAACAGAAGAAGAAGCGAAAGCTGGGGGACATAAAGTAAAGACAGGGATGTTTTCTTTTGCAGGAAACGGCTTCGCTTCTCTTTCAGGGCAAAAAGACGGATTTGCCAAAGTGGTTTCTGATGCAGAAAATGAGGTCATTCTTGGCATCCATTTAATGGGGAACGGAGCGGCCGAATTGATCAGCACCGGCATCACTGCGCTTGAAATGGCGGCGAGGGTGGAAGACCTATCGTTCCCTCTTTATCCGCACCCAAGCATGAATGAAGGGCTGCTCGAAGCGGTAGAGGATCTCGCAGGACTCGCCATCCATAAGCCTCCTTCCAAAGAGCTTGCCCGCCAGCGTTAATAAAAAAATAATGGAAATCGAGACCCCCGGGACAATCCCCGGGGGTTTTATCTATAAAAGCCGCCACTAATCCTTAAGCATGGCCGTTTCGAAGTCAAGACTAGAGTGTTATTCAGACTTTCCGGTGGTTTATGATGAATTTTTCAGTCATTCAAGATAAATACCCCTCCATCATTGTATTGGAAAAAAGAAGCGGAACGTGAGAAAATAAAGAAAGAGAAACACCTGTTTGCCTGCAGCGCTTGGGCAAATGAATAAAGGATAAGGGGAGAATCACATTGATCGTCATATTGGCGGAAAAACCCGATCAGGGCAAGCTGCTCGCTGCTCCTTTTCCATCAGTGAAAAAAGAGGGCTATATTGAGATAAAGCCGTGCGGTCCATTTCCGAAAGGAGCCGTTATTACGTGGGCTATTGGACATTTAGTCGATTTAAAGAACCCGGACGAATACAATCAAACCTGGAAAAAATGGTCGCTTGAGACATTGCCGATTATTCCCGAAAAATTCGAATACAAAATATCGAAAGACAAGGCAAAGCAATTCAGGATCGTCCGATCGATGCTGAAGGAAGCTTCTGAAATTATTATCGGCACAGATGCAGCGAGAGAGGGCGAAAACATTGCCCGTCTTCTCATCATGATGTCCGGTGCCGCCCATAAACCGATGAAACGGCTTTGGCTTTCTTCCTATACAGAAAATGCCGTGAAAAACGGATTTTCCAACCTGAAAGACGGCAAGGAAAGCGAACCGCTTTTTTACGAAGCGCAGGCGAGGCAAATCGGTGATTGGCTTATAGGGATCAATGCGAGCCGCCTATATACCCTTCTTCTTCAGCAAAAAGGAGTAAGAGAGAATTTCAGTGTAGGCAGGGTGCAGACTCCAGTGCTGAAGCTGATCTATGACCGGCAGAAGGAAATTGAACAATTCAAACCAGAGCCGTTCTTTGAGCTGGAAGGAGAATTTACCGTAAAGAACGGCACCTATAAGGGGAAAATTCCAAAGAAATTTAAATCCGAAGAGGACATGCAAAAGGAAATACGTCCTGATATCACACCGGACACGAATGAATATCAAGCCGCCGTAAAAGACATTTCCGTCCAGGAAAAGCGGATCAAGCCGCCGAAGCTTCATAGCCTTTCGACCCTGCAGGCAAGCCTGAACAGACGGACGAAAATGAGCCCGACCACTGTTTTGAAAACGGTCCAAAAGCTATATGAAAAGGGGTTTGTTTCGTATCCAAGGACAGATAGCCAATACATCACGGAAGAAGAATTTTCATACTTAAAAGGGAACCTGGAAGGCTATAAAACTACCTTTTCCTTATCGTTTGCACCCAAGTCCCTATACCCATCCAAAAGATACGTAGATTCGAGCAAGGTGAAAGATCACTATGCCATTATTCCGACAGAAAAGCTTGTATCCCCGGCTAAATTCGCTGCTTTTTCTCCGCCGGAAAAAACCGTGTACGAAGAGGTCGTAAAAAGCATGCTCAAAATGTTTTTGGACGACCATGTGTATGACGAAACCGTCATCACCACTTCAATCGGGAAAAACGATTTTCTGACGAAGGGGAAGACCGTCAAAATAAACGGCTGGAAAAACCTCGAGGGGAAGGAACCGAAAAATGAGGAAGAGCAGCGGCTGCCTGCGGTTCAAGAAGGGGAAGCGGCAAGGGCTGTTCTCGCTGTGAAAAACGGCATGACTGAGCCGCCGAAGCCGTACACACTCGGCCAGCTGATAACGCTGATGAAAACGGCTGGAAAATACATTGAAGACAAGGAAATGAAGGAAGCCCTGAATGCTGCCGAAGGACTTGGAACAGAAGCGACAAGAGCAGGGATCATCGATACGCTGATCCTCCGTGAGTTTATAGAAGTAAACAGAAATAGTGTGTTTGTCACCCAAAAAGGGAGTATTTTGTGCGATGCAGTGGAGGGGACAATTCTCTCAAAACCGGAAATGACCGCGAAATGGGAGACCTTTTTGAAAGGGATTGGTTCCGGTCAAAAGTCCAGGGAAGTGTTCATCGAAAATGCAGGGAAGCTGTGCTTTGCCCTCATGGAGCAGGCTAAAACGGATGTGGGCCGCCTTACAGTTGAAGGCCGGATTGAACCTGCCCAGCAAGATGGAGCCATTTGCCGCTGCCCGGCCTGCAAGGAAGGCGATATGATGGACAGGCGAACCTTCTACGGCTGTTCCGCCTATCAGAACGGCTGCAAGCAAGCCTTTAATAAGAAAATATTAAATAAAACCATCAGTCCTGCGCAGATTAAATTGCTGTGCGAAAAAGGCAAAACGAAAAAGATCAAAGGGTTTAAAGGCAAGAAAAATCCGTTTGATGCGTATCTTGTTTTAAATAACGGAAAAATCGAATTTTCATTTAAGTAACTATATCCAATGAACGAGGACGGACGATGCGTTAGCACGGCCGTTTTTGTATTGGAAAAAAGAGAGGGAACGTGCGAAAATAGGAAATAAGACAAGTTCTTTTAAAAAACCGCTTTTAATTGTCGAAATATTTAGAGATAATTATAGGACTTAAGCACGGATGAATTGTATGCATTTCCCACCCCGTTTTTAGATAGACTTTGCAGGGTTTCAAAAGCCGGTTTCGAATATAGTAATCATTTGATGCTGTCATCTCTCATTTAGGAGGAAACTATGGAATATTTGGAGACAATACAACCTCAGCTTGGAAGAGTAGTAGAAAATATCGAGAAGGTCATGGCAGGCAAACGGGAGGCTGCTGTTCTATGTTTAACCGCATTGCTGGCAAAGGGCCATGTGCTTTTGGAGGATGTTCCGGGAGTCGGCAAAACGATGCTTGTGAGATCACTTGCCAAATCGGTCGGTGCGGACTTTAAACGGATTCAATTTACCCCGGATTTACTGCCTTCTGACGTAACAGGCATCTCTATATATAACCCTCAGAAGATGGAGTTTGAATACCGTCCCGGCCCGATTATGGGAAATATCGTGCTGGCGGATGAAATTAACCGTACCTCCCCAAAAACCCAATCGTCTCTTCTGGAAGGCATGGAGGAGGGGAACGTTACGATTGACGGGCAGACGATGTCACTCGACAAGCCTTTTTTTGTCCTTGCTACACAGAATCCTATTGAATATGAAGGAACGTACCCGCTTCCGGAAGCGCAGCTGGACCGATTTCTATTTAAAATTAAAATGGGCTATCCGACTCCGCAGGAAGAACTTCTCGTTCTGAACCGTGCGGATGGGGAAGTGCCGATTGCCCAAATCGAACCGGTTATAACGAAGAGTGAGCTCATTCAGCTGCAGGATGAAATGGAAAAGGTGTATATGGATGAAACCGTGAAGCGCTACATCATTGAGATCGTCACGAAAACCCGTAATCATCCTTCTGTCTATCTTGGGGCAAGTCCAAGGGGTTCAGTAGCCCTGATGAGAGCATCTAAAGCATATGCTTTTCTTGCCGGAAGAGATTACGTGATTCCTGATGATGTTCAGTATTTGGCTCCATTTGCCCTGCCCCACCGCATGATTTTAAAATCAGAAGCCCGTTATGACGGACAGTCTGCCGCAGACCTTGTCCATGAGATTATCAGCCGCACCCCTGTGCCGGTGAAGAGGTCCATGACCCCTTGAAGGACATCCTGAGAAGCTTAAAATCGATCTGGAAACTCATTCTGCTGCTGCTATTGACGGCGCTTGCCTTTTGCTATGCGATGTTTCAAGGCGGCTTCGTCAGCTGGTTTCTTTTTTACGCCTTTCTGCCTTTTGCCGTTTACTCCATCCTGCTTGCTGTTTATCCGCTTCAAACCTTTCGAGCGGCAAGAACGCTTAGCAAGGATCAGTTTTCTGCGGGCGAAATTCTTAAAGGGGAGATTACGCTCGAAAGACCATTTCCCTTTCCGCTTATCTATATCATCGCTGAAGAATGCCTGCCGTCGGGTCTGAAGCAGACCGCTGCTGATCAGCCGGCAAGAAAGTTGTTTTTCCTGGGATTCCGCCGAAAAGCTGTTTTTACGTATACGGTTCAATCCATGAAGCGCGGAGAGCATCATTTTTCCCGCATCCGCATTAAAACCGGTGATCTTCTCGGTTTGTTTGAAAAAGAGGTCACGATGAAGACGGATAAAACCATTCTCGTCTACCCAACTGCCTTTTCAATGGGCTACAGGCATTCAAAGCCCCAGTATGAGCAGGGGGCAAGCGCTTCCTCTCAGCGCTATATAAAAGACACGACGATGGCATCCGGCATCCGCGAATACCAGCCGGGTGACCGGATGGCGTGGATTGACTGGAAGGCTACAGCAAAAAGAGATTCGTTTATGACAAAGGAATTTGAACAGACCCGCACACATGATGTGATGCTGATTATGGATCAGCAAGCGTCTGATTCCTTTGAACCGATGATTACCTTTACGGCCTCTCTGGCAAAAGCCATTATAAAAACAGGGGCTCCGCTTGGATTCATTTTGCTGGGAACTGAATTGGATACAACACCCGTTCAGCCCGGAGAAAAACAGCTTCAAACGATTTTCCGCAAGCTTGCGAGGGTAAATCCTGAACCAAGCTCCGCCTCTTTTTCAATATGGGAGGAGCGGATGGCGAGCCAGGGGGGCTATCGTTCCTCCAATCTGTTTATCGTATCCGTTCTTACGATGGAGCTCGTCAGGAAGCTTGAGCACCGGGCAAGCTACAGCGACCTCAAGCTTTATTTTATTCGGAAAAAGAATCAGCTCCTTACCCAGGAGGAAGAGGTTTTGCTCGACCGCTTGAACAAGAGGGGCATAGCGGCTGAAGCTGTATCGGAAGGGTTCTTTGATCAAGCCTTGAAAGAGGTGAAGAGCTTATGAAGGTTTTAACCTTGCCAAGTGGAGACTTTTTTTCGAAAATAACGGCCCTCCTTTACTATTTGTTTGCTTTCTTTTTGCTGTGGGAATGGCTTGTTCCTTTGGACATTTATACAGACACCGGGTCGACCTGGATTTTCGTCCTCTTTATCGCCCTTAATTTCCTCCTTTCTTATTTAAGGGTAACGTGGATGATTACCATCCCGCTTCAGCTCGGCTTCCTTGCCATCGCGCTTGAACAGCTTTTTTACAAAGAAATGCCGCTCGTCGAGGGATTCCGAAGCTTTGCTGGTGAATTTGTTTACAATGCTGGTCTTATTCCTGCCTCATCATGGATGGAAATGACCTCACCGTTCCGGACATTCCTGTTTTTCGTCCTGCTGTGGCTGCTCGTCTATTTGCTCAATTACTGGATCATTGTGCAAAAGCGCATCCTGTTCTTCTTTGTAATGACCCTCATCTATGTCACGATTTTGGATACATTTACGGAGTATGACGCATCTTCAGCTGTCATTCGGATTGTCATCGCCGGGTTTTTCCTGCTGGGCATGCTCAACTTTGATCGTCTGAAAGGAATGGAGCAGCTAACAGTAAAGAGGTATACGCGTTTGAAATGGACCATGCTTCTCTTAATTTTTGTGGCGGTCTCCATTGTTTCAGGGATGGCCTCACCGAAAGCCGCTCCGCAGTGGCAGGATCCTGTTCCTTTTTTGACGGCCTATGGTTCTCTTGATGAAGCGATAAGCGGGTCAGGCATGAAAAAAATCGGATATGGGACGAATGATGAAAGCCTTGGCGGTGCGTTTATGCAGGATAACACCCCGGTCCTGACTGCCTCATCAAATAAGCGGCATTACTGGAGAGTGGAAACGAAGGATGTGTATTCCGGGAAAGGATGGACAACCTCTCAAAGAGAAAGGAAGACCCAGCTTACGGAAAAAGATAACATCGGCATCACCTGGTCTGAAGCGGGAACACCAACCGAGAGCCTTACTGCGAGGATTGATATTGCCCGTCAATATGGGTACGATCATGTAATCTATCCTATGGGGCTAACGGAATATGTTTCGGAGGAAGTATCAGGACTTCTCGTTAATCTGGATACAGAGGAAATGACCCCATCAGGTGTGCCGGAGGGGAAAAGAATCGATTCCTACGAAGTGAAGTACAATTATCCAAGCTATGACATTACCCTGCTAAAAGAGGTAAAGAGTACAGAGAATGTGCCGCAGGACATAATGAACCGTTATACACAGCTTCCTGAAATGCCTCAGCGCGTTTTGGATTTAGCAAGCGGGCTTACGGCTAAGGAAGAAAATCTATATGATAAAGCGAAAGCAATCGAACGCCATTTAAACGGTTCGGACTTTTCCTATAATACGCAGGAGGTTGGGGTGCCGTCAGAGGACCAGGATTATGTGGATCAATTCCTGTTTGAAACGATGCAGGGCTATTGTGATAATTTCTCAACCTCGATGATCGTTCTTCTCCGTGCTTCCGGCATCCCTGCAAGATGGGTGAAGGGATATACCGAGGGAGATTATAAGGGGATGGATACGGAAGGCTCCGGCCGGATCTATGAAGTGACCAATAATAATGCTCACTCTTGGGTTGAAGTTTATTTTCCGGGTGCTGGATGGGTACCGTTTGAACCGACAAAGGGATTTACAAACCCGTACAGCTTTACGGAGAATACCGAATCAAGCACACAGCCGCCGCCTGTCCCTGAGACGCAGCCGGAGCAGCAGAAGCCGGAAAAACCGGAGGATACGGAAGCGCCGGATCAACCCGCACCATCTAAACAAACGTTTGATTGGAGCAAGTTCAGTATCGGCAGCACAGGTTTTTATGCAGTAATCGGAGGAGTTTTGGTGCTTGCAGCGGTTCTGTATTTGACAAGAAAAAAATGGCTAACATTCATCATGCTGGCAAGATATAAAAACCGAAGCGATGACGAGGTGTTTTTCTCAGCCTATCCAGCCCTGCTCAAACAGCTGGAAAGGTTTGGGCTGAAAAGGCAGGATGGAGAGACGCTCAGAGAATTTGCCAAATCCGTGGACTACTCGCTCAGCTCCCATGACATGCTTCATATTACAAAGGGCTATGAAAAAGCACTGTACAAAAGAGATGATGCAAAAGCGGAGTGGGATAAAATAGCTGAATTGTGGGAAAATTTAATTAAAAGAACATCATCTTGACCGGATCCTATCTGATTGTTAGAATGGGGAAAATTAAACGATTTTCACCTTCATATATCCTCGATAATATGGTTCGAGAGTCTCTACCGGATTACCTTAAATGATCTGACTATGAAGGCAGGATACAGTCTGTTAAAAGCTGGAATTCTGCCTTCTTATATTTTTATATATGAAGGCAAGTTTCAGCTTTTTTGCCGTTTAAGAATGTGTGGTTTTTACCAAATCATTTATTTTAAAAAGGTGATTTGTCCAGCTCCAGCGCCTAGCCCCCCGAGGTCTTAAGTCTCTCATCCTGCGGAAGGAATGCCGCCTTCCTCCGGCTGATGGCCTTATGCTTGTCGGAGGCTCGCAGGACGCGGGTCAGTTCTGTGCTGCGACAGGACGCCTCGCACTTAGCAGAACTTCATTCCTGCAAGGCGCTTGCGCTTTTCTTAATTCCAAATAGACGAAGAAGAGGTGCCGTTATGACTATATCAATTCAAGACCAGGAAATGATTCTTGTACTGGATTTTGGAAGCCAGTATAACCAGCTGATCACGAGAAGAATCCGTGAAATCGGTGTATACAGCGAACTTCATCCTCATACGCTTACAGCGGACATGATTAAGAAAATCAATCCGAAAGGGATTATTTTATCAGGCGGTCCGAACAGCGTTTATGGGGAGAATGCATTCCGCTGTGACGAACGGATTTTTGACCTTGGCATCCCTGTACTTGGCATTTGCTACGGTATGCAGCTGATGACGCATTACCTTGGCGGACGCGTTGAAGCAGCCGGCCATAGAGAATATGGAAAAGCCCGGATTAAAGTTCAGGACTCTCCAGCCTTGTTCACGCAATTGCCTGAAGAACAAACGGTTTGGATGAGTCACGGAGATCTTGTTGCCGAGATTCCGCCGCAGTTCAAAGTGGACGCCGTCAGCCCGTCCTGCCCATTCGCTGCAATGAGCAATGAAGAACGCCGTCTTTATGGAGTGCAGTTCCACCCTGAAGTACGCCACTCTGAATTTGGAAATGATCTTCTTAAAAACTTTGTACATGAGATTTGCCAGTGCCACGATGAGTGGACAATGGAAAATTTTATTGAAATCGAAACGCAGAAAATCCGTGAGCAAGTAGGAAACAAAAACGTATTGTGCGCGTTGAGCGGCGGTGTGGATTCATCTGTTGTAGCGGTGTTAATCCATAAAGCGATTGGCGATCAGCTGACCTGTATATTCGTTGATCACGGACTGCTTCGCAAGGATGAAGCAGAGGGCGTCATGAAAACCTTCAGCGAAGGCTTTAATATGAACGTAATTAAAGTCGATGCAAAGGAACGGTTTATGGACAAGCTGAAGGGAGTTTCCGATCCGGAGCAAAAACGTAAAATCATCGGAAATGAATTCATTTATGTCTTTGATGATGAAGCAACGAAACTGAAAGGCATTGAATTCCTTGCACAAGGAACGCTTTATACGGATATCATCGAGAGCGGCACGGCAACAGCCCAAACGATTAAATCCCATCATAACGTCGGCGGACTTCCAGAAGATATGCAATTCAAGCTGATCGAGCCTTTGAACACCCTGTTTAAAGACGAAGTCCGTGCTCTTGGAAGCGAAATGGGGATTCCGGATGAAATCGTCTGGCGCCAGCCTTTCCCTGGACCGGGTCTTGGAATCCGCGTGCTTGGTGAGATTACGGAAGATAAACTGGAAATAGTCCGCGAATCCGATGCCATCCTGCGTGAAGAAGTGGCGAAAGCCGATCTTGAACGCGAAATCTGGCAGTACTTCACGGTTCTTCCTGATATCCGCAGTGTAGGGGTTATGGGTGACGCAAGAACGTATGACTACACAATTGGAATCCGCGCGGTTACATCCATTGATGGTATGACATCTGACTGGGCAAGAATTCCTTGGGATGTGCTTGAAGTCATCTCCACGAGAATTGTCAATGAAGTAAGCCACGTGAACCGGGTTGTGTACGATATTACGAGCAAACCGCCTGCAACCATTGAGTGGGAATAGATACACGAACGAAAACGAACATTTTTTATTAAATGTTCGTTTTTTCTATTGATTTTGTCGAATCATGCTGATAGAATGTTCATATAAGTGAATAGGTAATACGTCGTATAATATTGGGGATATGGCCCAAGAGTTTCTACCAAGCTACCTTAAATGGCTTGACTACGGCGATAGGACGGATGCGTAATTTGCGCATTCATTGTATCGTAAACGGTCAAGCGCTTTCTGTATGTATACAGAGGCGCTTTTTGTTTGAACTTATCCTTTCTTTTACCCTCTCAATATATGCGGCGGATTCCTTAATTAATAGGAGGAACCACAAGATGAAAAAGTATTTTCAGTTTGAAGAGCTCGGGACGAATTATCGGAAAGAGATCATCGGCGGATTAACCACCTTCCTTTCCATGGCGTACATTCTATTCGTCAATCCGAATACCCTTTCTCTAAGCACGGTCCCAGATCTTCCTGCAAGCATGAGAATGGATCCGGGCGCGGTCTTTACGGCAACAGCCCTGGCTGCTGCGGTTGGAACATTGCTCATGGGACTGCTCGCCCGCTATCCCGTTGCACTGGCACCGGGTATGGGTTTGAACGCATTTTTTGCATTTTCCGTTGTTTTAACGATGGGGATTCCATGGCAGACAGCTTTGTCGGGCGTATTGGTATCAGGTATCTTCTTCACTCTTTTAACCCTCTCAGGACTTCGTGAGAAAATCATTAATGCGATACCGGCAGAACTGAAATTTGCCGTCGGAGCCGGAATCGGTCTTTTCATCACTTTTGTTGGTTTTCAAAGTGCAGGCATTATCGTTAATAATGATGCCGTCCTTGTCGGTCTTGGAAATTTCCGTGACGGGAAAACACTGCTGGCTGTTTTTGGAGTCATCATTACGGTCATCATGCTTGTGAAAAAAGTGAACGGCGGAATTTTCTTCGGAATGCTGATTACAGCTGTCGTGGGTATGGCCACAGGACTCATCGACCTTCCGACAAAGGTAGTTGGTGCAGTTCCGAGCCTTGAACCTACTTTCGGTGCAGCCATCACACACTTGGATCAAATCTTCACTCTGCAAATGCTTGTTGTCATCCTTACATTCCTGTTTGTCGATTTCTTTGATACTGCCGGCACACTCGTTGCCGTTTCCCACCAAGCGGGATTGACAAAGGATAACAAACTTCCGCGTGCAGGAAAAGCGCTCTTCGCTGATGCGGGAGCCACGACGATTGGAGCAATCCTTGGTACTTCCACAACCACTTCTTATATTGAATCATCCGCTGGAGTAGCAGCGGGAGCCCGAACAGGATTCGCATCGGTCGTAACAGCCGCTCTATTCCTGTTAGCCTTGTTCTTCTCGCCGCTCCTCTCAGTTATCACGGCATCCGTTACAGCCCCGGCATTAATCATCGTCGGTGTATTGATGGTCTCCTCTCTTGGAGAAATCGACTGGAAGCGATTCGAAATCGCGGTTCCATCCTTCCTGACCATCATTGCCATGCCGCTTAGCTACAGCATCGCAACAGGAATTGCCATGGGCTTCATCTTCTACCCGATCACGATGATCATGAGCGGAAGAAGAAAAGAAATCCATCCGGTCATGTACGGACTGTTTGTCATCTTTGTTCTGTATTTTGTTTTCCTAGCGAATCATTAATGTGAAAAACCGGAGCCTTGATATAAGGGGCTCCGGTTTTTTGATATCATCTTTTTTCAAGGTATTCTTTTTTGAGAGGGACTTTGACTTTGAACTCCTCTATCGTTTCAGGCGGTGATGATACTTCAAATTGTAAGTCCTTGCTGTAGGATGTTTTGAATTTAGCGATGTGTTTCCTGCTGCTGTCAGCAGATTTCAACGTTTGATCATCCAGCCAATCAGCCACTTTCCCATCCTTTACTTTTAACAATTTGAAAAAGTATTTTCTTAGTTGGGGGTCATCGCCTTTTACCTCATAATGAATCCACACTTCATTCTTTTTCTGTTCAACCTTCGTAACTGTAAGTCCGCCGTCTTTATTTTGCGGGATATAAAGAGGGAGCTTCTCTTCAATGCTCTTCGTTACAGGCTTATTTTCTCTAGGATAATAGTATTTTTTGGATTGGACTGTAACGAATTCCGGGATGCGCTGCATCGGTTTGAAGACCGCGATGGTACTTTCGTTTATCTTGCCGTCTTTTCGTTCGTAGTCTGTATGTGCATGGTTCTTAATTTCAAGCCGATTGCCTTTGTCATCAAACAGATAATAACTAGTAAGGGCATCGTCATTATACTTTCCTCTCCAATTGGACATGTTGGTGGAAAGCTGAATGCCCGTTGGCGCAAATACAATTTCTTTTATGGAAAATTCGGATTCTTTCTTTGCTTTTATATTTGGCGTGTAGCGGTATTCGGTTCCTTTTTTCTCCACTGGGAATGAAAATGCCCATTTTCCCATTATTTCTTTTGGAGGACCACTACGGTTTTTATTGGATACGAAAACAGACTTTGATTTGATTTCGAGTTTAATTTTTTTTGGCATTTTCTTCTTAAATTCAATGGTTTCAAAATGAAGGTTCTTCGGTGCATCCTTTGGCATGCCCATCATGTCACCGCCCAGGATATGCTTATTGCGCATGTCCTCACCGTTTGCGGTAAAGGTTAAATTGGTCTGGATGTGATCATATGCTTTCCCTTTGTAATCCACTTCGTAGTACATGGAAATACGGGGGCCGTCATAGAGCACTTCTTTAATCGTGATTTTAATGCCTTTGTCCTCTGCTGACTGATTGATTATCTGCGGTTTATTCTTTTGGACAGCTGACTTCAGTTCCGGGCTTCCGTATTGGGAAGAAAGAGAGCCTAGAGCGGGAAAGGCTGAAATAATGTCTTCTTTTATCGGTGTTTGCACAGCTACCAGAATGGCAATTAATCCGACGACTGCTGGAGTCAGGACATAGGCCATCGCTTTTTTGAATCTTGAAGGACGTTCTTTTGCAGGCTGCTGCTGCCTGATTTTTTCAAATACCATATTCCGGTCGTGCCTGCTGAACCTCAGCTGCTGTTTCTCATGATCAGTAAGGTAGTCTTTTTTGTTAAATGGATCATTCATATCCAAGGGCCTCCTTTTGAAGAAGAGGCGTCAATTTGTCTTTAGCTCTGCGAAGTCTCGTCCGGACTGACGCCTCCGGTATTTTTAGCACTTCTGCTATCTCTTTAGTAGTGAGTTCCTGGTAGTACATCATAATGATGACCTCTCTGTATTTAACGGGCAGCTTTTCGAGAATCTGCCGAATGGCCGTGGCCTGTTCTTTACGTTCAAATCTTTGGGCAGGGTTAGCTCCTGTGTCTGCGTTTTCCTTCACTGCTCCAGTCAGCACCAGTTTTTTGTAGGCGGAGCTTTTCAAGTAATCCTTGCATTTATTGATCGTAATTCGGTAGAGCCATGTTTTCATATTCGAGTTGCCTTCAAATGAATCCAGGTGCGTATAAGCTGAGACGAACGTATTTTGAACTAAATCCTTTGCTGTCTCTATGTTTTTCACATAGGAGTAGGCAAGGTAAGACAATTCATCCGCGTATTGATCCATCAATTCATGAAGGACTTCTTCTTTATCTAAGGAATGGGTTTCTTTTAATTTGCCGGCGTTCATTGGTTGCCCCCTTTCAAAACTTAGACGACGGGTGTTACGAATACCGTTCATATTTTAAAGAGAATTTCTGGAAAAGAAAAAAACTGCCGTAGTCATTCAGGCAGCTGTCCGTTTTAAACATTCCCTTTCACCTGTAAAATTCCTGCAAGGCTAAAAGCGAATTGCTCCATATTTTTCGGCCCGTCTGTCAATGCTTGCTCGAGGGAAATGGCCCCCGGCGAGATCGAAAAGAGGGAGGTAAATCCGTTTTCTAAGAGGATTTCCGCATTGTTCCCAAGTGTACCGGCAATTCCGATGACGGGGATGTTTTGTGTAAGAGCTCTTTTTGCAGCTCCCATCGGTGTTTTTCCATGCAAGGTTTGACTGTCTATTTTGCCTTCGCCGGTGATCAGTAAATCGGCTCCTGCAATAAGGCGGTCAAAATCAATCGCATCAAGAACGAGATCAATTCCTTTCTTGAGCTTTGCATTTAGTAAAGCCATTAGTCCGGCGCCAAGACCTCCGGCTGCACCGGATCCTGCGCAATCTCTCACTTCTTTTCCTAAATCTCTTTTTATAATAGAAGAAAGATGGAGAAGGTTCTGATCCAATTCCTTTACCATGGCTGGTGTGGCGCCTTTTTGCGGACCGAATACAGCGGAAGCGCCTTTTTCTCCGGTAAGGGGATTGTCCACATCGCAAGCGGCGATGAATTCAATATCCTTTAGTTCAGGAAGCAGCCCGCTTATATCAATAGAAAAAAGCTCACTTAGACCTCCGCCTCCAGGCTGGATCAGAGTACCTGATGAGGTAAGCAAACGAACCCCCAATGCTTCCGCCATCCCAGCTCCGCCATCGTTTGTAGCGCTGCCCCCGATACCGAGGATCATCTTCTTTACGCCCTTAGACGCCGCATCCCTGATCAATTCCCCTGTACCCTTTGTTGTTGTGAGCAGAGGATTTCTTGAAGCGAGAGGGACAAGGTGGAGGCCGGATGCTTCCGCCATTTCGATGACAGCCGTTTTTCCGCCATCAATTATTCCATAGACCGCTTCCACTTGGTTTGATAGAGGGCCGGTTACCGTTTTTTTAATGAAAACTCCGTTAGAAGAGTGAACCATTGCCTGGACCATCCCTTCTCCGCCGTCTGCAAGAGGGATCTCCGCAACATGCGCTTCCGGACATCTTTTTTTAAATCCTTTTGAAAAAGCATGTGCTGCTTCAGGTGCGGTCATGCTTTCTTTAAATGAGTCGGGAGCTATAACAATCTTCATCTTCGTTCATCCTCTCTAGAAAAGTTTTAACACTCCAAAAATGAGTGTAGAAATAATCGTAAGTACCAGTCCGATAAGCGTTTCGTATGGAATCAGCTTCAGCCGATCCTTCGTACTCATGAAAACACTTCCTCCTGTTGCATGAAAAAAACTGCCGTGGGGAAGGTGGTCTAGAACTGTAGCTCCAGCGTGGATCATAGCCGCTCCGGCAATTCCTGCCACACCGAGATCCAGGATAGCCGGACCGAAAACGGTGCTCGCAACTGTTGTTCCTGCAGTTGTTGAAGCCGTTGCCATAGACATGAAAATTCCTGATGCTGGTGCAAGAATAAAGGCCGGCAAACCCATTGCGGTTAACCCATCTACCAAAACCCCTTTTAAAGCAGAGTTTGCAATGATACCTGCAAGTGTCCCAGTTCCAATCAGCATAACGGCTACACCGGACATTTTCTCCAGTCCATATGCAGAAAAGGCGGTAATGTTTTTTGAGTTCCGGGTGGCAATAGCTGTTACAATTCCTCCGATTGGCAATGCAAGAATCGGATCTATTTCTATGCCGGCAATTGGCCGCAGCGACAGCAGAATAATTGCTGCAAGCGGGCCGCTTATAGCCGCTGCAAATGATGGAAGGTGTTCCTCGTTTTTTATCTCCAGATCTGACTCCTTTACTTCATCCCCCTTCATTACCAGGCGCTTAGCAAGAACATATGTAACGGCAACACCGAAAAAAGCGGGAATAATGCCGGCGGCCATTACGGACGTTAAAGGTACCTGAAAAGCATCCGCCGCAGCAATGGCATTCGGATTCGGAGACATCAGATTTCCGGCTTTCCCGCCGCCAATCATTGCCAGGAGAATGGCAGTTTTGCTAATGCCTGTACGCTTGGCGACGGCTAGCGCGATAGGAGCCACTGTAATAACAGCGACATCAATAAAGACTCCAGCGGTCGTTAAGATGAGAGTAGCAAGAAGAAGAGCAAGCAATGCCCTTTTTTCACCGATTTTCCTGACAATCGTTTCAGCCATTACCGTTGCAGATCCCGATTTGATCAGTACGCCGGCTAAAACCCCTGCGGCCAGTATTCTCAAGATGGCCGGTGTAATATCTTTTGCTCCTGCAATCATCAGCAGAATTGTTTCAGGAAGATTGACTCCTCCTATCAGTCCCCCGATTAAAGCCCCTGCAATCATCCCGTATGCAGGAGGCACTTTCTTTAATATGAGAAAAATTGCAATGATAAGGGAAGCAAGTGCCCCCAGTAAAGATACCTCAATATTCATTTATTCCATCTCCCTTCAATTAAATTGTAAGCGTTTTCTTTAAGGAGATCATTGTACAAGAGAACAAAAAGAGAGCAGCAAAAACACCGCTGGTTGTGCAGGTGCACATTCGGCGGTGTTCTCTTAATTGTTTAGCATGAGAGCTAAGGAAAGTGCCGTTATTCCATTGATGGTCTTAGGGTTGTATCCGGTAACCTCTTCAATTTTCTGAAGCCTGTACCTAAGTGTATTTCTATGTATAAAAAGAGATTCAGAGATTTTGCTGATTTCTCCATCCAGTTCGATATAAGCCTGAATGGTTTCCAGTAAAACTGCATGCTGCTCTGAATTTAACAGAGCGGATTTAATCCTTCTGTACTCATGAACAAGCGCCTGGTCGCCAAAGGTGGAGGAAAGTACAGGCAAAGCGAGCCTGCGGTAATCATACAAGTCCTGATCAGGATAGAGGCTTTCGCCGCAGTATAAAGAAATCCTGGCCAGCCGGAAGGAATTCTGCACTATACCCTCTGCATAATCCCCCAATCCTGCTGTAATAAATCGGTTATTCCTGTTGCAGCGTTTCAGGAAAGCGGCCGTCCGATCAAGCAGCGCAATTCTTTGATTCTCAGAATAAGGACCCTCTATTTCAAATAGAATGACAAGTTCTGTTTCCGATAATGGGATGACGAGTCCTTTCCCGTTAACCCAATGATCAACGAGGCCCTTAGTGTAAGAAAGATTGAAAACAGAAGGTTTTTGAAGCCGGAAGAAGACAGCCATTCTCGGTAACACTAAATCAATGCCAAAGCGTATGCCCCGGCTAATCCATTTTTCTCGATCTTCCATTTTGGCATTCAGAAACTGAATAATGGTTTCATCTCGCATCCGGTTGTTAATATGAAGCTGAGCAGCTAATTGGTTCTGTTCAACAATTAGTTCAGCGGCCATTTTCACAATTTCACCAAAAGCACCAACTTCAACTGGCGGACCGGTTATTCCGATTACACCTATAATTTGTTTTCTATAGAAGATAGGCAAATTGACGCCAGGCTTTGCCCCTCTGTATAAAGAAGCGGTATCTTCACTAATATCGATGCGTCCGTTCTTTTCCAATGCGAAAAGCGCCCCTTCATGGAGTTTGTGGAGGCGGGCTTTCTCTCCTGTAGCAATAATTGTCCCTTCTTCATCCATAATATTAATATTGTATGGAATGATCTTCATTGTACGGATGATAATTTCTTCAGCAATCTTTTGGGTCAGCATTCTCAACTCAGTCACCGCCGGAAGGTTTTCTTGGTATGGAGGAAAAAATTAAAAAATAAGATTGACTCTAGTAAAATATCATGGTAAAGTTTAATTCTTGCCTCATCGAAGGGAATATAGCAGTTTATTAAACTTAAAAAAAGTTGTTGACTCGCATCCTGAGACGTGGTAAAGTAATAAAGTTGCTTCTAAACGAAGCGGACGAAACAAAATGATCTTTGAAAACTAAACAAATCGAAGTGCCAACGTTAATTCTAGAGCAACAAACAAGAGCTAGTCAAACTACTTTTTGGAGAGTTTGATCCTGGCTCAGGACGAACGCTGGCGGCGTGCCTAATACATGCAAGTCGAGCGGACCTCTTCGGAGGTCAGCGGCGGACGGGTGAGTAACACGTGGGCAACCTGCCTGTAAGACTGGGATAACTCCG
>NZ_JAQV02000008.1 GCF_000732485.2 Bacillus sp. SJS | reverse complement strand
TTGTTCCGCAGTAGCTCAGTGGTAGAGCTATCGGCTGTTAACCGATCGGTCGCAGGTTCGAGTCCTGCCTGCGGAGCCATTTTCATTATAAGCGTTAAACAGGTTTGTGAGAATCCTTTCACAGATCATCTATTTATATATGGGGAAGTACTCAAGTGGCTGAAGAGGCGCCCCTGCTAAGGGTGTAGGTCGCGTAAGCGGCGCGAGGGTTCAAATCCCTCCTTCTCCGCCATCTGTCTGGCCCGTTGGTCAAGCGGTTAAGACACCGCCCTTTCACGGCGGTAACACGGGTTCGAATCCCGTACGGGTCATTGAAAAAACGCTGCGTCTGCAGCGTTTTTTGCGTTATTCTTTTAAAACTGAAGCAGTTCAATCGGCAATCCAAAATCGCTTAACCACGGTTCCACATTCTTCTATAAACTCCGAATCGAATTTTCCTCCATTTTTTAAAATCGTTTTCTCCGATGCAATATTGGACTTGTCACATGTAACAAGCACATTTTTAATCCCCATTCGTTTTGATTCAGCCAGAGCCAGGGACAGGATTGCTGTAGCATATCCTTTTTGCCGTTCAGAAGGTCTGATTCCATATCCGATGTGTCCTCCCCGCTCTTTTAAGTACTCATTCAGCCTATGTCTGATATTAACAGCTCCAACAATGCGACTCTTGCCCAAAAGAAGCCAATAGGTAGAATGGGGAACAAATTGCTCCGGAATATTTTTACCTTGCTCCTGCTCCTCTAAATAATGGAGATACTTTTCAAAGTCAGCTGGGCTTTCAGCTACTACCCATGGAACAATTTTTTCTTCTGAGTTTTTCCATTCCTCATAAAACTCCATATATGCCTCTTTTAATCTGAAATCCGGTTTGGTTAGAGTTAGCAAGGCAGCGGCCTCCTTGTGCGTCATCTTTTTTAGAAATATAGTCCAAGCCAGAGGAATCTGCAAGCTTTTTTTGACACAGCTGCTCCATTTTTGAAAGAATTACTGTTTTTAAAAGTCAATTAAGAATATATTGACGAAACATAACCTTTTCCTCACTGTGGTAATTCCTTCATTTTTTCCTGTAATTTAGCTTTTTTAAAAAAATAAAATTCGACTAATTACGACACTTTTTTCAAATAATCATGTTTTTAAAATAATGCTTTTATTTGTTCGTTATAGAGGAAGTCCCTCGCAGCAAAGGGTTTACCTCTATTTTTTTTATACTTTTCTTAATTCTATTTAGAAAAATAACATTGTGTGCACCTGCGATAAATATTTGTTAGATTATGTCTAATTATAAAAGCGTTTGCACAAAAGGATTTTTTTTCAAAGTAGAGAATTAAAAAGTAGTAAAAGGGGTATATAGATTGAGATACACTCTAAAATGCGGGGAGGGTTTATGCTGAATGATTGCAAGTCCTACAGATTTTGAGGTTCATTTGTTTCATGAAGGAAGCCTGTTTAAGAGCTTTGAACAATTTGGCGCTCATTTTAAGACTATTGATGGAGTAAGCGGAGTTCAATTCACTGTGTGGGCACCGCATGCGAAACAGGTAAGAATTGCCGGTGATTTTAACCAGTGGAAGGGCACGGATTACGTACTTGAGAAAGTAAGCAATGAAGGGATATGGACTGGGTTCTTTCCGGATTTGAAGCTAGGAGATGTATATAAGTACGAACTGATTGCCAAAAATGGTTCCAGGCTGCTGAAAGCTGACCCGTTTGCTTTTTATTCAGAGCTTAAACCTAATACAGCTTCTATTGTAGCCGATTTGGAAGGGTATAAATGGAACGATCAAAAGTGGCAGCGAAAGAAAAAAACAAAAAACATTTATCAAAAGCCTGTCTTTATTTATGAGGTCAATTTAGCTTCCTGGAAAAAGAAAGAGGATGGAAGCCTTTATTCATATAAAGAACTAAGCGAAGAGTTAATACCTTATGCAATCGATCATGGTTTTACACATATTGAGCTCATGCCGGTGATTGAACATCCATATGACCGCTCATGGGGCTATCAGGGAACAGGATATTTCTCTGCCACAAGCCGATATGGCACACCTAAGGAGTTTATGGAGTTTATTGATGCCTGCCATCAAAACGACCTGGGAGTAATCATGGATTGGGTTCCGGGACATTTTTGCAAGGACGCACATGGTCTATATATGTTTGACGGGGAGCCGGTATTTGAATATTCAAACTATAATGATCGGGAAAATGTAATTTGGGGTACAGCCAATTTTGATTTGGGCAAACCGGAAGTACATAGCTTTTTGATCTCGAATGCCCTGTTTTGGCTGGAGAAATATCATATAGATGGTTTCCGCGTAGATGCGGTAGCCAACATGCTTTATTGGCCAAATAGTGATTCGTTTGAAAATCCATACGCTGTAAGTTTTTTGAAAAAGCTGAATGAGACAGTTTTTGCCTATGATCCTCATACACTTATGATTGCTGAAGACTCTACTGATTGGCCTTTGGTTACTAGCCCTGTTTCGGAAGGAGGCTTGGGATTCAATTATAAGTGGAATATGGGCTGGATGAATGATGTGCTGGAGTATATGGAGACGGACCAGCATGACCGCAAGCATATTCATCATAAGATGACTTTTTCTCTCATGTATGCTTTCAATGAAAATTTCATTCTTCCATTCTCTCATGATGAAGTCGTTCATGGAAAAAAATCACTTCTCAACAAAATGCCCGGTGATTACTGGCAAAAGTTTGCTCAGCTGCGCTTGCTGCTAGGGTACATGCTTGTACATCCAGGGAAAAAGCTTCTTTTCATGGGGTCTGAATTCGGCCAGTTTGATGAATGGAAAGATCTTGAGCAGCTTGATTGGTTCCTCGAGGATTATGAGCTTCACCGTGATACAAGGGTTTATTTTAAAGAACTAATGAATGTTTATAAAAAGCAAAAGCCTCTTTATGAATTGGATCATTCTCCGGAAGGATTTGAATGGATTGATGCAGACAACGCGGAACAAAGTATTTATTCCTTCATGAGAAAAGGATCTAAAGAAGGGGAAGTGCTTATTGCAGTCTGTAATTTCAAAAGCGATGTGTACCACGGCTACAAAATCGGGGTACCGGCAGACACGAGATATGTAGAGATTTTGAATAGTGATGATGTTCATTTCGGAGGTTCGGGTCAGGTGAATCTCAAAGAATTGAAAGCTGAAAAAGAGGAACTTCATGGCCAGCCGTACAGCATCAGCATGACGGTCCCGCCATTTGGTTTTAGCTTGCTGAGAGCAATTAAAAAGAGAAGGGAGAACAACAATGAAAAAGAAATGCGTAGCAATGCTTCTGGCAGGGGGGAAAGGCAGCCGTCTTAGTTCATTAACTAAGAATTTGGCTAAGCCTGCCGTTCCATTTGGAGGGAAATACAGAATAATCGATTTTACACTGAGCAATTGCACGAATTCTGGGATTGACACTGTAGGGGTTCTTACACAGTACCAGCCGCTCGTTCTTCACTCTTATATCGGAATTGGAAGCGCATGGGATCTGGATCGTAAAAATGGCGGGGTAACTGTACTTCCACCATATGCTGAATCCTCTGAAGTAAAATGGTACAAAGGCACAGCGAGTGCCATCTATCAGAACTTAAACTATTTAGAGCAATACGACCCTGAATACGTATTGATTCTCTCTGGTGATCACATTTATAAGATGGATTACTCTAAGATGCTGGACTACCATGTGGAAAGGAACGCCGACGTATCGATTTCAGTTATTGAAGTCCCATGGGAAGAAGCAAACAGATTCGGAATTATGAACACGAACGAACAGATGGAAGTTGTAGAGTTTGATGAAAAGCCTCAAAATCCTAAGAATAACCTGGCTTCAATGGGCGTTTATATCTTTAAATGGTCTGTTCTTCAGGAATATTTGGAAATGGATGAGCGTAATCCGTATTCCAGCAATGACTTTGGGAAAGACGTTATTCCGCTCCTGATTGAAGAAAAGAAAAAGCTTGTAGCTTATCCATACAAAGGGTACTGGAAAGACGTAGGAACTGTGAAAAGTCTTTGGGAAGCAAATATGGATCTATTAAAAGATGATCCTGAGCTTAACCTGTTCAGTCAAGATTGGAGAATTTATTCCGTCAATCCTAACCAGCCGCCGCAATTTATTTCTGCAGAAGCAGAAGTAACTGATTCTCTGGTAAATGAGGGCTGTGTCGTATACGGAACCGTACAGCATTCTGTCCTGTTCCAGGGTGTAACAGTGGGCAAAGATAGCTTCCTTAAAAAGTGTGTTGTGATGCCGGATGCGGTGATCGGAAGCAACGTCTATATTGAGAATGCCATCGTTCCAAGCGGAATGACTATTGAAGATGGAACGGTTATCCGTTCAAACCCTGGATTAGAAGAAGTCCTCCTTGTTACTCCGGACTATATTAGACAGCAGCAAGTGGCTGCGCGCGATGCAGAAGTCACTGAATAAAAGAACGTAAATTACTTGAGACGAAAGAGGTGGCAAAGCATGAACATGAGCATGCTTGGAATTATTGATGCAACAGCGCATAGCCAGAATATTGATGATTTAATACAAAATCGTTCAATGGCTGCTATTCCCATTGGAGGAAGATATAGATTAATAGATTTTGTCCTCTCTAATTTGGTTAATTCAGGAGTAGACAGCGTCGCTATATTCCCTAAATACCAATACCGTTCTTTAATGGATCACCTTGGATCAGGAAAAGAGTGGGATTTAAACAGAAAGCGCGACGGACTGTTCTTTTTCCCTTCTCCGCATTTGCATGATGAATACGATGAATTTGGATCGTTCCGCCAGTTCAAAGACCATTTCGATTACTTTAAAAGAAGCCGTCAGGAATATACGGTTATTACAAACAGCCATACCGTTTGCAACATTGATTTCTGCAAAGTCCTTAAGCATCATATTGAAATGGGCTGCGATGTAACGGAGATCACTAAAGAAGGCAATTCTCTGCAAATGTACGTGCTTAAAACCTCACTGCTTAAAGATTTAATTTCCTCCTATGATAACAATGGTTTTACAACATTAAATCAAGTCGTCAATGAAGGCAGATCCCAGCTAAATATCTGTGAATATGCATTTAACGGGTATGTTTCCGTGATTGATTCCATTCAATCTTATTTCCGCTACAGTCTTGATTTATTAAAGCCTGAAGTTTGGAAAGAGCTTTTCCCTAAAGCTGCGCCAATTTATACGAAAGTAAAGGATGAACCTCCTACTAAATATCTTAAATCCTCTTATGTACGAAACTCTATGATTGCAAACGGATGCCGTATTGAAGGGCATGTAGAAAACTCAATCATCTTCAGAGCGGTTCATATTGGCAAAGATACGGTAATAAAAAATGGGATAATTATGCAAAAATCGTCTGTGGGAGAAAATTGCGTGCTTGAAAACGTTATATTAGATAAGGATGTTAAAATTGGTAATCACGAAGTTCTGAAAGGCACCATGGAGCATCCAATTGTCCTGCGCAAAGGATCTGTTCAAGGAGTGCTGATTAAGTCGTGAAAATTCTGTTTGCCGTATCTGAATGTGTGCCTTTCGTTAAATCCGGCGGATTGGCAGACGTAGCTGGAGCACTGCCAAAAGAACTTACCCGGTTAGGATCTGACGTGAGAGTCATCATGCCAAAGTATGGGCAGATTCCCGAAAAATACAGAAAGCAGATGACAAAAGTAAAAGAGATTGAGGTAGCTGTAGGCTGGAGATCTCAGTTTTGCGGCATTGAAGTATTTGAAATGGACGGAGTTACGTATTATTTTCTGGATAACGAATATTATTTTAAACGTGACTCTCTATATGGGCATTACGATGATGGAGAAAGATTTTCGTTCTTTTCAAGAGCCGTCCTGGAAGCAATTAAAGCGATCGATTTTCAGCCTGATATTATTCATAGCCACGATTGGCATACAGGCATGGTCGCTTATTTCCTGAATGAAGTGTATGCAGCCGATCCATTTTACGCTGAAATGAAAACCGTATTTACGATCCATAATCTTGAGTTTCAAGGCGTTTTCCCACAGGAGATCATTTATGATCTCCTGAATCTGGGACATGAGGATTTCACAGCTGACAAACTCGAATTTTATCAATGCGTGAACTTCATGAAAGCGGCAATTATTTCTTCTTCAGCCATTACGACCGTCAGCCCAACCTATATGGAAGAAATTCAGACTCCTTATTACGGGGAGCGTCTTGATGGATTGCTTAGGGCAAAAGGTGCCTCCTTGCACGGGATCTTGAATGGAATCGATGACACAATTTATAACCCGGCAAAGGATGCGTTCCTAAATACACCATTTGATGTGTCAAGCCTTGAGAAAAAACAGGAAAATAAAGCTGCTTTGCAAAAAATGTTCGGGCTTCCTGAAAGACCTGAAGTCCCGGTTATTTCCATGGTTACCAGGCTGACTAAGCAAAAGGGTCTTGATCTTGTCCGCCATGTGATGGAAGAGATGGTGGATAACGATACGCAATGGATCATCCTTGGAACAGGCGAAGCCGAATTTGAAAACTTTTTCCGCCATATGGAACATAAATATCCGGAAAATGTAAAAGCTTACATAGGTTTTGATGAGCCATTAGCCCACAGAGTGTATGCAGGATCTGACTTGTTCCTTATGCCGTCTAGATTTGAACCGTGCGGACTAGGGCAGCTGATTGCTCTTCGATATGGCTCAATACCTGTTGTTCGTGAAACCGGCGGCCTGAATGATACCGTTCTTTCCTATAATGAAGCAACTGGTGACGGAAATGGGTTTTCATTCAAAAATTTTAATGCACATGACATGATGCATACAGTCAGACGTGCTCTCTCTATTTACAGAGAGGATAAAGAATTATGGAACCAGCTTGTTAAGAACGCCATGAGCCAGGATTACAGCTGGTCTCAATCTGCCAGCAAATACAATCAGCTTTATACTGATTTGATGGGAAGTGGGAGTATTGTTCTCAAGTAAAGAATCTTTCCAGAAAAGCTTTCTTAAGAGACTGGAAATGACATATGGAAAGACGTTCAGAGAGTCTACCAGCAGGGACCAATACAATACTTTAGGCAATATGGTGAGAGAATACATCAGCACGAACTGGATTGAAACGAACGAAAAAAACCGCTCTGCCAACAATAAGCAGGTCTACTATTTATCAATAGAATTTTTGCTGGGGAAACTAATGGGGCAAAACCTGTTGAACCTTGGTATTCGGGATGTTGTAGAAAAGGGTCTTGAAGAGCTTGGAATCAGCTTATCGGATATTGAAGAGTCCGAATCGGATGCAGGTTTAGGCAATGGCGGTCTTGGCCGCCTTGCTGCTTGTTTCCTTGATTCTCTTGCTTCGCTTGATCTTCCAGGCCATGGCTGCGGAATCCGATATAAACATGGACTGTTTGATCAGAAGATTGCAGATGGCTATCAGGTTGAGTATCCGGAACAATGGCTGCGCCATGGAAACGTGTGGGAAGTCAGAAAACCCGATCAGGCAGTTGATATTGCATTTTGGGGAACGACTGAAAGCCGTGAAGTGGATGGAAAACTGGAATTTAAACATGTTTCGCCGGAAACGGTCGTAGCCGTACCTTATGATATGCCTATGATTGGATACGAAACCAGCACCGTTAATACGCTCCGATTATGGAGCGCAGAGCCCGCCCATCATCCTCCTCTAAATAGAGACTTACTTACCTATAAGCGGGAAACTGAGGCCGTTTCTGAATTCCTTTATCCGGATGATACACATGATGAAGGGAAAATTTTACGCCTCAAGCAGCAGTATTTCCTTGTATCATCCAGCTTGCAGAGCATCATTCGCTCCTTTCGTAAAAAGAATGGCAGCCTTCATAATTTTCATGAAATGGTGGCCATTCATATTAATGATACCCATCCAGTATTGGCGATTCCGGAATTGATGAGAATTCTTTTGGATGAAGAACGAATGGAATGGGAAGAAGCCTGGGAAATTACCACAAAAACGATCTCCTACACGAATCATACAACCTTGTCAGAAGCCCTTGAAAAGTGGCCAATCTATTTGTTTAAACCACTTCTTCCAAGAATCTATTTAATTGTGGAAGAAATTAATGAACGCTACTGTAAAGCTTTATGGGAGAGATATCCGGGTGACTGGAACAGAATCGAGCAAATGGCGATTCTTGCCCATGGATTGGTTAAGATGGCTCACCTTGCGATTGCTGGAAGCCATAGTGTCAATGGGGTGGCAAAAATCCATTCCGATATCCTGAAGATGCGTGAAATGAAGCTGTTTTATGAATTTGAGCCTGAGAAATTTAATAATAAGACAAATGGGATTGCCCACAGAAGATGGCTGCTGAAGGCAAATCCAGAGCTTGCAAGCACAATCACAGAGGCAATCGGCGAGCGCTGGGTGAAGGATCCTGAATATTTAATTCAGCTGAAACGTTTTATCTATGATGAGGGAATGAAAGAAAAAACCGCTAAAATTAAACAGGTGCGCAAGGAGCTTCTTGCGCAGAAAATTTTTGAGCAATCTTCTATGAAGGTAGATCCATCCTCTATTTTCGATGTGCAGGTCAAGCGTCTGCATGCTTACAAACGGCAGCTGCTTAATGTGCTCCATATTATGTATTTGTATAACCGGATAAGAGAAGATTCCAACTTCTCCGTCTATCCGCGTACTTTTATTTTCGGGGCAAAAGCTTCACCAGGCTACTATTATGCAAAAAAAGTCATTAAGCTAATTAATTCCTTAGCTGAGAAGGTGAATTCCGATCCTAAAGTCTCCAAGATGATTAAGGTGGTTTTCATGGAGAATTACCGTGTTTCCCTTGCAGAGTCCATTTTCCCTGCGGCTGATGTAAGTGAACAAATTTCCACTGCTTCTAAAGAGGCTTCAGGTACAGGAAATATGAAATTTATGATGAATGGTGCTTTAACCCTCGGTACTCTAGATGGAGCGAATGTAGAGATTCTTGAATCAGTAGGACCTTCTAATATTTTTACCTTTGGTCTCACGGCAGAACAAGTGCTAGACTACTATGAAAATGGAGGATACCGTTCAACCGAGTATTACCATCACGATGTACGGATACGCCAGGCAGCGGATCAGCTGATCAATGGTTTCTTCCATGAAACAGAAGGGGAATTCGAAGCGATTTATGATTCGCTTATCGCCCATAATGATCAATATTTTGTTCTGAAAGACTTTTCATCCTATGCAGAAGCACAGGAGAGGGTAGAGCAGACCTTCATAAATAAAGGGGAATGGCAGGAAAAATCTTTAATAAATATTGCTTATTCCGGTTCATTTTCCAGTGACAGAACCATTAAAGAGTACGCAGATGGAATTTGGAGAATTAAGCCGATTTAACTTCGCTCAAAAGCGCCGCTCCAATACAGGAGGGGCGCTTTTCGATTATGGAAGTTTCTCCGCAGCTTTATAGTATGTTTCCATACTATGGTTTCCGGCAATGGTTCCGGTTTGAAGAGAAAATAAGCATTGATTTGGAAGATGGGCGTAGTAATAGTTTTTGCCCAGACTGTAATCTGTTATTTTACCCGGTGGAAGAAGAGGGACAAGATCCTCTTTGTTAACAAACCTGCAATAGCGGATGCCAGATTTACTATAAGTAGAGACGAATCGTCTGTTTCCTGTTTTAGGGCTACCGAAATTATACATATATATGTTGGAGTTCCCAGTATTTTCTGAAGCGTCCAAAGAAGCCAGGGTTGCAATGCCGGCGCCTAGACTGTGTCCCGTGAAGTATAGTTTTTTTCGGGAAGAGCGGTTTCTGATGGATCTGTATAAATCTGTTCGAAAAGATTGATAGATTCCAAGAAAGCCATCGTGAACCAGGCCGGCGGATGTATATGGATAAGGAACCTGCTCAATATCCCCTGTAGCAGCCCAATCAGGTTCTGACTGGCTTCCCCTAAAGGCAACTATGATGTGCCGGTCCGATTCAATAATAAATCCAAACCACTTGTTTTGACCAAGTATATTCCCTCTTAATGAGACCACATTGACAAAGCCTTCAGGGGCTTTAAATTCCCCGCCATTCTGTGCCCCATCATAAGCAAGGAGGCAGCAGTCTGCAAGCAGGACAGCAGTCTTTCTGTCAGGCTTATTTAGATCATCCATTCGATTTCCTCCCGTGCTGTTTGCTTCTAACATATGCATGCTCGTGAGAAATGGAGCCATAGGGAATTGGGTGAAAATCCAGGAAGAGTCTAAACGCACCTGTTTTTGTAAAAAATCTCTTTTTTATAGGACAATCCGTTTGGTTTTTTCTAACTGCGAAGTAAAGAGCTGGGGCAGTTCGAATCCTCTCATGGGATAGGTGACTACCCAACTATAAAGAGGAGGAATGCGGCGACATGAAACATACGTATATGCCAGTTATTCTGGCTGCAGCGTTTTCAGCTGCTTCTATCACAATCCCTGCAGCTGCAGAGGAAACAGTGACCGTACAAAAGGGCGATACTCTTTCCGAACTTGCGAACAGCCACAATATGACAGTTGCTCAAATGATGCAGGTAAATGGTTTGGAAGGCGATCTTGTTTTTCCGGGACAATCACTAAAAATCGGCGGAGGCATTACTGAAGTAAAGGGAGCATCCATACATACAGTCGAAAGCGGAGAAACTCTAAGCGGTATAGCTTTAAAGTACAAAATGAGTGTAGCTGAGCTTAAAAGCTTAAACAGCCTCAAATCCGACTCCATCTATGCTGGACAAAAGCTTGAAGTGAATGCAGATCAGAATTTATCCTCTCTGGACAGCGGGCAGTTTCCTCTAAATGAAGGTACGTATGATCCATTTGTGGATACATGGGGAAAATCAAGAGAGTATGGCGGGGCAAGGGTTCATGAGGGTACAGATATCATGGCTAAAGAAGGCACCCCAGTGTATGCCGCTGCTGACGGAAGCGTTTCACGAAAAGGATGGAATGAACTTGGCGGATGGAGATTGACAGTCAATACACCGGATGGCTACAACGTTTATTATGCTCATCTTTCTAAATATGCAGATGGAATCGATCCAGGAACGGATATTAAAAAAGGGCAATTAATCGGGTATGTAGGAAGCAGCGGGTATGGTCCTGAGGGCACTACAGGAAAATTTGTCTCCCATTTGCATTTCGGTTTGTATGACTCGAGCTTTAAAGCCGTTAATCCTTATCCATATTTAACTCAGTGGGAAGCTAATTAATCAAGAGAGCCTTGTCCGGCGGCAAGGCTCTTTGTGTTGTGTGCCAGGCATGTTCATCAACTAGACGGTGAAAGTCCGTTATGGGCGTTGGGATATGCGAACCATTAGTCGAAGGCAAGGGTGTCCATGGCGACGTGGAATCTGGAGGAAGCCGAAGACAAACCCTCGGTCCGAGGTACACGAATCACATTCGAGGTTGGACACTCTAGGACGAGCTTGCAACACAAAGTAAAGTCCAAAATATC
>NZ_JAQV02000007.1 GCF_000732485.2 Bacillus sp. SJS | reverse complement strand
GAATTCTAAGAACCCCATTCTCCACAAAGCCCTTCCTAACAAGTACTGGAATCAACTTGGATTAAAACAATTAACGATTGTGGTTTCATAAACTTTCGAACCGCCGTATACGGATCCGTACGTACGGTGGTGTGAGAGGTCGGGGGTTAATCACCCCCTCCTACTCGATTATAAATTCATCGAGTAAAACATAAACGATAGGAAGGTGGCAAATGAAGTCCACAGCACATATGGAACAAGCAGAATACCCGCTATTTTTCGAATATTTAACGCAAAGACAGTTAAAATGATTGCAGAAATGGCAACAATGGCGCAGTCAATCGTCGCAAGACCAAGGTTTTTTTGACTGAACTGGAAAAAGCTGAACAATTGATTAGAGAGATAATTCACAATTAGTATGATCCAAAATGCAGGCTTAAGGTTGTTAAGTCCCCCTGCTTTTCGATCAATGATGGTAATTGAAGCCGCAATACAAGCGAAAAGAATTGACCAAATCATTCCGATTGTACCTCCGGCAGGTGTCCAAGCAGGTTTATTCAGCGCATCATACCAGCTTTGATCAATTTGAAACAAAAATCCGCTTATTAAAAATAAGGCATATGTAATAACAAAAATAAGTATGGATCGTACCATGGACGCTCCTCCTCGTTTAACTGATCATTTACCAAACCCCCGCTTCAACTCAGGATCTATGGTAAATGCTTAAAGGCGGACCTCGTTGAGAACCGCTGTATTTCTTTCTATTCACTTATGCTAGCGGTTTAAAACCTGTGGATAGGCTTAGAAAATGGGCGGTGTCCGGAAAATAAGGACTTAAAGCACCTTTCACATGGGATTGGCTTAGGCTGATTTCCGCTCCATCAGCTTAATCCATTATGGTTAAGTAAACAGAAAAATTCATTCATCAGAAACGAAAAACAAAACCCGGAGCGCTTCCGGGTTTCTGAATTATTCTCAGGGGAGCCTTTTAGCTCCTCTATCCTTCGCAGGAAACGAGACCCGGGTGTCAATCGGTATATCGTTCTTTTTCAGATGCAGGAAGGTCTCCAAAGGAGGTCATGATGCCTTCTTCGTCAAGGGCGTCCTCATATTTTTCATGTTCATCATTTGGATAGATGGTCACGTTTTTGCCTTCGATATCCGTTCCGGCAAAATTTTCGTAATCCTCTACATAACCTATAGGCTCGTCCGATTCAATGTATGCATCCTCATAATCCTCCATTGGATATTCAAAATCTGAAGGAGATTCCGACGACCCAAAGCTTGCTGTTTCCTGATACGCATCCTCTGCGTCAAATGCGACTGAATCTTTATCGTCAGAAGTGAATCTTCCAAATGGAGGAGACAGTACTTCTTCCTCAATGGGACGATCTGAGGATATGGACTGGTTGGGCGAGTGCTCTTTGCATGTAGTGGCAGATGGGATTGCTTCTAATCGTTCAGCTGGAATATCTGTGCCGCATATTTCACATTTTCCGTAAGTCCCTTTTTCAATCGCCATTAACGCCCGGTTAATGTCACTCAATTCCTCTTCTGCATGTTCATTTAAGGCAACATCTTTCTCACGCTCATACAGCTCAGTTCCTTCGTCTCCAGGGTGATTATCATAGCTGGATAGTTCACCCACTGTGTCATGCGGATGTCCGCTTTCAAGGCCAAAGTGACCGTTCTCGCCGAATCTTTGTTCAAGCTCTGTTTTCGCAGTCTGAAGTTGTTCCCGGAAGGCATTCAGCTGGTGATCGGTTAGCATAGCGGTTCTCCCTCCATACATTGTAATTTGGAATCCTGTACTTAGTATGAGCAAACTGCAAAAAAAAACACGGTCAAGGACCGTGTTTAGAATAGATAGCTGATAAATAGTCCGGCAGCAAGCAGCAGGCCAAACTGTGTATTGGTTTGTGCTGTAGCTACCATAGCGGGCATCATTTCCATTGGAAGACTTTTTCCTCTGAAAGCTTTAACAGCAAAGACTGACTTTGGCACACTCAGGAAGACAAGAAGACTCCAAAAAGATGCGGTCCCTGCAATAATAAAGGCAACAATAAAGATATAAGAGCAGATGAATAGCAGAGCAAGGAAATCAATTGCTTTTTTACGTCCCATTAAAATGGCCAGCGTTTTGCGTCCGTTTTCTTTATCGCCGTCCAAGTCCCTGATATTATTGGAAAGCAGAATGGCTCCAACCAATAAAGATACAGGCAATGAAATGAGAAATGCTTCCATGCTGATTGTTCCTGTTTGGATATAAAATGAAATTAAAATGATGACGACTCCCATAAAAAGACCAGCTGTCAGTTCTCCAAACGGTGTATAGGCAATAGGCAGAGGCCCGCCTGTATAAAGATAGCCTGCAATCATGCATAGCGTACCAATAGCAGCAATCCACCAGCTGGATTGGAAGCAGATATAAATGCCGAGTAAGGTTGATATCCCGAAAAAGGCAAAAGCTAAATTAAGAACAGTTTTCGGCTTAACACCATTCCGGACAATTGCTCCTCCAATTCCTACGGAGTTTTCGTTATCAAGGCCCCTTTTGTAATCGAAATACTCATTAAACATATTAGTGGCTGCCTGAATGAGTACTGAGGCTGCGAGCATTGATAAAAACAGCCAAATGTTAAATGATCCTTCCTTCATGGCCATTACGGTTCCAATCGCTACCGGAATAAAGGCTGCCGTTAAGGTGTGAGGCCGTAAAAGCATCCACCAAATCCGCCAATTTTTATCAGGTTCTATGGAAGGAGCTGAATGCGGTTGTGTATCAGGGTGCATTTCTCTTCTCTCCTTTAGTTCACAATAGAAGACAATCTTCTTCAACTATAAGTGTAGTTAAATAGACACTTACTGTCAATGAATCCTTACTGTCATTGCTTCTCAAGGGTTTCCGATTTATTCGGATTCCAAAACGTATTATAATAAGGATAAGAAGCAGAATATGCCTGTTTCATTCTATTGACACACCCTTTATGCGGGTGTATGTTAGAAAAAGCGATTTTTACGGATTACGGGGGTATGCAAGGTGATTACCACAATGCGCAAAACATTCAGGGAGACTTTAGCCTTAGCTGTTGATGATGCCAAACAGGGGCAGCAGGTTATCGTCAGCCGAACCATTCCTGTACCACATATAAACCCCCTTCATTTTTTTGCTGCAGCGGAAGATCTTTATTCAGGCGAGAGAACATTCTGGATGTCGCCTAATTCAGATGAGACGATGGTTGGAGCGGGAAATGAATGGATTATAGATACAGCTGAACAGTCCAATGCAAGATTTACGGAGATTGAAACCGAATGGAAGCGCTTTAAAAAATATACAGATTCGTCAAATTCTGATAAGGGCCCGATCTTAATGGGCGGATTTTCCTTTGATCCTTTTAAAAATGAGAACCATCTCTGGGAGCCTTATAAAGAAGGCAGGTTTGTTCTTCCGAGTTTTTTAGGTGTATGGAAAAAAGGCCAGAAACCTGAGGTCACAATTGCAAAGGTGATCCTGCCTAATGAAACAGTGGAAGAGGCAGAGGCTGACTTCACTGAACGGGCCTTGTATGTAAAGAAACTTTGCCGCGGTAAAATTACAGCTGGCAGCACTCCTGCGCCATTCGAAATGAATGAGCACCATACAGAAGAATGGCTCGCTTCTATTACAAAGGCGACAGAATCCATTCGTAATGGAGAACTTGATAAGGTTGTCCTTGCAAGAGACATTACCCTTGATTCTGAAACGCCGATTGATGTCCAGGGAGCCCTGAAAACACTGATTAATGAGCAGCAATCCTCTTTCCGGTTTATTTTTGAAAACGGCAGCTCAAGCTTTATTGGAGCTACACCGGAGAGGCTTGTGCAAATAAAAGATCAGCACGTCCGTTCTGCATGTCTTGCCGGAACAATAAAACGCGGGTCATCAGATAAAGAGGATCAGCTGCTTGAGCGTGAACTGCTTGAGGATCAAAAAAACCTGGAAGAACATGCATATGTCGTAAAAATGATAAGAGAAGCTCTTCTTAATCATTGCTCTGATCTTCAATGTCCAAATGGACCGGGAATTTATAAAACCAAAAATGTTCAGCATTTATATACACCGATCGAAGGAGTATTGAATAACCAATCATCGCTCCTTGATATCGTTAAACACCTGCATCCAACCCCGGCACTTGGCGGTTTGCCTCAGGAAAAAGCAATGAGCATGATCAGAGAAATTGAACCGATGCACCGCGGGTGGTATGCCGCGCCGATTGGATGGCTTGACACAGAAGGAAATGGCGAGTTTGCTGTTGCGATCCGCTCAAGTCTTGTGAAGGCAAATTCCGCTGTTTTATATGCAGGGTGCGGAATTGTTAAAGATTCAAATCCGAAGATGGAATATGAAGAGACAAAAATGAAGCTAAGGCCGATGCTTTCAGCTTTAGGAGGCCTGAAATATGACAGGACGTGATTCTTTAACCCGTTATGCTGCAGGATTTATTGATGAGCTTGCAGCACAGGGGATAACCGATGCCGTAATCAGCCCGGGCTCAAGATCAACGCCCTTTGCCATTCTGCTTGCAGAGCACCCTGAAGTAAGGACTCATCTCCAAATTGATGAGAGATCCGCCGGTTTTTATGCTCTGGGAATGGCAAAGCGCCTGCAGCGGCCCGTTGCTTTATTGTGCACATCCGGTACAGCTGCTGCCAATTACTTTCCTGCAGTGGTAGAAGCTCACTATTCAAATGTTCCTTTAGTCGTGCTGACTGCAGATCGTCCGCATGAATTGAGAGATGTTGGAGCTCCTCAAGCCATTAATCAAAATGAACTGTACGGAAGCTATGTCAAATGGTTTACCGATGCAGCAATCCCAGAGGATCAGCCCTTTATGCACCGCTATGCCAGAACTCTCGCGGCACGGGCATACAGCCAGTCAGCAGCCGTACCAATGGGACCGGTTCATCTGAATTTTCCATTCAGAGAGCCCCTCATTCCTAATCTCGGACTTCCATTCCTGTGGCGGGAAGAAGGAACGAGAGAAAAGCATGCTCGTAAAGGACAGACAGTCTCGATGGCTGCCGGCTCAGAAATTAAAAGGCTGATGGAGTCACTGAGCGGTGTGGAAAAGGGAATGATTGTATGCGGGGAAATTCATGGGCAAGAATACAAGGAGGCGGTGGCAGCTCTTGCATCAGCGACGGGATTTCCGGTGCTTGCAGACCCGCTTTCCAATATGAGGACAGGTCCTCATTCGAAAGACATGATTATTGAGAATTATGATTCCATATTAAAAGATGAAGCATTAAGAGAGAGGCTAAAGCCAGAAGCGGTCATCCGGCTGGGGGCCATGCCTGTTTCTAAGCCGCTGTTTCTTATGCTCAGAGATTCACCTGAAATTTATCAAATTGTCGTTGACCAAAACGGCAAGTGGCGCGATCCTACTTTAGCAGCTGCAGAAATGTTTTCTGTTGATGAAGCGGCCTTTTGCCGAGAGCTTACAGCCGAAATCAGCATAAGAAAAAATAATGAGTATGCTTTGGCGTGGAAGCATGCCAATCAAATTTACAGAAATCATCTGCCTTTACTTGACGAGGGCGGCGATTTATTTGAAGGAAAAGCATTCCTCAAGCTGATGGAGCTTATGCCGGATGATTCCCAGCTATTTGTAGGAAACAGTATGCCCATACGGGATGCTGATACGTATTTTGGAGTAACAGATAAGAATATTACCCTCTACGCCAATAGAGGGGCCAACGGGATTGATGGAGTCGTTTCCTCAAGCCTGGGAGTGGCGGCAGCTTCTAAATCTCCTACCGTTCTTGTCATTGGAGACTTATCCTTTTATCACGATTTAAATGGTCTTTTGGGAGCTAAATTGAATGATCTGTCTTTGACTATTGTCTTGCTGAATAACGATGGCGGAGGAATTTTTTCATTCCTGCCCCAATCTGCCGAAGAAAAGCATTTTGAGCAATTATTCGGTACACCTATTGGCCTGGACTATGGAAAAGCGGCTCAATTATATGGAGCAGAATATTCTCTTATTCACAGTTGGGAAGAATTCGCGTCAGTTTTTAAAACGTCTGCGGGACAAAAAGGTATCCGGATTATTGAGGTTCCTACAAACCGCAAAACACGTGTCAAAATACATCGTGATTTGCTGCAATTTGTTTCCCAGGAAATAATGAAAGATGTAAGCTATGATTAAAACAATCAGAGGTGTGAGCTATCATTTCCAAGTCATCGGTGAGGGTTCTCCTCTTTTGCTCCTGCATGGATTTACAGGTGCAGTCAGCGACTGGGAAGAAATGATCCCAGTACTCACAGGCAGGAAACTCATTCTAATTGATTTAATCGGTCATGGGAAGACGGAGGCACCTGCTGAAGAAGCACGCTATACAATGGACGAAGTATGCAAGGATCTAGCTGTTATTTTAGATGAGCTGGATATTAACAAAGCAGCTGTTGCCGGCTATTCAATGGGTGGCCGCACAGCATTGAACTTTTCCATGCTGTTTCCGGAAAGAGTGTCACATTTGATTCTTGAAAGTGCCTCTCCGGGTCTTAAGACGCTTGAGGAGAGAACAAGGCGAATAAACAGCGACAGACTTTTAGCAGAAAAAATAACAACAGGCGGGGTTGCTTCATTTGTTGATGCATGGGAAAAGCTGCCGCTGTTTTCAAGTCAGGCAGCTCTTCCGCAAGAAAAAATACGGGCTATTCGGGAACAGCGTCTTTCAAATACCACGATAGGACTTGCCAACAGTCTCCGGGGGATGGGTACGGGTATTCAGTATAGCTGGTGGGGACAACTACACCAATGCCTTCTTCCCGTCCTTATACTGGCTGGAGAGCTTGATGCCAAGTTTTGCAAAATAGGAAGAGAAATGGACGAACTGTTCGAAAATAGCCAGTATATAGAAGTAAATGATGCAGGCCATGCAATCCATGTGGAACAACCCAAGATTTTTGGTACAATAGTAAATGGGTTTCTAAAACAATAGGGAGGTTTTCAGAATGTCATTTGAATGGGTAGCAGAACGTAAGTATGAAGATATTCTTTATGAAACGTACAATGGAATTGCAAAAATCACCATTAACCGCCCGGAAGTACATAACGCATTCCGTCCAAAAACGGTAATGGAGCTTATTGATGCTTTTGCTTATGCAAGAGATGACTCCAATGTGGGAGTTATAATCCTGACAGGTGCCGGTGAAAAAGCCTTCTGTTCAGGCGGAGACCAAAAAGTACGCGGCCATGGCGGTTATGTAGGCGAAGACCAAATCCCTCGTCTGAATGTTCTTGACCTGCAAAGACTGATCCGTGTTATTCCTAAACCGGTTATCGCAATGGTAGCAGGCTATGCAATAGGAGGAGGACATGTTCTTCATATCGTCTGTGATTTGACGATTGCAGCGGATAATGCCGTATTTGGACAAACAGGACCTAAAGTGGGAAGCTTTGATGCCGGATACGGTTCAGGCTATCTTGCACGAATCGTAGGCCATAAAAAAGCCCGTGAAATTTGGTTCCTTTGCCGTCAATACAGTGCACAGGAAGCATTGGATATGGGACTTGTTAATACCGTAGTACCACTTGAACAGCTTGAAAAAGAAACCGTTCAATGGTGTGAGGAAATTCTTGAAAAGAGCCCGACTGCTATCCGCTTCCTTAAAGCTGCATTTAACGCAGATACAGATGGTCTTGCAGGAATTCAGCAATTTGCCGGTGATGCCACTCTTTTATATTACACAACGGATGAAGCGAAAGAAGGAAGAGATGCGTTTAAAGAAAAACGCGATCCTGATTTCAAGCAATTCCCTCGTTTTCCTTAAACCGAAGCTTTACAGGCAGCCCTTAACCGGCTGCCTGTCTTTGTATTAAAAGCTTGGTTAGTTTGGATAACCATTAAGAGAGGAGGCAGAACCATGGAAACAACGACTATGCCGAACTGGCTGAAGCAGCGGGCGTATATGACACCTGAGAGGATTGCTTTAGAGACAGCGGAAGAATCCTTAACTTTTTTAGAGCTGCATGAAGAAGTGCTGGGAAGGGCTGGCGCTTTAGAGGGCCTTGGAATCCAGAAGGGCGATCATATTGCCATTCTGATGGGGAACAGTGCAGAAATGGTTAAAATTATTCATGCAGTGTTTTATTGCGGGGCAACTGCAGTCCTTTTAAATACAAGGCTTACAGAAGAAGAATGGGAGTATCAGTTTCTCGATTCGAAAGCAAAACTCATCATTGCATCTCCGGAATATTATGACCGCGTACCAGTAAATGAAAATAAAAAATTATCCTTAATGGACGCCGTACGTTTATTACAAAAACCTGCAGTCTACGAGGAAGAATACGATTTAAATCAAACTGCAGTCATTATGTACACTTCCGGTACGACAGGAAAACCGAAAGGGGTCATGCAAACGTTCGGCAATCACTATTGGAGCGCCGTTGGTTCTGCACTAAACCTTGGTTTGCATACGGAAGACAAATGGCTGGCAGCAGTGCCTTTGTTTCATATAAGCGGGCTTTCTATTTTGTTCAGAAGTGTTATTTACGGAATGACCGTTAGCCTCCATGAGCGTTTTGATGCCGAAACCATTAACCAATCCATCATCCATAATAAAACCAGTATTATTTCAGTGGTGAGTACGATGCTTGACGGGATGCTGGAAAACCTTAAGGAGCGTTCCTATCCAAAAACATTCCGCTGCATGCTTTTAGGCGGGGGGCCAGCGCCTGCGTCCTTGCTGAATCAATGCAAAGAGAAGGACATTCCTGTCGTTCAAACCTATGGTATGACGGAAACCTCCTCACAGTTTGCAACACTCTCCATGGAAGATTCGCTTCGAAAATTAGGCTCTGCCGGAAAACCGCTTTTCCCGTGCCAAATAAAAATTGTGAAAGAATCCGGAGATGAAGCATGGACAAACGAGCCGGGTGAAATTATGGTTAAAGGCCCGAACGTCATGAAAGGATATTGGAACAAGCAAGAGGCTACAGCGAGAGCGCTTGAAAACGGCTGGCTTCATACGGGTGACATCGGGCGAATGGATGAGGATGGTTTCCTTTATGTTCTGGACAGGCGCTCAGATTTAATCATCTCAGGCGGCGAAAACATATATCCTGCAGAAATTGAGTCGGTGCTGATGGAGCATCCTTTGGTAAAGGAAGCAGGAGTTACAGGAGTTACAGACGAAAAATGGGGACAGGTTCCATACGCATTCGTAGTAGCATCAGAAAACCTGACTGCGAATGAACTGCTTCACTTCAGCGCTAAAAAATTGGCAAAATATAAAGTGCCCAAAGGGATTACATTTGTAAGCGAACTCCCGAGAAACGCCTCCCGCAAGCTTCAAAGACATGTATTGAAAGGGATGGTGCAATGATGAAAATTAAAAAAATAACCTTGCATCTGACGGAAATGAAGCTTGTTGAACCGTTTGAATCAAGTCTTGAAAGAGTAGAAAACAGGGAAAGCATGATCGTAGAAGTTCAAGACGAACAGGGCATAGCCGGATGGGGGGAGGGTGTCGCTTTTTCCTCTCCCTGGTATACAGAGGAAACGGTTAAGACGAGTGTGCATATGCTTGAAGATTTTCTGATTCCAATTTGTCTGAACACAGATTACTCCCACCCAAATGAAGTAAGTGCTTCCTTTTCAAGCTTGAAACGAAACCGGATGGCGAAGGCGGCTCTTGAAATGGCTTGCTGGGATCTGTATGGCAGGCAAACTGGGCAGTCCTTATCAAACCTATTGGGAGGAACGAAACGGCATATTGAAGCTGGTATCGTAATTGGGCTGGCCCCTTTAACAGAAATGCTTGCTTCAATAGAACGTGCACTTGCTTCCGGATATAAAAGATTCAAGGTGAAAATCAAGCCTGGAAGAGATATTGAATTAATCAGGGAAATTCGAAGGGTTTATCCTAATTTGCCATTGATGGCAGATGCGAACTCCTCCTATTCACTTGATCAGGCAGACCTGTTGAAAGCACTGGACGAATTTGAATTAATGATGATTGAACAGCCGTTAGCTGCGGATGATATCATTGACCATGCTGTTTTGCAAAGAAAAATCCAAACTCCGATCTGTCTTGATGAAAGTATTGAATCGGCAGATGACGCCAGAAAAGCAATAAACCTGGGCAGCTGCCAAATCATCAATATTAAACCAGGCAGGGTAGGAGGACTAGCTGAGACAAAAAAAATTCACGATATCTGCCAGGGACAGGGAATTCCAGTTTGGTGCGGAGGAATGCTTGAAACGGGAATTTCCAGAGCCCATAATATTGCCGCCGCGTCGCTTTCAAATTTCTCCATTCCAGGGGATATATCGTCCTCGTCAAGATATTGGCATGAAGACATCATTGTACCTGAAGTCATCGTAGAAAACGGAGAAATTATCGTTCCCGAAGGTCCAGGAATCGGATTTGAAGTAAACCGGCAGCTATTAAAAAAATATACAAAACAGATTTTTACGTTTTCTAAATAACCTCCTAAGCCGGGGTTATTATTTTTTTACAAGTAAAAACGCTAAATAAAGGAAGATAAAAGCAATATGCTGCTTTGCCCCAAGCCTTTTTCAGCGCTATACTTTCGTGGAAAGGAGGGATCCCTATTTTATGAATGCTTGTGCTGGATCCAGTGATCACGATCCGCTGAAAAGGAAAAGGTTTATAGCCGCCCTGCTGTTAAAACGCAATGTCTCCCCTGACACCGTCCAGGAGCTGACTCAGCTCTCCAAAGACGAAATTCAAGACCTGCTGCTTCAAGCCCAGCAAACTCTAACCCAATAACCCATCCAAAAGCGCTCATCTGTTGGCACCAGTACGATTTACTGGTGTTTTTTTGTTGGAATTCATCTTAAACAGCATTGCAGTCGAACCCAGGGCTTCACTCCTGAAACGATTTTACTTGCCGAACTTGAACGGATTTGAGATGTTAACGTCAATTTATCAGCGGATTAACGCGGGTTGGAAAGTTCCGGATAACGGGGGGAACCGTGGTGTGAACGGCTGAAATAATGGAAAGTCAGCAATTAACAGGGAAAAGTCAGCAATTAATAGGAAATAGTCAGCAATTAACAGGAGAAAGTCAGCAATTAACAGGAAATACTCAGCAATTAACGTAAAAAGTCAATAAATAATGCAGGTCGCAGATACCTCCTACTCTGTCTTAGCTGGAAAGCAGCGGGCAACCGCCGGAAACGGCACATGAACTTGATTCCACCCAAAATCTAGGACTTTCCAGCCAAAACAATTTTCCAGCCGAACTAGCCATTTTTACTTTGGTGAAGTCCCTCACTGTAGCCCGTTCCGCAATAAAAAACCCGGCCAAGTAAGGCCGGATTTACTCAAAGATCCTGCGGTTTAAATGTTTTGCAGTCTGTTTCTTCGCTATTGCTTGCGCGATCGCCTGCATGGCTGACTACATAGATGGCATCGGCCGTACAGTTGTTGCCTTGCCCCCAATAGGTGCAATTGTTTACTTCACATTGAATTTTTTGGTGGGACATAAGTTATTCCTCCTTCACTTTCCTTTTATTTTTTCACTTTGGCTCCAAGTGCATACCTGTTATCTTCAGGATTCATTTTCCTCTGCGGTTTTGGGGTTTTTCATAAATAAGTTCCAGAAGAAAATGAAGCCAGGGAATAGAATGGCAAACCCTACAATGTAGCTGATAAAAAGAGCATGAAATGTATTGGGATCAGTGAATCCTGCGTCGAGTGTAATATCCGGATAAATCATATATGGAAGATGGGCGCGTCCGTAGGCATAGCTCGCGAAAAAATATTGCAATAAAACAGCGACCATGGCGATTCTCGGTCTTCCCAGGGTGTTTCTGTTTTTGGATGGGATAAACAGAGCCGCACCTGCAAGTAAAAACATCACAACAGATCCAATTAGAGCCGGCAGGTATTCCATCATGTTACTGTAAATCCAATTCGCTTCAGTACGAAGCGTCAGCATGATAAGAAAAGCCATGACAAGTGAAATCGGGCCAGTAATCAGAGCGTCTCGCCGATAAACTTCATAGGCTTTTTCTTCTCCGGCAAGATTGCGTGAATAGTCGGCAAGCAGCAGGGATGAGAGAAATAAGGTGCTGCTTACGGCAAATCCTATAAAGGCGAAAACATTGGGACTTGTGAAAACCGTACCAATTTGAAGCTGGTGCACACCATCCACTACTTTGATGTACTTGCCGTGCGTAATAGGCAATATGGAAATCAATAGGGCTGGAATGATAAACCCGGAAATTCCTGAAATATAGGTTAAGGCACGTTCATAATCCTTTGCAATATGGGAGAAGACGAGAAAGCCGCTTCGGATTGCAAGAAGTAAGAGAATCATGCTTCCCGGTATGAGCAGGACGGTTCCAAGAATATAGGCTGCCCCCGGGAAAAAACTGAATACAGCCACGACTATGGCCACGATGAAAACATTTGTTACTTCCCATGTCGGGCTTAAATAGCGGTTTGCGATATTGGTTGCTTTTGTCTTTTTCTGATTTAAGTAAATCATCGACCAAAAGCCTGCGCCAAAGTCCATTGTTCCCATTACAGCATAGATAAAAATAAAACCCCAAAGGACTGTGATCGCGAGTAGTGCATCAGCGGATACGCCCATTTTGTGCTGCCTCCTTATGTAGTCGCTCCAGCGCTTTAATAAACATCTACACCATTTCCTTCACCGGAATTACCTTGAGCAGCCGCAAGATCTTTTTCAACGGTATTCCGCTTGAAGTAATAAAGAAGGACAAGAAGAACGGCGGTCCCTAATATGGCGTACACAACAGTAAAGCATAAAAACAGCGTTCCAATATTTCCGGATTTGGTCACGACCTCAGACGTTTTAAGCAATCGGTAGATCACCCACGGCTGACGGCCTGTACACGCAAAAATCCAGCCGAATTCGATGGAAAGAAGGGATAGGGGTCCGGCTGGAATGCAGACCCATAAAAACCATTTAGGGAAAGGCCTCTTTACGAATTTCTTCCACACAAGACCGAATAGTGAAAGTCCGATCAGTGCGCTGCCGATTAATACCATTGCGTTAAAAAGGGTGTGAACGAATAATGGAGGCCAATATTCCTCCGGGAAATCGTTAAGGCCTTTTACTTCTGTATCAAAGCTGTTGCCAGCAAGAAAACTCAGCGCCCAGGGGATTTCAATCCCATATTTTATTTCCTGCGCCTCTCTATCAGTGAATCCGCCTATTGCAAGCGGCGCATGGTCCTGGGTTTCAAACAAGCCTTCTGCAGCGGCTAGTTTTTCAGGCTGATACTCATGAAGCATTTGAGCCGATTCGTGCCCATTAATAGCAGTTAAAAAGGAGGACACGAGTCCAATTAGAAGGCTCATAATAAATGCCTTTCGGTGAAAGGTGAATAGCCGCTCGTTTTTTCTATTTTTCAGCATTTTATAGGCTGCAATTGTGGTGATCATAAAAGCACCGGTCATAAAGGCTGAAAACGCTACATGAGCAGCGGAAACAAGGAAGCTGGGATTAAAAAATGCCGCCCATGGATCAACGTCCACAATCTCTCCATTTTGAATTCTAAAGCCTGCAGGAGTCCCTTCGAAAGCATGAACATTCGTTATCAGAACGGCTGATGCTGTGGCGCCGAGAAAAATAAAAAATACACTAAGAAGTCTTGTTTTCGGTCCGATTCTGTCGTATGCGTAAACGTAGATGGACATGAACAGAGCTTCAATGAAAAATGCATAAATTTCGATTTGAAAAGGAAGGGACATGACTCGTCCAATTACCTCCATAAAGCCTGGCCATAAAAGCGTCAGCTGCGTTCCTGCAATAGTTCCGGTAGGAATTGCCACTCCAAGGAGAACAGCCTGACCCTTTGTCCAGCGCTTGGCCATAATCGAGTAATCAATATCCTTCGTACGCTGAAACATGATTTCAGCAAAAAAGATCATCAATGGAATTCCTACCCCGAGTGTTGCAAAGATAATATGAAATCCCATCGTCGTTCCAAAAAGAGAGCGAGCAAACACTAAATCTGTCATGACAATCCGCCTTTCCTATCTGATTTCCTTTCCTTATTATCCGCTTTTTACCAATCATTATTCGTGTTATCACTCTAGAAAAGCAGACAGCTGATATGGCTGGATTCATATAAAGCCAGACCTGAAAAACGGAGTACTTAAAGAATCGTCTCCTTCTGAGAACACAATGACTAACCAAAATAAAGACTTATATGAAAACCCCTTGCTATGGTATGTTTTCATTAATGTTTTTTAAAATTTTCCTTTGAAGGGTGCTAATGCTTCGTGACCTTAAATTTTAAAATGGAACGTCCAAAAATCCCAAAAGATCTTAAAGAGGGAAATTTTCAAGACGTATTTAATGATGAAGACCCATATATGTGCAACTGTCTGATTTCAAACACCGAGGCTGATTATGCGGAAATTGATAAATTAACTCTTTCCAAAGCAGTAATTAATCATGTCCGTCTGGTAAATGCTTCTTTTAAAAGAATTGATTTAACAGATGCTGTTTTTGAAAACTGTGATTTGTCCAATGTTGATTTAAGCGAGGGAAATCTAAACAGAGTCGTTTTTAAGGACTGCAAACTAATGGGGCTGAATGTTTCGGAGGCTAATCTCGGAAATGTAACCTTTGAAAACTGTCTGTTAAATTTGGCTGATTTTGTGGATGCCCGTTTAAAACACATTCAGTTTGAACGGTCATCTCTGCAAAATGTGAATTTTTACGATGCCAGATTTAATAAGATCATATTTGAACAATGTGATTTGAACCGCGCTGATTTTACTGGCACTGCTTTGAAAGGAATAGACATAAGCAGCTGTCATTATGATCAGCTGAGTGTAGAGCCGGGGAATTTGGAGGGCTGCGTCGTTTCTTCTGAGCAGGCAATCGGTTTTGCTGCGCTGCTGGGGCTGCGTATTAAAGAATAAGGATTGAGAGACGCTCTTCTATAAAAAGGCGTCTTCTTTTTGGGCTGCTGCAGGAAGCTGTGCTGCCTGATCATCAATCCTGTTCAGCTTGCCAAGTCAAAAAAGCTGCTTTATTGACACAGTCCCAGGCATTTGTTATTATTAAAACGTAAACATTACGATTTACAAGAAAGGGGTATTAAACATGAAACAAGCCATACATCCAAACTACCAAAAAGTCGTCTATATGGACGTGAATAGCGGATTTAAATTTTTAAGCGGCTCAACTAAAGGTTCCAATGAAACAATTGAGTGGGAGGACGGAAATACCTATCCGCTCATTAAAATGGAAACGACTGCAGATACTCATCCTTTCTATACTGGCAGACAGAAGTTTGCTGATAAAGGCGGCCGCGCCGATCGTTTTATGAAAAAATACAATATGCAAAAAGAAGAAGAATAAAAAAAGCCCGCTTCCAAGAATGGAAGCGGGCTTTCATATAGTACGGGTTAGTTGACGCCTACTTGTGTCCAAGCATTTGCAACGGCATTGTATGTGCTGCTTCCGCTGCCGTATAAATCTGCAGCAGATTGAAGAAGGGCTGCACGGGCATTGCTGAAGCTGCTTGTAGGAGTGAGGTATCTTGTTAATGCACGGTAGTAGATTTTTTCTGCTGCCGCTTTTCCAATGCTTTGATTTGTGTAGTAGAATGCTTTATTCGGAATTCCGCTGTTGGTATGAACCCCGCCATTATCAGAAGAAGTATATACATAGTTTGCGAAGTTGCTTGGCTGGCCATAAGCCTCCGGATTGGAAAGGCTTCTTAAAGCATCCCCGGATCTGCCAGGAGTGTAAACATCTTCACCCAATAGATAGTCAGCCGGATCAAGGAAATATCCGAATACATCCGACATGGATTCATTCAATGCACCAGACTGGTTTTGATATTGCAAGTTCGCTGTTCTTTCAGTCACAGCATGTGTAAGTTCATGGGCTACTACGTCCAACGATCCGGAAAGAGCAGTGAAGGTTGTGCCGTCGCCATCTCCGTAAACCATTTGGGCTCCGTTCCAGAATGCGTTGTTATAGCGGCTGCTATAGTGGACGGTCGAGCGGATTGTGCCGCCGTTGCCATCGAAGCTATTGCGCCCGTGTGTGTTGTAATAGTAATCATACACTTTTCCTGCATAGTAATGAGCATCTACGTCTGCACGCTGATTGGAAGCATTAAAAACGTTATCGCTGTCAACGGAGTAGGAACCAGGAAGGGCGGAACCGTTTCTCGCTGTGAACGTCTCGATTACCCCATTCATCGGTTTTGTTATGTCATACAGATAATAAGTATTGCTTGAAAAGTAAGTATTCAGGGATTTCGTATCTCCAAGCACCCCTGTCCCGGACCCGGTTGCATCTGCTACTGCATTGTAAGAATCAATAATTTCTCCTGTATTTGCATCAACGTAAATTTGCCAGTTGGCCCCGTATGGTTTAATGAATTGAAGCTGAACTTTATAAGCCAGGTGGAATTGATCGTTTTTCTTGTAAAGAACGAGCTCGCCTTTTTCATTTGAACTTTTCACATTGCTTTTCTTGACAGGACCTTGAGGAATGGACTGTTCTTCAGCTTCGGTTTCTTTTTTAGATAGATTAATAGATTTCCATGCCAAATCTGCAGCCTTAGATTTGGAGATTTTTGCTTTTGTACTCTTAACCTGTGCTTTAACATCATCATGCAAAGCACCGTTTGCAGCAGTTACTGTACCGTTTTTATCCGTATGAACAATGTATACAGCGCCATCCACCGGTACACCATTTACCGATTGAATGTATTTGTAGTGGGTAAATCCAAGTTCATCTTTTTCTTCGCTCAAGAGAGTCAGTTCATTGGAGGGATCGATCTTTATTGAGTTGTCTTGCTTAAGGAAGCTTCTTGCATCTGCTTCTTTTTGAACTTTAATAGAGGATTTAATACCGGCATGAAAAGATGGGCTGCCTTTGTCTTTCAGCCATTGCTTCTGGACAAGCTGTGCTTTCTCTTGAAAATTATTGTCTTTTGGACCAGTCAAAGCAGATGCAGACGGCAGGGCGGAGCCTAATGTTAATGCAGTACCAATAACTATTGCAGCAAACTTTTTGTTCAAACGAATTCCCCTCTCCAAATATGAAATTGTGTATTACAAATAGAATAGTAGCACCATATGAAGGAAAAACATATCAAAAGTTTTCTAAAAATTCAAAATGATTAATAGGACTCATATAGCATTGATCATTATAGGGAATAGGATTCAAGCGGAAGATTATGTAACAAAATATAATTCTGCATATAAGAAAATATGAAAATTTTAAGAAAAAATCCTTTAGGAAATTGATTTTTTTATTGAAAAATCTTCTCAATTATATGCTTTAAAGCGAAAGTGAATCCGTTTTCTAATATAGTAATTTAGAAGAGGGGTAAATTCAGGATGAAATACGAGAGGATTTGCAAAGGGTAAAAGACCTATCATCCCTATGGGTTTACCGTTTTTAATCGACATTTATAGGCCGTTAACTGTGTCTTCAGATGGTTGCTTGCATAAGGAATTAATGGCAGATTACTCGTTTTTTCAATCGCAGGATGGAAGAGTCTGCTCATTTAAGTCAATATCGACACGGAGTATGCGTTTTCAATTGACATTGGAACCGTTATTTGGAGGACGGGAGTATAGTCGTAGCTATATTCGTTTAAAAAACCGCGAGGCCGGAAGGCGTCGCGGTTTAACTTTCATTATTCGGTCAATGCGATTTTCATGGTTTCTAAATTTTTTCTCATAAGACTGAAATAATCCTCACTGTTTTTTGCATCTTTTTCCGTTACGGATTCCAAATTACTTACAGTTAAAGGAGTTGCGCCAATTTCATTCTGCACAATCTCTGATAGCTTGCTGCTGATGTTTTTTTCGAAAATGACATGTTTGATCCCATGTGCTTTAGCATCCTTAATAATGGCGCTGATTTGCTTTTGGGAGGGCTCATCTGATGCTGATAAGCCCATTACACTAATTTGCTCAATCCCATAGCGTTCCTGCCAGTAGCCATATGCTGCATGGGAAACGAGAATTTCTTTTTTATCCGTTTTAGAAAGGGTATCCTTGTATTCCTTGTCCAATTTCTCAAGGTCTGCTTTTAATGCTGCGAAATTCTTCTCAAAGGTTTCTTTGCCTTCAGGGTGTTTTTTAACGAGTGCATTCTTAATGTTTTCGCCCATCTGGATGGAGCGGATTGGATCAAGCCAAACATGCGGATCGGTATCTCCATGTTCATGTCCTTCATGCGCGGCTTCCTCCGAATGTTCATCATGGCCTGCTTCTCCTTCATGAGAATGAGCTGCACTTTTAGCGAGCTCAATGCCTTCTGCTGCCTTAACGATTTCAACATCCTCATTCTTTAGTGTCTCAGCCGCTTTATCAGCAAACCCTTCAATGCCTGCTCCTGTGTAAATAAAAGCATCGCCCTCTGCAATTTTAACCATGGTTTTAGTGGAGGGTTCAAAGGAATGTGCATCCGTGTTAGGGGGATACACACTCTCAACTTCCACTAAATTGCCGCCAATTTTTTTTGTGAAATCTTCAAGGGGGAAAATCGTCGTATATATTTTCAATTTGCCATTCTTCGCCTCGTTCGTCTCACCACTCGATGAACAACCCGCCAGTGATGAGGCCGCAGCGAGCAGCAAAATTAAAGCAAAAACTATTTTTCTCATTGTGTTTCTCCTCTCGAAATAAAACAGTTCCTAATATCCTTCGCCATTATATCGTAAAGGTTACGATTTGAGAACCGGCAATAGCTAGAAATTTAGTAAATATCGTCACTTTTCTACTAGAACGCTTTTTTGAAGTAAAACAAGGCTGACGAAACGCAAGGTCCTGCAGGTTCGAGTCCTCATGCAATTGGCGCTGCCTGCCGCTAAGGATAAACGAGCATCCGAAAAAAATATGACAGCAGAAAAAATCGCTCTTGCAGTCCGTTCGTCAAATGCAGGGAGTTCGCATTTTAATCATTTTAGTATCAAACGTGATATATGAAATAGACATGATTGCAATGGTATATGCTATATTGGATGTGATATGAATGCAAAGGAGCAGATGACAGTGAAGATACTTGATAACATTTTAGAACACAACCAGACATTCGTCGAAACCAAACAATATGAAAAATTTGAAACAAGCAAATTTCCTGATAAGAAGCTCGTAATTCTTACATGTATGGATACAAGGCTGGTGGAGCTTCTTCCAAATGCCATGAACTTTAGAAACGGCGATGTGAAGATTGTAAAAAGTGCAGGGGCTATAGTGGCGAATCCGTTTGGAAGTATTATGAGGAGTCTGCTGGTTGCTGTGTATGAGCTTGGGGCTGAAGAAATATGTGTTGTCGGTCATCATGACTGCGGGATGAGCAAACTGAATGCAGCGTCCTTCCTGGAGAAAACCAAAAAACGAGGCATCTCTCAAGAAAAAATTGATCTGCTTCGCTACTCTGGCTTAGATTTAGATAAATGGCTTCAGGGCTTTGATAAAGTACAGGATAGTGTTTTACATAGTGTAGATGTAATAAAAAATCATCCCCTGCTTCCGGCCGATGTTAGGGTTCATGGACTGGTGATTGACCCTGGAACGGGCAAGCTTGATTTGATTACAAATGGGTATGAGTAGATTTTTTCTTCTCTGGAACCGGATCAAACCCGCCTGGATGCATAGGATTGCATTTAAGAATTCTTAAGGCTGTCAGCCAGCTTCCTTTTATAGCTCCGTGCTTTTGAATGGCCTCTAAACCGTAATTTGAGCAGGTAGGGTAAAAACGGCAAGAAGGCGGAGTCAATGGAGAGATAAATTTTTGATAAAATCGAATGAGCTTCAAAAACAATGTTTTCATGATACGCCTCCCTTTATTAATGATAAGAACGCGTAAACGCCGTACCTTAATGTTATAAATTTACGCCATGGGGAATAAAAAAGCAAAGAACAGAAAAAAACACCAAAGCCAATTAAGTTGATGGTTCTTATCGGAATTGTTACAATAGGTTCATAGAAAATAAGCTGGGAGTGAAAAATATGCCATCAGTAGAAAGTTTTGAGCTTGATCATAATGCAGTTAAAGCACCTTACGTAAGACATTGCGGCGTCCATAAAGTAGGATCCGATGGTGTTGTTAATAAGTTTGATATCCGTTTCTGCCAGCCGAACAAACAGGCAATGAAACCTGATACGATTCATACGCTTGAGCATTTGCTTGCTTTTAATATTCGTGATCATGCAGAAAAGTACGATCATTTTGATATTATTGATATCTCTCCAATGGGCTGTCAAACGGGTTACTACCTTGTAGTCAGCGGAGAGCCGACAGTTAAGGAAATTATAGATCTTCTTGATGATACATTAAAGTCAGCTATTGAAATTGACGAAATTCCAGCTGCAAATGAAAAGCAATGCGGTCAAGCGAAGCTTCATGATTTGGATGGAGCGAAGCGACTGATGAAGTTCTGGCTTGATCAGGATAAGAAAGAGCTTGAAAAAGTATTCGGTTAATCATTTGAAAAGCCTGACAGCAATCCGCTGTCAGGCTTTTTTTAAAAGATAAGAACGTATGAATTTTTTACTTTTGTCCAGCTCCTGGCGCTAGCTGTTCGGCCGCTTCGCTCTCTCGGTCGAGGGCCTTCACGATGAAGGCCCGTTCAGCGTTGCGACAGGACGTCGCGCCTTTAGCTGAACAACCTAACTTGGGCGCCTCTCGGTCGGGGGCTCCACCGTCTCTCACAGCTGAGCAAGCGCCCTCCGCTTTTCTTATGAATCAATTTTTTCCCATCTTCTATAGAAACCGCTTACAGTCTTTCTTATAATAGAAGAAAGTCGAATACGGGATGGGATACTTATGAAATGGAAAAATTGGACATTGCTTGTACTATTTTCGGCCGTTTTATTTCTGACGGCAGCATGCGGGGCAGCAGGCAGTAAAGCTTCCGATGTCCCAGAAATGGTCAATGCAAAAATCAGTGTACCGAAAGTAATCCGCAAAAATGAAACTCAAGAATATGAAGTGAAAGTGACGCAGGGAAAGGAAATGGTCCAGGATGCAAGCTCGGTCGAGTTTGAGATCTGGGAGTCAGGTTCGAAGGAACAAAGCGAAATGGTGAAAGCAGAACATAGCGGAAATGGGGTCTATTCCATTTCAAAGGCGTTTAAAGAGGATGGAATTTATTATTTGCAAACCCACGTAACAGCAAGAGATATGCATGTGATGCCTAAGGTTAAGCTAATAGTAGGACATGCTGCGGATAACGGAAATGATAAAGAAGAGAAAGAATCAGGCCATCACCATTAACTCCGCCAAGCGGGGTTTTTTTAATTACTGCTTGATTTAAGTGGGAGGGATAAGATTTAATAATTAAAACGTAATGATTTCGATTTAAGGTATAACAGTCATATAATAGCCAGTGAAAACTGATTAAAGAAAGGAAGAAGGAAAATGGCAAAAAAATCAATGATTGCAAAAGAAAAGCAGAGGGAAGCCACTGTTAAAAAATATGCTGCGTTAAGACAGGAACTGAAAGAGAAGGGAGACTTCGAGGGCCTGAGAAAGCTTCCCAGAGATTCTTCTCCAACGAGACTTCATAATCGCTGTGAGCTGACAGGCAGGCCCAGAGGATACCTTCGTAAATTCAATATGTCCAGGATCGCATTTCGCGAGCTTGCACATAAAGGACAGCTGCCAGGTGTGAAAAAAGCCAGCTGGTAAATTTGTCAGCATGTGAAAAGGAGTATGAACATGAATGATCACCTGATGGAAATGATGGTTCGCGATATTGTAGCCGGATTGCCTGCAGAAAAAAGAGAAGTGTATCGCTACGTAGTAAGAGCTGAAGACGAACTGGCAAAGCAAAGTGAGACGAAGGAACAGTTTTTAAAGATGCTGACAGTTTGTTCACCCCATCAGCAGGCTGCAGACCAATTCCAAATGACCATTGATGGCCTATTGAAGTTGATGCATGACATTGAGGATGAAATAACGGCTGGTTTGGATAAAAGACTTGAAAAATACAAGTGGCTGGATTACTCGGATAGCCAGCCTTCCAACCGACTTCAGTTTCTTTGTATTCTTTAAACCATAACGGTACTTGAGCTGCTTTGAGGTACTAATTGACTCGTCCAATGCAGAAAATCCCCTGCCGAAAAAATAAGAAAGATGTGATAGAATAGAGAACGGAAGCAGGGTTCAATGCGGACGCTGCAAAAAACTCTATCTACAGCAAGGAGCAGGATACGATGGAAAAAGTATTGGTTTTCGGTCATAAAAATCCAGATACAGATACAATTTGTTCAAGCATTGCTTATGCAGAGCTTAAGAATAAGCTTGGTATGAACGCGGAGCCTGTTCGCTTAGGTTCAATTAATGGTGAAACACAATATGCGCTAGATACGTTTAATAAACAGGCACCGCGTTTAGTAGAAAAAGTAGCGGCAGAGGTTAACCATGTCATTCTCGTTGATCACAATGAGCGTCAGCAAAGTGCGGATGATATTACAGAAGTAAGCGTTCTTGAGGTGATTGATCATCACCGTATTGCAAATTTTGAGACAAGCGATCCATTGTATTACCGTGCTGAGCCAGTGGGCTGCACCACGACTATTTTAAATAAAATGTATAAAGAGAACGGCGTAGAGATTGAAAAGGATACGGCGGGTCTCATGCTTTCAGCCATCATTTCTGACTCTTTGCTTTTCAAATCACCTACGTGCACGGAGCAGGATATTGCAGCAGCAAAAGAACTAGCTGAAATTGCCGGGGTGAACCTCGAAAGCTACGGATTGGAAATGCTGAAAGCCGGAGCTGATTTAAGCAGCAAAACGGTGGAAGAACTCATTTCTTTGGATGCAAAGGAATTCCAAATGGGAACACGCCGGGTTGAAATTGCTCAAGTAAATGCAGTGGATCCTAATGATATCCTGGTTCGTCAAAGCGAAATTGAAGCGGCAATTGCACATGTGGTTGCTGAAAAGGGCTTGGATCTGTTTCTTTTTGTCGTAACAGATATTCTTGAAAGTGATTCCATTGCTCTTGCTTCTGGAAGAGAAGTTGAAGCAGTAGAACGAGCATACAATGTGAAGATCGAGGATAGCAGAGCGCTGCTAAAAGGCGTTGTCTCCCGCAAAAAGCAAATCGTTCCAATATTAACTGAAACATTCAGCTCAACAAACAGCTGATAAATGAAAGGCCCTCCTGCAATCAGGAGGGCCTTCTTCTCTGCATTTGTAATGAACATAAATAAAGAACCGAATCCATTCGGTTCTGTTCATAAGTATTTTTGCAGCACCTACACAGCGTAAGCCCTTCCTCTCAAACACCCTTGCAGCCCCGAAGCTGCGCCAGTTGAATAAGTGCGCGTATTTTAAATGGCATCTACAGCCTTTTCCGTTTAACAAATTTGACTACAATCAAAGCCAGTACAATGATTAAAATCAGATTAATTGCAGCTCCGGCTATTTTGAAAACTAAGCCGACTAGCCAAACGATCAGCAAAATCCAAATAATCGTCCAAAGCATCGTTCATTCTCCTTTTCGAACATGTGGTTGTATGTATTAGATTCCCCGAACTTCGAAGATTAAAACATACTGAACCCATTCGAAATAAAAAAACTCTACTATTCAGCAGAGTCCTTTTTATTGACTGGAGGACTAATTTCCTCCTCCATGGGGTCAATAGTGTGTTCATATTTGTATGCTTTATTGGTTGTAACTACACTTAAGGCTAATACAACGAAAACAATAATGATGCAAATTCCAAGAATCCATAAGTACATGATTGTTTCCTCCTTACTGAACAATCCATATTGAGAACGCTTTCCTTTATAGTACCATGCAGAAAGGATATTGGGATGCCTTTCGAGACATGATAAAGAGGGAGATTCTTAGCATATTTATCATCGAAGGAGGAATGCATAATGTCTCAAAAATTGCTGGACACGGTCAATAAGCAGGTTGCCAATTGGACCGTCCTTTATGTAAAACTGCATAATTACCACTGGTATGTAACAGGAAAAGATTTCTTTACACTTCATGCTAAATTCGAAGAGTTTTACAATGAAGCGGGTACAAATATTGACGAGCTGGCAGAGCGGCTGCTTGCCCTTCAAGGAAAACCTGCTGCTACCATGAAAGAGTGCCTCGTGCTCTCGAGTATCCAAGAAGCAGAAGGCGGCGAAACAGCTGAGCAGATGGTACAACAGCTGCATAAGGACTTTTTGCAGGTTGCTGAAGAACTGAAAGAAGGGATGGAGCTTGCCGCTGAGGTAGGAGACGAAACAACAGGGGATATGCTTCTTGCTATTCACCAAAGTCTTGAAAAGCACAACTGGATGCTGAAAGCGTATCTCGGAAAATGAACGAAAAAACGGAACCCTAAGGGGTTCCGTTTTTTAATGGTCTTACTTTTCGGCGGCGTCTTTTTGAAGAATACCGGCTTCGATTTTATTCAAAATCCTAAAATACTCTTCCCTTTCCTCCCTATTCAGGACGGAAAGCATTTCCGTCCAGAAGAGATTCCGCTGCTCAATCATACTTGCTACAAACTGATCTCCCTGGTCTGTGAGGACAATCCAGACAATTCTCCGGTCTTGGCTATCTCTTGCCCTTTTAAGGAGTAAATCGTCCTCCAGCTGGTTTAAAAGGGTGGTGGTAGCCCCCGATGTTAAAAGTAATTTCTGGGAAATTTCTGCTACTTTGCATTTTTTTTGTTTGAAGACGAATTTAAGGATGTGGTACTTAGTGGGGGTCAGATTATACGGCATTTCTTTAATTTTCATCTCGATCAGCTGGCGCTTATGCATAAATAAGGTATCTTTTATCTCATCCAGCCTTTCCAGCTGACTGCTTAAATTGTTTTTCATGAAGGTTCCCCTTTTAAAATAATGAAGTAAGCTTTCACAGTATATAGCCTGACCGAAGATAACTTCGTTCGAGCTCCTGAGCCTTGCCCGTCACCCATCCATCAAAGGATAAGTACTTATATTTTTTTTCCGGGGCTGTTCAAGGCAAATGTCTTCTATTTCTTTCCCTTTTCTTCTATAAATTTAGTTCAACTTTTATCCAATGTAAAGTAAGGCAAATGTTTTTACTGTAAAAATACGAAAAAATATGTTAAAGTTACGAATCGTAAATACCTTTATTAAAAAGTAACTTTATCATGAAGTATTTTTATAATGGTGAGATCGAATACGAAACAAGGAGGAATTTTTTATGTCCAGAGGACGGCTGATTTTGATTAATTTTGTAGGGATTGTTGTGATTCTTGCACTAGTCGCAGGAGGCGTTTATTACTACTTCCAGCAGACCAATTATGTAACGACTGATAACGCAAAGGTGGCGGGTGACCTTCATACAATTAAGGCCCCTGCAGCCGGAAAAGTATCCGGTATGAATGTTGAAGAAGGCGACGAAATCAAAAAGGGTGCCGAAATTGCAAAAATCGGTGCTGCAAATAGCACTCAGTCAATAACGGCTCCTGCAGACGGAACCATTATTAAAAAACAAATGGATAATGATCAAATGGCACAGCCTGGCCAAACCATTGCAAGTGAAGTAAACCTCAGTGAACTGTATATCACAGCTAACCTAAAAGAAGATAAGCTGCAGGATATCGAGGTTGGGGACGATGTAGATGTAACGGTTGATGGTGACGGTGGGACAGTCATTGAAGGCAAGGTTGAAAAAATCGGGTATGCAACCAACTCCATTTTCTCTTTAATGCCAAAATCCAATGATGACGGAAATTATACAAAAGTAACTCAAACCGTACCTGTAAAAATCTCTATTACGAATTATTCTGAACAAGTGCTTCCAGGAATGAACGCTGAAGTGAAAATTTCTAAAAACTAAGTCAGATGTTTCTGAAAGCTTTAAGGAAAGGAGGAAATGAGTGATGACACAAAATGCAGCTAAATCAGAGAGCGGCGTCAGGCAGCATATGCCGCTGCTGATTGTATTAATGCTCGGTTTGTTCCTTGCCATTTTGAATCAAACGCTGCTGAATGTAGCCATACCCCATCTCATAACAGAGTTTGGTGTAACGGCCAATACAGCTCAGTGGCTTCTTACTGGATATATGCTTGTAAATGGAGCGCTGATTCCATTATCCGCTTATCTCATTAAGCGTTTTGCAGTAAGACGATTGTTCTTATTCGCTATGTTTTGCTTTACATTAGGATCCTTGATTTGCGGATTGGCTGGAAGTTTCCCGGTGATGATGACGGGGAGGCTGATCCAGGCAATAGGCGGGGGAGTATTGGCTCCGCTCGTGATGACGATTATTGTGTTTATTTTCCCTCCGGAAATGCGCGGGAAAGGGATGGGGATTTTTGGACTCGCGATGATGTTTGCCCCGGCTATCGGGCCGACGCTATCAGGTTTTGTGGTTCAAAATTATGATTGGCATTTGCTCTTTACCGGAATGGTTCCACTTGGAGCCATCGTATTAATCATTGCTTTCTTTAGATTAAAAGACATCACACCTCCAGAGAATATAAAAGCGGATATTTTATCGATTTTCACTTCTTTAGCGGGTATGGGTTTATTGCTGTACGGATTTAGTGAAGCGGGAAATGATGGATGGACAGACCCTGTTGTTTTATCATCAATGGGTGTTGGAATCATTCTTCTAGTTGTTTTTACAATTAAACAGCTTAAATCTGAAGACCCTCTTTTAGATGTAAGAGTGTTTAAATATTCAATCTTTACCTTATCGAGTATTATCAACATTGCGATTACAATATGCCTGTTTTCAGGGATGTTCCTGCTTCCCATTTATTTGCAGAACATTCGGGGCTATTCACCGCTGGATTCAGGACTGCTTTTACTTCCGGGTGCAATTGTCATGCTGATCATGTCACCTGTTTCAGGTATTCTATTCGATAAATTCGGGCCAAGACCACTCGGAATTATTGGAATGGTGATTACAACTGTTACGACATATGAATTTACTCAGCTCACAATGGATACGACCTATAATCATATCCTGGTCTTGTATATGATTCGCACATTCGGAATGTCTTTCCTTATGATGCCGATCATGACCGCCGGGTTAAATCAGCTTCCTGACAGACTTAGCAGCCATGGTTCAACAATGGCCAATACATTTAGACAGGTGGCAGGTTCCATTGGAATCAGTTTCCTTACAACCATTTATTCAAACAGAACGGATTACCATTTGGAAGCGCAGGGTAGTCAGATGAATACTTCTGATCCATTCTTTGCCCAAGCGTTCAGTGAATTTACACAAAAAATTGCTCAGATGATGAGCCTGTCACCTGAAGAGGCGCAGCAGCAAGCTGTTCAGCTCTTATATGCCAAAGTGGTCAAGGATTCGACGATTCACGGAATTAATGACGCATTTTTCTGGGCAGCAGGTATTTCACTAATTGGACTTGTGCTTGCATTCTTTATGAGAGATGTGAGGAAAGACAAAAAGGTTTCGGAAAAACCTTCTGTTTCTAAGCGTCAAGAAGAAATAAGGATGCTCCCTGCACCTAAAAACGTACATTCATAAACAGCCGGAAGAGTTGGGGGAATTATAATGAAAATCTGTATCGTATACGACAGTGAAGGCGGACATACGGAAGCTCTTGCCCAAGCAATTGCAGCAGGTGCTGAAAAATCCAGAGAAGCCACTGTTTATCTAAAAAGCGTCAAGGACGCAGATGTATATGACCTTCCTGAGATGGATGCCATCATATGGGGATGTCCGGGTCACTTCGGTACCATCAGTGCCGGATTAAAGACTTGGATTGATAAACTGGGCTATCTTTGGGCAGAAGGAAAGCTGATCAATAAAGTGGGAGCCGTTTTTTGCACAACGGCAACGACCCATGGCGGTCTTGAAGCCACATTGTTAAACCTGATTACTCCTATGCTTCATCAGGGGATGATTATTGCAGGACTTCCGGGAAACACTCCTGAGAATGCTCTCTACGGTTCCTATTATGGAGCCGGTATTACGTGTCCTGTAGAAAGCACTGAAGTCATTTCTGCAAGCGATCGTGCGTTAGGGATGGCTTTAGGTGAACGAGTAGCAGAAGTTACGAAACGCATGTCAAAATAACAGTAGGTGAGTGCAGATGTTAGGCGGTTTATTAATAGTAGTTGCGGTCATATTGCTTGCCGTCATTATAATTGCGAATACGAAGGCAATGTCCAGGTCGAAAGGCAGGAACGAGCTGCCAAACAGCAGGCAGCAGGACGGCAGCCAGCCTGCAGAGCAGAATGAAAAAGAAACAAATCCTGCACCTGCTGCTTCACCGGAACCTGCTCCTTCGGAATCTAACAATATGAATGATCATGCATACCGTAAAGCGTTATCCCAATTTAAGAATATAGAGGGCGAGGAAGCAGCGCACGATTCTAAAATGGATGATGATGCGTATCGAAAAGCCTTGCAAACATTGAATAAAGGGAAGCAGCAGTAAATTCTGCGGCTGCCCTTTAGGAAAGAGGTGGGGCCATGTTCAATCCGAAGGAAATGGAATGGCTGGAGCGGGTTCAGGAGAAGACCATTTTATTTAAAAGAAAGGTTTCATTGCTGGTAAAGGAGAATCTCGAGCCGCTTGGGATTACTCCATTCCAGCTGCAAATCTTATGGCTGCTTGGAAAAGATGGAGAAATGGGAACAACTCAGCTTGCAGAAAAATTAAAAGTGAAGCCAAGTGCTGTCACAATGGGAACGAATCAGCTCCATAAAAGAGGCTGGCTGAACAGAATCCATCTGGAATCCGATCGAAGACAAATCCGCATAACCCTTACGGCTGAGGGAGAACGGCTTTTGATGAAAGCTAAAGGCACGCACAATCAACTGGCGTCTGAACTTTTTTCTTGTTTTGATGAGAAGGAGCTTGCGGATTTTTTCTGTTTAGTTGATAAGCTTGAGCAGAATACTTTCGTGAAATAGGCACTTTTTAAAGGCAGGATGATGGTGGAATGCTAAATTCTGCAGGCATCATCCAGACAGCCCTATATCGTTCATTATGAAGTACATCCGAAAGAGGGATGTGCTTTTTTTTGTTATTCTGTCTCTTTTTCTACTTTATCCAGGATAGATTGAGCCAGGATATCTCTAAGGTCCTCAGCATCCATGTTTTTAGTGAGCTGAAAAACCTCTGCTTCTGAAAGTCCGTTTACATAACTTTCAATTGCAGCTTCCAAGTCTTCTGTATCGGTTCGAAAGTTCATGGCGATGTCTTTTGTAAAATGTTCTTTCCAGTCCAAGGTAAGCCTCCTTTTTATTGAGAAATAAGCCCTTTTTCATTAACTCTTATGTTTGTCCATACCCCTCTGGCCGTAATGAATAGCATAAACTATACCTCTAGTGAAAGGAGGGATGAAGTGAGCAAGGATGCAGATGTCATGACGTTATATTCTTTCACCATGACGGTTCTGACATTTTTACTTGGAGAATTAGAGCAGATGATGTATGTTCTTTTTGCTCTAATGGTTATTGAATTTATTAGTTTTGCGATTTCGAAGTCGATAAATGGCGGATTGTCATTACGGGATATTTCCATTGAGATTTCCAAAAAAGCACTGATTCTGATTATGGTTGCTGTTGCTAATTTACTGGACAAGGTTATTCCGATGGGATTCTCCATAAAAGATTTTACAATTATCTTTTATATTTTTTACGAAATGCTTTATATTATTACACACGTTTCAAGCAGCGGCTTGCCGGTTCCTCAATTTGTGAAAGACGCACTTGATCTTCTTAAAAATAAAATGAAGAAGTGAGTGCCGAATAAAAGCATGAAGATGCTGCAAAATAAGGGAAAAGGCTTGAAGGTGTGATTGTTTATGGAAGGTTTTGAAAAGAAAACGTATTATGTGACAGTTGGAAGCGGAGAAATATCACAGCTGTCTGATTCATCTGTATGGGATTACCGTATTGAGGCGACAGATGATCAAATCATTGAGCTGAGGAGTTATTTTGAGCAGCAGTATGCATCAGACTGGAAAGGCTTTTTCAGGACGCATGTACCCTATTTGCCTTACCACTTCGACCGGCCTAATGATGCGGTCGATCAGGCGAACATGAATATCTATAGAATGATTTATGAACTAGGGGATGCAGAGGCGAAGCAGCATATCGATGAGCAGAAGATTCTGAATAATATTGAGGATCAAACCTAGCAGAATTTATACAATGTCATCCCATTGTGATAAAATAGAATTGGAAAAGTCGAAAATTGAGGGATCACATGTATCGTTTTAAGGATTATTACCACAATCAGGTTCAGCTATCTTTTGAAAAGAATCCATTTTCCAGCCTTCCGAAGCATGTATGGGTCGTATGCCGCTTTCAGGATAAGTGGCTTTTAACCAACCATGGGGACCGCGGGTATGAATTTCCCGGCGGCAAGGTCGAGGAAAATGAGACGGCAGACGAAGCGGCAATTAGAGAAGTAAAAGAGGAAACAGGCGGTATTGTGTCGTCTCTCCAGTACATGGGGCAGTATCGTGTTTCCGGAAAAGAAAAAACAATTATAAAAAATATTTACTATGCGGCCGTTTCCGAACTCATTCATCTGGATGATTACATGGAAACAAAGGGTCCCGTCCTTCTGGATGAACTTCCTGATAATATACAGCAGGACAGGCGTTTTAGTTTCATTATGAAAGATGAAGTGCTGCAGCAGTCTTTAAAACGGATTATAGGGAACATACAGGACTAAAAGGGCTTGCCGCAAACCGGCAAGCCTATTTCAATCCGAATTTTTAATCAGCCTTTTTTCAAGCCAATCGACAAGCTGATACATAATCGTAGCAAACACGGCGATAAGCAGAAGGCTAAGAAACACCAGAGTAAAATTGAACACTTGAAAGCCATAAATAATCATGTATCCAAAGCCTTTGGATGATACGAGAAATTCTCCTACGATGACCCCGACCCAGGATAATCCTACATTTACCTTTAAGGAGGAAATAATGACTGGAAAGGAAGCAGGGAGGACGGCTTCTTTAAAAAGCTGTAGCCTTGAGGCGCCAAAGGTTTGCAGCACCTTTAAATAATTCGGATCCAATCCCCTGAAGGATGTGTAAACGACGATGGTGGTAATAATGACAGAAATGATCGCTCCCATTGCTACGATGGAAAAGAAGCCGGGACCGATTGCAACAATTAAGATTGGGCCGAGCGCAACCTTAGGCATAGCATTCAATATAACCAGATAGGGATCCAGTATCCTGGACAGCCTTGGCGACCACCAAAGGATTGCAGCCAGGAGGGTTCCTGCAAGCGTTCCTAGAATAAACCCAAGAACCGTTTCGAAAATTGTGACACTGGCGTTTGCGTATAACGTTCCATCCTGCCACTTCTCCAAAAAGAGCAGCCATATTTTTGATGGTGCACTGAATATAAGCGGATCTATCCAATTATTCTTGCTTGAGATTTCCCAGATACTGAAAAATGCTGCAAAAATAAGGAGCTGGTATAAACGGACGACCATTTTTTCGCGCTTTAACCGATCCAGATAATGGTCATGAAGCTGCTCCAAATGAGTTTTAACCTTGTTCAAGCTGATCCAGCTCCTTCCATATCGATTGGAATAGTTCGTTATAGAGAGGATGCTGCCTGGACTCAAAAGGGGCCAGTTCTCGAATTTCCCGGGGAATAGGAAACATTTTAGCGATTTTCCCCGGATTCGCAGAAAAAAGAAAAATCCTGTCGCTCATGGCAATTGCTTCGCCAATGTCATGAGTGACAAGCAAAGCGGTTTTCCCATATTCATGAAGCGTGAGCTGTACGAGATCTTCAAGCTTGAGTTTCGTTTGATAATCTAAAGCTGAAAACGGCTCATCCAGGAGCAGAAGGTCAGGTTCGGTGGACAATGTCCTGATCAGTGCCGCACGCTGGCGCATCCCTCCGGATAACTGCCGTGGATATTTTTTTTCGACTGATGAGAGCCCCATCTCCTGAAGAAGCGATAAGGTCCTTTTTTCAGATTCCGGAGTCAGCTTTTTTTGAGTTTTAAGACCGATCAGAACATTTTCCTCGATGGTTTTCCAGGGAAAAAGATAATCCTGCTGCAGCATATAACCAATTTTTCTTCTCATTTCCTTAATTGGCTCTTCTCTGATCAGGACCGTTCCTTCTGTTGGATGAAGCAGACCTGCGACAATGGTAAGAAGAGTGGTTTTTCCGCAGCCGCTTGGGCCGAGAAAGGAGATAAACTCTCCTTCTTCGACGGTCAGGCTGATGCCCTCTAGGGCGGTTGCGATGGTGTCTTTTGTAAAATAGGAATGAGACAGATTTTGTATGGACAGGAACGCCATCCTATAACCTCCTTACTATTTTGGAGCTTTTTCTGCAAACTGTGTATTCACAAGTTTGCTGTAATCGATATGCTTCGGAAGCTCGCCTGCTTCATTCATAATGTTTTGAAGGTTTTCCCACTCTTTCTCGTCAAGGATGGGATCTTTAGCAAATGAACCTTGCTCCTTGTATCTGCTGACAACCGTTTCGATTAATGAAGGATCCGTATCTTCAAAATGCTCGGTAATGGCATCGGCAATTTCTTTAGCAGAGTGCTTTTCTACCCAGCTCTGTGCCTTCTGAATTGCATTTGTGAATTTCTGGACCGAGTCGCCATTTTTCTTAATAAAGCTTTCCTTGGACATGAACGTGGTGTATGGGATTAGACCGGATTCAGTACCAAAGGAAGCGACAATATGTCCTTTGCCTTCTTTTTCAAAGATGCTTGCCGTCGGCTCGAAAAGCTGAACATAGTCCCCGGTGCCAGACGCAAAGGCATTGGCAATATTGGCAAAATCGATATTTTGTATCAAGTTCAAATCGGTTTGCGGATCTATACCATGCTTTTTCAAAACAAACTCTCCGGCCATTTGAGGCATTCCGCCTTTTCGCTGGCCAAGGAACGTGCTTCCTCTTAAATCATCCCAATCAAACGAATCAGTTTTTTTTCTTGCCACAAGAAAGGTGCCATCGGTTTGTGTGAGCTGCGCGAAATTAATGACCGGGTCTTTGGATCCTTGAGCTTCTACATAAATAGAAGTTTCTGAACCAACAAGAGCAACGTCGGCTCCTCCAGACAGAAGTGCGGTCATGGTCTTATCACCGCCGAATGCGGTGGTCAGTTCGACATCAAGACCTTCATCCTTAAAGAAGCCTTTAGAGATAGCGACGTAAAGAGGAGCGTAAAAAATAGACCGGGTCACTTCCGCTACTCGAATTTTCTGGACCTTGTTTTGCGTGCAGGCTGAAAGTGGTAATGCTATTAGGACAAGCGCCATTAAGCTGATGAACCATTTTTTCAAATCCGGTTCCTCCTTTTGGTCGGTTTTGCGCCTGAGAATAGGCCGCGTACCGCAATAATCTGATCTAAGATAAACTATGAAAAAGATAAAAATGTGTGAATGCCTATATAAGAAAGTGGGATGCAGATGAGAAATGGAGATATTTTAGATAAACAGAAATATCCATCACCACACCCTGATATTGACCTGCACCTTGTCACCTATTGGTCAGGAGGTCTGAAGGTGAAAGGACTGCTGGCTGAGCCTAAAAAAGAGGGAACCTATGATGGGTTCTTGTATTTAAGAGGCGGAATAAAGGGAGTAGGCATGGTTCGGCCAGGCCGAATTGTCCAATTCGCCTCAGAGGGCTTCGTCGTAATGGCTCCATTTTATCGGGGAAATCAAGGTGGAGAAGGAAATGAAGATTTTGCAGGAGAAGACAGGGAGGATGCTCTTTCAGCGATTGATCTTCTGATGAGGAATCCCAAAACGGATGAAGAAAGAATCCACGTATTTGGATTTTCAAGAGGCGGAGTTATGGCGCTAATAGCCGGAAATGAAAGAAGTGATGTCTGTTCGGTCGTCACATGGGGCGGCGTCTCAGACATGATCCTCACCTATGAGGAACGCGAGGATCTAAGGAGAATGATGAAAAGGGTGATAGGAGGCAGTCCAAATAAACGGCCTGACGCTTATTCCTATAGAACACCGCTCAACAATCTGGAAAAATTACAAGCTCCGCTGCTCATCATCCATGGAGTTAAAGATCATAACGTGTCCGTTGAACATTCATATCTTCTTGAAAAGCGGGCCCTTGAATTGGGAAAGAGTGCTGAAGCGTGGTACTTTGAGGAATTTACGCATTACTTTCCTCCGCATATAAACAGGGAGACGGTTGAAAGACTGACACAATGGATGAAAAGGCAGCCGTCTGTCTGATATGGTAAACTAATACTAATTGTGCAAAAGGAGAGATTTGAGATGGGAATGCCCCTTGAATTGAATACGATGATTGTAACGAAGGGCAGAGAAAAGCGGATGGAAGAAAACGTATTTACCCTCCAAAAGGATGGATACCGACTATATCCGCTGGATCTTCCAGTAGAAGTGAGAAAGACAAAAGAGGGAGAAGTAAGCGGGAGAGCGGTCATCAATAAAGTAGAATGGGAAAACAGCAAGACCATTCTTACCTATCAGCTTATAAAACTAAATTCAACGAACTAAGGAGTCCTGTTAATGGGACTCTTTTATTTTTGGACTGACGGGCTCTGAAGCAGCGGAAATCAAAGTAAGAAAAAAATCCCGTTTTTTTATAAAAAATTGTGAAATAATACCGTAAGTTAGTCGATATGTAATAGTGAGAAAGACACAAAAATTCGGAGGTAATGACTTTGACTTTTCGACCCTTTAAGGGTGTTCTTTTCGTATTGTCCCTGCTGCTTATCCCTTCCACATCCGTTGCCGCTGCATCAAATCCTGATTCAGGAAGGCTGAACGAAGCGTTCGTCCATTCCCCTGGCTATGAGTCTTTAGTTTCAGCCAGAGCAGAAAAGTTTAAAACAGCTCCGATTCGCTATACAAAACCAGTAAATCATCCCGGTTCATCAACCGCTGCCCCAGGGTATACTCCAGTTATGAACACTCAAACTGCTAATCCAAGACCACAATCCTTTATCGGTGCATTAGAACTTCAAACAGCAAAAAAGAGAGTTGTAAACGATACATGGGCAAAAAATTATTTAAAGAGACTTGAAAGCGAATCAAATTCCTTTCTTAAGCTTGATCAAACCATCCCCCGAAAACCTGCAGGCTATGCTTCATGGTATGTGTGCAAGGATGGAACGCCGCTCGAATACAAGAATGGACAAAACTATTGCCCGAGCGATAAACAAATATATGAAGGAGAAAAGATTGAAGCCGGACGGCTAGCCTACGAGCATAATGAAAGAGTCAGACAGATTAAGATTTTCGCAACAGCTTTCGCTCTGAACGGCAATGAAACCTATGCAGAAGCTGCACAGCACCTATTGCTCCAATATGCGGACATGTATAAAGATTTTGCGAAGCAGGATAAGGGCGGAAGATGGTACTATCAATCTTTGGACGAAGCGGTTAGTGCCGTGGATCTGGCTTCAAGCTATGACCTGCTATACAGCAGCCGATCCTTCACGGCGGAAGAAAAGGAAAAAGTTGAGAAAGAATTGCTTTTCCCGATTGCTGAAACATTGAAGCAAAATCCGTACAGCAAATCCAACTGGCAGGCATGGCACAATGCAGCCATTGGAATGATTGGTGCTGCGGCGGGTAATAAGCAGCTTCTTGATGAAGCCATTAACGGAAAGCGCGGATTTTACTTCCTAATGGATGAAGCCGTTCTCGAGGATGGATTCTGGTGGGAGGGGTCCATGGCCTATCACACGTATGCATTGGCTCCGCTTAGTATATTGGCGCAAACGGCGTCCCATTGGGGCTACGACTTGTACAGTATTGAAAAGTTTAAAAAAATGTTTGATATCCCGCTTTTATACAGCTATCCGAATTTTGTTCAGCCTGCGAATAATGACGGTGGAAAATTCGGGAGCACGATCACGAGCTATACATCCTCCCGCGGATATAATGATTATGAGCTTGCCTATTCAAAATATAAAGATACGGGCTATGCCTGGTTTCTCCATACAAAATACGAAAAATTGAGCCGTACAGGTGATTTTGCTCTATTTTTCGGAAGCGACAGCATTGAAGAGGCCGCTGAAGTGCCAACAGAATCCCTTCAGCTTACGAGCATTGGCCAGGCTATATTAAGACACCCGGATTCCAGAGACGAGCAGTCCTATGTTTTGATGGATTACGGAGAACATGGAGGCTCTCACGGGCATTATGATAAGCTGAATATCGATTTATATGGAGCAGGGATGCTTTTGGCGCCTGACTTTGGCACACCTGGATATACTCATCCGCTTTACAGGGGATGGTATAAGCAATCCATCAGCCATAATACGGTTACGATTGATGGAAAATCACAAAGTGAAACAAAGGGAGAAATGCCGATTTTCTCCAGCAGTCCGAATTTTAAATATATGTATGCAGCGGCAGATGGCGCATATGAAGGTGTCACGTATGAAAGAAGCATGTGGATGGAAGATGAATTTATGCTGGACTGGTTTTTCGTTAAAGATGACGCCAAAACCCATCAGTATGACCTGGCATTGCATGGCCTGGGGGAATTTGAAACGGAATTGCCTCTTCAGCCGCTTGGCAGCCCGATCGGAAGGGGAGGAGGCTATGAACACCTGAAAAACCCAAAAGGATCTGGGAGCATCGAGTCTCCTTGGAGAAGCTCCTGGGATCAAAATGGAAAAGGACTTCGCACATTCTCCATCCCATTTGAAAAATCATCTGTATTCACAGCAGATGGTCCAGGTCCCTCTACATCGCCAAGTCAGCTGACTCCAACGATAATCCAAAGAGTAACGGGGAACGCAGCACAATTTGTCACCATTCTCCAGCCTTATACAAAGCCGAATACACCACCTGTAACTGGAAAGAGAGTCGGACAATATGGCATAAGAGCTGACAGCCCATCCGGAACGTATCATTTTTTCCAGAATCATCAGGAAAAAACAGCAGGAAAATTAACGGCCGCTAAGGCAGCATCAAGGAAAAGAGCAGATTATCGTTTTGATGATAACCTGAGCGCGAGTATTGCTGCAAACGGAGAGTTAAAAGTAACCTTGAAAGAAGCAGAAACACTTGAAAACACGACACTTGTCTTTAACAAAGGAACGATCACGTCTGTTTCAGTTAACGGAAAAGCATGGAAAACGGTATCCCAAGGCCGTTACATCATGGCTTTTCAAAAATAAACGAAGAAGAGGAGCATCCGGGGGTATTCGGATGCTCCTCTTTTAGATGGATCTCCTTATTAAACGAGTGGTCCTCCAAGTTCAGCGATATCTTTTCTGATGGAAGAAAACTTCGTAAAGTTATGGTTGAATTTTTCAGCCAGCTGTTTTGCTTTCGCTTCATATGCCTTCTGATCTGCCCATGTTTTGGATGGGATAAGCACTTCATCCGGCACACCGGGAACATGTGCAGGAATTTGAAGGCCGAAAATCTGATCCGTCAGCATTTCTGCTGAAGCAAGATCTCCTTCAAGAGCAGCCTGAACCATTGCTCTCGTGTACTCAAGCTTCATGCGTTTGCCTGTACCGTATTCCCCGCCAGTCCAGCCTGTATTAACAAGATAGACATCTGCATTATGCTCTTCAATTTTCTTGCCGAGCATTTCAGCGTAGCGCTGTGCAGGAAGCGGCAAAAACGGAGATCCAAAGCAGGTAGAGAACGTAGCCTGCGGAGAGGTAATTCCGCGCTCAGTTCCTGCAAGCTTGCTTGTATAGCCGCTTAGGAAATGATACATGGCCTGCTCCTTCGTAAGCTTGCTGATTGGAGGGAGCACACCAAATGCATCCGCTGTCAGGAAAATAATCGTATTCGGATGACCGGCAATGCTTGGCAGCACGATATTATCCATGGAATCAAGAGAGTAGGCTGCTCTCGTATTCTCCGTGTAAAATGCATGGTCATAGTCCGCTATTCTCGTTTCCTCATCCACTACAACATTTTCAAGAACAGAACCGAAGCGAATCGCATTGAAAATCTGCGGTTCCTTTTCCTTGGACAGGCTGATGCATTTTGCATAGCATCCGCCTTCAATATTGAAAACACCGCTTGAAGACCAGCCATGCTCATCGTCTCCGATCAGCTTGCGGTTCGGGTCAGCTGACAAAGTCGTTTTCCCTGTACCGGACAATCCGAAAAACAGGGCCACATCGCCTTCCTGGCCCACATTTGCCGAGCAGTGCATTGGGAAAATGCCGGCTTCAGGAAGCAGATAGTTCATGATGGAGAAAACAGACTTTTTCATTTCACCTGCGTATTCCGTCCCGCCAATCAGGATGGTTCTTTTCTCAAATGAAATGATAATGAAGGTCTCTGAATTTGTTCCATCTACAGAAGGATCTGCTTTAAAATTTGGTGCTGATACAATGGTAAAAGGCTCGATATTGTTTGAAGCTGTTTCTCCGTCCGGACGGATGAACAGCTGATTTGCAAAAAGATTGTGCCAGGCGAACTCATTGACTACTTTGATCGGCAGGCGATACCTTTCATCTGCACCGGCAAACCCATCAAACACAAACAATTCATTCTGCATTTTTAAGTATGAAAGAACCTTATTGTAAAGCTTATCGAATGTCTCGCTTGAGATTGGCTGATTCACACTGCCCCAATCAATTTTGCTATTTACGATATTTTCTTTTACAATAAATTTATCTTTAGGCGAACGCCCTGTATAAGCTCCAGTCGTTGCACGGATGGCACCGGTTGAAGTAAGAACGGCTTCGTTTCTTGATAGAATTTTTTCAACTAGCTGCGGTACCGATAAGTTTTGAAAAACATTCTCCCCTTCAAGTAAAAGCGAAAGCCCGTTTGTTGCCGCAAGTGAATTCATCCCCATACCTTCCTTTGCTTGTGATTAAGTAGTTCTCATAATTAGTATAACACATTTAAGTTAATAGTCTATACTAATTGATGTATTTTACGCTCGAACTTGGAAAGTGCCACCGCGTTTAACCAGATCCTGATAAATTTGGCTTGGAAGCGGGACTGATTGGGCTGGACACGGAGCGGGAACGGCTGGAAAACGGGGCTGATTGGCCGGAACATGATCGGAATCAGCTGAAAAGCGTGCTGATTCGCCGTAAATGAAGTGGGATCGGGTGAAAAGGTTTTAAATCGGCTGGGAAACTTGAGTGGTTGAGAAGCATTACACAATATATCGACCGAAATATGAGTATATCGACCGAAAAAAAATTATATCGACCAAAATTTAAATATATCGACCGAAAAAAAATTATATCGTCTATTTTCTCAATATATCGACTATCCGACATGGTTTGGTAAATTTCGCAGGTGCGTATACGCACGTTCGGATAGTACGCAATGCTGGAAAAAATAGTTTGGCCGGAATAGCGAAGGGATCGGCTGGAAAACCGCGCTGATCGGCTGGAAACGAAGCAGGACTGGCTGAAAAACCGCGCTGATCGGCCGGAAACGAAGCAGGACTGGCTGGAAAACGTACCAGACCGGCTGGAAAAAATAGTTTGGCTGGAAAAGTGATGGGATTGGCTGAAAAACCGCGCTGATCGGCCGGAAACGAAGCAGGACTGGCTGGAAATCGTACCAGATCGGCTGGAAAAAATAGTTTGGCTGGAAAAGTGATGGGATTGGCTGGAAAACTGAGCTGATCGGCCGGAAACGAAGCAGGACTGGCTGCAAAACGTACCAGACCGGCTGGAAAAAATAGTTTGGCCGAAATAGCGAAGGGATCCGCTGGAAAACCGATCTGATCGGCCGAAAAGCGAAAAGCGATCGTGACCGGCCACATACGAAGCCAAACCCGCCAGAAAACGGCCCAAATCCTCTCAAATGGTGCCCCGCCGAACAAAAAGCAAAACTCACACCCAACTAAAATAAATCCATAGCTGAATCCATCATAAGCCCATCTTTCCTGCTGCCCTGACTTTTTTGGGAGAAAGCTTGTCATTTTTTGTTGACATTTGCGGGAAATTTGGGGTAATATATGTCCTTGAACGGATTCTCTTATCCCGAGCTGGCGGAGGGACAGGCCCTATGAAGCCCAGCAACCTGCAAGACTTGAAAACGTAATGTTTTCACTCATGCAAAGGTGCTAACCTGACGCAAGGCTGTAGTCCTTGAGCGATAAGAGTGAAAGGCTGAAAATCAACTCCTTTCCTCTATTAAGTGGGAAGGGTTTTTTTATGCAGTCTGGAATCTTTTTCCTTTAAGGCTATTGTAAGGGAAAGATTCTTAAATTAAAGCGAAAGATAAGTAATGGGAACGAGTTCCGTCTCAAAAAAAGAGGGGAAGTACATAACTGAACCTTACCAATAGAACAGCTTAATTTTCAGAGGAGGAATTACTATGTCGATTAAACGCCATCTTTTCACATCAGAATCCGTTACGGAAGGACATCCGGATAAGATTTGTGACCAAATTTCAGACTCCATTTTGGATGCCATTCTTGCCAACGATCCGAATGCACGTGTAGCTTGTGAAACATCTGTTACAACAGGACTTGTTCTTGTAGCTGGAGAAATCACGACTTCGACTTATGTCGATATCCCTAAAATTGTTCGTGAAACGGTTAAGGAAATCGGCTATACACGCGCAAAATACGGTTTCGATGCTGAAACATGTGCAGTTCTTACTTCGATCGATGAGCAGTCAGCTGACATCGCAATGGGAGTTGACCAGGCACTTGAAGCACGTGAAGGCCAAATGACAGACGCTGAGATTGATGCAATTGGAGCGGGTGACCAAGGGCTGATGTTCGGATTTGCATGCAACGAAACGAAGGAGCTAATGCCTCTTCCTATTTCACTTGCACACAAATTGGCGCGCCGTCTGACAGAAGTACGCAAGGAAGAAATTCTTCCATACCTTCGTCCAGACGGTAAAACGCAAGTTACGGTTGAATATGATGAAAACAACAAACCGGTTCGTGTAGATACAATTGTTATTTCTACACAGCATCACCCTGAAATTTCTTTGGAGCAAATTCAGCGCAACCTTAAAGAATTTGTTATCAAACCTGTAGTTCCTGCAGAATTGATTGATGAGAACACGAAATATTTCATCAATCCGACTGGCCGCTTCGTGATCGGAGGACCTCAAGGTGATGCAGGTCTTACTGGCCGTAAAATCATCGTTGATACGTATGGCGGATATGCTCGTCACGGCGGTGGAGCATTCTCTGGTAAGGATGCTACAAAAGTTGACCGTTCTGCGGCTTATGCAGCTCGCTACGTTGCGAAAAACATCGTTGCTGCCGGGCTTGCTGACAAATGTGAAGTTCAGCTTGCGTACGCAATCGGGGTAGCACAGCCGGTATCCATCTCCATCGATACATTCGGAACAGGCAAAGCAAGCGAGGAAGTTCTTGTTGAAGCGGTCCGCAATAACTTTGATCTTCGCCCTGCAGGCATTATCAAAATGCTTGATCTTCGCCGTCCAATTTACAAACAAACTGCTGCATACGGTCACTTCGGCCGTACAGATGTTGAGCTTCCATGGGAGCAAACAGACAAAGCAGAAGCACTTCGCTCAGTCCTTTAATCAATTCCCGTATGGGAAGACTTGCTTAAGACAGCAGCTATAAAAAGCAAAAACGTCTGGAACGTAACCGTTCCGGACGTTTTTTTATGTTCAAGAGATTGGAGATAATAAAAATGATCTTTTTATCCATTTATCACGTTTTCTTGTTAGAAAGATCAGCCAGTTTAGGGTTAATGGCAGCAGTCATCCTGCTTCAGAGCTGAAGCATTTCCATAAAAAAATGAATTGTTCATACTTATTTAATCATTTCCTTATCCTTTCATAATTTTCCGGGTTTATGATGCGATTAAGAGCAGAGAGCATGATTCTTAGGCGAGATTGGCTGGCTGGGATATAGTAAAGTAAGAGCTTTTTTCTAAGACACTCTGTTGGATAAAGAAAGTATAGATCAAAGGGGTCAATACACATGCAGAAAATATTACTTGTTGATGATGAACCTGCTATTCTCGATGTTTGCCGGCGCTATCTGGAAAGAGAAGGCTACAGGGTTGATTCAGCGGTCAATGGATTTGAGGCGGTCGAGCAGTGGAAAAGGGGAAGACCAGATTTGATCGTTCTTGATCTCATGATGCCTGAAAAGGACGGCTGGACTGCTGCAGAGGAAATCCGAATGGAGGACGAGGATGTTCCAATCATCATGCTCACGGCTCTGGGACAGGAACGGGACCGGCTCCTTGGCTTAACCTTAGGGGCGGACGATTACTTAACCAAACCGTTCAGCCCCAGAGAACTTGTATTAAGAGTGAAGAACATGTTAAGGCGGACCTCGAAATACAAAATCGCAGAAAAGCAGTCCATTACAGTCGGCTCTATTTCCATCGAATTATCGACAAGACAAGTTAAAGCGGGTGAAAAAATCATAGAGATGACCGCCAAAGAGTTTGATATGCTCTGGCTGCTTGCCAGTCACCCGTCTCAAGTATTCTCCAGGTCCCAGCTGCTTGAAAAGGTGTGGGGATATGATTTTTCAGGAGATGGAAATACCGTCAATGTACATGTCCGGAGACTGAGAGAGAAGCTTGAACTCAATCCAGCAGAACCTCAGTATATTAAAACGGTATGGGGAATCGGCTATAAATTGGAGCAGCCGGTATGAAAATCAGAACGCTTCTCATCTTGGCAAATTTTTTAAGCACACTGCTGATCCTGATGTTTTTGCTGATTAGTTTTGTGCAGATGTCGATCCCTAATGAATCCATTTTAATCTTGACGATTATTACTTTCGCTGCGGGTTCCATTTCTGCTCTGGCTCATTTTTTTCTAACGGGTCCGCTTATGAAAGCTGTAAACCAGGTGAAATCTGAATCGAAGAAAATGTCAGAGGGCCAGTTTGCGGTCAGGGTTTCTGAAAAAGGTCCCGCTGAAATTAAAGAGCTTGGCAGCCATTTTAATGAAATGGCGAAGAAGCTGGATCACATGTTTCAGGAAGTAAAGAGATCGGAGGCTTACAAAACGGAGCTGATTGCCAATGTATCGCATGATCTGAGAACACCAATTGCCTCCATTTTGTCCTATGTTGAAGCACTTCAGGATGGCGTAGTGAAAAGTGAGCAGGAGAGAAATGAGTACCTTGAAACTATTAAAAAGGAATCCAATCGTTTAAGCAAGCTGATTCAAGAGCTATTCGAACTGTCCCAGCTTGATAGCAAGCAGATACCATTCCGTCCTGAAACCGTCCATGCTGATCAGCTTGTTCTGGATGTTCTCCAGCAGTTTGAGCTTATTTTTAAAGAAAAACAAGTGCAGCCAGAAGTCCTTATGGAGAATGGAATACCGGCAGTCCCAATTGTCAGAGATCAGATTATGAGAGTCTTATCGAACCTTATTCAAAATGCAGTTGCCCATTCGCCTGTTGGCAGTGTAATTTTGCTTAGAGTAAAGCAAGCGGACCAATCCGTCCTATTTTCCGTGAAGGATCAGGGACAGGGAATAACATTATCCGATCAGAAGCGGATTTTTGAACGGTTTTACCGAGCAGAAAAGTCAAGAAACAAAGCACTGGGGGGGTCAGGGCTAGGCCTTGCGATTGCAAAAGAATTTATCGCTCTCCATCATGGAGAGATGGGTGTTAGAAGCGAAGAGGGCAAAGGAAGTGAATTTTGGTTTTCGCTTCCGCTAAAACAGAAAGGAGAATGACCATGAAAATCTGGGTGCCGATTATTGTCATAGCGGGTATTGCAGCTATTTTGTTTGTGGTTGCCCCGAATTTGGGGGAATATTTTACGAAACGGTCCTATGGAACACAGCCTGTTGAAGCGGTGGAGGCTGATTCAACAAAAGCGACAGCAACCTTTGCAGGAGGATGCTTCTGGTGCATGGAACCGCCGTTTGAAAAACTGGACGGCGTTTACGAAGTCATTTCAGGCTACACAGGCGGAGAAAAGAAAAATCCTTCCTATGAAGAGGTTTCCTCAGGCTCCACTGGACATGTTGAAGCGGTGCAGGTTGTTTACGATCCTTCTAAAATTTCCTATGATGAGCTGCTTCAAGTATTTTGGAGGCAGATCGATCCGACAGACAGCGGCGGTCAATTTGTAGACAGAGGAGATCAGTATGTGTCCGCTATTTTCTATCACAGCGAGGAGCAAAAAGCAGCAGCAGAAAAATCCAAAGCAGATCTGCAGGCATCGAAAAGGTTCGATTCCAAGCTCGTGACTGAAATCAGAAGCGCGGATACGTTTTATCAAGCTGAAGAATACCATCAGGATTATTATAAAAAGAGCTCGGTTCAATATAAATTTTACAGAAACAATTCAGGACGCGACCAGTTTTTAGATGAAGCCTGGGGGAAAGACCGTGAAGTGAAAATAAAGGAAAAATCAAAAGCTGTCTCAAGCTATGCGGATTTTAAAAAGCCTTCTGATGCAGAGCTGAAAAAAACTCTTTCTGCAGAGCAATACAAGGTGACCCAAAAGGATGGGACGGAGCGGTCGTTCAGCAATGCCTATCATGATTTGAAGGACGACGGAATATATGTAGACATCGTATCTGGTGAACCGCTGTTCAGTTCAAAGGATAAATTCGATTCTGGAACCGGCTGGCCAAGCTTCACCAAGCCGCTTGTTCCCGGGAATATCGTTGAAAAAGAGGATAACGGTCTGTTTATGACAAGGACAGAGGTACGAAGCAAGTACGCTGACTCTCATCTTGGGCACGTTTTTGATGACGGGCCAAAGCCTACAGGACTCCGCTATTGCATGAACTCTGCAGCGCTGAAATTTATTCCAAAGGAAGATCTTAAGAAAAAAGGCTATGGAGAATTCGCAGATGAATTTAAGTGAAATGGAAGGCTGGCTTGAATGGCCGGCCTTTTGGATGCTTGATGTTCTGATTGAGGATTCAATATAGGTCTCTTGGGGTATTAATATCTGTCTATCTTAACGTAAAAGGGGATTGTGCATGAAGCGATTATTGGTCTTATTTATGATTATACTGGCATTAGCAGGCTGCTCTTCCAAGGCCGATACAGAAAAGGACAGCCAAAAAGTTCTTGCATCCAGCTGGTCGGATATTGAAAAAGAGGCTGCGGGGAGAAAAGTGAGGCTCTTCATGTGGGGCGGTGACCCTGGGATCAATGCTTATATAGATGAGTACGTGAAACCGGCGGTCAAAGAAAAAAACAATATCCTTTTAGAAAGAGTTCCAATGGATACCCCTGAAATTCTTCAAAAACTGGAAACAGAGAAAAGAACAGGACAGACAGAAGGAACGATCGATATTGTTTGGCTGAATGGAGAGAACTTTAAGAACGCCAAGCAAAACAATCTGCTTCTTGGCCCGATTACTGAAAAACTGCCGAATTACACGAAATACTACGATACAAAATCCCTTGAAAACCTTTATGACTTCGGTCTGGAAACAAAGGGTTATGAAGCACCATGGGGGAAAGTGCAGTTTGTCTTCCATTATGATTCATCTAAAATTATGGATCCGCCTAAAACGATAGAGGATTTAAAGAAATGGGTGAAAGCCAATCCCGGCCAGTTCGCCTACCCTGATCCGAAAGATTTCACAGGAAATGCTTTTATCAGACATTTGTTTTATGAATCAGCAGGCGGGGCAAAGGGTCTTCTCGATAAAGGATATGATGAAAAATTTGCAAAAACAGGCAGTGACCGGCTTTGGAAGGATTTAAATGAGCTGGAGCCCTATCTCTGGAAGAAGGGAAAGCTCTATCCGAATGATCTGACCGAGCTTGATAAGCTCTACGCTAATGGGGAGGTTGCCATGACAATGGGCTATAATGAGGCCCGCGCAGAGAGTCTTATTGAAAAAGGCGTATTCCCTGAATCAACCCGGTCCTTTGTTCTTGAATCAGGCTCGATTGGGAATACGCATTTCCTCGCCATACCAGCCAATAGCTCAAATAAAGAGGGGGCATTAGCGTCAATAAATTTCCTGCTTTCACCGGAAGCACAAATCAAAAAGCTCTCACCGGAATATTGGGGGGAGAGTCCGGCTTTGGATTATTCAAAGCTATCCAATCAGCAGAAGGCTGAATACGATGAAATTAAGCGGGGAGACAGCGTGTTGAAGCCGGAGCAATTAAAAGATGCTTTCCTTCCGGAGATTGATTCACGGTATGTGAACTGGTTAAAGGAGAACTGGACGAATGAAGTGGTTCAAAAATAGATCGGTGCCGGGTGCGGTTATACCGGCTCTTGTTTTATCGGGAATCCTGCTCCTGTCCGGAATTCTTTTTTCACTGTATGAAAGTGCAGCAATGGATGGAAATATAAGTTTAAAAGCCTATGCAGAGATCTGGAATGGGAAAAGCTTTCGAATGTCCTTTTTATACAGTTTTTCACTTGCCTTGATCTCATCGCTGCTCGCCATTGCAGCAGGATTATGGATTACGAGAAAAATAGCCCCATTTATGAGGCGTCCTTTTTTTAAGCTGCTTGCCTGGTCCCCCATTCTTTTTCCCCATTTTGTCTGGGGATACATGCTTTTGCTGCTGCTTGATCAGACGGGCTGGATTCCTCAGGTGCTGACAGAGATTGGTTTTCTGCAGCAGCCCGGGCAATTTCCCGTCCTGATCAGAGACGAATGGGGGATAGGAATAATCCTTACGTACGTCACGAAGGAAATTCCTTTTGTGATTTTGATGCTCCTGCCCCTCTATCTTTCTATGGATGGCAGGAGGAAGGACGTCATTACCTCACTTGGGGGATCGCGGTGGGACGTTTTTAAAACGGCAGAATGGCCAGTGGTGTTCCCTGTCCTTATTGAGACCTTTCTGATCTTATTCGCTTTTATCCTGACAGCTTATGAGGTACCGGCACTGCTTGGGATCACATTCCCTAAGATGGTTTCTGTTTTGGCTTTTGACTGGTTTTACAACGGGGATTGGTCACAGCGCCCATTGGCATATGCGGCGATGATCACCGTCACCGTTTTAATTATATTGGTGACTGCTATTTTCTATTTTTTATGGGGCAGAAAAAGAAGAATGGTACCGTCCAGTTCTGGAATCACCGTTTTCAGGAAAAAAGGCTCCGCCGCTGTTCTCAGCATTTATTTACTCTTCGTATTTCTTCCGATTGGTGCTCTAATCGCTAGCAGTGTGATGCAAAGAGACCGGAATCATCTCTTGAATTCGGAATTTACATGGAGAGCCTGGAGGGTGATTGCAGAAGATCCGCTGCTTGTACAGTCCATATGGACATCAGTCGGTATCGGAACGGCTGTCGTGCTGCTGAACTTTGCAGCAGGCATTCCAGCGGCACGGGCTTTGGCTTTCCGGCAATTTAAAGGAAAGACGCTCGCGGAGACAATTCTTCTCGCTCCAATTCTAATTCCTGCATTGCTTATTGCAATGGGATTGCATATAGCGTTTATCCGCCTCGGTTTGGCAAATGAGTGGAGCGGGGTCGTGCTGATTCAGCTTCTCCCAACTCTTCCGTATACCATCAAAATATTCAGAGCAGGCTTTGAACAAATGGGGCAAAGCTTTGAGCAGCAGGCTAAAACGCTTGGAGCATCAGGATTGGAGATTTTTATGTCCATCCATCTTCCGCTCCTGCTTTCTTCATTCCGTTCCTCTGCATTCCTGATTTTTGTTATATCGCTTGGCCAGTTTATTTTAACAAGCTTAATAGGCGGAGGGAGTGTATTGACGCTTGCTCTTGTCTATTTTCCTTATTTTGAACAGGCGGATACAGCAGTTATGGCCGCTTTCTCACTGCTGTTTGCCATCATTCCCATCGGAGTTTGGATAGCATTTGAAGCGGTGTACCGGATCCTTGCTCCATATAAAGGGAGGTTTTGAGAAATGTCTTATTTAGTTTTCAATGGTACGAAGCGATTTCATAAGAAGAAAATCTTAGACGGAATTCACCTCTCTATTCAGAAGGGGGAAATCCTTTCTCTTATAGGGCCTTCCGGGACAGGAAAGTCCACCCTCCTTAAGTGCCTGGCAGGGATAGAAGCCCTGGATGAGGGTCAATTTTTCTTGAACGGAAAGGATGTAACCCGTGTTCCCGCAAGAAAAAGAGAGGTGGTTCTCGTTTTTCAGCAGGCGCTGCTGTTTCCTCATATGACCGTTGTCGAAAATGTAGAGTATGGTCTTAAGATTCATAAAGTAAAAAAAGAAGCAAGAGAGCAGAAAGTAAAAAAGATGCTCGAAAAGACTGAAATGCTGCACGCGGCCAATCAGTACCCGGATGAACTGTCCGGAGGGGAGCAGCAAAGGGCTGCACTCGCAAGAGCCCTGGTGCTTGAGCCGAAGCTTTTGCTGCTGGACGAACCATTTGCGAACGTGGATCCTCTTTTGAGAGATAAATTGAGAATTTGGGTGAAAAGCCTGCTTAAGGAGCAAAACATTACATCCATTTTTGTTACACATGATATGGAAGAAGCAGCGATGATCGGCGACGAGATTGCCATTTTGCATGAAGGAGCCATTCTTCAGAAGGGGACAGCACGAGAGATTTATTTGCGGCCGGCAAATGAAAAGGCGGCATCCTTCTATGGAGATGGCATGATGCAAAAGCAGGAATTTATTCCTTCTCACAAGCTCCGGATATCTGAAGTCCCTTCTGAGCATGCTTGGAAAGGCAGAATTGAAGGGGAATTATATAAATACGGTCAGTCTTTTTTCAGAATTGCGATGGACTCCGGGGAACAGTGGATCACACTGCCATCATCGCTTCCTTTAAAAGAAGGGCAGACTGTTTACATCTGCAGAAACGCTGAGGAGGCTGCTTTCCTTGAAAAAAATAGCTAGACTGCTGCTGCTTGCTATCGCCGCCGGCCTTCTCATATGGTTTAATCAGACTTATTTGAACGTAAGTCCGGAAATGATTAAGGGATGGATTTTATCACTTGGTGCGGCTGGGCCCGTCGTGTATATTCTGCTTTATACAGTTCGTCCTCTGACCCTTTTTCCAGCTTCGATCCTGTCACTGGCGGGAGGGCTCGCATTCGGTCCCATTTCCGGAATGATCTATATAATGGCAGGTGCAAGCGGAGGCGCACTGGTTGCATTCTTTCTCTCTCGTACCTTCGGCAGAAAAATGGTTCCAGATTCCGAATGGATCAGTTCTTTAAAAAAGATCATCGAAAAGAATGGTTTTCTCTATGTTCTCGTGCTGAGGATCCTGCCAATCGTAAATTTCGACCTGATCAGCTATGCGGCCGGCCTGACGACCATTCGCTGGGGCTCCTTTTTGCTCGCGACCATTATTGGAATCATACCTGGTACGTTTGCCTACAGCTTCCTTGGCTCGAGTTTTACATCAGATAATAAAATGATCATTTTTATTGCCATTGGCATTTTTATCATACTTGCCATCATTCCTATTCTCTTTAGAAAAAAAATGAAGAAATGGCTCTTTTCGAATGAGGAAAATGAGGTGAAGAAGGATGCTTGATACGCATGGAAGGAAATATGTGCAGCCTGCAATTGATGGGACGGCCTCTGTTTTACTGAGGTGGAAGCTCACTGCGAATCAAGTAACAGGAATCGCATTTTTAATCGGATTGTCATCTGGGGTTTTTGTGTATGTGGGGCAGCCTCTGCTTGCAGTAGCGGTTTTATGGATTTCCGGCTTTCTGGACGCGGTCGATGGAACAATGGCCAGAAAAACGAAGCCTTCCGCCTGGGGAACCGTTCTTGACATTACGTTTGACAGGGTAGTGGAGATCAGTGTAATTTTAGGCCTTGCCTTCGCTTACCCCGAAGCGCAGTGGGCTCTTCTTTTACTAAGCGTTTCCATTATTATTTCCATGACGATCTTTTTGACCGTGGGTGCTCTTAGTGAAAAACAAGGTGTGAAATCCTTTTACTATCAGGCAGGAGTGGCGGAACGGACAGAAGGGTTTATCCTTTTTTCACTGATGATTATCTTCAGCGGCCAGCTTGTTTGGATGACCTTGCTCTTCTTCGCTGTTGAAATGTTTACAGCTTTTCAAAGACTGTTTGAAGCGAAACGATTACTCAAGTAGGGGGGAAGCAGAAATGAAGTATGATTTAATTGTCATTGGAGGGGGCTCCGGCGGATTAACAGCTGCTGCCGGTGCGGCTTCCTTTGGCGCAAAGGTTGCTCTTATTGATAAACGGGATACTCTCGGCGGAGATTGTTTGCATGTAGGCTGTGTGCCGTCTAAGGCACTGATTCATCAGGCGAATGAATTCTACATAGGAAGGAATGCAGCCGCCAGACACGGATATGAGCTGAACGCAGATTTTAATCAGGTCAAGAATGCCGTAAAGACAGCTGTTTCAACCATTCAGCATCATGATTCGGATGACCGCTTTGAACAGCTTGGAGTAGACATTTTTCACGGTACTGCCGAATTCTCAAGCTCGCAAGAAGTGATAGTGAACGGACAAAAGCTCATGGGAAAGCGGTTTGTTATCGCGGTGGGTTCAAGTCCGCTCATCCCGGATATTGATGGATTAAAGGAAGCTGGCTTTCAAACGAACGAAACCATTTTTTCTATGCCGGTTTTCCCGAAAAGGCTGGCTATTATAGGCGGAGGGCCAATTGGCGTGGAAATGGGACAGGCCTTCGCGAGACTCGGCAGCGAGGTCACCATCATAGACCGTTCTTCAAAAATCCTTGCTAAAGAGGATGAGGATGTCAGAGATTTCATAACCGCTAAGCTGTCTGAAGAATTGGAGATCCGCTCAAATACAGAAGTGGAAAAGGTTTCTCTTTCAGGACAGAATAAGGTCCTGCATCTTAGATCAGATCAAAAAGAAGAAATACTTGAAGCCGATGAAATTCTTTTAGCTATGGGGCGCGTTCCGAATACAAAAGGACTGAAAGCGGATAAAGCTGGAGTAGACCTGGATGATAAAGGTCATGTAAAAGTGAACGGTTATCTCCAGACGAACCAGAAGAACATCTTCGCGGCAGGAGATGTAATCGGACAGTATCTTTTCACGCACGCAGCAGGCCAAGAGGGGAAAACCATTGTACAGAATGCCCTATTTGGTGTAAAAGGAAAGATTTCATATGATCATATGCCGTGGAACGTTTATACAAGGCCGGAGGTTTTTCACATTGGGTTAACGGAAAAAGAAGCAAAAGAACAGCATGGCAATGTGACCATTTATAAAAAAGCTTTGGATGAAGTGGATCGGTTTGTAACCGAACAGGAAACCGGATTTGTCAAATTAATTATGGATCAAAAAGGAAAGATCCTGGGTGCCCACGCTGTTGGCCAGGGGGCAGGGGATTGGATGCAATCCGTTGTTTTTGCAAAAAGCAGCGGGAAAAAGCTGAGAAGTCTTTCGGGAATGGTATACCCCTATCCGAACCGGGCAGCCGGCATCCAGTCGGCTGCAGATTTATATTGGAGGGAAAAGCTCTTTGACGGGGGCTTGAAAAAATGGGCGGCCAGATACATTAAGTGGTTCCGCTAATAAAGAAAGGCCACGGCTGGTGAAGAGCCGGGGCCTTTTTTATGGTGGTGATTAAGCGTAGCGAACTTCTTCAGGATGAATGATAACTTCTTCATAATCGTTTAAAAGTCCATCGAATATGCTGTCCCAGGTCTGGGTTAAGGCATAGGTTCTTGCATTACGGGACATTTCCTCCCGTAATCGGTGATTTTCAAGCAAAGAGGAAATGGCATCAATAAATGCTTCAGGGTTACGCGGTTCACACAGCAGCCCGTTTTTTCCTTGAGAAATGATATTTTTTACGCCTCCGGAGTTCGCGCCAATAACAGGGGTTCCGCAGGCAAGGGACTCAAGGACAACATTTCCAAAGGTTTCTGTAGGAGATGGGAAGACGAACAAATCAGAAGAAGCATAAATTTTTGCAAGATTTCTGCCGCTGACATAACCGGCAAATGTCATATTTTCAGGAGCATCCTTCATCATTTCAAGCTTGGATGGACCGTCTCCCACGATAAGAAAATGAACTTTTTCCCTTAGATGGGCAGGCATCGTTTTCGCAGCGGCCATCAATGTCTGAATGTCTTTCTCGGGAGCGAGACGGCCTGCATAGGAAAGGATAAATGGTTCTTTAATATTGTATTGCTCATGAGCATCAAAACCCTCTAAACTTGGAGAAAACACGGAACAATCTACCCCTCTCCCCCAAATACGCAAATTGGGGAACCCTTGTATCTTTAGCTGTTCAAGGGTTTCGGGAGATGGCACAAAAAGCTTTTTAAATGGTCTGTGAAACCAATGCATGTATTTCCAAAGTATTTTTGAAAAGAACTGAAGGTCGTAATACTCAAGATATTGATCGAAATCCGTGTGATAGGAGCCAACGATTGGTATGTTTAATTTTTTTGCATAATGCATTCCGCATAAACCGATGTTGAAGGGAGTGGCAATGTGGACGAGATCAGGCTGGAATTTTTGAAGCTCTCCTTTAACCTGAAGCATATTGGGCCAGGCAACACGGCATTCAGGATATAAAAAGAAAGGGAAGCTCGCAAAACGGTGGATGTGACTGGAAAATAAACTTTCTTTCGTGCTCTCTGGTGCAAATACACGATATTCATGGCCGTTCGCTTCAAGGTAGTCTGTGAACCGTTTTAATGTACGGGCTACACCGTTGACATCGGGAGCATACGTATCAGTAAACAATGCGATTTTCATCGAACCCCTCCAGACATTAAAGTCGAACCGAATAATTAAGTGAAATGCAGCAGATTCGGGAACCACTTGCTGACCATCATAAATGTCATGATGCTTGTAGATGTGCCAAGCAGGCATCCTGCCAGCACGTCAGAAGGATAATGAAGTCCAAGATAGATACGGGAAAGCCCCACACTAATTCCTAAAGGGATCAGAATCAAGGCAAGACTGGGCATGAAAAGCAAGAAAGGGATAATGACGGAAAAAATAGCTGTTGTATGTCCGGATGGAAAAGAATGATCTTCTAATGGATTGGCAGGCACCTTCGTCTCCAAAAGTGAAATATACGGCCGTTTTCTTGGATACATTTTTTTTACTATGGCAACTGGAATGTGGCTTAATGCAAGAGATGCCGCACTTGCTATCGCTACCCATTTAACAGGGCCCTGCGCAAATAAAATCATGGCTAAGCAGACTAAAATGGTTAGAGTCGCTCCTCCAACATGCGTGATATTCCGAAAGTACAAGTTGAGAAACTTGCGGTCAAAATGTCTGTTGACGCTTCGGAAGAGCTTGCATTCGAAATCATACATGTTTGCAATCAGCTTGGTTTTCATATAATCAGATGCTCCTTTACAAACGCCTTTTATACTATTCTAATTTAGAATTATTTAGTTAATAATAAGAATTTGTAAAGAAATTCAATCTTTTTTTTTCAATTCCTTTAAGAAGACGTGAAAAACCTGATTTTCCAATGGATGAGGGCATCATTCTTTTGAAGTCATGCCCCGCCATGATAAAATATAATCAATCTACCGTCAGCGGGGGATTAAAAACAGCAGCTTACTTCCCTTTTTGAATAGGGGTGGCCTTTTTATAAATTTGCGCCTTTTCCGTGTATTCTCTGCGGATGCGGGCCATATCCTTCAAATCCTCGTCGTTCAGGGGACGGATTACTTTAGCCGGCCGTCCGAAAGCCAGGGTATTGGGAGGGATTTTTTTTCCGGGAGGAACGAGACTTCCTGCTCCAATAAAGGCGCCTTCCCCGATCTCAGCTCCGTCTAAAATTAGGGAACCCATGCCGATTAAAGCATTTCTTTTGATAATGGAGCTGTGGAGAATGACCTGATGGCCGATGGTAACATCATCTTCAATAAGTAATGGATTGCCGGGGCTTTGATGAAGGCAGCATTGATCCTGGATATTTACCCGTTTTCCGATAATGGTTGGTGCTACATCCCCCCGGATCACCGTATTGAACCAGATGCTTGACTCATCACCGATTTTGACATCACCGGAAATGGTTACATAATCAGCAATAAAAGCACTTTCTGATATTTCAGGTATGTATTGGTTATATGGATAGATCATTTACTAAACATCCTTTCACGTAATTAGGGAATTCTAATTACATTATAATAAAACAAAGGCTCCTTGTAAGGAGATGCAGGAAAATTGTGAGAAAGGGAGGGATTCTTATGTGGAAATGGGAAGCAGACCGTCCTAAGGGAGTAATTGTCATGATTCATGGCGCAGCCGAGCATCACAGACGCTATAAATGGCTGATTGAAAACTGGAGATGCGCGGGCTATAACGTCATTATGGGGGACTTGCCGGGACAGGGAACCTCAACCAGAAGAAGAGGACATATTCAGTCCTTTAATGAATACATAAATGAGCTAAGTTTATGGCTGACGGAAGCAGATAAGTATGATCTTCCTTTGTTTCTTCTCGGACACAGTATGGGAGGCCTGATTGCAATCAGAGCCCTGCAGGAAAAAGAACACAACCTAGCCGGCGTGATTCTTTCATCGCCCTGCCTTGGTTTAATGCATAAGCCGAATCGGGCATTGGATGTTCTTTCAAAGGGTCTGAATGTGGTATATCCCGCACTTCTGATGAATTCCAATCTGTCCATTGAAATGGCGACACGCAATAAGTCGGTTATTGAAATTGACGAAAATGATCCCCTTTATGTAACGAAAGTTTCCGTCCGCTGGTACAGGGAACTTGTACATGCAGTGGACCAGGCGAACGACAAACAAAATAAATTCCCGGATGTACCGGTCCTTCTTATGCAGGGAGGCGATGATAAAATAGTGGATAAGAACGCCGTTAAATCGTGGTTTAACCGTTTGGATGCCACTGAGAAAACATACAAGGAATGGAAAGGGTTTTATCACGAAATTTTCAATGAACCTGATCGTGACCAAGTGTTTAAAATGGCCCACGCTTTTGCCGAAAATCATCTTCCGGAGCTGCCGAAAGAAAATTGGAGTGAAAATACATGACCATCCCGACATCTCCCTTTTCACTTATGAAAAAGGTGTACAAAAATGTATTTCCTCTTGTCCACCTTTGTTTGGATGAGTGGAAGAAAAAGGCTGAATCCATTCCAAATGAAGAGCTGAGAAGCCAGGCTTTGGCAAGTATCACTGAAAAATCATTCCACTGTGAAGGCGGGGGAATTCTTGCGATATTGGCAGGGCCGAATATGAAAGAATGTGTCGAGTTTATTGTTGCCTACCAGACGATCAGTGATTACTTGGATAATCTATGCGACCGCAGCACATCGCTCGATCCAGATGATTTCAGGATGCTGCATCAGTCCATGCCGGACGCACTTACGGTCGGGGCGGAACTGAAAAATTATTATTCATTCCGGGAGGATCAGGATGATGGCGGGTATTTGCATGATCTTGTCATCACATGCCAAAGACAGCTGGGAAAGATAGATGGTTACCCTCATATAAAAGACACGCTGCTTGAGCTTTCCGGGTATTACTGCGATCTCCAAGTACATAAGCATGTCCAAATTGAAGAGAGAGTGCCGCGTCTTGAAACATGGTTCGAGCACCATCGAAGCGCACTTCCTGAGATGGAATGGTACGAATTCTCTGCCTGCAGCGGTTCAACCCTCGGCATTTTTTGCCTTGTAGCATACGGCTTCCAAAATTCCTACGATCAGCATTTGGCCAAGCAGATCCGTGACAGCTATTTCCCTTATATTCAAGGACTTCATATTCTTCTTGACTACTTAATTGATCAGGAAGAGGATCGTGCAGGGGGAGATTTGAACTTTTGCAGCTATTATCCAACAGAGGAGAGCATGATGAAGCGCCTCAAGCATTTTATTGAAAAGGCTGACAGCAGTTTAAAAGGAATTCCTCATGAAGGATTTCATAAGCTGATCAATAGAGGCTTGCTCGGCGTGTACCTTTCTGACCGGAAAGTAACGTCCAGAAAAGAGCTGAATAAGCTTGCCAGAACGTTATTGCGAAGAGGCGGCGGAACGTCTCTGTTTTTCTACCTGAACGGCAGAGCCTATCGCACGTTCCAGAAAATAACCGCTCAGTGAATCAAAAAAAGCTGCAGAATTTTGCTTCTGCAGCTTTTGCTCTTAAATAGTTGCCTGTACCTTATTCAGAAATTGAAGGGTACGGGCATTTTTCGTTTGATCAAATACTTCCTGAGGAGAGCCTGTTTCCACAACAATCCCGTTGTCCATGAAGATCACAAGATCCGCTGCATCTCTCGCGAAGTGCATCTCATGAGTGACAATGACCATGGTCATCCCTTCATTTGAAAGGTCTTTCATAACCTTCAGCACTTCTCCGACAAGCTCAGGGTCAAGAGCTGAGGTGGGTTCATCAAACAGAAGAACATCCGGATCCATCGCCATAGCTCGGGCAATTCCAACACGCTGCTGCTGACCTCCGGACAATTGATGAGGGTACATGTCAGCTCTGTCCAAAAGGCCAACCTTTTCAAGCTGGAGAAGGGCCTTCTTCCTTGCTTCGTCTTTAGACAATCCCTTAACCACAACCTGGCCTTCCATCACGTTTTGCACAGCCGTTAGATGCGGAAATAGGTTGTAGCTTTGAAAGACCATTCCGGTTTGCTTTCTGAACCCTGCCACCGTGCTTGTCTTCAGCTTTTGCTTTTCCGAGAACTGAATGGTTTCCGTACCAAGCTCAATTGTTCCTGCATTCGGTACCTCGAGCAGATTCAGGCAGCGCAGCAAAGTCGTTTTGCCGGAACCGGAAGGACCGATAATGACAGCTGTTTTCCCTTTTTCAATCGTCAAATCAATCCCTTTTAGAACTTCGAGTTCCCCAAAGCGTTTATAAAGATTGCTTATTCTAATCATGACAGCCCCTCCTTATTTGGCAATGCCGCGTTCAAAACGGCGTTCCAGTTTGGTTTGCAGCCAGGAAAGTACGGTGCTGAAAATAAGATAGATAAAGGCTACTTCGATATACAGCCAAAGCGGTTCATAGTATACGGCCGCGATTTGCTGCCCCTTTTGGAACATTTCCGTAACCGTGATGGTTGCTGCAAGCGATGTATCTTTAACAAGACTAATAAACGAGTTCCCAAGCGGAGGAATGGATACACGCACCGCCTGCGGAAGAATGATTCTCCGTATTGCCTGCGCTCTAGTCATATTAATTGAATAGGCTGCTTCCCATTGGCCCTTTGGAATAGAGAGAATAGCAGCCCGGATGATTTCCGAGGTGTAAGCCCCCTTGTTAAGGGTAAATCCAATGACCGCGGCTGTGAATGGATCCAGTGTAATCCCAACGCTTCCGAGTCCAAAGAATAGGATAAACAGCTGAACGAGCAGCGGTGTTCCCCGGAAAACCCAGACATAGAAGCCTGATATGGCCGTAAGGATCCGAATATTGGACATGCGGGCTAGGGCAACGAAAAACGCTAAAATCAGACCAAGGGCAAAAGTGATCAGGGTCAGAGGAATGGTAAAGGCAATTCCTGCTTTTAAAAGCGGAAAAAAGGATTCGGTTAGAATCCCTATAATCCGCTGTGAACGTTCATCAGCAAACATATTCACTCAAATCCTTTATTTCGAGACATCTGTTCCGAACCATTTTTCGGAGATCTTCAAGTAAGTACCGTCTTTTTTCATTTCAGCCAATGCTTTGTCGACTTCTTCCTTCAGCTTTCCGCTGTCTTTGCGGAAAAGGAATGCATTTTCTGTCGCTTCTTTTTCTTCATAAACTTTCTTAATTGGAAGCTCAGGACGCTGTTTTTTCAAATCAAGGTATGAAAGACTGTCATTGATTGTCGCATCGATTCTTCCAGCAGCAATCAAATCAATGGATTGATTGAAGCCATCCACAACCGTATTAGTTGCACCGTTTTCTTCAGCAATTTTACGATAGTTGCTGTCCAGTGACTGCCCCACTTTTTTGCCTTTTAAATCTTTTAGGGATTTAATCTCGTTATTGTCTTCCTTTACGATAAGAACCGCTTTTGAAACGATGTAGGGCTCAGACATATCGTACTTCTCTAAACGTTCAGGGCGGATCGCTACTTCATTGGCAACCATGTCATAGCGTTTGGAATCAAGACCTGCAATCATTCCATCCCATTTTGCTTCGATGAATTTAGGTTTAATATCAAGGCGTTTAAAAACCTCTTTTGCAATCTCTACATCAAATCCTGTAAGGTTTCCCTGTTTGTCATGAAACGTAAATGGCGCGTATGTACCTTCCGTTCCAATCGTAACTTCGCCTTTTTCTTTAATGGAATCATACAGACTTCCAGCGCTTTCTTCTTTTTTCGAACCGCAGGCAGCTAATGCAAGCAAAGCAGCCGCTATAAGAAAAATGGATAAAAATCTTCTCATTTTTGTAATCCCCCAGTTAGTTGATAGGTTTAATTTATTTAAAAAATACTTTATAAGATTAAGGCAGAAATTGTCGAAAGTCAACGAAGAAATCTCGAATTTAGTATTTTATTTTTCAGGTGAATTTATTCTTCCCTGCAAACGAAAAAACCGGCTCATCGGCCGGCGCTTTTTTATCTTTTTTCAATTGCACAAATAAAGGGAGGATTATTCTTTTGATTAATAAACTGATATTGAATCACATGGGCTTCATCCTGTGGAAGGTTTTTTGCAAATTCAAGGACCGCGTTTTTTTCTATTTTCCCTTCAGGATGCCCATGGTAAATGACAAGAACGATGATTCCCTCAGGCTTAAGCATGCGGAAAAGCTGGCCGATGCCTGCAAGGGTGGAGTCAGGGGACGTCACAATTTCTTTATTGCCTCCGGGGAGATAGCCGAGGTTGAAAACCGCTCCGGCAAGTTTTCCGTGGTATTCAGCAGGAATGGATTCTTCAGCGCACTCGTGGCCTTTATGAAAAAGGGTTACACGGCTGCTGAGATTTTTCTCCTCAAGGAGCCTCTCGGTTGCCAGGAGGGCATCCTCTTGAATATCGAAGCTGAATACCTTGCCCGATTCACCTGTTAATCCGGCCAGAAAAACTGTGTCATGACCATTCCCCGCGGTTGCATCTACTGCGGTATCGCCAGGCTGAACGGCAGCAGAAAGCAAATCCCTGCAGAAGGGAAGAATCCGGGTTATCTTCATGTTATGTCCACCCCTTCTGCTTGAAAAAATTTCCCCTGAAAACTGCCGCGCCGCTCCATTTCAGCATCAATCGCATTAATAACCGACCATTTATTTACGCTCCACATCGGCCCGATCATTAAGTCAATCGGACCATCCCCCGTAATCCGGTGAACAATAATTTCAGGAGGAATGACCTCCAGCTGATCGCAAACGAGCTGAATATAATCCTCGAATGACAGAAACTCAAGCATCCCTTTTTCATACTGCTTTACCATCGGAGTGCCCTTCAATAGATGAAGAAGATGAATTTTAATCCCCTGCACATCTAGCTTCGCCACTTCTCTAGCGGTATGCATCATCATATCCCGATCTTCCAGAGGAAGTCCGTCAATAATATGGGTGCAAACCCGGATTCCATGCTTCCTTAATTTGTTTACTCCTTCAACATAGGAAGGATAATCATGGGCCCGGTTAATAAGCAAAGCCGTCCGTTCATGAACCGTCTGAAGCCCGAGCTCTACCCATAAATAAGTACGCCTGTTCAGCTCAGCCAAATACTCCACCACATCATCTGGAAGACAATCCGGTCTTGTCGCAATGGACAGACCGACAACATCTTCAAATCCAAGCACGGTTTCAAACTTCTCTTTTAAAACCTCAAGCGGAGCATGCGTATTCGTATACGCCTGAAAGTAAGCCATATACTTGCCATCCTTCCACTTCTGATGCATTTTTGCTTTACCTTCATTAAATTGGGTTGTAAGATCATCCGCCCGGCTGCCGGCAAAATCTCCGGATCCTGCAGCACTGCAAAAGGTACAGCCTCCGTAAGCGACCGTTCCATCGCGGTTCGGGCAATCAAATCCCCCGTCTAACGCCACTTTGAATACTTTATGTCCAAAGAAATCTTTTAAATGATAATTCCATGTATGGTACCTTTTTTTATCGTTCGCATATGGAAATGGGTTGGACTGAATCAAATCAGAAAAGCCTCCCGAAAAATTTTTATAGTCATTAAGCCATTTTAGCACGCTCGTTTTTTGAATGACAAATTTTCTCGGTGTTAAAACGCCAGCCATCGTAAACCCTATAAAAGTGAAGCATCGAACCTGAATAATGGAAGGAGATTATCCAATGGCGACAAGGCAATCGGTTGAAGAATATATGCAAATGTGCACAGACACATACAACTATGCAAAAGAGCAATTTGAAAGCGGAGCAAAACAGGAGCATTATCATGACCAGGAATACACAGAAGCCCAATCCAAGCTCGAGGACGCTGTAAATGAACTAAACAAACTCACATTAAGCTGTGATGATCAGCAAAAAGAACAGCTGTACAGAATGAGGCTTCAATTGCAGCAGCTGCAAAACGAAATGATTCTTCAAAGACATTAAGGAGGTTCACACCCATGAAAAAACGTTCCGATCAGAACAACCCAGAACAAAAAACCGGCCAAAGCGAATTTTCCAATGAACTCGATCCAGTATCAAAGGCAAAACAGAAATACGCAAAGCAAGGCCAGCCAATCAAATCCAAACAGCATCCTTCTGAAAAGTAAAACAACGTCATCCCTCGTTTTCCTTAAATAAAAAAAGGGAAGAAGAATAATGGGAGGAGATGCGTTATGAAAACATATATCGTTCAGTATACAGACAAAGAAACAGGCGAGCGGGTCTTCGACGGACCCGCCTTCGGAAGCGAAGTAGAAGCCATGGAAATGCAGCGGGAGCTCGAAGAAAAAGGCCACATGGACGTAACCGTTGAAAGTGAAAATGACATCCAGCTGGACCGTGAATAGGGCAAGGAATGATGGAGGGCACCCTGAGTTTTTGGGGGTGCTTTTTTGTTTGGGGTTTTTTGGGGGAAGGGGGGAGGGAATGCGTAGAGAACTTGGGGCAGTGGGCAAACCGGAAAACTGGTGTGATGCCAGGCAAGAATGCCAGGCAAACCGGAAAAAGGGTGCGATGCCAGGCAAGAATGCCAGGCAAACGCGGAAAACAGGGTGTTATGCCAGGCAAGAATGCCAGGGAAACCGGAAAAAGGGTGCGATGCCAGGCAAGAATGCCAGGGAAACCGGAAAAAGGGTGTAATGCCAGGCAAGAATGCCAGGGAAACCGGAAAAAGGGTGCGATGCCAGGCAAGAATGCCGGGCAAACCAGAAAACGGGTGCGATGCCAGGCAAGAATGCCAGGCAAACACGGAACAGGGGTTGGATGCCAGGCAAGAATGCCGGGCGAACGGGAAAACGGGTGTGATGCCAGGCAAGAATGCTAGGCAAACCGGAAACCAAGTGCGATGCCAGGCCAATAAAATTATTCATCTCTCCCCTCCATAAAAATGCCGTTGACAAATCCTCACCAACTGTATATTGTAGTAAGTGTATTAATCATTGTAGTACACCTAATACAGTTCATTCAATATAAGAAAGTAGGGAGATCATGATACAAATTGATCCTCGCAGCTCGACACCTATTTATGAACAGGTGGTTCAGAGTATGAAGGAGCTGTGTTTAAAAGGGGCTCTAAAACCGGGGGATAAACTTCCTTCTGTTCGTGAATTAGCGACCATTATCATTGCGAATCCAAATACTGTGGGAAAAGCATACAAGGAGCTTGAACGTGAAGGCATTATTGAGACGTTAAGGGGCAGGGGAACCTTCGTTTCGGAGAATGTCAAAATAAAACTGGATGAGGGGAAGATGGAAATGCTTAAGGAGCAGCTGAAGACATTGATTATAGATGCGGCTTATGCAGGGATAGATATTAATGAGCTCCATGAGTGGATTGATGAGATTAAGAAAGAGGTTGGGGGAAACAAGAATGCTTGAGGTTCGGAATCTGTCTAAGAAGATGAATGGGGAGCTTATTTTAAGCAATATTTCTTTTACGATACATGCAGGAGAAATATTTGGGCTTCTTGGGAGAAATGGGTCGGGTAAAACTACGCTGCTTCGCCTGATTGAACAGGTGCTCATACCAGATCAGGGGGAGATTTTGTTTAATGAGCTTCCTATTGCTTCAAATCCTGAGGTGAAAAGGAAGATAATTTATGTGCCTATTCAAAATGGATTTTACGAGCGTTATTCGTATAAACAGCTGATTCGAATACTTAAGCCGATGTATCCGGATTTTGATGTGACGTATGCCAATGAATTGATGAACAGGTACGGTCTGTCTGAAACGAAAAAGTACCGTGATTTGTCTACGGGCTTGAAAAAACAGTTTGCTTTAATCATTGCTTTTGCTATGAGGCCTGATCTTATTTTGCTGGATGAACCAACGGATGGGATTGACGCAGTAACCCGCCACGATGTTCTCGAGTTAATGATTGATGAGGTGGCCCTCCGAAGCACAGCGATCGTGATTACTTCCCATAGACTAGAAGACATTGAGAGAATTTGCAGCCGTATTGCATTTCTAGAGGATAATACAATCTCGAACCTAGTGGATATGGAAGATGTAAAAGGGGATTACTTGAAGGTTCAGTTAGCTTTTGAAAACGACCATCATCTTCAAATTCGTGAGAAAGGGATTCCCATCCTTGATCATACAGGGGTATTCTATACAGTTTTATTGGAGAAAAGAAACAGCGGGCAAAGAGAGTGGCTTCAATCCCTGGAACCGAGAGTCTGGAATGAACTCCCAGTCAGCTTAGAGGAAGTATTTATTGCGAGGTTTGGAGGTAAACGGAGATGGTAATAAAGGGGCTCATACTTAAAGAATTAAGGCAATCAGCGGTTATTATTGCTGTGTCGATGATTATATTGATTGGAAATATGCCCTTTATTTTATGGGAGGATTACTCTTCTTTCATTACCAATCGTATTTCTGGTCCATATGAATTTGATTTTTCATCAAAATTTTTTATGGGGATTATTTTAATTATCGCATTTTCCCTGGCAGTCGGTTTTTTAGGCAGTGAAAAACAGCGCGGGAGCATGGATTTCACTCTGGCTCTTCCTTATTCCCGAAGCACAATTTTTTGGACGAAATGGTTCACTGGAATATGCATCATTGTCGTTTCCATGCTTATTTCATATGGAATTACTTTGCTGCAGTTAAGTTTATATCATGGCACGGCGATCAACGGCAGTTTTCTTCATTATTTTTGCATGACCGGCGTTTCGCTGATTATGGTATTTACATTAGTATTTGCTGCGGGCTGTATGACAGGTACATCGCTTGCTCAAGGTATAGTGGCTATTAGCACGGCAATGCTTCCTCTTTTAGTAGTAGGGGTAGTTGTTATGAATTTATATCCGTTTATGGAGCACCCGCCGTCAAGTCTGGTGAATCTTTCTGAAGAAATGGCGATATTCTTAGCTCCTTCTTACTTTGCTTATGCTAAGGAATTGTCATATACTCAGATGCTTGCTCCTCTATTTATGACTTTAGTTTATCTGATTATTGGATATGCTTCCTTCTTGAAGCAGCCTATGGAGCGAAACGGTTATTTCTTCAGCTGGAAGCAATTAAATTTACCTGTCTTTATTATCGTGGTATTACTTGGGACATTAGGATTTGGGGGGATTTCTTACGGCTCATCAAATTCTATTACCGGATATGTAATTGGGTTGTTAATAGGTGCCGGAATAGGTGGAACCCTGGGATACTTTCTAATATATAAAAAGGCAAAATTATAATGCAGGGAGAGGACTTCATGATACAAATCAACGACCTATCTCATTCCTTCTTTGTCGGCAAGAAAGGAAAGGAGAGGGAAATTCCGGTGCTGACCGGTATTTCCCTTGATATTGAAAAGGGTGAAATTGCTTCTATTGTCGGCCGGAGCGGATCGGGTAAATCGACGCTGCTGAATTTAATTTCAGGATTTATGAAACCGGTATCCGGACAGATTCTTATTAATGGACACGACGTAACTAAATTTAACGAAAAGAAGTGGGCGGAGTTCCGATTAGAGAATTTCGGGTTTATCTTTCAGAATTTTCAGTTGATACCGAGTCTGTCAACCTTTGAAAATATTGCTCTTCCTTTAACACTTAGAGGAGTTTCTGCATCTCAGCGGAAAATCAGAGTGAATGAAATGCTTGGTCGTGTTGGTCTTTTAGAGCAGGCGAATCATTATCCAAATGAGCTTTCGGGCGGTCAGCAGCAGCGCGTTAGTATTGCAAGGGCCCTTATATTAAATCCTCAGATCATTCTCGCGGATGAACCGACTGGAAGCCTGGATTCAGAAACAGAAAAAGAGATTCTAGGTCTGATACAGGAGCTGAACCGCGAGAAGGGAATTACCTTTTTCATCATTACTCATGATGATGAAGTAGCGGAAATCAGCCATAAACGCTTCAATCTTCATGATGGCGTTTTAGTGAACGGGGGTGTGACGGTTGAAGCTTAAGGATCAGATCGGATTTGTCCGGCAAAACATTAAAAAGAACCGCCTTCGTGTTTTCATGACCATTCTAGCGACAACGATGGGCTGTTCCTTCCTGATTGTTTTAGCTTCGGTTGGGTTTGGATTTCAAAAAACGCTGACAGATGAGATTCAAAAGCAGCAGATCCTTACGGAAGTGAAGGTTGAAGGAAAACAGGATGGAGAAGAATCTGCCAAGCCCATTACGAGCAGTTTAATTAAGGATATTGAGAAAACCGAAAATGTAAAAGCGGTCGTTACGAGAAACATGATTGAGGCCCCGGCAAAAGCTCAGTTAGAAGGAAGAACGGGACAAAATTTCACATCGATTGTAACGAATATGAAGCAGGAGAAAAAAGCGAATCTATCCCTGGACCGGGGGAAAATGCCAGAGAAGCCGAACGAAATCGTGGTCGGCTATCATTTTGGAAAACAGCTTCTCACTGAAAATGAACAGAAGCAGCTTGATGCATACAACTCTAATCCAGAAGGCAATGTGAAGAGACCTGAAGGATATAAAGAGGACGTGCTGAACAAAAAAGTTACGTTTGTGTATACCGATCTAAACGGGAAAGAAAAGACTTATCCGTTTCTCATTACGGGAGTATCCAAAAAGCCTGCAAGAGATTTTATGGAAGACACAAATGTGATGATCGGGGACAATATGCTGAAAGAGCTGGCTCCGCTCGTCAATCCGGATTTTGATTATGAAAAGGAAATCACGTATAGCAATGTGAACGCTTATGCGTCATCCATTGATCAGGTGGATGGACTGACAAAAGCACTTAAGGACAAAGGCTATCTCGTATACTCGATTACAGAGGAGCTTGAAAGCATGAATTTGTTTTTCACTGCCTTTAAGGTTGGGCTGATCTTTGTCGGGACGGTAGCTGTACTAATCGCCTCCATTGGTATCTTCAATACGATGACAATGGCCGTTACGGAGCGAACGCAGCAAATTGGAATTATGAAGGCGATCGGTGCGCAGCCAAACATGATTAGAAGGCTGTTTTTAATGGAGAGCGCATGGATTGGGGTTGCAGGGTCTGTGATCGGGGTTATTATTTCTTACGGAGTAAGCTGGGCTGCAAATAAAATTGTCCCGCTTATCCTGCAGTCAACAGCTGGCGGGGGTGAGGCCGCTCCTTTTGATATGCAGATTTCCTACATTCCGGTGTCACTCGTTCTTATTGCCGCCGCGATCAGCATTGGAGTGGCCATCCTATCCGGCCTGCGCCCAGCTGTGAAGGCGACGAATATTGATGTTTTGTCCGCGCTTCGGCGTGAAATTTAATTAGCGCAAAAGTGGCCATGGAAAGTTAATCTCAAAAGCTCTTTTCGCTTTTAAATGGATTGGGTTTGGCTGATTTCCGCTGCAGGATGCTCAGCGACCAGCGGGGCGGGCGGTGAGCCTCCGCGGCGCAAGCGCCTGCGGGGTCTCACCTGTCCCGCTGCTCCCGCAGGAGTCGCGCACCTTCCGCTCCAACCAACCTAAACAATAATAGTTCAAAAGTACCTATATAAAAACCAAAACCCCTTGAATGCTCACACATAGCGTTCAGGGGGTTTTGGTTTCAATCATGCCCTCTCTTTGCATGCCATTTATTCTATTTTCGATGCCTCTGCAGCCAAACTTCTTTTCAAAATCGTTCTGAAAATAACCCTGATGAGCGGGGGAACGGCAAGGAAGATAAATAGAATCCGGAATAGCTGGTAGCAAACTACGACTGAGAGATCAGCGTTTACTTCCTTTCCAATCAGCGCCATTTGGTCCATTCCCCCTGGGGATAGGCTTAAAAAGGCGCTAACAAAGGTGATGGGATGAAGCTGTGTAAGAAGAAGACTCAAGCCGATGGAGCCGGAAATCAGCAGCAATCCGCTAAGCAAAGCAAGGAAAGCAATTCTCACCTTATCTTTTAGTCTTTCAGGCTTCAGCATGAGTCCGATATACGCACCGATCATCAGCTGGGAGATATTCAGGATGGATTGAGGAAGAGGCGGTCCGTCATACCCTGATAGATTGAGAATAATGGTCACAATCATCGGTCCGAGTAAGTAGGCCGTCGGGAGTTTTATTTTTTTTCCAATGATGGCTGCCAGTATACAGTTGACTGCGAAAATCCAAATGTGAGGGAATAGCCCGTCCCAGCCGGCTGCCTTTTGGACGTCTGCCGCATGGTGGTCGGGATTTCCAAACATGGGACTGAATATCAGCAGCGGTACACAGAAGACAATCATCATCAGCCTGGATACTTGGAGAAAGGTGACAACCGTTATGTCAATCCCCTTTGTTTCCTCTGCAAGGGGAATGATCTGGCTCAGCCCGCCCGGAATACTGCCCATTAAAATGGTGGGAAAAGAAATCCCGGATAGCTTGGAAACGAGTATTGAAATGAGTGTTGAAAGCATGAGAAGCATCGCGGTCAGCAGGATCATGGCGGGAAGCTGCAGTCCAATTTGATGCAGTGCCTCCATTGTAAACGACAATCCAATCGTATAGCCGACGATCACCATGCCTGAATTTCGTATTTGCTGAGGCCAGTATAGCTTGATGCTTCGAAAAATGTTTGAGCCGATCAGTACAAAAACCATGGAGCCAATCAGCCATGGAATTGGCATTGAAATCAGCTGAAATATGATTCCGCCGGTCACTGCAAAAAGCAGCGTGATCAGAAATGAAACCCATTTATTGTTTTGCATAGATGCATTCCTTCTTTTCTTCTTTTTCCAGTCTTATATATTTAGTATAAATTTTTTCCGATTCTATTGCGAATTCCATACTTATGGAAACAGCGAGATTCATACCATAAGGATGGAAAAAAGCCTGTTAAATTTACATTCTCCGTTTCTATGGAAACCGTAGCTGGACCTGTTCAATTTGATCATGAAGCCACACTGATTCAGGAAGAGAAAGAAAAGGGGAAGGATTGGATGATTCAGTGGGATCCATCCTATATTTTTCCGCAGCTTAAGGACGGAGATGAGCTCAGAGTCGCTTCATCCTCTCCGCAGCGAGGCCAGATTTTTGACCGGGATGGAGAAGGGCTTGCTGTAAATGCAAAGGTATATGAAATCGGTATTGTACCCAAAGGAATGGCGGATAAGAAAGAGGAAGTGTTATCCAAACTGACCGCGCTCCTCCCTGTTTCCAAAGAGAAAGTGGAAAAAGCACTTGCCGCCGAATGGGTAAGGGAAAGCGATTTTGTTCCTGTAGCCAAAATGAATCCCGCCGATCAGGAAACGTTTAAGAAGGTAATGGCTTTGCCTGGTATTCAGAAAAAAGAAGTTCAAGCCCGTTTTTATCCACTTGGAGAAAATGCAGCCCATCTCATTGGCTATGTGCGGCCGATTACGGCTGAGCAGCTGGAAGAGAAGAAAAACGAGGGATACTCTTCTAATTCCATGATTGGTACAAGAGGGCTGGAGCAAGTTTACGAAAAAGAATTGCGCGGTGAGCCCGGATGGACCATACAAACGACCGGCAGCAAAGCGGTGATCGCAGAAAAACCTGCAAAAAACGGCCGTGATGTAAATGTAACTATCGACAGCCAATTACAAAATAATCTATCCGTACAATTGAGGAAAGATAAAGGAACAGCCGCAGCTATTCATCCGAAAACCGGTGAAACGCTTGCGCTCGTCAGCATGCCGTCCTACGATCCGAACAACTTTCTTTTCGGATGGACAGAAGAGGAATATAAGGCATACAGCAATGAAGAACGGGGTGCTTCTGTCGCACGATTTAATAAGCTATTTTCCCCGGGATCCACGATAAAACCGTTAACTGCAGCAATTGGCCTGGAAACGGGGAAGCTTGATCCTTCCAAAAAAGAAGAAATCAGCGGCCCTGTCTGGTCAAAAGAAGGATGGGGAAACTATGAGGTCACCCGTGTCTCGGATCGTTTGCAAAAAGTGAATTTAAAGGATGCATTGGTCACTTCAGATAATATCTATTTTGCCAGATCCGCATTGGCAATCGGCAGGGAATCCTTTCAAGCTGAAATGGAAGAACGTTTTGCCTTTTCAGAGAAGCTTGATTTTTACCCTTTCCCAACTGAAACCTCTTCTGTATCAAAAAATGGAATCATTTCAGAAGGGCAGCTTGCTGATTCCGGATTCCGTCAGGGAGAGGTACTCATGAGTCCCCTTCATGTGGCGGCCGCCTATACAGTTTTTCAAAATAGCGGGGATCTCATTAGGCCTTATCTCGAAATAGGAGCTTCGGCTCAACCGGCTTACTGGAGAAAAGGGGCGATTGCAGAAGAAAATGCCACGTTGATCCTGGAAGATTTGAAAGAAGTTATTGACGATCCTAATGGAACTGGCTATAAACCTTTCGTAAAAGGATTGGAGATTGCCGGGAAAACGGGAACAGCGGAGCTAAAACAAACGAAAGACGGAGAGGGACAGGAAAATGGCTGGTTCGTGGCCATGAATACGGAGGACCCGAGATTGCTTGTGGCCATGATGGTCGAAGATGTTAAAGACAGAGGCGGGAGCCATTATGTGGTGCCGAAAGTCAAAAACGTAATGATGGAATATTTAAAATAGAGCAGGCCGATGCCTGTTTTTTTTGTTGCATCATTAAGCGGGTTGCCCGGGTGGAACTTTAGGCTGAATTTTAATTTTTTTGATAATAATGCCTTTGATTATCCTTCCAATTATCTGAAATGTTTTTTATTTATTAAACCAGTATTCTTCTATTGAAAAACGTGCCAAAACCTCATACACTAGCTAATGGAAATGAAAGATTTATACAGAAGGAGGGGTTCGTATGCCGCGTTCCCTATGGCTTCTCGTAATTGGGATGATCATAAATGTAACCGGGGCTTCTTTTTTATGGCCTCTTAATACGATATATATACACGATGAACTTGGAAAATCGCTTACCGTAGCAGGCGTCGTGCTTATGCTGAATGCAGGCGCTAGTGTAATCGGAAATCTGGCGGGCGGGGTTCTGTTTGACAAAATCGGAGGCTATCGCTCGATTTTGCTTGGTATCATCATTACGCTTGCCGCTCTAATTGGAATGATTTTTTTCCATGGCTGGCCGCACTACGTTATTCTGCTTACGATCGTTGGCTTTGGATCAGGGATTGTTTTCCCGGCAACCTATGCGCTGGCAGGCAGTGTCTGGCCTGAAGGCGGAAGAAAATCGTTCAACGCGATTTATGTAGCTCAAAATGCCGGGGTAGCCATCGGTTCCGCATTAGGTGGACTGGTTGCATCGATCTCGTTTCAGTGGATTTTTATGGCGAACGGATTGCTGTATGTTCTCTTTTTTTTGGTGGCATTTTTCGGATACCGAAATATTCAGGGGCAAACGATTCATCCGACCGCCTTGGTCACAAAAAAACCTGGCATGAAGGACCGCACGAAATTTACCGCGCTATCCATCCTGTCCATTGCCTACCTGCTATGCTGGGTCGCCTACGTTCAATGGCAGTCGACGATTGCCGCACATACTCAAACGCTGAACATTGACCTGAAGCAATACAGTCTCCTATGGACGATTAACGGACTGATGATTGTCCTTGGACAGCCTTTGCTTTCGGCTTTTGTAAAACGCTTTGCAAAAACGCTCAAGTCCCAGATGCTGATTGGAATGGGAATCTTCATGGTATCCTTCGTCATCGCTGCAGCAGCGGGCGGATTCTCCGGATTCTTAACTGCCATGATCATTTTAACCATCGGGGAAATGCTCGTTTGGCCAGCCGTGCCGACCATTGCAAATGATCTCGCTCCAAAAGGAAGAGAAGGCTTCTATCAGGGATTCGTAAACAGCACAGCCACCGCTGGAAGAATGGTCGGTCCTCTGCTGGGAGGAATTTTAGTAGACATGTTCAACATGCCGGTCATGTTTGCCGTGCTGATTGGCCTGCTCGTTATTAGCTTCTTCATTACTGTGATTTATGACCGCAATATTAAATATCTTTCAAATCAAGACCTTTCCGCCGAAACGGTGAAAGGGTAAATAGAAGCCTGAGATGGATGTTGGATCCTTCTTGGGCTTTTTTCGAGAGCATAAACTCTTCACGTTTTTTAAAACTGTAGCTCTTTTAAACTCGGCTGTTGATTTCCGCTGCAGGCGTTCGCTTATCCTTGGGCGGGCGTTGAGCCTCCTCCTGGCTTCGCCACTGCGGGGTTTCACCTGTCCCGCTGCTCCCGCTGGAGTCTCACTCCTTCCGCTTCAACAGGTGTTAAAAACAAGGCTATGTACCGGCTACCCAGGAAGTGGCAGCCCAGCCTAAGACTGCCTACACATTAAGCGGTTCTATCAAAACGAATCTCTTAAAATCCAATGCGTTTATGAACGTTGAGTTTTTAAATGCCCAAAAATCCAGTATTGGATGGGCCGATAATCGCTACAGTCAATTGAAGGCAAATCAGCCATGGACAGACCGTCAAGTTAGCTTTACAACTCCAGAAGGGACTTCGTTCGTCCGAGTTTATTTAGAAGTCGACCATAAGGATCCAACGGCTTCTGGATCTGCCTTATTTGATGGGATGCACCTTGAAAAAGGGGAGGTTTCCTCCAGCTTCAATCCGGTTCTAAACAGCAGCTTCGAATCAGGTGCTGCCAACTGGACAGGTTCAGGGGGAAGTGTCGACTCTACTACTGGATTTGATGGCTCCAGCTCACTGAAAGTAGTCCGAACCTCCACTGCACAGGAAGTTTCTCTATACAAGCAAACGATCACCATCGGACAGTCGGCAGGAAGCACTCCGTTCTCCTTTACCCTGACTGGCTTATCCAAAGCGGACCAGGTGAACGGAACACCTGGGAATGGAAACTATTCTTTAATCGCCAAGGTGTACTACACAGATGGAACAACGGGCAGCTACACAGCTAATTTCCCAGCCGGAACCCAGGAGTGGAACCGCGGTGCGGTGACGGTGCCCAAATCAAAACCGGTCGATCGCGTAGAGGTCCTTTCCTCCTTTGGCGGAAACACCACCGGCACCGCATGGTTTGATGCCATTCGTTTAATCAAAGGAAGCGTCATGACCAAAAGCAAATATGATGCAGCCGGTAACTATGAGACCGAAACCGAAGATGAAACAGGGAATAAGACAATCATGCAATACGATTCATTCGGGAATGCCGTAAAAGAGACCAATCCGAAAGGCTACAGCAAATCCTTCACCTACGACCTGTCGAATCAGCTGAAGAAACTGCTGCTCCAAAACGGCACCGATGTCAGCTATGAGTATGATGCGAATGGAAACATGCTTTCCAAGGCTATCACTTCCTCTGCAGGGGTCAAACAGACTTTTAGCTACCAATATGATGAATTGGGGCAGCTGCTCGAAACCAAGGGTCCTTTGCAAGATGTGACAAGCAACGAATATGATCCAAATGGAAACAAAGTCAAAACGACACTTCCGAATGGAACCATGGTCAACTGGACGTACGACGGGACGAACCGAGTCAAATCCATCGGATATAACGGCACGCCTGTTTATGATTACAGCTATGACCGGAACGGAAACGAACTGTCCGTAAAAGACCTGGCAACAGGGGGAACGAAAACCCGGACCTTTGACAAAGCGAACCGGGTAACGGCCCTAACCGACCGGGGCAGCAGCCAAACCTGGACCTATCCGACCGAAACCGATAAACTGAAGTCGTTCCAGTTCACGCATGGCGGGTTTAACCAGACGAACACCTTCGAGTACAATCAAAAGGATCAGAATACGGCCGTTAAAGACGGCACCAGCGCTTACCGTTTCGACTATGACGAGCAAGGAAACGTTGGGACCTTTATTACAGGAAACGGAGCCGGGGCTTCTTTCCAATACGACTCGACAGGCCTGGTACAACAAATCCACGTCGGTCTGAAGGACGGAACATCGGTCTTGAGCGAAACCTATTCCTATGACGCCAATGGAAACCGGACGAAAATTGAATCCGGCAACGGGTCCAATGTACAGTATCAATATGATGAACTCGATCAGCTGACGAAGGAAACCTACTCGAATGGAACGGTCAAAGAGTACAGCTACGACGGATTCGGGAACCGCATCTCTACCAAAGAAACAAGCGGCGGACAAACCACCACGGTCGATGCCCAGTACAACCTGGCCAACCAGCTGACCCGTTTCGGCTCAGAAGCGCTTAGCTATGACCTCAACGGAAACCGGACAGAGGATGGCCGATACCAGTACACCTGGGACAGTCGCGATCAGCTGACTGCCGTCACGAAAAAAGGCGAATCCCAGCCGTTCGCCACCTACAAATACAACGAAGACGGCAAACGCATCCAAAAAACGGTGAACGGAACCGTCACCAACTATTTCTACGACGGGGACAGCCTGAACGTCCTGTACGAAACAAACAGCAGCAACCAGGTCATCCGATCCTACACGTATTCAGAGGGCGGCCAGTTGCTTTCAATGAAGAAAGGGTCAAACCAATACTTCTATCACTACAATGCACGCGGGGACGTCATCGCTTTAACGGACGCCCAAAGCAATGTTGTGGCTTCGTACGAGTATGATGCATGGGGAAATGTCCTGAAGGAAGTGGAGCAGGATTCGGTAAAGGATAATCCTTACCGGTATGTGGGGTATCAGTATGATAAAGAAACAGGGATGTATTATCTGATTGCCCGGTATTATGAACCGAAGCATGGTGTCTTTTTAGCCTTGGACCCATATCCCGGGGATGATAACGATCTGCTTACTCAAAATGGGTACACGTATGCCATAAATAATCCGGTAATGATGTTTGACCCAGATGGTAATATTGCTGTGGCAATACCACTGGTTCTTCTAGCTGATGCTGCAGTAATCGGAACTGCTGTTGCTATAAACTATGCTTTTTCAAGCAACGGACCAATTGGAAAAGCAAATAGAAAAAAACAAGGAAGAGAAGTAAATGAGAAAAAAAGAGGCGGTAAGAATTTTAAATCAAGATCAAATAAAAGCTCGAATCGTGATATGAAAAAACATACTCCTGGTAGAGGACATAAGAAAGGGAAGAAGTAAACATGATTCCTAGGGAAGGCCTAAGGGTAAGGGTGGAAAAAGGTGTTAACGAAGATGTACGTACAGCATGTTTAGATTTTTGTAAATGGCTCAGGAAGGAAATGGAATTTCCTGTTAGAGTGGTTATTTATATAAAAAAAAGTTACTATGTTAAAAATATAACTACTAAGCAACTTGCATCCGCCACCTTTTTTGCACCATATCAATTAAATGTAGAACCTTATATTAGAATCGCTACTGGAGATTATGAAGATCTAGTTAAAGTTAGAGGACAAATAGATGCATTGTATGCATATATGGAAAGTATTGCACATGAGCTTGCACACTATAAGCAATGGTTGGAAAGTAGAGAGCTTAATGAAAAGGAAGCTTCAAAATACAGTGAAGAACTAGTTGACCTATATCACAACCACTTAAATTTTGAGTAAAAATCATTTTTATAATCTCAGAATTATTTAGATTTGGTTAATATTAATAAGGAAAAATTAACCTGTTATTGTTATCTAAGAGAGATTGTTACATTTCTATCGCAAAATGTAGAAAATACAGCTACTTGAAGACGGTGTCTTCACATTGATGAGTATGTAGAATGACTCCGTGGAGAGAAATCTCTTCGGAGCTTTTTTTTACAACAATTAATAGAGTTATGCAACATCAGTGAAATTCACTTATATCAATTATAAGTGAAGAAACTAGTGTAAAAGGCAGGCAAACCACAACATTAAATCCCAGTACATTCTGGCCATTCAGCTTACACGAGGTGGTTCAGAAGGGTTCAGCTGTGATCGATGTCATACACTATAACTATGGAATTGCTTATTCTCAAGAGATTCTGGTAAAAGAAGTATTAAAAAAGCCATTATCTGATCTAGTAAAACAATTTGATATACCGACTTATTTCGTAATGGGCAAGTATGATTATATGACTTCATCCCGTGCGGCTAGAACCTATTTTAATCAACTGAATGCTGTGAAAAAAGAATTTATTACCTTCAATCAGTCTGCTCATTATCCGCAATTGGAAGAGAAGGAACATTTTAATGAGTGGATGTATAATACGTTTATTAAAAACAAGTAAAAGAAGCAGCCTATGGAATGCTTCTTTTTACATCAGGCTACAAAAAAAGGGACAAGGGGACAGGTTCCTTGTCCCACCACCAGAAAGCTCTGTAGAGAGAAATCCTCCGCGGGGCTTTTCTTTTTAGGATTTCAGTTAAGCATTGGCTTTTCGAAAAGAAGAACAGGACCTTGAACTTAAGGCATAACATCACTAGATTTTACTGACCTAACTAATTAACCAGTGCTAGATAGATTCGATCACGCCTCTCTAAGGTGATGACAAGTAAGGAAAAGTTACGACCTTTATTTCCGGAAACGGATCAGGAACTTCCTTCCAATAAGATTCGACAGGACTAGTTGAACAAATCCAAGTCGGTCTGCAGGACGGAACATCGGTCTTAAGCGAAACGTATACCTATGACGCCAATGGAAATCGGACGAAAATTGAATCTGGCAACGGGTCCAACGTACAGGATTAATATGATGAACTGGATTAGCTGACGAAGAAAACCTACTCGAATGGAACGGTCAAAGAGTACAGCTACGACGGATTCGGGAACCGCCTCTCTACCAAAGAAACAAGAGATGGGCAAACCACCACAGTCGATGCCCAGTACAACCTGGCCAATCAACTGACCCGTTTCGGCTCAGAAGCGCTCAGCTATGACCTCAACGGAAACCGGACAGAGGATGGCCAATACCAGTACACCTGGGACAGCCGCGATCAGCTGACCGCCGTCACGAAAAAAGGCGAATCCCAGCCGTTCGCCACGTACAAATACAACGAAGACGGCAAACGCATTCAAAAAACGGTGAACGGAACCGTCACCAACTATTTCTACGATGGGGACAGCCTGAATGTTCTCTACGAGACCAATGGCAGCAATCAGGTCGTCCGTTCCTACACGTATTCAGAAGGCGGCCAGCTGCTTTCAATGAAGAAAGGATCAAACCAATACTTCTATCACTACAATGCACGCGGGGACGTCATCGCGTTAACAGATGCCCAAAGTAATGTCGTGGCTTCCTATGAGTATGACGCATGGGGAAATGTGCTGAATGAAGTAGAGCAGGATTCGGTTAAAGATAATCCTTACCACTACGCAGGGTACCAATATGATAAAGAAACAGGGATGTATTATCTGATTGCCCGGTACTATGAACCAAAACACGGAGTCTTTTTAGCCTCGGATCCAGACCCGGGTGATGACGACGACATTCTTACGCAAAATGGATATGCTTATGCTGGAAATAATCCTATCAATATGATTGATCCAGATGGGAATCGGTATCAACCTCGACCTCAAGATATTGTAAAAGCTTATGTATTTGTTTATGTAGGAGGAATGTGGGTTAGGTCGCAAGTAAAACAAGGGTTAAGAAAATATGCTGGAAAAATTGCCAAAAGCTTTAAACCTCCGACAAGTAAAAAGAACAAAGGTAAGGGTAAAGGGTTTAAAAATTATTCAGCTAAAGAAATTGAGAAGAAGTACGGCTTAAGAAAGGGAGAGTTTCACCAAGTAAAACAAGATATAATTAAAGATCTTACTAATAAAAAGTCCCCGTACAAAGCTTCTATGAAAAAAGTTGGTAGTAATCCAGATATTCACCTAAGTTCAAATGGTTTAATTAGAGTTATGTCTAGAAATGGGAAGACTTCATTTGATACTAATTGGAATATAAAACATTTCCTACCTTAAAAATGAAAGGTGAAATCTATGTCATATGAAATTAATATATTAGTGGTTAATCAAATTAAACCATTACCAATACCCTTCGTCACTTCTATAGAAGTAATGAATGAAATTGACGATAAAATGGTTTTAAGATTAGAAAGTACATGGAAATTCATGAGTCAAACAAAAGGGATTTGGTACTCTCTTGTGAAAGAGGATGAGGGAATTAAAAATGCATTTTTACTTTGTACATCTGATTTTGAAAAAGAGGCAGATGATTTGCCTATTCCTTTCTGGATTGACAATGAAGATAGTATTTACAACTTAACGCCATTAATAATTCATAAAGAATATTTAGAAGAGTTTGAAGCAATATCACGATTTCTAATTAAACAATCTCCAACTAATACAATATTGTTTTTAGCTAGATATCAAGGTGGAGATCATGAAATAATTGAAGGGACTTTATCACTCAGAAAATTTATTGAACTACTAAAAAACAATAATATTTTGTTTAATGTTTGTTATATAATCACTAATGTTTAATTGTAGGTAATACTCCTTGTAACCTTGATTGGCTTATTGCCTTTCAAGGTTTTCTCTATAGGAAATAGGTGAAGAGAAAATTGGTTTTCATAACTCTTTGAATAAAATCAAAAGGTTCAGAATACGGCCTTCAAGGACGGCACCAGCGCGAACCGTTTTCTCTATGCCTGGCAAGGAAGTGTGTCCACCTTTATGTCTAGAAACGGAGTGGGTGCATTACACTGTTCATGTAAAACTAAGTGTTCTCAAATGTGCATGTTAAAAGAGAAATTAAAAATGACGAATAGGATATCGTTAAGCCGTCGAAAATTGTGCGGAGAGAAGCATATTCTTGCTGCAATAGGGGAAATTAAAAAAACCAATACATAAATGTAAAATTGACCTGCTGGAATTTATTTTCCTGACAAAAGGTGAGGGTAAAAATAGGATAACTGTGCGTTCAGCCGGAAAGGTAACGGAGTCCTTTGATGCTAAAAATCATCAATATGTTCTAGCCTATGACCCCGCTAATCGATCAGTCATTTATACAGAACCAAATGGCATCAAAACTTCTTATCGCTACAATGAAGCAGCCAATCCAGTCGAAGTGATTGAGGATACCGCAGGACTGCAAATCAAAACCTCGTCCGTGTATGAAGGAAACAATTTGACACAGTCAGTTGATCCAAATGATCAAGGGGCTTCTGAGGTGACTAAAACCTATCGATATGACAGCAATGGGAACATACTCACTTCTAAAGATGCCTATGGGACAGAGGAGTATACCTATAACAAGAACAATGATGTGACCTCAGTTATCGATACGGAAAGTGAAGAAACGACCATTTCTTATGATGGTTTGGATGCGGTATCTGAAACGGATCAGTCAGGTAAAAGTTCATCCGTATCACGATATGATGCATATGGAAACGCAGTAGAATCCAGCAAAGACTTAGCAGCTGGAACAAATAGGCTGAGCAATCCAAGTTTTGAATCAGGTTTAACTTCCTGGACGATGCTTTCGAATCGTGATTCTGGCACAATCGCAGAAGAAATTTTGTCCGATGGAAACGGAATTCTTGGAAAAAAAGCCATAAAACTAACTGTTCGTTCCACGTCAAGCGGAACCGAACACGGTTATGTTGCGGCTACCCAGGAAGTTGCGGCCCAGCCTAAGACTGCCTACACATTAAGCGGTTCTATCAAAACGAATCTCTTAAAATCCAATGCGTTTATGAACGTTGAGTTTTTAAATGCCCAAAAATCCAGTATTGGATGGGCCGATAATCGCTACAGTCAATTGAAGGCAAATCAGCCATGGACAGACCGTCAAGTTAGCTTTACGACTCCAGAAGGGACCTCCTTCATCCGGGTTTATTTGGAAGTCGACCATAAGGATCCAACGGCTTCTGGATCTGCCTTATTTGATGGAATGCACCTGGAAAAAGGGGAGGTTTCCTCCAGCTTCAATCCGGTTCTAAACAGCAGCTTCGAATCAGGCGCCGCCAACTGGACAGGTTCAGGGGGAAGTGTTGACACTACTACGGGATTTGATGGCACCAGCTCCCTGAAAGTAGTCCGAACCTCCACTGCACAGGAAGTTTCTCTATACAAGCAAACGATCACCATCGGACAGTCCGCAGGAAGCACTCCATTCTCCTTTACCCTGACTGGTTTATCCAAAGCGGACCAGGTGAACGGAACACCCGGGAACGGAGATTATTCTTTGATTGCCAAGACCAAGTGAAAAATGTAATGAAACGAGTCTTAACTGAATGAAACGAGTCATCTTACAAAGTGAATTCACTAAAAAAGACTAAAAAATTTAACGGTAAGACTGTAACAGTTACATTTGTTAGAAAGAAAGGTAAAATTTTTGTCTCCAATGGTTGGGTAAACAAATAAAAGATAGGGAGCAAACTTATGATTTCTTGGCGATGGGATCCAATAGATAAGCTCGAAAATCAAAAAGAATGGGAACATGCATTACAATATATGAGAAAAGATTGGAAGAATGGAAAAAAGGAAGTTAAAAACTATATAAGATATAGCTTTCTTAATTGGTACTTGTTAACAGAGGGAGAGGTTGTTGCTATAGATAATAGTATTGATAAAGAGTGCCATGAAAATTTAAAATATCTATATAACTTAGGGCAAGAAGAGTATTTTGATAACCCATACTTTTTGGCTTTATATGGGTACATGACTTCAATTACTCCATATATATTGGGCGATGATACAGAATATTGGCTAAATAAAAGTAGTGAAATGCTAAAGAAGGGAAGTGAATTAAGCAATGACCCATTTTTAATGTTGCTTAATATTGGAAATATTTCACCTTTTAATCAAAGATTATGCAATCAAATTTTTATGGAGTACAAAGATTTGATTGAAAGTTCTTTTGATGGAGAGGGAGTTTTTCAAGAGTATTTTTTAGGTATTATCAAGTCTTTAGCGCACAATTAATAGGTATGTAATTAATATACAAAAACCTATTACTTGAATAACCAAAATAAGACAATATATAGATGGAAAGTAAAGGTATATGAAGAATTCGGAGGCTATAGATTAATTGGGAATTGGGATAGTGGGCTAGGTTGCTATTATTTTACCAAATTCGGATATCATTTATGATTTTATTAAAAATTGTTCTTGGAGTGAGTAACTAACCAATGGATTCAATGGATATTAAAAAACTTAAAAATTTTGTATTGGAAAAAAAGCTGGTGGAACAAACGATCGAAGGATTTTGGAAAGCTTTTAATTATTGGAAAATAGAATATCCCAAAGAATTTACTAGAGCCTTTAGAAAGAAATTTGACCCAACAAATTTAGAATTATATATAAATGACGTTTCGCTCAGAATAAGAAATTGGCCTGACGAAGATTTTAACGAGATCATTATTTTTCTAGGCTTTGATTATTCTGAAACTACAATAGGAGAGTACAAAATGCTGTTTGATCCTGAAACCGGTGAAATAATGGACGATATTTTTCATATAACCGGTAGAGTGTAATAAACAAAATTGATTATTAAACTAAAATTCCTGTTTGTTTTACTTATGTTTAGACATGTCAAAGACCGACATGCAAACTTATATAGACAAATAATAGATGGGAGACTTTCCTTTCCTCTTAGATTATTTGGAGAAAAACATTGCATTCGGATGTTTTTCAGGGGGCTCACCGCACGCCCCGCGGAAAGCGAACGCCTGCTAGCTGCAATCAACAGCCAGGTTTAACAGAGCTTAAATTTATAAGGCGGAAAAATGCTTGTAAAGTTATGCGACTTTCTGAGGTAAGAGTTCAGGTTAAGGTTATTATAAATAAAGGAACATTCTCGGAAGATGGTGATATCTTGTGGTGCTCCGCGGAAAATTGGATGCTCTCTTAAATGAACTTACAGCTGGAATAATAGAGAAGATAGACTTTAGTGTACCTGACAACGAAATATCATTAAAAGTTAAAGTTATCGAAAACAAAAAAGAAACGTTATTCACAGTGAATATAACAAAGGTATCCTCCTACATTTATATTCAAGATTCTGGAGACAGAAGATTTGAGATGGTGAAACCCGATTATTTAGAACTTACATCAATCGATTATTATGAGAAGGGATTAGGAGATATTAATATAGATTCTGAAGAAATTTGGGTCAAGCAATATAACTCTAATGCTAATATTGCGATAGAGATATGGGATTCTGTCTTGTTAATAGAGGCAGGGATGATTTCTATTAATCACGAAAATTTTAAACTGATTTAAAATCATTGACGCCTGCCCCGCTTAAAGTATCTAATAAGCTCCGTAAAGAGAAATCTCTGAGGAGCTTTTTTTATGGGGTATAATTAGCCCTACATATTAATATGATGCACTCGATCAGCTGACGAAGGAGATCTATTCGAATGGAACTGCCAAAGAGTACAGCTATGACGGATTCTGCAACCGCTTCTCTACCACAGAAACAAGCGGCGTACAAACCACCACGGTCGATGCCCAGTACAACCTGGCCAATCAGCTGACCGCCGTCACGAAAAAGGAGAATCCCAGCCGTTTGCCACCTATCAATACAGCGAAGACGGCCACCTGCTTTGAATGAAGAAGGGCTCGAGCCAATATTTCTATTACTACAATGCACGCGGGAACGTAATTGCCCTAACGGATGCCCAACGTAATGTCTAGGCTTCCTATGAATACGATGCGTGGGGACATGTACTGAAAGAAGTAGAGCAGGATTCGGTAAAATAATGAGGCAGTAACAAGTAAAAAACTAGTTATTCAGAACTTACACGGAATTACTTATCTTGTATGGCCGGAATAATAAAAACCTCAAGCAGCGGATCAATGTCCATGCCGGAAGAAATCTGTACCCCTGATGAATCTGGCGATAATTAATGGTAAAGCAAACAAGATAAAGTTTATTGATTAATGGGGGAGGAACGCTTTTTGATTTTTATAAAAAATTACGAAACTATAACAGATAATTTAAACGTCCTTGGCTCGTGGACTTATAAGGAAATAGTGGGAATTGACTACGCTATAGATACTGATTTTAATGATAATTACATGCCTTCACTAACCCTTTCTTTTCATATTTCGGTTATTGAACCAAATCAACGCTTCAAAATGAAAATCAGATATTTTAATGTTTCAGACCTTAATATTAGAAAAATTACAAAACTTTACCTGACGAGAAGTTTGATCGTACATGATAAAAAAGAGTTAGGATGGGATAGGAGTCAACGATACCACGTACATGATGACAGTGGGTATGGTGAGAACGATGGATACAACTTTATTGAGTTTTACTGTAGTTCTATGGAAGCTATTTCACTGGAAGAATTCTAATACTCCAAACCTTGATTGGCTAATCGCCTTTCAAGGTTTTCTTTATAGGAAATAGGTGAAGAACAAATCGGTTTTCCTATATTATGGGATTCTTCATATTCCTGATAGAAATATTTTGCCCTGTGTAATTACTATCAACAGAATTGATGGTGAGTCCGATTGGCTGGATATCTCAATACCGCAGGCTGCTTTCAAAATGTCCTATCTTTATAAATATCCACTTACTAAAAAACTAAATCCCTGGTTAAATAGCGTGGAAGAAACATTTATAAAATTGGCTGAAACTATATATAACGATTCACCCTTTGATTTAGCAATTATTGGTGAGGAAGTATCTGGTGATGCGAACCAGGAAACCGTTACATTGGATCATTTGGAAAGTGCTTCATTTATTTTACCAATCGCTCTTCAAAAACGGCTGAAAACTCAAGAAAAAGGAAAAGTACTTTCAAACAATTTAACACTGTTTAACTGATGCCTTCACTTTTTAAATTATTTTACCGCGCATTTTAATGAACAAGATTCTCTCTACCTGTTCACCAAAACGCCAGCTCATGTTATGATAAACAACAGCTTGTAAACTTTGCTTTTATGAATAATCGAACGGATGCCGAGAAAAGCCTCCGCTAAAAATTTGGAGGTGTAAGAGAATGAATAAACGATGGACAATCGATAAAATTAAAGGTTTTGTTGAGAAAAATTCGGATAGCACCCTGTTGTCAACGGAATATCACGGTTTCTCTCAAAAGCTGCAATTTAAATGTGCATGCGGCAGTACCTTTGAAAAAACATTTACAAAATTTAAAAACAACAACCAGCGTAAATGTGACGCATGCCAGCCGCCAAAAGCGTCAAGATAACCTACTGCGAATATATGAAGTGCCGATTTCTATTAAAGAGAAATTGGCACTATTTTGTTTTATAGCACAAGCTCCGGCATTTCTTTTCAATAGAGGCAGTACGTATCCGCAGCTTTTGATCCTATAAATAAGAGGTGATAGTTTGGAGCTCTACAATGGTATAGATTTTTGGGCTGAAGGCGAAGAACCTATATCGGATGCAGCTATTAGTCTTGCTGAGAAAAGGTTAGGTGTGAAACTTCCTCCATCTTATAAAGAATTACTAAAAGTAAAGAACGGCGGAACATTAAATTTCCCTAAGTTTTTTTTAGAAGAAAAAGATAAACAACGAATAACCATTCCAGAGATCAATGGAATTGATTTTGAAGGAGAAAAAGGGATCCTTGCTTCTAAGCATTGGATTAAGGAGTGTGGTCTGCCTGATCATATAATCATCCTTTGGGGGGATTATCATAGTTGGATCGCATTAAACTATGAAGAAACCACTGAACATCCCACAGTAGTTTATTTTTATACAGATTATGAGAATTGGAGCCAGATTCAAATAGCGAAGGATTTTGACCGTTTTCTAAAAAAATTATCCCGTGGTCACATCTTAAATCCTGTAAAATTAAAACCAAGCTATACGAGAAAGAAAATGTGAATTTTAGTCTTTGAAATAGAGAACCCCATATCAAATTAGTACATTTGTTCGATATAGAAAATAATTCCAATTAATCAGGCGGTTTACCCATTCATTTTGTATAATAGAAATAAAAAAGCCTTCCCCATCCCCGTGGGACCGCCGAACTGCATTTTTTATTCAGCTTTGCCAGAATAAAAAAGAAGGAATGGTGGTGTAATTGACAGCTCAAATTTTAATTGCCAGTATCATCGGAGGCATAATGGGGATTGTTAGCCACATGAAAAAAAGGGGGCGTCTTGAAAAACCGAGAATGACGAAACGTTTTATATATCTTGGATTCTATGAAGACTTTGCAGTTGGAACGATCGCGGCCATCATGCTGGTCCTCTCCTCAGAACCGCAATCCTCTTTTCAATTAGTCCTGCTATCCATCATCGCCGGATACAGCGGGGAAGCCGTACTAAAAAGCTTTGAATTTTCCACTCAGCAAGAACAGCCTGAAGGTCCCCCAACCAAAAATTGTCCAAGTCACAAGCCGCCTCTCCCTTAAGCAATGCCTCTTTGCTGACAGCATTCCCTAAAAAATCGCAACCAGCTTGCATATCCCTCAAATTTTTTATAAAATAGCATTAGAATGAAATAGTCGAACGGTGACAAGGAGCAGTAGTGAACAGGATGCACCATAGAGAGCTGACGGAAGGTGCAAGTCAGCAGCAAATGTTCATGAACTCGCCTTTGAGTTTGCAGATGCGAAAGAAATCAGTAGTGTCTGCCGTGCATTCACGTTACGAATGTCAAGCGAGTGTAGTTTGTATACACTAATTTGGGTGGTACCGCGGGAGAAAGCTCTCGTCCCTTTTTATAGGGACGGAGCTTTTTTTATTTTTCACGGCCGCGTACTCGATGTCCGTTCAGCGAAAACAAGGAGGATGAATATGAGTTTCAGTCATAAGAAAATCGAACAGAAATGGCAAAAGCATTGGCTTTCCAACAAGACATTTAAAACAGGTGAGGAACCGAACCGTCCTAAATTTTATGCGCTTGATATGTTCCCGTATCCGTCAGGAGCAGGTCTTCATGTAGGGCATCCGGAAGGATTTACGGCGACAGATATTCTTTCCCGTATGAAACGGATGCAAGGATACAATGTTCTTCATCCGATGGGATGGGATGCATTCGGACTTCCTGCAGAACAATTTGCACTGGATACAGGAAATGATCCGGCAGTATTCACGGAACAGAACATCAACAATTTCAGACGCCAAATCCAGGCACTTGGCTTTTCTTATGATTGGGATCGCGAGGTCAACACGACCGATCCTCATTACTATAAATGGACACAATGGATTTTCCTCAAGCTTTATGAAAAAGGCTTAGCCTATATTGATGAGGTAGCCGTGAACTGGTGTCCGGCACTTGGAACCGTTCTTGCGAATGAAGAGGTCATTGACGGGAAAAGCGAGCGCGGCGGACATCCGGTCGAACGCCGTCCAATGAAGCAGTGGATGCTGAAAATTACAGCATACGCGGATCGTTTGATTGAAGATTTGGATGAGGTAGACTGGCCGGAAAGCATTAAAGAAATGCAGCGCAATTGGATTGGCCGTTCAGAAGGAGCTCACGTTCATTTTGAAGTAGATGGACATGATGAGAGCTTCACCGTTTTCACAACAAGACCGGATACTCTTTTCGGTGCAACCTATGCGGTTATTGCCCCTGAGCATGCGCTAGTGAGCAAGATTGTAACAGCTGATCAAAAAGAAGCGGTAGATGCTTATATCAATCAAGTGAAATCCAAGTCTGATCTGGAAAGAACAGATCTTGCAAAGGATAAAACTGGTGTCTTCACGGGTGCATATGCCATCAACCCTGTGAGCGGCGAAAAAATGCCGATCTGGGTGGCAGATTACGTATTGATCAGCTACGGTACCGGGGCGATTATGGCGGTGCCTGCCCATGATGAACGCGATTATGAATTCGCTGTGAAATTCGAGCTTCCGATTAAAGAAGTCGTTCAAGGCGGCGATGTATCGAAAGAAGCTTACTCTGGCGACGGAGAGCACGTAAACTCTGAATTCCTGAACGGATTAGGGAAAGAAGAAGCGATTCAAAAAATGATTGAATGGCTGGAAGAAAACAGCAAAGGCGAAAAGAAAGTGACGTACCGCCTGCGTGACTGGCTGTTCAGCCGCCAGCGCTACTGGGGCGAGCCGATTCCAATCATTCATTGGGAAGACGGCACCATGTCTGCTGTTCCTGAAGACCAGCTTCCGCTTGTGCTTCCGAAAACAACAGAAATCAAACCGTCCGGTACGGGTGAATCGCCGCTTGCCAATATTTCAGAATGGGTGAATGTAACAGATCCTGAAACGGGCAAAAAAGGACGCAGAGAAACGAACACGATGCCGCAATGGGCGGGAAGCTGCTGGTATTATCTGCGCTACATCGATCCAGCGAACGAAAACCATTTAGCGGATCCGGAAAAAATCAAACAATGGCTGCCGGTTGATACGTACATCGGAGGGGCCGAGCATGCGGTGCTTCACCTTCTTTACGCACGTTTCTGGCATAAGTTCCTTTACGATATCGGCGTGGTGCCAACGAAAGAGCCGTTCCAAAAGCTGTTTAACCAAGGAATGATCCTTGGTGAAAATAATGAAAAAATGAGTAAATCCAAAGGCAACGTAGTCAATCCGGATGAAGTTGTGGAAAGCCATGGTGCCGATACCCTTCGTCTTTACGAAATGTTCATGGGGCCGCTTGAAGCTTCCATCGCCTGGTCTGAAAAAGGACTGGATGGAGCAAGACGCTTCCTTGACCGCGTATGGAGATTGCTGATTGAAGATGACGGCAAACTGACTCCGAAGGTTACAAAAAGCGGAAATCAGGCTTTAGAAAAGGTGTACCACGAAACCGTGAAAAAAGTGAGCGAAAACATCGAAGGGCTTCGCTTCAATACGGCGATTTCACAGCTGATGGTATTCACGAATGATGCGTATAAAGCAACTGAGCTTCCGAAAGAGTATATGGAGGGCTTTGTGAAGCTTCTTTCTCCAATCGCTCCCCATCTTGCGGAAGAGCTTTGGGAAAAGCTTGGTCATACAGACACCATTGCCTACGAAAAATGGCCGCAGTATGATGAGTCCAAGCTTGTGGAAGATGAAGTGGAAGTGGTCGTTCAATTCAACGGCAAGGTAAAAGCGAAACTTCTTGTTCCAGCCCAGGCATCAAAGGAAGAAATGGAGAAAATTGCGCTTGAAGATGCAAAAGTAAAAGAGCAGCTTGAGGGCAAAACCATCCGCAAAGTAATCGCCGTACCTGGCAAATTGATTAATATTGTGGCGAACTGAATAAGATAGCAAAAGCTTGCAGAGGTATGCTTCTGCAAGCTTTTTTGCTATAGATATTATTGCATGCGCTCGTTTCCCCGTTTAAAGTTACCAGTCGCTTTAGCCAGAATCAGCTGAATCTCACGCTCATCCTTAGCTAGATGGATTCGGGCTAAAAACTTCTCCGCCTCTCGGCCCTTTACTATTTTCACCTGCTTTCCATTGCAGAAAAGAAAAACTGACTGATTCTTTGCAATTTGAAAGCTGAAGGGCTTCTCATCCAAACGGTTTCGTTTATCTATTTCCTTCACATCATCCCCTCCTGTATAGAACGTCTATTCACCAGTAACCTGCAGAATTCCTGCATAATCCGGCGATTCGCAACCCGCCTGCCCGCCTGCTATAATAAAGACATTATGAATAAGGAGCTGAATGCAGTTATGATTAAAGAAATCTCACCGGCAGAAGTACAGGAAAAGCTTCAAAACGGAGAAAATATTGAATTAATCGATGTCCGCGAAGACGAAGAAGTAGCAGAAGGCATCATTTCAAAGGCGAAGCATATTAAAATGGGAGATATTCCGGCTAGAGCAGGAGAGCTTGATAAAGAAAAAGAGTACATCTTTATTTGCCGCTCAGGACGCCGCAGCGAAAATGTCGCTGCTTTCCTTCAGGAGCAGGGCTACAAAGTAGTTAATATGACAGGCGGCATGCTTGAATGGAAAGGCGAAACCGTACCGAAGCAATAAGTGAAAACGGGGCTTTTTAAGAAGTCCTGCTGAAAGAAAATAATGAGATGAAAAACCCCCGGGTATGCTTTGATTTGAAGCAAAACGGGGGTTTTTTTGTGAAAATAAGTTCGTTCTAAAGAAATCAGCCAAATCAAACATATTTTAAAAAGGGGAGAGAGCATTAAAACGGACTTAATGGATACCCTTTTTTAGATTTTTCTTAAGTCAAACCTAAAACGAATTATGGTTCTAAACAGCACGCTAAACTTATAGTTTATATGAAGGAAATAGATGTTTTTTCTAATCCCATTCATATAAAGCAGGTGAGATCGTGCTGACTACGGTTCATTTTTTTGACGGTAAAAACGTTGTATTGAGCCAGATGCTTAAAAGAGTTCCAAGCGTTGGAGAAGACTTGAAAATTAAAGGGAAATTAGGAAAAGTTTCAGAGGTTATCCAAACCGATGAAAAAAATGTTCGTGTTCTAGTTGCTTTTCAGAGCGTCATTAAAAGTAAAGCGGCTGCAGACAACTCCAAAAAGAAAAAAAGGTAGCATTGCCTGTATAGAACAGATCATCCTCCTGTGAAATTAAAAGCCGGTATCGAGATGATCGATACCGGCTTTCTCCTTCTTTTAAAAGGATATGTAAAATAATTGCGTTTATATTTAAAACTAACGGTATTTTTTGATCTTTAATTTAATTCCTATGAAGAAAAGTATGCGGTATTTGAGCAAAGATTTATTAATTATAAATTAGCTGCTACCACACGGATAGTCTAGTTCTTATATCGTTTTTGTCCGTTATATATTGAAGATTATTAAAACATCTTAATTTTGCATTTTGATACAAGCTTTCAAGTCTTATATTGTCTTTACAATAAATTTCCACATGTATAGAGTCAACGACTAAAAGCAAGAGCTGACAATTGCTGTTTACAAATTCCTCATACGTCTCAACACGTAATGAACTTTCGCCTTTGGGAAAGGCTTGTAAATTTACAAAGATGAGATAATACTTATTTTCTTCTAGAAGTTCTCTAAGAAGGAAGCCATCCATCCCGCGTACCTCGTCTGGGAAAAGAGGTTCCTGTAACTCATCTCCCTTTACTAAATATGACTCTTCGCCTCCGCTTGTCCAATCGAATTCAGTGATATCAATTGACATTAATCCATCCCAAAGATATTTTCCATAATCATTGGGAATTTCGAAACTGATCCCTCGTTTCATTTTTATCTCCTGCCTTTATTGGGGAAATTGCCTAATGAATAAGGAGAACGCAACATTAAAACTGAAAAGATGTTAATTCTAGCCTATCATAAGTAGTCTCCCAACGATCAATCCCCATTTTGCCTACTGTAAATAGGAGAGAAGACAGTCTAAAAGGATTTTATTTTCTTAAACTGGAAGGAGACTTGGTTTATTTTTTACTCTAGCAATCCCTGCTTAAATGCATAATGGGTAAGCTGAATCTCAGCTCTTCATGATCCAGCTAATGTTCATCAAAGGCATTGTAATGAAAGCGTTAACATAAATAACCCCTCCTTTCATACATTGAGGTAAAGGGGGAATGGGCGATGAGTGAATACCATATGCTCGACATCACAAAGCGCATAACAGCGAAATTAAGTGACGACCTCATTGAATTGTACTGCGGAAAAGATTGCATCGGACTGCTTGTCATAAATGAAGAGGGCAAGCAATATGATTTAATGGAAGGTTTTATACTGGAAGAAGGCAGGATTTACAAATTGTATGACCGAAACTGCGGCCAGCAGCAATATGCGGAGGGCTGCGACTTAGGGTGGTGCTGATTCAATGAAAGTAGCTCTGTTTGATGAAGAGCATGAAAAAGACCTGGAGAAAGAGGTAAACCGCTTCTTATCCTCCATCGATGATGAACAGCTGGTGGATATAAAATTTTCTGTAGCAGCCTCATGTGATTCCGGTGGTGAGCAAGTGTACTGTTTCTCAGCTATGGTCATGTACCGGGCATGAGGAACAGTGTGCTTGCTTTTTTTTAGGCGGGGGCTGGACTCGATCTATTTAGTGAGGCTTGATATAAAGGGATCGAACTGGAGTGGCGGTGGAAACTTATTTAGGTCGGGTGCAACTGGAATGTTGGCCGAAACGGTGTTATTTCGTGTGAAATTCTTATATAGCGGGATGGAATACGGATGTCTTGGGTGATATTAAGATAGATCTCGACCGAAATATGGATATCTGGACCGAAATACGGATATCTCCTAGGCGAAATTCGAATATCGACCGAAATTCGAATATATCGACTGAAATTTAGATATATCTCCGAAATTTAGATATATCGACCCAAATTCGAATATATCGGCTATTTTTTAAGAATATCGACTTTTCGACAGCTTTCGCTAATGCCCGCAGCCCCATATGCAGCCCCTTATAAAAAGCATAAAAGCCCGGCAAATTCACACCGGGCTTTCCTCTTTAAGTTTCGCGTATTCGGCTGCATTGTGTCCTGCAAGTTTCCCGGTTATGAGGGCGGCCGTTATATTGTACCCCCCTGTATAGCCATGAATATCAAGAATTTCTCCGCAGAAATAAAGACCAGGCATCAGCTTGGAGGCCATTTCCTTCGGATGAATTTCCTTTACGGATACACCGCCGCCTGTAACGAATGCTTTATCGAGCGGCAGGGTGCCATCGACCTTAAACTCAAATTGCTTGCATGATTTAGCGAAAGCTCTGAGCTTATCATGGGGAATCTGGGCATACGTTTCAGTAGGATCGATGGATTGCTGTTCCAGTAAAAATAGCAGATACCTCTCAGGAAGCAGCCCTTTATAGAGATTTTTAAGGGCTTTTTTCGGTTCATCTTTTCCAAGCTTCACGAGCTCCAGAAAAATTTCCTCTTCTTTTCGGCCAGGCAAAGCATCAAGGGATACTCTGACATACTGTGCATTGAACTTCTTCATCGTTTTCACGATATACTGGCTGCAGCGAAGGACGGCCGGTCCTGAAATGCCAAAATGAGTAAAGAGCATGTCCATTTTATGCGTAATGACCGTTTTTCCTTTAGGGTTCAGCACGCTCAGAGCCGCATCTCTTAATGCGAGTCCCTGAAGTGATTTGTTTTTGATAAAGGGTTCGCTTGAAGTGACGGGGACTTCGGTCGGAAATAGGTCGGTGATTGTGTGGCCGGCTTTTTCAGCCCACGCATATCCGTCGCCTGTGCTTCCTGTGTGAGGCACACTTTTCCCGCCGACGGCTGTTACGACGGCATCACAGGAAATAAACTCGCCGGTCTTCAAGGTGACGCCCTTCACCTGATGATTTTCATATTCGACCTGTTTAACCGGCTCATTGACTCTGATTTGAACCTTGAGCCTTTTCAGCTCCTCAAGCAGCGAATCGACGACGGACTGAGCTTTATCTGAAACGGGAAACATCCGTCCGTGGTCTTCTTCCTTCAGTCCGACTCCAAGTCCTTCAAAAAAGGAAATGATATCTTCATTGCTGAATTCTGAGAAAGCACTATATAAAAATCGGCCATTGCCGGGTATATGCTTAATAATTTCATCCACAGGAAGCCTGTTCGTCACATTGCAGCGTCCGCCTCCGGAGATTGCGAGCTTCCGGCCAAGCTTGCTGCCCTTATCGATGAGGAGAACCTTGGCGCCCCTGCTGCCGGCCGAAATTGCCGCCATAAGTCCAGAGGGACCTCCGCCGATTACGATAACATCATAGTTCATCTTTTCACAACCTTCGTTTTCATTCCGCAAATCTCCATTCATTATAGCCGAAAGCAGGAGAAAGAAAAATGCCAAATCCGAACAACTTTTCCGCTTCGTGCATTCGTGTGTTAAAATAGAAAAGTTCAATTAATAGAAGAACCCTATCTTTCACAAGAATGGTGATAACCTTTATGTCGGATAAATTGTTAAAAGGCACGTTTATATTAACTTTAGGTACATACATATCAAGGATACTAGGCATTATTTACATGGTACCATTTTTTGCAATGGTCAAAAATGATGGAACATTTCTCTACCAAATGGGATATACTCCCTATGTTATTTTTCTTAGTATTGCTACAGCTGGGTTTCCAATGGCTGTTTCCAAATTCGTGTCCAAGTATAACTCTCTCGGGGATTACCAGACCAGCCTTAGAATGTTTAGGAATGGAATGGTTGTTATGCTCCTTATGGGTTTGGCAAGCTTTGCAGCCTTGTATTATCTTGCCCCGGACATTGCCCGTTCTTCTTTGGACTCTAAAAATCCTCCAATCCAGGAAATTGAGAATGTCACGTATGTAATACGAATGCTGAGCGTTGCGTTGATTATCGTACCCATTATGGCTCTCATCAGAGGATTTTTTCAGGGTCATCAAATGATGGCGCCGACATCCGTTTCTCAGGTTGTTGAGCAGCTGTTCCGGATTATTTTCCTTCTCGCTTCCGTATATGCGGTGCTTAATATTTATCATGGCTCGCTTGTAACAGCTATCGGATATGCGACTCTGGCTGCTGCCGTTGGAGCAGCAGGAGGCCTCTTAGTCTTGTATGTATATTGGAGAAAGCGAAGACATAGCCTTGAGGCGATGAAAGAAAATACAGTGCCGCCTTCAGATGTAAAAATGAGAGAGCTTTTTAAAGAGCTTCTTGCCTACTCGCTTCCATTTGTATTTGTCGGCCTTGCCATTCCGCTTTATCAATTGATTGACCAGGGGACCATGTATGCTGCATTAAGGGAAACCGGCTATTCAAATAAAGAATCCAAAGACATCTTTACTTATGTGCAATTTCAAGGCAGATCTTTAATTATGATTTTAGTTTCTCTAGCTACCGCATTTGGTTTAACTCTTGTTCCTTCCATTACAAGAGCCTTTACAGCAGGCGGAATGCGCCAGGTGCACCAGCAGATCAATCAGGCATTTCAAATTATCATGTTTTTGATTATGCCAGCATCAGCAGGGATGATCATTCTTGCTGGACCGATTTATGAACTGTTTTTTGATTATTCTCAAGAAGCTGCATGGCTCCTTCAATGGCAGGCTCCATCTGCTCTGCTATTTTGCTATTTCACCGTAAATGCTGCAATCCTGCAGGGGATTAACAAGCAGAAGCTTGCGGTAATCAGCCTTGCAGTCGGGTTAATCGTTAAAGCGGCAGTAAACTATCCGCTCGTTCTGTGGATGGGAGGAGAAGGATCAATTCTTGCGACTTCTCTTGGCTTCGCCGTTTCCATTCTGTACGGGTTTGCTATGATTAAAAGACATGCGAAGTTTAGTATGAATAAATTCTTTAAAAGAACAATCTTCATTCTGATTTTGACTGTTATGATGGGTATTATTGTTTCGGTTGTACAGTCATTTGCCGAAATCTTTATTAACTTTAAAGCTGGAAAAGTACAGGCTGGTTTCTTGCTTGCATTGACGATTGGCGGGGGGGCGACAGCTTATCTTTATGGAGCTTATAAATCCCGCCTTCTTGAAAAACTCTTCGGCTCACGGTTTGCATTTTTGAACAGAAAAAACAAAGGAAAGGCCTAAGAGCCTTTCCTTTTAAAATGAGGTGGAAGTAAAATGAGAATAGATAAACTTCTGGCTACAATCGGTTATGGGAGCCGCAAGGAAGTAAAGAAAATGCTGAAAACAGGCGCTGTGCTTGCAGATGGTGTCGTCATAAAGGATGCCAAGACACATGTGGATCCTGAAAACCAGATGGTGACGGTAAATGGTGAACAGGTGGAGTACAGGGAGTTTATTTATCTAATGATGAATAAGCCTCCAGGCGTTCTCTCTGCCACAGAGGATATTGCACAGCATACGGTAATCGATCTGCTGACTCCAGAGGATGCGGTCAGAGAGCCTTTTCCAGTTGGCAGATTGGACAAAGACACGGAAGGCCTGCTTGTGATAACGAATGATGGACAGCTTTCCCACCAGCTTCTTTCTCCAAAAAAGCATGTTCCGAAAACGTATTATGCGGATATTTCAGGTGAGGTCACGGAATCTGATATCTCTGCTTTCAAAATAGGAGTAACCTTGGATGATGAATATGTAACAAAGCCTGCGAGACTCATTATTCTAAAAAGCGGGGAAACCTCTGAAATTGAACTGACGATTACAGAAGGGAAGTTTCATCAGGTGAAAAGAATGTTTGAGGCGGTCGGTAAGAAAGTGACGTACCTAAAGCGGCTTACGATGGGTGATTTAGAGCTGGATGAGGATCTTGAACCTGGAGAGTACCGGGATTTGACCGATGAAGAAGTGGAGATTCTGCGAAATAGCAAACCGGCAGATTTTATATAAAAAAGAGGAGCCTGAATTTCGAGGCTCCTTTTTTATGTATAGGTTCTTACCATGCTTGCGTTACGAAGTGAGTTTTACTTTCTTTTTTGTAGTCGTCCACTTACCTCTGCTGGGGCTCTTGACAAGCTCGTTGTATGCTAACACATTTAAATCACGCTGAATGGTTCTTGGTGTTATACCAAACTCGTCAACAAGCTGCTGTGTTGTAACTGTACCTCTTTCCATGATGTACATGTAGATAGATTTGATACGGTTTAGCATACGATTAGTTGAAGGTTTCAAAAAACCACTCCTCATTATTGGATTGAACAGGTCTAAAGACCCGAAGCAATCTAGGATGTCAACCACTGAAAATGTCTTCGTATTACCCTATTTAGTTGGTATAGTTGATGCTACATTTATATTTTACACGATATCGCTGGAAAGATTCTACCTTGAGGCTTGAATTTACACAATATTAACATATTCATATTTAAAAACATACTTCAGTTTACTATATATGCTATTTTCGATCCTTTATGCCAGCTGGCACACATATTATGAATTTTTCTCAAATTCGACTTCTGCCTAGTTCTATAGAAACAGAATGTTAATATGAAATATGATTTTCTAAGCTAAGGTACAAATCTTTGGATTGCCTGCGGCTGGGAGCATTCCTGAAATGGTTCAGCATCAGGTAACCGGACTAGTTTATTCCAATGAAAATGATCTGGCCAGAGCAGCAGGCAAGGTCATACTATGAGACAAAGCTTGGTCAGCCTGAATACCTTCCTTATGGAGGATTGATTTATACCGTACCTGAGGACAATATTCCGTTTTATGTGAACAGAAGGACGTGGGAATCCAATTAAGAATTCACTCCCGCAAAATTGCAGCTTACCGAATCCATCGCTCTGCAGCATTTATCGTTGTCCATAAAAAAAATGCCGCCAGCTCTGTATACAGAGTATTGGCGGCATTTTTTTTAATGTGACCCAATCACAACAAGATGAATAAAGAACAAAACGGCAAAGATATAAACAAAAGGATGAACCTCTTTCCATTTGCCCTTGGCTGCTTTCATGAGCGGGTAAGAAATGAATCCCAGGGCAATACCTGTTGCAATGCTTGAAGTAAGGGGCATGCTAAGAATAACAAGGAATGCAGGGAACGCTTCGTCCAATTCTCCCCAGTTGATGTTCGCAATGGATCCCATCATCAAGCTTCCGACAATGATCAGGGCAGGAGCCGTAATCGCCGGAATCCCGGATACTGCGCTTACTAGCGGAAAGAAGAAGGAGGATATTGCGAACAGAATGGCGACTACGAGCGCAGTAAGACCTGTTCTTCCTCCAGCGGCAACACCTGCGGATGATTCAATGTATGCTGTCGTAGGACTTGTACCAAACATGGCGCCGATTGTTGTAGCGGACGAATCTGCAAGCAATGCTTTTCTTGCGTTAGGAAGCTCTTTGCCTTTCATAAGGCCAGCCTGCTGGGCAACCCCGATCATCGTTCCGGTTGTATCAAAAATCGTCACAAGCAGAAAGGAGAATACAACAGCGTACAAACCGTAATGAATGACATCACCAAATGCAGTAATAGGGTTGATGATGATTCCTTCAGGCAGATGAGGCAGTGCCATGACTCCTGTAATCTTAAGCTGACCGGTAAAATAGGCAATGAGGCCGGTCGCGATCATTCCAATAAAGATTGCGCCGTTAACATTGCGTGTCATCAGAACGAGTGTAATAGCAAGTCCGACTAAGGTGAGCACGACAGGTGCTGAATGAAGATCTCCCAGTGCTACGAGATTTTGAGGATGATCGGCAACAATTCCGGAAGTACGTAGTCCAATAAAAGCGATAAATAATCCAATTCCAGCTGTAATTCCATTTTTCAGGTTTGAAGGGATCGCTTCAATCAGCTGTTTTCGGAATGGAGTAAGGGAAAGGATGACAAAAATAATACCAGCAACAAACACGGAAGCGAATGCTACTTCATAGGAAATGTTTGCTTTTCCTCCAACGACGGAAAAAGCGAAATAGGCGTTCAGGCCCATTCCCGGAGCGATTGCAATAGGGTAGTTCGCGAAAAACGCCATCCACAGGGTTCCGATGATGGATGCGATAATGGTTGCAACAAATACTTGCTGAGGAGGTACTCCCGCAGCAGATAGAATTTGCGGGTTAACTACCACGATGTAGACCATGGTAAGAAAAGTCGTAAAGCCAGCGATTATTTCAGTTCTTAAAGTGGTTTGGTTCTCTTTTAGTTTAAACATGGGAAACCTCCAAATAATACGAACATTATTTCAAAACCTTAATAATAATATTCGTTTTTTATTAAAAATGCAAGGGGTATGTTTCTTTTTTGTGCCCCGTTCTTTCATAGAACCTATTCGTTTGGTATCTTATCATATATAGAGCAAAATCATACATAGAGCAGAAGAGGGGTTTGAAGATGTTTAATTGGATTGAAGAAACAGAAAAAAGACGGGAACAGATCATTAAGGATACTCAGGAATTTTTGCGCATTAAAAGCGTTTTGGATGAAGAAGACGGACAGGAAGGAGCTCCTTTTGGGAAAGGAATTCAGGAAGCGTTTGAGCACTTGCTGAATAAAGGCGAGAAGGATGGTTTCATTTCAAAAAACCTTGACGGCTATGCAGGTCATTTGGAAATGGGCAAGGGGGATGAACTGCTTGGCATCCTGTGCCACATTGATGTGGTTCCTGAGGGAGACGGATGGACTTCAGATCCTTATGGCGCAGAAATACGGGACGGAAAAATATTTGCCCGTGGCGCTCTCGATGATAAAGGGCCGACAATGGCAGCGTATCACGCGATGAAGCTTGTTAAGGATTCAGGTGTGCAGCTGAATAAAAAAGTACGTATGATTATCGGAACGGACGAAGAGAGTGACTGGCGCTGTGTCGACCACTATTTTAAACACGAGCAAATGCCTGATATCGGATTTGCACCAGATGCGGATTTCCCGATTATTCATGCGGAAAAAGGAATTATTGATGCGAAACTCCAATTTAATGGAGATTCAGCTGATTCCGGTAGCTTAACCCTTGTTTCCTTCTCCTCGGGCCGCCGGTTTAACATGGTGCCTGATTTTGCGGAAGCTGAAGTAAAAGGAACGAACGAACTCGAAGCTCAATTTTCAGCATGGCTTGAAAAAGAAGATGTAAAGGGTTCTGTTAGAAGAGGAAGCGGACAAACGGTTCTTCAGGTTGAAGGGGTTTCCGCACATGCAATGGAACCGAACAATGGAAAGAATGCCGGAGTCAGCTTAGCTTCATTCCTTGAAACACTCGATTTGGACGAAGCCGGAAAACGATTCGTTTCTTTTATTAAAGACCATTTTGATGGGGATACAAGAGGTCAGGCTCTTGGAATAAAAGCGAACGATGATGTGAGCGGAGATTTAACGGTTAATCTTGGAACGATGAAATTTTCAAATCAGACCGGCGAGCTTGGAATCAACGTCCGCTATCCGGTTACCGCATCATCCCAGCCAATCAAGGCTGCTTTTGAATCCATTGAAGGTGCGGAACTGACCATGTTCAATGACTCACCATCCCATTATGTAGAAGCGAATCATCCGCTTATCCAAACGCTATCCAAAGTGTATGAAGAGCAAACCGGGGAGAAAGCGCGCCTGATCTCCATTGGCGGCGGAACATATGCCCGCTCACTGAAAGCCGGCGTGGCATTCGGTCCGTTATTCCCTGGCAGACCGGATATTGCTCATCAAAAGGACGAGTATATTGAAATAGAGGATTTAATCCGCGCAACCGCAATTTATGCGCAGGCGATTTATGAATTAGCGAAATAAGTTTTTAATTAGATTTTTAACTAAATGAAAAGCTATGTTAAACAATCATGTTGATTTTTTAAATAGATCTTTTAAACTTGGCTGTTGATTTCCGCTGCAGGCGCTCAGCGACCAGCGGGGCGGGCGGTGAGCCTCCTCTTCGCTTCGCGACTGCGGGGTCTCACCTGTCCCGCTGCTCTTAGCACGGAGTCTCACGCCTTCCGCTCCAATCAACAGGTGTTAAAAATCAACACCAGGCATTAACAAAGTCTTTGAAATAAAGAAAAGGAACTCCGTTATTTTGGAGTTCCTTTGACTAATTAAAGCCCCCTGATAAGGACCAAGTATTATGCTTAATCTCATATCACAGATAGTGAAGAGGTTTCTTCAATGGATTTTTGTTAGGCACTGTTCAATACTTTTCTGAAATGATAGTAATTTAGAATTACCGTTTATTTTAATGTGAAAACTTTTTAAGAATGTTTTAATATTAAACACTAAGAGCCAATACTTTTCATCCTCAAGCTGCTCCTTTTGAGCCATTAATTCAATCGGTAAGTGTTGCATTAATTCTTCTATTTCTTGAACATCCAATCCTCTTTCCAGCATTTCAAGTATAGGTATTAATATCCTTTCATCTTCATCGTGGACATAGACACTGTTAGATATTATAATCTTACTCCACAATGTCTTTAGTATTTCTGGATAAACATCTGTGTCTAATTTTAGATTTTTCACCAATTCTTCAAAAGTGTCAGCTACGTGTGCAATACTGTGTGCCCACCCTTTGCCAGCGACATATCCTCTTAAATCTCTCTCAAGGTTGATGTACTTAATTAACTTCTCTTTAATGCTATAAACTGTGCTTGGTGATAAAAAATTTGCTTGATTATCTCTGTTCAAGATTATTGCTATTAAAAGTGTAGTAAACGCTCTTGTGAATACAGTATCCGTTTCTTTTTCACCGATTCCTTTAAAAAGAAGGTCATTCAAACAAGTATCTAATAATTCTTTTAAAATTTCAGGTTCTAATTGATTACTCTCAATTATCAATCTATAAAAAGAGGTATAAATCAACTGGTCGCGGAGTTCACCATCTGTTGAACCGATATGCTCTATCATAGATTTTAATATCAATAACCTATCCGCCTCTTGCCAGTCACTTTCTCCATATTTTATTTTAGTTAATATACTTTTTAGTTCACTTTCATCCATAGAAACTTTACCTAATAATAAACTCATAACTATCCCCTTTTACTATGTAATATTATTTATTCAAATTAGGAACTTAACTTGTTCCATATAACTGCCCCTTAATGATCAATATCGCTTTGATATTCCTTTGGAAAATTCTGATAACCTAAATTTATCATAGGTGGCATCTATTGAGAACAGGCAGCCTTCAACAATCATCTTGCTAACGGTTGTATCGTCATTTCGGTGCCTGATTTGGTCTAAAAATTGAAACCAGCTCAAATAATGCTCGAGGTATTTCACTGCCGCTCCATTAACCCGATTTATATTTTCCTTCAAGCGATTGTGATAACCATTCAAATTTTGAATATGGTACACACCTCGAACACGTTCCTTACCATCTGATTTGAAATCTGTAATGCTCCACACTTTTTTCTTTTGCGTACTATCAACAGAGTTATTTAACATATCTAAATCAAAAAGGGCACAGAAACTGGCGGGACCTATGCCTGTCTGTGCCTTTCTGCTTTTAAAAGATTTTTGTTAGCCCCCACATAATGATTGCCGCAACGGGAACAAGCACCCAAATGTTCGATCCTATATTGTGTGACTGCTGCAATTTTGACTCCAGTCTTTCGATCTTTTTGTTCAGCTCATCGATTTTTTTCTCGAGTTCATCCTGATTTAGTCCCGTCATCGCTCATCAGCCTCTCCATATTTTCTTCTTTATCTGTATTGGCTGATGCCGAAAAATAGACCCGGTATGTTATTCAGTTATGGTAATGACTAAAAATCCGGATTATCGGTTGAAAGATTTAGAATATTTAGTATATGATAGAGTTATGTTACATACCAACCGGTTAGTTAGCTGGCCCAAGGAGGAACCGATATGAAATTTTCGTATTCGGAAAAGGTTCAGGATCTGCAGAAGCGGCTCAATGAATTTATGGATGAGCACGTGTATCCGAATGAAAAACGGTATGAAGAAGAATTAAACAGCCAATCATCGAGATGGTCAGCTGTTCCCGAAATTATGGAAACGATGAAAAAAGAAGCTCAGAAGCAGGGTCTGTGGAATTTGTTTCTTCCAGACAGTGAGTATGGAGCAGGCTTGACGAACGTTGAATATGCTCCTCTATGTGAGATTATGGGACGGTCTTTAATCGGCCCCGAGGTGTTTAACTGCGGGGCTCCGGACACAGGAAATATGGAAGTGCTTGTCCGCTATGGAACAGAGGAGCAAAAAAAGCAGTGGCTTGAGCCTTTGCTTGCTGGAGAAATCCGATCCTGTTTTTCAATGACAGAGCCCGATGCGGCTTCCTCTGATGCGACGAATATCTCATGCCGCATAGAAAGAAACGGGGAGGATTACGTCATTAACGGTACGAAGTGGTGGTCATCCGGTGCGGGGGATCCGCGCTGTAAAATTGCGATCGTGATGGGGAAAAACGATCCGGATGCACCGAAGTATGAGCAGCAGTCGATGATTCTTGTTCCCCTAAATACAGCTGGAGTGAAAATCGAACGGACATTGCCGGTTTTCGGATATGATCATGCCCCTCATGGCCATGGGGAAATTTCATTTACGGATGTCCGTGTCCCTGCATCCAATATGATTTGGGGAGAAGGAAAGGGGTTCGCCATTGCCCAAGGGAGGCTGGGACCTGGGAGAATTCATCATTGCATGAGATTAATTGGAGCTGCTGAACGCTCGCTTGAGGAGTTATGTAAGCGTGTACAAAAAAGAGAAGCGTTTGGCAAACCGCTCTCTAAACAGGGTGTTGTGCAGGACTGGATTGCTGAATCGCGCATCGACATTGAGCAGGCCAGGCTATTGACGCTTAAAGCAGCCTATATGATGGATACGGCCGGCAATAAAATAGCGAAGCCTGAAATTGCGATGATTAAAGTAGTTGCACCGAACATGGCTTTACGAGTGATTGACCGGGCGATCCAGGCATTCGGAGCAGCAGGGGTCAGTGAGGATGTTCCGCTTGCCGCGCAGTGGGCGAATGCGAGAACGCTCAGACTTGCAGATGGACCGGATGAAGTGCACAAAGCACAGCTTGCACGGCTTGAATTGAAAAAATACGACGTCTCCCTGCAGACGGTATGAGGTGAAGCGAATGCATGTAAATGAACTATTCAACTTAAGAGGCAAAACCGCGATGATTACCGGCGGGGGACGAGGGCTTGGTGAGCAGATTGCGGAGGCGCTTGCCGAGGCGGGGGCGAATATCGTCCTTTGCTCAAGGAAAAAAGAGGCATGTGAACAAACGGCCTTAAGACTCGAGAAAGAAACAGGCTGTCATGCAATGGCCCTAGCTTGCGACATTACGTCACAGGAAGATGTAAAAAGGGCTGTTCAGCTTGCGTATGAACGGTTCGGGGCCATTGATATTTTAGTTAACAATAGCGGTGCCACCTGGGGTGCCCCTGCTGAGGATATGCCTCTTGATGCTTGGCAAAAAGTATTGAATGTAAACGTAACAGGCACGTTTTTAATGTCGCAGGAAGCTGGCCGCTACATGATCCGGCAGAGAAGCGGAAAAATCATTAATATATCATCCGTTGCGGGTCTTGGCGGTGCGGATCCGAAATATATGGATACCATCGGCTACAATACGAGCAAGGGTGCGGTTATTACGTTCACGAAGGATCTCGCAGCCAAGTGGGGTCAGCACAACATCAATGTCAACGCCATTGCACCAGGTTTTTTCCCTACTAAAATGTCACAGGTCATTATAGAAAAGGGGAAGGATGGTCTTCTTCAGCGTACTCCGCTTGGCAGATTTGGATCCGGTCAGGATTTAAAAGGAGCGGCTGTTTTTCTGGCTTCGCAGGCGTCTGATTATGTGACAGGTGATGTACTGGTGGTAGATGGAGGCACGCACGTTTTGTAAAAGCAGGTTTGGAGACTGAAATACAAAAGAGAGCAGGGAGACCAGTATGAAGCTAGCGGGGAAAACGGCGGTCGTGACCGGTGGAGCCGGCGGAATTGGCAGGGCGGCGGCTCTCCTTTTTGCAAAAGAAGGGGCAAGTGTAGCCGTAGCGGACGTAATGGAAGAGGGGGGCCTGCAAACGGTCTCTCAAATCCGCGAAGATGGCGGAGAAGCCATTTTTATTAAGACAGACGTAACGTCAGAGGATGAAATCAAGCAGCTTATGGAGCAAGCGGTGGAAACCTATGGATCTCTCAATATATTATTTAACAATGCCGGTGTAGGCAATGAAAGTGTAAGGCTTGCAGACATGTCCCTTCAGGAATGGCAGCGGGTCATTGATATCAATTTGACGGGTGTTTTTCTTGGGATGAAATATGGAATTCCGAAAATGCTGGAGAGCGGTGGCGGAAGTGTGATTAACACCTCAAGCATCCTTGGGCTAAAAGGGAAGAAGCTCCTTGCGCCTTACAATGCTTCAAAAGCAGGCGTGATTATGCTGACGAAAAATGCTGCGCTTGAATACGGGAAGAAAAAGGTCCGGGTAAATGCGATTGCCCCGGGAGTCATTGATACAGATATTATTAAAGACTGGAAGCTGGATGAAAAAAACTGGCCGATTATTTCCTCCGCTAATGCTCTTGGCAGACCGGGAAGCCCGGATGAAGTCGCAAAAGCCGCACTCTTCCTCGCAAGCGATGATGCCTCATTTGTAACGGCCAGTACGCTCCTTGTTGATGGGGGCACTTTAACTTACTGACAGATGGAGGGATGAAGGATGGAGACAACGAATCAATGGTTAGCAAGCTACCCGCCAGGCATTGACCATGATTGCCTGATACCTGACATACCGATTCATGAAATGCTTCGCTCAACTGCTGAGGTGCACGGGGAAAAGACCGCGATCACGTTTTACAAAAAAACATTCAGCTACAAGGAACTTGCAGGATTGGCCGGGAAATTCGCTGCGGCTCTTCAAAAAAATGGTGTGCAAAAAGGCGATCGGGTGGCCATCATGCTGCCGAACTGCCCCCAATATGTCATCGCTTATTACGGTATCCTGGCTGCAGGCGCGATTGTCACTCAAGTGAATCCGATGCTGATGGAAAGAGAGCTTTCCCATATTTTAACGGACTCCGGTGCGGAAACGCTCATTGTGTATGACCTGCTTTATCCGAAAGTAGAAGCAGTTAAGGAAGAAACGAGTGTAAAACAAGTGGTCACGGTAAGCCTTACACCAGGATACACCGAAAAGCCTGCAAATGCGGCCTTCAGCTTTGAATCCTTTCTTGCAGAAGCAGCAGAAGCTCCCATTCATGTTCCGATTGAACCGGAGCATGACATTGCCGTCCTTCAGTATACCGGAGGTACGACAGGAAGATCAAAGGGAGCGATGCTTTCCCATCAGAATCTTGTCGCAAATGTTTACCAGTCCTATGAGTTCTTTAAGAATGATATTGTAATCGGAGAGGAAAAAAGCTTATCGGTTATCCCGTTTTTCCATGTCTTCGGTATGACTTCCTGTATGAATCTATCTGTATTAACGGCAAGCTGCATGGTTTTGCTGCCGCGATTTGACCTTGAGGAAGTTCTTGAAACGATTAAGGAAGAACAGCCAACGATGTTCCCTGGTGTACCGACCATGTATGTAGCGCTCACAAGCCATCCTAAAGCGGAAGAGTATGATCTTAGCAGCATTCGGATCTGCAATAGCGGCAGTGCACCCATGCCGGTTGAGCTTATGAGAGAGTTTGAACGAAAAACAGGGGCGAAGGTACTCGAGGGGTATGGCTTATCTGAAGCGTCGCCTTGTACCCACTGCAACCCGAACTTTGGGGAGCGCAAATTAGGCAGTGTTGGAATCGGTTTTCCGAAAACCGCTTATAAAATTGTCGATGTTGCTACAGGCCTTGAGGAGCTTCCAAATGGAGAGCTTGGAGAAGTGGTCATCAGCGGACCGCAAATTATGAAAGGCTATTGGAACATGCCGGAGGAAACGGCTGCCGCATTAAGGGACGGATGGCTTTTTACCGGTGATTTGGCCAGGATAGACGGTGAGGGCTATCTTTATATCGTAGACAGAAAGAAGGACCTGATTATTGCGAGCGGCTATAATATCTATCCACGCGACGTGGAAGAGGTGCTGTATGAACATCCAGCTGTACAGGAAGCTGTAGTGATAGGTGTTCCGGATCCATACCGGGGTGAAACCGTTAAAGCGATTCTGGTGTGCAAAGAAGGCAAAAATGCTTCGCCTGATGAAATCATTGAATTTTGCCGCAATCAGATGGCTGCCTATAAAGTGCCGCGCGAGGTAGAGTTCCGGGCAGAGCTGCCGAAAACAAACGTTGGGAAAATTTTAAGACGCGCACTAAGAGAAGAATCAGCAAAGAAACTCTAATCTTAAGCGGCTATGCTATAATCGGAGCAAAACCGGCTAGATCGAGAGGACATAAGCATGAAAGAACAAATCAGACAAATGAGTATTCAGCTTTTTGCTGAAAAAGGGTTCAAGGAAACATCGATTCAGGATATCGTCAACGCGCTGAATGTCACAAAAGGAACATTCTATTATTATTTCACAAGCAAAGAACAGCTGCTGATGGACATTCATTTAAGCTATATTGACAGTCTTCTTCAAAAGCAAAAGACCATCCTCGAAGATCCGCAAAAAAGTTATCGGGAAAAATTGCATGAGGTCGTTTATTTGCTTATTCACGATATAGAAAAAGAGGGATTGAGCGCGAAGGTGTATTTCAGGGAAATGCGTAACTTGAGCGAACCCCATCTTAGCCTGATTGCCTCTAAACGCGATCTGTTCCGCAGGCAAATCGAAGAAATTCTGCGGGCCGGGATGGAAAAACAGGAATTCAGAGATGATCTGCCAGTGGATATTGTCGCCCTCGGAGTACTGGGAATGGCCAACTGGAGCTACTTCTGGTTTGACCCATCCGGCCGTGAAACGGATTCTAGCATCTCAGACATCTTTATTAAAATACTGCTTGAGGGATTAAAGGGAAGCACTTGATGCTTTCTTTCCTTTCAGCATACCAACCGGTTAGTAAGTGAAAGGGAGAGATAAAAGATGAAAAGAGAAGACATCAAAACGATCGCCGTCATTGGCGCAGGACAAATGGGGCATCAAATTGCCATGCTGTGTGCACTTGGAGGATATAGAACCATTTTGCAGGATGTAAATGAAAACGCTTTATCCAATGCGGATGCCGTCCTCCAAAGATTAATAGACAAGCGCGTGCAGAAAAACAAGCTGTCAGAAGAGGAAGCGAAAAAGGCGTTCTCCCTCCTCACCATGACTGCAAGCTTAAAAGAAGCTGCCTCAAAGTCTGATTTTATTATTGAAGCCGTGGTGGAAAAGCTGGAGGTAAAAAAAGAAGTGTTTGCACAGCTGGATGAATATGCGAAGCCTCATGCGATTTTAGCCACGAATTCTTCAACGATTATGAACTCTTATATCGCGGGAGCTACGAACAGACCGGATAAAGTGATCAATATGCACTTTTTCTTTCCTGCCCTTGTGATGGACTGTGTGGAAGTGGTGACAAGCAAACAGACATCTGAAGAAACAGCGCAGCTGACAATGGGCGTATGCGAAACCATTAACCGGACAGCGGTTCTTCTGAAAAAAGAAATTTCAGGCTTCATCGCCAACCGGATTCTTGGAGCGCTTCAAAGGGAAGCAGTATACCTTTATGAGAACGGCTATGCAGACTATAAAGACATCGATACCATTTGCCGGAAAGCGCTCAATCATCCAATCGGTCCATTTGAGCTTATGGATTTATCCGGTATAGACGTCGGTTATTATGTCATGCAGCAGCGTTATGCGGAAACGGGAGATCCTGCCGACAAGCCATTTGTCTGCATTGAAGAAAAAGTAAAACAGGGCCATCTTGGAAGAAAAACGGGCAAGGGCTGGTATGAATACTCGAAGGTAGAGGTGAAGCAATAATGGAAAGTGTGATCAAGAGAGATAAACAAGGATCAGTTATGGTCCTGACAATCGACCATCCGCCGCTCAATGTGATGAGCCAGGCTGTCCTGAGAGAACTGGATCAGCTGCTGGATGAAATGAGAAATGACCAGGAAATCGTTTGTGTCATCCTGACCGGTGCAGGGGACCGTGCGTTTATGGCAGGAGCGGACATTAAGGAGTTTCCGAGTTTGATAGGGAAAAAAGGAATCAAATCACAGTTCATGGAATCCCATGCTGTTCTGAATAAACTCGATGATTTTCCAAAGCCGGTGATTGCTGTATTAAATGGGCTGACGTTTGGCGGAGGCTGCGAGCTGGCGCTGACGTGCGATATACGAATTGCAGAAGAACACGTTCAAATCGGATTGCCTGAAATTAAACTCGGTCTATTCCCAGGAGGCGGCGGGACACAGCGGCTTCCGAGAGTAATAGGGGAAGCGCGGGCAAAGGAAATGATGTTTACCGGAGATCCGATTGATTCTGCGAAAGCCAAGGAAATCGGCTTGGTGAATGAAGTCACTCCAAAAGGAGAGGGCCTTCAGCATGGCTTGAAGCTCGCTGCGAAAATCAGCCGTTTTTCATTGCCTGCCCTCTCAAGGATTAAACGCTCTGTTGATGAAGGATTGGGTGTTTCCTTAAAGGCTGGCCTGGAACGGGAGGCCGAGCTTTTTGAGGAGGTTTTCCAGACGGACGATATTAAAGAAGGCGTACAGGCGTTCATTGAAAAACGGAAGCCGGAATTTACCCACCGCTAAGGAGGCATAACGACATGCATGATGAGATAAAGATCAGAGTCAGATTTTGTGAAACCGATGTTTTAGGACACGTGAATAATACGAGCTATTTCATCTACATAGAGGAAGCAAGGGTTCAGTTTTTCGGAAAACTAAGCTCGCCTCTTTCGGCGGATAATTGGCCGTTTATCCTCGCTTCTGCTTCCTGTGATTTTATGGAGCAGGCCTATTTCAATCAGGAGCTGATTGTGAAAACGGCGATTTCAAAGGTAGGCGGGAAAAGCTTTCATCTCGAACACATCATTGAAGATGCAAACAGCGGAAAAATGATTGCAAAAGGAAAAGCAGTGATTGTCTATTTTAATTTTACATTGCAGAAGAGTGAAGAAATACCGGATGAGCTTCGGAGCGTGCTTGAAAAATATTTGGCTCACGCCTAAAAAGGGAGGCGGCATGGATGTCCTATACAATCCCTGTAAGAGAAGGGGAAGAACTTCAGCTGCAGGCGCTGGAGCGGTATTTAAAAGAGCGGTTTCCGGTAATGCCGGATCAGCCGCTGCAAATTGAGCAATTTGGAGCGGGTGCTTCCAACCTCACCTATGCATTAAAAGCGGGAGACTGGGAGGCGGTGCTGAGAAGACCGCCGCTCGGTCCTGTTGCACCGAAGGCTCATGATATGAAAAGGGAGTTTAGTATATTAAAAGCGCTGCATCCGCTGTTTCCTGAAGCGCCTAAGCCTTTCTTATATGAAGAAGATTCTTCAGTGGCAGGCAGTTCGTTTTTCCTGATGGAAAGAAGAAGAGGGGTCATGGTGGATACCGTGCTTCCGGAAGGTATGGAAATGACGGAAGAAAAGGGGCGGATGCTTTCTGAGCTTATGGTCGATAAACTCGTTCAGCTCCACTCCATTCCTTATCAGAATTCAGACTTAATCCATCTAAGCAAGCCTGAAGGATTTATGGAACGCCAGGTGGGCGGCTGGATTGAACGATACCACCGGGCAAAGACCGAAGAAATTGAAGCGGTCGACTCCTTGACAGGGTGGCTTGAAAAGAACCTTCCTGCGTCCGGTTCTCCATCTGTCATTCATTATGATTACAAGCTGAACAATGCTCTTTTTACTGAGGACTTAACAGGTATGGCGGGTTTATTTGATTGGGAAATGGCGACGATCGGCGACCCGCTTGCTGATCTTGGAGCAGCCATGAGCTACTGGGTAGAGGAGGATGACCCGGATTCACTCAAATTCGGCTTTGGGAAGCCTTCCATTACCGTTCATCCCGCTTTCTATTCAAGACAGCAGTTTGCAGAACGCTATGCAGAGAAAAGCGGCCGAAATTTAGAAGAATTTCCTTATTATCTGGCTTTCGCTTATTTTAAACTGGCCGTAATCTGCCAGCAGATTTATTACCGCTATCAAAAGGGCCAGACAAAGGATAAACGCTTCGCTAAGTTTGCGCCGTTTGTCCGCACTTTAATCGATCAGGCAATGAGAACAGCACATGGCACGTTTCATGGGTAAAATCCATGTTTTATTGAAAAAGGAAGACATTCAGCCGGAAAAGATTGCCGGGAAAATCGCTGTCGTTTTTGATGTGCTGCTTGCGACAACGACCATAACGAGCATCCTTGCCAACGGTGCAAAGGAAGTTATTCCGGTGCTAAACGGAGAAGAGGCAAGAAAAGCAGCCTCTGCACTTGAGGAAAATTCGTTTGTTCTGATTGGGGAGTATGAGGGGAAAACGATTGAAGGCTTTCTTGATCCGGGACCTTCTATGTTAAAAAATCATGTTTCCGGAAAGACGGCCATTCTCTCTACAACGAATGGGACCGTTGCGATCCGAAATTCAGCATCTGCAAAAGCGGTGTATGCGGCCAGCTTCCTTAATGCAAAGACAATGGCAGCGCAACTGAAGTCGGAACATTCTGAAGAAACTCTGATTCTCATATGCTCCGGATCCTCCGGCCAGTTCTGTGTGGAGGATTTTCTCGGGGCCGGCTATTTGATTGAACTTCTTACATTGAGTTCAACATGGGATTTGACCGATTCGGCGCTTGCGGCAAAGCTCTTTTATTCAAGTCTTAAAAGTCAAAAAACAGAAATACTGTCTGCCTCAAGAGTCGGAAAGATGCTCAGCCAATACGGATTTGCAGAAGAAATTGCCTATGCGGCTCAAACAGATGTTTATGATGTCCTGCCCATTTTAAAAAACAGATCGCTGAAGCGTTTTAAGTAGATACCCTGAAACCCTGGACTCATTCCGATGAGTATGGAGTAAAGCATGCAGGATACGGTTTTTTAAAAAAGGAGAGTGAAAGAATTGCAGACAGCCTCTGTAAAAATTAAAGGCGGAAGCTTTATGTATGAAGCTTCAGATTACCGCACCATCTTTACACCTGAAGACTTTACCGATGAGCAAAAAATGATGGCTTCAACAGCGCGGGCTTTTGTTGAAAGGGAAGTGGATCCATACCGTGAAGAAATTGAAGAACAAAATTTTGAGCGGGTTGTCGGGCTTTTGCATAAAGCGGGAGAGCTTGGCCTGCTTGCCCACAGCATTCCAGAGACATACGGCGGACTGGGATTAGACAAAATCACGAAAGGAATCGTTGGAGAAGTGATTGGGAGAACGAGCGGCTACGGGGTCGCCCACTCCAATCATACGTGTATTGCGACCCTGCCTATTACGTATTTTGGAACAAAGGAACAGAAAGCTAAATATCTCCCGAAGCTTGCATCCGGTGAATACATCGGTGCGTACTGCCTGACTGAGCCCGGTTCTGGATCGGATGCACTGGCTGCGAAAACGACTGCTGTTCTGAATGATGCCGGAACGCACTATGTGCTGAACGGATCGAAGCTGTACATTACGAACGCTGCTTTTTCGGACACGTTTATCATCTACGCTAAAATTGATGGCCAGCATTTCTCTGCCTTTATCGCTGAAAAAAGCTTCCCGGGTTTAACCTTAGGACCCGAAGAGAAAAAGATGGGGATCAAAGGCTCGTCAACTAGAACGGTGCTGCTCGAAGATTGTCTTGTACCGAAAGAAAATCTGCTTGGGGAACCGGGAAAAGGTCATGTGATCGCTCTGAATGTTTTAAATCTGGGCAGGTTTAATCTAGGTTCAGCCTGTATGGGTGCATCCAAGCATGCACTTAAGCTCGCACTTGAATTTACGAAAGGGCGCTTTCAGTTCGAGCGCAGCATCGCAGACTTCCCGGCAACGAAGGAAAAACTCGCCCTCATGGCTTCAAGAATTTATGCGGCGGAGTCGATTCAGTATCGAACAGCAGGTCTCCTTGAGGATGCGCTTGGTGATTTATATGAAGCGGAGGATCACAGGCTGATTGGAAAACAGATGATGGAGTACGCTGCCGAATGCGCAATCTGCAAGGTGTTTGGTTCAGAAACCCTCGATTATGCGGCAGATGAATCTCTGCAGCTGCATGGAGGTGCGGGCTTTATTCAGGAATATCCGATCGAGCAGGTGTACCGGGATTCACGGATCAACCGGATATTTGAAGGAACGAATGAGATCAATCGTCTTTTGCTGCCTACCCACTTTTTGAGGAAGGCTGCAAAAGGAGAGGTCGAATTTGAAAGCATGGTATCGAAGGCGTATGAAGCCCTTCAAGAGGATATAAAAGGCAGCGGCAGACTTCTTGAAAACGAAGAAATGATCGTTTCAGCACTCAGGAATACTCTGCTTGTCTGCTTTGGAGCGGCTTTTGAAAAATACGGCGGGAACATGACCGAAGAACAGGAGACGCTTTTGAAACTGTCCGATCTGGCAGCGGCTTTATTTTCTGCAGAATCCTCTCTGCTCCGCGCTAAAAAGACGCTGGATGCAAAAGGAGAAGAAAAAGCAAAGCTAATGGTGAGCCTATGCCAAACGGCAGCCGAGGAAGCCTTGTATGAAGGCGGAGCATTAGCCAGGCAGCTCGTTCATCAATTAGTTGCCGATGACCGGAAGAAACTTCTTCTTTCCCGGATCAGCGTGACGTTTGCTGAACTCGGTTCAGCAAACCGTGTAGAAAGAAACCGTTTTATAGCGGACGCTCTTCTGCAAAAAGAATCTTATATCGTTATGTAGGGAGGAAGAAACTTCATGCGTTTTTCACAGCGGACAGCAGTAGTAACAGGCGGCGGCAGCGGAATCGGGATGGAAACGGCCTGTATGCTCGCCAAAGAGGGAGCCAGGGTGATCCTTGTCGGACGGACCGAGGATAAGCTTTCAAAGGCGGCAGCGTATATAAATGAACAGACAGTACAGGAGAAGGCCGTGTTTTTCAGGGCAGATGTGACGAACGAAGAAGAAATTCAAGCGTTAGCTCAATATGTAAAGGAAGCCGGTTCGCTCGATATTCTCGTGAACAATGCCGGAGGGTCCGGGCAATCCAAAATTCTTGAAACGTCATTAGAAAACTGGGACGAGGTCCAGTCCCTGAACCTGAGAAGCGTTTTTCTTGTGAGCAAGGTACTTGGGAAACTCATGATTGAGAGCAGCAAGGAGAAAAGGATGGATCGTGCGATTGTGAATGTGGCATCCCTTTCCGGCTATAAAGCAGGTTCTCATATTCCTCATTACAGCGCAGCCAAGGCAGGTGTCATTAATTTTTCTAAGGCCCTTGCTCTGGAGCTTGCCCCATATGGAATCCGGGTCAATTCCGTTTCACCTGGATTTGCGGAGACGCCTTTAACCGAAGAAGGACTGCAAAACACTCAATTTGCCGCTGCGATTGAAAAAAATACGGCATTGCGGCGGGTGGGCAAGGCAGAGGAAATCGCCCATGTTATTGCTTTCGCTGCATCTGAGCATGCGTCCTATATGACAGGCTCCGATTTACTTGTTGATGGCGGATGGCTCATTAAATAAAAGGAGGAAATTCAATGTCTCATTTATTGGTTGAACAAAGTGGACCGGTTTTATCGATCACGATGAACCGTCCGGAATCGTTAAATGCTTTCAGTGCAGAAATGATTGTTGGAATCACCGAGGCACTTCGTATGGCAGAGGCAAATGAGGAAATAAAAGCCGTGATTTTGTCGGGGGCTGGCCGCTCATTCAGTGCAGGCGGGGATGTCAAAACAATGGGCCAGGTTAACGGACAGCAAATATACGAGCACCTTGGAAAATTGAACGAGTGTATTCTTGCTATTAAAAAGCTTGGCAAGCCCGTCATTGCTGCGGTTCATGGTTTTGCAGCAGGCGCTGCGTTTAACCTGGCGCTTGCCTGTGATTTTATCTTTGCAGCGGAGGACAGCAAATTCGTGATGAGCTTTGCCCAGGTGGGGCTGATTTCCGATGGGGGAGGCCTTTATTTTCTCCCCCGTCTGATCGGACCGCAGAGGGCGAAGGAGCTGTTTTTCAACGCAGAGCCAATCGATGCAGTGACGGCAAAGTCCTATGGCATCGTCAACCGGACGGTCCCGCTCGAGCAGCTAAAGGATGAGGTGAGCTCCTATGCTTTCCGACTTTCCCAGGGACCGCTTCAGGCATTCGGCCAAATGAAGCGGATCATTGAACAAGCCTCCTATTCCCGATTAGAGGATATTCTTGAGCAGGAGAGGCTGACACAGCCGATGATGATTGAAACAGCTGACCATCAAGAGGGTGTCTTGGCATTTAAAGAAAAAAGAAAACCGGAATTTCAGGGAAAGTGAGGAGAAGAAGATGAAAGCCATTCAGCTGAATGAATATGGCGGTCCAGAAGTGATGAAGGTCGTCGATCTTGAAACACCAAGCCCAGGTGAAAAAGAAGTATTAATTAAAATAGAAGCAATCGGAGTGAACTATGCGGATACAGCAAGACGCGAGGGGCAATATGTCATTGATACGCCGCTTCCTTTTGTTCCGGGAGCTGAGGTGGCTGGAACGATCGTTGAAACAGGGAGTGAAGTAAAGAGGTTCAAAAAAGGAGATAAAATTGTCACCCTCCTTGGAACCTCACGAGCTACGGGGTATGCGGAATATACAGTAGCAGACGAGCGCGGTCTCATTCCCGTTCCCGCCGGCGTCGATCTTCATCATGCGGTAGCGATGCCGCTGCAAGGTTTAAGTGCCTATCATGTTTTGAAAACGATGGGACGGCTTGAAGAGGGAGAAACGGTTCTTATCCATGCGGCAGCGGGAGGAGTAGGCTCGATTGCCGTTCAGCTTGCCAAGCTTTTTGGAGCAGGGAAAATCATTGCAACGGCCAGTACAGAAGAAAAGCGGCAGGCAGCATTAAAGCTTGGTGCGGACGAGGCTGTCGATTATACGATGGAAGGCTGGGAAAAAGAAGTACTTAATCTTACAGAAGGTAAAGGGGTGGACGTGGCGCTTGAAATGGCCGGAGGGGATATTTTCAGAAAAACCCTTTCCTGTATGGCACCGTTTGGCCGTCTCGTCATCTACGGAGTAGCGAGCGGAGAACAGGCAAAGCTGTACCCTTCGTCGCTAATGGGGCAAAACCTGTCTGTAATCGGCTTCTTTCTTCCGCAAATGATGCGCAAGAAAGAGCTTTACACACAAAGCCTGCATGAATTGCTTGCTTTCTTAAGCGAAGGGAAGCTGCAGCTGACAATAGGAGGCGTCTACCCGCTTGAGGAAGCGCCGGAAGTTCACCGGATGCTTCAAGGGCGGGAAACAAAAGGGAAATTAATTTTGGTTCCGTAAATGTTAAAAAAGCCAGAGGAATCAATTCTTTGGCTTTTTTCGCTCTCGTTTTCAGGAAGTAAAAAGGGCCTGCCTCATTGAGACAGGCCTTAATCGTTAATTCGTATTTTTGCCCCCGCCATTTAATCCCTCTTTAATCAGCTCGTTAACTTGAGTGTTCGCAAGCATTCCAAGATGGCCTGGTCCGCTGATTTGAACATTCTTTGCTCCTTGAAGGGGAGATAGCCATTTATTTACGACAATGTCGTTTGTGCTGTAAATGGAAGTATAAAGAATTTTATGGTTAGGGTCATTGCCGGCAGGCGCCTTCGATGTCACCATTTTATTTGGCGAACCGAATGTGACCACGTCATCAACCTTGCTTCCGCCGCTATTTAAAATGTAGGTGAGGGCATTTGGTCCTCCCATGCTGTGTCCCACAATATCAACCTTGCTTTTACCGGTTTTCTTAAGAACTTCATCTACATATGCAGCAAGCTGCTTGGCGTTATTCTTGTTATTTCCCGTCTTATCGCGCATTTCAATCGCAAAGAGTTCATTGTCGGACCATCCTTGTGATTTTAAGTAATTTTCAATGCTGTAGAAGCTTGTGCCGATTCCGCCTGCACCGTGAATGAAAATAACAGGATTGCGGTCACCGGTGTCTGCTTTTGATACAGATGGCTGGATGGTTATAGCTGAGAAAAGGATAGCCGCGGACGTGATGAGTGAAATCATCAATCTATGATTCTTCATAATCTCCTCCTAAAGGTTTGGCTGTTTTTTTACTACCTTAAGTTTCTTTTAAATTGGGAGGACAAACAAGCGGCAATTTTTACTAATAAATCAGTATACATGTGAATGTCGAATTATAACGAAGAAAATAATACGATTCTCGAAAGGAAAAAGACTCAGTATCTAGAAATTCAACAAAGTAAGCGTTTACAATATACAGGATGAGGTGGATAAATTGAATCAGGATCATTTTAAATTTTGGCCGGTAAGAACCTCCACAACACTGACTTTGCCGGAAACCACTCTTTATCACAACCTTGAGGTAACGGCTTCCAGATATCCCAGTAAAACAGCGATCGATTATTACGGAAATGAAATGAGTTTTGGAGATTTATTAAAAGAAGCAGATGAACTGGCTGGTTTTCTGCAGCAAAAAATGAATGTGACGAAAGGGGAGAGCGTTCTCCTCTATATGCAGAACTCACCTCAATTTATTATTGGATTTTATGCCATTCTTAGAGCGGATGCAGTGGTCGTTCCAATCAATCCAATGAACACCGCAGATGAACTCCGTTTCTACGTAAAAGACTGTGAAATAAAAAGTGCCATAGTGGGACAGGAATTATATGACCGGGCTGCACCGCTAATAAAAGAAGGCTTGATTACACAGGTCGTCGCTGCTGCCTATTCTGATTATGCCGGAACTCACGAGTTGAATTTGCCGGAAGAGGTTCGTGCAGAAAGAAGAATGTTTAATGAAGAAGGACATTTTTTATGGAAGGAGGCATTAGGTGCAGGGTGCATACCGCTTCCGTCCGCTTCAGGACCGGATGATCTAGCTGTTATGCCTTATACGTCCGGGACTACCGGATTGCCAAAGGGCTGTATGCATACAAATCGGACCGTTCAGGCAAATACATTCGGTGGATACCACTGGCTTAATGCAACTTCCGATGCCGTCAGCCTTGCAACCCTTCCGCTCTTTCACGTTACCGGCATGATCCATAGCATGCATATTCCGATCATGTCAGGGGCGACCATGGTGCTGATGACAAGATGGGAACGTGAATACGCGCGCAGCATCATCCGTGAGAAAAAGGTAAGCAACTGGGTCAACATTAGTACAATGCTTATTGATTTCCTGGCGAATCCGAAGCTGAAAAAGGAAGATATGGCGTCACTTCAGGGACTTGCAGGCGGAGGAGCGGCCCTCCCGGCAGCAGTAGGAGAAAAGCTGTTTGATCTGACAGGTCTCCATTTTGTCGAAGGCTATGGGCTTTCTGAAACGATCGCCCAAACTCACTTTAATCCGCCGGATCGTCCAAAGCTTCAATGCCTCGGCATTCCATCCTTTGATGTGGATGCGAAAATTATCGATCCCCTCACTCACGAAGAGCTGCCGATAGGCGGAGAAGGAGAAATTGTTGTAAACGGACCGCAGGTTTTTCTTGGCTACTATAACAGACCGGAGGAAAATGAACAGGCGTTTATGGAAATTGATGGAAAAAGATATTTCAGGACAGGTGATATCGGCAAAAGGGACGAGGAAGGCTATTATTTTATGGTCGACCGCGTAAAGAGGATGATTAATGCATCCGGATTTAAAGTATGGCCGGCGGAAGTAGAATCGCTGCTTTATAAGCATCCGGCTGTTCAGCAGGCCTGTGTAGTAGGAATTCCGGATGAGAGAAGAGGAGAGACCGTAAAAGCCTTTGTCGTTCTCACACAGGACGGGCTTGGCACCGCGCCTGAGGAAATCATAGACTGGGCGAAGCAGAATATGGCAGATTACAAGTATCCAAGAGTGATTGAATTTAGGGAATCTCTGCCGATGACTACAAGCGGAAAATTGCTGTGGAGACAGCTGCAGGAAGAGGAACGCCAAAAGGTGAGCGGAGGAATCGAGCGATGAATCAGGGGTTAGAAACGGTAACTGGAGCCATAACTGCAGATGAGCTGGGGAAAACACTCATCCATGAGCACTTTCTATTCGGCTATCCAGGATACAGCGGAGACTTGACGCTGGGCGGAATGAATACAAAGGAAGCTCTGGAAACGGCTGAAACGATTGCGTTGTCCTTAAGAAGCTTTGGAGTAGAAACCGTTGTTGATCCTACTCCGAATGAATGCGGGCGAAATCCGGAATTTTTAAAAGAAGTATCAGATAGAACCGGACTGCAGATCGTATGCGCGACAGGCTACTATTACGAAGGAGAAGGCGCCACCCCCTATTTCAAATTCCGGCAGCAGCTTGGAACAGCGGAGGATGAAATTTATGAAATGTTCATGACGGAGCTTACTGAAGGAATTGGCGAAACAGGAGTGAAAGCAGGAGTGATCAAGGTGGCTTCAAGCAAGGATCACAGCACCCCTTATGAAGAAATGTTCTTCCGGGCAGCAGCAAAAGCTCAAAAGGAGACAGGAGCTGTCATCCTAACCCATACACAGGAAGGAACAATGGGACCGGAACAGGCAGAACTCCTTATATCGGAAGGAGCCTCGCCGGAAAAAATAGTCATCGGTCATATGTGCGGAAATACGGATCCTGCTTATCATCGAAGGGTCCTGGAACGAGGCGTCTATATCGGATTCGACCGTTTTGGCCTGCAGGGGATTGTGGGGGCAAGGCCTGATGCAGAAAAAATAGAGACGCTCAGCGTACTGCTGAAAGAAGGTTATGGCAATCAAATTCTGCTCTCGCATGATACGGTAAATATCTGGCTGGGCAGACCGCCCGAAATCCCGGAACCGATCGCTGTACAATTGAGAAACTGGCATCCGGTCCATTTATTTGAAAATATTTTGCCCAAGCTGAATGACCGCGGATTTTCTGAAGAGATGCTGGAGAACCTATTTACAAAAAATCCTCAGCAGCTTTTCTTTCAGAAACAGGGAGCTGATATCGTATAGGAGGATTCAGGTATAAATTTCTTTTAAAAAAGCTCAGAGCAGGATGCTCTGAGCTTATTTCGTGCTATTTGCTGTGTAATTCTCTTATTTTTTATCCGCATCCTTTTGAATAAGTCTCGATAGCTGCAGCATCGTAACAGGAAGAGCGGACCTTGAGCTGAAGGCCAAATATTTCGGTTCCCAGCGGCTTGCGAATTTTTCTTTGTATTTCCGAATCCCTTCAAACTGATAAAAATATTGACCATGCTTATAAATTCGTGCCGCTGCTTTTTCACTCCAGAAGGCGTACTTATTCTGCCCGACATTTGATAAGGGAGCCATTCCGAGATTAAACCACTTATAGCCCTGTTCTTTCATATGAAGCATGATGGAGACGAAAATCATATCCATTGTGCCGCTTGGTACCTCTCGTGAATGCCTCATCAAATCAACGGATATGGTCTCTCCGTCATATACAGGGATGATGGTTGCGAATCCGATTAACGTCCCGGATTCATCTCTTAAAATAGCTACCGGTGCCCGCTGAATATAATCCCTGTCAAAAAAACCTAAAGAAAATCCTTTCTCTTTTCGCCCTCGCAGCCAGTCTGAAGAGACATTCTCAAGTTCCTGAATAAAGGAATCAGAAAAAGGAGGTTCGGCAATTGTAAAAACATATCCTTCTCTCTCAAATTTATTTCTCACGGTACGCATATTTGTTTTTTTCTTTCCGGTCAGCGTAAATTCTTCAAGATTCACATACGCCTCTTCGCCAAGTTTGAAAAATTGATAGCCATGTTCATGGTATAGCGAAAGCCAGTCTTTCTCTGTTTGATAGAAAATGGGTGTGAAACCTCTCATATCAGCGTATTCCCGAAGCTCAGTAATGGCATTGCCGAATGATCTGTCATTCCCGATCGGATCTCCGAGCACCACTAATTTATCAGAATAAACGGTGTACATCATAAAAACGTCACGGTCTTTATTCCAAAAATAATCTTTATCCCCCATAAACGCCAAATGAGTTAACACATTCCCATTGGTGTTTTCCAAAAACTCCAGCAGTTCGTCTGAATCTTTTTCCATATGTTCCTTTTTCGTTAAAAAGGTGAAGCCGATTGTGTAGAAAAGGATCGCAAGAATAAAACCTGCTGCAGCTGTAAGAACCAGCTCTCCGGGTGTCTTTATAAGAACGTCCTTTACAGAAGCGGGCAGAGACAGCCGTTCAAACGGCTGATCGAAGAAACCGATTGATACATAGCCGAACAAAGAACAGGTAGTCAATGCCATCATATAGATTGAAGCTTTCCAAGAAAAAGGATGACGTTCCCGGTAAAAATGATTTTTGGAAAATCTTAAGAGGGCAAGAATGGCGAATAAAAAAATAGATTCTTCATAATCCAGTCCTTTTGAAAATGTGAACAGAGCTCCTGCCAATAAAGCAATATAGGTTAGCACATAAGCACTTCTCACTTTAAGCTGAATGGAACGGGATAGTAAAAGCAGGGATATTCCAGCTGTTACAGACAAAAGATCGGAAATAGTGAGAAAGGGTTCAGATAAAAGCTTTTCTGCAAATGTAATCCTCTCAACAATTCCAGGTGTTGCGGCAGATAAAAGAAGGAGAACGCCGCTAAGGAAAACTAAAACAGCCAGGGCCCAAAAGCTTAAATTAGGAATAAGCGAATTTGGAATAAAGGAGAACCGTTTCATCCATTTGTTATTTTTGAACGGATCGACCGTATTTCTCGTTTGAGAGTAAGCTTCCGGTAAAGCGAATAACAGACCTATAATAAAAGGGACAAGAGAGTAAAAGACCCGATAAAAAAGCAGAATGATTAAAATTTGGCTGTCATCTGCACCAGCATGATTCAAACCGACTAAGAGCAGCAAGTCGAATGAACCAATACCCCCGGGAACTAAACTAATGACGCCGGCAATTGAAGCAATAACGAAAACCGCCAGCATGGAAATGAAGGGGAGATTTGTCCCTGTTATTAGGGCGATGGACCAAAGTACAAATGCTGCTGAAAGCCATTCCAACAGGGAGCCTGCGATTCCCAATGCTGTCCATCGATTTAATGCGAAATGAGCTTTTTTATCCTTGAAAATAAGAAAAATAAGCAGGTAAACCGGCAGATATAGGGCCATTCCCCATAAAACAAATTTTACCCATGGATGGCTATTATACATCGGTATCCTATAACCTTCTGAAATAAGAGGGAGCCATGCAAGAACCGAAAGCCCGGTTAACATAATCGGCAACAGCCAAATAATGGAGGAGAACAGCTTAGATGAATCCTTAACGTGTTTATGAAGCAATAAACCTCGTAAACTTGCACCTGCAAGACCGCCAAACCCTATGACACTATTAAATGTGTTGGCAATCCAAGAGATCTTTAAAAAGGTATGCCAAGACAAAGAGATTCTTAATTTTCTGATTAACACAAGGTCATATACCATTAATGCTGAGACTCCGGTTAATCCTATTAGCAGCATTGAAACGATTTGAACGGGTTCAAGGGATTTCAGCTCGATTAACAGCCGGGAAGGATTAATCTGGGCAATTTCATTCTTTCCCTCTATATAAATAAAAATGATGATGATAAACGGGATTAATATCTTAGCCAATTTGACTAAGTTGAAATGCTTTCCCATAATAATTCTCCTTTGCGCACAACCCTATAAAATCTTCGTTTAAATAGGCGATGTAAATGATTTTAACGTACGCCTGCTTCAAATAGCTGAACAGATTTTTTGATTTCATATGTAGAATTAATTGAGGCTCTTTCTGTAAGAATCAATCTTTTCTTCAAGCATTATATCGGTAGCTGACAAAACAGTGAGCTGATCCTGGATGCTTTTTCGATGCTGCTCTAAAAGCTCAAGCCTTGCCAGATTTGTATGCTGGCCTTCTTTAAATAATTGAGCATATTCTTTAATTTTCGCTACAGGCATTTTGGTTTCTTTTAATTTAAGAACAAATTGCAGCCATTTAAGATGCAAATCGGAATATATTCGATCTCCATTGGATTTGCGATCCGGTTCAATGATTGCTTCTTTTTCATAATATCTTAATGTATGGGTACTGACTCCTAAAGCTTTTGCAGCTTCGCTGATTGTATACATGATTGCCTCCAAATTTGACTTAGAGTTAACTCTAATCAGTATAATGAAATCGTAAAAGAATCACAATATAGAATGCAGAAAATAGGAGGAGATCATATGAAGTATACGGTTATTACAGGTGCAAGCTCAGGTATCGGATATGAATCGGCTCTTGCCTTTGCCGCCCGCGGCAAAAACTTAATTATTACAGCCCGCAGAGAGGACGAGCTTCAGAAGCTTAAATCAGAAATCCAGAGTCTCAACTCTGATCTGGATGTGGTGATCCGTACGGCTGATCTATCTTCATCAGAAGAAGTACACCAATTTTACGAAGGTCTTAAAGATTATGACCTTGAAACGTTTATCAATAACGCAGGTTTCGGGAACTTTGCAGCTGTTGGTGAACAGAACCTGAATAAAATCCAAACGATGCTTCATCTGAATATTGAAGCATTGACGATTTTATCCTCACTTTTCGCAAGAGACTACTCTGATAAAGAGGGCACACAGCTGATTAACGTTTCATCAGGAGGCGGGTATACCATCGTAGCCGATGCCGTTACCTACTGCGCGACAAAGTTTTATGTGAGTGCTTTTACTGAGGGTCTTGCACAGGAACTTAAATCAAAAGGTGCTCCTATGCAGGCAAAAGTACTTGCTCCTGCTGCAACAGAAACAGAGTTTGCCAAGCGTTCGATGGATCTTGACAGCTTTGAATATGAAGGAGCCGTTCCGAAATTCCATACGGCTAAAGAAATGGCCGGCTTCATGCTTGATCTGTATGACAGTGAAAAAACAGTCGGACTTGTGAACGGAGAAACGTATGACTTCGAACTGAAGGATCCGGTTTATCCTTACGCAGATCGGAATCGCAGATAAAGAGTAAGAAGCGCTGGATCGCGGATCCGGCGCTTTTTTTTGCTTTGGCATTCATGGAAAATGAAAGCCAATACTTTCCTGATAAATGGTATAGTTAGAGAAGCTGATTTTAAATGTGTTTACAGAAAGAAGGATAATGATTTGGAAGCTTCTCTGGCAAAAAAACGATCTGTGAAATTGAATTTTTATCTATTTTATTTTCTTGTGTTTTTCGGTATTGGGTCTCTCTCCCCGCTTCTTTCAGTTTATTTACGGGATGAGATTGGTCTTTCAGGGAGCCAGATCGGTATGGTGCTTTCGATCAGTCCGGTTGTGATGATTCTGATTCAGCCAGTCTGGGGAATACTGAGCGACGTAACGAAGAAGCCTGTTCACCTCCTCACCGCAGCAATTGCAGTGACGGCTTTGATGGGAATCGCCTATTCGGCCGTTTCAAGCTATTCACTCATTATTGGCGCCGCAGCGCTGCTCGCCATATTCCAGGCAGCCATTATTCCATTATCGGACAGCATCTCGATTAACTATGTTCAAAAAACGAAAATGGACTATGGTTCGATACGGCTTTGGGGAGCCATTGGATTTGCCGTATCGGTTCTGGCTGTCGGAAAACTAGCGGAAACCACCAGCCTGTCCGTTATTTTTTATACGTTTACGCTTGTTATGGGTTTAGGGATGGTTTTTGCCTGGCAGCTTCCGAGAGAAAGCAAGCCGATAAAGGTGAGCTTTAAAAAAGGGATGAGTGATCTTGTCAAAGCACCATCGTATTTTATCTTTTTGGCTGTTGCTTTTCTTGTTCTCGGGCCAATCCTCGCCAACAATTTTTATTTTGGTATTTTCGTAGATGATTTAGGGGGAGGGCTCGCAGGAATCGGACTGGCATTCATGCTTGCTGCAGGAAGCGAAGCACCCGTTATGAAATATGCAAACCGCTGGATTGGGAAATTCGGAATGAAACAGATTCTCCTTCTTGCCGCCATTGTTTCAATGGCAAGATGGTTCCTATATTTCTTCGAACCGCCGCTTGCTCTCGTCTATGCAACAACGGTGGCACAAGGGTTTTCAACAGGGCTGTTTATTCCCGCTGCACTTCAATATGTAAAAGATATCGCACCGGTTTCTGCAGGGGCTACAGCAATCAGTCTCTATTCCGCAGTAGGAAATGGCCTGGGCAACTGGTTTTGCACCTTTCTCGGCGGATTTATATTAGAAGCGTATTCCGTCTTCTCTGTCTATCTATTCTTTGGGATTTTATCGCTGCTTGCGGTTATCCTGCTGCTGTTTGTGAAGCAGGAGCCGGGGGCGCCAGCCTGAGCTATGCTGCCCCCTTATGTAAAGGGGGGCTTTTTATTATGGCGTGGAATAGGTGTATGAAAGGTAACAAGGACTTTTGGAAGCAGAATGGGCCCTTCATTTATTGCCATTATCAATCCTCAGTCGATTATTTTCAGCCAGGAGGAAGTAGACCAAGCGGCTATTAAGAAAATAGAACTTAGAAGCGCACATTATATTCCTGCAGAACACATCCCAAAGCTTGTTATTAGTGATTGGAAGAAGGATTATCTATATGGGCTGCAAAGCCTTGGACTGGATTTAATGATTACCGGTCCGGTCAAAGAGGATAAGTGAAGGAGGACAATCAGACATGGCAACATTCTTCTTGATGATCATCTATTTAGCTTTCATCAGCTTAGGGCTGCCTGATTCCGTACTCGGTGCGGCCTGGCCTGTCATGCAGGGAGACTTGGGGGAACCAATGGATCGGGCAGGCCTGCTCTTTATGACAATCGCTGCAGGAACCATTGTCTCTAGTCTGGCAAGCGGCAAAATTCTTGATCGGTTTGGTACAGGTCCCGTCACTCTTGTGAGCTGCCTGATGACAGCTGGCGGACTTTTGGGATTTTCTATTGCCCCTTCACTGATTTGGCTGATGATTTGTGCTATTCCCCTTGGTCTTGGGGCAGGAGCCATTGATACAGGCTTGAACAATTATGTGGCAATCCATTATAAAGCGCATCACATGAGCTGGCTGCATTGCTTCTGGGGCGCAGGAGCAACTCTGGGCCCGATTATTGTGGCACAGTCCATTTCTGCGGATAGCTCATGGAGAAACGGATATCTCATGATTGCCTTGATTCAGATTGCTTTAGCGGCCGTCTTATTTTTTACTCTTCCTTTATGGAAACGGGCCGCGGGTAGAAGTGAGCCTGTGAAAGAGGAAACAGCTGAAGTGGAACAGCCATCCGGAAAACCTGTCAAGGCTTATAAAATCAAGGGAGTTCATCTGGCTCTGTTTTCTTTTTTGTTTTACTGCGGTGCTGAAGCTGCAATAGGTTTATGGGGAAGCAGCTTTCTAGTGAATATGAAGGGACTGCCGGCCGCAACTGCTGCCCAGTGGGTTTCCATTTATTACGGCGGAATTACCGTTGGGCGCTTTATAACGGGCTTTATCACTTTAAAGGTAAGCAATCGGATGCTGATTTTAGCCGGACAGGGGATCGCATTAGCGGGAGCTATGCTGCTGGTTCTGCCGCTGCCGGCTGGCTTTGCACTCGCAGGCTTTGTTTTGACCGGCCTTGGATTAGCCCCGATTTTCCCGTGCATGATGCATGAAACTCCAGTGCATTTCGGCAAAACGCACTCTCAGACAATAGTAGGCTATCAAATGGCCTTTGCCTTTACAGGTAACACCTTTCTGCCTCCGATGCTGGGAATTGTTTCTGCTCATACAACAATTGGGATTTTTCCGCTGTTTATCGTCGCTGCGATTGGTGCGATGCTGTTCAGTTCTGAAAGATTAAACCGATTAATGAAAGAAAAAAGACAATTGAAGGAAGGGAATCAGGCAGCCTTTTAGTTACCTGAATTCTTTCTTCCTGAACTCTCCGGGAGTACAGCCCAGCTTTTCTTTAAATTTGCTGTGAAAATAGGATACGCTTTTATAACCGCATGCATCAGAAATAAATGAAACGGCTAAATCCGTTTGTAATAACAGCTCTTTAGCTTTGAATAATCGTTTCACTCCCAAATAGGCGGGGAGAGTCAGGCCGGTTACCCGCCTGAAAATCCGGCTGAAATGTTCGGGACTGACTAGAGCCTGCTCTGCGAGGGCAGGCAAGGTAAGTTCATGATCACTAAAATGCAGATCAATATAGAATAATACCTCTTTCATCCATATTTCACTCTTTGAAAGCTTGCGGGATGTTTCCTGAATAGCAGGCTGCTGTCTGGCAATCAGCAGAAGAATTCCCTGGAGATGAGCGAGCAGCGCATGACGGTATCCAATTTCTTTTTTTAACAGCTCAGTATGCATGCGGATTAAAATTTCTTCATGCTCTTTCATGTGTTCAGCTATAAGAAAATAGTGGAATTCTTTTTGGGAAAATGGTGACAGAAAGGAAAAGAAATCACCGAGCTCCATGGATTGAATAAGTGCAGGGTGGAATAAGACCACAGTGCAGAGGAAAGGATTTCTCTTAGAAGGATTCGCATGATGAATGACATTTCCCGGAATGAGGAAAAGGTCATTTTTTTTCATTGGATAAAACTCTTTATCGATAAAAAAGGTACCCTGTCCATCAAGGACGAACACAATTTCATACCAATCGTGAAAATGATATAAATGCGGCTCCTGCTCCGGATTTCCTTTTAAATGGTAAAAAAACACAAAGGGAAACATTGGATCGAAGCTGTGCGACTCTCTAACTGCATCCATTAATCAATCGTCCTTCCAAATTAAGCGGCCTTTTACATATCTTATAGCAAAAGTCTGGTCTCAACAATTAAAAAAACATCAAAAAAACGCACATTCAGGCACAAAAAAATAGAACATCTCTCTTTCCGCAAGCCTTATGATAACGTTAACAGGCAAAACCGTCTGTAAACAAGAAGAAATGAGGGATTGTTTTGAAAAACCAATTGGAAACGCTTCCAGACTTAAGCAGTGATTTCAGTCTTTCTCAGAATCAAATTCAAGAATACCAGGATAAAGGCCATATTTGTTTACGGGGAGCTGCTTCAAAGGAAGAAATTAAAGCTTATCGAGACGTGATTTATCAAAGAACGCTTGAACATACTGAAAAGCTCGCACCTTTATCAGAAAGGGATACGTATGGAAAAGCCTTTGTACAGGTGATGAACCTGTGGGAGCAATCAGAGGATGTTAAGAAGTTTGTTATGGCGCGCCGTTTTGCCAAAATTGCTGCCGATTTGCTGGGAGTTGACGGCGTCCGGATTTATCATGATCAGGCACTGTTTAAAGAGCCGGGCGGGGGTCATACTCCATGGCATCAGGATCAGACATACTGGCCGATTGACACAAATAAAACCATCACCATGTGGATGCCGCTTGTGGATGTATCGGATGAGATGGGATCGATGTCGTTTGCTTCTGAATCCCATAAACGCGGATATATCAGCAAGCTTGGGATCTCGGACGAATCCCACCGGACGCTTGGCGATTATATTGAGGCAGAGGGATTAGAAAAAGTGACGTACGGGGGAATGACCGCTGGGGATGCCACATTCCATTATGGATGGACACTGCACAGCGCGCCTGGCAATCCAACGGACCGGACAAGAGAAGTCATGACCATTATTTATATGGCAGACGGTACAACTGTATCGGAAATTGATCATGAAGCAAGGGAAAATGACTTAAAGCAGTGGATGCCTGGATTGAAAACAGGAGATAAAGTAAACAGTCCGCTGAATCCCCTTGTTTACTCCAAGACAAAATGAAGTTGAAAAGAATCAAATCCTTGTGGGGTATGGAGGGTTCTCTCAGCGAACAATTCAAAGCTGTCTCAGACGCAGGGTACAGCGGGATTGAATCCCCTCTGCCTGCTCATGGGCGGCAAAGCGAATTCAGGGAGCTGCTTCAGGAGCATCAGCTCGATTACGTTGCTCAAATTTTCGCAGAGGATTCAAGCAGTTTTGAAAAGCAGGTGGCGGATGCGGCAGAATTCCAGCCCCTCTTGATAAATTCCCAAAGTGCGAAAGATGATATGCCTTATGAAGATCAGCTGGTTTTCTTTACAAAGGCTGTTCAAATTGAAAAACAGGCACAAATCCTGATTGGACATGAAACGCATCGGGGAAGAGCGATGTTTACCCCCTGGAGTACGGCACATTTGCTTAAAGATATTAAGGATTTAAGCATAACAGCGGATTTCAGTCACTGGGTATGTGTGTGTGAGTCCATGCTGCACGATCAAGCCCATCGACTGGAGCTTGCCATTCAGCGAACCGTCCATGTCCATACGCGGGTGGGATTTAGCCAGGGCCCGCAAGTACCAGATCCAAGAGCCCCGGAGTATAAGGAAGAGCTGGATATCCATGCAGAATGGTGGAGGAGGATAGCGGAAGCACACCGTCAAAAAGGAGCCGGATTCTTAAGCTTTACGCCTGAATACGGTCCTCCCGGGTACATGCATACCGAGCCTTTTACGCAGCGGCCATTAGCCGATTTATGGGATGTCTGCCTGTGGATGGGGAATTTTGTGGAAGAGCGTTTGAGGGTTTAAAGGAATTAAGACGGTCAGCCTCATCCCTTCTTAAATTAGCCATCCCGACTGAATATTATAAACAACCTTCGCGGCAAGGGGTTAGTCAGGTTACTTGTTGTCTAAGGGCACAAGTAACTTGGAATCCCCTCTTTCAAATTTCTGCATGACGCTTAATCTGTTCAGTCATTCAAAATGCTTTTTTCTAAAACATCATACTTATTTTCAAAATTCCGTTCAATATGAACTTCACCCCAAGCACATAATGCATCGAGAATATCCTTCAGAGTCCAGCCATAATCCGTCAGTGAGTATTCTACTCGCAAAGGGACCTCGTGAAATACCTCTCTTAAAATAAGCTTGTCTTCTTCTAATTCCTTAAGCTGCTGAATAAGCATTTTTTGCGATATACCCGGCATAAGCCTTTTCAATTCACTATTCCTTCTTGTTCCAAGAATTAAATGGCACAAAATAACTACTTTCCATTTTCCTCCAATTACTTCGAGCGCTGCTTCTACAGGCATCGTGTATTTCTTCATTTAAATTTTGCCTCCAAATCTATAGGTACTAAACGGTAACTTCGGCACCGGATGGTAACTTAATAACTGTAAAGTGCGTACTTTTCACGTTGAAAATTATATTGCATACTGAATGAGCTAGCAAATGATAGGCAAAATGAGAAAACAAAAACAAAATACCTTGAAAGCGAGATGTTTGTATTGAAACTAAATTTAACTGATAAATTAGTACTTGTAACAGGATCAACAGCTGGAATTGGGAAAGCAGCTGCCGTCAGTTTTCTTAATGAAGGAGCAAGAGTTATCATTAATGGACGGTCAAAAAAAAATGTGGATTCAGCCGTGGCAGAACTTTCTTCCCTTGGTACGGTTTACGGTATAGCAGCGGATGTTTCTAAAAAAGATGAAACGGACAGCCTGATTGCACAAATCAAGGAGTTAGGAGATTTAGACATCCTTGTTAATAACACAGGGGTGTTTGCTGTCAAACCATTCGAAGAGGTAACAGATGAAGAGTGGCTGGATTACTATCAAATTAATGTAATGAGCGCTGTACGCCTTTCACGAGCATTCCTTCCTGATATGATTAAACGAAATGAAGGCAGAATAATTAACCTGGCCAGTGAAGCGGGCATCAAGCCATATCCAGAGCTTGTTCCTTATGGGGTTTCAAAGACGGCTCTTATCACTTTATCCAGAGGGTTGGCCGAGGTAGCTAAAGGAACGAATGTAACGGTTAATTCTGTCTTGCCAGGCCCAACATGGACGGAAGGGTTTGGTACCTTCATTAACGATATGGCATCAGAAAACGGCATGGATCTGAAAACATATATTAAGGAATATTTCAAAAACGATCAGCCTACTTCTCTGATTCAGCGGTATGCTACTGTAGAAGAAGTAGCGGATACAATCGTTTTCCTAGCTTCATCCAAAGCATCAGCAATCACTGGAACCGCACAAAGAGTAGAAGGCGGTATAATTCAAAGCATCCTCTAAATCAATTTGAAAGCGCCGGGTATACGCTCCGGCGCTTTTTATAATTGTACATCTAAACATAGAGACGGATAGATAATAAGCTTTTTTCTTGTATTAATTAAAAGTAAACAAATCGGTAGACAGGTAGCGTTCCCCTGTATCACAGGCTATGCATACCACTGTATCCTCAGGCGTCAGGCGCTTTGCCACTTCGATTGCCGCGAAGCATGCAGCACCGGATGAAGGCCCGACAAGGATTCCTTCTTCTTTCGCAAGCCTTCTCGCCGTTGTGTAGGCTTCTTCATCCTCGATGCGGAAAATTTCATCATATACTTCCTCGTTCAAAATAGATGGAATGAACCCTGGACTCGTTCCTACGAGTTTATGCTTTCCGGGCTTTCCGCCTGAGAGGACAGGAGATCCAGCAGGCTCCACTACATGCACAGTGAGGTCTTTCAGGTGTTTTTTCAGTTCTTCACCAGTTCCAGTGATGGTTCCGCCGGTGCCGGAGGTTGCAACAAATGCACTTAGCTTTTTGCCTGTCCCCTCCATTGCCTCTATTATTTCAACAGCGGTCGTTTTTCTGTGGGCATCCGGATTGGCCTCATTTTCAAATTGCATTGGCATGTAGCTGTCTTCAATTTGCTCGGTCAGTTCTTTAGCTTTTTTAATAGCCCCCGGCATTTTTTCATCTCCCGGAGTAAGGACGACCTCTGCTCCATATGCCTTTAACAGGTTAATTCGTTCCTGGGACATCGTATCAGGCATCACTAATATGGCTTTATAGCCTCGCGCGGCAGCGTTCATGGCAAGGCCAATGCCGGTATTGCCGCTTGTCGGTTCAATAATCGTCGACTTCTCAGTAAGCAGTCCGCTTTTTTCCGCTTCGGAAATCATCTGGAAGGCTGCGCGGTCCTTCACGCTTTTGCTCGGATTGAAGAACTCCAGCTTCAGGTAGATTTGTGCTCCGCCTTCAGGAGCAAGCCGGTTAAGCTTCACGAGCGGAGTTCTTCCAATCAAATCTGCCATATTATTTGCGACATCCATTCGTCATTCCTCCAGGTACTATTTGAAAATATCATATCAAAAATTAAGATGGTTTACCTAGTCATCGAATTGTGTATCCAATCCGTTCATTTGGTAGAATAGGAATAAGAGTTTTTAGCAAAGAGGGTAAAAAAATGGGCACACATTATTTTCTGGCTGTCCGCATCCCAAGACAGCAGTCAGCTATCATTCAATCATTGATCAAACAGGAGTGCAGCCGCATGCCGTTCAAACGGTGGGTTCACCCGTTTGATTATCATATTACACTTGCATTTCTCGGCGAGCCGCCTTCCGGGGAGCATCTTCTTCAGTTAAGCGGTGATTTATCCGAAATAATAGAAGGGAGGCTGCCTTCTTTTCATTTGGACTTTGCCGGGATTCAAACATTCGGAGCAGCAGATTCGCCAAGAATCTTATGGCTTGGAGTCCGTCCGTCTAGAACTTTGATGGAAGTGAGAGAGGAAGTCTATTCTAGTTGCATAAAGAATGGTTTTCAGCTTGATCCAAGACCATTCAAGCCTCATATTACCCTCGCGAGAAAATGGGACGGAAAAGATCCATATATGAATCCGGCCGGCTGGAACCCTGAGTCCATTCCTTCATTTGAAGCGCCAGCCATTGATTTGCTGCAGACAAATGTAAACGAAGAACCTAAGTACAAGACGATTCGTTCTTTTCCTTTAACAGGAGCGGATTCTTGATGCTGTATGTAAAAATCGCTATTCAAGTCGCTCTCCTTTTTGGAATCAGCATGACGGGTATGTATATACAAAGGGTTTCCCACCTTCAAATGCCCGGGAGCATGATTGGCATGATTCTGCTTTTCTGCCTTTTAAGGGCAGGATGGATGAAGCCGGAATGGGTTAGAGAGGGAAGTTCATTCTTGCTGAGAAATTTAACCCTTCTATTTGTACCCGGCACAGTGGGGCTGATCCAGTATCTTCATCTATTTGAGGGAAAAGGAATTCTTAGTGCAGCAGCTGCCTTTCTCAGTACGTTTCTGGTTATGTCTTTGACTGCCTGGATGACGGAAAAATCACTTAAACGAAAAGCAGCAAAAAGCAGAAGAAAGGGGTTGGAGTCATGATTACGGCCATCTTATCCTTTGCAGGAACCATTCTTCTTTTTAATGGAATGAAAAAGGTTCATACGTATCTTCCGACTCCTCTGCTGCTTCCTATTGTAACAAGTACTGCGATCCTTATTATGGTTCTGCTCCTGACGGGAACGGCATACCAGGCTTACATGGAGGGCGGAACTTTTATCAGCATGCTCCTTGGTCCTGCCGTCGTCGCTCTTGCATTTCCCCTGCATGATCAGTGGGACCGGTTAAAGAAGCATATGCTGCTGCTTGCCGGTGCTTCCTTTGCCGGTACATTGATTGGGCTTTTCAGCGGAATGTATATGGCCATCCTGTTCGGAATGGATTCTGAAATTATTCGTTCGCTAATGCCGAAATCTGTCACCGCTCCGATTGCAATGGATATCGCATCCATGATTCACGGAATTCCGGCTTTAGCCGCCGTATATGTCATGGTGGCGGGAATATCAGGATCGATGTTCGGACCGTTCCTGATGAAAAAGCTGCTTATCCAAAATCCAATCGCAGTTGGAATAGGGTATGGTGCTGCATCCCATGGTGTCGGTACGGCCAGGGCCCTGGAATACGGGGAACAGGAGGGTGCGGTCAGCTCAGCGGCGATGACCTTCAGTGCGATTTTTGCTTCATTATTATGTCCGCAAATTGCGGCACTACTTTTATAAAGGAGACCGATATGGGTCAATTGATCAAACTGAGAGATTACATATCAAGATATGAAATAGACCCTTATCACTATACGGGTCAATACATCCGTTTGAAAAAACATCAGTGGGAGAGAATTAACAAGGCCTGGGAGGAAAGGCAGTTCGACCCCTATCTTGTCCCGTTTCCTGCAGAGCCTGATCATGGGGAAGAAAAAGCTTCCTTTTGGGGAAAATGGCCGTTTCGAAAGCAAAGAGAACACGAAGAACTGGTTTCCGAGTTTCCGGCTTTTGCGGCTGAAGAACCCCCTAATATGCTGTTTAGCCATGTGCCTGCTTCCAATAACGATTTAAAGCATGAATTTCTGGATAAGATCTACCGCTTTCAGCTGAAATGGGCGAGCTCGACAATTCGTGAGCAGTCGGATTTTGACAGACGCTATTTTTATGACGAGACACTTCAATTTTTCCTGAAGCGGCTTCCCGATCATAATTTGTATATGCACAATGCCGTTCTCGAAGTGAAAAATGCGGCCGTTGAGATTGGTCCTGTTCTAATAACGCCTGCCGGAATTCAGTGCATTTCCTGGATTTCAGGCAAAAAAGAGGATATACTTGTCGGCTCCGGAGAAAGATTTTGGACCATTAAAAGCGGGAAATATACAAAAAAAACGTTAAATCCTTTGCTTGATTTACATCGTACATCCACGATTATTTCAAGAATTATAAAAAGCAGGGGAATTGATTTTCCTGTGATGAAACGGCTTATTTTTGAACATGGTTATGCTGATTTTCAAACACCCCCTTATGAGGTGGAGGTAACTGATAAGAGATGTTTCGATGAGTGGTTCAGCAAAATGAGAAATTTATCTTCACCGATCAAACATGATCAGCTGAGGGCAGTAAAAGCCATTCTTGACTGCACTCTAACCCGTTCCAGAATCCGCAGTGACTGGGAGGAGAAGGGAAATTAAGGGAAGTCCTCTAACACACGAAGGGCAATTGCACATAAAATGAATTATAGATCCGGTAATAAGTGGAGAGACTGAACAATTGCAGGTATTCATCGTAATTTATTCCTTTACAGTTTCTCCAGGGGGGAAGAGCAATGACGAGTGTAAACAGCCCATTTGAAGCTTACTTAGATGATCTTCATACCATTACCATTTTGCTGCCGGGAGATCGTCAGCATTCCTTTAAAAAAACGTTTACAGTGACAGATGAAGCAGGGAACGAATCTCCTTTATCTATGTCAGATTGTTATGATATTGAAAATTTTGTAAAATGCATTTGTCATTCAAGCATCCAGCTGAAAGCCGGTGAACGGCAAGTGGTTACTGATTCAAGCGGCCTCTCTGCAGAATTGCTGATGGGAGCTGTAATTAGAACGGCGGCTTTTGATGAACTATACGGATATGACGGTAAACTCGGAGTTGAATTTACGGAAGCCCAAATTTCTTTAAAAGTATGGGTGCCTACAGCAATAGAGGTTCGTCTCCTATTGAGCGATCCTGCCCAGCAGATAATCGAAATGCCGATGAGAAAGGCAGGCCAAGGAATATGGCGTGCTCAAACTGGCGTGGATCAATACGGGAAATTTTATAAATACCGTGCCTTGATTAATGGAAAATGGAGAGAAGCAGCAGATCCTTATGCAAAAGCTGTGACGATAAACGGGGAGTGGGGCGTCCTTTTGAATCCTGCAGACGCTCAGGTGGATAAAATTCCGGTTGCTCCTTTGAACCAGGTTACGGATGCCATTATTTATGAACTGCATGTAAGAGACTTTTCCATTCACGAAAACAGCGGCATGAGCGCGAAAGGGAAATTCAAAGCGTTTACAGAAAAAAATACGGCTTCAAAAAAAGGTTTTACTACCGGGATGTCCTATATTAAAAGTCTCGGGGTTACCCACGTTGAACTTCTCCCGATCTATGACTTTGAGGGAGTTAAGGAGGGCGAGGAAGACGGAGGCTACAATTGGGGCTACAATCCTGTTCATTTCAATGCACCTGAGGGCAGCTACTCGACGGACCCGGATAATCCGATGGCAAGGATCAGAGAGCTGAAAGAATGCATCCAGTCATTGCATGAAAATGGACTGAAGATGATTATGGACGGCGTATACAATCATGTGTATGATTTGAACCTGTCTTCTTTTGAAAAGCTAGTGCCAGGCTATTTTTTTAGAATGGATGAGTATGGCTATCCTTCAAACGGTACAGGAGTCGGAAATGATTTTGCCTCTGAAAGAAGAATGGCTAGAAAATTCATTTTGGATTCTGTCCGCTATTGGCTGGAGGAATATGATATAGACGGCATTCGTTTTGATTTAATGGGAATCCTTGATCTCGACACGATGAGGAAGGTAAGGGAGCTTGCCGCTTCGATTAAAGAAGATGCGGTTCTTCTTGGAGAAGGCTGGGATTTATCAACACCGCTTGGAGCGGATCGAAAAACGACCATAATCAATGCAAAGAAAATTCCCGGAATGGCCTTTTTCAATGATCGTTTCCGGGATGTGATAAAGGGGAGCACCTTCCTTCATGGAGACAGGGGCTTTTCAATGGGGGATGAAGGAAAAAAAGATGAAGCGCTCTCTGTTATAAAGGGGATTGTTCAATACAGCCAAGGTTCAGCCAAATGGCTTGAGGATCCTTCGCAATCGGTCAATTATGTAGAATCCCATGATAATCATACGTATTGGGATAAATTAAAAATTGCTGTACCGGATGCTCCGGATGAAAAGCTCCGTCAGTATCAGAAACTTGCTTCATCAATGGTGATTCTGTCACAGGGTATTCCCTTTTTGCATGCCGGACAGGAGTTTTACAGAACGAAGCAGGGCTGCGAAAACAGCTATAACCAAAATGATGACATTAATCATTTAGATTGGAACCTGAGAGAAGCATTTGAAGCGGACATAAAAGAAATAAGACAGCTGATCCAATTAAGGAAGTCTCATGGAGGGTTCAGACTAAGCAGCAAAGAAGAGGTTGAGCGTCATTTTTATATCCTTCCCTCTCCGCCATACGCCATTTATTATCTATTGAAAAATGTCGGGGAGTATGGAAATTGGTCAAATATTTTAGTCATTCATCAGGCGTGGGAATTTGACACGGAATTTGCTTTGCCGGATGAAGATGAGTGGGAGATTGCTTATTCCCCGGGAGCTCAAGACGGAATTTGCTTGGTTGAAAAAGGAAGTGTGAAGCTGAAAAACATAGGAACGTATATATTGTTTAAGCCTTAGGCCTTAGTTTTTCTTGACGGGAAATACCAGTAAACGATAAAATTTAAAAGGACGGCTATTGGATGTTACTTTGTGATTGCCTCAATTAGCGGTCTTTTTATTTTTTTTATATGATGACATTCTTAAAATGAATTAATATTTAAATATAACGAGTGGCTCATGATGAACTGTTTTTGAATGAGTCCATCTTCATTTGCCCTCGCCTGCAATAATGCTGTACGGGCTTATTGATAAAAATCTTAACATGAAATGATGGGTTGACATTGAATCAAAATTGGCTGGAACATCTGCTCGGACAAGAGTGGGAGCTTTCTCCTGCAGGAGGGGCTACGGGAGAAGCTTATTATGCCCGAAATGGGGAACAAAAGCTTTTCTTAAAACGAAATAGTTCGCCATTTCTTGCCGTTCTCTCAGCAGAAGGAATTGTTCCAAAGCTGGTTTGGACAAGGAGAATGGAAAACGGTGATGTGATCACGGCGCAGCATTGGCTGGAAGGCCGGGAGTTGAAGCCTGCTGACATGGATGGAGATCATGTAGCCTCGCTTTTACATAAGATTCATCATTCGAAAGAGCTGCTGGATATGCTGAAGCGGCTGGAGAAGCAGCCGCTGACGCCCTCATCTATTCTTGAAGATATTCGGGATACACTCGAGTTCGAAACATACTTTCTTCCTGAAATAGAAGAAGCTCTGCAATACCTTCATGACCGGCTGCCCGATGTGGAAATAGAAGAAAAAGTGGTATGCCACTGCGACTTAAATCATAACAACTGGCTGCTTGCGGATAACGACCAGCTCTATCTGATTGATTGGGATGGTGCTGTTATTGCGGATCCAGCTATTGATTTGGGGAACCTGCTGTATTCATACATTGAGGAAAGCCGCTGGAGTGATTGGCTTTCCCAATATGGCCTTGAGCTAACAGATCATCTGCGTCTGCGAATGTATTGGTATGTACTAGCTCAGACGATTGTTTCTCTCATGTGGAACCGCTCAAAGAACCACGCAAAGGAAATGCATCAGGCAGTACAAAATTTAACCTTGCTCCTGACACGGAAAATTTAAATTACGAAAAGGAATCGATATCCTGTATCCATTGGGTTAGATTCTGCTGCTGTGAAGTAATGTGCTGATTCAGTTCAGATGCGGACTTTCCATTTTGACTGTATTCGTAAATATTCTGAAGGACACTTTTAACATTTTGGTCAATCTGTGCATTGACCATCAAAGATTTAATGAGCCGTTCAATTTGTTCGCATTCCGCAACGGTTCCGCAGCAATCTGCTTGCTGCTCAGTCAGAATATCCTTTAGCAGTGTGACTTGATGATGATAATCCAGGGGCATGGTTCATCTTCCTTTCATTTTTGCTATACCTTTAAGATGTTCAACTGAATGCTTTTTATCCCGCCAAAAAATTACGCTCCGGCATGCAGCAGCTGCCGGTTTTTGTCTGTATAAAACCTAGGTTGATTCTCAAATCAACCTATTTTGCAGGTGCGGCAAGTATTGCGCAATACGAAAAGTCATGCTATTTTGTAACGAGCAGAATCTGAAAAAATGTACATGAGGTGTTACGATGCGAGTAAGAAACAAACCGTGGGCAAGCGAGTTTTTACAGGAAAACCGTCATATTGCAATCGCGCAGCCTTCTGAATTAAAAGGGAAATGGAAGGAGTTTTTTGGGAATTCCAATCCTATTCATATAGAAGTCGGGACAGGAAAAGGGCAATTCTTATCTGGAATGGCTAAAGCAAATCCTGATATTAATTACCTTGGCATTGAGCTTTTTCAAAGTGTGATGGTCATTGCCGTGCAGAAGGTCATTGATGCAGAAGTGGATAATTTGAAGCTTTTAAATGTGGATGCGGCGGTTTTGACGGATATTTTTGAGGACGGCGAAGTGGACAGGCTGTATTTGAATTTCTCTGATCCATGGCCTAAGAAGCGTCATGAAAAGCGCCGTCTTACTTATAAAACGTTCCTCGGCCTCTATGAGCGCTTGCTTGTAAAAGGAGGAGAGATTCACTTCAAAACCGATAATCAGGGTTTGTTTGAATTTTCATTAAGAAGCTTTTCGGAATACGGAATGCTGCTTACTTTTGTGAGCCTTGATTTGCATCAAAGCGATTTTGAGGGAAATATTATGACCGAGTATGAAGAAAAGTTCTCCAATAAAGGCCAAAGAATTTACCGGTCTGAGGCAAAATTTCAAAACGAGCCTAGTGAATAAGAATGAACAGGAGCCTGATTGTATCTGCCGGCCGGCAGATTCTCAGGTTCTTTTTCTTTCTCTGTTCCCATTGAACGGCTGCGCTTTCAGATAGGCAGAATTACTGTTAAAATGAAGCAGGGAGGGATTTTTATATGGAAACATTACGAATTGGTGAGATGAAGCTTACTTGGCTGAACGGCGGGGATACTCATATGGATGGGGGCGCCATGTTCGGGGTTGTACCGAAACCCCTCTGGTCCAGGAAATATCCTGTGAATGAGCGGAACCAAATTGAGCTTAGAACAGATCCGATTCTGATTCAGAAGGATGGGAAGAATATCCTTGTTGAGTCTGGCATTGGAAAAGGCAGGCTAACAGATAAGCAGCTAAGAAATTATGGGGTAACGGAAGAGTCAAAGGTTGAAGAATCTCTTAATGAACTTGGCCTTACTCCACTGGGCATTGATATCGTCCTGCTGACGCATATGCACTTTGATCATATTACCGGGCTTACAAAAGAAGTTGACGGGGAATTACAATCGGTCTTTCCGAACGCATCCATTTTTACGAGTGATATAGAATGGAACGAGATGAAAAATCCGAACATTCGGTCTAAAAATACATATTGGAAAGAAAATTGGAAAGCAATCGAGCACCAGGTTATACCGTTTACCGGTAAGGAAGAAGTTATTCCTGGTATTAAAATGGTACACACGGGGGGCCACAGCAACGGCCACAGCATTCTTATATTAGAGGATGCGGGAGAAACGGCCGTTCATATGGCCGATTTGATGCCGACACATGCCCACGATAACGTGCTTTGGGTTCTGGCCTACGATGACTATCCGATGACGTCCATCGAGCAAAAAGAGAAATGGCTGAGCTTTGCCGCTGAAAAGGAAGCATGGATCACGTTTTACCATGATGCCAAATACAGGGCAATCAAATGGAATGCCTCAAAGGAAACAGTAGACACTGTGGATAGAATAAAATAAGTTTTTATAAAAAAGGCTAGTGTAGACCACGGAGTTGATTTAAAACCTGCTAACTGCAATCTTCAGCCCAGTTTAACAGAGCTAAAAAAAGAAACAGAAGATATTCTTCTGCTTCCAAACGGGATTACGAAACCTTGTTCACTTCAAGCAAGAGTCCTGTTCCTGCGTGCACGATGGCCTCGTACTGCTCAAGTGATCCTTCAATGGTTCTCGTGATTCCGGTTTTATACACTTTATGACTGGATTCGTGGATGGAATAATCCTCTGGAACCGTATAAATCCAGGATCCTTCAATCGGTCCCTTTTTCTTAAATTCCTGCTTAACGAGCTGGAGTGCTTTATCGGACGAAATAAATGGGGATTTGAGCTGGTCTTTTAAAAGGTACGCTGCTGCGAAGCCTAATCCAATACCGGCAATTAAACCTTTGCATTTCATGACTATCTGCCTCCTTCAGCTTTTTCTATCTTAGTATACCTAAGTTAGCCGCCCTTGTTAAGCCAGGTGATTACATATACAGACAAAATTCGAAAAGAGGTTAGCGGAATGAATAAAGAAACTATGGATCTTTTTAGAACGCTTACGGAGCTTCCGGGAGCACCGGGAAATGAGCATGAGGTAAGAAAATTTATGAGAAGCCAGCTTGAGCAATACTCAGACGAAGTGGTTCAGGACCGTTTGGGCGGGATTTTTGGTGTGAAAAAGGGAAATCCGAATGGTCCTGTCATCATGGCAGCCGGTCATATGGATGAAACCGGGTTTATGGTTACTTCCATTACTAAAAACGGAATGCTCCGCTTTCAGCCGCTCGGAGGCTGGTGGAATCAAGTACTTCTTGCACAAAGGGTCATCATTCATACGAATAATGGTCCGATTCCGGGCGTGATAGGTTCCATTCCTCCTCACCTATTGAGTGAGGAACAGCGGAGTAAACCGATGGAAATTAAAAATATGCTGATTGATATAGGTGCAGACAGCGAGGAAGATGCCCGGCAGATCGGAATTAAACCGGGTCAGCAGATTATTCCGGACAGTGCGTTTACCCCAATGGCCAATCCTAAAAAAATTATGGCTAAGGCATGGGACAACCGGTATGGCTGCGGGCTGTCGATTGAACTTTTAAAGGAACTCAAAGATGCAAAGACCGATAATATTCTATATTCTGGTGCTACGGTTCAAGAAGAGGTTGGCTTGCGCGGGGCCCAGGCAGCTGCCAATATGATCAAACCGGACTTGTTTTTCGCCATGGATGCAAGCCCGGCTAATGACATGACAGGGGATAAAAAAGAATTCGGGCATCTTGGTAAAGGGGCACTTCTGCGGATCCTTGACCGGTCGATGGTCACTCACAGGGGGATGAGGGAATTTGTCCTCGATATGGCGGAGACACACAGCATCCCTTACCAGTATTTTGTTTCCCAGGGCGGAACGGATGCAGGACGGGTACATACCTCGAACGAAGGCGTTCCATCTGCAGTCATCGGGATTTGCTCAAGATACATTCACACACATGCTTCCATGGTTCATGTCGATGATTATGCTGCGGCAAAAGAATTGCTTGTTAAATTAGTAAAAGCATGTGACCAAAGCACGGTGGATTCGATCCGGGCAAACAGCTGATTCCCATGTACATGGAGGGAAAAAAATGATTGTAAGCATCGGGACAACCAATCCGGCAAAGGTCAGAGCTGTAAAACTGGCCTTTGCAGAAATTGATTTAATACAGGAATTCATTGAAGCTGATGTTTCGTCAGGCGTATCCAGCCAGCCTTTTTCAGATGAAGAAACGATGAAGGGAGCCATCAACCGGGCCGAGGCTTCCAGAAAAGAAACTGGAGCTGATATTGGTATTGGGCTGGAAGGCGGAGTCGTTGAAACCTCCTTCGGCTTCTTTCTCTGCAATTGGGGAGCGTTAACAGATGGAAGTCTTTCTCAGCCAATCGTTGCCGGCGGAGCCCGGATTCAGCTTCCTCTTGAGATCGGCGCGGAACTTGTAAAGGGCAGAGAACTAAGTGATGTGATGGATGAATTTGCTCACCGGACGGAAACAGGGAAAAATGAAGGGGCAATGGGAATCTTCACAAACGGAGCGGTAGACAGGGCAGAAATGTTTGCCCACGTTGTAAAACTGCTTGCAGGCAGATATCAATACGAAAAAAGCAGGCAGTCTCTTTAGTAGAGAGCTGCCTGCTTTTATCATTTAAAGCTATTGATCAACTATTCCTTATCGTAAATGTAGGACAATATTTGAATGGCCTGGCTAACAGTTTCAACAGTGACACTTGCTTTGCTGGAAAGTTCTTTAAGAGGATGATGCAGCTCCTTCGGTCTAATTAATATAAGCGGCTTGCCCATTTCAATCGCGGCACTTGCATCCATAGCGGTATTCCACTGCTTATAGGATTCACCAAATAAGGAGATGACAAGATCCGCTTTTTTCAGCAGCAAGGTCGTTCTCAAATTGTTAATTCGGGAGGCGGCTTCATCTTTATAAATTGAATCAGGCTGCTTCCCTAAAATTTCTTCGCCGATTTGGTCGGAGCGCTCATGATTTTCCATTGGGCCAGTGAATGTAATAGGCAAGTGAGCTGCTTTTTCTTTCAGCTCGGTCCTCCAGTCACTATGGATTTCTCCAGCCAAATAGACATGAATATTCATATCAATTCCCCCAATAATCAGATTCTACCTGTCAATACCCTAGCCGCGATGAAGAAAAACCGAAATTAAGGGAGGTTTATCCTTAAAATGGGAATGGTATAGGTAAGCACGTAATTGATATTTGATTGGAGGGTCAAGCAATGAAGAGGTGGATAAGCCTATTAACCGTTATTTTACTTGCTCTTACTGCAGGCTGCGGCGGAATTTCTGATAAGGAAATGAAAAAGCAGGCCGAAGAAAGTGCCTCAAAAAGCTTTGGTGAGAAGCCTCAAAAGCCAAATGAAAAGATTGAGAGCGGTTCATTTTACTTGCCGGAAAATTACAGCATCTCCTCTAAGAAGGCGAACAATGCAATCCTGACTAAGGGAGGGCAAAAGTTTTTGCTTTTCATAAATAAAAATGAACGAAAAGACAGTAAAGCTTCCTACGATTTGCTTCGCAAGGAATACAAGAAAAGGCTTGTTGATAAAACATTTAACGCGGATGGAGAGTTCGGCTACCTTTTCGTTCGAAATACAAAGGGAAAAGAATATGAAGCAATAGCAGGGATCGGCGGAAATAAACTGACCGCTTTAATTAAAAAAGAAGAGGTTCCAGAAGCAGCGGGCCAAATGATGAAGGTGCTTAAATCCATCCAATGAAACATGCGGATGGATTTAAGCCTCTTTTTTCTGGTATGATTCAACTATGTGAAATCTAGAAATCGGAGGATCATCTAATGGAAAAATTACAATCTATGGAACAATATAAAGAAATCATTCAAAAAGAGAATACAGTGCTTATGTTTTCAGCAGACTGGTGCCCGGACTGCCGGGTGATTGATCCTTTTCTTCCAGAGCTTGAAAAGGATAATCAGGCATTTACATTTTATTATGCAGACCGGGACGAATTCATTGATCTTTGCGCGGAGCTGAGTGTATTTGGTATACCAAGCTTTGTCGCTTTCAGTAAGGGACAGGAAACAGGGCGTTTTGTAAGTAAAGACCGAAAAACAATTGAACAAATCCAGGAATTCCTGAATTCAATTCAATAATCGGCTGACGGGAGGATACCGCGGATGAAGCCAAGAAAACTTTCGCAACTAATAGAAGAAAAGCTGAGCAGCCATCAATGGTCATTTCATTATGACCGTGAAAAAGAAACGCTTCGAATAGAAGATCCTGCTATCAAAAAAGGAATAACAATCGGGCTCAATGAAATTGCAGCCCGTTATGAAACAGAAAAGGACAAGGCTATAGAAGAGGTCATCTATCATGTAGAGGAAGCACTGCTTGCTATGAAAAAAGAAAGCGGTTTGGAAGGAAAGGAAAAGTCAATTTTTCCGGTTATCCGTTCTACTTCTTTTCCAGAAAAATCAAGCGAGGACATCCCGCTGCTTTTTGATGAGCATACAGCTGAAACAAGAATTTTCTATGCACTCGATATGGGAAAAACGTATCGGCTAATTGATGCTGCTATGATGGAAAAAGAGGGATGGAACCGTAAAAGAATAAAAGAAACGGCATTTTTTAACCTAAGATCGTTAGCTCCTTCTGTAAAAGAAGATCAGGTGGCGGGCAATACGTTTTACTTTTTCAGAGCCAATGACGGATATGATGCAAGCCGGGTTTTAAATGACTCCATACTTGAATCGTTTAAAGAACGAATTTCTGGTACAATGGCTTTGGCACTGCCGCACCAGGATGTTTTAATTATTGCTGACGTTCAAAATGAGGTGGGGTATGACATACTCGCCCAAATGACAATGAGCTTTTTTGCAAGCGGCCGGGTCCCGATTACCGCGTTGTCTTTCTTATATGAGGAAGGCGAATTGGAACCTGTTTTTATTCTGGGGAAAAACAGAGCAAATAGACCGAAAGACGGAAAGGAAGAATAAAATGAATGTTTTTTATAACCGCGAAGGCGTAGGCGATACCCTGCTTGTTTTTATCAATGATATCCCGCGTGAAAACCGGACATTTGAACGAAAACAGGATGCAGTAAAAATCTTTGATGCGGAATCGAATGAGCTCGCTGGCTACAATCTGTTCAACGCATCCAAATACATAGCCGTGAATGGCGCAGGACCAGTCGAATTAACAGAGGCAATTGTGGAAGATATTAATAAAGGCTTATCCCAAAATGGTTTTGATGAGCGCCTGAGCGTGGATTTCTCCCCTAAATTTGTTGTCGGACACGTCCTTTCCAAGGAGAAGCATCCAAATGCCGATAAGCTGAATATCTGCAAGGTAAATATAGGAACAGAAGTGCTTCAAATCGTTTGCGGAGCACCGAATGTAGAAGCAGGCCAACATGTAGTGGTCGCTAAAGTCGGCGCCGTGATGCCGAGCGGAATGATGATTAAGGATGCTGAACTGCGAGGTGTTCCTTCCAGCGGAATGATCTGCTCAGCACGTGAATTGGACCTTCCGGATGCACCACAGGAAAAAGGAATTTTAGTCCTTGAAGAAAACAGGACTCCTGGAGAGAACTTTTTTCAGTAATTTGCCCCTTGAATAACGATTGAACCCACTGAAAACCATATTTTACATCGAAATTTATGATAAGATAAAAGTCACTAGGATGAAGAGATCCAGTGGCTTTTTTACTTATAGCACTGTTAAAACTTGGCTGTTGATTTCCGCTTAAGGCGTTCGCTTATCCTTGGGCGGGCGGTGAGCCTCCTCGCCGCTTTGCGGCTGCGGGGTCTCACCTGTCCCGCTGCTCCCGCAGGAGTCTCACTCCTTCCGCTCCAATCAACAGGTGTTGAAAAATCAACAGAATTCTGTAACATAGCCTTACTTATAAAAGAATGATGAGTGGTTTACGACCCAGAGAGGCTGCCGACGGAGCTAGACACCAAAACTAAGTTCAATACCCGGCTTCAACCAAGGAAGTTCAGCTAAAAGCGTTGCGTCCTGCTTCCAGGCTCATCGCGCAAGCATGCCATCAAAATCTGTAACCAGAATGGACAAGCTTTCCTGGGTTCTGCTTCTAAAAATGAATAATGAATGAATATAACTCCTTTCAATAGGGTATAAACTTTGTGGTGTAAACCTTTGAAAAATAATAGTGTCGGTGAAACATGGCTTCTATTAAGATGAACAAACAACATGATGCTGAAAGAGTGATAATGAAATGAGCTGGATGTCAAAATTTAAACAGTTTCTTTTTGGTGAAACAGAAGAAATTGTAGAAGTTGTGGAGTATGTAAGAGTAGACGATGAAGAAAATGTAGAAGAAATAAAGCGTGAAAGCAAGCAATCTCATCATCTGGCGCCGCCGAAAAATGTGCGGGCATCCGGAAATCAGTACGAAACGAAAATTGCTTATCAGTATCCGGCCGGAAATTTTCGGTTTCCTGCGATTCCGGATGAGCGGAAGCGTCAGGCAAGGCCACAAAGGCCCGTTACTGCCAAACCTATCCATTCTCCTTCGGAAAGAACGAGAGAGATTAGCAGAAGGGATGAAGGGTTTAGACCGTCTGCAACTGTTTCAAAACCGGCAGCAATAAGAAAAGTAGAGCCTGAAACGAAAAGTGTGAAGAAGCCTTTCCAGCCGACCATCATTCCATCTCCCATTTATGGTTTCCGCAAGAGGTCGGAAATGGAGTCTCTTCCATATAAAATAAGAGAGAAAACCATTGCTGAAAGCAGGATGGATGAAGAAGAAACCCTTCGCAAGCTATCCATGCACAGTTCTTCTTTTTATAAAAAAAGAGCAGCTGAGGCTGCTCAAAAGCAAGTCGCTTCTGATAAGAAAGAATTTTATGCTAAAGGGACCAATCCGATTCCTGATTACCCGCCGCATGTTCAAGATGATAAGTCTGAAGAAGCACCGCTTGCAATGGACATGGGAACCCTTTCCAAGAGCCATGAGGACCCAATTTTCGAAATGAATGGACAAAAGACTTCTTTTGCAGAGGATATAAACTCTGGATTTGTTTCAAAAGAAAATAAAGAAGAGGTTTTGGAGAAGCAAGATGAATCCGTTCTTCTTATAGAAGAAGACGATGAAATGGAAGAAGATTTGGTAAAAGAACTCCACGAACCTCTATATTTTGCTGAGGAGGAGGACACCGGATCAAATATTGAAATCGTGCATAATGGCTTCGATGAAATAGAGAACGCAGCTGACCCTGCAGCAAAGGAGATTCCTATTTTAATGGAAGAGCCAGCCTCTATTCAAAAAAAGGAAATGGCTGAAATAGCTGATCCAGCTCTTGAAGAAGTGCGAAATTCATTTACTGCAGAGCCGGAGCAGGCACCAGAAACATCAATGTATACAGAACCGGATGCACCTAAACCGCTGCAATCTGATTCCGTAAAACCATTAAATACAGAAAGAAAGTCTGCATCTGCTTCTGTTCCATACAACGTTCTCATGCTGAATCGGGACCGCAATCGGATAAAAGACCGTGCTCAAGAGGGCTCTTATCTTTTTCCGTCGCTTCATTTGCTGAGCATACCTCCTAAAGAGGCTTCAAATGATCAGATGTGGCTTGACTCGCAGCGGGAACTTCTGGATAGCACGCTAAAGAATTTCAACGTAAGGGCCAAGGTGGTTCATGTTACACAAGGACCCTCGGTTACAAGATTCGAGGTTCAGCCGGAACCTGGTGTAAAAGTAAATAAGATTACGAATTTGTCAGATGATATTAAACTTAGCTTGTCAGCAAAGGATATCCGGATTGAAGCTCCAATTCCAGGAAAAAATGCAATCGGAATTGAAGTTCCGAACCTTCAGAGCAAAACGGTTTCTTTAAGGGAAATCATTAGGTCACAGGAATTTAAAAACAATCCTTCTCCTCTTACAGTGGCACTCGGACTTGATATCTCAGGACAGCCCATTGTAACAGATTTGAAAAAAATGCCGCATGGATTAATTGCGGGAGCTACAGGATCTGGAAAAAGCGTCTGCATCAATTCAATGCTGATCAGTCTGCTGTATAAAGCAACTCCGCACGAGGTGAAAATGCTGCTGATTGATCCAAAAATGGTGGAGCTTGCTCCATACAACCGGATTCCTCATTTAGTCAGTCCCGTTATTACGGATGCAAAAGCGGCTACAGGTGCATTAAAATGGGCCGTTGAGGAAATGGAAAGACGGTATGAGCTGTTTGCACACTCCGGTGTGAGAGACATCAGCCGGTACAATGAACTGGTGAAAACTCATAATCAGGGTGAACACATGCCATATCTCGTCATTGTGATTGACGAGCTCGCCGATTTGATGATGGTAGCTCCGGGGGAAGTGGAAGAAGCCATCTGCAGAATTGCTCAAAAAGCGCGTGCCTGCGGAATTCACTTAATTGTTGCTACTCAAAGGCCTTCTGTAGATGTCATTACTGGACTTATTAAAGCAAATATCCCAACAAGAATTGCCTTTTCTGTTTCATCACAAGTGGATTCCAGAACGATTCTTGATGTCGGAGGGGCAGAAAAGCTTTTGGGCAGAGGGGATATGCTGTTCCTTGAAAATGGGACGTCAAAGCACTTAAGAGTACAGGGAAATTTTGTTTCAGATGATGAAATGGAGCAGGTTGTTGCTCATGTAAAAAAACAAATGGATCCGTTATATCTGTTTAACCAGGAGGAATTTTTGAAAAAATCATCCATTCAGGCAGATGAGGATGATTTATTTTTAGAAGCATGCGAGTTTGTTGTCACACAAAATGGAGCATCGACATCAAGCCTCCAGCGGCGTTTTCGAATTGGATATAATCGTGCGGCCCGTCTGATTGACATGATGGAAGAGCAAGGAATCATTTCAGAAGCAAAAGGAAGCCGTCCGCGCGATATTTTAATTTCTGAAGATGATTTACTGCCTGGCCAGGAAAGCAATCTCCTTTAATTCCATAATTGGGATAATCAAACAATCCGCGGGATAAATAGGTCCTGCGGGAAATTGACACTGCATAAAAAGAGGCTTATAGTAGTTAGGGTTACTTTTGATAGGTTAGGGCAATACAAGTAAAAACGAGAAAATATCACTCCGTTATCGACGAGAATATCAACGATGAATGGAGCGGTTGCAAAATTAGATGAACGTCATATACTGTAAAAAAGCTGCGGGCGCATGCCCAAAGTAAAATCAACATACAGATAGACGTTGCTGGAGGTTCAATTATGACTGTTTATCATTTTGTTGGAATTAAAGGAACAGGAATGAGTGCACTGGCACAGATTCTCCATGATATGGGGTACGGGGTTCAGGGTTCCGACATTGACAAAACGATCTTTACTCAAAAAGCACTTGAAGACAGAGGGGTTACAATTCTCCCTTTTGATAAAGAAAACATTAAACCGGGACTTACGATCATAGCAGGAAACGCTTTTCCTGATACCCATGCTGAAATTGCAGAAGCAATGAATCTGGGTCTTCCGGTTATTCGCTATCACCGTTTCCTCGGCGAATTTATGAATAAGTATACGAGCGTCGGAGTTACTGGAGTTCATGGAAAAACTTCCACTACCGGGCTGCTGTCACATGTCATTCAGGGAGCTGAGCCAACCTCTTTCCTGATTGGAGACGGTACAGGTAAAGGGCTCCCTGATAGTAAATACTTTATCTTTGAATCCTGCGAATACCGCAGACATTTCCTGTCTTACTATCCGGACTATGCCATCATGACAAATATCGATTTCGATCACCCTGATTATTTTGCAAATATTGAAGATGTGTTCGATGCTTTTCAGAAAATGGCCCTGCAGGTTAAAAAAGGGATCATTGCTTGCGGAGACGATGAGCATTTGCAGCAAATTCAGGCAAAAGTACCGGTCGTCTACTACGGATTCGGAGAGCAAAACGATTTTCAGGCTAGAAATGTTGTGAAAAGTACGGATGGAACGAGCTTTGATGTATTTGTAAGGAATACCTTCTACAGCTCTTTCAAAATTACAGGCTTCGGTGATCATAGTGTACTGAATGCATTGTCAGTCATTGCTCTGTGCCACTACGAAGAAGTGAATGTGGAAATTATTCAGGAGCGCTTGCTTACCTTCGAAGGTGTAAAGCGCCGGTTTAATGAAAAAGTGATCGGCAGCCAGGTGCTGATTGATGACTATGCCCATCACCCTACTGAAATCAAGGTAACAATCGAAGCAGCGAGACAAAAATATCCGGATCGTGATGTCATCGCGGTCTTCCAGCCGCATACATTCACCCGCACCCAATCCTTCATGCAGGAGTTTGCGGACAGTCTGAAAAAAGCGGATTACGTCTACTTATGTGATATTTTTGGGTCTGCCCGTGAAAATGCCGGCAAGTTAAGCATTGACGACTTGATTGCGAAAATCGATCAATCCTCTTTAATTCAGGAAGCTGAAATGGATGTACTGAAAAAGCATGAGAACGGCGTGCTTGTTTTCATGGGTGCAGGAGATATTCAAAAATATCAGCGCGCATATGAAAATGTACTGGCCTAAAACTGCTCTCTCTGTTTAAAAATTAGAAAGGTTAGGCTGATTTTCTCTGCAGGCTGCTCCAATCAGCCTAACCATATTTTTTAAAATGCCAATATAAAAAACACAACCCCCGGAATGCTCTTACACAGCGTCCCGGGGGTTTCAATTTCAATCGGTTCCTCTAAGCAGAACCTTTAAACAGGATTATGATTTAAGATTCTCCGGATTCAATCCTTCCAGTTCAGGGATTACGAATCGGCCGTCTTTGCGGATTAAAACATCGTCAAAATAAATTTCTCCGCCTCCGTATTCCGGACGCTGAATCATGACCATATCCCAATGGATATTAGAATGGTTGCCGTTAAACGCGTCATCGTAGCATTGGCCAGGTGTGAAGTGGAAGCTGCCGTCGATTTTTTCATCAAACAGAATGTCCTGCATCGGGTGAAGGATATATGGATTTACGCCAATTGCAAATTCGCCTACAAAACGTGCTCCTTCATCCGTATCAAAGATTTGATTAATACGCTCTGAATCATTCGCAGACGCTTCAACAATCTTCCCGTCTTTAAAAGTAAGCTTCACGTTTTCAAAGGTAAAGCCGTTGTATGGCGACGGAGTATTATAAGAAATCGTTCCATTAACTGAATCTTTTACTGGAGCAGAATAAACCTCCCCATCCGGAATATTCAAATGGCCCGCACATTTAACAGCTGGGATATCTTTAATGGAAAATGATAGATCAGTCCCAGGACCTGTTAAACGGACCTGATCTGTTTGATTCATCAGACTGGCTAATGCATCCATTGCTTTATCCATTTTGCTGTAGTCAAGATTGCATACATCAAAATAGAAGTCTTCAAAAGCTTCTGTGCTCATTTTCGCTAGCTGGGCCATGGAAGCGGTCGGATATCTGAGTACGACCCATTTCGTTTTAGGAACTCTTATTTCACTATGTACTTTCTTGCCTAGTGTTTTGCTCGAAACCTTCATTTTTTCATCCGGTACATCAGCGTGTTCATTAATATTGTTTCCTGAGCGGAGCCCAATGTACGCGTCCATGTCTTTCATAACATTGGCTTCATACTCGGCAATTTTTGAGTAATGCTCCTCAGTCGCACCCATAAGAAGAGAACGGTCCACCTGCTGATCCTTCAGCAATACAAATGGATGGCCTCCTGCTGCATAGGCTTCCTGTACAAGTGCAGTCACAAGCTCTCTTTGAAGACCAAAGTTTTCAATCAGCACCTTTTCACCCTTTTGAAGTCTGACGGAGTAATGAATTAAATTATGTGCCAGTGTCTGTATTCGCGGATCTTTCATTGCAACAACCCCCAATTTTTTTGTGTTCTTTCCCATTTTACCTGAAAAAACTCCAAAAATTGAAATTTTCTGCCTTTCCCCGCCAGGTTTCTAAAAAATTTTTGTCCGGGGTAGGAAATGAGGTGCGGTATGTAGAATTGGCTAATAGAAAGTATTTTAAATGTTTATAATGTCATGTGACGGGTAAATGGTTATTAAATTCATGGGAGGTGCCCTATCTTGGAAATCATCTTGTATTTAAGCATCGCACTAATAGCAATCGCCTTTACAGTGCTTGTTATTTTTGTATCCAAAACACTGAAATCTGTGCAGGCGACACTAGATAATGTAGCAGGGACTATGTCAGGGCTGGAAAAACAAGTTCAGGGAATTACGACAGAAACGACAGAACTCCTACATAAAACCAATTTGCTCGCCAACGACATTCAGCAGAAATCTGAAAAGCTGAACACAGTTGTTAATGCTGTGCAGGGAGTAGGACAGTCACTTCAGCAGCTTAATCGTTCTGTAAGCAATGTATCCACCTCCGTTTCAAACGGTTTGGATAAAAACAAAGAACAGATTTCACAGGTTGTTCAATGGAGCAATGCAGCAATGGACATTTGGCAGAAATGGAAAGTGAAAAAAGAAAGATCAAAAACTTCAACTATGAACTAAACAGATATTGAAAATGGGGAGGAATCAGGATGAGCAAAGATGGGATCAATAGTAAAGATTTTATGATCGGCACCCTTATTGGAGGAATCGTTGGAGCTTCAGCAGCCCTGTTGCTTGCTCCCAAATCCGGTAAGGATTTAAGAGATGACCTCGGAAGCCAGGCGAACCTGGTTGCAGAAAAAACGAATAAAATGACGAATGATGCTTTGGGCAAAAGCAGCGAATGGGCGAATAAGGCGAAGGAAAAAACAGCTTCTCTGTCTCAGACGGTCAGCAGCCAGTCTTCTTCCATTATGAATAAAGTGAAAGACATCCGCAGCGGAGACAAAACGCCTGAACAGGATCCAATGAATGCAGAAGTATCAGCGATTGATGAACTGGCTGAAGAAGCAGCCGCATCATCCCGTACGTCAGCATTTGACTCCCAGGAGAACGTTTTGCAGGAAGCCCGCGAATTTGCGGAAAAAGACTCTTCAAAGTAATCCTCTTTAAGGGAAATTTAAAGGTTAACGTTTAAAATCGGCAGGAAGACTTCTGCCGGTTTTTTATATAAAAGGAGGCAAAGAAAGTGAAAGAACAGATTAAGGAAATCAGTGAATTTGAAAGCCTGCTTCAAACCCATGATCAATTTTTATTTGTGAAGCATAGTTTGACGTGTCCAATCAGCAAAGAAGCTTTCAGGCAGTTTTCCCAATTCGATTCTTCTCAGAATGACTTGAAATCGTTTTACCTTCATGTACAGGAATCAAGAGAACTTTCAGCCTATATAGCAGAGAAACTGGGAATTAAGCATGAATCACCCCAAGCTATTTTAATCGATCACGGTTCGGCAGTATGGAATGCATCCCATTGGAATATTACCGCAGACTCACTCAAAAAAGCGGCATCATCCTTATAAGGAAGGGGCTGTCTGAAAAGTCCATAAGAGAGGAAATAACGGAAACCAAAAACCCCCTGAGTGCTTCGTGTATGGAGCTTCCAAGGGGTTTTTTTGCACGTATTTCTGAACAATCTTGGTATGGCTGATTGTAGCGGAAGGTGCTTGACTCCGAGCTGAGAGCAGCGGGACAGGTGAGACCCCGCAGACGCGCAGCGTTGAGGAGGCTCACCGCCCGCCCAAGGATAAGCAAGCAGCCTGGAGCGGAAATCAGCCAAAGCAAAAAAAGGTAAAAAGGTCTAGAAGCTTTAAATCGGACTTATTGGAAAGCCTCTTTTTTAATTTTTGGCTATGTTAATTTTTTGCAACTGTAGATTGGAACGATTGCCTGCTAGCTGCAATCAACAGCCCCAATATAACAGAACTAAAAAATAAATAGGCACGTATCTTCTCTAATTTACATAAAATGCTTTATCGCTTAAAAGCGTTTAAATGTTAAAGAATTTTTTCGTGACATAGAGAGTAAAGTTGTTTATAATAAACACTAATCAGAAACGCGGGCGTGAACATAGCGATTCATAACTTGCGTAATATAAGATACAGCGAAAGGATGAGTAGAATGAGTCACGCAGAATTAGAAGCACTCCGGGAAAGAGCAGATGAGATCAATCTTCAAATTCTTAAACTAATCAATGAACGGGGCAGACTGGTTCAAGAGATTGGAAAAGCAAAAGAAGCACAGGGTGTCAATCGTTATGACCCGGTGCGCGAACGCAAAATGCTTAACCAAATTCTTGAGTCTAATGACGGACCTTTTGAACAGTCTACTCTTCAGCATATTTTCAAGGAAATTTTCAAAGCGGGATTAGAGCTGCAGGAAGACGATCACAGCAAAGCGCTTCTTGTATCAAGAAAGAAAAAGGCTGAAGATACCGTTGTTATGGTAAAAGGCGAGCCAATTGGGGATGGAGGCCAATCCTTCATCGTTGGGCCGTGTGCGGTTGAAAGCTATGAGCAGGTTGCAGCAGTGGCTGAGGCTGCTAAAAAACAAGGAATTAAAATTTTGCGCGGCGGTGCCTTCAAGCCAAGAACAAGCCCATACGATTTCCAGGGCTTAGGATTAGAAGGCTTGAAAATCCTTAAAAAAGTAGCGGATGAATACGATCTTGCTGTAATCAGTGAAATTGTTAATCCTGCAGATATCGAAATCGCTCTTGATTATGTAGATGTCATTCAAATCGGTGCACGCAATATGCAGAACTTTGAACTTCTTAAAGCTGCCGGTGCCGTTCGCAAGCCTGTCTTGCTTAAGAGAGGCCTTGCTGCTACCCTGCAGGAATTCATGAATGCTGCTGAGTACATCATTGCCCAGGGAAATGATCAGATCATTCTATGCGAGCGCGGTATTCGCACATATGAAAAAGCAACCCGCAATACGCTGGATATATCAGCCGTTCCGATTTTAAAACAAGAAACCCACTTGCCTGTATTCGTAGATGTAACGCATTCTACAGGAAGAAAAGATCTTCTTCTCCCAACAGCAAAAGCTGCATTAGCAATTGGAGCAGACGGAGTAATGGCAGAGGTTCACCCTGATCCGGCCGTAGCCCTTTCCGATTCTGCCCAGCAAATGAACATCGACGAGTTCAACCACTGGATTTCTGAACTTAGACCAATGGTGAAAGTAAAAGCATAATAATGGGAAACAGCCTGTTCTTGAGCAGGCTGTTTCTTTTTGTTAAGCATAAGTAAGCGCTTAATGAAACTGAGTATTCAAAATCCATGTTAAAAGGGTGTAAATTCGTTGCTTACGCTTTCATTGTATCGTATGATTAGGTACATGAATGTAGAAATAGAGCGATGATACTATTATTTTGTCAAGTTGCTCATACTACATATAAACAGGACATGCAGGCAAGTTAAAGGAGTGTATAAAAATGAGCAATATCACCATATATGATGTGGCGCGGGAAGCAAATGTATCAATGGCAACCGTATCACGTGTCGTGAATGGCAATCCAAACGTAAAACCTACAACAAGAAAAAAGGTGCTCGAATCCATTGAGCGTCTAGGCTATCGCCCGAACGCAGTCGCAAGAGGCCTGGCAAGCAAAAAGACAACAACAGTAGGTGTAATCATTCCGGATATTTCCAGTATCTTTTATGCAGAACTGGCTAGAGGAATAGAAGACATTGCAACGATGTATAAGTACAATATTATTTTAAGCAATTCGGATCAAAATCAGGATAAAGAGCTTCATTTACTTAATACAATGCTTGGAAAACAAGTGGACGGAATTCTGTTTATGAGCGGAAACGTTACAAGCGCCCATACCGAAGAATTCAAGCGTTCTCCTGTTCCTATTGTACTTGCTGCCTCTATAGACATGGAAAACGAAACACCTTCCGTTAACATTAATTATGAACAGGGTGCTTATGATGCGGTAACTATGCTTGCTGATAAAGGGCACAAACGGATCGGCTATGTTTCAGGTCCATTAGAAGAGCCGACAAATCGTGAAAAGAAGCTAAACGGCTATAAGCGTGCACTTAAGGATGCAGGAATTTCATTTGACGAAAATCTCGTTACTGAGGGAGATTATACGTACGACTCAGGGATTGAGGCGTATGAAAAACTCGAGGAATTATCAGACAAGCCTACAGCGATTTTTGTAGGTACAGATGAAATGGCATTAGGTGTGATTCATGCAGCCCAAGATCGTGGACGCAGCATTCCTGCTGATGTAGAAATCATCGGATTCGATAATACACGTCTAGCTACAATGGTACGTCCGCAGCTTACGACAGTCGTCCAGCCGACTTATGACATTGGAGCGGTTGCTATGCGTTTACTGACGAAGCTAATGAACAAAGAAACAGTTGAAGAAAAAGCAGTTGAACTTCCGCACCGCATTGAAGTGCGCCAGTCAACGAAATAAACAGTCAAAAAGGCACCTATTTTAAGGTGCCTTTTTGATTGGATTACATTATCCATTAACATTTTTCCTAGTCATTTGATTTTGCTGTATGATTTGCAGCGCTTTAGCAACCGTGTTCGCATTCTTTTCTTCAATTTCAGATTTGCGGGGAATCGGTTTGTAAAGGGGCCTAGGGTCTTCCCAGCACAAAGGAAGAGGAACTGGTGATTGGGATTGCCAGGCATCCAGCCAATCCTGGGGAAGAGGACCTGAAGGGATCTCGTTTTGCATTTGCAGCCAAACCATGGCCCAGGCTCTTGGAACGACCCGCCATATATCATAACCGCCGCCGCCCACGGCAATCCACCTGCCATCGCAATATTCATGAGCCAGTTCGTGAGCAATCTTTGGAATCTCTTTGTAAATGTCCATCGTTGATGAAAGATGTGTAAGCGGGTCTAGATAATGTGCATCGGCACCATTTTGTGAAAAGATAACATCCGGTTTAAAGAATTTGACAACTTCCCGAAATGACTTTCTGTAGGCATCGAGCCAGGATTCATCTTCTGTAAACGCATCAAGAGGGATGTTGAAGGAATAGCCGTATCCAGCCCCATGCCCGCGTTCTGTCACATTTCCTGTCCCGGGAAATAAATACCGCCCGGTCTCATGCAAGGATAATGTGCAAACAGTCGGATCATCATAAAAAGTCCATTGGACTCCGTCCCCATGATGGGCATCCGTATCTACATACATAACTCTTGCCTGGTATTTTTCCTGCATATATTTAATGGCTACTGAACTATCGTTATAAACACAAAATCCAGAAGCCTTCCCCCGGAACCCATGATGCAGCCCGCCTCCTAAATTTAAAGCGTGCTTCGCTCTTCCGGACATTACGGCATCAACTGCCTCAAGCGTACCTCCCACTAGCGCTGCACTTGCATCATGCATTCCTGCAAAGATCGGCGTGTCCTCTGTGCCAATCCCGTAATTACCTGCTTCCTCTTCTCCTAATTCTCCTTTTCCTGCTTTTTGTACAGCCTCAATATATTTCCGGTCATGAATCAATGCAAGTTCTTCAGCTGAAGCTTTCCTTGCGGGAATAATCATACTGTCATCGATTTTCCCCATTTTCTTTAGCAAATCCAATGTCAGTTTTACACGAAGCTGGTTAAATGGATGATGCTGGTTAAACTGATAGTTCAGGTAATCCTCAGAATATACAAAAAGGGAGTCCTTCATAACGGCATCTCCGGCATATTTGGCCATAAAACATGGTAACCGGCCGCCTCCAAATCAGAAATAATGCCAGTAGGGTTCATGGTCTGCACCCTGAATACAAGGATTTTAAAGTGCTCATCCCGATCTGGATAAACGAGGACGCTTGCTATATTAATATTGCGCTGCTGAAAAATGCCTGATACTTCGGATAGCAACCCTGCCCGATTCGGCACTTTTACCTCTATTTGCGATCCCGGCTGATTTGCTCCCGTAAGCTGAACAAAAGTATGAAGCAGGTCTGATTCGGTAATGATCCCTGTAAGTTTACCTGCTTTTAATATAGGCATGCAGCCGATTTTCCGTTCATAAAAGATAGATGAAATTTCTTCAACGAAATCGAGCGGATGTCCTGTTACCACATCCGTCTTCATAATATTTTCGAGCGGCTGGTCTAACTCGTCCACTTTTTCGATTAGCTGAAATACTGAAGGGCTTGCGTCTTTAACATCCCGGTCTGAGACAATCCCGGCAAGTGACCCATTTTCATTAACGATTGGGATATGCCGGATTCTTTCCTTCTTCATCACATCGATTGCTTTTGCTAATGTATCCCCTGGATTAAGTGTGATGACCTTTTTGTTCATGATCTGATCGACAATCATGCAATTCCATCCCCTTTGCTGCCTTGGCTTACAGTGTTCTGAAAAATTGATAGAAAATGAGAATTTACCCTAGTACATGAAACGGTTTTTAAAGCGAAGTCTATCAAATTTCTGAATGGAGTCAGGAACGACTCTTTTTCCGATCCTAGCCATTAAGCAATTGGCAGGATGGGAGCTGATCTCCGGTTCATCCGTTGCAAACCATTCAAGTCCGCCGGCATTCATCATTTTTTCCATTACTTTACGATATTCCCAAACGTTTAAGCCTGTTCCTTTTAAATCCCAATGCCAGTAATATTCTGTTGTGATGATGATGTAGTCTTCCATTTTGTCATCCATCATCGACACTCTCAGAAGGTTTTTTCCGGCCGCGCATCCTCTAAACTCTGGAATTACTTCAATGGCACCAAGCTCAATCAAATTTTCCATCTTTCCTTCTGACCATCTCTCCAAAGGGTCCGGGTACAGATACGTTACATATCCGACGATTGTATGTTTATGGCGGGCAATGAGAATTCTTCCCTCGGGCAAATGGGCTATTTCAATTAATGCTTTATGCTGCTGCCCTGGAGGTCTGAAAGCCACTAAATCTCTGTGAAATTCATAGTCTGCCAGTTTACCGGATGCAATTGGGCCTTCAATTATAAGAGAGCCGTTAGGAGTTTTCAATTCCATGGCATTATAGGTTTTTTTATGTTCCATTCGGTCACCCGCCTCTTTCTGCATCATTAAATAGTAGGTTTTTTCGAAGAATTGGTCTATTAAGGTTTCCTTGTAACCCATTCTTTATAGCGGCAGAAGCCCTGTTAGGCAAAATTAGCCGCTATTGTTTAAGTTAAAGTTAAATTTGGCTGTTGAATTTCGCTGCAGGCGCTCAGCGACCAGCGGGGCGGGCGGTGAGCCTCCTCCTCGCTTCGCGACTGCGGGGTCTCACCTGTCCCGCTGCTCCCGCAGGAGTCTCACGCCTTCCGCTCCAATCAACAGGTGTTAAAAATCAACACAAGACTTTAACAGAGCCTAAGTTAAAGCTAAGTTCAAACTTCCTTCTATTATACTACAAATAGTAAAGCGTTTTCATATTGATATTATTTAAAAATTGAGAAAAATCAACTCGTATACTATAATAAATATTGAATCAAGAACAGAGGGGGATTCAGGGATGAAATTGGAAGCGCTGCCAGCGTCGAAGGGTAATCATAATCTAAAAGACTACGATGAAGCGTATGAGAATTTTAACTGGAAAGATGCGGAGAAGAATTTCTCCTGGCATCAAACGGGAAAATTAAACGCAGCCTATGAAGCAATTGATCGTCATGCAGAGACCCATCGGAAGAATAAAGTTGCGCTTTATTATCGAGACCCTTCCCGAAACGAAAAATATACGTTTAAAGAAATGAAGGATCTATCTAATCAGGCTGGTAATGTACTCCGCCAGGCGGCCAATGTTGAAAAAGGCGACCGGGTTTTCGTCTTTATGCCGAGAACACCTGAACTTTACTTTATCATTCTTGGCGCCATTAAAGCAGGAGCGATTGTCGGGCCGCTATTTGAAGCATTCATGGAGGGCGCGGTGAAGGACCGTCTTTTTGACAGCAGTGCTAAGGTCATTGTGACGACACCTGACCTGCTTGATCGGATTCCTCATGATGAGCTTCCGGATTTAAAGCACATTATTCTAGTAGGAGATGAGACGGTCGAAGGCGACTTCATCCATTTTCAAAAGGAAATGGAAAAGGCAAGCAAGGATTTTGAAACAGAGTGGCTGGATGCTGAGGACGGCATGCTCCTTCATTATACTTCCGGTTCTACAGGGAAGCCAAAAGGTGTCCTTCATGTTCAGCGGGCCATGATCCAGCATTATCAGACAGCTGAATGGGTTCTTGATATGAAGGAAGATGACGTATATTGGTGCACAGCTGATCCAGGCTGGGTAACGGGTACCGTCTATGGGATTTTCGGACCTTGGCTGCACGGTGCGTCAAATGTTATAGTCGGAGGCAGATTCCAACCGGAAGCCTGGTATCAGACAATTGAGGATCTGGGGGTTACGGTTTGGTACAGTGCTCCGACAGCCTTCAGAATGCTGATGGGGGCAGGGGATGAAATGATCAAAAACTACGATCTCAGCAGCCTGCGCCACGTATTAAGCGTCGGGGAGCCTCTCAATCCGGAGGTAATACGGTGGGGAACAAAAGTATTCAGCCAAAGAATTCATGATACGTGGTGGATGACGGAAACCGGAGCCCAAACCATCTGCAACTACCCGAGTCTTGAAATTAAGCCGGGGTCAATGGGAAAACCGGTACCAGGAGTCAAGGCGGCCATTGTTGATGATCAGGGGAATGAACTGCCTGCCTATCAAATGGGAAATCTGGCAATTAAAAAGGGCTGGCCTTCCATGATGTATGCGATATGGAACAACAAGGAAAAATATGAATCCTATTTTATGCCCGGCGACTGGTATGTATCAGGGGATTCCGCTTATATGGATGAAGACGGATACTTCTGGTTCCAGGGAAGAATTGATGATGTAATTATGACATCGGGGGAGCGCGTAGGCCCGTTTGAAGTAGAAAGCAAGCTGGTTGAACATCCGGCAATCGCAGAAGCCGGGGTAATCGGCAAGCCCGACCCTGTGCGCGGAGAAATCATAAAAGCATTTATTGCATTAAGAGACGGCTATGAGCCATCTGATGAATTGAGCGAGGAAATCCGGACGTTTGTAAAGAAAGGTCTGGCTGCACATGCTGCCCCAAGAGAAATTGAATTCAAAGATAAGCTTCCTAAAACACGAAGCGGAAAAATCATGCGCAGAGTATTGAAGGCCTGGGAGCTGGATCTGCCAGCAGGTGATTTGTCGACAATGGAAGACTAATTGCATAATAGGGATACCGTCAGGAAAATACGGATTTACAGCGCTATGCCTATTTTCCTGACGATTCTCCTGTTTTTAACACGTTAAGAAAGGTTCAGTGGTCTTAAATGAGATTACAGCTAAGCTGTTTTGTCTAGAGGAAGAGCCTAATTTCTCTATATTAAAGAAAGCCAAGACTGTTGCTTCTCTTATTGAATACCTAACCGCAAAATATCCTCACAATGACTATTGTATGTATTTGTCCACGTAAAATAGCTTCCATCCAACGCACATCCATCAGACAATTGGATATGTCCGACTCTTCTTTAACACGATCCTCCATCACAAGTTGAATGACTCCAAACTGCAACGAGACCCCTCTATCAAAAAGCTGCCCTTTTAAAGAAAACCAGCCCGGGGATGGGCCACATTATATATCAAGCTATCGGAAAAGAACAGTTGATGATTTATACTAAAAATAACAGGAAATAATCTCATATAGAGGTGGAAGTATATGCCTAAAATTGACAATATGTTAGCGATTCTATGGATGCTTCGTTCAGGTGAAAAAATTACTGCAAAGCAAATTTCAGAAAAGTTAGAGATGAATATAAGGACTGTGTATCGTTATATTGATACAATTTCAACAAGTGGTGTACCTATAATTTCAGAACCAGGACATAACGGTGGATACACTTTATTGAACAATTTTATTGAGGCGCCTCTTTTTTTTGATTTTGAGGAGCAAACTTCACTATTTCACGCTGCTGTTTTTGCAGAAGAAGCCGGATATTATGGAGGTGAAGCACTAAATAGGGCTATTTCAAAACTAAGTAAATACTCAAATCAAGAGCAGGAAACAAAGATAAACCAACATTTAACTAGTCTTGAAGTAATAAGTCAATTAAGTTCACTCTCTATGGAACCTTTTTTGAAGGAGTTGGAGCAGGCCGTAGCTGACGGGTACTCTGTAAAAATTCTTTACCATAAAAGTGGCGAAAAGCAATTAAATGATAGATTGGTCGATCCGTATAGAATTATCTATTGGAATAATAAGTGGTATGTGATTGCATTTTGTCATCTTAGAAATGATATCCGTAGTTTTAGAGTAGATCGAATCGAGAGTCTAATGCTCACCGAAAATAAGTTTAACCGGCCAGAAAATTTTTCAGCACGTGACTTTTTTATAAAAAGCCTTCTCCCAGCTATAGACGATAAGGAAGGGATTATTTCTTTAGTTATTAATGGGGATAAAAGTGTGTTGGCTGATATTTGCCAACATTGGTTTTTAGGACATTATTTACAAGAACGGACTTCAAATCAAGCAGTCTTTCTTCTTGAAAAAGATGTGATCCATACGTATGTACCTTATTTACTTTTACCGTACAATAAATCTATTAAAGTTATTGAGCCAATAAGTCTTAAGAAAAGACTTATTGAAGTTCTGTCGGAATTAATAAATTTTCATCAAGTATGAAAACTTCCCTGACGTTAACTGTCAGGGAAGTTTTATTATACTAGCTATATCAATTGTGATTGGAGTGTTATTGGATGCAAACAAGAAGGGCTTTTCTATATGTATTTAATACAATGTCGGACTGGGAATATGGATATTTAATTGCTGAACTAAACTCAGGAAGATATTTCAAAAAAGATTTAGCACCTTTAAAAGTAATTACAGTAGGAGCTAATAAAGAAATGATTACTACAATGGGAGGAGTGAGCATAAAACCGGATATTTTCCTTGATGAATGTACTCTTGAGAGGAAAGATCTTTTAATCTTACCAGGAGGGACTACTTGGAGTGAAGAAATTCATCAGCCTATTTTAGAAAGAATTGGCCAAGCTTTAAAGATTGGCACGATTGTGGCTGCAATTTGCGGTGCAACAGAGGGCCTCGCGAATATGGGATACTTAGATACTAGAAAGCATACAAGTAATAACTTGGAATATACTAAAATGGTATGTCCTAACTATAAAGGAGAAAAGTTCTATGAGTTGGGATCTGCGGTATCTGATGGGAATTTAGTTACTGCATCGGGAATAGCTCCTCTGGAATTTGCCATGGAGGTACTGAAAAATATAGATGTATTTACATCAGATGCATTACATTCATGGTATAACCTAAATAAGACTCAAAGACCTGAATACTTCTTCCAGTTAATGAATTCAATAAATAAATGAAGTAACTGAAAAGCTCAATTCCTCTATTTAGATTTGTGGAGAAGTTAAGCTTATTAATCTGGAATTTCTCTATCGTTGTAAATCCGCATTATTACTGATGCTACCTCTAATAGAGTTACCCCGAGCCCGTAAGTTGGTTCGGTTTTTTTATGATTTTTTTGAACAACATTGAATGAAAAAGACTGTTTTTGAATATTATCAAATAAATATTGATTGAATTTGAATGTTTTTGATTGATTTATGTAAGGGCTTTCGCTACAATGTGGTCATAAGGCACTATTTATTGGAGGTGCGCAGATGCTTACACCAGAGCGCCACGGCAAGATTCTTGCCATGATTGAAGAAAAAGAAATCGTTAATATCCAGGAGCTCGTTGATGCTACCCATTCTTCTGAATCTACAATTCGAAGAGATTTAAGCCAGCTTCATAAAGAAAAAAAGCTAAAACGGGTTCACGGCGGAGCAGAACTTCTTCATCAAAAGGGAACAGAGCCGAATATCGCGCAAAAGGCAGATATTAACCTTGAGGAAAAGCAAAAAATAGGGAAGTTTGCAGCAGGCCTTGTGAAGGACGGAGACCGGATTTTCCTGGATGCCGGAACTACTGTGCTGCAAATGATTCGCTATCTTGAAGGCAAGGACATATTAGTTGTAACAAATGGCCTTACCCATATTGAAGAGCTTTCCCAATATCAGATTCCTGCCTATTTAATAGGCGGTTATGTAAAGCAGACAACAAGAGCACTGATCGGTGCACGGGCTACCTCAAGCTTGAGTGAATACCGTTTTGATAAATGTTTTATGGGTGTCAATGGCATTCATGCTGAATCAGGCTATACAACACCTGACCCTGAGGAGGCAGCAGTAAAGACAACTGCCATCCGCTGCTCACAAACGGCTTATATGCTTGCAGACCGCAGCAAATTTGATGAAACCGCGTTTGCAAAAATTGCGGACCTGCACGAGGCCATCGTGATTACGAATGAACTTGATGAGGATTTGCTTGAAGAATATGCTGAAAAAACAGAGATAAAGGTTGTGAGCACATCATGATTTATACATGTACATTGAATCCTTCTATTGATTACTTCATTCAGCTGGAAGAATTTCAATTAGGAAGTCTGAATCGTTCAAAGGAAACGCAGCTTTTCCCGGGCGGAAAAGGCATTAACGTTTCAAGAGTAGCGAAACGGCTGGGAACGGAAAGTACGGCCCTTGGTTTTGCGGGAGGGTTCACAGGTGAATTCTTAAAAAACTTCCTTCAATCAGAATCAATAGCAGCAGATTTTGTTGAGGTCCTTGATAATACAAGAATCAACGTCAAGCTAAAAACCGGAATGGAAACAGAAATTAATGCTTCAGGTCCTATTATTACAGGCGGGCAGCAGGAGCAGCTGATTTCAAAAATAAACCAGCTGGAAAAAGGCGATTTACTTGTTCTTGCCGGAAGCATTCCTTCCTCAATGCCTCTGACATTTTACAGCAAGCTTTCTGAAATCTGCAAAAATGCAGGCGCAGAGACAGTAATTGATACGACTGGTCCGGCACTGGAGGAAACATTTCAATTCGAACCGCTTTTAATTAAGCCGAACCATCACGAGCTGGGAGAGCTGTTTCACACAAAAGTGTCCACGGTAAATGAAGCCGCTTACTTTGGAAAAAGGCTTATCAGCTTAGGTGTCCGGAACGTCATTGTATCAATGGCTGGTGAAGGAGCAGTATTTATTAATCAAGATCAGGTTCTAAAAGCTGCTGTTCCAAAGGGAATCCTAAAGAATTCTGTAGGTGCAGGAGATTCGGTTGTAGCAGGGTTCCTGGCGTCTTATACAAAATTTGGTGATTATGAGGAAGCGTTTCGGGCTGGAACAGCCGCAGGAAGTGCGACAGCTTTTTCGCATGATCTTTGTACAAAGGAAGAAGCAGAAAAACTGCTCGAACAAGTAAAAATAGAGAAAATTGGATGAGGAGGCTATAAGATGAGAATTACAGATTTGCTGACTAAAGATACCATCCTGCTGGATTTATCTGCGGCTTCAAAAGAAGCAGTGATTGACGAACTTGTAAATAAGCTGGATCATGCCGGAAAACTGAATGATCGTGAATTATATAAAGAGGCGATTCTTGCCCGTGAAGGACAAAGCACAACAGGAATTGGAGAGGGCATTGCTATCCCTCATGCCAAAACGAGTGCTGTGAAAAGTCCTGCTATTGCATTCGGCCGTTCGAAAACCGGCATCGATTACGAGGCTTTAGATGGGCAGCCAAGTCATTTGTTCTTTATGATTGCAGCTGGAGAGGGTGCAAATAATACCCATTTAGAAACACTCTCTTCTTTGTCAAGCTTCCTCATGGACCCTGAATTCAGAAAGAAATTGGAGGAAGCAAGAACAGAAAATGAAGTGCTGGAAGCCATCAATTCAAAAGAGGATGCGATGTCTGAAGAGGAGGAGGAATCTGTATCGGATTCAGCTGAACAGCTGGTTCTCGCTGTGACAGCCTGTCCAACCGGGATTGCTCATACGTACATGGCGGCTGACGCTCTGAAAGCTAAAGCAAAAGAAATGGGCGTTATGATCAAAGTAGAAACGAATGGTTCAAGCGGAGTGAAGAATCTGTTAACGCAGGATGAAATTGAAAGGGCTTCCGCGATCATCGTAGCTGCAGACAAGCAGGTGGAGATGGAGCGTTTTGACGGCAAGCATGTAATAGAAGTACCGGTTGCCCAGGCAATCAGAAAGCCGCAGGAGCTAATCGAACGTGCCCTGAAACAGGATGCTTCTACTTATAAAAGCAGCCAAGGCAGCTCGCAAAAGAGCAATGAGGGCCAAAAAGAAAAAGGACAGAGAACGGGATTTTATAAGCATTTAATGAATGGTGTATCCAATATGCTCCCATTTGTAGTAGGGGGAGGTATACTGATTGCGATTTCCTTCATGTTCGGAATTAACTCCGCAAATCCTAAAGACCCAAGCTATAATCAAATCGCAGAAATTTTGAATACCATCGGCGTAGGAAATGCATTTAAATTAATGATTCCGATCCTGGCAGCATTCATCGCCATGAGTATTGCCGACAGACCCGGTTTTGCACCAGGAGCAGTTGGAGGCCTGCTTGCTTCTAGTGGAGACGCAGGCTTCCTTGGGGGACTGATTGCCGGTTTCCTTGCCGGATATATCGTTTTATTTCTAAAAAAGGCATTCAGCCGGTTACCGAATGCACTCGAAGGAGTTAAACCAGTTTTGCTTTATCCGCTGTTCGGGATTCTATTTACAGGAGTCATCATGATCGTAGTGGTAATTCCACCGGCAAAAGCGTTAATGAATCTTCTTGACGGCTGGTTAATAGGGATGGGTACAGGAAACCTAATCCTTCTTGGATTAATTCTTGGAGGCATGATGGCGGTAGATATGGGCGGACCGTTGAACAAAGCGGCTTACACATTCGGTCTTGCGATGATTGACGCTGGAAACTTTGCTCCTCATGCAGCTATTATGGCTGGAGGAATGGTACCTCCGCTTGGTATGGCTCTTGCAACAACGTTTTTTAAAAGTAAATTTACGAAGCAGGAAAGGGAAGCAGGGAAAACGGCATACATTATGGGAGCTACCTTTATTACGGAAGGAGCGATCCCGTTTGCTGCTGCAGATCCAGGAAGGGTCATACCAGCATCGGTGATTGGCGCAGCGACAGCCGGAGCGCTATCGATACTGTTTAACATCAAGCTTCCTGCACCTCATGGAGGGGCATTTGTAATTCCAGTTGTAGATGGCAATCCGTTCTTGTATATTGTCGCCATCCTTATCGGAGCAGCTGTAACAGCTCTTATCATTGGATTCTGGAAAAAGCCTATAAAATAAATGGCGAAAGAGGCTGCGGAAAATACTCCGCAGCCTCTTTTTTGTATTCCGCATGTTTCTCTAAATTAAAGGGTAATGGGTTAGGAAGAATATTTATTGTGAAATAAGTTACCTTTTTTCCTGAATTTTAAATATTCTAAATAGACTAAGTCGTTAGAAATAGGTACAATGAATTATATCGAATGGTAGGACCTTACTAAAAAACCAGACTCGCATTTGAGGCAAGTCTGGTTTTACTGAGCCTATTCGAATATTGTCAGCATCTTATGGCTGTGCTACAAATAATGTAAGTCAATTAAGGAGATTAGAGTCTAATAAGAATGGAGAACTAGTTATTGTCGAAAAATACCTGTTATTTTAGGGTGATATAATAATTACCATCTATTAAAGTCTTTAGCTGCTTTATAATGAAGAAATCCTTGCTGCACGGAATACCATTCACTCTTAGAGTGCTGTTCAAAAGAAACAGTAAGAACTTTAAGTCCAGTTTCCTTCTGAATGGCTTTTAAATCGCTCATCTGATTTTTAGACCAAGCATCTTTAGATACAACATTGTGGTTAAAATTCTCCCACATAATCGCATCTACATATTTTTTACTCGTACTTTTGAGAGTCTCCATTCCCCAATTCTGGATAATTCCAAGAGCTGGGTAGGCGTTTTTTACACTTTTCAGCAACTCCTCAAGACCTGCGCGCTGTTTAGCAAGTTCGCCAGGATTTTCACTGAAATAATCATCTATATTTCCAACGGTGTCAAAAAAGACGCCGTCCATATTTTTACTGTAAACTTGGGCTTCAATTTCAGAAAGCAGCAATTGTCTGAAGTGCGGGGAAGCCATATTCATCAGATAGGAATCCCATTGCTGAATAAAATATCTCTGATTCGATTGCTGATAATAATCGTCATGCTGAAGTTTTTCCAAAAATGCGGTATTCCAATTATCAGCTTCCATCGAGTTGATGTAGCCGAATACTTTCGTACCACTTGCCTTAATCTTTTCGATTTGGGTTTTGGTGTAAAGAAGGGGCTCTATTATGACAAGGTCATAAGCCTTCATCTTATTGATGATAGCCGGGGTGGGAGCATCGTAGAAAATTTTGTAGGTTTTCACGTCATCAAACACTCCATTTGCAGCAGAAACATTTTGGACAGAAGCAGCGGGAGAAGAAGTCGTTAAAGCAGAAGCAGCGGGAGATAAAGAAATAATACTAGATACAGCAAAAAAAACCAATACAAAAAATCTGATTACGTTATTCATTTGTAATCCCTCCGTTTTTTAACGAGGGATGGTAGCTTCGCAGGCTGGCGATCGGTACTTCTTTGTAGAAGTCGACGACCCATGCCTTTGCGTCCTTGCTTTTCAGCAAGTTTGCCCATCACCTTTTGTCCTAATCATATCAGCCTATTTTTCTTAACTCAACCTATTTTTTATAAAAGGCAGTGATTCTAATGATCTATAGACAAACTAATACTATTCTAAAAATAACTGAAGCGATTGGACTATCCGTCTTGAGCATCATTCTGATTTTCCTCTTTTCGGACAGTCTTCCTGTGCTGAATGAGGTGCTTTGGTCTGTTATAATTGTCCTTATTTCTATGAGATATGGCTTATATTTTGGATTAATCCCCTTCTTTATCGCCTTTTTCACCTCGCTTGCTTATGAATATCAAAGCGGCGAGGATCTATATCTGTATCTGACAGACTTCAATCATATGCTTCCGCTGGTGCTTTTCTTTTTCCTTCTTCTATTTACTGGACTTTCAAGTAAATCCCATAAAGAAAGATATTCTGATATAACATATTTATATGAAGAAATTTCAGAGGATAAAAAGCTTCTGGAAGAAACATTAGACGAAGCATTATCTGTAAATGAGAGTTATAGAAGGAGATTTTTAGAATCAGAGGATCAATATGCAGAAATGTATGAAATGATCACGGCGCTTCATTTTACAGATTCGGACACGATTTTTAATGAAATGGTGCGTATTGTTAACCAGAAATTTAAAGGGAGCCAGCTCGTTTTATATCTAATCTCCAATCACGGTGATTCAATCCGTTCCAAAATAAATACAAACAGGGATGGAAAGCTGAAATCGAATTATTGGATGGATGAAATGCCTTCTCTGTTAACTAAAGTGATGCAGGAATCTTCTCATGTGCTGTTCAGATCACGGGAAGATGATTCTGCCTCCCCGGTACTCGCAGGTCCGGTTTTTATTTATGGAGAGAAGAGGTATATACTGGCGGTGGATGGCATTGATTTAAAGGCTTGCACAGCTCAGCAAGTTCAGTGGCTTGACTGGTGCTTAAAGTGGATGGGCACAAGACTCGGTTTTGCCTATAAATATGAGCGGGAGCAAAATCAGCATGAAAGATATCCTGGTACGGGGATCTTTCAGCTTGCTTCCTTTTTTAAACGATTTAATGCAGAGCTTGAAAGGGCAGAAAAGATCGGGCAGCCCTTTGTTATATTCGAACTGAATACAGCCGGCCATAATTTGAGTGAGATCGATCTCTTAATGAAAAACCAGCTAAGGGAGCTTGATACAGCGGGGTGGGATGAAGAGATGGAAGTTCTTTATGTGCTCCTGCCAGGTGTAGAACCTGTAAATGAAAAGGCAGTGAAAGAAAGATTGCAGAGAGCTCTTGCAAAAGAGGTGGATTCGTTAAAATGATATGGATTTTTGCCGCAGGGTCTCTTTTAGGAATTACCGCATCCATTCTTTTGTCCAAATTTTACTATGTCAAAAAAATTGAACAGAATCAGTATGGTCTTCTTATATTATGGATTCTTCTTTCATTCTCAGTTCCTGTGCTTGGTTTCGTGTATGGGTGGTTTTTGCTTTTAGCATACATGAGAAAACAGGATGACACCTTTATGGAGGAATATTCAAGCTATATTCATAATAAGGTATACAATTTTGAAAGTTTGAGAGAAACTTTGAGGCAGGATCGTGAATTGCTTAACATGACCAGCCACAGTACGGAAAATACGTGGATGATGAAAAATCTCTTGCTGCATATGTCGAATGAAAATACGGTCAATCAGGAAAAAATCATTAAAAAGGGTCTTAACCATCCTGATATGGAGGCTGTGCATTATGCAGCAACCATCACAAATGTTCTTCACGATCGGTTATCAAATCTTATCCAGCAGCAAAAAAAAGAAAAGGTCACGGACCGGCCGTCCTCTTACCGGCAGCTGCTGGACTCCTATCAGGATTATCTTTCGAGCGAATTGCTTTCTTCTGCAATTCGAGAGAAAACCGAGGCTGAGTATGAAGTTTTTTTGAGAGAGGCAGCTGAAGCATTTCCAGATGATCCAAAGTATACAGAAGCACTTGGCTTGTATTTATTCGAAAAAAATCCTGACGAAGGAGAGCGTATTTTTGAAGGGCTTCTAGAGCAAAACCCTAATTCTGCTAACGTCATGTGGGGATGGCTGAAGATTTCCTATACAAAAGAAAGATGGGAGAGAGTTTTCGAACTGGCCGATCGGCTTAGAAACCATCCGGACTTGGTTTCTTTCCCGGGAAATCAGCAAGAAATTATCCGATATTTAGGAGGGGAACAAAAGTGAATGGACGAATTCCCCGTTTTGCTATTTTTACATTTGGAGCAGTCATTCTATTGCTTGCAGGAGTTTTATTTATGAATTCAGATCATTTTTATTCCAACTTGCCGCTTAGCCCAAATGAGAAGCCGGCAGAAAAAGTTTCCTATATGAATTCGAGTAATCCGGATAAGAAGGCCGGGAATATGAAAATCTATTTAACCGAGCCTGAAAAGGGAGATAAGCTAAGTGAAGGAACATTTTTCAATATAAAAAAAGCACTGGAATATGCGAAAATTCAGTATCAGGTCATTGCTGCTGAAAAAGCAGGCACCCAAAAACCATCCCCGTATACTCTGCTTATTTTAACGGGAGAGAATACAGCCCGCTGGGATTTTAATTTGATTGAACGATTTGTAAATGACGGCGGCCGGCTTTTTTTAGCAAACCGGTTTTCTGATGCTGAATGGAATGAATTGCTCGGTATAAAGAAAGCGGATGGATTTGCTGACGAAGTAAAAGGCATTACATTTTCAGATTCGTTTTTTAAAGGTTATCCTGACCTGGATTCAAATTCGAACTATTTCTCTAACAGCATGCTGAAAACAGAGCTGCAGCCTGATGCAAAGACTTATATGTCCGCTGGATCGCTTCCTTTACTGTGGACTCGTGACGCAGGCTCAGGCAGGGTTGTAAACTGGAACGGGACAAGCCTGCAGGATAAAAGTACACGCGGCCTGATTGTTCAATCAATTAGTCTCGCTTTCCCTGCATTTGTCTCTGGACAAATGGGAGGAAAAGTCATGTATATAGATGATTTTCCAGCCCCGATTGCTGAAGCAGAGTCAAAAAAAATCAGGAAGGAATATGGTATGGCCTATCCTGAATTTTATAAAAAAATATGGTGGCCGGACATGAAAGAAATCAGTCAAAATTATGAATTTCCATACACTGGTGCCATTATCGGGACGTACCTTGACAAGCCCCGCCTTTTAACCGGACAGCTGATGGAAATGAATCAGAAGGATTTGCTTGCCTATGGCAGGCAGCTGCTATCGATAAACGGAGAGCTTGCATTGCATGGGTATAACCATGAAGCACTAGTGACCAAAAAAGAGCCGATTTCCTCTGAGTTTGGATACCGCTACTGGGAGTCTCAATCAGAGATGGAGAGTTCGCTCCTTGAACTTAGAGGTGTTCAGGAGGAGCTTTTTCCTGATCAAAAGCTAAAGACCTATGTTCCGCCATCCAATTTGCTGAATCGATCCGGAATCTCTGCTTTAAGACACACCATGCCGGATTTGGAGGTCCTTTCAAGTCTTTATACTGGTGACCCTTCCAATGGGAGTTTAATTCAGGAATTTGGCTATGATTCTGTTTATACGGATTTATATCATTTTCCAAGAATTAATAGCGGCTATACGTTTACAAAAGAGGATCAGTTTCAGCTGACGGATGCTATAGCAAACATGGGGGTATTCTCCCATTTTATTCATCCGGACGATGTACTGGATGAAGACCGCTCCAAAAATGCAAGCTGGAAAAGTTTAAAGGGAGAGTATGTGAATATGCAGGAGTTTCTTGCAAAAAACTTTGAATACGTAAAAGGCTATAAACAAATAGATGCAAAAAAACGAATGGCTGCCTATCAGGAAGGTCAATGGTCAATTTCCTATAAAGAAAACGGGGTGGAGATTCACGGCTATCACGTCCCTCAGCCTTCTCTGTTTTATTTAAGGCTGGAGCAGGGGAAAAAACTGAAAGAGGGAAGTTATCCGTTCGGGAAAATTGAAGAGCGGCAGCCTGGACTGTACTTATTACACATGAACAAGCCGGATGCTGTCATTGAATGGGAAGAGGCGAGCAGGAAATGAGAGTAGGAATGATCGCTGAAGGGAGTTATCCTTACGTAAGCGGCGGAGTATCAAGCTGGATCCATACCTTGATTACCGGAATGGAAGATATCAAATTCTCTCTTTTTACGATTACTCCAGAAAAGAAAAAGAATAGTGAACTGAAATATTCACTTACGAAGAATACCGTTCATCATCAAAATGTGGAATTAATAACGGATCTTCCGGATAAGAAGGTAAAATCCAATCTTACAGAAGCAGAACTGTCGCTTCTGTTCAAATGGTTTACCTTCCAAACGCTGGATCCTAAGGCACTGCTTATACTTGGGAATCAGGAAAAAATGGGGTCGGTGGAAGAATTTTTTGAAAGCGAGTCTTTTTACACTCTAGTGCAAGAATGCTATGAATATGAGGAGCTGTATGGGTCATTCCTTGATTATATGTGGATGTGGAAATCCATGTATACACCGGTCATGCATCTTCTCCAGCAGGATTACAGCAAAGTCGATGTCATTCATTCAGCTTCAACCGGATATGGAGGGTTAATCGGGTCCTATATATCCATTGTACAAAACATTCCTTTTATCATTACGGAGCATGGAATCTATTCGAGGGAGAGGGAAGAGGAAATCCTTCAATCATCATGGATTCCAGTCATATACAAAAAAAGGTGGATTCGTTTTTTTCATCATCTTTCCAGGATTGCCTACGAACAGGCAGAGGACGTTATCACGCTGTTTGAAAAAAACCGCGGCTATCAGCTGGAGCTCGGGGCTCCGGCTGAGAAAACGGCGATTGTTCCAAATGGAATAGACATCAATACCTCGTTAACTCTTCAAGGAAAGAAGCCGGTTTTTCATATTGGAGCTATCGTTAGAATTGTACCGATCAAGGATATAAAAACGATGATCTATGCGGCCAATACGTTAAGAAGATGGGGATATGCGTTTCATTGGTCTATTTTAGGGTCAGATGAAGAATTACCCGAGTATGCACAGGAATGCAAGGATTTAGTTGTCAGTCTTGAGCTTGAGCAATGGGTTACGTTTACCGGCAAGGTGAATGTTCAGGATTACCTGCTGTCCTTCGATGTATGTGTTTTGACCAGTTTGTCAGAGGGGCAGCCGCTGGCTATTTTAGAGGGAATGGCGGCATCCAGGCCATGGGTGGCAACGGATGTAGGAAGCTGCAGAGAACTCATCGAGGGAAGAGAAGAAGATCCTTACGGCGCTTGCGGCTTTGTCATCCCCCCGATTCAGCCCGAGGAGCTCGCGGATCGATTGAGGTGGTTTATGAATCACCCGGAACTTCTTGAACGAATGGGGAAAAATGGACTTAATCGTGTGAAGAATGACTATCTTCTATCGGATGTGATTACTTTTTACAGAAATTTATATGTAAAGAGAGGTGAAAACGTTGGCCGGCATCGGATTCCAGCTGCAAAAATTATTTAAAGAAGATTATTATTCTTCCAGGCTAAAGGCCTATTTGTATTCTCTTTTTGTTACCGCGGGCCCGTGGCTGATTGTTATTTTCACCATTCTTATGCTGCAGGTCCTGCTGAAGACAGTCCCTGGGGTTAACGCGCTTAATAAACAGCTGTTTATGATTTCTGTCTCTTACTGCTTTATGTTTTCTCAGGTTCTATTTGGTTTTCAGCAGCTCGTTGTAACGAGGTATACGGCTGATTGCCTTTACGAAAAAAAAGAAGAAAAGGTATTTTCCTCTTATCTTGGTTTTTCGGCGGTGACGGCTGCCGCCGCCATCCTTTTATGGCTTATATTTGCCTTGCTGTCACCTCTCGAGTGGGAATATAAATTTATGATGCTGGGGTTATTTTTACTTCTTAACTTAATATGGATTATGCTGCTTTACCTATCGGGCGCCAAGAATTATCAATCCATTGCCTTAGCCTTTCTGGCGGGGGGGGTCTTGTCAGTCAGCTGCATGTTTATATTGCTGAAATGGAATCCATTCCCTCAAGGAGAATGGACGCCGGCATGGATTATGATGGGCAGTTTTACGGCTGGAATCGCAGTGACCTTTCTCTGGCTCGTGAATGCTATGCTGAAAACTTTCCCAAATCGGGCTGCGTCCATGCCATTTGAATACTTAACTTATTTTGATAAGTATCCGCAGCTTGCGTTTACAGGGATTTTTTATAATGCCGGGTTATGGGTGAGCAATTGGATTATATGGGTATCGGGCGGGCAATGGCTTTTAGATACCTTTCGTTACCACCCGGGATATGATACGGCCGTGTTTTATGCTTACTTAACGATATTGCCGTCATATGTCATTTTCGTCGTTTCCATTGAAACAAGATTTTATGAGAGATACCGGGATTTCTTTTCCTTCATAAATGATGGGGGGACGTTGACTCAGATCAGAAAGTCAAAAGCAAAAATGCTGCTTGTGCTTAAACAGGAGATTGAGAGGCTTGTCAGAAATCAAGGGTTTATTTCCCTGGCGGTTCTTTTTTTAGCTCTCTTTATATTCCCGCTGTTTTTTAATGCAGACCTCATATTAGGCATATTCCGGATTACACTGATTGGGGCTTTTTGCAACGGAATGACCATGATCATGATGCTTCTGCTGCTTTATTTTGATGACCGGAAGGGTGCTCTATTCACTTCCGCTGCCTTCTTCGGGGGGATTGCCCTGTTTACGCTGCTCATGCTTCCAGCAGGGGAAGCAGCCTATGGAGTCGGTTTTACAGTGGGCAGTCTGCTCAGCTTTGTTTACTCAGCGTTCAGACTGTTCCAATATGTTTCTAAGGCGGATTATTACGCTTTCTGCAAATCCCGCCATTCTCGTATTGAAGGCCCTTTCCACAATCTGTCCCGCCGGTTAAACCGATTGACAGGTGCTGAATAATGCATTCTCCAAAAAAAGGACTGTTTAGAAATTCAGTTTTCAAAAGTGCTGCGGCTGCAGTGTTGGACCTTCCACCAATCAGACTAACTCATAATTGTTCAAATTACCTTTTTAAACATACAAAACCCCCGGAATGCTCACTGCGTCCCGGGGGTTTCAATTTCTATCATTTCATCTCAGCAGGACTTATTTGACAGCCCCATTTTTCTTATAAAGATGCTTTTTTATCATCTGTTTCCTCTGTGTAACAATGCTCACTCGTCCTTTTGCAAAAACGGATCGCATTAATTTCTCCCCCTATGAGAATGACAAAGCCTGATAAATACAGCCAGGTCATTAGCACAATCACTCCTCCGACACTTCCGTATGTCGCCTGGTAGTTCCCGAATTGGCTGACATAAAGAGAGAAACCGAACGATATCAGCTGCCAGAGCAGCGTTCCGACAATGGCCCCTGGAATGACGTCCCTCGGCCTAAGACCAAGGTTTGGCGAAAAGTAATAAATGATGCCAAGAATTAATGCCATCAATACAAAGGCAATCAGCCATCGAATGACTGTAAATAAACTGTCAGTCAATGCGGTATCCGGAAATATGCTTTTAATTCCGGAAAGAAGGACATCCCCGAAAATAGGAAGGACAAGCGTAACCACTAAACCAAGCACAAGGCCGATGGTTAAAAGAATAGCCATCCCTCTAACCTTCCAGAATGCTCTTGATTCCTCCACCATATGCGCTTTATTTAATGATCTCATCACAGCATTTGTTGCATTCGATGCGGACCAGAGTGTACCGATGATTCCTAAGGAAAGCAGGCCCCCGTTGGGTGTTGAAAGGAGAGATGTGATTTGCTCCTCTAGCAGCTGGCCGGACTCTCCAGGTGCAAATTCCTGAACAAACTTCCCTACGGTTTGCGGATCAATTGAAAAATAGGGAAGCAGAGTAAGTGAAAAAATAAGAAGCGGGAAAAGGGACAGCAGGAAATAATAGGCAAGAACGGCTGCCAAATCCCCTAATTCGTGCTTTTGAATTCGATGAATAAGTTCCTTGATGAATGTCATATCTGGCCTCCTGTAGTAGGGTTCTTATGCTTATGTTACCCTGTGGAAAATCATTTTGAAACCTATGCTGGCTTTTGTACGGATAATTGGGGGATGTGAACTGTTCCACATTTATAGGGAGGGCCATATACTATTTTGAATATACAGAAGGGAGGCTAACAAAATGAGTGATGGCGGATATTGCGGAAATAACGGATTTGCTTTAGTAGTAGTTCTGTTTATTCTTTTGATTATCATCGGAGCTTCTTACGTCGGTGGCGGATCTTGTGGATCTTGCGGAACTTGTGGTGGATACGGCGGAGGATACGGCTGGTAATTTGTAAGAGCATGGAGCTTTACAGTATACAAGTTTTTAAAGCTGAATATGTTTTATAAACAAATCCCCGGAATGCTCACACAGCGTTCCGGGGATTTCAAGTTCATTTAATTCTTCTCAGCAGGACTTATTAGACATCCGGAGTTTAATGGTCTGTCTGTACAATTCATCCGGCTGAAGCATCCTGTAAAGCGGCTGCGTCGTTCGTTTCAGCGTTCTTCGCTTCTTTTTCATCATCCGGCTTTGCTTCCTCAGGAGCGGGATTACCGGCAATTCTGGAAGGGGGCGATTCGTTTCCTGAAGAATCAACCGCAGTTACATAGTATGAGGCTCCTGCTGTACCTATTGTGAGACCTGTTCCATCTGAAGCAGCTAAACTGGCGATTTTTACGAAGCTGCCGGTTCCGCCAGTGGACATATAGACTCGATATCCGAGAACATCAGAGTTATTGGAGCGGCTCCAATTCAGGGTGGCGCCGTCTATGGATACTCCGGTAATTTTGGATGGCTGGAGTCCATCCTCCTGAAGCGTACTGCCTGAATAGACAACCAGACCTCCTAAGTCGCTTGAATACTTATATAGGTCTTCAGGGGATTGGAATCCGAGCCGGTCTAGAAGGTCTTGTTTGATCATAGGACCCTCGTATACAAAATCTGCTGGTGCACTTGCTGGAACTTCAAAGGCTACACCATCCTTAAGAACGTACTTTCCCGTTTTCAGGCTGTCATCTACAGTGCCTGGCGCATATTTTACATTGAACAAATCAGATTTAACCAAGCCTGCCTGACGGCAAAGATCAGAAGGAAGGGCTCCGGATAAGGCGCAATAGGAGAATTCAGCAATTCCTTTTGGCATACTGAATGGCTCCTCCGGTGCAATCAGTTCCGGATTCTTTTCATATGCAGCATTCATAAGCGATGCCCAGATTTCCTGGCCACGCTGGCTGTAGGTTTTCCCTCGGTACGTACCAATTGTTGCATTGGTGTCATAGCCGATCCATGTCCCAAATGTTACGTTCGGGTTGGATGCAACAAACCAGGAGTCCTTTATATCCTGGCTCGTTCCCGTTTTTCCTGCCCAATCAGCCTTGAAATTTAAGAGACGTGGTACACTTTTTCCTGTACCATCTGACAGCACATCTCTAAGCATGTCAATTGTCAGATAGGCAGTCTGAGGGGAAAATACATCTTCAGTATCCATTTCATGCTGATAAATAACCGTTCCATCTGTTCTCTCGATACTCTCAATCAGGTACGCATTAATAAATTTTCCGTTGTTGGCAAAGGTTGAATAGGCATTCACGTTTTCTTCGACGGAGACATCACCGCCTCCGCCAAGTGGAAAAGAAGCGAAATCGTTTTTTTCGTCAGGAATTGATGTGATGCCCATCTTCTTTAAATACTTGATCGGCTTTGAAGGCATCAGCTTCTCATAGCCTCTGACAACCGCTACGTTATAGGATTTGGCCAATGCTTCCCTTGCACTTACCAGTCCATGGAATTTTCGGTCAAAGTTATTAGGCTTGTAAGAGTCACCCTTTACTTGCTTTTTCTCATAGGGAAGGTCAGCCAAATAGCTTCCGGGCTGCAGAAATCCTTCTTCGATCGCAGGCCCGTAAAATACGAGGGGTTTCATGGTTGACCCGATGGATCTTAGGGTTGAAGTGGCATGGTTAACTTGTTCCCTCTCATAATCGCGGCCACCGACGAAACTAAGAATTTTTCCTGTTTTGTTTTCCAGCAGCAAAGCGCCAAGTTCTATCGGTTCATTTACTGACTCCTGCTGCCCTGTATCAGGATTTTTCTTTTGCACGGTATTGACCTTGCCGTAGTCTTTATAATTTTTTGCTGCCTGCTGCATCGCTTCATATATATCTTTATTGATGGTTGTGTGAATGCGGTAGCCGTTTTGTCTTAGCTCGCGATCAGCAAGAGTCAGGTAGTCACTCTTTAATTTTGAATTACGTGAAAGATCCTCAGGCAGAAAGCCATCTTCATCCGCTAGATGCTCCATCAAAATCTCTTTTGCCCGTTTCTCAATTTCGTCTGTCAGGAAAGGATATTGCTGACGATGGCGGTTTTCATTCCCTTTTTTAAACTGTGAAGAGATATCCTCTGAAGAAGCGCTTTCATATTCACTCATGGTAATAGCTTTTTCGCTAAGCATCCGGCGAAGGACGGTTTTCATGCGATTGATGCCTGGAGACAGATCTTTTTTCAAAGTTCCTTCATTCGTATAAGGTGTATAAGCAAAGGGACTTTGAGGCATTCCGGCAATAAATGCCGCTTGAGCAATACTAAGATTCTTTGCGCTCACACCAAATATTCCCTGGGCAGCCGTTTCGGCTCCCGCAATGTTGCGTCCTGAGTTATCCCGCCCGAAATCCGCCATATTTAAATAGGCTTCGAGAATTTCTTCTTTTTCAAAAAAACGCTCTAAGCGAAGGGCAAGCAAAATTTCTTTTGCTTTACGGTCAAAAGAAACTTCATTCGTAAGAACCTGATTCTTAATCAGCTGCTGAGTCAGTGTGCTTCCGCCGCTCTGCATATTGGCGTTCGTAAATTCCTGATAAAGTGCTCTGAAAATCGCTTTCGGAACCACTCCATCATGTTCATAAAAAAATTCATCCTCAGTTGCAATGATGGCGTCTTTTAAATGAGGAGAAATATCATGAAGTTTTACTTTTGTTCTGAAAAGATCAGATCTTAGCTTACCAACCAATTCATTGTTATCAAAATAAACTTCTGTCGTTTCTTCATAATTATTGATGTCTTTTTTCAATTCATTGTAGCTAATAATATCTTCATTCTTTACAAGAGAGGCAAAGTAACCGGCTCCTGCGCTTCCGGCGAAAATGACGAAAGTACCAATTAGTATAAGGGCGATGAGGGTCATATTCCATAAAACCCCGTAAGCAATCCGCAGTCTTTTTTTCAAAATTTCCTGTTTAGCAGAATCCCAAGACCATTTCTGTATCCATTTCTCCATTCCAATCCTCCCCCTTGAAGCAAAAATATTATAACACAAAATTAACTGAAAATTTGTATCATTTGTCGCAAAAACAGATTTGACATAATGGCCTGTATTGTGGTAAAAATTCAATATGTGAATATTGAGCAACGACTGGATTACAGTAACAGCTGTTTCCCTGTTTCAGAGAACTGATGGTTGGTGAAAATCAGTACATAAACAGACTGTGAATTACATTCCATGAGCATCTGAAGCTGCAATACGCGGCTGAAGACGGCTGCGGCCGTTATCTGATTGAGCGAAGAATGGTTATTTGTTGAACTATTCTTAAGTAGGGTGGTACCGCGACGAAATTCGTCCCTTCATTTTTATAATGAAGGGGCTTTTTTATTTTTCATCAAAACGAAGAGGAGTATGTCACATGAATGAATTATTGTCTGATTTAAAATTTAGAGGTCTGGTCAGCCAGATTACAGATGAAACAGGTCTTGAGGAACTGTTGAATAAGGAATCCATTAGATTATACTCGGGATTTGATCCAACAGCGGATAGTCTTCACATTGGCCATATGCTGCCTATTTTGACGCTGAAAAGATTTCAGCAGGCTGGCCACCATCCCATTGCACTGGTTGGGGGCGGAACAGGGTTAATCGGTGATCCGAGCGGTAAAAAGGCAGAGCGTACGCTGAATACTGAGGATATTGTCCAGCTCTGGTCTGATCGGATCAAAGAACAGCTCTCAAGGTTTCTGGATTTTAAAGCAGAAGCAAATCCGGCTGTCATTGCCAACAACTTTGACTGGCTTGGAAAAATGGATGTTATTGCTTTCTTGAGGGATGTAGGAAAATACTTTGGTGTGAACTACATGCTTGCTAAAGATTCTGTTAAAACGCGGATTGAATCCGGCATCTCATTCACAGAGTTCAGCTACATGATTCTGCAGTCATACGATTTTCTTAACCTGTACCAAAACAAAGGCTGTAAGCTTCAAATCGGTGGAAGCGATCAGTGGGGGAATATTACCGCAGGCCTGGAGCTGATCCGTAAAACGGAAGAAGAAGCTAAAGCATTCGGGCTGACGATTCCGCTCGTAACAAAGGCAGATGGCACGAAATTCGGAAAAACCGAGGGAGGAGCTGTTTGGCTGGATCGCGAAAAAACATCTCCATACGAGTTCTACCAGTTCTGGATCAACGCAGATGATCGTGATGTAGTAAAATACCTGAAGTACTTTACATTCCTTTCTCATGAAGAAATCAACGCGCTTGAAAAAGAAGTTCAAGAAGCTCCTGAAAAACGAGCAGCTCATAAGCGTCTGGCAGAAGAAGTAACCGCAATGGTTCATGGACAAGAAGCTCTTGACCAGGCGATTCGCATTTCCCAAGCGCTATTTAGCGGGGAAATCAAAGCGCTCAGCGGAGAAGAAATCAAACAAGGATTCAAAGACGTTCCGTCCCATCAGGCAAGCAGCAAAGAGATCAGCCTGATCGACCTGCTTATTGAAGCTGGTATCGCTCCTTCAAAAAGACAGGCGAGAGAAGACATTACAAACGGGGCCGTTTACGTGAATGGCGAGCGCAAGCAGGAATTGGATTATGCACTGCATGCAGATGACCGGATCGATGACGAATTTACAATTATCAGACGCGGGAAAAAGAAGTATACGATGGTACAGTTTTAATCGGTTGGAAAAAAGCGCCCATAGTTTTGGGCGCTTTTTTTCAGTTTTTGCGGGGGCCTTGCACTGACCCCCGCTCTGCTAAAGCACTAAACCTCCGTCCCCGTTAGTAGAAAGCCGTTGGGGGATAAGGGTTCGTCCGCTTCTTGCTCATTCCCCCAACGCTTTACTTTACTGAGGGTCAGTGCTGTGCACTGACCCCCGCTCTACTAAAGCACTAAACCTCCGTCCCCGTTAGTAGAAAGCCGTTGCGGGATAAGGGTTCGTCCGCTTCTTGCCCGTTCCCCCAGCGCGTTGCTGCACTGGGGGTCAGTGCAAACAATTAACCAAAACAAAAAAACCGCCGAACAAAAGTTCAGCGGTTTTTTCTTCAAATCGATTAACGAGAGTAGAACTCAACGATAAGAGATTCGTTAATTTCAGCTGGAAGCTCAGAACGCTCAGGAAGACGAGTGTAAGTTCCTTCAAGCTTGTCAGCATCAAAAGTCAAGTATTCTGGAACGAAGCTGTTTACTTCTAGAGCTTCTTTCACGATATCAAGGTTGCGGGATTTTTCGCGCAAAGTGATAACTTGACCAGTTTTAACTTGGAAAGATGGAATGTCAACGCGGCCGTTGTCAACCATGATGTGACCGTGGTTTACCAATTGGCGTGCTTGGCGGCGTGTGCGCGCAAGACCAAGACGGTAAACAACGTTGTCAAGGCGGGATTCAAGCAAAGCCATGAAGCTTTCACCAAGGATCCCTTTCATTTTTCCAGCTTTAACGAACGTGTTGCGGAACTGGCGCTCGTTTACTCCGTACATGTGACGAAGTTTTTGTTTTTCTTGCAATTGAAGACCGTACTCAGAAAGTTTTTTACGTTGTCCAGGACCGTGTTGTCCAGGAGCGTAAGGGCGTTTTTCTAATTCTTTACCTGTACCGCTTAGAGAGATTCCAAGACGGCGGGATAGTTTCCAGCTAGGGCCAGTATAACGAGACATTATATGACTCCTCCTTGTGTTTTTATTTTGTATAAAATAAAAACCAGACCGAACCTTACATGTATGACCATTATGTTTTCATGCATCCTCGCTCCAGCAGCAGGGAGTTACTCGATGCACCTCGTGTCAGGCACGGGAACAAAATGGGGACATCTATGCGATTCTGAGGCTGCAATATTTTACACAACAAAGAACATTATATGACGTAGTGGCGATGATGTCAACTGTGCGTTTATTTGATAGGCTGACAGGGAAAGTTAATCTATGGAAAGAGCTAGTTTTATGATATAATAAAATCATTAAAATTTACTTAATTTGGAATTTAACGGGTGGTCCAAACATGCAAGAAATCATCAGCAAGGCTGCATCACTGAACGGCCGTTTTTTTGCCTATTTATATAATGAAAGAACAGATCATTCCATTGAGAAGGCGTCAAGGTGGCTAGCCTCTGAATTGAAATCTGTATTTAATGCTGACCAAGCAGCAATTTACTGCTATTATTCTGCAAATGTTCCATTGCTGCCCTATTTTACGGCGAGCACTTCATCCTTTCAATCCCCTGTTTCTTCTACAGAGGAAGACCGGGATGAATTGTTTGAGAATGGCTTTTCCAAAAAGACTGACCAATGCAGGATGCTGATCGGTGATCCTCAGAAAGAATGGTTTGCGGTCCTTGAGATGATTGGAGCTGAATTGACAGGTACCGATGATCTTAATGAAGTAAGCCATGCATGCAGCCAGTTTCTTTTTTATTGCAGAGAGATTGAAACGAGTGTGTTGAATTCAAGAAAGCATACTCATCTTTATGAGCTGACTGAGCGGTTCCATTCCTCAATGGATAAGGATCAGGTTCTTTTTGAACTTATTGAAGCCCTTCAAAGCATGTATTCTTCCTACATTTTCTATTTATTTCTTTCACATGACAATGACAGCAGACTTGAACTGCCGACAAAGGATTTATATTTCGATGAAAAAGGTTCTACGGACTGTGCGATGGAAGCTTTTTTAACGGGGACCATTAAAATGGACAGAGCCTCCTCTGAAAATATCCATGTATTCGTTCCTCTCAAAGGGAGGCAGGGAATATACGGAGTGCTCGAGGTCATCTCTGACAAAATAAGTCCTCTCAAGGAATCGGAAATTAAGTTTATTATGATGCTGGCGAATGCGGCTGGAAACGCGATGGAGAATGCCCAGCTTTATCAGCAGTCTAAAAAAGTGATAGAGGATCTGAGGCTAATCAATGAAACATCTCATCAGCTAAATAAAAACATGCCGCTTAAAGATACGATGAAATTTCTTTCAGAACGGATTATCCATTCCTTTAATGCACAGGAAGCAGGTTTCTTTTACAAAGATTCGTCCGGAAGCTACCAGCTTTTGCCCGGCAGTACAGGCTTCTTTATTACTCCCGAAGCAGAGTCTTATCTTTCCTTCGTAAGGACAAAGATTATTAATGAGAAGGAAGGAATTTTCATAGGGAACCTTTCTGCTCAAAACATACCAGGGCTTTACAAATGCCTGATGGCCGTTCCGATGATGGAGAATGAGCAGGTCAGAGGTTTTGCTATTGCTGTACATGAAACGCCATACCATTTTACATTTGAAACTTTTAAGCTTCTTCAATCGCTGATTCACCATTCCACACTTGCCCTGACAAATTCAATGCTGCGCGAAGAACTGGAGGCACTTGTTAAGACGGATAACCTGACAAAGCTGTTTTCGAGAAACTATTTAAATGAACGGATCCGGCAATCAATGAGTCAGGAAAGAAATGGGGTCTTCCTGTTAATAGACATTGATAATTTCAAAAACATCAATGACACCTATGGTCATCAGACAGGCGATGAGGTTCTTATTCAAGTAGGAAACATTATTAAAAGCAATGTGAGAGAGCATGATGTTGGAGCAAGATGGGGCGGAGAAGAACTCGCAATTTACCTGCCGCAGGTGGAAATCGAGTCTGGTATTGCGGTTGCGAACCGCCTTGTGGAACGGGTAAGAGAAATTACGTCTCCTTCCATTACTGTATCCTGCGGAATTTCCTGGTGGGAAGCGGACCGGGAGGATACACCTAAACAGCTGTTCTTAAGAGCAGACAGGGCTCTTTACAAAGCGAAAAGCAATGGCAAAGATCAAGTGGTCATTCAGGCGGATTCTGATAAATAATAGGCTATGTTAAAGCATGAGGTTGATTTTTTTACACCTGTTGATTGGAGCGAACGCCTGCAGCGCCAATCAAGAGCCAAGTATAACAGAAATAAAAAAAGCGCCCGGACATAAATCCAGGCGCTTTTTTCAGCTGGCTGTATTACCTCATCCTCCGCTCCAATTAGCATGGACAGGTATTATTTATAGAACCTAATTAAACAAGAGCTCATTTGTTAAATAAACGGCAGCAGTGCTTCTGCAAAAAGTTCAATATATTCTTTGTCCAGCTCATTAAACCGGTTTTTAACAGGGCTGTCGATATCGAGGACACCAATGACTTCTCCGTTTTTTACTAAAGGTACGACGATTTCAGAATTGGTTGCTCCATCACAGGCGATGTGGCCGGGAAATTGATGTACGTCTTCAACGAGCTGGGTTTCACCAGACGCCGCGGCCGTTCCGCAGACCCCTTTGCCAACAGGAATTCTCACACAAGCGGGCAGTCCCTGAAATGGGCCGAGAACGAGTTCTCCTTCTTTCATTAAATAAAAGCCGACCCAATTAACCTCTGTAAGAAACTGGTTCAGCAATGCGGAAGCGTTAGACAGATTGGCAATCTGGTCCGGTTCCCCTTCGAGAAGAGCCTTCAGCTGTTTTATAACAAGCTCGTAATTTTCTTTCGTGTTATTTGAGTATTTTTCGACATGAAACATGATTTATCTCCCTCTTTCATTCAAATATAACGAACGGGATCTTCTGCAAAAGGAACTTTGTCGAGAAGATCATAAAGGATTCCCCCTTCTTCTATGGAAAGAAGTAGGAAAGAATACAAGGGGTGAGCCGGATGAAACAGGAAACCTTTAATCTGACAAAGGAAAAAATCATTCAATCAGCTATTTCTCTGTTTAATACGAATGGCTTCACTGGTACTTCCGTCAGGGCAATTGCCAAGAAAGCAGGCGTCAATGTTGCTCATATTTCGTATTATTTCAACGGCAAAACCGGATTGATGGAATATCTTGTTTCCGATTTTTACGAAGGATATTTAAATGCCATGGACGGGGCCATTCTGGCTGATCTTGATAAAAGTCCGGTGAGCAGGCTGACCCGTTTAGTTTTTAACATTTTAAGCTATCAGCATGAACGGCGTCAATTAACCCGGTTTGTATATCGGGAAATTACATTGGATACGATGCTGATCAGAGAAGTGATGAGTACGTATATGCTGAAAGAAAAGTTTTTACTGGCTTCATTGCTGGAAGAGGGTATGGGTGACGGAAGCCTGAATAAAATACCGATTGGCCATTTCATTGTCCAGCTGAAAGGGATGCTGACAATGCCTTTCCTTCAGCCCCAGTATATTGCGGAAGTTCTTTACCTTCAGCCGCATGAAGATTACTTTGTTAAGCAGTATTTCCATGAGCTTGAAAGCTGGATGATTTCATTGCTTACTCCGAAGAAAGAGGCAATCCTGTAATCAATCTTTCAAAGGCTTGATAATCTGCTCCCGTATCTTCAGCCATATGGGCATCTGAACCGTACAAAAGCGGAATGCCCTTTTCGATGGCAAGCCTTGCCGCACTGTCATATGGATAGGGATTTTGGCAATGTTTTTTTCTCAAGCCCGCCGTATTGTAATCAAGCTCATAGCCCCCCGCTTTTATTAAATCAAGCAGGCTGCTGATTCGTTCCAAGTCCTGACAGGGTGCAGGGAACAGCAGCTGGAATTTATGAGCGAGTGTGATATGGCCGATTCGTTTAGGCTTCCAGCTGCCCAAATCGGAAAGAATGGATTTTTCAACTGTCCGGTAATAAAGATTATAGGTATCCTCAACAGAGCCTGCCGCCTGGCATATCTCGGCAAAACCCTCTTCACTGTAGTCCAAGCAGTAGTAGTTTCCGTTATTCAGCAGAAAATGAACGGAAAGAATGGAATCGTCCATTATTTCTCCATAATTGTTCAGGAATTTGGATGTGGCTGCTTCAAATCCCTCGATATAATCTATTTCAAACCCCAGATTAATTCTAATTTCCTTCGAGTAAGCTTTTTTAATTTCCAGAATGGAATGGATGTAGAGTTCAAGCTGTTCCATTGGCAAAGCGCTGTCCTTCTCAGGTACAGGATCGGAAAATCCTTCAGGAAGCGGAGCGTGTTCAGTGAATGAAATCTCTTTAAACCCAAGCTCAATAGCTCTTTCGGCATAGCTTTTAAGACTGTCCGGGGAGCCGTGAGGGCAAAAAGGAGTATGGACATGACCGTCTATTTTTATCAAATTCTTTTCCCCCTTGGTATAAAGCAGGATAATAGCATGTAAAAAATTAAAAAAACTGGTCAAAAAATATCGTTAACATGGTATCATAAAAACATTGAAATAACATAACTTTTGCAAGTGTTATACATAGAATGTGCATGTGACAAATGAAGGGTATGGAACGAGTCAGTAGATTCTAACATGACAGCGGCAAACCGTTTTTTTTTCAATGAGAAAAGTCTGTGTACTGACACAGCATTATTATAAACAATTCTTGAAACTGATAAAGCAGCGGACCAGCCGTCTCATGATTCTTTTTCCGGCGTGCGGTTTTGAACGCTTGAGCAGACGTAAGCCGCAAGCAGCTCATGGGGCTATCAGAGCTTGTGCTTTTCTTATATACAGCAAGGGGGCCCATTATGGAAGTCGTTATTGGTTTACTGGCTGCACTCGTTATCTTTTTCGCAGTCGGTTATTTTATCAGGAAAAATATATACCGGGAAGTCGACCGGCTTGAAGCGAGAAAAATTGAAATTATGAACCGGTCGCTCGCAGACGAGATGTCCAGAGTAAAAGAACTAAAAATGACTGGACAAGCGGAAGAGTTATTTGAAAAATGGAGACAGGAATGGGATGAAATCATTACGTCCCAGCTTCCTGAAGTAGAAGAACTGCTATTCGATGCAGAAGACCATGCGGACAAGTACCGATTCAAGAAATCAAAAGAGGTACTCGCCCATATTGAGAGGATGCTTGAGGCAGCCGATCAGAACATTGAACAGATCATCGAAGAAATCTATGAGCTTGTAACGAGCGAAGAGAGAAACAGCATTGAAATTGAAGATGTAAAAGAGAAATTTAAAAAAGCGAAAAAGACTCTGCTTGCCCACAGTCATACGTTTGGAAGAGCGCATGCAAAGCTCGAGACAGCGCTTTATGAAGTGTATGAAGAACTAAAGCGGTTTGAAGCAGAGACAGACGCAGGCAATTATTTGGCTGCTAGAGAAATCCTTACAAAACAGAATGTTATTTTGGATGAGCTATGCGCCAAAATAGAGCTCATCCCTGCCATGCTTGCAGACTGTCAGAGTGCAATACCGAACCAGCTGGCTGAAATTTCGGATGGATACAAGGAAATGGCAGAACAGGGATATTTTCTTGAACATATTCAAATTCAAAGTGAAGCGGAGCGGATATCCGGGACGCTCATCATTTTCCAGGAAAAGATTTGCGAACTTGAATTGGACGGAATCAGCGAAAGTCTCCAAGAGATCCATGAATCGATTGAGACGATGTATGATCTTCTTGAAAAGGAAGTGCACGCCCACCACTTTGTGTTATCTGAAACAGTGAAGACAGAGGGAGCACTTCATGAATTAACAGCTGCTAAGCTTATTTCAAAGGAAGAAACGGACACGGTAAAGAAAAGCTATCATCTAAGCGAAGAGGAAACATCCAGACTGCGCAGCATTGATAAACAAGTAGCGGCGCTTCAAAAGCGCTTCCATCACATTCAGGATAAAATGGCGAGTGAAAAAATTGCTTATTCCCTTCTGAAAGAAGAACTGCTGGAGCTTGAAAAACAAACATCTGAAGTTCGCAAAGACCATAACGAGTACCGGGAGATGCTTCATGCCCTTCGAAAAGAAGAGCTGCTGGCACGCGAGCAGTTAACAGAGGCAAGGCGTTTGCTTAATGAATCTGCAAGATCGATCAGCAAGAGCAATGTGCCTGGTTTGCCAGCTGCTTACTCCGACCTGTTAAAAGAGGCTCAGAGAACAATCGCTTATGTATCTGAGAAGCTGGATGAAATTCCGCTGGATATGGTAGCGGTCAATATCCTGCTTGAAGATGCCGTCTCTGCTTCTGCTAAAGTGCATCAGCAAACAGAAGATATGATTGAACAAGTATATTATGTTGAAAGGATTATCCAGTATGGGAACCGGTTCAGAAGCCGGAATGAAAGGCTTTCAAAAGATCTGCATGAAGCAGAGAATCTCTTCCGGCATTATGAATATGAAAGCTCATTAAAGAAGGCGGCAACGGCTATTGAACATGTAGAACCGGGTTCCTTTGAAAAAATTGGAACGCTTGTTGAAGAAGATTTAGAAGAATTGAAAAACAAATAGAGACGGAAAAAAGGACAGATCCATTGGATCTGTCCTTTTTTAATGACTCTCTTTTGTTTTAAGATTTGGCCTGCGGATTAGAGCAATTACATATCCGATAAGGGCACCGATTATAGCGGGTACAACCCATCCGATGCCTTTTGAGAATAATGGAACAAAGGCATCGAAAAGCTCATAGAGAGAACCCAATTGTATTTTTGCTGCTTTTAAACCGTCGGCGATACTGATGATTCCTGTTAAGAACAGGCTAACAGCGTATACTTCCGGAGCCCTGTTAAAGATCTTGTCAATGAGTGACAGCAAAATCAGAACGATCGCAAGCGGATAAATCGCTGTCAGAAGAGGTACCGAAAATGCAATGAGCTGTGTTAGGCCAAAGTTCGCTATTACTGTAGAGAAAATGGTCAGTATGAGAATAATAACACTGTACGAAACCTTTGGTAGAATTTTCGAAAAATATTGCCCGCAAGCTGATACAAGTCCAACGCTGGTTGTTAGACATGCAAATGTAATCGCAAGTGTGAGGACAATGTTTCCTAATGAACCAAAGAGGACATTGGCTGATTTGGATAATATGAGTCCTCCATTGCTTTGAAGCCCGACGGCGTCGACGCTTGTTGCTCCCATGTAGGCAAGAGAAAGATAAACCAGTGCCAATCCGGCAGCTGCAATGAGGCCTGACTGTATGCAAACCTTTGTAATGGATTTGCTGTTCGTTATTCCCTTGTCCCGAACAGCGTTAATGACAACTATCCCGAATACGAGGGCGGCAAGTGTGTCCATCGTTAAGTAACCCTCTAAAAATCCTTTGAAAAATGGACTATCCTGATAAGCAGGCTGCGGGGCTTTTGCAGCTCCCATCGGCGTAGCAAATGTTTTAATGGCAAGCAATGCGAGAATTGCCAGCAAAGCAGGGGTTAAGAGCTTTCCAATTCTGTCTACAAGCTTGCTTGGATTTAGTGAAAGCCAGTACGTTACACCGAAAAATAGCAGGGTGTAAATGAATAAGGACATTCCGTTTTTAGCCATCCCCTCTGGAAGAAATGGTGTAACGCCTATTTCATAGGCGACGGTTCCTGTTCTCGGAATGCCGAATAGCGGACCAATTGCTAAATAGAGAACAATGGTAAAGACGATCCCGAAAATGGGATGAATCCGGCTCCCTAATGTTTGGACATCAGAGCCTGTTAAACCAATCGCAATCACTCCAAGCAATGGCAGCCCCACACCTGTTATAAGGAATCCGGCTATGGCAATCCATACGTTTGTGCCTGCTGCCTGTCCTAGCGACGGGGGGAAAATCATGTTTCCGCCTCCGAAAAATAAGGCAAACAGCATGAGTCCAACGACAAACGTTTCTTTAGTTGATAAACCTTGTTTCATGATAAGCCTCCTGACTCTGACAATACATACCGGTAAGATATTACCACAGCTTTATGAAAAATGTCGAATTGTTCAACTGTTTTAATTTTAATTATATTCAAAAAATTTAACCCGTCAACGGATAGATTTCTCCATTTCAATATTCCGGCCTATATGATAACATATTACGATGTGTGCATTTATCCATGGAGGAATGAAAATGCTATATTTAGACAACAGTGCCACAACAAAACCATATCCAGAGGTTCTGGCATCCTATATACAAGTCACCAATGATTTTTTCGGCAACCCTTCATCTCTTCATAAAATGGGGAGCATGGCTGAAAATCTTATGAGGCAGGCACGAAAGCAGACAGCGAATCTCCTTGGCGCTGAAGAAGATGAAATCGTGTTTACCTCAGGAGGAACGGAAGCCAATAATCTTGCCATTAAAGGTACGGCTTTTATGAAAAAGCATAGAGGCAAGCATATTATTGTATCTGCTGTTGAGCATCCATCTGTAATGGAAGCCTGTTTGCAGCTGGAAAAGGATTTCGGCTTTGATTTGACAATCCTTGCCGTTAATGAAGAAGGAAGAGTCAGCCCCTCGCAATTAGAAAACGAAATAAGGGAAGATACGATTTTAGTATCTGTCATGCACGTTAATAATGAAGTAGGAACCATCCAGCCAATTGAAGAAATTGGAGCGTTACTTGAAGAGTATCCTAACATTTCATTCCATACGGACCATGTTCAGGGAGCGGCAAAGATTCCGCTGGATCTGAAAGGGGCAGGTATTGATTTATGTTCCCTTTCAGCCCATAAGTTCCATGGTCTCAAAGGTACTGGAATTTTATATGTAAGAAAAGGCATCCGTCTAACACCGCTTCTTTCGGGAGGCGAACAGGAAAATCACTATCGGTCCGGTACGGAAAACGTACCCGGAATCGCGGCAGCCGCAAAAGCGCTTCGAATGGCTAAGGAGGACTATGCGCGGTTTGGAAAGGCTCTTGAAGAAACGAAAATGCAGATTATGAAAAGGCTGAGCACAATGGAAGGTGTTGTACTGAATACCACTAAAGGTCATTCAGCCCCGCACATCATTCACTTCTCTGTTCCAGGGGTTAAATCTGAAGTTCTCGTTCATAGGCTGGAGGAGAGCGGGATTTACGTATCGACCACATCTGCCTGTTCTTCTAAAAAGAGTTTACCGAGCAAAACCCTTCTGGCGATGGGCAAAAGCAAGGAAGAAGCTGAAAGCGGAATTAGAATCAGCCTGGATATCCATACAGACCGTTCGCAGCTGGAAAGCATGTTTACAGCTCTCGAGCAGGCCATTAAGCATATTATGAAAATGAAGAGGTAGAATGATGCGATTTGAACATATACTCGTGCGGTTCGGGGAGATTTCCACTAAAGGGAAAAACCGCAGCAAATTTGTTGAAAGACTTAGAAGAAATATAAAAGAAGTATTAAAAGACTTTCCTGCTATCCGATTTCAGTCAAACCGGGACCGGATCTACATTCAGTTAAACGGGGAGCCTCATCAGGAAATTTCGAAAAGACTGACAGGCATTTTTGGTATTCATTCTTTTAGCCTTGCAGCGAAGTGCGAGAGTGATGTTGAAGAAATTAAAAAGACAGCTTTGGAAGCTATCAATTCTGTATACCAGCCCGGTGACACCTTTAAGATCAGTGCAAGGAGAGCGGATAAGACCTTTGCTGTGCCATCTGACCAGATGAACGGCATTCTTGGAGGACATATTCTTTCAAATACTGAAGAGCTCACCGTAAATGTACGGAAGCCCGATCATGAGATTAAAGTAGAAGTTCGTACAGAAGGAACATACATTATGTTTCAGGATACGTTCGGTCCGGGAGGCCTGCCTGCGGGAATCAGCGGGAAAGCGATGCTTATGCTTTCAGGAGGATTGGATAGCCCTGTTGCTGCTTATATGACGATGAAAAAAGGGGTTGAATTGGAGGCTGTCCATTTTTTCAGTCCCCCTTATACAAGTGAAAGAGCGAAACAAAAAGTCATTGACCTCGTCGAACAGCTTTCCAATTATGGAGGGAAAATGAAGCTTCATATCGTTCCTTTCACAGCGATTCAGGAACAGATTCAACAGCAGGTGCCTGAAAACTATACGATGACTTCTACAAGAAGAATGATGCTGCGAATTACGGATCAGCTCCGGATTAAAAATGGAGGGCTTGCAATTGTTACAGGTGAGAGCTTAGGACAAGTGGCAAGCCAAACGCTTGAAAGTCTGTTTGCTATTAATGATGTAACAGCGACACCGGTCATCAGACCGCTCGTTTCATTTGATAAACCGGAAATTATCAAGATTGCTAAAGAGATCGGGACACACGATATTTCCATTCGTCCATATGAAGATTGCTGTACAATATTTACTCCGGCAGCGCCAAAAACGAGACCGAAGCTTGATAAAGCCAACAGATACGAAAGTTTTGTAGACTTTGACAGCTTGACACAGGAAGCGGTCGATCACACCGTAACCATTGATTTTACGGATAAAACGGATGCGGCAGACAAAAGTTTGGACAGTCTGCTCTGAACCTTTAAATCAGGGAAATTGTTAGTAACAATTACCAGAAAGATTTGAAGAATGAAGACATGTGTTATTACACACTCTATATTCACAAGGAGGTGAGAACACATGGCACAAAGCAGACAAAACCAACTAGTAGTTCCAGGCGCACAACAAGCGATCGACCAAATGAAATACGAAATCGCTTCTGAATTCGGTGTAAACCTTGGAGCAGAAACTACTGCACGCGCTAACGGATCTGTAGGTGGAGAGATCACTAAGCGTCTAGTTTCTTACGCACAATCAAACTTGGGCGGCGGTTACAAAAAATAATAAATAAAACATGGCTACAGGAGCAGGGGCAACCCTGCTCTATTTTTTTTGAATTCTGAAATGTATTCAGCCCCTAAAGAACAGCATCCCCTATTAGCGCTGAATAAATTGTTATTATTCAAAAATTTATAAAAATTTTGTATAATTAAAAAGAAGAATGCAAAGGGGGAGTCAGGATATGAAACGGGAGAGCTTACTTGCACCTGATTATTACAATTTGGTTAGCGAAATAGAGAAAAATGCAGATGCCGGGAAAACGGCACTTATTTGGGAAGACGGGATTCAGCGCAGAGAACTTACATATGGCGAATTAATAACGGAAGCAAACAAAATTGGAAGCGCTTTAATAGAAGCGGGTTTACGCCAGGGGGACAAGCTCCTAATCATGACACCGCGTATTGTGGAAGCCTATGCCGTTTATATGGGTGCTTTAAAAGCGGGAATAGTTGTCATTCCGAGTTCTGAATTGCTAAGACCTAAGGATCTCCGCTACAGAATTACCCATGGTGAAGTAAAAGGGATCATCTGCTATGAGCAATTCACAGAACAAACCAATGAAGTAGAGGAAGCACAAGATTTACTTAAATGGGTGATAAGAAAGCCTCAGCCTGGCTGGCGCTCGCTGACGGAAGAGATGAGCAGGCAATCTGGTGAATTAGAATTTGCAGACACCAAAAATGACAGCACTGCCTTTCTTTCTTATACATCCGGTACGACCGGCAATCCTAAAGGCGTTATCCATACACATGGATGGGCGTATGCACATCTTAGGACGGCTGCTGCCAACTGGCTCTCCATTCGTAAAGAGGACAAGGTTTGGGCTACAGCCGGACCAGGCTGGCAAAAATGGATTTGGAGTCCGTTTTTATCCGTACTTGGAATGGGGGCAACCGGCTTTATCTACCATGGTAAGTTTGAAGCGTCTCACTATCTGCAGCTGCTTCAGGATCAGCAAATTAATGTTTTATGCTGTACTCCCACAGAATATAGACTGATGGCAAAAGAACAGGATTTATCCCGTTTCAACCTTTCCAGCCTGCACAGCGCCGTTTCCGCAGGAGAGCCTTTGAACAGGGAAGTTATAGACATTTTCAGGAAGCACTTTGGAATTGAAGTGCGCGATGGATACGGACAAACCGAGAATACGCTTCTGGTCGGGGTAATGAAGGGAATGGAGATTAAAGCGGGATCAATGGGAAAACCTACGCCGGGCAACACGGTAGCAATCATTAACGGCAATGGTGAGGTTTGCAAGGAAAATGAAGTAGGAGACATTGCGGTACATCGCTCCACTCCAGCCCTTTTTAAGGAATATTACAAAGATCCGGAGAGGACGGCAATGCAATTCAGAGGGGATTATTACTTGACAGGCGACAGGGCGAGAATGGATGCGGACGGTTATTTCTGGTTCGAAGGACGTTCTGATGATATTATCATCAGCTCGGGCTATACGATAGGACCCTTTGAAGTGGAGGATGCGCTTATAAAACATCCGTTTGTAAGAGAGTGTGCTGTTGTTGCGAGTCCGGATGAAATTAGAGGTAGTGTGGTAAAGGCATATGTAGTGCTCGGTGACGGTGCAGATGCTGAAGATCCTGGTCTTGTGAAGGTTCTGCAGGAGCACGTTAAGAAATTGACAGCGCCTTATAAATATCCTCGTAAAATAGAATTTGTAACAGACCTGCCAAAAACCGCTTCCGGAAAAATCCGGAGAGTCGAGCTCCGTCAAAAAGAGCAAATGAGAGAAAGTGTTTAAATTTCATAGGTAAAATAAAGGAGCCGGGCAGACGCCTGGTTTTCTTTATGGCGGCGGTATGCTAGAATTTCCATATTTCAATGAAATACATAGAAAGAGAGGATAATCATGGGAACGTTATGGCACGGCGGCACGATCTATACAATGGAAGGCGAAAACAAACAGGTAGAGGCCATCTATACAGCAGGAAATAAAATTGAGGCAGCAGGCGATGAAAAATCAATCAGAGCTGCATATGCGGATACCATTGATGAAGAAATATATCTAAAAGGAAAAACCGTGTTTCCTGGCTTTGTGGACAGTCATCTCCATTTAATAGGTCATGGTGAGAAATTGATGAGGCTTGATTTTTCTGATATGGAAAGCCACGAAGCCATTAAAGCAGCACTTGCAGGGAAAATTGCAGAAACTCCGCCGGGAGAATGGGTGATCGGTGAAGGGTGGAATGAAAATCAGCTGGGTGAAGGATCGATGTTTGACAGGAAGGTTCTTGATGAAATGTCCGCAGAGCATCCAATTGTCTTAAAAAGGATATGCCGGCACGCTATTTTAGCAAATTCTGCTGCACTAAAGCTTGCAGGAATTGAGGAAGAAACGGCGGATCCGGCAGGAGGAATTATTGGCCGCAGGGAAGACGGTTCACTTTCTGGATTTTTGATGGACAGAGCTCAGGATATCGTATTGTTTGAAACGATTCCTCCTGTTTCAAAGGAATACCTGAAAAAGGCGCTCAGCAAAGCTGTTCAGGACTGCTTCACGTATGGTTTAACCGGGGGGCATTCCGAAGACTTGTCCTATTACGGAGCCATGCAGCTTCCGATTGATGCCTATAATGAAGTGCTGTCCGAAGACAACCCATTTAAGGCGCACCTGCTTATCCATCATCTTGTAATAGACGAGTTTGAGCAGAACCGCATAGAGGATCAAAGATTTATTGAATTTGGGGCTATGAAAATCTTTGCAGATGGAGCACTTGGCGGCAGGACAGCGCTATTAAGCGAGCCGTATTCGGATGATCCCCATGTAAAGGGAGTTGCCGTCCATACTCAAAAAGAATTGAATGAACTAATAGTAAAAGCAAGATCCTATAATAGGGAAATTGCCATCCATGTAATTGGAGATCAAGCATTTGAGATGGCTCTGAATGCAGTCGAATTGCATCCTCCCGCCATTGGAAAGAGAGACCGTTTCATTCATGCACAAATTCTCCGGCCTGATCTCATCGAACGGCTGCAGAATATGCCGATCATCCTTGATATCCAGCCAAGATTTACAGCCAGTGATTTCCCTTGGATTATAGAGAGGCTTGGAGAAGAAAGGGTAAAAACATCCTTCGCCTGGAAAACTCTTATAGACCGTGGAATCCCATGTGCCGGGGGATCAGACGCACCGATTGAACCGATTGATCCGCTCTTAGGGATTCATGCAGCTGTAACAAGGAAAAGCATCCATACACCAGAGGAGCCGGGATACTTCATGAAAGAAGCACTTTCCATGTATGAAGCGATTAATCTTTATACAATAGGCAGTGCAGCCGCAATCCATAAGGAACACGAAAGAGGAAAAATTCAGCCCGGGTTTGACGCAGATTTTACCATTCTCGATTGCAATCCCTTTACAATGGAAGATCCGGATGAGCTCCTCAAAACGAAGGTGGCAATGACAGTCGCAGAAGGAAAGGTTGTTTATGAAAAGGCAGATTTCTAAATCCAGGATCTGCTCAGATATGTTCACTTAACTGGCTCTGAATCAAGAACAAAGGCCGCCCCCAATCTGGGGACGGCCTTGCTATTGCTTACAAAAAGCTGCGTTTCACTTTTTCCCAGAAGGAGTTGTCCTTCAATTTTACCGTTTTAATGATAGAAGGGCTTAATGTCACTTCAATCTGCTGCACGCTGCGGATGCTCAGTGCTTCATTATCCATCCCGATTACTGGATAGTCATTTCCATCTTGAGCTACCTCTAATCTTAATCTTCTGCTGCCGCTTAATACAAAAGAAGAACCTAATGTTCGATATCGGTTATTGTTGAGAGAAGCAAGCTCGCTTACTTGGAAACAAGGCAAAAGCGGATCGATGACAGCCCCGTTTACTGATTTGCTGTAAGCTGTACTTCCCGTTGGTGTGGAAATAATCATTCCATCTCCGCGGAACGTTTCAAAATGGATTTCATCAATATGCACGTCGATGACAAAAGTTTTAATAATCCCTGATCGGATTGTGCATTCATTTAAGCATTTAAAAGAAGCGGATTCATCAATTTTTACATCGATAACAGGGTATTTACGGACTTCAACCTGCTCCGTCGTAATCGCTTCAATAATTTTTTCTGTATCATCCAATACAAAATCGCAATAAACGCTGGCGGACCCTTTTGTGCTGATTCCTACATACAGGCAGTCATCTCTAAAATTTGTTTTCCTGACAGCCTGCAGGAATGTACCGTCTCCTCCGATGCTTGCAATAATGTTTGCATCCTTTGAATGAGATACAACCGTAAACCCGTATTTTTCAGCAAGCTTCGTCAATGATTCTACTTTGGCACCTATATCATCCGAGTTCCGATAATAAAAAAATACATTGCGGCGATTGGTCATGGTACATCCTCCCTTGAAATGGAAATGTTATCCTTGAAGAGTAAAATTATGATACAATGTGTTATGTTGTTTATTTTACCATTTATCCCTTAAGTCATGTTCTTTTTTACTGATACCAGGGAACATTTTTGACGATAGAAATGAAAGTAAATGAAACTGAAGGAGGATATGGAATGAATGGAAAAAGGTGGGCTGCGCTAGGCATCGCCCTTGTATTAGTGATCGTTTCAGCAATCTTCAATACGGTTACGACGTTCCAAAGCGCTGCAAATGAAATGTTTGCAATGAATGATTCAGAATTCGGTGAAGAAATCATTCAGGAGGGTTCTGCAGAAAATAGAATTGCTGTCCTGGAAGTAGATGGGGTTATTCAGGATACGGGAGAGTCGGCTTCTTATTTTCAAAGCTCTGGATACAATCATCAGGAGTTTCTGAAAAAAATTGAAGAGGTTCAAAAGGATGATTCCGTTCAGGGAGTTATACTGAAAGTGAATTCTCCTGGCGGCGGAGTAGTTGAGAGTGCAGAAATACATAAGCATTTAATGGAATTAAAAAAGAAAACGAAAAAACCGCTATATGTGTCCATGGGAACAACGGCTGCTTCAGGAGGCTACTATATTTCAACGGCAGCAGATAAAGTTTTCGCTGCTCCTGATACGCTTACCGGGTCACTTGGAGTCATTATGGAAGGTGTAAACTATGGTGAGCTCGCGAAGCAATATGGCGTGAAGTTCGAAACGATTAAAAGCGGTCCATATAAGGACATTATGTCTCCATCGCGTGATATGACAAAAGAAGAGCGCAATATCCTTCAAGGTATGGTAAACAACGCCTACGAAGGATTTGTGGATGTTATTTCTGAAGGCCGGAAAATGACTCGTGAAGATGTAAAAAAAATCGCGGACGGACGCATCTATGACGGACGCCAGGCGAAAGAAAAAAAGCTTGTCGATGAACTGGGATACATTGATGACACTGTAGCTGCAATGGAAAAGGATCTAAAAATCGAGAATGCTGAAGTTTTTGAATATAAACAAAGCTCAGGCTTTGATTCTCTGCTTTCCTTGGGAGCTAAAAAGGTATTCAGTGATGAGTATCAGATGTTTGGCTTATTCGAACTATTTTCTAAACCGGCTAATAGCCGTTTGATGTACATGTATTCAAAATAAAGGAGGGCGTTTAATGGACACGACATTTGACGATACAGTGGAACGGCCCTCTGTCCTTACATCGGAACCCGTTCGCTCAGAACCGGTTTATGGAGGGTTTTGGATTCGTTTTTGGGCTTATCTTGTTGACCTTGCTGTTATCGCAGGGATCAATGCTATATTGATCAAACCCATATTTATCTTTTCGGGAAGTGATGGAGGAAGTTCGATGTTCTCTCCTAAACCGCTTCTGGAATTGCTTATTTTCTTTCTATACTTCGTGCTGATGACGAAATTTCTAAATCAGACGCTTGGTAAAATGATATTCGGCATCCGGGTGGTTTCACTAAATCAAGAAAAACCACTATCATGGGGAACGATCCTTTTTAGAGAACTTGTCGGGCGATTTATCAGTAAAACGGTGTGGATCGCTTACATTGTAGCGGGATTTACTCCCAAAAAACAGGCACTGCATGATCTGTTTGCGGATACTGCAGTCGTTCATGAAAACATGTATAGAAATTAGTATTGAAAGCTGCTTCCTATCGTATTGGGAAGCAGCTTTTTTTTGCTCTGCTAGAGATGGGAGCGGGAGGGGCCGGACATGGAGTTAAATGTTCAATCTCCCCTTTTAAGTCCAGTCCAATAGGCAAGTTTACAGACTTTCGATTAAAGAAAGGCGTACTGGGCGATACTTAATTGCTGAAAGGAGCGGTATAGATGATTTGGGTTTATGGAATTCTTTTATTTCTTTTTCTTTTTATGCTGCTTATTGCCTTTACGAAGCTGACCATCACCGTTGAATATTGCCGGATTGGAAAAAATGATGACTTGAAAGTAAAGGTAAGAGCATGGGGCGGATTGCTTCGCTATACATTCAAGGTTCCTGTTATAAAAGCAAATGAGAAGGATATGAGTGTAAGCGTAGTTAAGGAATCCAATATGGGCCAAGAAAAGAACAGCGGGAAATCACAGGAAGATCATATTACAGAAAGTGATGTGAAAACGGGAATTCGTGATTTCAAAGAACTGGCAGGGCATATTACAGGTCTTCATACCATTGCAAGAAAATTTCTAAAGCATATTGAAATTACACAATTTGAATGGCATACCAGATTCGGGTTAGGGGATTCTGCTTCTACAGGCAGCACTGCCGGAATGCTTTGGACTATAAAGGGTTTAATGTGCGGAGCGGCAGGAAACTATATGAAGCTCAAAACACAGCCGGTTCTATCAATTGTTCCGATTTTTCAAGGTCTTTGTCTGGATACGATGGTAACAGGTATGGTCCGGTTTCGAATCGGGCATGCTATTATCGGTGGATTGCGATTCGTTAAATATTGGAAGGGCGGAAAGCCATCCTTTGGCAATAAGCCTTTATCCAAAATATTTGGAGAACACAATAATACTGCATAGGGGGCAACATTATGAGCGACCATCCAATTCAAGGTCTAATGAAAACGGCTATGGAAAATTTAAAGCAAATGGTAGATGTAAATACGATCATTGGAGATCCAGTCGAGACTCCTGATGGAAGCGTGATCTTAACGGTATCAAAGGTTGGATTTGGTTTTGCTGCAGGCGGCAGTGAATTCGGCCAGGCAGGTTCAGGCGAGGATCAATCTTTTGCCCAGCCTCAGGCAGGACATGTGTCCGGAAACAGCAGTCGCAGCAGAATGCCTTTTGGCGGAGGGAGCGGAGGCGGAGTTTCCATCACACCAATTGCCTTCCTCATTGTCGGCCATAATGGAGTGAAAATGCTTCATCTGGATGAAAGCACCCATTTATATGAAAGAATTCTGGAATCTGCACCGCAAACGATCGAGAAAATCCAGAAAATGTTTAAAAAAAATGATTCCGGATCAAACGGTCATCCTTCTTCTATGAGAGATGATATTGACTTTTAATAGCAAAAGGGAACCCGCTGATTGGCAGCGGGTTCCCTTTTTGTATTAAGCCGTTCGATAAATTCAGGGAGGATGTCCAATCAAAAAAAAATTGAAACCATATACTGGATTATCTTGATTGTAGGAGGAAAGCGATTTGGTATATGGCTGCTGTTTGATTTGTCTTCTAAAAAAATGCACGTGTACAACGACGTACGAACCAATCACCATCGAGTTGCCTGCACTGCCCGGTTTGGACTCATTGCCGCAATGCCTATTATTTTATTTGGACAATTGTTTCTCGGAGGAACAAAAATCAAGAATTACACAGACAATCGCCGGTGTCATAAGTTTTTGGCAGGAGTTCTACGAAGAAAAAGCGGCTGCCGGGACTTTATCAGCAGGAACTGCTTCGGTTCAATCCAGACTTGTAAAAAATATCGATTTTATAAAAAATATCGATTTGAATGCAGGTTTAGGACCTTTTTCTCAAAGCTTCAGAGAATGGGCAAATAACCGGAGAAACGTCATGAACGGGGAAGAAGCCTTGGATTCAGCTATGGATCTCCTAACTCAGCGTTTTAAGGATATTGGAGAAGGTCATGCAATAGCAAAATTCACTTTAGATGATCAGGAAACAAGCTCTTCCAAAGCTGGCTGGAAGGCAGATGGTCAATTAAGGGATACTCTAAGTACAATGATTAACCCCGCAGCATTAAATAAAGCAATTAGTGATTTGGAATTAATCGGAAGCTTGCTTCGTACTTGGTTCCGTTAATGAAGCTTACATCTTCACGGTCCTCTAAGCGTTATAAAAGGTCTGAGTACAGGCCTTTTTTAATTCGCCTCGTTATGCCTCCAAAGTTATCTGCGATTTTTTAAATTTTGTAAAATTCAGTAAATAGAATGAGGTTAAGTTTGCAAAGCCTCCCGGGACAAGCTATCATGAAATTGTACATAGATCCATAGATGATAGAGGAGGAATAAACATGGCGAATATTACGTTTAAAGGCAATCCTGTAACCTTGCCGAATAAAGAAGTGAAAAAAGGGGACAAAGCACCAGATTTCCGCGTCTTGGCCAACGACTTGTCTGAAGTAAAACTTGAGGACTCAAAAGGTAAAATCCGCATTGTTTCAGTCGTTCCGTCTATTGATACAGGGGTATGCGATGCACAGACAAGAAAATTCAATGAAGAAGCAGCGAAGCTTGAAAATGTTACGGTTTTAACAATCAGTAATGACCTTCCATTTGCTCAAAAACGCTGGTGTGCTGCAAACGGACTGGAGAATGTCGTGACACTTTCCGATCACCGCGATCTTAGCTTTGGAGAGGCATATGGAGTGGCGATTAAAGAACTCCGCCTTCTTGCTCGTTCCGTTTTCGTTATCGACAGCAATAACGAAGTGGTACACGCTGAATATGTTAGTGAAGCTACGAATCATCCTGATTATGAAGCAGCAATTGAAGCCGCTAAGGCTGCCAAATAATATTGTTCCTAAAGCCTCCGGTTAATTTTTCCGGAGGCCCCCGCCATGCGGTCAGTTCCGCCCTTCAACAGGACGTTTTGCACTGCCCAGACCTTCATTCCTTCAAGGCGCTTGCGCTTTTTTTCAGGCATAAGCCTTGTCTTTCAGCCAGAGCTTATCTAAAATGGTAGGAAGTATGCTCTAGGAGGAGAAGTGGATGCAAACCGTTTCAAATATGGAAAAGCTGTTTACTGCTTTAAATGAATCATCTGAACAGCTGGCCGAAGAATTGCAATTATCCTATATAGAAGCAGTAGCCGAAACCGGGGAGAACTTATTTCACGGTGATGTGCTGCAGGATGAGTTAAGTGAATTGGCTAAGAAAAAAGTAAAAAAACTTTATGCTGACATCCAGCTTGATACATATGAATCAGAAGAGATTAGAAAAGCGTTCCAATTGTGTGTGCTAAAGGGCCTGAAGGAAGGCGCCCATCCAAACCACCAGATGACTCCGGATTCAGTAGGGATTTTTGTTGGGTATCTCGTTCAGCGCTTCATGAGTAATAAGCCTTCCTTTTCACTCTTGGATCCGGCAGTCGGAACCGGCAACCTGCTTACAGCTGTTTTAAATCAGCTTAAGGATCATAAAGTGGAAAGCTCAGGGGTGGATGTAGATGATCTCCTGATTCAGCTATCTTATATAAACGCGAATCTTCAAAAGCATCCCGTTCAATTTTATAACCAGGACAGTCTCCAAAATTTATTTGTTGATCCTGCCGATGCTGTCATTTGCGATTTGCCTGTAGGTTACTATCCAAATGATGAAGGAGCGTCAGCCTTTTCGCTCAAAGCAGATGAAGGCCACTCGTATGCTCACCATCTCTTTATTGAACAAAGCATGAACCATGCAAAACCGGGTGGATACCTGTTTTTCATTATCCCTAATCAGCTTTTCAGTTCCAAGGAAGCTCCTAAACTGAATGCATTTATAAAGGAGCAGGCCTATATACAAGGGTTATTGCAGCTGCCTTTGTCTATGTTCCAGGGAGAACAGCATGCCAAGAGCATTTTTATTCTCCAGAAAAAAGGGGAAGGGGCTGCCCCACCTAAGCAGGCGATGCTTGCTGACCTGCCGAAATTCTCTAATTTTGAAGGAATGCAGGCGATGATGAAGCAGATTAATGAATGGTTTGAAAAAAGCCGCTAAAAATAGACCGGTTCTGGCAGGTGCCAGACCGGTCTATTTTTTAATTGGTGCAAAGGATATGCTCTTTTATTCTCAGGAGGAAAGTCTGTTTTTCCGCAGAATGGTGTATCCTGCTGATAGAAGCAGAATTCCTGAGGACAGCATAAAAACCAAATAAATCGGAAGCCTCTCCGCCGCAGCTCCTACAGCAAGCGATCCTAGTCCGAAGGTAAGAGCGAGCATAGAGCTTTGGGCTGAATAAACCTTGGATAGGAGCGCGGCAGGTGTAAATCGCTGAACAGCTGTCTGCAGACATACATTTTTAAGCTGCTCCATCATCCCGAAAAAAGCAGATGCTGCCAATGCAAGCCAAGGTACTGCGGTTATTCCGAAAGTAAAGGCTGCAGCACTGACTCCAAATGCGCCAGTGATCAGCACCTTCCGGCTGTTCCGGTCAATCCATGAAGCATACCGGACACCTAAGAGTCCTCCGGCAATCAGTCCTGCGAAAAAGCTGGCATTAATATATCCCCACCATTCTTCTCCCATCTGCAGCTGATCTTTAACATAAACATAAAGGATGGCGGCAATCCATACGGCTCCTGCCGCTGTTTCAAGAAGCAGGATGAAATGGATGGCCCTTAGAGATGGACTCTTCCAAATTCTAATCCATCCTTCCTTCAAGCGGCTCCATATTTCTTCCTCCTTCAAACTGCTTTCAATAGGGATAGGCTGAAGCTTAATTCTCTTTAGCAGAATAGTTGAGAAAGCATATAATCCAGCGGACATCCAAATTAAACTCATGGACCCGATTAAAGCAGCCAGCACTCCGCCTGCCGCCCAGCCTCCAAGCTGTACGCTTTGATCCATACTCGCGGTAAAGCTGTTCGCTTTTACGAGATCATCCGAAGGTACCAGGCCGGGAAGCATAGCATTTTTGGCAGGGGCCGACCATCCATCCAAAATAGAGATTATGATAATGCATAGGAACATAAAGAGTAAATTCCCCGAATGTCCTGAAGTTATTCCAAGCGCCAGCAGGAGAAGGAAGAGCGTTTTTGCTGCCTGGGAAAAAACTAGAACCCCATCTAATTTCCAGCGGTCAAGAAGGAGAGGCGCGGCAAGCCCGCTTGAAAATTTAGAAGCCGTAATGGCAAAAGGAACGGCTGCTAAATAAAATGCCGATCCAGTCGCTTCGTAAAGCAGGGCAATCAGCCCTACTGCATAAAAAATATCGCCTGCATTTGCGATCGTCTGTCCAATCCATAAGTAGCGGAAGTTTGCAGTTTTCATATAGGCACATCCCCTTATCGTTATTTTTAGGAAGGATTGTACCTTTACATCGGACGAGCTCCTTTCGAGTGGAATATGATGATTGATTGAAAATCTTACATCGTTAACGACCTCGCATCCGTTCCATTTTTTTCAATTATATAAGAGTTGATCTTGTATTGTCTGCATGTTTTAGTAAAAGGGACGAAAAATAGTAATTGCTGGTACAGCTCAGAAATGAATACCATCTCCTATTCATTTGACAAAATTTGATTTGTGCTAAAAAAATTGGTTATGTACAATATAACAATCAGGCAGAAGGGGGGAAGGAAATGAAAAGAGCAGCTTACTTTCCAATAAGCGAACAAGCCTTGCTTGTAGAACTTGGGCAAGAAATAAGTGAAGACCTTCGGATAAAAATCAGATTATTAACGGATCAGCTGGATCAGGGTGATTTTCCATGGCTGACAGAATACATACCTGCATTTACAAATGTAACCATCATTTTTGATTTGCTTTATTTTAAGGAAAGCCCTGGCCAATCCCATGAAAGGATCCAGGAAGAAATCGAGAAAATCATTTCCTCAATGGAGCAGGAAAGCGTGAAAACTCCAGGCTCTGAGCCGGTAAAAATTCCAGTGTGCTATGACGAAGATTTTGGAATGGATCTGGATGAAGTAGCAAATCACAATGGTATAAGCAAAGAGGAGGTCATTGCTCTCCATACTGAAGGCGTATACCCCGTATACATGATTGGCTTTTCACCGGGGTTTCCTTACTTGGGGGGAATGACTGAGAAAATAGCAGCACCTAGAAAAGAGAAACCGAGACCGAAAATACCGGCCGGCTCTGTAGGCATCGCAGGAACTCAGACAGGGGTATATCCTCTTGAGACACCCGGAGGCTGGCAAATCATCGGCAGGACACCGCTCTCATTGTTCGATGCCGCCAAACAACCGCCAGCACTCTTAAAGGCAGGGGATTCCGTTCAGTTTTACCGGATTAGCAAAGAAGAATATAACCGTTTAAAGGAGTTATAGCATGAGCTTGAAAATCCTCCAATCCGGTCTGCTGAGCACGATTCAGGATAATGGCAGATTCGGCTTTCAGAAGTATGGTGTAATTAAAAGCGGAGCAATGGATCTTTATGCACACCGCCTTGCAAACATTTTAGCCGGAAATCCAGATGATGAAGCAACCCTTGAGATGACCCTGCTCGGGCCTTCCATTGAGTTTACGGAGGATACCATAATTGCCCTTACAGGAGGCAATCTTTCTCCGAAAGTTAACGGGCAGCCCATTCCGCTATGGAGACCCGTCTTTGTAAGATCAGGAGCAAAGCTCGAATTCGGTGCACCTGTCTCAGGCTGCAGAACGTATATGGCTGCATCAGGAGGCTATGACCTGGAGCCGGAGCTTGGCAGCCGTTCAACTTATCTAAAGGCACGAATAGGCGGAGTGAATGGACGCGCGCTAACAGAAAATGACGAGCTGAATATTAGAGAATCCGATTTGATCGGCAAGGCAGCCATCAGGAATTCAGAAGCCAAAGCCATTCCGGCAAGCTGGTATATGAAGCCGGACTATAACGTAGTAAACAAAACGGTCAGATACATAGAAGGCAGAGAATATGAGTGGTTTACAGAGGATTCGCAATCCGTTTTTAACACGGAGGAATTTACGCTGACGAGCCAATCCGACAGAATGGGATACCGGATAGAGGGACCTGTTTTAGCATTAAAAGAAAAAAGGGAACTCCTGTCTGAAGCAGTGGGATTTGGAACCATCCAGGTACCTGCAGGAGGACAGCCGATCATTTTAATGGCCGATCACCAGACGACTGGCGGCTATCCGAAAATGGGGCAGGTAATCGCGGTTGACCTGCCGCACCTGGCACAGCTAAAACCGGGTGAAAAGATTAAGTTTGAAAAGACCACCATTGAAGAAGCCCAAAAGCTTTTCGTTCAAAGGGAAAAGGGTATTGATTTTATCCGAAACATGGTGAGGGACAAGTTCGAAAAGGGGGTTCTTTAACATGCGCGCCGATTTAAACTGCGATCTGGGGGAAAGCTTTGGATCCTACACAATCGGAAACGATGAGGAAATCCTTCCTCTTGTTTCATCCGTTAATATTGCCTGCGGCTTTCATGCGGGAGATCCGTCCGTAATGAGAAGGACGGTAGGACAAGCATTGGCTAATCATACAGCAATCGGTGCCCATCCAGGTTTTCCTGATCTTCAGGGTTTTGGGAGAAGGGCTTTGGCCATTTCCGCGCAGGAAGCATATGACATCGTCCTGTATCAGATTGGGGCGCTTGACGGATTTGTCCGTTCCGAGGGAGGAGCTCTGCATCACGTGAAGCCCCATGGAGCACTTTATAACATGGCTGCTGCTGATGCATCCCTGGCTGGAGCGATAGCGAAAGCCATTTATACATATGATTCATCGTTAATCCTGTATGGTCTTTCCGGAAGCGAGCTGATAAAAGCCGGACAGGACATCGGATTAAAAACAGCAAGCGAGGTTTTTGCTGACCGTACCTATCAAAATAACGGAGCATTAACTCCAAGAAGTCAATCCAATGCCCTGATTAAAGATGATCAAACGGCCATTGATCAGGTGAAGAAAATGATTACCGAACAAAAAGTGATCAGCACAGATGGGGAAGAAATCTCATTGACTGCAGATACTGTTTGTATACATGGCGATGGAGCACACGCTCTGGAATTTGCTAAAAAAATTAGAAAAGAGCTCCAGGAATCAGGTATTCAAATTAAAACGATGTAACGAGGGAGGGATTTATATGAAAGAAAATCGTTTAAGTGTACTAATGGGGGCTGCCTTTCTAATGGCAACCTCAGCAATCGGGCCTGGGTTTTTAACCCAGACAACCTTTTATACGGAAACATTAGCTGCTTCGTTTGGGTTTGTTATTTTAATTACCATCATCCTGGATATTGGGGTGCAGCTGAATGTATGGCGGATTATTGCCGTTTCTGAAAAGAGGGCGCAGGACATTGCTAATATGGTACTTCCAGGTCTTGGGATTTTTGTAGCCGTTCTCATCGTATTTGGCGGGCTTGCCTTTAATATTGGAAATATAGGGGGAGCAGGACTTGGGTTCAACGTGCTTTTCGGAATTGACCAGAAGCTCGGCGCTATCATAGCAGCCGCGATTGCCATTATGGTCTTTGTGTTTAAAGAAGCCGGCAAGCTTATGGACAAGTTTGCCCAAGTAATGGGCTTCATGATGATCCTTCTTACGATTTATGTAGCGTTCTCAAGCCAGCCGCCAATTGGCGAAGCCGTGACGAAAACATTCATGCCGGATACCGAAAAAGATTATTTTATCGCTATTGTTACTCTTGTAGGGGGAACAGTGGGAGGCTATATTACATTTGCAGGAGGACATCGCCTTCTAGACGCAGGTATTAAAGGTAGAAATGCCCTGAACCAAGTAAATCAAAGTGCTGTTACAGGGATCGCAGTAGCATCACTTATGAGGATTTTCCTTTTTCTTGCATCTCTTGGAATTGTTGCACAGGGACTTACAATCAGCAAAGACAATCCGCCGGCATCTGTGTTTCAGCATGCTGCAGGAGATATGGGATATAAATTCTTCGGTGTTGTCCTGCTGGCAGCGGCCATCACTTCGGTTATCGGTGCAGCTTATACGTCTGTTTCCTTTATCCAAACCTTCAGTCCTGTTATTCAGAAATACCAAAAATCAACGATCATTGTTTTTATTTTAATTTCTGCAACCGTTTTTGTTGCCCTCGGAAATCCAGTTCAGCTTCTTTTGCTGGCAGGGGCATTAAATGGTCTCATTTTGCCGATAACATTGGCTGTAATGCTTATAGCAGCATACAAAAAGACAATAGTAGGGGATTATAAACATCCTATTGTCCTTACGATATTCGGTGTTATTATCGTTATTGTTATGGCTTTCTTAAGCATTTCTACGATAACAGCAAACTTTTCAAAGCTTTTCTGATTCATAAAGGCAGTTTGGGAAATCCCTCAAGCTGCTTTTTTACTTGTCCCAAATATCAGGAAAAGTCCGAAAACAATGACTTTTATCTGTAAACGATTGCATGTACCGGTTTATATTGCATTGTGTTCCGGGCAATGTTTAAATGGAAAAGTCAGATATTTTTCGGATCTTTAACGAATGATAAGAATAGATCGTTCAACTTGTACGATTACTTAAAGGAGCGGTAATAATGGCTAAAATAATTGCGATTAACGCTGGGAGTTCTTCTCTTAAATTCCAGCTGTTTGATATGCCCAGCGAAGATGTAGTAACGAAAGGGCTTGTAGAAAGAATCGGTCTTGAAAATGCTACATTTACCATTACTGTAAATGGCGAAAAGCAAACAGAAACAACAAATATCCCGGACCACGCGGTTGCGGTTAAAATTCTTCTTTCCAAGCTAACGGATCTTCATATCATTTCTTCTCTTTCTGAAATTGAAGGAATCGGCCACCGGGTTGTACATGGCGGCGAAAAATTCAGCGATTCTGCTCCAATAACGGAAGAAACGTTAGCTGCAATTGAAGAACTTTCCGACTTGGCGCCTCTTCACAACCCTGCCAATATTGTTGGAATTAAAGCATTCCAGGAAGTTCTGCCAAACGTACCGGCTGTAGCAGTATTTGATACGGCTTTTCATCAGACGATGCCTGATCAATCCTTCCTTTACAGCTTGCCATACGAGTATTATGAAAAATACGGCATTCGTAAATACGGATTTCACGGAACATCTCATAAATACGTTTCTGAACGTGCATCCGAAATGCTCGGCAGACCTCTTGAGCATTTGCGCCTGATTTCCTGCCACCTTGGAAACGGTGCAAGTATTGCAGCCATTGAAGGCGGGAAATCTATTGATACGTCAATGGGCTTCACCCCTTTGGCAGGTGTTGCAATGGGAACACGGTCAGGAAATATCGATCCGGCGCTTATCCCATTCATCATGGAAAAAACAGGATCTTCTGCAGATGAAGTATTGAATATCCTGAACAAGAAAAGCGGACTGCTTGGAGTTTCCGGATTATCAAGCGACCTTCGCGACATCACGACGGCCGCAAAAGAAGGAAACGAGCGGGCGGAGACGGCTCTTGAGGTGTTTGCAAGCCGTATCCATAAATACATCGGTTCCTACGCTGCCCGCATGAGCGGAGTGGATGCGATTATCTTTACTGCCGGAATCGGGGAAAACAGTGCAGAGGTGCGTGCTCGCGTGCTGCGCGGCCTTGAATTCATGGGTATTTACTGGGATCCAGCCCTGAACGACACATTCGGCGACGATCGCTTCGTAAGCTATCCTCATTCACCGGTTAAAGTTATGATCATTCCGACGAATGAAGAAGTCATGATTGCACGCGATGTTATGCGAATGGCTCTATAATAGGCTTTGTAGAGGCTTTCTTGCAAATTATTGCGTCTGACTAACCATTACCTAAAAACAAATGAAAGCAACCTTTTTTCGTGTTCTAAACATGAAGGGAGGTTGCTTTTTTTAGTGTCTAAAAATCCAATTTATAGAAAAACAAAGAGATACACTAATCAATTAGCATCAAAGGTTTTTAGCATTGATGACGCAAGAAATATTGTTTTGAAAATTAAACAACTTGAAGGGTTAAGTCCAAATTCCATTATGAATTATGAAAAAGTGTTCAATGACTTTGATCAATTCTTTGGAGAGAAAACGGATATTGCCATGTTAACGGCTGATGATGCTAGAGAGTTTGTGTATTGGCAGTTGAATGAAAAGATTCAGTTTAAGAATCACAAGTACCGTAAGTCGAAGCCAAAAGGTGTTTCTAAGGGGACAGTTAATACCTATATTGGCTATGCAAAGGCAGCGTTTAACATTTTAGTTGGTGAAGAAGTTGTAGAAGAGAACATCTTTGAGAGTATGAACAACTTAAAGGAAAGAGAAAAGAAAATCGAAACCCTGTCTATTCCTGAAATAAAGAAACTCTTCAAAGTATTAAATAAGGGGTTATACAGCGATTTTAGAGAGTACGTCATTTTACATGTTCTCCTTGATTCCTTTGGAAGAATTAATGAGGTTCTTTCCCTCAAAAAAGAAGATGTTAGCCATGAACAGAAGTTTGTTACTTTTCAGCAAACCAAAAATGGCAAAGTGAGAATTGTACCTGTTACTAGAAAAACATTGAAACTAATTCATGAACTGAATGAGGAAACAGAAGAGTTTGCCAGTCAATATATCTTCCTTACCAATCATGGTAAACCTTTGAAGCCAGATACATTCAGAAAGCATTTTCGAGAAATTGTTAAACGGGCAGGATTTGAGAAAAGAATACATCCCCATTTATTTCGCCATACGGCATCAGAAATGTTTCTTAGACAAAATGGATCAATGCGTGTATTACAAACGATTTTAGGTCATGCAGATTTAACTACTACTTCTCGATATGCTCACATCTTGGATCAGACAGTTAAACAGCAACATGCACAATACTCACCATTAAATTTAATTGAGGAATCAGATAAAAGGAAAACAAGGAGGACTAAAAAATGATCGCAACTATAAATGAGTATGAAATGAAGGTAATGGACTGGATTAACGCTAATTTTGACGTGTCTAGTGTGGTAGTAGTGGACTTTAAAGTACTTCCCTATGGTAAGCGTATTGTAGATAGAAACGGGGAGGAAATGGCTGTTTTCTTTGATTATTTCAGAAATGAAGTGAAGACTTTCTTTCCAGAATAAAAAATGAGGCAAGGTGTTCGCTGCACCAAGCCTCTGTTTGTTTCATTCACTTAAAACTGAATAGGAATACACCTTTCAGCCCCTTTATTATAAAATTTTAAAAATAGATTATCAAGGGGCTTAGTTTCCTATTGTCTTTTTTTAGGAAGCATGAAGGGGATTTCCCTTGTGAGTAGCCGTTAAGCACAAGTAAATAACTTACGTCAGGTATTGATCCAGCCAAAGCGAAGAAATGGAGATAGGCAACAAGTGACATTTCCCTATTTATGTCTGTTGCTGAATGGTGCGAACGACCTTTAACGGTTCGGTGGAAAGTTTGAGGTAGATATACCAGCAAGACAAGCCACATTTTCCTGTCATGGGCAAACTTTTGACAGTAGGCTTGTTAGGATTAATATCCTCGACAAATAGGGGCTATACAATACGGATTCCATAACCCGATATACAAAAGTGTCGTTGTCTATGTTCATTTGATTTTTTGTCATTTGAACATAGGCAACAACTTTGCCTCCAAGCCGTTGTCCATACACCTCAACCAAAAGTAAAAGAGCCTAAGTGCCAAGTCAAATTTTAAGGCGAAAAAACGTGATAAAGATAAGGAAAACTTTTACTGGAATATTGGAAAAGGGTTAATGTGAAGGCAAGGATCAGAGCAGGAGTTTTTAAATGGTTCAAAAGGAAAACGTGGACACAAACTTCACTGCGAAACCAGTTGATATATAGAGATTTCTGAGCAATTGAGGTAAAGAGTACTTATGGAGAGACAGTAAAAGAAGAACTAGGAATGTCCAATAATAGAGTGGTATTTATCAGGGTGGGTACAAAGTGACTGTGTGGACAGTTGATGGTATTTATCAGGGTGGATATTAAGTACAGACAAATGAGAAAGCGTGTATAAATAGAAAACACTCCAAACCCTTGATATTATTGAGTTCAGTTGCAAAGTTGGTAATCAGTACTTATGATAAAGAGAAGAAATTTAGAGATGTAACGCATTAGGACGTATTTATCAGAGTGGAGTAAAAGAACCATGCTACCTAAATAGAAAACTCTTTAAGATATTGATACTAATGGGTTTATAAGATATTCAGGTAAATAGTACTTATGAAGAAGTAGCGAAAATAATAATAACCAGTTTCAGTGGTATGCTACACAAAACAGTATAGAATAAGGCTTTCTGGTGGTTACTACTTAATTGCATATAATCGTCATAAGGGAAAGGTAGTGAGAAAGTGGAGAAAAGTCCATTAGAATTGCAAAATATTAATTTGAAAATCATAGAAAAATACGAAGAATTAGATAAGAAAAAGCGGTTTATGATGAATAAGTCAGATGGCGGTTCAGAAAATTATACCTATGTTTATCAAGTCATAAGAGAAGAAATCCTAAAAGTATTTAATGATCCGGTGCATGTAACTAATGTGTTAGTGGAGTATTTGTATAACCAAAAGAAATCAAGTCATAAAACTACTTTATGGAATAGTTTTGGTGATGTAATGGTTTCAAACTTAAAACAGAATTTAGGAAATAGTATTCTTTGCGACAGGTGTAATGAAAGATTTGAACCTACCAAACAAAGACAGGCGCAATGTTTAGAGTGTCAAGAAGAGATAAAAAAAGAAAAGGCTAAATTAAGGAAAATAAAATTTAATAAGAAGAATAGTGGTTCATGAAACTCAGCGTTCCATTCATGGGTCGCTATTCCTATTATATCAAGGTTTATGACCTTTCTTTTAATTCTTATAATTGCCTATAAAGGAAGACTAGCGAAAATAAACATGATTAAATTTTCATTTTAGTAGAAACGGTGCTATATCAGTGTTTCTAACATCTTATAGTTATAAAGATAATTTCCTATAAAGGAAGGTTAGCAAAACGAACACCATGATTTTTCATGAAGATATTAAAACCCTTTATGTACCAACGGTTTGCAAGGGATTTGCGTAATCTAGATAATTGTCTTTAAGGGAAGGGATACAGAAGTAAAAAACGATAAAAATAATGTGGACACTTAGAGTTCGCTAAAAACCCTTTAATACCAACACTTATAGGCATATGGGTCTATTTTTGTAATATGGAAGAAAGAAAAATGTTAGCAAATAGAACGTATTTATCAGGGTGGATATGAGTTGTAACGCTGAATAGCAAAAATAAATCTTAATCTAAATAGAACAAGATGCCTTCATACCTTGATAGTAAAGGGTTTTTGGGGCATATTCTCTTCTTAGAGATAATCGTCTTTAAGGGAAGGTAATAAAATAGTGGTTAAAATAAACCGAAAAAGTCACAAAAGTTTATTACTCACTGATGATAAACTCAATAGTAGCAAGGATTTAATGAGTTTTTCACATGAAGAAATTGGTTCCCTATTGGGGAGTAAGAAAACTTTACCAAATAGAATTAGTCACGAACCCTTTAAAATCAACATTTATAAGACTATGAGTCTATTTTTGTATATGGAAGCAAGTGTGTGAAGTAGTTCTGTGGTATTTATCAGGGTGGATATACAAGTACAAAAGAAAATATATTTCTCGAGTTTTAGACAAGCCTTTAAACCCTTGATATCAGTGTAACTGTAAGGAATTCAGGTAAACAGTACTTATGAATATAGAGTAAGTTTCATTGGCTGCCATTAAACAATGACAGTGAATGAAGGGTATTCCCCTTCCAGTATCTAGAGCCTAGTTTACGGTTCTTTCATTTTTACAACCTCCTCTTTCTGAGTAGTCCATCAAGGGCTACTCCTATTTTTTTACTCATAATTATACATGAGTCCTCGTATGTCTTCGATTAATCCGCCCAGGGAGGTGTTTAAAATGGATTTAACTACCATTCCTATCGAACAATTTGCTTCACAAGGGGTGTTTGCAGTTTTATTTATATGGCTGCTAACTAGTACGAGAAAAGAAGCGATTGAAAGGGAACAAAAGTTAATTGCTCAAATTGAGAAACAAAATGAAGCACAGGATCGCATTGTTCATTCACTTGAACGATTAGAAAGCCAAATTACACAATTGAAGGGGGTTAAATAATGGCAGAAATAAATATACAAGGTTATCAGAGTATCAGAGATTTTATTCAAAGTAATTGGAAGTACATAGAATTAAGAGATAATTCAGGAGTTGCAATTATACGTCTGTCTCCAACAGATAGTCGAGTGACATGGCAACATACTGCAGGAAGTCAAACCCTTAAACTTCAAGTGATAGTTAAAGGTTCTGATTCAGGAATGACTCTTCCTAAGACTTTTGCTTCTAGTGCCATTTACAGTGTGGCTTCAGGTGGTAATGCTTACAGTGTAGAATCCTTTTCACCTTTTACAATGGAAACAGCACAAGATGAACTTACAGTTATTCATTCTATTCAAGTACCGAAAGTTTAGGTGGTTTAAATGTTAGGTGCAGGAACACAATCTGATCCTTACATAGTAAAAACACCAGACGACTTAAACAATGTAAGGAATAACTTAACGGCTTCATATCAATTAGGCAACGATATAGATATGAGTAGTTGGGGAAATTGGAATCCTATCTCTTTTTATGACGGGAATAACTGGGTTAATGGTTTTTCTGGAAACTTTGATGGTAAGGGATTTAGAATTAAAAACTTAACTGTAAACAAGAACAATAATGAAATTTATTTAGGTTTGTTTGGACAATTCCATAACGGAACTTTACAAAATGTTGGTATGGAGAATGTTCAAATAAATACTAATAATGCAGGGAATTGTAGTTATGCAGGATCGTTAGTAGGTTTCTCTTATGGAGCAACTATAAAGAACTGCTTTTCCATCAATGGAAGTGTTAAAGCAAAAGATGAGTCTGGTGGATTGATCGGTAAGATTGATACAGGAATAGTTCACAATTGTTACTCAAGTAATCAAGTAACAATCACTTCAGAGTATTATGGTGGGGGCTTAATAGGGTCAGTAGATAGTAATAGTGTTGTTAGGAATTCCTACAGTTCTGGAAGAGTAATATACACTAATTCATCTTCTTATAACGGTAAAAGTGGCTTTGCAGGTTTTATCAGAAGTAATTCGAATATTTTGTTTGAAAACTGCTTTTTTGATAAACAATCTTCTAACCAAGAAACTTCACCTACAATAGGTATTTCCGGAAAGACAACTATTGAAATGAAAAACCAATCCACATATACAAATTGGGATTTTACAAACACATGGTTAATCAAAAATGATTACCCTTCATTGAGAGCGTTTGGAGTACCTATAGTTGCAAACAAGGGAACAATTTCTGTTAATGCCTATACAAATTCTACAAATTCTCTAGCAGCCAAAAGCCAGAAATCTGTTAAACAATTAGAGACATTCCAACAACCTGTTTACACTAATTCTGAGCGTCATATAGCGACTTTAAGATTGTCTGAGAGTTATGGATTGCCTATATTTTCAGTCGCTGAGAAGTCCACTAGAACTGTTAGAAGTGGTCAGTTCAACGTGATAACTTTTATAAATCCAATTTCATCATCAGTTGAAAGAAAAAGTAAAACCTTTAAGCATTTATTGTCCTCGTTAAGCCCTCTAGGAAGCGATATAAGCGTCCTTTATCCTCTTAGTACTAGAGTTATTAATGCTCATGTATATGCTCTAGAAACCCCGTCTAGGGCTTATATGATTGAAAATATAAGTAAAGTATCGTATATGGAAAATCCTTCTTCTTGGGAGGTGATTGATTAATGGTACTTTCAGGTGACACAGTTAGATTAAAGGTAGAATTTAAATCATTTTCAGGGAATTTAGTTGATCCTGAGAATGTTGAGTTATGTATTTATGACATGACAGGATTACATCTTGAAACTATACCTATTGCAGACAGCAACAGAGAAAAAGTTGGTGTCTATTTTTATGACTATGAAACTACTGCCAGTGGATTGAACGAGTCATTTGTATTCGAGTTTGCTGGCAGTTACAACAATAAACCTATCCTAGCCAGAGGAAAGGTGAAAGTTCAATTCAGTAAATAATCGAGGAGGTTAAAAAATGTCAGAACTAATTAGTTTTACTCAAGAGCAATTAGATTCATTAAAGCAAGAGTGGATTGAAAAGGAATTAAACCCTATTCAATCTGAAAGGGATGAACTTTTACAATTCAAACCTAAAGAAGTATCAGAAGCAGAAAAAGCATTACAAGAAAAGCAACAAGAACTATGGAATAAAGAAGTTAATATTGAGTTGAAATCAGCAGGGCTTGAAAAGTTTGCTGATTTTTTTGTGGCTGAAAATACTGATCAACTCAAAGAAAAGATTGAGAAGTTCAATATCTTAATGGATGAGTTTAAAGTTGCCAATGGTTATGTGCCAAGCGACCATAAGCAAACAACTCAATATGACCAGGCAAAACAAACAGGTAATACAAAAGGAATGATTAAGTCGCTTTTCGGAATTTGATTCTGATTAGTGACTTTTTTATAAAAAATAAAACTAACTATAAGGGAGAATGATTATATGTTTACAAGTAAAGATTTCGCAGCAGGCCAGAATTATGATTTGAAAGACGTTCTAATTGAGGTAAATAAAAAGCAAAATCCGTTTACAACTTTTATGCTATCAAAAGCAGTAAAGGCTACAGCACCTCAAGTACACTGGATTACAGAAGAGATTGGTGATTCTGCGGTAACACTTGCAGAAGGTGGAGATGCACCTGTATTTAAGAAAGACACTCTTGCTCCAAGAGATAACTACCTTGAGATTTTCGCTAATCTTGCTAGTGTTACTAATACTGCTCAATATTCAAATGCTAAAGGTATTTCTGATCTATTGGCTCATGAAGTTGATAAGAAGTCTAAAGCAATCAAGCGCAGAATGGAAAATAAACTTCTACATGGTACAAAAGGTTATAACTCTGCTACTGCTACTTATACAACTGATGGTATCCTTACACAAATCAATGCAGCACATAAAGTTAAAAGTGCATTAACTGGTGACGCATTTGAAGAAATGATTGGAAAACTTTATGATGCAGGTGTTTCTGAGAACCTTATCTGTTTCCTTCCAGCACGTTTGAAAAAAGCACTTAATGAAACTGGTTCTGTAGAATTCTTCGCTCGTGATAAATTCTTAGGATTTGACATTGAGGAATACATTACTGTTTTCGGTACTGTACGCTTTGCTCTATGTGAAGAACTAGGCAACAATAAAATGTTTGTTGTAAATCCTGATTACCTTGAAATGCCTGTACTTATTCCTTTCCATGCTCAAGTGGAAGCAGTAAGTGGTTCTAAGCAATCTGTATTCCTTGAAACTCAAGCAGGAATTAATCTTCTTAACGATAAAGCGGCTGCTTCTTTTGAAGTAGTAACTGCTTAATTACATAACAAGAAGGGGGTACTTGCCTTATGGCTTGTATCCTCTTTTTATATACAAAATTAAATGAAAGGGGTGAATAAGATGTGATTAACCAAAAGGAAGAATACTTGCTGAGAAGGAGGCGTAAGAAATTAACCCTGACTAAACTAGCGAGTCAAATAGGGTGTAGCCAGTCATTATTGAGTCGTTATGAATTAGGTGAATGTGAATTATCAGAAACAAAATTACATAGATATAGAGAAATTATAGATTCTAAAAAATAATCGAAAGATGAGGTGAAAAAGTGAAAGAATTACAAAGAAATTCGCTATACCACAACTCCTTCTTTTAGCGTCAGTAATAAGGATTACTGAGGATTAAAAGGAGGACTCTACTTAAATTTGTTAAGTAGGAGTATAAGCGATACAAATTACATAGGATTAACACAACTGAAGGATAGTGGGAGATTTTCAATCTTTCGCTAGATATGAACGAAAAATTAAAGGTTTTATTTCCAGAATGGTGTTCAGATTATACTAAAGGTCAAAATTCATTAATGCTATCAGATGATTTAGATTCACTATTAGGATGTGCAATTGAAAAGTACATCAAAGGGAATGAAATTAATTACTTTTATAACTTTAACAGAATATTTGTAGCAGATAGAAATGATGAACGGAAAGCAATTGGAGTAGATTTAGCCCTTCATAAGGGTAAAAGTTGGTGTAATCATGTTGTTAGGATTAATGAGGATGACTATGTTAATCCGCAAACAGCCAATATTAACGCTTTATTAAAGGTTCATAGCGGTAACTACTTCAAAAAGTATGCTATGTCTACAGTTCTAACTATGTGGAGTTATTACGGCTTACCTCTTCCAGAAACAAAAGAAGGTAAAATGCTCTTACTCTGCATAGATTCAAGTTATCTTGGACATTATGATGACCGATTTAAAGAAGTACATAATGCTTATTTAAAATTGCTTGGCTTTGAAGAATTATTGGATCTTCTAAACACTACTCACAAATTTGAGTACGAGATGCTTCAAGGTAAATATAAGACTAAAGAGAAAATAAAACTAAATAATGATGGATACTTAGAAACCAAACTAGCCCTTGCAGAATTGCAGGGGCTTTTTGGTATGCCTTTAGAGTTGCCAAAACAGCAATTTACGCTAAGGAACGTGTTTATGAGCGGATACGGTGAAACATTCAAAACACAATCTAAAGACAATCTCTCTAATGTAATCTCATTTGCTTTAACAGGTAAGAAAAAATTCAAATATACATACCATCAGTGAGGAGGTAGCAAGGTGAACAGATCAAATTTTCATTTTGTTTATAACAAAAACGTGTCGGATTTCCTTAAATCCAAAGGAATCAACTTCATTTGCGTGGCAATTGAGCCAAAATCACAAAAAATGTTCTCACTTTATTACATCAATAGTGAGTTGCAGCAAGCACTTGAAGAGTACAAGCAATACAAAAACTAATTCAATCCAATAAATAATCTAAAAAGTAATCGGAGGAAATACCATGACATTTGAAGAAATTGCTAGAATAACTAACTGGAATGAAAACGAGGATAAATTGTTTATGCCAAATGAAATATTTGATGACTTGAAGGAAAGTGATTTTACTTCTTCAGCACATATCTATTTTGCATATGCTTATATTTATCTTATTACTTGGCTGTTTAGGTATGCTAAATATGGACAATTTGAGATAAGTGTAAAAACTATTAAGCAAATATTAGGGTACAAACCTAATTATGAAAAAATAGATTACATTATCAAGAAGAACGGTCTTTTGGATCAAATGGGGTATACCATGACTGTAAGTGACTATCCTTTATCTTGGACGTATAAAAAGTATGAAAATGATGAAATAGAATTTTATATGGTAAGTGATGTTGATCCAGATGATAAGGAAACAGTACTTTACGGTAAAAGAAGAAACATTAAAATAAAGTTTCCGGTCAAACACTTTCACAGAGATGCAGAAGCATATGAGGAAGGTCATCCAAATGGGGTTTTCTATGATGTAGAAAAAACTCATATGATCCCATCAGAAGTATTTCTTTTCTCTATGAGCAAAAGTGAAATAGGTTGTACTGGATTTTTCTTGTATTCTTATTTGAAAAGTAAAAATCAAATATTTAAGAGTGGATATGATGTTTCACTAACGAATCTTGCCAAAGAAACAGGGTTAAAACCTCGTACTTTGGATAAATACTTGGATGCCTTAAAAAAGCACAGGATGATTCTGTGTATAGTTAACCAGGAATTTGTTATTGGACTGAAGGAAAGTGAAAGACTTGCCAATACATACATAACTAAAGATTATATTGCTTTTAGTGATACAGAACAGACTTACATTAAGCGTAAAGTAACCAATGAAAAAGCATTTTATAAAAAGAAAGAAGAATCTCTGTTACAAGATGCAATGGTTGAAGATGCTTTGCAGGGTTTACCGTCAAATTTCTAAAAATACACAAACCCCGTTTTTTGCGGAACATATAACATAGAGTTGGCAAATTTTTAATTCAACTTTTTGTTATATATATTATCTAATAGTTAACAATTAATAATAATCTACAATATTTCTTATCTATGTAAAAAGTACCGCGAAAAAAGGGGTTTCTAGAAAATTCAACTTTATGGGCTAGGTTAATCCTAGTCCTATTTATATTCTATAAAACAATCGGAGGAATTTATTATGAAAACAACTAACCAATCTATGACTGATATTAAGAAAGACGTTGAAAAGTTTGTATCGTTGATTGAATCTATGCAATTTTCAATAATGAAGTTAACAGGTAAATTTGAGAAATTTGAAGATGGTGATTCAGAATGAATATATACGAGGCATTGGAACAGTTACCCAATGAAAAGAAATTATATTTCTCATGGAAACATGACATTAGATTTAAACGTGATCTGCCTAAGAAGTCAGCAGAGGACTTTATGAGAGAAGTAAACAGGAAGAGCCTTGATGGATTTGTTAAATGGGAACGGACAGCACAATATAAAAACTTGCTCATGCTACTTCTGGAAAGTAAGATTGCTGATGATTTTGACGAGATATATAAAATAACGGTGAATAAAGCCAAAGAGGGAGACGAGAAATCAATTCGTCTCTTTTTAACTTTGCAAAAGGATATACAGGCCAATGCTAAAATGGCAGCCAAAACATTTAACAGTGTAGAAGATGAAATAGAAGAAGATGACGGATTAATGCTTGATTGAGGAGGACGATTCTAAGTCCTCCTTTGATATTGGGGGTGAATAAATGGCTATTATAAAATCTAACAAAGAAAAATTGAAAAAGGTAATGGACTCATTTCCTTTATTTGCAAAGAATTTCATTAAAATCATAGATAATAATGGTGAAAGTGTTCCATTCATCCTTAATCCAGAACAGGAACAATTCACAAAAGAAATGACTAAATATAATATCATTCTCAAAGGGCGGCAAATAGGCTTCACTACGTGGTCACTGGCTTATATGTTGTATTCAGCAATCACTAAACCTGATACCTCATATATGATTATGACTCAGCATAATAAGGTTACTCAGAGTTTGTTAAGACGGATTAAAAAGATGTATAATTCACTTCCTCATGATAAATACCCCACTCTATTTCCTAAGTTAGAAATCAGCAACCGAGATGAAATCTATATGGTAAATGGCTCAAGGATTGTAGTTGCTACAGCAGGTGGAGAGGATAGTATTTCAGGGAATACATTTGAGTTAATCCATTTTTCAGAGATGGCTAAGTATCCAAATGAAGCCCAGGAAGAAATTATTGCAACAGCCATTCCAGCACTTGCTAAGAACCCGTACAGTAAGATTATTATCGAGTCTACAGCACTAGGGTTCAATACATATCAGGAGATGTTTAAGAAGGCTTACAGAGGACGTGAGAGCGTATGGAAGGCACACTTCTATTCATGGCTTGCAGAGGCTTACAGTAAGCAATTTAAGCACTCTTTTGATGAAGCAGAGGAATGGTTTAAAGTTCATAATAAAGGGCGCAGAATGTCCAAGAACGACCTTGAACACGATGAGAAAATATTGTATGAAGAATACAAAGCAAACTTCAGACAATTGATGTTTAGAAGGTATTACATAGAGACGAATTCATTAGAAAAGTTTCAAAGGGAATTCCCTACAACCCCTGATGAAGCCTTTGCAGAAAGTAATAATGCCGTATTTGATACTAAGAAGATTATTGAACGGTTGCAGTTTGCTATTCAACCGATGGAAACGAAAGAAATTTATAATGATTTACCTGACAAATTAAAGCCTCTGATCAACAAGAATCTGTTTATCTATCACCTTCCTAAACGCTCATTAAGGCACTATGGAGGCGTTGACGTTGCTTCGGGTACTGGTGGGGATAATGATAATTCAACCATGAGTATATTCAATTCAGAGGGGCAACAAATGGCTTCTTTATATGCAAATGATATTCCTGTCTACAGGTTCGCTGAATTAGTGAACGAGTTAGGCAGGTTTTTTAATTATGCTTACATTTGCGTTGAGAGAAACAGTTACGGATTGCCATTGCTTGAGAAGTTAAGGAAAGAGTATGGATACATGAATCTCTTGAAGCAGAAGATATTTGATCAGAAGGGCAAAAAGAAACTTCAATTAGGCTTTATGACTACTACAGCAACTAAGCCTATTTTAATAAATGATTTAAAGGAAAACTTCGAGTTAGGACTCATCAATATAGAATGTATCCAGACGCTTGAAGAGATGAAAATTTACCAAGAAAATCAAGGGAAACTAGGCAATAAAAAGGGCAAGAATCTCCATGATGACTTAGTAATTAGTGTCGCTATGAGTTGTCAGGCAATGAAACAAGCAAAATATTATGTTGAGATTTAGGTTAGGTTCTTGGTGAACCTGACCTTCTTTCAATTAGGAGGTTAAGTGGTGAAAAGCGAGTTACAAAGTAAATTTGAACAGTATGTAAGAGTTTATCATGAGAACCGTCCTGAATGGTTCTTAGAAGAAGTTAGTACTGTAGCAGCACAAACAAGAGTTAACGAAGTGATGAATTTGAAGGATTATTTAAGTGGTAAGCATAAGATTCTTCAATCACCTTCTTATAACTACAATGGTAAAGAGTTTGAGCCGAGAAAGATTGTTCTTCAATATGCTAAGACTTTACTTAACTTCCAAACGTCTTACTTGCTTCAGAATCCTATTACGCTTACTGGTAATGAAAGAGTAGTAAAGGAATATCAAAAGGTGAGTAAGAAAGGTAAATATGACAGATTAAACCTTCAGATACTTGATAAGGTAAATAAGTATGGCATGTGTGCTGAATATGTCTATATGGATAAAGGTGTAATTAAAAGTAAATTAATTGATCCATCTACTTCCTTTCCTATTTATGATAACGAGAATAACTTACTCTGCTTTATTGAGAGTTATGTGCTTGATGGAGTAGATTACCATACAGTATTCACTGATGAGGTTGTTTATAAGTACAGCAATCTAGGTGGAAACTTAAAGTCGATAGGACAATATGCGAATCTAAGTGGATTACCGATTGTTTATCATAACTTAAATGAGTTAGATACTAATGAAGGTAGATCAGAGTTAGAGGATTGGATAACTATTCTTGATTCAATGGAGGATTTGATTAGTAAGTTTACTGATTCCTTCTATAAGCATCACAATCCTATCCCTGTAGCCATTGGACAGCAGTTAAAGGGTGAAGGTATCTCATCTTATATTGTTGGTCAAGGGATTCAATTGGATGATGGTAGTGACTTCAAGATGGTAAGTAATCAATTGGATTACCAATCATTCCAAACCATTTATAAGACGTTGGTTCAATCCTTATTAGATATAAGCAATACACCTGCAGTCAGTATGAATAAGACAGACATTAGTAACTTGTCTGAGGTAAGTATTAAATTATTGTTCTCATTGGCTGATATTAAAGCGGGAATGAATGAACAGTACATGCGTGAGGGACTAGAAGAGCGTTTTGAGAAGGTTAGAAAATTACTTGGATACAAAGGTATCAAATTTAATGAAGACGAATATGAGAGCCTAGATTGCGTATTCCAGTATGCTAGACCGGCTAATGATAAAGAGATTATTGAAAATCTGAAGTCATTGAATGAGATGGCAGCGATTAGTTTAGAGAGTATTTTGTCTCATAGTCCATATACAACTGATGTCCAGATGGAATTGAATAAGATTAAGAGTGAGGACAGAGGAAAACAAGTTGTGGATAGTGTGGATAAAGTTGGTAAAGATATGGAAGAAGAAGTGTAAAGTTAATGAAAACATAGGTATAGCAAGGGTTTGTGAGCGTAGAGTATATGTTGCTTTGCGCTTACATTGTTATACAGAGGTCAGTGCAGCCGAGGCTTAGAATGGAATACAGGGGTCAGCAAAAAGATATCACAAATTTGAGATAACGGCTCATTTTTTAAGATTTATGAAACCTAATAAAAGAAAAGTTTTATTCACTATTTCATGCACCTTATGAGCCACAAACGTTGATATATCAAGGGTGTATAAAATAGCGTATAATTGAGAAAAAATTCAAGTGCTACAAACGTTGATATATAAGGATTTATGGAAATTAGTTACTGACTATTCCTGCTATTATGTAAACCAAATTTGAATGAAATATACATAAAATGTATGAGGATTGCTTATATAAATACCCCTAATCGAAAAAAAGAGTGCCGTAACATACCCTTTTACACACCCAAGGAAAATATAGTAAAATGGTTACATAAATTTTACGGATGTGAAACTATGGATATTCTTAGTGAAAAGATTTATTGCAGGAAATGTAAAGGAAAAAGGAATATGTCGGTAATTAATACTTATGAGGAATATGCAGATGAAGAATCTCATGAACACTGGATATGTAAGTATCACATTACTAAATGTTTAGGTTGTGATTCTATTTCTTTTGTTGAGGATTTTCAGGGTGATGAGACTTCAGAATGGAACGGTGATGAAATCGTTTGGGGTAGGTTATATACTGTGTATCCTCCTGAGCCTATACTTGAAACAATGGAAGGGCCTTTTAAAATTACCCCTCAAGAATTTAGAAATGTTCCTAAAAATTTATCTAATTTATATGATCAAATAATAGAATCTTATTCTTTTAAACATGCTATTTTATGTACTGCAGGGCTAAGAACATTACTTGAGGGAATTTGCTCACACTTAGATATAAAAGGCGGGCACTTGTATGATAAAAACGGTGTAAAGTTACCTGACAATAAAGATATAATACGAGAACATACAAGTCTTGGTGGGAGAATTTTTGGTTTGTTCGAGAACGGGTTAATTTTACTTCCTCAAGCATTAGTTTTACAAGGTGTTATCAAATTTGGAAATAACGCCATACATAATATTCAAAGTCCAGGGTACAGTAAATTATTTGAAATTATTGAAATCATTAATAGAGTTTTATATGACATATATGAGTTAAAACATCATGATTTTATAAAGGATAAATAAAATTACCTATTTTTAACAAGGTATTTTCTCCCTAAATGTCGAAATAAATTGGACAGAGGGAGGTGATATCATGGGATTTGGATATGACACTCAACATTTATCAAGACAACAACAGGAGTTAATTAGGCAAAGACGAGAGCAAGAGGAAAAGGCTAATAGAGAAAGAGAACAACGTAAAAGGGAAGAGAGAGAAAAAGAAGGTAAGAAATAAAACTCTAGGCACTCATCATTTGAGTGTCTTTTTGTGCATTTAATTGGAAAATAATGAATATTCCATATAATTTCATGGTATTATTTAACTGTTAAATTATAGGGGGTGTATGATGGGAAAGTTATTTAGAAAATATAGGAGTACCCTTGGTGTTTTTACTATTATAGGACTGATAGGTGTAGGATTCTGGTATTACTACACGTATGTAGCGATTAATGAGTCTACATTGGACAAAATTGAAGAAAAATTAAACAAAGATAAAGAATTAAGCAAGTATTTTTCTTCATTTGAATTTTCTAAAGATGAGAACGCAGAATCAGTTGAATATAATGGCTTGACCTCATACCCTTACAATTTATTATCATCTGTAAATGCAAATTTTTCGGAATTAGATAACAGTCAAAAGGCTTCTTTGATTAGTAAAGCAGCAATGATGGTTACAGAAAATAATGATGGAATTAATTTTGCGTGTGGTTATAAAAAGTATTGTAGTTTAGATGGTATTAGTCTCTTTGAATGGAAAAAAGATGGTTACTACACAACGGATTATGATCGTTCATATCAACCTGAAGACTACGTGATAACTTATAATGATGGACACGGTAAAGAAGAAAAATTGAATGCTTCTGCTATTGAAAAATCAGGGTCAGATAAAGTTGAAACAACTTCAGCAAAAACTACACCTATTCTCCAAGTTACAGATGTGGATTATAAATTAGATGGTGATTATAACATTGTAACTGGTGCTGTTAGAAATAATGGAGATAAGAAATATTCATTTATACAATTGAAAGTTAGTTATTTGGATGAATCAAACAACGTAATTGACACGGATACTACTTATGCAGCAGGTGATGAGGGTATTTTGCCAGGTGAAGAAAAAGCATTTGAAGTTATGACTAAATTAAGAAGTTCTGTCAAATACAAAAGGTGTAAAGTAGATGTAATGGATTTTAACTAATGAAAGTGTCTTCGGACGCTTTTTTATTTTGTGGAGGGAAAAACAATGAAAGATTTTTCAAATTATCATGATGTTTACCGAAGAAGAGTATCACGAAACTATTCACCGCAAGAACAAAATCAAATTTCAAAGGAGATGTTAAGAATGCAACAATATCAATATGATGCAATGTACAAAGTTAAATATGATGAATTCATTGGTCGCTTATCAACTTATTTCCATAAACACTTACCATATCAAGAATGTACATCTAAAATCGAACATCAAAGTTTCAGAAAAGTATCTGGAGCAGGTTACATTTCAGGTTTTATGAAAAGGCACTCTAAGAATATCGTCAGAAAATATTTACTTGATAATGACGGTATATGGTATGAGGTAGACAGGGCTGAAAATCCATCACTAGGTTTTCCAGTAACAGATGAAACGCTTGAAGCATTTGCAGTAGATATTAAACATGATTACCAATATAACAAAGGGAATGATATTAATGATTAATTTAGAACGATTGGATTTAGAAATCAAAGGGATTGAATTAGATCAAAGTGAGAAAGTTATTTATCTTCAAGAGAATGACATTGATTCTCTAACTGAATATAATCCTCAATCAGCCACTAATAAGAAAAATATCTACTCTGCAGCACTATCTATCCTAGAATCAATTGCAAATAATCCATCCCTTATGAGAACAGTAAAAGTAGACGATATGACGGTTTCTGACTTTCATGAAAATTTAATGGCTCGTATTGATCAATTGGAAAGTAAAATTAGAAAAATGAAGACGGATGAACAGGTCAATAATGAATCCAATTTCTTTATGCTGTTCAACGGGTAATAGAAAGGAGGTTTCATAGTGAAACTCATTGATGAATCATTAGTTTCTTCTATAATAATGGACTATGGAGAACAAGTTAAAGTTAATGACAAAGAAACAGAAGCAATAATTACTAATCCATTAATAAGTGAACAGGAAGAAAGATATATACATACGGTTCAAAACGTGCCTAGAGGCTCTGTAGTCGATTATAAGACCTTTAAATATCTTACAATTACCGAGAGTTCATCTATGCGTACAGCCAAGTATAAAGCCCTTATGAGACAGTGTAATCATGTAATTGAATTCCCTGGAGAAATAACAAACGGTAAATTTCTAGGATATGATGATTTAGGAAGGGCTGTATTTGAGGAGATTGTTGGTGAACCAACTTATGTTCATGCAATTGTTGATAATAAATCGTTCTCTGTAAATTCTACAGATGCAATCAGAGTACCAGTGAATGAAATAATCCTAGTGCTTCAGGACAATAAAGTTAATAAGGAAAAGATTAAAATTAATTTTAAGTTTCCAAGTATGGATAAAAAGTGGACTGTACAAAACATTGATTTAACTCAAAGTGGATTGATGATTTGCAATTGCAAAACTGTATAAATATTCCTTTACTAACCATGACCTAAATGATATTATTAACCTAGAAAACATGAATAAAGGTTGATAAATCAACGTTTTTAGAACCGGTTAAAGTTATGATCATTCCGACGAATGAAGAAGTCATGATTGCACGCGATGTTATGCGTTTAACATAATGTAAAAATAGCCTCCTTTGCAGGGGGCTATTTTTAATGATGAGCTTTTCCTGCAAGAGGATCAGCAGCTCTGTACCAGAGCCAAAGATCGTTAATAACAGAAGCGAGCCCAGCTATTTCTGAATTATATAAGCAGGCCGTTTCGAAATGCTCCTCATTGTCCATAAGTCTTTGCTTCGCTCTAATTAAATCCTCTAACTCCGAAATCCGATCCGGAATTTTGCCTCTCACCTTTTCCCATTCAGCCATCATGATGGACCGATCCTTCATTGATCGAAATTTTGAAGGAATGTGAATGCCAAGACGGTTATCAAAAATGAAATCGGGTCCCAAACTAAAATCCCTCCTTTTGTATGAGCATACATTCTTTTATATAAAAATTCACGAAAAGATTGCATTTAAGGGTTGAAAAAGGTTCGAATCCTTGTTAAAGTCTTCTCTAAGATGTATTTTTATAAATATAAAAGTATTTTTATACAATGATATACAGAGAGGGAGATTACAATGAAACAAAAAGTAGTATTAGCATATTCCGGCGGTTTGGATACCTCCGTTGCAATTAAATGGCTTCAGGAGCGCGGCTATGATGTTATCGCCTGCTGCCTCGACGTTGGAGAAGGAAAAGACCTGGCATTCATTCAAAGCAAAGCATTAGAGGTCGGTGCGTCCGAATCGTACGTCATTGATGCAAAAAAAGAATTTGCAGAAGAATATGCCCTGCTTGCCCTGCAGGCCCATGCGCTTTACGAAGAAAAGTATCCACTCGTATCCGCTCTTTCACGCCCTCTCATTGCAAAAAAGCTTGTGGAAGTAGCTGAAAAAGAAGGAGCATCTGCAGTAGCCCATGGCTGTACAGGGAAAGGAAATGATCAGGTGCGCTTTGAAGTGTCTATTAAGGCTTTAAACCCTGACCTGGAAGTTATTGCACCGGTACGCGAGTGGAGCTGGTCGCGTGAGGAAGAAATCGAATATGCCCAGAAGCATAACATCCCGATTCCCATTAAATTAGACAGCCCGTTTTCAATTGATCAAAATCTATGGGGCCGCAGCAACGAATGCGGAGTATTGGAGGATCCTTGGGCCGCGCCGCCTGAAGAGGCCTATGATCTCACTGCTCCGCTTGAAAAAACTCCGGATCAGCCGGATGTCATCGAACTGACCTTTGAAAAAGGGGTTCCTGCAGCGATTAACGGAGTCGAGTATTCCCTTTCTGAAATCATCCTAAATTTAAATGAATTAGCAGGAAAGCACGGTGTCGGAAGAATCGATCACGTTGAAAACCGCCTGGTCGGAATTAAATCGAGAGAAATTTATGAATGTCCCGGAGCGGTAACGCTGCTGAAGGCACATAAAGAGCTTGAAGATTTAACGCTCGTTAAAGAGGTAGCCCACTTTAAGCCGATTATTGGGCAGAAGCTGACAGAGCTCATCTACAATGGCCTTTGGTTTTCACCGCTTAAGCCTGCATTGGAGAGCTTCCTGAAGGAAACTCAGAAGCATGTGACAGGGGTTGTGCGTGTGAAGCTCTTTAAAGGCCACGCAATTGTGGAAGGCCGTAAATCCGAGTTCTCACTATATGATGAAAAACTTGCTACTTATACAGCAGAGGATGCTTTCGATCATCAGGCTGCGGTCGGCTTCATCTCTCTCTACGGGCTTCCGACAAAGGTAAGCAGCATGGTTCAAAATAAAAAGAAGGTGGAAGCATGACCAAACTATGGGGAGGCAGATTTCAGAAAACCCCTGAAGAGTGGGTAGATGAGTTCGGCGCTTCAATCGGGTTTGATCAGCAGCTGGCTGAAGAAGATATAAAAGGCTCACTGGCGCATGTGCAAATGCTTGGAAAAACCGGGATTTTGACTCAAAACGAAGCAGAGCTTATAAAGAATGGCCTTCATACATTGCAGAACAAAATGAAAAATGGAGAGCTTTCTTTCTCAGCCAGATACGAAGATATTCATTTGAACCTTGAGAAACACTTGATTGATGAAATTGGACCGGTTGGCGGTAAACTTCATACCGGCAGAAGCCGGAACGACCAAGTTGCAACGGATATGCATCTTTACTTGAATGACCATGTTCAAATCATCACTACGAAAATTGAAGCACTTCAGCAGGTGCTGGTTCAAAAAGCGGAGGAACATATATATACGATTCTTCCGGGCTACACCCATTTGCAACGAGCACAGCCTATCTCTTTTGCTCATCATCTGCTTGCCTATTTTTGGATGCTTGAAAGAGATAAGGAGCGCTTCCGTGATTCTCTAAAGAGAATTCGCCTATCGCCTCTTGGGGCTGGAGCGCTTGCTGGGACCACATTCCCGATCGACCGTGCCTACACAGCGGAAATTCTTGGATTTGACGGGATTTACGAAAACAGCCTGGATGCCGTCAGCGACCGTGATTTCATCCTGGAATTTCTAAACAATAGCTCCATCATGATGATGCACCTATCCAGATTATGTGAGGAAATTATTCTTTGGTGCTCTCAGGAATTTCAGTTTGTGGAGCTCGATGACACCTATGCAACCGGAAGCTCCATGATGCCTCAAAAGAAAAATCCGGATATGGCAGAGCTCATTAGAGGGAAAACCGGACGGGTTTACGGGAACCTTTTCTCTCTTTTAACTGTGATGAAGGGGCTGCCTCTTGCGTACAATAAAGACCTTCAGGAGGACAAAGAGGGAATGTTCGACACTGTGAAAACGGTCGAGGGCAGTCTTGAAATTTTTGCAGGTATGGTAGATACCATGACGGTTAAAAAAGAAAACATGGGCCTTGCCGTTCAAAAAGATTTTTCAAATGCCACTGAGCTTGCCGATTATCTTGCGAAAAAAGGCATGCCATTCAGAGAGGCGCATGAAGTAACAGGAAGACTCGTATATGAATGCATTCAAAGAGGCTGTTATTTAAAAGACCTTTCGCTGGAAGATTACCTGGAAGCGTCAGGGCTTTTCAGTGAAGATCTTTATGCTGCCATTGATCCCTATGAGGCGGTGGCCAAACGGATGAGTGCAGGCGGAACCGGATTTGAAGCAGTGAAGGCTGCGCTTGAAAAAGCCTATTCAAAGCTCCAAAAGGAAAATGTTACCTTGCAAGCGAACGCGACTTAACTCAAACACTAGGACAGGAACCCATTAACCTTGAGGAGGGCTGTCCTGTGAAAAAACAAGAACCGAAAAACTCGTCCATTCAATATGATTCTGCAGCAGATCAGGAAACGTCAGATCAAATCAAAAATGCATACGAAAGCGGAGTCGTAGAGCAGAATTTTGATGAAAATTTTACCCAAGATCAAGCAGAAAAAGCAGATGAAATCTAAATGAGTAAAGCTGGCATCAATCGGTGCCAGCTTTTTTTTGAATGATTAAGATATAAAGTACACATGTTGCTATAAAACTGATAAAACCCGGACCAGTGCCTGAAGGGACCAGCCAGTAAATAAGAATTCCTGCCGCCATAGAAAACACAGCCTGCCTGTTAACACTCCCCATTTGTAAAAGATCCTTATCAGATATCGTTCCTTTTTTTACCGTTAGAAAATCGGATACGATGACAGCAGATAACGGAATGGATAAACTGCCGAGGATCGAAATCCAGCTTTTTGCCTCGGTAACTACTGCAGGCATCGTACTAAGGATAATACCGGCTGTTCCGAATAAGACCGCACTTTTAATTCTTCCAAGGGAAGGGAATATATTCAGCAGGCTGAAGCTTCCCGTGTATGCATTGCTTAAATTGATTGAAATGAGCGAAAGGATCGACGCAGCCAGAATAATAGAGAAAAGCAAGGATGATTCTGTAAGCCTTGATGCTGATAAAAATGGATTCATTTCAGCAAAATAAGAAGCACTGAAGATACCTAAAAAAGCTGTCATCGAAAACCCGATAAAGTTACCCGCAAACATTCCCCAAAATCCGTGAAGTGGCGATCTGGCATATCTGGTCATATCGGCAGAAGCACTTACACCGGCTACATACTGGACAAAAACAAGACTCGCAAACAGCAGCATCGTCAAACTTCCCGCACTGTCTGCACTCTGAGTACTTACAGATGCAGTTACCCTCATATTTGTAGTAAAGTATAAATAGATAATGATTCCTTCTCCTGCGAGTAAAAAAGGAAGGAAATAGGCAGTGGCCTTTTTCACAGCATGAAAACCTACAATTGTAATCCCGATCATTATGGCTCCAAGTCCAGCAGCAGCCAAAGGAAAAGAAAGGCTCTGAACACCAAATCTTTTCAAGCTTTCAATCAGCATCCACGTTCCGCCGATCGTCTGAACGGAAAACCAGTAGAGCGAGATTAAAGAACGAACGGGAGAAGCGGCGTATTGCCCAAGGCGGCTCCCGAGAATACTCCGGATCGCATACTGAGCAGGAAGACCGCTGACAGAACCCGGCAATGACAGAAAAGATACAAGCAGAAAGGCTAAAAAGGCACCTGCAATACAGCTGAAGAATGCCTGACTGAAGCTCAGCCCTCCTTCCATAACAGCCAAAGCCGGCAGCAGAACATTGCCGGCATTAAATGAAAAAGCAAATTGGATAATGAAATACTCAATCCAACCCGTTTTTCTAAGCTCTGCGGGCACCGCTTCAAGTCCGAAGCGCTCAAGGCCGTACAGAGGCTTTTTATCAATTGGAATCATCCCAGTAACCTGCCTCCAGATGTTTTAGAACCGTTTATTATTTTTAAAGAGGAGCCGGGAGCGGATATAAAACGCATCGGCAGCTTCTGCTAAAAGGTTCACCTTATTATTACAGCAATGCAAAAAGGATACAATATATTCCTTATATAAACCACAGCTCGAAAGGAGCTTAGACGATGAAGCACGCCATCATTACCGCCGGAACAAAGGGACTCGGAAAAAAAGTAACTGAAGCTTTTCTTCAAAAGGGGTACTCGGTTACCGCCACTTTCCGAAGCGATCGGGAAGCAGCAGAAGCATTAAAAAATGAGTTTCAGCATCTATCCGGGAGGCTGCTTCTTCTTCAAGGAGATGTAACCAAAAAAAGCGACTTGGATGCCATTATCGATACGACGATGCAAGCCTATGGAAGAATCGACTGCCTCATCAACAACGCCGGGCCTTATATATTCGAACGAAAAAAACTGGCCGATTACTCAGATGATGAATGGTACAGCATGATCGAAGGAAATTTAAGTTCCGTATTTCACCTTTTCAGAAAAACAGTGCCCATTATGAGGGAACAGAAATTCGGCCGCCTCATTACATATGGATTTCAGGACGCAGCAAGCGCGCCTGGATGGCTGCATAGGTCCGCCTTCAGCGCCTCAAAAGCAGGTCTTGCTTCCCTGACGAAATCCATCGCATACGAAGAAGCCGAAAACGGGATCACCGCTAACATGATTTGCCCGGGAAATATTATGGGAGACATGAAAGAAGCCACAATTGATTCCGCCCGCAGCCAGCATGACCCAAATACCCCAATCGGCCGGTCTGGGACAGGGGAAGACATTGCCCGCATTATCACGTTCCTGTGCGACGACCAATCGGACTTCATCACAGGCGCCATTATCGATGCAAATGGCGGAGCAGATGTACTTAGACGAAAATAAGGAAACTAACGAAAAGAACGGACTCATAAAAGATGAGAGTCCGTTCTTTTCTCGTTATTCCGCCCTTTTTTGCAAGCAGCTTTTCCAATGATGATAGACATTCATATGATGGAGAAAGACCAAGTGATTTGAGCAGAAAATATATGAAGATGAAATTTAAAGCAACGATCAGGACAGGGGAAGCTTTAGAAGCGGGGTAATTGTAGAGGAACGGGGATTTGTCATAGATCCGATTTGTTAGACAAAGCGGCCAGTCCTTCGTTTGTCAGACAAAATTGTCAGACAAAGCGGTCATTATGTCGTATGTCAGACAAATAGAGTTTGGCTGGAAAGGCGCTGGAATGGGCTGGAATCACAGGTGAAGTGGCCGGAAAGCAAGTAAGTCTGGCTGGAAAACGAGAAGGAACGGCTGGAAAAACGAATTTGGCTGGAAAGGCTCCAGAATCGGCTGGAATTACGGGTGAAGTGGCCGGAAAGTAAGCAAGTTCGGCCGGGAAACGAGAAGGAACGGCTGGAAAAACGAGTATGGCTGGAAAGGTGGCGGAATCGGCTGGAATCAGGTGAAGTGGCCGGAAAGCAAGTAAGTCCGGCTGGAAAACGAGAAGGAACGGCTGGAAAAAAGAGTTTGGCTGATTCATCGTTTGTCAGACAAAATCGTCAGACAAAGCGGCCATCCTGTCGTTTGTCAGACAAAATCGTCAGACAAAGCGG
>NZ_JAQV02000006.1 GCF_000732485.2 Bacillus sp. SJS | reverse complement strand
CATTTAAAGGCTTTAGGTTATGAAGTAACCCTTACGTCCAACAAATCTGCTTAACAAACGTCCAAATAAGTTCATAAATAAATCAAGTCAGGGAACCAAAAAAAAACGAAATCTAGGCACCCTTAGCTTCGTGTTGTCTTTTTCAAGAAGTTATTTTCAGGGTAGCTTTGCCTATAAATAGTTGTAAAATCTAACAAATCGATAACCTTCGTTGAAAGTGCGGGGTAACCAGGCTTATAATAAATATTGGAAATATGAGCAGACAAAGGGTGAAAAGCTTGGCGACAAAGCATGAGCAAATTATAAAATATATTGATTCGCTTGGAGTCGGTGAAAAAATATCCGTCCGGCAAATTGCTAAAGAGATGAATGTAAGTGAAGGAACCGCTTACCGTGCAATTAAAGAGGCTGAAAATAAAGGATTTGTCAGCACGATTGAACGAGTCGGTACCATACGGATTGAGCGGAAGAAAAAAGAGAACATTGAAAAATTAACATTTGCTGAAGTAGTAAATGTAGTTGAAGGACAGGTTTTAGGGGGCCGTTCGGGTCTGCATAAAACACTTAATAAATTTGTTATTGGCGCTATGAAGCTTGAAGCCATGATGCGTTATACCGGTGCCGGAAATCTGCTGATTGTCGGAAATCGGACAAATGCTCATCAGCTTGCTTTGGAAGCGGGGGCAGCCGTTCTTGTGACCGGGGGCTTTGATACAGATGACCATGTAAAAAAGCTGGCGGATAAGATGGAGCTACCGGTGATCTCTACAAGCTATGATACTTTTACCGTTGCGACGATGATTAACCGGGCCATATATGATCAGCTGATAAAGAAGGAAATTGTGCTGGTGGAGGATATTTTAACGCCTGCCGATCAGACAATTTGCCTTCATGGAACGGATAAAGTAGAGATGTGGTATGAGTACAATCAGGATACTGGCCATGGACGGTTTCCTGTTATAGACCGTAACCGGAAAGTATTGGGGATGGTCACATCTAAGGATATTATGGGCCACGACAGAGGGAGCTCGGTTGAGCGGGTGATGACCCGAAATCCGATTACGGTAAATGGGAAAACATCTGTAGCCTCTGCTGCACAAATGATGGTTTGGGAAGGCATTGAAGTGCTTCCTGTCACCGATGCTCACAATAAGCTTGAGGGAATGATTTCAAGGCAGGATGTATTGAAAGCCCTTCAAGTGATCCAGCGGCAGCCGCAGATTGGCGAAAAGCTCGATGATATTGTGACGAATCAATTTGTTGATACGGATGAATCAAAAAATGCACATGTCTATAAGTGCAGCGTCACACCGCAGATGACAAATCATTTAGGAACCATCTCGTACGGAGTATTTACGACGCTCGTAACGGAAGCGGCAAACAGGCTTTTGCGTTCACAGAAAAAAGGAGATTTGGTTGTTGAAAACCTATCGATTTTCTTTATGAAGCCCGTTCAAATGGAAACACTCATTGAGATTCATCCCCGCATTCTCGAGGTAGGAAGAAAATTCGGAAAGATGGATGTGGATGTTTACAATGAAGGTGTTATTGTCGGGAAAGCAATGATGATGGTTCAAATCATGGAACGAAGCTAAAAAGGGTTCCGGCCGATGTGGCCGAACCCTTTTTATATGGACATTTTCTGATGTTCTTTATCTGCAAGCGGACGGTAGTGCCTGCGCATTTTTTGCCCTGCCCAGAAACTGCCGGCTCCAAGGATTATAAAGATGATGCCGATCGAAATGGAAACGGCAGATGGATAGAGGAAAAATTGATTGACTCCGAATAAAAAGACAAAGACTCCAAGAGCCATTCTTGATTTGCCGGAATAAAGGCCTCGTTCCATTGGTTTACCGGACCGGTAGTACTTTAGTTTGTAGAAGAAATAGAAGGAAAATGCAGCTACAATTAAAAACGCCAGTATAGGCATGTATTCAGCTCCCAACACTGTAAGTTACTTCTAATCTTATCTCTGGACGTCCTTTTTTTCCATCTTTGTTTTGAAATAAGAAAAGCATTCTTTAGTTTCCTTATTGGTTGTGTTTTAATAAATGGTATAAAGAGACTAAAGGAGAAAGTGATGAGAGATCAAATACTGAATACGATTAAACAATATGAAACCATCATAATTCACAGACATGTGCGCCCCGATCCCGACGCGCTAGGATCGCAATGCGGACTTGCTGAAATATTAAAAACTTCTTTTCCGGAAAAAAGAGTTCTTGTAACCGGCGAAACAGAGCCTTCACTTGAATTCTTATACAAAATGGATACTGTTTCAGATCAGGATTACGATGGGGCGCTTGTGATTGTGTGTGACACAGCAAACCAGGAGCGTGTGAGCGACCAGCGTTATCACTCAGGAGCGATGCTTATTAAAATCGATCATCATCCAAATGAAGATCAGTATGGAGATTTGATATGGGTCGATACGTCTGCAAGCTCTGTCAGTGAAATGATTTACGAGCTTTTCCTTGAGGGTAAAGGAAGCGGACTTGAAATCAGCCAAAAAGGCGCGGAACTAATCTATGCAGGAATTGTTGGGGATACCGGAAGATTTTTGTTCCCGAGTACAACCGATCGCACCTTTAAATATGCGAGTGAGTTGATTGACCACGGTTTTTCCATTAATAAGCTATACAGCAGCTTGTACAAGACAAAAATAAATGTGGCTAAATTGAGCGGATATGTTCTTCAAAATTTCGAAGTATCCCCATCAGGAGCAGCGAGCGTTATCATTAGACAGGATTTGCTTGGAAAATACGAGACGACCGCTTCAGAAGCTTCACAGCTTGTCAGCATTTTAGGTGATATTGAAGGAATGACGGCTTGGGTCTTTTTCGTGGAAGAAGAGGATCAAATCCGGGTGCGTCTCCGTTCTAAAGGGCCTGTTATTAATGAATTGGCAAAAAGATACCGGGGAGGCGGGCACCCGCTGGCTGCCGGCGCCTCCATCCATCAATGGGAAGAAGCGGAACAGGTTTTTGAGGAACTGGAGCTTATATGCAGGGATTATCAGCAGAAATAACCCTATAACGGTGTCTTTGGCAGCCGTTTGATTTCTTGATCTCCTGAGGTTTCAGGGATAAACCAGGATCCCATCTCAGTTATATCCTCATAAACCTTGAGTTTAAGCTTGCTGATTTCTTTTTTCAGCAGGCTTGCCATTTCCGGCGACTCAGCGTAAGCAGAATACCCTTTTTTCATCCGTTCCACCTTTTCGTTTACAAACATTTTCTGTGTCAGCAACTCCATACTTATCCCTCCTTTTTTATTTGCAGCTGTAAATATATTGTATCCAAGGAAGAAGGGATTTGCGATAAAAATGAATAAAAATCCAAAAAAACACTTAATCAACGAATGAAACCTCTACTTCAAGGTAAAGGGTTGTATAAATAGTCATTTCCTTAACTAAAAGCCGATAGTCCTTGTCATCAATCCGATATACTTTATTTTCTATTGCCTTTTTAATAATTTTTCGGCTTTCAAAGATGCTTTCCAAATCCCTCTCAAGCAAATCAGATAGATCTTTCTTTGCCTCAATTTCTATTTTGTGGATCGTTAACGGACTCAGCTTGAATCTTTCCCCATTTGTCAGCTTCACATTTAATTCCTGAACAACAAGTTTCTTGTTGACTTCTTCATTCAGTTCTCTTGAATCCTCCTGATAAATGCTGTTTTTGCGGGTCAGTTCAAGTACTGCTGATTTCTGCTCCTGAATAATTTTCACCTGCTTTTCCTGAAGAACGCCATACGTGAAAAGAAAGACGCACCATGCAGCTGCCGCTCCAGCCATCATCCCGGCAAAAAAACGCTGCCATCCAGGCTGTCTGTGATAAGGCGGAATTCTCATGAAAGGTGCTCCTGTGTAAGCCAGGTTATAATAATCCAGCCTGTCTGGGCTCCCCCCATAGCGGAAACAATCAGCATGACTTGTTTTAAAATATCCCTAGTCTCTCCGTTAAACAGACCGCGTTCAAAGCTGTAAAAGGCATCGAAGGTTCCGCCGATTGCAGCGACAAGAGCCCAAATCTTAAGACGGTTAGCAAATTCAACAATAGTTGTCATTGGGGGTTCGCCTGATAAGTAAGCTCCAACCCCTCCAATGATGCTTCCTCCTAAGAGAACCCCTAGAGCAATGAAATAGCTATCAATAAAAGCAGGCAAAAATGCTTTTTCCATACGTTCATCATCCCCTTGCTTCAATATATGGACAGACTGTTCAAAGTATGTTCCGGCAAAATTAAATCATGCTCTGCTGAACTGGCCTGCTGTTTGCAGGGGGGAGAGGATCTGTAAAGAGTCCCGAGCAATTTAATATCCTGTAAAAATCCACAGCGAGCTTTTGCATAGGTTTCAAGAGAGATGAAGTTTGTGAAGAGCGCACGCTTGTTCTATAATAAAAATAATGAATGCCGTTAGGATGGGATGAAGATGCCGTTTGTTCACCTCCAATTACAAAGCTCTTACAGTTTGCTGAATAGTTCTGTGCGCCTGGACAGGCTTGTCCAAAAAGCGGCAGAGCTTCATTTTAATACGCTCGCTTTAACTGATCAAGGCGTTATGTATGGTACAGTGGCCTTTTATAAACAGTGCAAAAAAAATGGAATTAAACCGATTTTCGGCTTGACCGCCGCAGTTCTTCCCCAAGGTGATACCATTCCCCAGGGATACCCGCTCATTCTCCTTGCAGAAAACTACAAAGGCTATCAAAATCTGCTGAAAATCAGCAGTGCTCTTCAAACGAAGTCACCAAATGGAATCCCCGATCGATGGATGAAAAGCTATCGGGAAGGGCTTATTGCCCTTTCACCAGGCAGAGAAGGATGGATTGAAACCTTGCTTGAGAACGGGGAGGTTGAGGAGGCAGAACGTGCTGCTGCACATTATCTGGAGTTATTCGGTGAAGATTCCTTCTATTTAGGTATTCAAAAAACCGAACAGACGGAACAAGAGGAGAGTTTGAATCAATCTATTCTAAAGGTCGCCGCCACATCCGGTGCAGGTTTGGCTGCTCTGAATGACGTTCATTATCTCGAAAAAGAAGACTATCTTGCTTATCAAAGTTTAATTGCTATTCAAAATGGCGAAAAGCTAAACGAGGATTCAGCGGAAGATTCTAAAGAGAGGTATTTTAAATCTGCACAGCAGATGGCCGAGCTTTTCAATAATTTGCCAGAAGCGCTGGAGAACACGCTCAAGATTGCTGACCGCTGTCATGTAGAACTGGGACTTGGAAAAGCGAGGCTTCCATCCTTCCCCGCACCGGGCGGGGAGCCTGCTGATGAATATTTGGAGCGGGTTTGCCTGGAAGGGCTGAAACAACGTTATCCTGAACCAGCAGAGGATGTTTACCGCCGGCTTACGTATGAACTTGATGTGATTAAAAACATGGGCTTCAGCGATTATTTTCTAATTGTTTGGGATTTTATGAAGTTTGCTCATGAAAACCGGATTCTGACAGGTCCGGGCAGGGGATCTGCAGCGGGGTCGCTCGTTGCATACGTGCTGAAAATTACGGACGTTGATCCAATAAAACACCGGCTCCTGTTCGAACGGTTCCTAAATCCCGGAAGAATCAGCATGCCGGATATCGATATTGATTTTCCGGATACAAGAAGAGATGAAGTCATTGAGTACGTGGCTGAAAAGTATGGCTCAAACCATGTTGCGCAGATCATTACATTCGGTACACTCGCTGCCCGTGCCTCTATAAGGGATACAGCTAGAGTTATGGGGATTTCTCCAAAAGAGGCGGATCAGCTTGCGAAAAAAGTTCCTTCAGGTCCTGGAGTGACACTTGAGAAAGCGTTAAAAGAGTCTCCGGCGTTTTTGAAGGAAGTACAGAATTCTCCTGCAGCTGCTAAAATCGTTGAAATTGCCTCGAAAATTGAGGGATTGCCACGGCATGTATCCACCCATGCTGCCGGCGTTGTATTCAGTGAAGATCCGCTTACATCAGTCGTTCCGCTAAGAGAAGGCCACCAGGATGTGTATTTAACACAATACTCAATGGATCATCTGGAAGAACTCGGCCTGCTTAAGATGGATTTTCTGGGTCTCAGAAACCTGTCGCTGATTGAATCAATCGTGAAAATGGTGAAGGCTCAAACAGGTACCGCTCCTTCATTTGAAAAAATAGACTATGATGATCTGAAAACCTTTCAGCTGCTGAGTGAAGGGGATACAACAGGAGTTTTCCAGCTGGAGTCAGAAGGAATGCGCAGTGTGCTTAGGAGGCTGAAGCCTGAAAGCCTTGAGGACATTGCTGCCGTTAATGCCCTGTACAGGCCGGGTCCGATGGAGAATATTCCAAACTATATAGAACGAAAGCATGGTAAGGCACCGATTGCCTATCCTCATCCTGATTTGAAAGAGCTATTGGAGCCTACTTATGGAGTCATAGTCTATCAGGAGCAAATCATGGAAATCGCTTCAGTAATGGCGGGGTTTTCACTAGGGGATGCCGATTTGCTGAGACGAGCAGTCGGAAAAAAGAAGAAAAGTGTTTTGGACGAAGAAAGAAAGCACTTTGTAGATGGATGCACGAAAGAAGGATACACAGCAAAAACTGCGAATGAAGTATATGATTTAATCGTCCGCTTTGCAGATTACGGATTTAACCGGAGTCATGCGGTTGCATACAGTATGATCGGGTTCCAGCTTGCTTATTTAAAAGCCCATTATCCTTCTATTTTTATGACGGCCCTGCTGACCAGTTCAATTGGGAACGATGAGAAAACTGCCCAATATGTGAAGGAAGCCCGCGGCAAAGAACTCAAGATTCTGCCGCCATCAGTGAATAAGAGTGAAGTCCCTTTTAAGCTTGAAAATGGAGCAATCCGGTATAGCCTTTCATCTATTAAAAATGTTGGAATTGCCGCTGTGAAAGATATTTTCAGAGCCAGGCAGCAAAAGGCTTTTGCCGACCTTTTTGATTTTTGTCTGAGAGTTTCAGCGAAAACGGCGAACCGGAGAACTCTTGAGGCCCTTGTTTTCTCAGGGGCGTTTGATGAGTTCAATATTGGGAGGGAGTCGCTGCTTGCTACATTGGATGTAGCGCTCGAGCATGCCGAATTAATGAGGCCTGAATCAGGAGACGGCCAAATGGATTTGGGCTTTGAAGACGAATTTACATTGAAGCCAAAATACATTGAGGTTGAACCGTTTACGATTGCCGAAAAGCTTCAGTTCGAAAAGGAATCGCTTGGATTTTATTTTTCCGATCACCCTGTCAGCAGCTTTAAGGAAATCCTGGCAGCTCAAAAGACGGTCAAGCTGGATCAGATCGAGAGAAAAGCAGGATCGTATATTCGAGCAGGTGTTTATTTATCAAAAGTCCGAACAATTCGTACAAAAAAAGGGGATCTCATGGCGTTCCTTACGATGAGTGACGAAACAGGAGATGCGGAAGGCGTTTGTTTTCCAGGCCAATATGCGAAGCTTTCGGAGATCATCAAAGAGGGAACACTTTTGCTCGCGGAAGGAAAAGCAGAGCTGCGTGATGATTCCGTCCAGTTTATTTTGCAAAAAGCGGAGCCTTTAAAGGACATCAGTAAGCCGGTATCGGCAGGGACATTATTCCTTAAAATCGAAAATCGGGACCGGAGTGCAGAGAGAATGGCCATGCTTAGGGAAGTACTCGGAAAGCATACAGGGAACACGCCGGTCTACCTTTTCAACCCTGAGGATAAAAAAACCGTCCAGCTGAACGGGTATAAAACGGCTGCCGCCTCGGAAGAATGCATTGGGATGCTGAAAGCTCTCCTCGGTGAAGATCATGTTGTGCTGAAAGAATAAGGAAGGCAGACAAATTTTTTTTGTCTGCCTTACTTGCATGTGTTATAGTTTTTATATTACATAGGTGGTCTGACCACTGCATTGGAAATGGATGAGGAGTGAGAGGAATGTCTTTACGAGAAGAAGCGCTGCATATGCATCGTGTGAACAAGGGGAAACTGGAGTCTAAATCAAAAGTACCGGTCAGAAATGCAAAGGACTTAAGCCTTGCGTATTCTCCTGGTGTGGCAGAACCATGCAAAGCAATTTATGATGATAAAAGCAAAGTTTACGATTATACCATGAAGGGGAATATGGTGGCTGTTGTTTCTGATGGAACTGCGGTTCTTGGACTTGGGAATATTGGTCCTGAAGCGGCTCTCCCGGTTATGGAAGGGAAAGCGGTTCTGTTCAAAAGCTTTGCCGGTGTAGATGCTTTTCCAATTTGCCTGAATACAACGGATATTGATCAGATTGTTGAAACGGTTAAGCTCCTTGAGCCGACATTCGGCGGAGTGAATTTGGAGGATATTGCAGCACCTAATTGCTTCGTTATTGAGGAGAGGCTGAAGAAAGAAACAAACATTCCAATTTTCCACGACGATCAGCATGGGACAGCGATTGTAACAGCTGCCGGTCTCTTGAATGCTCTGAAGCTTGCCGGAAAGAAAATGTCATCGATCAGAGTAGTGGCAAACGGTGCAGGAGCTGCCGGAATTGCCATTATTAAACTGCTGTACCGCTATGGTGTAAGAGATATTATTATGTGTGATTCCAAGGGAGCCATTTATGAAGGACGTCCTGCAGGAATGAATGAAGTGAAAGATCAGGTGGCCAAGTTTACGAACCGTGAAAAAAAAGAAGGATCGCTTGCTGATGTTCTGACCGATGCAGACGTGTTTATCGGTGTATCCGTTGAAGGCGCGCTGTCAAAAGAAATGGTTCAAAGTATGAAGGAGAATCCGATCATTTTTGCAATGGCCAACCCGGTTCCGGAAATCATGCCTGAGGATGCCCGTGAAGCAGGAGCCATGGTCATCGGAACCGGCCGTTCGGACTTCCCGAACCAGGTGAATAACGTTCTTGCTTTTCCCGGCATATTCAGAGGGGCGCTTGATGTCCGTGCCACGCATATCAATGAGCAGATGAAAATGGCAGCTGTTGAAGCCATTGCCGGATTGATTGATGAATCTGAAATCCGGCCTGATTATGTCATTCCTGCTCCTTTCGATCCGAGAGTGGCACCTGCTGTGGCGGCAGCTGTAGCAAAAGCCGCAATGGAAACAGGAGTGGCGCGCATCAAGGTTTCACCGGAAGAGGTTGCTGAAAAAACAAGACAGCTTGCCATTATCGGCAAGGAATGAGTCCAGTGAATAACGTGCCTGGTCCAAAGTCGAGAGTCTATGAAGAGACGCTTCAGCAGATCAGATTGATCATAAAGAAGGACGGACTATTGCCGGGAGATAAAATTCCATCTGAACGAGAGCTGGCCGACCGGTTAAACGTCGGCCGCTCTTCTGTTAGAGAGGCATTGAGGGCACTCGAACTTCTGGGAATCATTGAGACAAAAAGAGGAGAAGGAACGTTTATAAAGGACTTCAGCGAAAATCATCTTGTCAGCGTTCTCGGTCTTTTTGTACTGGAAGACTCAAAGGCTATTGAGGATATTTTTGAGATGAGTGTTTTGATAGAGAAAGACGCGTTGATGAAAATCTTGCAATCCTTTGACAAGAAGAAGCTTATCCAGCTCGATCAGGATTTCAGAAAAGGAATTAATAATCCGCAGGAGCTTATGGGCAAACTGATTCATATGGGTGGAAACCATCTGCTATTTCGAACGTGGCTCGTTCTTGCTGACTACCTGAAAGCAGGCAGCAAGCTTCAGGAACCTCCGATTCCAATTTATGAAGAGCTGATGTCAGCGCTCGTGCTGAACAACAGAAATCTTGTCCTTCAAGTATACGAACGGATTTCCAAGTACAAAAATCTCTCTCTATGACACCGTTTTACATAAAATGCGCATCTTTTTCGCTAAAGTAACATATAAATACTTGTCTGCTATCATTAAGATTAAGAGAAATACTCGTTAGGGGGTACATCAGATTGCTTAAGGATCTTTTTTCAAAGAAAAAGAAATACGCTTCCGTCCCTTCTGAACAAGCCAGGCAGGATGTTCCTGAAGGCATCATGACGAAATGTCCAAACTGTAAGAAAATCCTGGTAACAAAAGAATTAAATAAAAACCTGAAGGTGTGCGTGAACTGTGATTATCATTTACAGATGAATGCAAAAGAGAGAATAACGAGTTTGTTCGACGAGCATTCGTTTAAGGAATACGATAAGGATATGATTTCAGAAAATCCATTGAACTTTCCGGATTATGAAGAAAAGCTGGAAAAAGACCGCAAGAAAACGTCGCAAAATGAAGCGGTCGTTACCGGAGAGGGAACGATTGACGGAATCCGTACAGTGATCGCTGTGATGGATGCAAGCTTCCGTATGGGGAGCATGGGTTCAGTTGTTGGAGAGAAAATAACGAGAGCGGTTGAACAGGCGAAAAAGAACAAGCTTCCGTTCATCATCTTTACCGCTTCAGGCGGAGCGAGGATGCAGGAAGGGGTGTTAAGCCTGATGCAGATGGCGAAAACAAGCTCTGCATTAAAATTGTTCAGCAATGAAGGCGGCTTAACGATTTCGGTTATGACTCATCCTACTACCGGAGGAGTTTCTGCCAGCTTTGCATCACTCGGTGACTATAATCTTGCAGAGCCAGGCGCATTAATCGGATTTGCCGGAAGAAGGATTATTGAGCAGACGATCCGCGAAGAACTTCCTGAAGATTTCCAGACAGCGGAATTTTTGCTAAAGCACGGTCAGCTGGATTCAGTCGTTTCACGCCTTGAACTGAGGGAAACACTCGCCAGAATTTTGGATCTTCATCAAGGAGGCAGGCACTAATGGTTGGAGAGCTTGAGTTTGAAAAACCGGTAATTGAACTAAGGAAGAAAATAGCGGAGCTGAAAGAATTTACGGCTACAGCAGATGTTGACCTTTCTTCAGAGATTGAGAGGCTTGAATCCAGGCTGGAAAAGCTTGAGAAGGATATTTACTCAAATATCAGCCCATGGGACAGAGTGCAAATTGCCAGACATCCGAAGCGTCCGACTACAATGGATTATATGGACATTCTTTTTACCGATTTCTTCGAGTGCCATGGTGACCGCTATTTTGGAGATGATGAAGCCATCGTCGGCGGAATCGCCAAGTTTAAAGGAACCCCGGTAACGGTTATCGGACATCAGCGCGGAAAGGATACGAAAGAGAATATCCGCCGCAATTTCGGCTCTCCTCACCCTGAAGGATACCGGAAAGCACTCAGACTGATGAAACAAGCGGATAAATTCGGACGTGCCATCATTACGTTTATTGATACAAAAGGAGCTTATCCCGGAAAAGCTGCAGAGGAGCGGGGCCAGAGCGAAGCCATTGCAAAGAATCTTTTTGAAATGGCCGGACTTTCCGTTCCAGTGATTTGTATCGTGATTGGAGAAGGGGGAAGCGGAGGTGCTCTGGGAATCGGTGTCGGAAATCATTTGCTGATGCTTGAGAACTCCACCTATTCTGTTATTTCGCCTGAAGGAGCGGCTGCGCTGCTTTGGAAGGATTCAGGCCAGGCAAAAAGGGCAGCTGAATCCATGAAGATTACTGCACCCGATCTTAAGGAACTGGGGGTCGTTGATGAAATCATCAGCGAGGTAAAAGGCGGAGCACACCGTAATTTACAGGAGCAGGCTCTTTTAATTGAACAGCATTTGAGCAAATCCATGGAGATACTGTCGAAAATGGACAAGAGTAAGCTTATTGAACACCGCTATCAAAAATACAAAGCGATTGGCCAGGTATCTTTTGCCGAAGAAATGCTTGGCATGCATTAATGAAACGTGCTCCCCTTTCTTAAGGGACACGTTTCTATTTGTGTTAAAATTAGGATTTCGAAAATATCCAACAAAGTTTTTCTTTCTAGAAAAAAGTGTTGTATAATGAATACGGTTAGAAAGGCATGAAGAATTTTCGACAAAAGTCGATTTGTATTTGTACTGCCAAATCCTTCATGTTATCTTTAAAGCACATACATATTACCTATTGGGGTGAGGAAGTTGAAAAGAATCGGCGTTTTGACAAGCGGAGGAGATTCCCCAGGGATGAATGCAGCCGTTCGCGCTGTTGTCCGTAAAGCGATTTACCATGATGTTGAGGTTTTTGGCATCTATCATGGATATGCCGGATTGATTGCCGGAAACATTGAAAAATTAGAACTTGGCTCTGTAGGGGATATTATCCACCGCGGAGGTACAAAGCTTTATACAGCCCGCTGTCCGGAATTCAGAACAGTTGAAGGACGGGAAAAAGGGATTGAACAGCTTAAAAAATACGGAATAGAAGGTCTTGTTGTCATTGGCGGAGACGGCTCATACATGGGTGCGAAGAAGCTAACTGAAATGGGCTTTCCTTGTGTAGGCGTGCCTGGAACCATTGACAATGATATACCGGGAACGGATTTAACAATCGGTTTTGATACAGCCTTAAACACCGTTATCGATGCGATTGATAAAATCCGCGATACGGCAACGTCCCACGAACGCACATATGTCATTGAAGTAATGGGACGCCATGCAGGAGATATCGCGCTGTGGTCCGGTCTTGCCGGAGGAGCGGAAACCATTTTGATTCCTGAGGCCGACCATGACCTGGACGATGTAGTTGCCCGTCTTAAAAGAGGCCACGACCGCGGCAAGAAGCACAGTATTATCATCGTTGCAGAGGGTGTGGGAAGCGGCGTGGAGTTCGGCAAAAAGATTGAGGAAGCTACCCGTTTCGAAACCAGGGTTTCTGTTCTTGGACACATTCAGCGCGGAGGATCGCCGACTGCTGCGGACCGTGTGCTTGCCAGCCGTTTAGGTGCTTACGCAGTTGAGCTTCTGCTTGAAGAAAAAGGCGGACGATGTGTAGGAATTCAAAACAATAAACTTGTCGACCATGATATCATCGAGATTCTCGAAACGAAGCATTCGGTTGACCCGAAACTATATCAGCTGTCTCAGGAATTATCCATTTAACGCAGCCAATTTGGTATCGTTTCCATAATAGAATTAGGAGGAATTATCTGCATGCGTAAAACAAAAATAGTTTGTACTATTGGTCCTGCAAGTGAATCTGTCGAGAAGCTTACAGCATTAATGGAAGCAGGAATGAACGTATCCCGTCTTAACTTTTCCCACGGAGATTTCGAAGAGCACGGCAACCGCATCAAAAACATCAGGGAAGCTTCAAAGCTGACTGGCAAAACGGTTGCGATCCTTCTTGACACAAAAGGTCCAGAGATTCGTACACATTCCATGCAGGATGGCGCGATCGAACTGGAAAGAGACAAAGAAATCATTGTTTCCATGAATGAAGTGACCGGAACAACTGATAAATTCTCCATTTCCTATGAAGGACTTGTAGAAGATGTTCATGCTGGATCTATCATCCTTCTTGACGATGGACTAATCGGTCTTGAAGTTCTTGAAGTAAATAAAGCTGCCGGCGAAATCAGAACCAAAATCCTTAACAGCGGTACGCTTAAGAATAAAAAAGGCGTCAATGTTCCGGGTGTGAGTGTAAACCTTCCTGGAATTACAGAAAAAGATGCTAAAGATATCGTATTTGGAATCGAGCAGGGAGTGGACTTTATTGCGGCTTCTTTCGTCCGCCGTGCATCTGATGTGCTTGAAATCCGCGAGCTTCTTGAAGAGCATAAAGCAACGGATATTCAAATCATTCCAAAAATTGAAAACCAGGAGGGAGTCGACAATATCGACGAAATCCTTGAAGTTTCTGATGGCTTGATGGTAGCGCGCGGAGATTTGGGCGTTGAAATTCCTGCTGAGGAAGTTCCTCTTGTTCAAAAAGACCTGATTAAAAAATGCAACGCACTTGGAAAGCCTGTTATTACAGCTACACAAATGCTTGACAGCATGCAGCGCAACCCGCGTCCTACACGTGCAGAAGCAAGTGACGTAGCCAATGCGATTTTTGACGGTACGGATGCAATCATGCTGTCCGGTGAGACAGCTGCTGGACAATATCCAATTGAAGCGGTTCAAACGATGCACAACATTGCTTCCAGAGCTGAAACTGCTCTTGACTACAAAGGAACGCTGTCTAAGCGCCGCGAACAAACGGGCATGACGATTACAGATGCAATCGGCCAATCTGTAGCACATACAGCACTGAACTTGAATGTCAGTGCCGTTGTGACACCGACTGAAAGCGGACATACAGCAAGAATGATTTCCAAGTACCGTCCTCAGGCACCAATTGTAGCTGTGACTTCTTGTGAGTCTGTATCCAGAAAGCTTGCTCTTGTTTGGGGAGTCTTCTCAAAAACGGGAACGAAGGCTGGTTCAACGGATGAAATGCTTGAGAATGCTGTTCAGGAATCCATTAACACAGGTATTGTCAAACATGGTGACCTGATTGTTATTACGGCTGGTGTGCCAATCGGCGAAGCGGGTACAACGAACCTTATGAAGGTTTATATTGTCGGAGATATCCTTGCTAAAGGTCAAGGGATCGGCCGCAAATCTGCATTCGGCAAAGTCGTTATTGCAAATAATGCGGAAGAAGCAGCTTCCAAAATGACGGAGGGTGCGATCCTTGTCACGAGAGGAACAGACCGTGAGATGATGGATTCATTGAATAAGGCTTCGGCTCTTATTGCAGAAGAAGGCGGATTAACGAGCCATGCTGCAGTAGTAGGGCTTAGCCTTGGAATTCCTGTAATCGTAGGGATTGAAAATGCTACATCGCTTTTAGAGGATGGAATGGAAATAACGGTTGACGGCACTCGCGGTGCGATCTACAAAGGTCATGCGAGCGTAATTTAATAAGTAGAGAGGGAAGGACGCTGTTCCTTCTCTTTTTTTACAAAAACCTGCGCATTTTTGCCGGATGGGAGACGAGGCAATTGAGATGGCTTGTACTTTTGCTTATAGCTGTACCCGCTCTTGAAATTGGTTTGCTTATATGGTCTGGAAGGACATTGGGGCTGATCCCTACCGTTCTGTTAATTGTTGCCACAGGATTAGGCGGAGCGTGGCTGGCCAGGCAGCAGGGGCTGGAAACATGGAAAAAGGCCCAGCAAAATATGAATGCAGGACAGTTGCCGGGAAATGCACTTATTGATGGAATCTGCATTCTCATCGGGGCCGTTTTACTAATGACTCCTGGATTTATCTCAGATGTCGCAGGGTTCTTTTTGCTTTTTCCGGTTTCAAGAAAAGGAATCAAACCGTTCATACTCCGAGCGATTCAAAAACGGATGAACAGGGATCGAATCACCATCATCAGATAAAGAAAAAGGACGGGATTCCAGTTCAACCGTCCTTTTTTCTGTTTGCCTTCTATTTTTGAACAATATACTTCCAAAGGTCGTGGAAGAGCCGGAGCTTATACATGCTTTGGACGATAACAAGGATGACGGGCCCAAGTGCCATTCCCAGAAGGCCAAAGCATTTGTATCCGGCATAAATACTCATTAGAGTGAGCAGCGGATTGAGCCCGATCGACCGCGAGTAAATTCTCGGTTCCAGAATCTGTCTGGCCATCATGACGATGATAAGCAGGATTGCCAATCCGCTTGCGAGCTTCGTTTGACCCATAAGCATTAAATAGAGGGCCCAAGGGATAAAAATCGTGCCGGTTCCTGCGTATGGAATAAAATCGACGATCCCAATAAAGAGGCTGATGGTCAAAGCCTGAGAGACGCCGAGAATAAGAAGGCCGGGAAATACAATTGCAAGTGTAATGGTGTTCAGCAGCAGCTGGGCTTTAACAAGACCGGTTAGTGCATGGCCCAGCTCAGCGCCAAATAGAAAGATTCGGCTAACGGCTGCCTGAGGGAGCTTCTTATTTAAGAAAAGAATGACATGATCCCAGTCTTTGCAGATGAAAAAGGCGGCGATGACGATAATGACTATTACACTTGCAGCATTAGGAATCCACATAATGATCGCAGGGATAGCATTAAGCGAGGCCCTCAATATACTGCCGGCTTCCCCAATCAAGCCGTTTCCTGCCTGCTGCAGTTCTGCAATAATAGTCGTTTGCTGTGCTGTGCTCAATGCAGAAAATTGTTCTGAAATTTTCTCTATGAGGGGGGAAACCTGATAGGAGAGAATATGGTTAAACGCTCCGGACATAGTATTTAAATAGGCGGGCAGAGATGAAGCAGCATGCTGAATCACTGCAATGGATTCCAGTGTCAATAAAGCGGTTAAGCCCGTTACGATGACAATGAGGCTTATCAGGACGAGTCCTGCGGATACCCCGGCAGGCAATCCAGTTTTTCTATGCAGAAGGTCGGAAGGTTTTTTAATAAACCATGCTAGAAAAAAGGCCAGGATGAATGGATACATGATTGGAATGGCGGCAAAAAGCAGGAGAATAATTACGGCTAAAGCGCCGGCTGAAATCAATCCTCTTATGATAGCGGCTGCAAGTGCATTCAATAAGCGATCCTCCTCTTTAAGGAAGGGTTGTACTATTATACTTACTCCTGAAATACGGAAACATGTCAAAAATGAGGGGGGCTACGATGAGTCAGGCAAGTCTTTTTCTTCTTATTCTTCTCGGAATAGGGGTCTTTGCTAAAAATCAGTCACTGATGATCGCTGTAGGTTTTTTGCTTGCCGTCAAATGGACGGGGCTTGATGCGAAGCTATTTCCGCTTCTGCAGTCAAAAGGAATCAATTGGGGAGTGACGGTTATTACCATAGCGGTCCTTGTGCCAATCGCAACAGGGGATATCGGGTTTAAGCAGATGGGAGATGCGATGAAATCCTACTATGCATGGATTGCACTGGGCTCTGGGATTGCCGTGGCACTAATTGCTAAGAATGGCGTGACGCTGCTTGCGCAGGATCCTCATATTACAGCAGCGCTTGTCCTGGGAACCATTTTGGCCGTGGCTCTTTTTAATGGGGTTGCGGTTGGTCCATTAATAGGAGCGGGGATTGCCTATCTTGTGATGCAATTCGTTAAACTTTTTGGCTAATATAGCAATTACATGAATTTGAACAAGGGGAAATGGCGTTAAATCAAGCATTTCCCTTTTATTAAATTTTTTTGGCAAATTTTTTTGTGTGCTTTTAGGTGCTTTCGATTCACAAATGTCAGATTATTGTTTATAATGACAATAGGCAACAAATTTATTGTATGCCTTTCCAAACAGAGAGATGATTTATTGGGACTTTTCTGATTATTTGCTTATGTGAAAATGTAAGCATTTACTTTTCCTGTGAATCGCTTTCATAATGGCAGCTTGCTGAGCAAGCGCTCATTCATTTTATGTTTGATAGAATAAGAGAAGGAAATCCTTTCTTTTAATCTTAAACAATTCAGGGAAAATTGCGCAAAGGAGAGATTGGATATGACAGCAACTCGCGGTCTTGAAGGGGTAGTAGCGACTACTTCTGCAGTAAGCTCCATCATCGATGATACCCTTACATATGTGGGTTATAACATTGATGACCTGGCAGATAATGCAAGTTTTGAAGAAGTAATCTATTTGTTATGGCATGGGAAGCTTCCTGCAGAGGAAGAGCTGGCACAAATTAAAACACAGCTTGCAGATAATGCAGGCATTCCGCACCAGGTAATTGAGCATTTCAAACAGTATTCAATTTCTGAAGTTCATCCAATGGCAGCTATTCGTACAGCTGTATCCATGCTTGGTCTTTTTGATCCGGAAGCGGACGATATGTCCAAAGAGGCAAACTACCGCAAAGCAATCTGTCTCCAGGCTAAGCTTCCAACTCTTGTAACAGCATTCAGCCGGATCCGTAAAGGTCTTGCACCGGTTGAGCCGCGGCCTGATTATGGAATTGCTGCGAACTTCCTTTATACGCTGACAGGGGAAGAACCGAGCCATGTTGCTGTAGAGGCTTTTAATAAAGCGCTTGTTCTGCATGCAGATCATGAATTGAATGCTTCCACTTTTACAGCTCGCGTATGTGTCGCAACTTTATCTGATATTTATTCCGGAGTTACAGCGGCAATCGGAGCTTTGAAGGGGCCTCTTCACGGCGGAGCCAATGAAGCTGTAATGAAGATGCTGACTGAAATCGGCGATGTGGAAAATGCTGAAGCATATATTCAGGAAAAACTTTCCCGCAAAGAAAAAATCATGGGCTTCGGGCACCGCGTCTATCAAAATGGAGACCCGCGTGCGAAGCATCTAAGAGAAATGTCCCAAAAGCTTTCCAACCTGACGGGTGAAAGCAAATGGTATGAAATGTCCCTTAAGGTGGAAGAGATTGTCACTTCTGAAAAATCGCTTTTGCCGAATGTGGATTTTTATTCCGCGTCTGTCTATCACAGTCTTGGAATCGATCACGATTTATTCACACCGATCTTTGCGGTCAGCCGTGTTTCAGGATGGCTTGCCCATATTCTTGAGCAATATGAAAACAACCGCCTGATCCGCCCGCGTGCCGATTATATCGGTCCGGACAAACAGCGCTATATTCCAATTGAAGAGCGTTCTTAATTCATACGAAGAAAACCGCAGGATGGTGCTTTAAATTTTCAGTCTGAAAGCAGGCGGAAAGAATTCAGCAGCATTATTCGGTTAGAGGTTGACTGAAAAGTTAACCTCTTTTACCATTTTAATGTGGGCAGTATACATAAACGGGAGGTAAGAAACATGACAAACGGTGAAAAAATTACAGTATCTAACGGTGTATTAAATGTTCCGAATCAGCCAATCATCCCTTACATTGAAGGAGACGGAATCGGCCCTGATATCTGGGCATCTGCATCCCGCGTTCTTGAAGCGGCGGTTGAAAAAGCTTACAGCGGCGAGAAAAAGATCGTCTGGAAAGAAGTTCTTGCAGGAGAAAAAGCGTTCAATGCTACAGGAAGCTGGCTGCCTGAAGAAACACTTGATACGATCCGCGAGTATATGATCGCGATCAAAGGACCTTTGACAACTCCAGTCGGAGGAGGAATCCGTTCTCTTAACGTAGCACTTCGCCAGGAGCTGGACCTTTTCACTTGCCTTCGTCCAGTCCGCTATTTCACTGGTGTTCCTTCACCGGTTAAAAGACCTGAAGATACGGATATGGTCATCTTCCGCGAAAATACAGAGGATATTTATGCCGGTATTGAATATGCAAGCGGCTCTGATGAAGTGAAAAAGCTGATTGACTTCCTTCAAAACGAAATGGGCGTAAACAAAATCCGCTTCCCTGAAACATCTGGAATTGGAATCAAGCCTGTGTCTCAGGAAGGAACTTCCCGTCTTGTACGCGCAGCGATTCAATATGCGCTGGATCAGGGACGCAAATCCGTAACACTTGTACACAAAGGAAACATTATGAAATACACAGAAGGCGCGTTCAAAAATTGGGGCTACGAGCTTGCTGAGAAAGAATTCGGCGATAAAGTATTCACATGGGCTGAATATGACAGAATCGTAGAAAAAGACGGCAAGGACGCAGCAAACCATGCACAAAGTGAAGCAGAAGCAGCAGGGAAAATTATTGTGAAGGATTCGATTGCCGACATCTTCCTTCAGCAAATCCTTACACGTCCAAGCGAGTTTGATGTTGTGGCCACAATGAACCTGAATGGTGATTATATCTCCGACGCTCTTGCTGCACAAGTAGGCGGAATCGGTATCGCTCCTGGAGCGAACATTAACTATGAAACTGGACATGCTATTTTCGAAGCTACACATGGTACTGCTCCTAAATATGCCGGACTGGATAAAGTAAACCCTTCATCCGTTCTTCTTTCTGGCGTACTTATGCTTGAGCACCTTGGATGGAACGAAGCAGCAGAATTAGTCATTAAATCTGTGGAAAAAACCATTGCTTCTAAAGTTGTAACCTACGACTTTGCCCGTTTGATGGATGGCGCAACAGAAGTTAAATGTTCTCAATTCGGGGACGAGCTTATTAAAAACATGGGCTAATAGATTGATAAATTACAGGCAATGCTGATTCCAGCATTGCCTGGCTTTACATTCAATACCTTTTAACGGTCGAATTATTTTATCGTATGGGAGATGGAGAAAATGAACAAACGCAAAAAAATTTCTGTCATCGGGGCCGGCTTTACAGGAGCAACTACTGCTTTCCTTCTTGCAGCAAAAGAATTGGGCGATGTCGTACTTGTGGATATTCCGCAAATGGAAAACCCTACAAAGGGAAAAGCGCTTGATATGCTTGAGGCAGGTCCGGTTATGGGTTTTGATGCAAATATTACAGGAACGTCGAGCTATGAAGATACAGCTGGATCCGATGTAGTTGTCATTACTGCAGGAATTGCCAGAAAACCTGGAATGAGCAGAGACGATCTTGTGGCAACCAATGAAAAAATCATGAGAAGTGTTACAAAGGAAATTGCAAACTACTCTCCGGACTGTACAATTATCGTTTTGACAAATCCGGTCGATGCCATGACATACGCTGTCTTCACTGAATCCGGTTTTCCTAAGCACCGCGTAATCGGCCAGTCCGGTGTTCTTGATACAGCAAGGTTCCGTACATTCGTAGCACAAGAGCTGAACCTTTCTGTTAAGGATGTAACAGGATTCGTTCTTGGCGGCCATGGAGATGACATGGTCCCTCTTGTAAGATATTCCTATGCCGGCGGAATTCCATTGGAAACATTGATTCCTAAAGAACGTTTGGATGCCATAGTGGAAAGAACACGCAAAGGCGGCGGAGAAATTGTGAACCTTCTAGGAAACGGCAGTGCTTATTATGCTCCGGCTGCTTCCCTGGTTGAAATGACGGAAGCAATTGTAAAAGACCAGCGCCGTGTTATTCCGGCTATTGCTTATCTTGAAGGAGAATACGGGTACGATGGGATTTATCTTGGAGTTCCGGCAGTGCTTGGCAAAAATGGGTTAGAGCAGATTATCGAGCTTGAACTGACAGACGATGAAAAAGCGGCACTCAGCAAATCGGCTGAATCAGTAAAAAATGTTATGAAGGTTCTTGCTAATAACGAATAGAACAACATGGAAATTGGAGGAAACTCCAATTTCTTTTCATATGGGTTTGTTTCCGGTGATCTATTAAAGGAAATATCAACGGGCAAGGCTAACCGTTTAATGTAAGCGATTACTTTTTGGGGGTGCGATATAGATGGTTTTAGGAAAAAAACGAAAAATCGGGCGGCCGATTGAAGAGATAAATACAGGGGAGAAGCTGACCCTGACCGAAAAAATGGAGGATAAAGATTTGCTTTTGTACCTGGGGCTTACGAATGATGCCAATCCGCTTTACATCCAGCATGATTATGCATCCCTGACCCCATTCAAGAAACCGGTTGTTCCAACAATTATGCTTTCCGGATTTATTACCTCAGCTATTTCTAAGTATCTTCCAGGTCCCGGGAGCCATGTGACTAAACAGCATTTGGATTTTCATTTACCTGTATATCATTACGAAGTGATTCAATTCTTTTTTGAAGTGAAAGACGTAGATGCAGAGCAGGGACGAATCCGAATTTCTGTAGAGGCATTTAATGATGCGGAGAAATTAGCAGCGAGCGGAATTCTTGAGGTCATTCCCCCTATCTATTCAGAAACCCAAGATGGACAGGCATTCGAAAATTTTTAACAGGTTTATCCAATGAGAACGGGCTGATTCAATTGAATCAGCCCGTTTTTAGGTTTTTTTATCTTATTTTCAATGAAATTGTCCTAAATATCTTTGGAAGTTGCCATCTTCCCCTTTTGTAGGAGCCGCTTCTTTGACTATAATAGAAGTAATGGCAAAGTGCCATTTAGGAAAATACGACTTGGAGGCCTTTATGAGTAAGAAGATACTAGTAGTGGATGATGAACATTCCATTTTAACTTTACTTCAATATAATCTCGAGCAATCAGGATATGAAGTAGTAACAGCTATGGATGGCAGTGAAGCACTCCACAAAGGGCTGACTGAATCTCCTGATTTAATGGTTCTTGACTTAATGCTTCCAAAGATGGACGGAATTGAAGTGTGCAAACAGCTTCGCCAGCAAAAGGTAATGGTGCCGATTTTGATGCTGACGGCAAAGGATGATGAATTCGATAAGGTGCTGGGCCTCGAGCTTGGAGCAGACGATTACATGACCAAGCCGTTCAGTCCAAGGGAAGTTGTTGCAAGAATTAAAGCCATTTTAAGACGCACACAATTTTTAACGGAAACCGATACGAAGGAAGAAATGGAAACATCTGAAAAAATCGTCATCGGCGATTTGCGGATTCTGCCCGAGCATTATGAAGCCTACTACAGCCAGGAGCGTTTGGAACTTACACCTAAAGAATTTGAACTTCTCGTCTACCTTGCGCGCCATAAAGGAAGAGTGCTAACAAGGGATCAGCTCCTCAGCGCTGTGTGGAACTACGATTTTGCAGGAGATACCCGTATTGTGGATGTACATATTAGTCATTTAAGGGAAAAAATCGAACGCAATACGAAGAAGCCTCTTTATATAAAAACAATTCGCGGACTTGGCTACAAGCTTGAGGAGCCAAAGTCGGATGAATAAATTCCGCTCCCGCCTGCTATTTGCGCTCATTACCTTAATCATTGCCGTTTTAGTAGGGCTGGGACTGCTTCTTGGACAAATTTTTAATAGCTACTATGTCGATACGTTTAAAGAACGGATTGAGAAGGAAGCAAAGCTGACGGAATTACTTATTTCTGAAGCGGGGCTGGAATCAGAAAAAACAGCTTCTCTTTTACAGCAGGCAAGCAAGGCTGCTCAAGCGCATATTTCCGTTATAAACAAAGAAGGCCGGGTCGTATATGATGCAGGGAGCCGCCACCCCAATGATGAGCAAATAGCGAAGAAAGCCTTTAACGATCTGAAAGAGAGCAAGGATGGCAAACGCTTAAACGGGCAGGCTGAAGGCCTGTATTATTATGCGATGGAAATAAAAGATAACAGCGGGAATACAGCCTGCTTAATTCTCAGCACTCCAATTGAATCGCTTAAACAGGTGAATCAGCAAATCTGGGGTCTTCTTGTGACGAGTCTTGGTCTCTCCCTCATTGTGATTCTGCTGCTTGGATTTAGAATCACTTCTCAGTATACGAAGCCGATCGAAAGTGCTACCAAAGTGGCTATGGAACTTGCGAAGGGGAACTACAAGGCCAGAACGTATGAAGACCATATGGACGAAACCGGCATGCTCAGCCAGTCAATCAACATACTGGCGAGAAACCTTCAGGATATGACCAGAGCGCAGGAGATGCAAAAGGACCGTTTGGAAACCCTTATTGAAAATATGGGGAGCGGCCTCATACTAATCGATGGCAGAGGCTACATTAACCTGGTAAACCGGGCATATAAAGAAACCTTTCATGCTGATGGGGAAAATTTTCTTTACCGCCTTTACTATGACGCATTTGAGCATAAAGAAATTGTAGATATTATTGAAGAGATTTTTATGACGGAAGTCAGGGTGAGAAAACAGCTGCAAGTCTCAATTGGAATTGACCGGCGCCATTTTGAAATTTACGGGGCTCCGATTATCGGAACCAATGATGAATGGAAAGGAATTGTTCTCGTATTCCATGATATTTCCGAGCTGAAGAAGCTTGAGCAGATGCGTAAGGACTTTGTGGCCAACGTATCTCATGAGCTGAAGACTCCGATTACATCCATTAAAGGATTTTCTGAAACGCTTTTGGACGGGGCCATGTCAGATCAGCAGACCCTCGAGTATTTTCTATCCATTATTTTAAAGGAAAGCGACCGGCTTCAAACCCTCATTCAGGATTTGCTCGATTTATCCAAAATTGAGCAGCAGGCGTTTAAATTAACCTTTAATGATTGTGATCTGCATGAAATTCTTGATGATATAGTGGCCATACTATCCAGTAAAGCTGAAGAGAAGGAAGTTTCGTTAACCGTTGACAGCGAAGCGCAGGTGATACCGGCAATTGGCGATATGTACAGGATTAAACAAATTTTTATTAATCTAATAAACAACGCATTAACGTATACTCCTAAAGGCGGGACTGTTCATATAACGTTAAGGAACGGGAAAGACCATGCGATTGTGACGATTTCAGATACAGGAATCGGGATTAGCGAAGATGAAATTCCGAGGATCTTTGAACGTTTCTACAGAGTGGATAAGGCAAGAAGCAGAAATTCCGGCGGAACTGGTCTCGGACTTGCGATTGTTAAGCATCTTGTGGAAGCACATAGAGGACAAATCAGTGTCAGCAGCAAAGTCGGGGAAGGGACTACCTTTACCGTTAAATTTAACAAACGGAAAATTACGGAATAGTTTACAATACCTTTACAAGGTATTTATTCTTACTTAACATATCCCTGATAATATAATAGATGAAAACCCCTTCATCCAAGGAGCCAATCTTTAGGACGAAAGCAAATCTGCTTTCGTCCCTTTTTTTTCAGCACTTTTAAACTTGTCTGTTGATTTCCGTTGCAGGCGTTCGCTTTCCGCGGGGCGGGCGGTGAGCCTCCTGATATGAACGAAACTGTCAAGGCCTCCACTCATTCTTCGGTTAGGTACTATTTTTGACCATGTTTAAGAAGAGAAGCTCATTTTGGCTTCTTTTTTTTTGCGGTATTTCGACAAACAGCGGTTTAATTA
>NZ_JAQV02000005.1 GCF_000732485.2 Bacillus sp. SJS | reverse complement strand
GGCAATATTTTCTTTTGATACGTCTAAACCTACGTATTTAATGGTATCCTTCATAATAGCTAGCTCCTTCCGTAATGTAGCTCTGATTTGGTTTTGTTTGACAAAAACAGTCTAACCAAATTAACCTACGATTTTACGAGTAAGGGGCTAGTTTCGTTCATGATAACTCGACGCTTTGCGCCTGCGGGGTCTCACCTGACCCGCTGCTCCCGCAGGAGTCTCACGCCTTCCACTCCAATCAACAGGTGTCAAAAATAGCATCATGCTTTACATAGCCTCTCTTTACCTGTAAAGGGATTGATGTACTCCATACCCATCGTGCTTATTTTTCCGCGACTATATCGTCATATATCCGGTTGGTTACTGGCGAACGCTTCTGTAATCCCTTAAGAGCATGGTCAGCAACAAAGACTTCCAGCCGCAAAGAAAACCAACCGTTCTCACGGGTGGTTTTTTTTATGTCCCTGAAAAAAGCATTCTTCCCTCCTTTTTCTCAAATTTTCCATAATATGAAACTTCCAAGACACATAAACGTAAGTAAGGTATACAAAGAATGGCGGGGGGCAATAAGGATGACACTAAAACGTTTGTATACACTGACAGGATTTGCTGCCGTAATTGTGATAGCGATTATTCTGGTCTTTACCACCTGGTTTACGGTTGACGAGTCAGATCAGGCGGTCATTATGACACTTGGAGAGGTTCAGGATACGGTTACGGAATCAGGCTTGCACGTAAAGTGGCCATGGCCAATTCAAAAGGTTGAGAAGCTTTCCAAAGAGACATTCAGTCTGCAATTCGGCTATGAGGAAAAAGATGGAGACGTGAAAGATTTCCCGGCAGAAACGAAAATGATTACGGGTGATGAGAACATCGTTCTTGCCGACATGGTGGTGCAATGGAAAATCTCTGATCCTAAGAAATTTTTATTCTCTTCAGAAGAACCGGAAGAAATCCTTTATGATTCCACCTCTTCCTCTTTAAGAAGCATCATTGGAAGCTCAAAAATAGATGATGCGCTTACTTCAGGTAAAGCGGACATTGAAAAGGAAGTGCAGGAGCTCTTAGGAGAATTGATGGCTAAATATGATATTGGGATTTCGATTCTGGCGGTTAAGCTGCAGGATGTGGATTTGCCGAATGAGGAAGTCAGAAAATCGTTTACGAATGTAACGGACGCCAGGGAAACAATGAACACAAAAATCAATGAAGCGAAGAAATATGAAAATCAAAAAAGAGAAGAAGCACTTGGAGAGAAGGATGCCATCATTTCTAAAGCCCAGGGGGATAAAACCGCACGTATTCAAAAAGCGATTGGCGAAACATCTAAATTCAACGCATTATTCGCTGAATACAAAAACGCCAAAGAACTTACTCAAAAGCGTTTAATTCTTGAGACGATCGACCAGGTTTTGCCGAACGCCCAAATTTATATCATGAAGGATGACGGCAATACGATGAAATATTTGCCGCTGATCGATCCTTCCAAAGGTGCACAAACTCCAGCTCAGCCAGCCGCACCGAAAGCTTCAGAAGAAGGGAGTGGCAGCAAAGATGGCCAATGAAAACATCGTAAATTTTAAAGAGAAAATTCCCGGCGGCTATTCAAAGTACATCCGTTTCGGATTGTTCCTGATCCTCTGTGCTTTGCTTCTAATTGTCCTATTCTCCAGCATTTTTATTGTGCAGGAAAATGAATACAAAGTGGTCCGTCAGTTCGGAGAAGTGGTGAACATTATTGAAAAACCGGGTCTTCATGCAAAAGTTCCTTTAGTCCAAAGTGTTTCTTCTCTCCCAAAATATCAGATGACCTACGACGTTAAAGAAGCTGAAATCAATACAAGGGATAAAAAGCGCATGATTATCGACAATTATGCCGTCTGGAAAATTAAAGACCCGAAAAAACTCATTTCCAATGCCCGCAATATGGTGAACGCTGAAGCGAAAATGGCGGAGTTCGTTTTTTCTTCCATTCGTTCAGAATTGGGGCAGCTGAATTACGATGAGATCATTAACGATGAAAAATCCTCAAGGGGAAGCTTGAATGATAAAGTGACCGCGCTTGTGAATGACTCACTTGAACGGGATCAATATGGAATTGTTGTAACGGACGTAAGAATTAAAAGAACCGACCTTCCTGAAGCCAATGAAAAGTCGGTCTATACGAGAATGATTTCAGAACGGGATTCAACTGCGCAGGAATACCTTTCAAAGGGAGATGCGGACAAAAACAGAATTACGGCCAATGCAGATAAATTAGTGAAGGAAACTCTCGCAAAGGCTGAGTCGGATGCAGATGTGATCAGAGGACAGGGGGAACAGGAAGCAGCAAAAATCTACAACAAAGCTTATTCAGCCGACACGGGATTTTACGGGCTGTACCGCACATTGGAGTCCTATAAAAAAACCATTGACGGAGAAACCGTTATCATCCTTCCATTTGATTCTCCATATGCTCAAACCCTGCTCGGGCAGACAAACTGAATAGAAAGCCGCCATTTTTCTTTCTCTGTTAACTCATGATAGAATATGAGGAAGAATAGGGCGGCTTTTTTGCTGTTGAAATATTTCAAAGCGCTTGCGCTTTAAGGAGGAAGAACGTTGGCCAGTAAAAAATTAGTCCTGATTGACGGGAACAGCATTGCTTACCGGGCTTTTTTCGCATTGCCTCTGCTGAATAACGACAAAGGTGTACATACGAATGCCATTTATGGCTTCACCATGATTTTGATGAGAATTTTAGAGGAAGAGCAGCCTACTCATATGCTAGTGGCGTTCGACGCAGGCAAGACGACCTTCAGACATAAAACGTATTCAGAATATAAGGGTGGCAGACAAAAGACTCCGCCGGAGCTCTCAGAGCAGTTTCCATTTATTCACGAATTGCTTGATGTTTATAAAATTCCCCGCTATCAGCTGGAGAATTATGAGGCTGATGACATTATCGGCACGCTCTCGAAGCATGCTGAGAAAGATGGCTTTGACGTGAAAATCATTTCAGGGGACAAGGACTTGACCCAGCTCGCAAGTGAGCATGTAACGATTTCCATTACGAAAAAAGGGATTACAGAGGTTGATTCCTACACTCCTGAATTTGTAAAAGAAAAGTACGGCCTGACACCTGATCAGATTATCGATATGAAGGGTCTAATGGGCGACAGTTCGGATAATATTCCAGGGGTGCAGGGAATTGGCGAGAAAACAGCCATTAAACTTCTAAAAGAGTACGGTACGGTTGAAAACGTACTTGAGTCGCTTGATCAGCTGAAAGGAAAGCTGAAAGAGCGTCTGGAAACTCATCGCGATGATGCAATCATGAGCAAGGAGCTCGCAACGATAAACCGCGATACCCCCATTACAATTTCTCTCGATGACATTCTATACAGCGGATATAATCCGCAGGAAGTACTCCCTGTTTTCAGAGAGCTTGGCTTTAAGACATTGATTGATAAATTCGATACGGGCTCTGAAACGGATGAACCGGAAGAAATTGAAGATCTGCCATTCACTGCTGCAGAGGAAATAACAGATGAGATGCTTGTGGATGATTCCATTTTCGTTGTTGAGGTATGGAATGAAAATTATCACCGTAGCGACATCGCTGGTTTTGCCATTATTAACGAAAACGGCCGTTTTTATCTTCCTTATGGACTGGCTATGGATTCCGGCCCCTTCAGGAAATGGGCGGAAGATGAGCACATGAGGAAAACGGTTTTTGACGCTAAGAGATCGATCGTCGCCATGAAGTGGAAAGGCATTGAACTTGCCGGGGTGGATTTTGATGTGCTTCTGGCTTCTTATATTCTGGATGCCTCTCAAACAGTTGAAGATGTAGCTGGAATCGCCAAGATGAAGGGAATTACCGGAGCAAAAACGGATGAATCTGTTTACAGCAAAGGAGCAAAGCGAAAACTTCCGGAGGATGCCGTTCTTGCCGACCATCTTGTCCGTAAAGGTGAAGCGCTCAGCAAACTCAGCAAAATCCTGGAGAAAGAGCTTCGTGAAAATGATCAGTACGAGCTTTATCATGATCTGGAAATGCCACTTGCGATTATTCTCGGAAAGATGGAAGCGATCGGTGTAAAAGTGGATGTAAACAAGCTGAAGGAGATGGGGGCTGACTTAGGCCAGCAGCTGCAGGCGCTTGAAAATAAAATCCATGGTCTTGCAGGAGAGTCCTTCAATATTAATTCACCTAAGCAGCTCGGGGTCATTTTGTTTGAAAAATTAGGCTTGCCCCCTGTGAAAAAAACGAAGACAGGCTATTCCACCTCAGCGGACGTTCTTGAAAAGCTTGCCGACCGGCATGAAATTGTGGAGCAGATCCTTTTATACAGGCAGCTTGGCAAGCTTCAATCCACTTATATCGAAGGACTTTTAAAAGTGGTTCATGAGGACACCCATAAAGTTCATACACGGTTTAATCAGGCTCTGACCCAAACAGGCCGTCTTAGCTCGACAGACCCGAATCTTCAAAACATACCCATCCGTCTTGAAGAAGGCCGGAAAATCCGTGAGGCATTCGTTCCGTCAAAAGAAGGCTGGGTGATCTTTGCTGCCGATTACTCCCAGATCGAACTGAGAGTTCTGGCGCATATTGCTCAGGATAAAAACCTGATGGAAGCATTCCGTAATGACATGGACGTTCATACGAAGACTGCCATGGATGTTTTCCATGTAGAAATGGACGAAGTGACCTCGAATATGAGGAGGCAGGCAAAAGCCGTAAACTTCGGCATTGTATACGGAATCAGTGATTACGGACTTTCTCAAAGCTTAGGCATCACAAGAAAAGAAGCAGCTGAATTTATCAGCCGTTATTTAGAAAGCTTTGATGGGGTTAAAGAGTATATGGATGACATTGTTAGAGATGCAAAGCAAAAAGGCTACGTGTCCACCCTGCTGCAGCGCAGACGCTATTTGCCGGAAATCACAAGCCGCAATTTTAACCTTCGCAGCTTTGCAGAGCGGACGGCAATGAATACACCCATTCAGGGGAGTGCAGCCGATATCATTAAAAAAGCGATGATTGATATGGCGAGAGAGCTTGAAGAACAAGGACTTCAGTCCAATCTCCTTCTCCAGGTGCACGATGAACTGATTTTTGAAGCGCCTCCTGAAGAGATTGAAATTCTAAAAAAATTAGTCCCGCAGGTCATGGAGCATGCAGTTGAGCTGGATGTTCCATTAAAAGTGGATTATGCCTACGGAGATTCCTGGTATGATGCAAAGTAGCAAAAGGATGTGTGAATGTGCCTGAATTACCGGAAGTAGAAACCGTCAGAAGAACCCTTTCTGAACTAATAATAGGGAAGTCCATCGCGGAAATCGAAGTTCGCTGGCCGAAGATGATTAAACGGCCGGATGATGTTCTTCAATTTCAGGATGCGTTAAAGGGACAAACGATTCAGGATATAGGAAGAAGAGGGAAATTTCTTATGTTTTCACTGGATGATTATGTCCTGGTGTCACACCTTCGAATGGAAGGGAAGTATGGGCTTTACCAGGATGGGGAAGAGGCAGGAAAGCATACACACGTAATTTTCCGCTTCAGTGACGGCACCCATTTGAGATATGATGACGTGAGGAAATTCGGAACGATGCATCTTTTTGAAAAAGGAACAGAGCAGCTGGATCTTCCTTTATCCCAGCTTGGTCCTGAACCCTTTTCGAATGAGTTTTCACGAGACTATTTAGCTGAAAAGCTTTCACGGACAAATCGGATGATCAAAGTCGTGCTCCTTGATCAGCGCATCGTGACCGGCCTCGGCAATATATATGTGGATGAAGCATTGTTCAGAGCAGGTGTTCATCCTGACAAACCAGCTAAAGAATTGTCAATTGAGGAAATAAACGTTCTAAGGGACAAAATTATTGCAACGCTAAATGAAGCGGTGGAGCAAGGCGGAAGCACCATTCGCTCTTATCTCAATTCCCAAGGGAAAATGGGGATGTTCCAGCTGAAGCTTTACGTTTATGGAAGAAAGGGGGAGCCGTGCAAACAATGCGGAACTCCTATTGAGAAGAAAACGACCGGCGGGAGAGGCACTCATTACTGTCCGATCTGCCAGCCGCTTGACGCGGGTGTCAGTGCTGATGCTTAATCCTTTCATTCCAACACGTCACTTTTGATGGGCAAATGTCATATAATGCACGAGAACCGAACGGAAGGGGCCCGTGCCTTATATGACATCCATTTCACTTTTTATTATGGCATTTGCCATAAGTCTGGACAGTTTTTCTGTCGGATTCAGCTACGGACTGAAGAAAATGAAAATCCCGGTAAAATCACTGCTCATTATTGCTTTATGCTCTGCTTTTAGTTTGCTTGCGGCCATGCTGTTTGGCCATTTGCTCAGCTCATTTATTGATCCGGAATGGACGAAAAGAATGGGCGGGATCATTTTGATCGGAATCGGAGCATGGGTGCTGTACCAATTTTTCAGACCTTCCAAAGACCTCACTAGAGAAGAACGGGAAAAAACACTTTTTAACCTGGAAATTAAATCACTGGGAATTGTCATCCACATATTGAAAAGACCATCAACAGCTGATTTGGATGGCTCCGGCCATATTGCCGGGATTGAAGCTCTGCTGCTTGGGGCCGCATTGTCATTGGATGCATTCGGTGCAGGCTTTGGTGCCGCATTGCTTGGCTTTTCGCCTTATGTCATGAGTGTGACAGCTGCTGTAATGAGTTCCGTCTTTCTGCTTGCCGGCATCAAATCAGGCCATCTGTTCTCAAGATGGTCATGGATTGAAAAATTCAGCTGTCTTCCCGGAATTCTCTTAATCTTTGTGGGCTTTTGGAAGCTGTAAGGGAGACGATTGAAGTGACACTAGTAATTGGTTTGACGGGAGGTATCGCCAGCGGTAAAAGCACCGTTTCCTCCCTATTAAAGGAGCTTGGCTTTCCGGTTGTCGATGCAGATGTAATTGCAAAAGAAGCCGTCGATCAAGGGAAACCTGCCTATAGTAAAATTGCTGAAGTCTTCGGACATCATGTTTTGCAGCCTGATGGTTCGATTGACAGGACGAAGCTAGGAAGCGTAATTTTCGCTGACCCTGAAAAAAGAAACATATTAAACGGGATTGTTCATCCTGAGGTCAGAAAAGAAATGATCCGCCAGCGGGATGAATTGATTCAGCAAGGCAGCAAAGCGGTCATTCTGGACATTCCGCTTCTTTTTGAAAGCAAACTCGCCCATTTTGCTGACAAAAGCCTTCTTGTATATGTGACCCCTGAAACTCAGCTGGAGCGTTTGATGAAAAGGAACGGCTATTCCCAAAAAGAAGCTCAGCAGCGGATTGATTCGCAAATGCCACTCGATGAAAAGAAATCACTTGCAGATGAAGTGCTCGATAACAATGGAACAAGGGAAGAGACGGAAAGTCAGCTTCTCGGGATACTTAGAAAATGGAAGATCAGCGAGTAACAGAAAGGGCTATCTAAATAGTCCTGGTGAAAGGAAATGTATTATAAATGCAACCCCCGGGACGCTGTTATCGAGCATTCCGGGGGTTGTATTTTTGTAATAGGTATATAGAACAATTATGGTTAGGCTGAGTGGAGCGGAAGATGCTTGACTCTGCGGGACCAGTGGGACAGGTGAGATCCGGCAGGCGCCAAGGATAAGCAAGCAATCTGGAATGGAAATCTGCCAAAACCAAACAGAAACCTGCTTTATGACAGTCCTATTTTACCTTTTAACCAATTGTGCATCTTATAACCCGGACTATTCCAATAAAAACAACGAAAAATATAGAAAATTAGTCGTTTTCATCTTTCCAAAAACCCCGAATGTGATATACTAATTACATAATTAACACTTCTAGTATAACACAAAGGTGGAAGGGGTCATTTAATATGAACGTAAATGTAGCCATAAACGGGTTTGGAAGAATCGGAAGGATGGTATTTCGCAAGGCGATTATGGGTGAAGATTTTCGTATTGCTGCAATCAATGCAAGCTATCCGGCCGAAACTCTTGCACATCTGATTAAATATGATACAAATCACGGGAAATTCGATGGAGACGTTATTCCAGCTGGTGATCACTTAATTGTAAACGGTCACAAAATTCTTCTGCTTAATAATCGGGATCCCAAAATGCTTCCTTGGAAGGATCTGGATGTTGATATAGTAATTGAGGCTACAGGAAAGTTCAATTCAAAGGAAAAAGCGATGGATCACATTGCTGCCGGTGCAAAGAAGGTTGTCCTGACCGCTCCGGGTAAAGATGAGGACGTTACAATTGTGATGGGTGTCAATGAACACATGCTGAAAGAGGAGCATCAAATTATTTCAAATGCATCCTGCACAACTAACTGCCTTGCTCCGGTTGTAAAGGTTCTGGACGAACAATTCGGAATTGAGAACGGACTGATGACGACAGTCCATGCCTATACAAATGACCAGAAGAACATAGATAATCCGCACAAAGATTTAAGACGTGCCCGGTCGTGTGCACAATCCATTATTCCAACAACAACCGGAGCAGCAAAAGCCCTTTCGCTTGTCCTTCCCCACTTGAAAGGGAAGCTTCATGGAATGGCACTTCGCGTTCCGACACCTAATGTCTCTCTTGTCGACCTTGTGGTTGATTTAAAACGCGAAGTAACGGCCAGTGAAATCAACGAAGCTTTTGCAAATGCTGCATCCGGCTCGATGGAGGGCATCATCCGGTTTACAGCGGAGCCTTTAGTTTCAGTCGATTTTAATACAGATCCGCATTCCGCTATTATTGATGGGCTTTCAACGATTGTCATCGAAGGGAAAAAAGTAAAGGTTCTGGCCTGGTATGATAATGAATGGGGTTATTCCTGCAGGGTTGTTGATTTGGTGAATCTGGCTGCTGTAAGTTTAAGAAAGCCATTAAATGTATAATCTTCTTTCTTGAAGGCTTGGCGATTTTTCGCTAAGCTTTTTTTATAGGCAAAATAAATGCTGTTTTGCCATTAGATGCTGCACGATGTTACTGCGACAGGGGTTAGAAATCTTAAAGGATCTAATTGTGTATAAAATGTTCTCAATTTCAGGAAAATATTTTTTCGTGAAGTGTGTTGCAAAAACTATTCAAAGGAAGTATACTATTTTTCGTGAACTTCTTGAGAGCAAGGTGTTGTGGCTACTTAAAGGGTTAGGACCTCTTAGGACTAACTTTCCCCCGTGGTAGTATGGCATGCCAATGTGCGGAGAATTTCATTCAATGCCAAATATGAATAAGGGGGATCCATGACTATGGAAACAATGGGACGACACGTAATCTCAGAACTATGGGGCTGTGATTTCGATAAGTTGAACGACATGGATTATATTGAAAAAACGTTTGTTAATGCTGCTTTAAAGTCTGGTGCAGAAGTTAGAGAGGTAGCTTTTCATAAATTTGCTCCACAAGGTGTGAGCGGGGTTGTCATTATTTCTGAATCCCACCTAACCATTCACAGTTTTCCTGAACATGGGTATGCGAGTATTGACGTATACACATGCGGAGATTTAAATCCGAATATTGCTGCCGACTACATTGCTGAGGCACTTAGTGCACAAACACGTGAGAATATCGAAATTCCACGCGGCATGGGACCTGTTCAAGTAAAACAGTCTCAAGCAAAAGCTCAGTAATTTTGAAGTTTGATAATGTCATTGGGTAAAGAGGTGTGAAGATTCATTCACACCTCTTTTGATTATCCGGAAAAAACAGTATGATAGAGATAAATACATATAACACCCATTCAGGGTGTTGCAGAGGAGAAGAAGATCTTTGAGTCTATTAAAAAAAGTTCAAGCTTTCTTTTCAGCACATAGCGAAACAGCTGAGACGCATCAAGATCCTGAATTGAGAAGCCGCTACTATAAAGCAACGGCAAAAAAAGCAATGGAAGCCGTACAGGCTGCAGCAGCTGTCAGAGGCGGCTGTAAAGTTACATCCGTTTCAGAGGAGCGCGGGGAAATCAGTGTGCAGATTCAAAAACCTAAATCTGCTCTTTTGGTAGCAACAGTCATCTCTGTAAGACCATTTGAGACGGCCATAGATTTTTCCGTTTCATCCGACACGGCTCTTCCGACAGATTTCGGCTATAGCAGAAAGGTCATTCTGGTGTTTCAGCAGAAATTAGACAGTGAATTAAAATTTGTCGGATCCGGACTGAATTCAGGCAAATAAAGAAACGATAGATCATATAGGGCATAGCCCGGTTACCATGCATGGATTGGAGCTGTTAATAAAACATGAAGTGTCCTACTTGTCATAATCAGGGTACACGGGTGCTTGATTCCCGTCCGGTTGAAGAAGGCAAAGCCATCCGGAGGAGACGAGAGTGCGAAGAATGCCAATACCGGTTTACCACATTTGAAAAAGTGGAAGAGATCCCGCTGATTGTGGTAAAAAAGGAAGGGACGCGCGAAGAATTCAGCAGAGAAAAGATGCTGCGCGGTCTGATAAAAGCATGTGAAAAGAGACCTGTTCCCCTGACAAAGCTTGAGGAAATCGTCCAGGATATTGAAAAAGAATTAAGAAACAATGGCGTTTCAGAAGTGAAAAGCGATAGTGTTGGAGAAATGGTCATGGATCGCCTTGCACAGGTGGATGAAGTCGCTTATGTCCGCTTCGCTTCTGTATACAGACAATTCAAGGATATTAATGTTTTTATAGATGAGTTAAAGGAATTGATTAAGAGGGAAAGCAATTAGGAGTACGGATCATTGATACTTCCGGCTCCTTTTCCCCATCGCTATTCTTATAAATGGGGAGGCAATCGGAGTGAAGGATTATCATTGGAAGGAACTAATTCCGGGTGACAGGTACCGGGCGAGAAGCCAGGGAATCCTCCAGGAATACGACCGGAAGCTTGTAACTATGCTTTATCAGCCGCTTCTCGGTACGGCTGCTCTTGGTTTATATATGACCTTGTGGGCAGAGCTTGAACAGGACCGGGTATGGGGAAAGGAACATCCCCACCACCGCTTGATGACATTGACTCAAATGAATTTAAAAAGCTTTTATTCTGAACGGATTAAGCTTGAAGGAATTGGCTTGCTGACTTCCTATTTTCAAGAAATGGACGGCAGCCGCATGTTCATCTATGAGATTCAGCCTCCTCTTAAACCGGATGCATTTTTTAACGATGGAATGCTGAATATTTATTTATATAATCGGGTTGGCCATACAACCTACATGCAGCTTAAACAATACTTTACGGATGAAGAACGCGGTACTGCTGAAAATGTGACCCGATCGTTTGATGAGGTATTTCAGTCCCTTCAGCCGAGCGAGATGACGATGACGCAAGGCGATGAAGGACCCGGCGATGAAAGAGAATACATCGGAGAAACAGACGGGAATGAGCCGAACCTCTCACCATCCGTGTTTGACTTTGATTTGCTGTTTGAAGGGCTGTCAGAATCGGTTATCTCTAAAAAATCAATTACGGAGCCTGTCAAGGAAACCATTGTGAAGCTGTCCTACGTGTATGGAATTGATCCGATCAATATGAAAAACCTGCTCATGGATTCGCTTCAGCCGGATGAATCCATTGACAGGGAATGGCTTCGCAAGAGTGCCAGAGAGTGGTACGATTTTCAATATGGCAAAAAAACGCCGAAACTCGTTGAGATCAATAAAATTCAGCCGGTTATGCAGCGGACCGTCCTTGAAAACAAAGAGCTGACGAAGGAACAGATGATTATCCGCCAGCTTGAAACGATATCCCCTTATCAATTTATGAAGGATCTGTATGAAGGAGCGGAACCGACGCTCGCGGATATGCAGATTATTGAAGAAGTTATGATTGGTCAAAAGCTAATGCCGGGTGTTGCAAATGTGCTCATTTACTATGTAATGCTGCGTGCCGATATGAAACTGTCGAAGGGGTTTGTTCAGACAATAGCCGGTCATTGGGCCAGGAAAAAGGTTTCGACAGTGGAAGGCGCCATGCAGCTTGCCAAGAAAGAGCATAAGAAATACCTGGAATGGGCTGGAGGCAAAAATAAACCTGCATCATCATCCAGGAGGAAACCGGTCAGAAGTGAAATGCTTCCGGATTGGCTGAAAGATCAGGAAAATGAGCAGAAGCCGGATCAAGAAGTTTCAGTAAATCCTGATGCCGGTCAGCAGGCAGCTCTCGAAGAGGAAAAGCAGAAAATGGCAGAATGGATTAAAAATTATAAAAATCCGCCAAAATCAGAATCCTGAATCCGGATAAGAGGTGAACATGAATGGAACCGATTGGAAAATCGATGAAAAACGTTACAAACAGACCTGACTTTAAAAAAAGGCTGAGCTCCTTAAAAGAGGAGGTTTTGGCCAATCCTGATATACAGGCATTCATTTCTGCAAACAGCAGCAAAATTGATGAGGCAGTTATTGAGAGAAGCTTAAATAAACTTTATGAATACACCCAGCAAAGCATTGAGTGCAGAGATTGCCCGAGCCTCGGCCAATGCAAAAACCTCCTGCAGGGCTATCACCCCGAGCTGGTTCTGCAAGGGAAAACCATCGATCTCCAATATGATCAATGTCCAACTAAGGTTGTTTCCGACCAAAGAAAAAAACATGAGTCTTTGATCAAGAGCTTATATATTCCTAAGGATGTTCTCGCAGCCCAGTTTCAGGATATTGAATTTGACGATCATAGCCGTGTTAAAGTTTTTGGGCTGATTAAAGAATTTATGGAAGCTGCTGATCAAAAGAAAAGACAAAAAGGCATTTACCTTCATGGTGCCTTCGGAGTAGGGAAGACGTATATTATGGGTGCGATCGCAAATGAACTTGCCCATAAAAACATTCCCTCCATGCTCGTGTATTTGCCGGAATTTATGAGAGAGCTCAAAAACTCCATTCAGGATTCCACGCTGGATGAAAAAATGGATGCCGTAAAAAAGGTAAAAGTGCTGATGCTTGATGATATTGGAGCCGAGTCCATGTCCAGCTGGACAAGAGATGAAATACTGGGCGTGCTTTTGCAATACCGAATGACGGAAAACCTCCCAACCTTTTTCACTTCAAATTTTGATTTGAAGGAGCTTGAACATCATCTCTCTTATACCCAAAGAGGAGAAGAGGAGAAAGTCAAAGCTGCGCGTATTATCGAAAGAATGAAATACCTGGCCACACCCGTTAAGCTTGAAGGTGCGAACCGCCGCCAGTAAAAACTGTCCATACCGGGCAGTTTTTTTGTACTCTAATTCCATGCAAATTTGGAAAAACCCCTTCTAAACATTATCCGCACTCCATATACATAAAGCAGATGTTCGCTATGGGGGGGACAAACTTTGCTTGAGATTTTCTTTGAATCCGAAAAAGATGCACATTCACTATATTTGTGGCTGCACAGCAGGCCGGATAAAGCCGGGGTGTCCGTCCGGCAGGGAAAGCCGGGATATGTGGAAGCCGAGCAGGATCATAACGGACAAGGGTTTCAAACCTTTCTCGTTCCTGCACTTGCGGAATACATTGCGGAAAAAGTAGAAAATTCCTTTATCATTTCCATCATTCAAAACCAATTTTATTTCACAGATGAAGATGAACAGCAGCAGATCCTCAGCATTGCCCATTCCATTATGGAAGGGGAACGGACAGAAATCCCAAACCTTCAGAAGTTTTCGGATAAAAAGGCCTGCATTGAAGAGGCTCTCACCCAGTTTATTAAACCTGAACTCAGCTTCTCCTTTGAATCGTTCGTCCATTTCCGGCTTCATAATTATCTAAAGCGGCTCACTAAATATGCAGAGGCCGCCATTGAAGAATATAAGCTTGAACAGGAGTATCAGAACTTTATCCAGGTGCTAAGGGATTACTTGCTCCAAAAGCTTTCGGCCTTGCCGGAAATCCATGTGTTCCATCGCAGGCATTTTCTGCTGTTTACGGAGGATTACAGGGAATTAACGGATTCAGAGCTGCGGAGGATGACAGACAAAAACCTGCTTTTCCATCATCCGCTGTATATTGACACAGCTCTGCTTGCACCGCTTGTAAGCATTGCACCGGAAAGAATTTTTCTTTATACAGATGAACCGGATCACGGGATGGTGCAGACGATTCAAAATGTATTTCAGGAACGGGTCATCCTGCATCCGGAAGTTTTGTTTTATTTGAAATCAAAAAAAATCCCTTAAAGCTTCTTGATTTCCTTACAGAAAAAGTCTATAATCGAATCAAATTCAACCACAATCAGTTTCGATGAGGATATGAGGATGCGTGAATGGTTTTCAGAGAGAAAAGGCACTGGCTGAAACCTTTTTAACCGGCAAGGCACACCTTACCCCCTCTGAACTTCAGTCGTGAACAGGTGCGTCCTCACTAATGACTGACGGGCTTTCCCGTTACAGATGTTAGAGCCGAGCATAGGTTTATTTAAATCTTGCCGGGAACTAGGGTGGAACCACGATGAAGCTTTGTATAATTCTGTATACATAACTCGTCCCTTTTACAGGGGCGGGTTTTTTATTTTTCCAAAAACAAAAGGAGTGATCAGGATGTCTGAAGCAATACACATTACATTTCCAGACGGAGCAGTGAAGGAGTTTGTGAAAGGTACGACAACCGAAGACATAGCGGCATCCATCAGCCCGGGTCTTAAAAAGAAGTCCTTAGCAGGAAAGCTTGACGGGACTCTTATTGATCTGCGTACACCTATACAGGAGAACGGGACGATTGAAATCGTCACTCAGGACTCGCCTGATGCACTTGGAATTCTGCGCCACAGCTCGGCCCACTTGCTTGCTCAAGCAATCAAGAGACTATATGGAGAAGTGAAGCTTGGCGTAGGTCCGGTTATTGAAAACGGATTTTACTATGATATCGACATGGAAGAGTCCATTTCATCAGAAGATCTTCCTAAAATTGAAAAAGAAATGCAAAAAATCATTAATGAAAATATTGAGATTGTCCGTAAAGAGGTTTCAAGAAACGAAGCGCAAAAACGTTTTGAAGAAATCGGCGATGAACTGAAGCTTGAGCTGCTTGAAGCGATTCCGGCGGATGAAACAGTGACCATTTATGAGCAGGGTGAATTTTTTGACCTATGCCGCGGTGTCCATGTGCCATCCACTGGAAAACTTAAGGAATTTAAGCTTTTGAGCGTAGCGGGAGCTTACTGGAGAGGCGACAGCAACAATAAAATGCTGCAGCGCATCTATGGAACAGCCTTCTTCAAGAAAGCAGATCTGGAAGAACACATGCGAATTCTTGAGGAAGCAAAAGAGCGCGATCACCGTAAACTTGGCAAGGAATTGAGCTTGTTTACAAATTCTCAAAAAGTCGGCCAGGGTCTGCCAATGTGGCTTCCAAAAGGTGCAACAATCCGCCGGATCATTGAACGTTATATTGTCGATAAAGAAGTCCGCTTAGGCTACGATCACGTTTACACACCAGTAATGGGAAGCGTAGATTTATATAAAACTTCCGGTCACTGGGATCACTATCAGGACGATATGTTCCCTGTGATGAGCATGGATAATGAGGATCTGGTTCTTCGTCCGATGAACTGCCCGCATCACATGATGATTTATAAGCATGATATTCACAGCTACCGTGAACTTCCGATCCGGATTGCAGAGCTTGGAACGATGCACCGCTATGAAATGTCAGGAGCTCTGTCAGGCCTTCAGCGTGTTAGAGGAATGACATTGAACGATGCTCATATCTTCGTTCGTCCGGACCAGATCAAGGAAGAGTTCATCCGTGTTGTCCGTCTTGTGGAAGAAGTCTATAAAGATTTCGGTCTTGAAAATTATTCTTTCCGCCTTTCTTACAGAGATCCGGAGGATAAAGAGAAGTACTTTGATGACGATGCGATGTGGGAAAAAGCGCAAAGCATGCTTAAAGAAGCGATGGATGATCTTGGACATGATTACTTTGAAGCTGAAGGAGAAGCGGCCTTCTACGGTCCGAAGCTCGATGTGCAGGTAAGAACAGCTCTTGGCAAGGATGAGACTCTCTCAACTGTCCAGCTTGACTTCCTCCTGCCTGAACGGTTTGACCTGAACTATGTAGGGGAAGACGGCAAGCAGCACCGCCCGGTTGTGATCCACCGCGGAGTCGTATCCACAATGGAACGTTTTGTTGCCTTCCTGATTGAAGAATACAAAGGTGCCTTCCCGACTTGGCTCGCACCTGTTCAAGTGCAAATTCTCCCTGTATCACCGACTGTGCATTTAGATTATGCGAAAAAGGTACAGGAGCAGCTGCAGGCACTCGGTCTTCGCACAGAACTTGATACACGCGATGAAAAAATGGGCTATAAAATCCGTGAAGCACAAATTCAAAAAATTCCTTACATGCTTGTCCTTGGAGACAATGAAGCAGCAGAAGGGGCAGTGAATGTCCGTAAATACGGAGAGCAGAAATCAGAAACGATCCCTTACGCACAGTTTGCTGAAATGATTTCTAAAGAAGTTAACAGGTAATTATACAGGATCATTCAGGCGGGTTGCACCGGCGCTTTCACAAAGCAAAGTGCAGTGTCTGCGGTGCGAGCGGCTCCAAGAGAGGACCATCCTTTCTCTTGTTGCTGAAACAGGCAGTGAAAAAAATCTATTGCAAACTCTGGACACGTCTGCTACAATCAAAAACAGTGATTCAGTAATGTCGCTTGACTTCCTATAACACAGATGGTATGATGTTTTAGGTTAATTGAATAGTTGTTTGATGAAAAAGCAGAAGCACCCGCTTCTCACCTGATTGACGCAATTTGCAGTTAGCAGGTATGACGAGATCAAAACTTGGTTATTTGAATTCGTAGTGTGGGTGTGTCATGCGCCCGCACTTTTTATATGCTTAAAAATCGCAAAGAAACGCTCAGGATGGTTGACAGCTGAACTTTTGCTGTAGCCAAACACTATTCAGTAATAAACCATGGAGGTGGCTAACTATTAGCAAAGACATGTTGGTAAACGATGGCATTCGTGCTCGTGAAGTGCGTCTAATCGGACAAAATGGTGACCAGCTTGGAATTAAATCACGTCAGGAAGCGCTTGAAATTGCAACACGCGCAAACCTGGATCTAGTAATGGTTGCTGCAGGAGCTAAACCGCCTGTATGCCGGATCATGGATTACGGTAAATTCCGCTTCGAGCAGCAGAAGAAAGATAAAGAAGCACGCAAAAACCAAAAAATCATCAGTATTAAAGAAGTTCGCTTCAGCCCGACTATTGACGAGCATGATTTTAATACGAAACTTAAAAATGCACGCAAGTTCCTTGAAAAAGGCGATAAAGTTAAAGCTTCAATCCGCTTTAAAGGACGTGCTATTACTCATAAAGAAATCGGCCAGCGCGTTCTGGATCGTTTCTCTGAAGCTTGTGCTGACGTGGCAACTATCGAGTCTTCACCTAGGATGGATGGACGCAGCATGTTCTTGGTATTAGCACCGAAATTCGAAAAGTAATCACACGAGGAGGAAACCCCTATGCCTAAAATGAAAACTCATCGCGGCTCTGCTAAACGTTTCAAAAAGACTGGATCTGGTAAACTTAAACGTTCACACGCTTACACAAGTCACTTGTTCGCTAACAAATCCACTAAAGCGAAACGTAAGCTTCGCAAAGGTTCATTGGTTAGCAAAGGCGATTTCAAACGTATTCGCCACATGCTTGATAACATTAAATAATTTCAAAATAGATCGGAAACAAAACTAGGAGGTAAATGACATGCCAAGAGTAAAAGGCGGTACAGTAACACGCAAACGTCGTAAAAAGGTCATTAAATTAGCAAAAGGTTATTACGGTTCCAAACACACGCTTTACAAGGTAGCGAACCAGCAAGTAATGAAATCTTACAACTACGCTTTCCGCGATCGTCGCCAGAAAAAACGTGACTTCCGCAAACTATGGATCACTCGTATCAACGCAGCTGCTCGCATCAACGGTCTTTCTTACAGCCGTCTAATGCACGGATTGAAGCTTGCTGGTATCGAAGTGAACCGCAAAATGCTTGCTGATCTTGCTGTTGCAGATGCAAAAGCATTCGCTCAGCTTGCTGATGCTGCTAAAGCTAAACTAGACAAGTAAGTTTAAAATTAAAGAGGCTGGTTCCTTTACAGCGTGACAGATTGCTGCATCTCCGATATCTTTTAGATAGGGGATTGCCGTACATCTTCCGTGTGAGGGATCGGCCTCTTTTTTGTACGACAGGAGCTGAAAAGAATGATAGGAGCATTGGTGATATTTTACGCAGGGCTAACGGCTGCCGGTTATATGATTATGGCTGCTGATAAACGGAAAGCTGAAAGAGGGCAGTGGAGAATCAGCGAACGGACTCTTTGGCTTGTGTCTTTCGCAGGAGGAGCCTGGGGTTCCTTATTGGGTATGTATAAGGTAAGACATAAAACAAAGCATCCCGGATTTAAGTACGGGATGCCATTGCTCGCGGCAGGTCATGCAGTTCTCGCTATTTATTTAGCTGGGATGCTGTATTAAACGGACGGTTTTTCGTCAAGAAACTCATGAATCGGGCTTTTCCAGTCAATTTTAGCATAAGGATAGCGTTCTTTAACCAGGATTTCCAGATAGCGGAAATCTTCAATGCTGAGACCCTGAAGCTTAGAAACCGTACTGCTCCAGATAAAAATCGAGATGACTTCAAACGACTGGTCTGTAGTACCGAGGTATTTTTCTCCTTCAAAAAGCGCTCCTTTGTAGGTGATGAGAAAGTTTTTCCTGACGTTTTCCTGATCATCGAGGAAGTATAGTTCCTTTCTTTCCCGGGCCAGCTCAAGCTTGCGTTTCGGATTGAGGATAAATTTTACCCCGCGGTAGAGGAGAAAGAAAATAAGCCCAATTAGGAAAAGGCGTATGAGCAAAACAAACATGTTCAGGCCTCCAGCTATTTTTTCTTACATACGTATAACAAGCTAAAAAGGTTTCAAAAAGATGAAAATTTTAATTTAAGAGAGGAGATTTCATCATGAACGTATCGGTACTTTTTGAGATGCAAAGGGAGCTTGACGCGAAAATCAGGCATCAGCATTCTCTGGAACATGAAAACCTTGCTCAGCGGAAAACCCTCGCCCTGCTGGTGGAGCTTGGCGAACTGGCGAATGAAACACGCTGTTTTAAATTTTGGAGCACAAAAGCTCCTTCAGATAAGCAGGTGATTCTTGAGGAGTATGTAGATGGCATTCATTTCATTCTCTCACTTGGAATTGAATATCAGTATGAAAAACAAACGGTCCTGGATCTTAAATCAGGGAGCAGGGACGTCACGCTTACTCATCAATTTCTGATGGTATATGACTCCATATCTTTATTTGACAAACAGCCAAGCCTGAATTCCTATTTGACAGTGTTTGGGGAATATTTATATCTTGGAGAAATGCTTGGATTTACGGCAGAGGATGTAGAGAAAGCGTACCTTCTTAAAAATGAAATCAATCATGAAAGGCAGCAAAAAGGGTATTAGGGATTTTTTGCTGTAATGTCCATTTTTTGAGTATAATAGGGATGAACGATTATTTAAAGGGGGCAGTACAATGGCGCAATTGGATGAAGCTTTGCAAATGCTGAAAGACTTAACGGACGCAAGAGGTATTCCCGGAAATGAACGCGAACCGCGGGAAGTCATGAAGAAATACATAGCTCCATATGCTGATGAAGTGGTAACAGACGGTCTCGGAAGTTTAATCGCAAAGAAGACCGGAGATGAAAATGGTCCGAAAATTATGCTTGCCGGACATTTGGATGAAGTTGGATTTATGGTAACGAGCATTGATGATAAAGGATTTCTGCGCTTTCAGCCGGTAGGCGGATGGTGGGGACAGGTTATGCTTGCACAGCGTGTTACCATCGTAACGCGAAAAGGAGATGTGACGGGAATTATCGGTTCAAAACCGCCTCATATTCTGCCTCCTGAAGTACGCAAGAAACCGGTTGATATTAAAGATATGTTTGTGGATATCGGTGCTTCAAGCAAAAAAGAAGCAGTGGAATTTGGAATCTGTCCAGGAGACCAGATTGTTCCTTATTTTGAATTTACGGTAATGAAAAATGAAAAGATGCTTCTTGCAAAGGCTTGGGACAACCGCATTGGATGCGCAATCGCCATTGATGTCCTGAAGCAGCTGAAAGAAGTGCAGCATCCGAATATCGTATACGGTGTAGGAACTGTGCAGGAAGAAGTAGGACTTCGCGGTGCCAAAACATCCGCTCAGCTTATTAAACCGGATATCGCATTTGCGCTTGATGTCGGAATTGCGGGCGATACTCCGGGAGTTACCGAGAAAGAGGCACTAGGCAAAATGGGAGATGGGCCTCAAATTATTCTTTATGATGCGTCCATGGTTTCCCACAAAGGTCTTCGTGAATTGGTAACAGACACTGCTGATGAATGCGGAATCCCTTATCAATATGATTCTCTTGCAGGCGGCGGAACGGACTCAGGAGCAATCCACGTGACAGCGAATGGTGTACCTGCTTTATCCATTACCATTGCAACCCGCTACATTCACTCCCATGCTGCCATGCTTCACCGTGACGATTACGAAAACACGGTGAAACTGCTTGTGGAAGTTATTAAGCGTCTTGACCGAAGCACGGTTGATTCCATTACGTTTGATTAATATGGAAGCAATGAAAAGGGCTGTCTAATAAGCCTTGCAAAGAGGAAATGATTAATCAAAACCCCCTGAACGCTTTGTGTAAGCATCCAGGGGGTTTTGGTTTTTACATAGTATTTTTGAACAATTATTGTATAGGCTGATTGGAGCGGAAAGCAAGCATCCTGCAGCGGAAATCAGCCAAAACCAATCTGCCCTTAAAATGCGAAAAGTGCTTAGGAAACTGACTAAAACAGACTATCTGGACGCCACTTTCTTACTTCTTCAAGCCATTTTCAAGTGTTTCAAGCATTTCCTGTTTTTCCGTGTTATCGGCATGCTGCCAGATCACTTCGAACAAAACGCCAAGTCCCGGAAGCATTTTTTCTTCTCCGCTTTGGATGGCATCGACAATTGTATGCTCAAGTTCATCCTGGGAATTGCCTGTCACATTGTGAAGTACGGCATTGCGCAAATTTAAGTTCATCGCTTATTCCTCCTTATTAAATAACATCTGACCGTAGCATCTGCTAATTTCAATTTTATTATGTACAGAAGAAAGGATATAATGGAGGGAGCATTGGATAAAGGAGTTTGAACCTTGAAAAGAATTGAATCCGCCCAAAACCCTAAAGTGAAACAATGGCGTAAATTACATACAAGAAAAGAACGCGAGAAGAGCGGGACCTTTCTCGTGGAAGGCTATCATCTTGTGGAAGAGGCTTTAAAGAATAAGCAGCAGGTATCTGAAATCATTTTAGGTGAAAACACGAATATTCCGAAAAACTGGGATTTAGATGGAGTGGACCTGTATTTAGTAACGGAGGATATCCTAAAAGCGTTGGCTGAAACCGAGACGTCTCAAGGAGTATTTGCCGTGTACCGACATCATGAATATAAGGATGAACAGCAGTGGAAAAGAGTACTGCTTCTTGATGCCGTACAAGACCCCGGAAATCTTGGGACGATTATCCGTACAGCAGATGCGGCGGGAATGGACGGGGTAATCCTCGGTGAAGGCACGGTTGATGCCTACAATGCAAAAACCCTTCGGTCAAGCCAGGGATCTATTTTTCATATCCCTGTTGTAAGAGGCAATATTCGTGACTGGATAGAAAACCTTAAAAGCCAATCCATTCCTGTTTACGGTACAGCATTAGAGAATGCATTGCCTTTTAAAGAAGTGGAATCTCAGGACGCTTTTGCGTTAATGCTCGGAAATGAAGGGAAAGGGGTATCCTCTGAACATCTTGCCGGGACCGATCAAAATCTGTACATTCCGATTCATGGCCATGCAGAATCTTTAAATGTCGCCATTGCAGCCGGTATTCTTCTGTACCATTTACGCGGATAAGGTTGCGAATCAGACTTGTTTTCACTATAATAAAGCTATTCAGGTTGTAAAATAAAATATCAGAATCGGCGTTGATGGAGAGCAGTAGTTTGCATGGATTAGCCAATAAGGGAGAAAATGCCTTAGACTGGAAGCATTTTTTTGGCTGCCGCAAATGAATTCACCTCCGTAGCCGGCACCAGGACCGTGTACATACGTAAAGGTGCCCCGGTTAATAACCGTTATCCGTTCCAAAGCGACAGACTTTTTTGCGATCCGCAAAAGTCTTGAACAAGGGTGGTACCGCGAATTCAAACCTCGCCCCTTTACCAGGGGCGGGGTTTTTTTATTTTCCAAACAGCCGTATAAAAGGAGGATTTCCATGCAGGAGCAATTAAAACAATTGCAGCAAGAAGCACTTCAAAAGATTGAAGAGGCAGATGGTTTGAAAAGCTTAAACGACATCCGTGTTGCCTACCTCGGGAAAAAAGGGCCGATTACAGAAGCGTTAAGAGGGATGGGAAAGCTTTCCGCTGAAGAACGCCCGAAAATGGGAGCGCTGGCGAATGAAGTCCGCGAAGCTATTGCCACAAAAATTACCGAAAAGCAAGACCGTCTGGAAAAAGCGGAGGTAGAGAAGAAGCTTGCTGCCGAAACGATTGACGTCACGCTTCCAGGACGTCCGGTCAAAACAGGCAACCGTCATCCGATCACAGCAGTTGTAGAAGAAATAGAAGATCTGTTCCTTGGAATGGGCTACTCCATTGAGGAAGGACCTGAAGTGGAAATTGATTACTTCAACTTTGAAGCCTTGAACCTCCCAAAAGGTCATCCGGCGCGCGATATGCAGGACTCTTTTTACATTACAGATGAAATTTTGCTTCGTACCCACACTTCTCCTGTTCAGGCCAGAACGATGAAGAAGTATGCGGGAAAAGGTCCTGTGAAAATTATTTGTCCAGGTAAAGTTTACCGCCGTGACGATGATGATGCGACACACTCCCATCAGTTCACTCAAATCGAGGGTCTTGTCATTGATGAAAAGGTCAGCATGAGCGATTTGAAAGGAACGCTTGAAGTGTTTGCGAAAAAGATGTTCGGCGATGACCGCGAAATTCGTCTCCGTCCAAGCTTCTTCCCGTTTACAGAGCCTTCAGTAGAAGTGGATGTCTCCTGTTTTAATTGCGGAGGAAAAGGCTGCAGCGTCTGCAAAAAAACTGGCTGGATTGAGATTCTTGGAGCAGGAATGGTTCACCCGAACGTGCTTGAAATGGCAGGGTTCGATTCAAAAAAATATCAGGGGTTTGCTTTCGGCATGGGGCCAGAGCGCATTGCGATGCTGAAGTACGGCATCGATGATATCCGCCATTTTTATACAAATGATCTTCGTTTTCTTAAACAATTCAAAAGAGCGTAACAGGAGGGATATACATGTTCGTTTCCTATAAATGGCTTAAGGACTACGTGGACTTAAGCGGGATTACTGCAGAGGAACTCGCGGAAAAAATCACCCGCAGCGGAATTGAAGTTGAGGGTGTTGAGGTACTGAATCAAGGAATCAGCGGGGTTGTCGTTGGACACGTCCTTGAAAGAGAGCAGCATCCGAATGCAGATAAATTAAATAAATGCTTAGTGGATATCGGCCAGGATGAACCTGTTCAAATCATTTGCGGAGCTCCAAATGTTGATAAAGGCCAAAAAGTAGCGGTCGCTACAGTCGGTGCAGTTTTGCCGGGTAATTTTAAGATTAAAAAGGCGAAGCTTCGCGGTGAAGAATCGAACGGGATGATTTGTTCCCTGCAGGAGCTTGGAATTGAAGGCAAGCTTGTTCCTAAAGAATATGCAGAAGGCATTTTTGTATTTCCGGGGGATGTTCAGCCGGGAGCAGATGCACTCCAGCAGCTGAACCTCGATGATGAAGTTCTGGAATTAGGTCTGACTCCAAACCGTTCTGATGCCTTGAGCATGCTTGGAGTGGCGTATGAAGTAGCAGCCATCCTAAACCGCGAAGTGAAGTTACCTGAGATATCTTATGAAACAGAGGGAGAAAAAACCTCTGACTATATTTCAGTCAACATTGAGGCGAAGCAGGAAAATCCTCACTATACTGCCGCAATTGTGCGTAATGTCACGATAGCTCCATCTCCGCTATGGATGCAAACCCGTTTGATGGCAGCTGGAATTCGTCCGCACAATAACGTCGTTGATATCACGAACTACGTCCTGATTGAATACGGCCAGCCGCTTCATGCTTTCGATTATGACCGTTTTGGTTCAAAAGAAGTAGTCATTCGAATGGCACAAACAGGCGAAAAATTGCTGACTCTCGATGATAAGGAACGGGAATTAAAAGAAGATCAGCTTGTCATAACGAATGGCAAAGTTCCGGTAGCTCTTGCAGGGGTTATGGGCGGTGCGGATTCAGAAGTGAAAGAAGATACGGTAAACGTCCTCCTTGAGTCCGCTTATTTTGACGGACAAACGGTTCGCAGAGCTTCAAAGGACCACGGACTTCGCAGTGAAGCAAGTGCACGCTTTGAAAAAGGGGTAGCACCTGAACGAGTAATTGATGCTGCACGACGTGCCGTTCAGCTCTTGGTGCAATATGCAGGCGGAGAAGCAGCAGAAGGATTTGCGGAAGTGAAACATCACGCCCCAGAGCCTAAAACCATTTTTATCTCCGAAGAAAAAATCAACTCCGTTCTGGGAATGAGCATTTCTGAAGAGGAAATTAAATCCATTTTGCTAAGGCTTGGTTTTGCTGTTGAAACGCAAGGAGATAAGCTTAGTGTAACCGTTCCGACGAGACGCGGTGATATTACGCTTGAAGAGGATATCGTTGAAGAAGTTGCCCGGCTTTACGGCTATGATAACATCCCTTCCACTCTGCCGCTATTCCGTTCAACTCCCGGAAAATTGACCGAGTATCAGGCGAAACGGAGAAAGGTGCGCCAATATCTTGAAGGTGCAGGTCTACTGCAGGCGATCACCTACTCTTTAACCAGCAAGGAAAAAGCGGTTCAGTTTGCCTTGAAGGAAACGGAAATGACGCGTCTTTCCCTTCCAATGAGCGAGGACCGCAGCGTTCTAAGGCAAAGCCTGCTTCCTCATCTGCTCGAAGTGCTGAATCATAATTTATCCCGGCAAATGGATCAGGCAGCCGTCTATGAAACAGGCTCTGTTTTCCTTACTAAGGGCAAAGATGAGCAGCCTGTGGAAAAGGAGCACCTGGCAGGAGCGATTACAGGCCTATGGGAGCAGCATCAATGGCAAGGAGAAAAGAAACCTCTTGATTTCTTCGTAGTAAAAGGAATTCTCGATGGCTTATTCTCTGAGCTTGGACTATCAGAGCAGGTTGAATACAAGGCGGCATCAAGAGAAGGACTTCATCCGGGACGCACTGCTGAATTGTATATCAACGGTGTACTTGCAGGCGCTGTCGGGCAGCTTCATCCCACAATTCAGAAAGAAATGGACCTTTCTGAAACCTATGTATTTGAGCTGATGCTTGAAGACCTGATGGAACAGGAAATCGGTGAAATTCAATACACGGTTATTCCTAGATACCCTTCTATTACACGCGATATAGCGTTAGTTGTAGACAAGGAAGTGGCAGCAGGAGAGATGCTGTCTGTCATTAAAGCAGCAGGCGGAACCCTTCTGAAAGAAGCTGTAATCTTTGATTTATATGAAGGCGACCGGATGGAAGAAGGGAAAAAGTCCGTTGCGTTCTCCATCCTGTACCTTGATCCTGAACGGACGCTTACAGATGAAGAAGTAACTAAAGCACATGAAAAAGTTCTAAATGCGGTATCGGAGAAATTCGGAGCAGCGTTAAGAGGATAATGGAGATGCCGCCTTCTTTTTGAAGGCGGTTTTCTTATGTAAAGGCTTCATACAATAAAAACAGTGACAAATCTGCTGTTTTCTCTTACAATCAAGCCAACTTGATCATCCGGAAGGGGATTAACATGAGTATAAACGAACGGATAGCAAAGGAAATCAATATAGAAGATCATCATATGGACGGACTCTCAAATCTATTAAAGCTCGTGGTAGAGGAAGGCTCTGCCGTAGGGTTTCTGCCGCCTATGCCACTGGAAGCAGCAGCTGAATATTGGAAAAGCCTTCCTGCAGAAGGGGTGATTCTATTTACCGTTGAGATAAATGGAGTAATTGCAGGAAGTGTCCAGCTGCATCTTTCCCTTAAACAAAATGGCCAGCACCGGGCAGAAATTGCAAAGCTGATGACTCATCCGGATTTTCGAAAAAGAGGGATTGCGCGTCTGCTGATGGAAAAAGCAGAGCAGCGAGCGAGGGATGAGCAAAGGAGTCTCCTTGTACTTGATACAAGAGAAGGTGCTCCGTCAAACCATTTGTATGTCTCAATGGGATATACGGCTGCGGGAATGATCCCCGCTTTTGCAAAATCTGCGGACGGAAGCCTGCATTCCACGGTTATTTATTACAAACAGCTCGTCGAGGCATAAAAAAACCCGCCGGAGGGCGGGCGGACACGGAAACAATCAGTTAATGGCGTTTACGGCTTGCAATCGCAAGGGCTTTCTCGGTATTGGCAAAGTGTGACTTCGTATATTGGGCAAGATCCTGTTCCCCGTTTTTTAAAATCAATTTTGCCGCTGCTTCATCCACTTGCTTGCCGGCACCTTTTGGGAGAGTCATCCCCGCTTTTTTTGAAAGCTTTTCGAACTCTTTTACAAAGGAGTAGCGGGCAATAATGGAAGCGGCAGCTACGGCAAGGTGAATTCCTTCCGCCTTCGTACTGAAATAAGTGTTTTTCTTTGAAAAGGTCTGGCCTTTCAGGTGGCTGTAATATATATTTGGATCCACAAACTGATCAATCAGAATTGCTTCTGGCTCTTCGGGATTGATTTTGTCAAGCAAATGCCGGATTGCCTGGTTATGCAGCCATGCCTTCATTTTTCCTTGAGTCATGCCCTTTTTCTGAAGCTCGTTGTATTTTTCATTTTTCAAAACGAGCAAGCTGTATGGCACAGCATGAATGAGGTTTTTCGCAATTTCAATAATTTGTGGATCCTTAAGTCCTTTGGAATCACGAGCTCCCATTTCTTTAATGAGCGGGATATTTTCCTTGCTTACATATGCAGCGACAACGGTAATCGGACCAAAAAAGTCGCCTGTTCCAACCTCGTCAGAACCAATAGCAGAGAGGGATGCGATATTTGGAGGCGGAGCAAAGCCGTTAACGGTTTTGGCAGCAGATTTCGGTTTGGATTCCGCTGGTGCTGAGCCCCAGCGCTGAGCCTCGGTTTCGGCATGCTTGCCCTGAAAAAGAATCTTGCCTGACTTGTAGCCTGTAATGGTGCAGCCCTCTATTTTTGCTGAAAAAACGGCACCTGGGGGAGGCTTTGCAGCCGCGCTGCTTTTGTAGTAATTTGCTGCTTTCATGAGCAGCTCTTGATTTGCCTGAATGACGGAATGGGACAAAAGGATTCTTCCTTCCTTGGTAAATTACGGATTTTCGCCCGGATCATGCTCCACACTGCTTCCCATATTGGAAATAAACGTGTTATGATAAAGATTAGGATTCCGAGGAATGGAGGATGTACGTTGTCGAATCGTTCAAAGACTAAAACGAATGTTGATATATATGGTCAGCAATATTCCATCATAGGAACGGAAAGCACAAGCCATATGCGCCTTGTCGCATCCATTGTAGACGACAAAATGCGCGAAATGAACAGTCATAACCCTTCTCTTGATATTAACAAATTGGCCGTTTTGACAGCGGTGAATGTCGTGCACGAATACTTAAAATTAAAAGAAGAATGCGAGCTTCTGGAAAGAAAGCTTTCAGAAAAGGATTGAATGAAAGTATGCTTGATCTGATCCTGGCAGTCGTACTGCTATTTGGAATACTTACCGGTTTGAGGCGCGGCTTTATTATGCAGCTTGTCCATCTTACCGGATTTATCATTGCTTACATTGTAGCATATTTATATTATGATGATTTAGCTCCTAAACTCGAATTGTGGATTCCTTATCCATCAATGGGAGAAGGACAGGCTGCCATCTCATTTTTTACAGGCGGGCAGCTGGAGGAAGCCTATTACCGTGCAATAGCGTTTGCTATTTTATTTTTCGGTACAAAAATTGTTACGCAAATCATTGGATCCATGCTCGATTTCATAGCTATGCTTCCGGTTATCAAGCAGCTTAACCGCTGGGGCGGGGCTATACTTGGTTTTGCAGAAGTTTATCTCATCGTCTTTATCCTTCTTTTCATCGGAGGTCTGCTTCCAATGGAAAATGTTCAGAATGCTATGAAGAATTCTGCATTATCGAATACAATTGTCCATCATACACCCTACTTTTCCGATAAGGTGAATGAACTCTGGATTCAATATACCGGCAAGTCTTAAACTTCTCATGACGAGGGGTTTTTTCCCATGTTTACGATAAATGAAGAGGTGATGCTGTGTGGCTATACATAAAAAGGACGTCATTAAGCTTCTTGAAACGATTGCTATTTATATGGAACTTAAAGGAGAAAACCCATTTAAAATTTCAGCGTTTCGAAAAGCAGCCAATGCACTGGAGCAGGATGAAAGAAGCTTAAGCTCCATTGAGGATTTCACGAAGCTGCAGGGAATTGGTAAAGGAACGGCAGCAGTCATACAGGATTTTTTGCAAACAGGAGAGTCTGAGGCTTTGGCCGAACTGAAAAAAGAAGTTCCTGAGGGCTTAATCCCTTTATTAAAGCTTCCTGGACTTGGCGGGAAAAAAATTGCCAAGCTGTATAAGGAATTAGGCGTTGACGGTGTTGAATCGTTGAAAAAAGCCTGCATTGAGCATAAAATACAAGGACTGGCCGGATTTGGCATAAAAACAGAAGAAAAAATACTTGCTGCAGTTGAAGATATAGGAAAGAGACCGGAACGTCTGCCTCTTGCTTTTATGCTTCCGATTGCAAGCGATATTGAAGCCTATTTAGCTGAATGCCCTGATATTATCAGGTATTCTAAAGCTGGATCTATCAGAAGAATGGCTGAAACCGTGAAAGATCTCGATTTTATCATTTCAGCTTCTGAACCTGAAAAGGTCAGGGACTACCTTATGAAAATCCCGCACAAAGGTGATGTGATTGCAGGCGGCGATACGAAGGTTTCGGTAGAACTCATGTATGATTTTGCCGTCAGTGCAGATTTCCGGATTGTAAAGGATGAGGAATTTGCATCAACCCTGCACCATTTTACTGGATCGAAGGATCATAATGTCCGCATGCGCCAGCTTGCCAAAGAGCAGGGGAAGAAAATCAGTGAATATGGCGTAGAGGATTTAGAAACCGGCCATATTGAGACCTTTAAAGATGAGGCTGAATTTTTTGCGCGCTTCGGTTTGCCATTTATACCGCCCGAACTGAGAGAGGACGGGAAAGAAGTGGAGGAGCGGGTCAATGTGGATGAGCTAGTCTCAAACGATCAGATCCTTGCTGACCTTCACATGCACTCCACTTACAGTGATGGTGCCTTTACAATAGAAGAAATGGCCAATGCGTGCCGAGCAAAAGGCTACAAGTATATGGCGATAACCGATCATTCCCAGTATTTAAAAGTGGCAAACGGTCTGACACCCGAAAGACTGAGAGAGCAGCGAAAAGAAATTGACCGTCTCAATGAGAAATTCAATGATTTTACCATTCTCGCTGGAGTGGAAATGGATATTCTGCCTGACGGGACACTGGATTACGATGATGAGATGCTGCAGGAGCTGGACATTGTCATTGCGTCCATTCATTCAAGCTTCTCACAGCCAAGAGAAAAGATTATGGAAAGGCTTAAAACTGCTTTAACAAGCCGCCATGTTGATATCATTGCCCATCCCACAGGCCGGCTGATCGGCAGAAGAGATGGATATGATGTGGATATTGATATGCTGATTCAGCTCGCAAAAGAGACGGATACAGCACTCGAGTTAAACGCTAATCCAAACAGACTGGATTTAAGCGCCGAGCATTTGAAAAAGGCTCAGGAGGCTGGTGTGAAGCTCGTCATCAATACGGACGCACACAGCCTGGACATGCTGGAACATATGCCAATTGGCATTTCAACCGCGATAAAAGGAAATGTAAAAGGGGAAAATGTCTTAAATACTTGGGAACTGGATCAGCTTAATCAATTTCTGAACAGACATGATTCCTGAAGATTTGGGAGGTCTGCAAGTTGCAGGAAAAAGGATTGCGTGTTTTAGAATTTCATAAAATCAGGCAGCAGCTGACGAATCATGCTGCCTCATCACTGGGTAAAGAGAGAGCCGAGGCTCTGCTGCCGACAAGGGACCTCAATGAAGCGGAGAAGCGGCAGCAGGAAACGTTTGAAGCAGCTGATATATTAAGAGTGAGAGGTCATGCTCCATTTGGCGGCCTGACCGATATAAGAGCAAGTCTCAAACGGGCAAAAATAGGGGGAGTGCTCAGTGCGCATGAATGTATGAGCACAGCAGGCGTTCTTTATGCAGGGAGACAAATGAAGCAATTTATTTTAGACCTTGCTGAAGATGAAATCCTGACCATTCCTTATTCAGAGGAAAAGGCCCGTCTTATTGAGCCCCTGTCAGAGCTTGAGAAAAAAATCAATCAGTGCGTGGATGATAATGGAGATATCCTGGATCATGCGAGTGATTTGCTTCGCTCGCTCCGCCAGCAGCTGAGAACGCTTGAATCCCGCGTCCGTCAAAAGCTTGAATCCATGATTCGTTCCTCTGCGGCGCAAAAAATGCTTTCAGATGCCATTATTACCATTAGAAATGACCGGTTTGTTATTCCCGTTAAGCAGGAATACCGTTCATCATACGGTGGAATTGTCCATGACCAGTCATCATCAGGAGCGACTCTGTTTATTGAACCGCAAGCGATTGTTGACATCAATAATTCTCTTCAGCAGGCAAAGGTAAAAGAAAAGCAGGAGATTGAACGGATTTTGCGGGAGCTGTCAGAGGCGATAGCTGTTGAAGCAGATCTTATTCTTTCCAATGTAGAAGTATTGGCCGACCTGGACTTTATGTTTACAAAAGCGAGGTATGCAAAAGCAATTAAAGCTTCTCGCCCGCTTATGAATGACAGAGGCTATATCAAAATGATAAAAGCCCGCCATCCGCTATTATCTTCAGATGAAGTTGTTGCCAATGATATTGTACTCGGAGACTCGTATTCAACAATCGTTATTACCGGACCGAATACAGGAGGGAAAACTGTTACCCTCAAGACGATTGGCCTTTGCACATTGATGGCTCAATCAGGTTTGCAGGTTCCGGCTGCCGATGGATCAGAGATGGCTGTTTTCGATTCTGTCTATGCAGATATAGGCGACGAGCAATCCATTGAACAAAGCTTGAGTACCTTCTCCTCCCACATGGTAAACATCGTAGACATCTTGAAAAAAGCGGATGAAAAGAGTCTCGTCCTTTTTGATGAACTTGGAGCGGGTACAGATCCGCAGGAAGGGGCAGCTCTTGCGATTTCCATCCTGGATGAAGTATACGGCAGGGGATCAACCGTAGTCGCTACAACTCACTACCCAGAGTTAAAAGCGTATGGCTACAACCGAGAAGGTGTCGTAAATGCGAGCGTTGAGTTTGATGTTGAGACATTGAGTCCGACCTATCGCTTGCTGATCGGAGTACCAGGCCGAAGCAACGCCTTTGAAATTTCAAGAAGACTAGGTCTGTCCGAGCATGTCATCGACTACGCTAAGTCGAATATGAATGCAGAAAGCAATGAAGTCGATACGATGATTGCTTCACTTGAAGAAAGCAAAAAAGAGGCGGAAGCAGAAACAGCAGAAGCAGAACAATTCCGCAAAGATGCTGAAGATCTTCATAAAGAGCTCCAAAAGCAAATTCTGGAGTTTAATGAGCAGCGCGACAGACTGTTCGTGGAAGCAGAACAAAAGGCAGCAGAAAAGCTGGATGAAGCAAAAAAGGAAGCGGAAGAAATTATCCGTCATCTGCGCAAGCTTCAGAAGGAACAATATGGATCGATAAAAGAGCATGAGCTGATCCACGCCAAAAAACGCCTGGAGGAAGCTCAGCCTGTCTTTACGAAATCCTCTCCTCAAAAGAAGCAGGAAAAAGCGAAGGAAGATCATTCTCTTAAACCTGGTGATGAAGTGAAGGTAATCAGCTTCGGGCAAAAAGGAATTCTGCTTGAGCAATCAGGCAACAAGGAATGGCATGTTCAAATCGGAATTTTAAAAATGAAAGTGAAAGAATCCGATCTTCAATATATGAGCAGGCCAAAGCCTGTTGTTGAAAAACCTCTCGCAACAGTAAAAGGGAAAGATTATCATGTTTCCCTTGAACTTGATTTAAGGGGAGAGCGTTTTGAAAATGCAATTTCGAGAGTAGAAAAATATCTGGATGATGCGGTACTGGCCGGCTATCCGAGGGTATCCATTATCCACGGCAAAGGAACCGGAGCATTGCGCAAAGGAGTACAGGAACTCCTGAAAAACCATCGCAGTGTGAAAAATACACGGTTCGGAGAGGCCGGAGAAGGCGGCAGCGGTGTCACCATTGTTGAACTCAAATAAGGAGGTAAACAGCCAGATGAATCCTTTCTGGGAAAATGAACTGGTCCAGACTGCTGCCTATTACAGTGTTGTTGTTTTATGTATGGTCGTGTTCATGAGTATCTTTGAACTTGTAACCAAATATAAAAATTGGGATGAAATTCAAAAGGGAAACCTTGCAGTGGCCATGACAACCGGCGGCAAAATTTTCGGGATCGCCAATATCTTTCGTTTTTCCATTGAGCAGCATAATTCTCTTTTTGAGATGATCGGCTGGGGCTGCTACGGCTTCTTTCTATTGCTGCTCGGTTATTTTATTTATGAGTTTTTAACACCAAAATTCCGGATTGATGAAGAAATTGAAAAAGACAACCGTGCAGTAGGATTCATTTCAATGGTCATCTCAGTGGGGCTATCCTACGTCATTGGATCAAACATTTAAGGGGTATGAAATGGAGACTTTAGCAAAAGTGCTGCTGGCTGTTTGCGGATTGTTTTTAGTAATTGGTTTGCTTTATCTATTTTTTTGGACTTAATCCGATTGGAAAAGGATTCTCATACGAGAGTCCTTTTTTTAATTCTTCAGGAGATGGAATGAAACAAACGAGTGTTCTATAATGGAGATGAAGAGATTTAAAAATGCAAGGAGGAGCAGAGAATGTATATAACCGTTGCAGATTTTATTGCTGAATGGAAAAAGGAAGCAGGATTAACTCAAAAGCTAATGGATTGTTTGACAGATGATTCATTGAAACAGCAAGTGTATCCGGAAGGGCGTACATTAGGAAGCATTGTCTGGCACTTCACGGTGAATATTCCAGATTATTTAGCCGAGTTCGGACTGGAGATTGACCGTATCGGAACTGAGGAAAATGTGCCACCGTCTGCACAGGAAATAGCAGCAGCCTTCAAGGATGTAAGTGCTGAGGCAGCCAGAGTCATTCAGGAACAATGGAAGGATGAAACACTCAGACAAGTGCAGAAAGCCTTTGGAAGACAAGAATCAAATGCTTCGATTCTGATGGGGCTGATTAAACACATTGTTCATCATCGCGGACAAGCGACCGTTCTTATGCGCCAGGCGGGATTAAAGCCGGCATGGATTTATGGGCCCGCAAAAGAAGATTGGATGGAGATGGGCATTCAGCCGCGGCTTTAAAAACATCCGATTCCAATTCCAGCCCCCTACTTATGAAAGAGCAATTAGGCGGTTCAGATAATTTATTTAAAAGTCTGAATATACTGTTATAATAAAGGCGTAAGCCGAAAGTCATAAGGGGGGTAATAGATATGGATTTAATCAGACCATGGCTCGATCAGTATCCCGCGGAAATTCCGCCGGCGTTAAGCTTTGAGCCCAAAACGCTTCAAACCTATTTAGAAGAAACGGCTGGGGAGTTTCCAGAAAAAAAGGCGATTAATTTCCTTGGGAAAACACTCACTTACTCCGTATTGCTGAATGAAGCCAAAAAATTAGCAGGATATCTACAAGGTCTTGGGCTGCAAAAAGGCGACCGTGCAGCGATCATGCTGCCTAATTGTCCTCAGGGGGTCATTTCTTATTACGGTGTACTGATGGCAGGGGGAGTGGTCGTCTCCACGAATCCGCTCTATACCGAACGGGAAATTGAATACCAGCTGAACGATAGCGGGGCGGAATACATCATAACGCTGGATTTGCTTTTCCCAAGAGTGTCTAAAGTGAAAGCGTTAACAAAATTAAAACATGTCATTGTTACAAAGATTCAAGACTATCTGCCATTCCCGAAAAATCTTTTGTATCCGATTGTTCAGCGCAAACAGTCAAAAGTTAAGGTAGATGTTTCCCATGGTGGAACGACGCATTTATTTTCTAAGATTATAAAAGAATCTAAAGCTGTGTTCTCAAAGGTAGAGACGGATCCGGTTGAAGATATCGCGCTGCTTCAATATACAGGAGGAACGACCGGCTTTCCGAAAGGGGTTATGCTTACCCATAAAAATATAGCAGCGAATACCGTGATGTGCTCGGCCTGGATGTACAATTGCCGCCGCGGAGAAGAAAAGGTACTCGGGCTGCTTCCATTTTTCCACGTGTATGGGATGACGGCCGTTATGCACCTTTCTGTTACAGAGGGTTATACCATGATTCTCCTTCCGAAATTTGATGCAGGGGATACTTTGAAAACCATTCATAAGGAAAAGCCTACATTATTCCCTGGGGCACCTACCATCTATATTGCCCTGCTTAATCATCCTGATCTGAAAAAATACGATTTATCGTCTGTACAGAGCTGCATTAGCGGTTCGGCTCCCCTTCCCGTAGAAATACAGGAAAGGTTCGAAAAGGAAACCGGAGGCAAGCTTGTGGAAGGATATGGCCTGTCAGAAGCATCCCCCGTTACCCATTCCAACTTTCTATGGGGAAGAAGAAAGAAAGGCAGCATCGGCGTACCCTGGCCGAATACTGACGCTATGATTTTATCCCAGGAGACAGGAAGCCAGGCCGAGCCAGGTGAAAAAGGGGAATTGATCGTCCGCGGTCCTCAGGTTATGAAGGGCTATTGGGGAAAACCGGAGGAAACAGAGGCTGTAATGAAGGATGGCTGGCTGTTTACAGGTGATATCGGGTACATGGATGAAGAAGGGTATTTTTATGTAGTTGACCGCAAGAAGGATATGATCATTGCCGGAGGATACAACATTTATCCGCGTGAGGTTGAAGAAATTCTCTATGAATATGATAAAATACAGGAAGTAGTGGTCGCCGGGGTGCCGGATCCTTACAGAGGGGAAACCGTGAAAGCATATGTGGTCCCTAAGGAAGGCGTGAAAATTTCGGAGGAAGAACTGAATGTTTTTGCCCGACAGCATTTGGCGGCCTACAAGGTTCCAAGAATTTACGAATTCAGAAGTGAGCTCCCTAAGACTGCCGTTGGGAAAATTTTAAGAAGAGCACTTATAGATGAAGAAAAGGAAAAGCTGAAAAACGCCAATTAACGCAGGCAGGGGGGATTTCTCCCATCAGGAAATTTCCCCTTTTTAAAATAGTGGTTTTCGCTTGACACATCCTGGCCAATTTACTATTATGAAAATATGAATGATGATTCATTCATTTCAAAAAGGAAGGTAGTCCAGTGAAACAAAACAAACCGAAATACAAACAGATTATTGATGCGGCAGTGATTGTCATTGCTGAGAATGGATACCATCAGGCCCAGGTTTCAAAGATTGCCAAGCAAGCCGGTGTAGCAGATGGAACCATCTATTTATACTTCAAAAATAAAGAAGATATCCTCGTTTCATTGTTCCAGGAAAAAATGGGGCTCTTTATTGAAAAAATTGAAGGAGAAACTTCCGGAAGAACGAAAGCTGCAGATAAGCTTTACGTTCTGATTGAAAAGCATTTTTCTCTCCTTTCAGATGATCATCATCTTGCAATCGTCACGCAGCTTGAATTGAGACAATCCAATAAAGATCTCAGGCTCAGGATTAATGAAGTGCTTAAGGGATACTTGAATGTATTGGATTCTATTATTCAAACAGGGATTGACACCGGTGAATTCAGGGAAGATCTGAATCTGCGCCTTGCTAGGCAAATGATTTTCGGTACAATTGATGAAATTGTCACCACATGGGTAATGAATGAAGAAAAGTATGACTTGGTGGCTCTGGCCGGACAGGTTCATCATATGATTGTCCGCGGCTTTGGGAACAGTCAATAAACCATTTTCAGGAGGGTGAACAGTGGGATACTTAACGATTCAAAAAGAGCAATTTGTAGCTTCAGTTAAAATTGATAATCCCCCTGCAAATGCATTAGGTTCCTACGTTCTTGAGGAATTAGCAGGATTCATAGAAGAAGCGGAACACGATCCTTCCATCCGTGTCATATTGCTTTACGGCGAAGGGAAATTTTTCTCTGCAGGAGCTGATATTAAAGAATTCACTACTGTTGCGTCTGGAGCCGAATTTTCAAAGCTTGCAGCAAAGGGCCAGCAGCTGTTTGAAAGAATAGAAAGCTTCAGCAAGCCGGTCATTGCAGCCATTCATGGAGCAGCGTTGGGAGGCGGCCTTGAGCTTGCCATGTCCTGTCATATTCGTTTAGTGACAGAAAATGCCAAGCTTGGTCTGCCGGAGCTGCAGCTTGGGCTGGTGCCTGGTTTTGGCGGTACACAGCGTCTGCCGCGCTACGTTGGCCAGGCAAAAGCACTGGAATTGATGGCGACGAGCGAACCGATCAGCGGGGCGGAAGCAGCGAAGCTTGGACTTGCAACCAATGCGGTTCCGGATGAAATGCTCCTTCATGAAGCAAAACAGCTCGCTTTAAAAATGGCTTCTAAAAGTCCGAATACAATCAAAGCGGTCCTTGAGCTTTTAAGCTTTGGAAAGTCAGCAGACTTCCACAGAGGAATGGAAAGAGAAGCCGTTCTTTTTGGAGAAGTTTTTGATAAACAGGATGCAAAAGAAGGAATTCAGGCTTTTCTTGAGAAACGCACTCCTCAATTTAAAGGGGAATAGTTGGACGGGGGGAATTCCCCGGCTATATAATGGAAGCGTATACAACTAAAACGGAATGATATGCGAAACAGGGGGATGGAGAAATGAATATTTTTGTAATCATGAAGCGCACGTTTGATACGGAAGAGAAAATTTCCATCAGCAGCGGAAGAATTCAAGAGGATGGAGCCGAATTTATCATCAATCCTTATGATGAATATGCGATTGAAGAAGCCATTCAGATCAGGGATGCTGAAGGCGGAGAAGTGACTGTTGTCACAATCGGCGGCGAAGAAGCAGAAAAAGAATTGCGCACCGCTCTTGCAATGGGCTGCGATAAAGCAGTTTTGATCAATACGGAAGATGACCTGGAAGACGGCGATCAGTTTACATCTGCAAAAATCCTTTCTGAGTTTTTGAAGGACAAAGATGCAGACTTGATCCTTGGCGGAAACGTTGCGATCGACGGCGGGTCTGGTCAGGTTGGGCCGCGCCTTGCAGAGCTTCTGGATATTCCTTACGTTACGACAATCACAAAACTTGAAATCGAAGGCCGCAAAGCAACAGTCACTAGAGACGTTGAAGGAGATTCGGAAATCATCGAAACCTCCCTTCCGCTTCTTATTACTGCGCAGCAAGGACTGAATGAACCACGCTATCCTTCATTGCCGGGAATCATGAAAGCGAAGAAAAAGCCGCTGGATGAGCTTGAATTGGATGACCTGGATCTTGAAGAAGACGATGTAGAGCCAAAAACAAAAACCATTGAAATTTATATGCCTGCCAAGAAGGAAGCTGGGAAAGTCCTTCAGGGAGAATTGGATACACAGGTAAAAGAGCTTGTCAGCCTGTTGAGAAACGAAGCAAAAGTCGTATAATCACCGTATTAAATGCTTATTGGCTATAGCATGTTCGGGAATCCGGAGAAATAGGGGGAAATAATGATGGCAAGAAAAGTTCTTGTATTGGGAGAAGTTCGGGATCAATCACTGCGTAATGTTTCATTTGAGGCAATCGCAGCGGGTAAAGTTGTTTCGGAGGGCGGAGAAATCGTAGCCGTTTTAATTGGCGACCAGGTTTCCGCTCTTGCGGAAGAAATGATTCAATATGGAGCAGACCGCGTTGTAACCGTAGAAGATGAAAAGCTTGCTGCATATACACCTGACGGCTATTCACAAGCTCTTATGGCTGTTGTGGAGGAAGAAAAACCAGAAGGAATGGTGTTTGGCCATACGGCTTTAGGAAAGGACTTATCTCCTAAAATTGCTGCAAAACTAAACTCAGGATTAGTATCTGATGCTACAGGTGTAGAAGAAGCAGGAGGCAATATCGTCTTCACCCGTCCGATTTACTCCGGTAAGGCCTTCGAAAAAGTAATCGTAACAGAAGGAATCATTTTTGCTTCCATTCGTCCTAATAACATTGCACCGCTTGAAAAGGATGAGTCCAGAAGCGGAGAGGTTCGTTCCGTAACAGCTGAAATTAAAGACTTGCGTACAATTGTGAAAGATGTCATCCGTAAAGCAACAGAAGGAGTAGATCTTTCCGAGGCAAAAGTGATTGTCGCCGGAGGAAGAGGCGTGAAAAGCACGGATGGATTTAACCCTCTAAAAGAGCTTGCTGACGTTTTAGGCGGAGCGGTAGGAGCATCCCGCGGTGCATGTGATGCGGATTACTGCGATTACTCCCTTCAGATCGGCCAGACAGGAAAAGTGGTTACGCCTGATCTGTACATCGCTTGCGGAATATCCGGGGCCATTCAGCATTTAGCCGGAATGTCCAACTCTAAGGTGATTGTCGCCGTTAATAAAGACCCGGAAGCGAACATCTTTAAAGTGGCTGATTATGGAATCGTAGGAGATCTGTTCGAAGTCATTCCAATGCTAACGGAAGAGTTTAAAAAATTGAAAGTTCATTCTTAACCATAAACGATGTATTATGAAATTCCCTCGGATGATTCCGGGGGGATTTTTTAAGGAATGACCCTATTCCTGTAATAGAATGGTTTTTGGAAAGCGCCCGTTAAAACGAAAACAGCCTTTACCAAAGGCTATGTAAAAAAAAGGCTATGTAAAAGGATGATGTTGTTTTTAACACCAGTTGATTGGAGCAAACGGCTGCAGCGGAAATCAACAGCCTGTTTAACTGAGCTTTACTCAGCTATTCAGACTTTTGTGTTTTTCCATATTTAAATGGGAATAATGACATCGAGGCAAATTCTTAGCACACTCAAAGGTTAGGTGCTATACTAAGTGCATATTCTTTAAGATTTTAGGAGGAATACAAAATGGCTATTTCACACGTAACGGATCAAAACTTTTCTGCTGAAACTGGAGAAGGCGTCGTTCTTGCAGATTTCTGGGCACCTTGGTGCGGACCTTGCAAAATGATCGCCCCAGTACTTGAAGAACTGGATCAAGACATGGGTGACAAAGTAAAAATCGTCAAACTTGACGTTGATGAAAATCAAGAAACAGCTGGCAAATACGGCGTAATGAGTATTCCTACACTGCTTGTTTTCAAAAACGGCGAAGTTGTAGACAAAGCGGTTGGCTACCAGCCGAAAGAAGCTCTAGCTGAATTGCTAAGCAAACACGCATAATGAAAAATCAGCCCTCTTTCGGGGCTGATTTTTTTATTATATAGGCTAAGGTAAAATGTGAGCTTTATTGTTAAGACTTGTTGATTGGAGAGAAAGCCAACAACAATCAATAGTCTAGTCCAATAATGCTAATATCTAAAACTGCAGTCCGGTACAATAAAACTGCGCGGGCGGACAGAATTATTGGGCCGGCCAGAAAACCCGGATCAACGGCCAAAATCGAGACACGAACGGCTAAAAAAGGGTAGCGGACGGACAGAATAACTCGATCGGCCAGAAACGATGTGAGAACGGCCAGAAAACCCGGATTAACGGCCAAAATCGAGACACGTTCGGAATAAATGGTAGCGGACGGACAGAATAAATCGATCGGCCAGATACGATGAGAGAACGGCCAGAAAACCCGGATCAACGGCCAGAATATAGACACGAACGGCTAAAAAAGGGTAGCAGACGGACAGAATAAATCGATCGGCCAGATAAGGCGTGAGAACGGCCAGAAAACCGGGATCAACGGCCAGAATATAGACACGAACGGCTAAAAAAGGGTAGCGGACGGACAGAATAACTCGATCGGCCAGAAACGGTGTAAGAACGGCCAGAAAACCCGGATCAACGGCCAGAATCGAGACTCGAACGGCCAGAATAAAAGGATCGGCCAAAAATGCGGACCGGACGAACAGGTTATAGAAGGCTATTCTTAGTAATTTTCGTGCATTTATCGTACAATAAAAGGCAAATGACTGGATGGAAGTGGTTAGATGAGAGATAAAATCAGAGAAAAATTAGCCCTCCTTCCCGATCAGCCAGGCTGTTATTTAATGAAAGACAGGCAGGGAACCATTATTTATGTCGGTAAAGCGAAGGTTATAAAAAACCGCGTCCGATCTTACTTCAGCGGTTCTCATGATGGGAAGACGCAGAGGCTGGTTAATGAAATTGAGGACTTTGAATACATCGTAACGTCCTCGAATATAGAAGCGCTGATTCTGGAAATGAATTTAATTAAAAAATACGATCCTAAATATAATGTGATGCTGAAGGATGATAAATCCTTTCCTTTTATTAAAATTACGGGAGAACGGCACCCGCGCCTGATTGTTACGAGGAAAATTAAAAAGGATAAGGGGAAATACTTTGGGCCGTATCCGAATGTGCAGGCAGCAAGGGAAACGAAAAAGCTGCTTGACCGGCTGTATCCGCTCCGGAAATGCAACAGTATGCCTGACCGGGTTTGTCTTTACTATCACATGGGGCAGTGTCTGGCACCATGCGTCTATGATGTTACCGCTGAGACGAACCGGAAAATGGTCGATGACATCAGCCGTTTTCTAAATGGCGGCTACGAAGAAATTAAAACGGATTTAACTGATAAAATGTACAAAGCATCCGAAGCGATGGATTTTGAAAGGGCAAAGGAATACAGAGATCAAATTGTTCACATTGAAGCTACGATGGAGAAGCAAAAGATGTCGATGACCGACTTTGTAGACAGGGATGTATTTGCATATGCGTATGATAAAGGCTGGATGTGTGTTCAGGTATTTTTCGTGCGTCAGGGGAAACTGATTGAACGGGATGTTTCAATGTTTCCTATTTATAATGAACCGGATGAAGAATTTTTAACTTTCCTTGGGCAATTTTATCAGCAGAGCAGTCATTTTCTTCCGAAAGAAATCATGATTCCCGATAGCGCAGATGCAGTTATGGCTGAGCAGCTTTTGAATATTCGTGCTCTGCAGCCTAAGCGTGGAGCGAAGAAGGATTTACTGATGCTTGCCCATAAAAATGCCAAAATTGCTCTTGGGGAAAAGTTCTCTCTTATTGAACGGGATGAAGAGCGGACGATTAAGGCGATTGAAAATTTAGGGGAGAAGCTCGGGATTGCTGTGCCGATCCGGATTGAAGCTTTTGATAACTCCAACATCCAAGGTTCTGATCCTGTTTCTGCGATGATCGTTTTTATCGATGGAAAACCGGCGAAAAAGGAGTACAGGAAATATAAAATCCGCACTGTAACGGGTCCGGATGATTATGAGTCAATGAGAGAGGTAGTAAGGAGAAGGTATACCCGTGCATTAAAGGAAAATCTGCCGCTGCCGGACCTGATCGTAATTGATGGGGGTAAGGGCCAGATTTCTGCAGCTAAGGATGTGCTTGAAAATGAACTGGCGCTGGAAATTCCCGTTGCCGGTCTTGTGAAGGATGACAAGCATCGCACGTCCAATCTCATGCTTGGAGATCCTCTTGAACTGATTCAGCTGGAACGGAATTCACAGGAATTTTACCTGCTTCAGCGAATTCAGGATGAGGTTCACCGATTTGCGATCACCTTTCATCGGCAAGTGCGAGGGAAAAATGCAATCCAATCTATCTTGGATGAGATTCCAGGCATTGGGGAAAAGCGGAGGAAGATGCTGCTTAAGCATTTTGGATCCGTTAAAAAAATGAAGGAAGCTACTGTTGATCAGATCAAGGAAGCGGGAGTACCTTATGCAACCGCAGAGCTAATCTATGAAAAATTAAAAGAATAAGCTTGTGCTTTCCTGAAACCTTTGCTACAATACAAACTAATTTAATACGGTCGTTTAGTTCGTTAAATGACGATAGAGGTGCGAACTTCAATAGTAAGCATAAACAGGAAAATGGTTTCCGTTTACTTATGCTGAAAGGGGAGCGTCGCCGAAGAAGAAAGGGTGCCATTGCTGTTTCTTCTGGTTTTGCATTGAATAAATGCAGGGCTGTCAAGATTAATCTTGGAGAGCTATCTCATTGTATGAATGAAGAATTTTTTCGTTTATGCAAGCAATGAGATGTCTGTCTCATTGCTTTTTATTTTGGCCTCTAACGTTTGAACTTGCGATTTACTTTGACCAAAGGAGCGATAACGCGTGGGACTGATCGTGCAAAAATTCGGCGGAACATCCGTGGGATCTGTAGAAAGAATTTTGAATGTTGCAAACAGGGTGATTCAGGAAAAGGAGAACGGTCATGACATCGTGGTAGTGGTGTCGGCAATGGGAAAAACAACGGATCAGCTCGTTTCACTGGCAGGAGAAATTACGTCGAAACCAAGCAAGAGAGAAATGGATATGCTGCTGACAACCGGCGAGCAGGTCACGATTTCGCTATTAACAATGGCTCTTCAGGAAAGAGGGTATGAAGCGGTTTCCTATACAGGCGGACAGGCGGGCATTTTAACCGAATCCCGTCATGGGAATGCCAGAATTACAAATATTGAGGATGATCGGATCTCAAATGATCTCGCTCACGGGAGAATTGTGGTTGCTGCCGGCTTTCAGGGGAAAGATGAGAACGGAGAAATTACAACACTCGGACGCGGAGGCTCGGATACAACTGCAGTTGCACTGGCTGCCGCTCTTAAAGCAGATAAGTGCGATATCTATACAGACGTAACCGGTGTATACACAACAGATCCGCGCTACATTCAGGGAGCGAGGAAGCTTGCCGGAATTTCCTATGATGAGATGCTTGAGCTTGCTAATCTTGGAGCTGGTGTTCTTCATCCGAGAGCAGTTGAATTTGCAAAGAATTATCAAGTTGCATTAGAAGTGCGTTCCAGTATGCATGATGAACGCGGAACGCTAATCGAGGAGGAAAGTACGTTGGAAGAAAATTTAATTGTTAAAGGGATTGCATTTGAGGATCAGGTTACGAGAGTATCAGTATGCGGTCTTCCGAATGACTTAAGTACGCTTTCTACCATTTTCACTACACTTGCAGAGAATGGCGTGAATGTAGATATCATTATTCAGAGTGTGACAGATAAAGAGAATGCGTCTATTTCTTTCTCCGTTAAAACAAACGATCTTGAAGAAACGATTGACGTGCTTGAAACGCATAAAGGCAAAATAAAATTTAAAAAAATCGAGTCTGAAAAAGGTCTTTCGAAGGTTTCCATTGTTGGCTCTGGAATGGTTTCCAATCCAGGTGTGGCAGCAGGAATGTTTTCTGTTCTGGCAAAAGAAGGCATTCAGGTAAAGATGGTTAGTACTTCTGAAATAAAGGTGTCAACTGTAGTTGAACAGGAGGATATGGTCCGTGCAGTAGAAGCGCTGCATGAAGCATTCGAACTGTCTGGCCAAAAAGCACCCGTAAGATAATGAAAAAACAGGCACCCGAGGGTTTGCCTGTTTTTTGCTTACTCAGCAATCATGTCTTTTTTATCCCATTTTACAGTCAGAATTACTTTTCCGGTTCGGCGTTTCACCTGCTCAAAGCTTTCAGCGGCATGCTTGCCGATTGTTTGCACCTGTTCTGCAATAAATCCGGCTTCCAGCTGAAAGGATGGCTCCTTTTTCGATTGAAAGCGCAGCTGAATGATGTCTGATGATAATTCAAATTCCATTTCACCCTGTTTCTTATGTACGAGAGATAAGGTTCCCCAGCCTGCTTGTGTAAAAAACTGAGGAAGTTCTTCTACAGCTTCCAGCGGGTAATGCCTGGCAAGCTTTCTGCCAGCCCAATAAAGCATGGACTGATACTCCTGTCCGAGGATTTCGGGAAGCAGGATTTCACGAAGCAGCTCATGGCCAAAAGCAGGGACGCTCAAATCCTCAAATGCTCCAGCCTCTACCTGATTACGGATACTTTTCATATTCTTTCCCCTCTTTCTAAGCCCATTATATATCAGAGAGGGGGGGATTAACATGAAATAAAAGGAAGATTAGCAGAGCAGCGTGCATCAATGGAGAGTTCTCGTCTATAAGCTAAGAAACACTCTTGTTTTATAGCCATTTTAAGTTTGGATGACAATTTTACAGCAAGGACCAAAAGTTTATATACATATTTTTTTCTATATTTCAATATATTAATAAAATTAATTTTGTAAAAATCCATAACAATTCCGAAAATTATAATTTATGAACACGTTTTCTTGACGCTCTATAATGTTAGGAGTAAAATGAATTTGTCACATTTTATCAGTTATTATTAAGGTGGAACAGCGATTAGTTAAAAGTTTCCAACTGCTCAATGCCAGATTGAGATACTTGCTTCCTAATCTTGCAGGTGAAGGAAAAGCCAGCGATTTCAGGAAATATTTTGGGGTGAAATGCTATTTTAATAGCTTGCCAGTAACTAATCCTCTCGTGTTCCGGGCTGAAAAATGGGGATAAGAGAAACCCGATAAAAAATTAGAACGAACTTTGATTAGGGGGTAAAGGATTTATGGCTGGAAATAAGGAGTTTGCGCTGCGCAGACTGCACTCGCTGCTGGGGGTTATTCCTGTAGGAATCTTCCTGATTCAGCATCTTGTGGTTAACAACTTTGCTACTAGGGGAGAACAAGCATTTAATGATGCTGCTCATTTTATGGAAAGCCTTCCATTCAGGATTGTGCTTGAGACGGTAATCATTTTCCTGCCGCTATTATTCCATGCTATTTATGGTGTTTATATTGCTTTTACGGCAAAAAACAATGCTACCCGATATGGCTACTTCAGAAACTGGATGTTTGTGCTTCAGCGTGTATCCGGCGTCATTACATTTGTGTTCGTTTGCTGGCATGTATGGGAAACAAGAATTGCTGCGGCATTTGGCGCATCCGTTAACTTTTCCATGATGGAAAATATTTTAAGCAACCCGCTGATGGTCGCTTTTTACGTAATTGGTGTTGTTTCAACGGTTTTCCATTTTGCAAACGGGCTTTGGTCATTCTGTGTTACTTGGGGAATTACGGTTACTCCGCGTTCCCAGCTAATTTCTACGTATGTAACACTGGCTGTATTCGCGGCTTTAGCTTATGTAGGTGTTAGTTCCATCTTTGCTTTTATTTAATGAGGAGACGTCAATCAAGGGAGTGGGCTAGATGAATAACAATCGTGTAATTATCGTCGGCGGCGGATTGGCCGGCCTGATGGCTACTATAAAGGCTGCGGAAAAGGGAGTCAGTGTTGACTTGTTTTCTTTGGTTCCTGTAAAGCGTTCTCACTCTGTGTGCGCGCAGGGCGGAATCAACGGAGCGGTAAACACAAAAGGGGAAGGGGATTCTCCTTGGGAACATTTTGATGATACCGTTTACGGAGGGGATTTCCTTGCAAATCAGCCTCCGGTAAAAGCAATGTGCGAGGCAGCGCCTTCCATTATTCATTTGCTTGACCGTATGGGCGTTATGTTTAACCGGACGCCGGAAGGACTTTTGGATTTCCGCCGCTTCGGAGGAACTCAGCATCACCGTACAGCGTTCGCCGGTGCAACAACAGGGCAGCAGCTATTGTATGCATTGGATGAACAGGTTCGCCGCTATGAGGTGGCAGGCCTTGTAAGAAAGTTTGAAGGTTGGGAATTCCTTGGGGCTGTGCTGGATGATTACGGTGTTTGCCGGGGTATCACGGCACAGAATCTTTCCTCTATGGAAATCAAATCCTTCCGTTCCGATGCCGTAATTATGGCAACAGGCGGTCCTGGAATTGTGTTCGGAAAATCAACGAACTCTGTCATCAATACCGGTTCTGCCGCATCAATCGTTTATCAGCAGGGCGCTTACTATTCAAATGCAGAGTTTATTCAAATCCATCCTACAGCCATCCCCGGAGACGATAAGCTGCGCCTGATGAGTGAATCAGCCCGCGGTGAAGGCGGACGTGTCTGGACTTATAAAGATGGGAAGCCATGGTACTTCCTTGAAGAGAAATATCCTGCTTACGGAAACCTTGTTCCAAGGGATATCGCTACAAGGGAAATCTTTGATGTCTGCGTCAATCAGAAGCTTGGGATCAATGGAGAAAACATGGTTTATCTCGATCTTTCCCATAAAGATCCTAAAGAGCTTGATATTAAACTTGGCGGAATCATTGAAATCTATGAAAAATTCATGGGTGACGATCCGCGTAAAGTGCCAATGAAAATCTTCCCTGCCGTTCACTATTCTATGGGCGGACTATGGGTTGACTATGATCAAATGACGAATATTCCTGGATTGTTTGCAGCAGGTGAGTGCGATTACTCGATGCACGGAGCCAACCGCCTTGGAGCGAACTCCCTTCTTTCTGCGATTTATGGAGGAATGGTTGCGGGTCCAAGCGCTGCAAGATATGCACAGGGACTTGATACATTTGCTGAGGACATGCCGGCTAGCGTATTTGAAAGGCATGAAAAGGAAGAGCAGGCTAAGTGGGAAGGAATTATGAGCATGGACGGAAATGAAAATGCTTATGTCCTTCACAGAGAGCTTGGCGAGTGGATGACAGCAAACGCGACTGTTGTACGCTATAACGATAAGCTTATGGAAACAGATGAGAAGATACAGGAATTGATTCAACGTTATGACCGAATCAATATTAACGATACGGCAAAATGGAGCAATCAGGGTGCAGCCTTCACACGCCAGCTGAAAAACATGCTTAACCTTTCCCGTACAATTGTACTCGGAGCTTACAACCGCAATGAAAGCCGCGGAGCTCATTACAAACCGGATTTCCCGGAACGTAATGACGAAGACTTCCTAAAGACAACGATGGCTAAATTCACAGGCGATCATCAAGCGCCTGCTTTGCATTATGAAGAAGTGGATACGTCCTTGATTGCACCTAGAAAAAGGGATTATTCCAAGAAGAAAGGAGCAAAAGCATGAGTGAGAAAAAGATCATCCGATTCGTGATTTCACGGCAGGATTCTCCTGAGGCTGCTCCATATGATGAAGAATTCGAGCTTGAATACCGCCCGAATATGAATGTTATTTCTGCTCTTATGGAAATCAGGAGAAATCCGGTAAACTCAAAGGGAGAAAAAACAACTCCCATTACTTGGGATATGAACTGTCTGGAGGAAGTATGCGGTGCGTGTTCAATGGTCATCAACGGCAAACCGCGCCAGTCCTGTACAGCGCTTGTTGATCAGCTTGAGCAGCCAATCCGTCTTGCGCCGATGAAGACATTCCCGGTCGTACGCGATCTTCAGGTTGACCGCAGCAGAATGTTTGACTCTCTTAAAAAAGTTAAAGCCTGGATTCCGATTGATGGAACGTACGACCTTGGTCCTGGACCAAGGATGCCGGAGAAAAAGCGCCAGTGGGCATATGAACTATCCAAATGTATGACCTGCGGTGTTTGTTTGGAAGCCTGTCCGAATGTAAACAGCAAATCCAACTTCATCGGACCTGCTCCGCTATCGCAGGTGCGTTTGTTTAATGCTCATCCAACAGGGGAGATGAACAAATCTGAGCGTCTCGATGCTTTAATGGGAGACGGAGGCCTTCAGGACTGCGGAAACTCACAGAACTGTGTGCAATCCTGCCCTAAAGGCATTCCGCTTACGACATCCATTGCTGCGCTTAACAGAGATACCAATTTGCAGGCCTTCCGCAATTTCTTCGGAAGCGACCGCTCTTAATAAAGAAGGAAACCGCCGATCTATCAAGGTAGAGATCGGCGGTTTTTTTGTATAAGGCTAAGTTAAAGCAACATGTTGATTGGAGCGAACGCCCGCAGCGGAAATCAACAGGATAGTCCAATAGAGGTTTGTAAAAATTGGACGCCCCGATCACTGCCCGAAATTTTCAATTCAGTCACCGCTCTGCCTGAAAGCACATACTATATGTTGACTAATCGGATACCCACGTGCAAGCGCAGCTCTCACCTAGCAAGGAGGGTTACAATAATTGAAGGACAAAGAGTATCAATCTAAGCCATTACTCACGAAAAGAGAAAGAGAAGTTTTCGAATTATTGGTCCAGGATAAAACTACTAAAGAAATAGCAGGAGAGCTCTTTATCAGCGAAAAAACAGTTCGAAACCATATTTCGAATGCGATGCAAAAGCTTGGAGTCAAGGGGCGTTCACAAGCGGTTGTAGAGCTCCTTCGGATGGGTGAACTAGAGCTCTGATTAACTGCCGGCCGGCCTATACATAGGACCGCCGGTTTTTTCATGTCTAACTATAAGCGGGACTTGCATTTTTAAAGAAAAACGAGGAAAATAACAGAGGGAAACGGCCAATGTATCGTTTCTAATGCAAATGAGCGGGGTATGGCGTGATGAACGATAAACGATCTGAAAAAGGCCATGTAGCGGATATTGAAAAGTCGCTCAGGCGGATTTCGGGGAATATTAAACAAAAAGGCAGAGAAATACTGAATGAATATAAAATAACTCCACCGCAATTTGTAGCACTTCAGTGGCTTCTTGACCACGGCGATATGACGGTTGGGGATCTTGCGGGCAGGATGTATTTAGCGTGCAGCACGACCACAGATCTTGTTGACAGGATGGAGAAGACCAGTCTTGTTGTCCGTATAAGAGATGAGAAAGACAGGCGGGTAGTCAGAGTTCATTTGCTTAAAGAAGGGGAACGGATTATCGAAGCGGTGATTGAGAAAAGACAGGAATATCTCGATCAGCTTTTAATTCATTTTACTCCATCTGAAAGGCTCACTTTTGAGCTTCTTCTGAATAAACTGCAACAGGAAATGAAAGAAGAATGAGGCGATTTTTTGAATAGACCGATAGGAGTCATTGATTCAGGAATAGGCGGTCTGACAGTAGCGAAAGAAATGATGAGACAGCTGCCTAAAGAGGAATTGATTTATTTAGGCGACAGCCAGCGCTGCCCATACGGACCGCGTCCTGAATCTCAAGTACTGCAGTATACATGGGAAATGACAAATTATCTTTTGTCTGCCCATCATATTAAAATGCTGGTAATAGCGTGTAATACAGCAACGGCGATTGCTCTTGAAGATATTAAAAGCAAGGTGGATATCCCTGTTATCGGGGTTATTCAGCCTGGAGCCAGAACAGCAATTAAACTTAAAAAAAACCAGCATATCGGAGTCATCGGCACAGTGAATACCATTCAAAGCGGTGCTTATGAAGAGGCGCTGAAAGCATTGAAACAGACAGTAACGGTTGAGAGTCTTGCATGTCCGGAATTTGTGCCTCTTGTAGAAAGCGGAAAATATGAAGGGGAGCTTGCTAAAGAAATCGTCAAACAGTCTCTTCTGCCGCTAAAGAACCAATCGCTTGATTCACTGATACTCGGCTGCACCCACTATCCGATTCTCAGACCATTAATTGAAGAGTTTATGGGGCCGGGGGTAAAGGTGATTTCGTCGGGGGATGAAACAGCAAGGGAAGTAAGTACCATTCTTTCCTATCATCAGGCTCTAAATGAAACAGACGGCAAAAAGGATCATCAATTTTTCACTACAGGTCCGCGTGACCTTTTCCAATCCTTCGCATCGAATTGGTTCGAAGAGACAATCGAAAACGTGCACCCCATTAATTTGGAAGAGGCGCTTCAGTCGTAAAGAAAGATCCCGTTTGCATGGGATCTTTTTTGCGTATAAAAATGTTTTGAGCGGGCGGTATAAATCCTGCAGAGGCTCGTATACATAGTAGTACAAACTGCCTCAGGAGGGATTATCATGCCTGTTAACAAAAAATTAGCCATTGCTGTTTCTTCCATTGCCGTCACTTCCATTGTGCTATCTGGCTGCGGCATATTCGGCGGAGGAGAGCAAGCGGTCAAAGAAGTGGATCCGCCGCAGGATGTTACGTATACAGATGGGAAGAATGCGGATGTAAAGCCGGCAAATACAGAAAAAGCAGGGGAGCAAAAGGCTCAGACTGTTTCGAGGGATGTATACTTAATCGATAAAAATGGCATGGTTGTTTCACAGGCATTGCCTCTCCCTAAAAAAGAAGGGGCAGCCAAACAAGTGCTGACATACCTTGTTGATGGCGGACCTGTAAGCAATATTCTTCCTGACGGATTCCGTGCCGTGCTGCCTGCGGATACGGAAGTGCTTGGAGTCACCATTAAAGATGGTACAGCAACAGCAGATTTTTCTAAAGAGTTTGCCAATTATAAGCGCGAGGATGAGCTGAAAATTCTCCAGTCTGTTACATGGACGCTTACCCAATTTGAATCTGTGAAAAAAGTGAAAATTTGGGTGAATGGCCATCCGCTTAATGAAATGCCTGTCAATGGAACTCCAATTTCCGGAGATATGGGAAGAGCGGACGGAATTAACCTGGATACGGCAGATGTCACTGATATCACGAATACCCATCCAGTGACTGTTTATTTCCTTGGCCAAAATGATAAAGGAACGTATTATGTCCCTGTCACAAGACGGGTGGATAATAAAGAAAAGGATCCTATTACAGCAGCTGTTACAGAGCTGTTAAAAGGTCCTTCCAGCACAAGTGGGCTTCTGGATGAGTTCCAAGGTCATGTGAAGCTTAATTCGGCCCCGAAATACGAAAACGGAAAAGTGACACTCGACTTTAACAAGTCCATTTATGGCAGCTTTGACGAAAAGAAAAAAGTTATTTCCGAAAAAGTGCTTAATTCCATTGTGCTGACCTTAACGGAGCAGCAGGGTGTGGAGACCGTCGCCTTGACAGTTGACGGAAAGGCTGACCTTCAAAATGAAAAAGGACAGAAACTGGCCAAACCTGTCGCCCGCCCGGCAAATGTGAACACTGGTAGTTTTTAAAGCGGGATTTTTGATATACTATAAAAGGAAAGATAAGAGGCATGCTTGTAATGGAGCTGCCTCTTATTTATTGAGGGGGCGGACGTTTGGCCCGTTAATTGGACGGAGGTTTGATCGATGAGAAACGATGGAAGAAGCAGAAACCAGCTTAGACCGGTTGAAATGGTGACGGAGTTTATTACACATCCTGAAGGATCTGTGCTGATTACGGTTGGGAATACAAAGGTGATATGCAATGCAAGTATTGAAGATAGAGTGCCTCCTTTCATGAGGGGACAAGGGAAGGGCTGGATTACCGCTGAGTATTCTATGCTTCCAAGAGCTACTGAGCAAAGAACAATCAGGGAATCTTCAAAAGGCAAAATTTCAGGAAGAACGATGGAAATTCAGCGTTTAATCGGACGGGCTTTGAGAGCAGTGGTTGATTTGAACAAGCTCGGCGAGCGGACGATCTGGATTGACTGTGATGTCATTCAAGCGGATGGCGGAACGAGAACGGCCTCTATTACTGGTGCATTCACGGCAATGACGATTGCACTGGGCAAGCTTGTAGATAAAAACGTTCTGTCTGAACTTCCGATCACTGATTTTCTTGCAGCAACCTCTGTAGGAATCGACTCAGAGCTGGGTGAAATACTTGATTTGAATTATCTAGAGGATTCTTCTGCAGAAGTGGATATGAACGTGATCATGACATCCAAAAATGAACTGGTTGAGCTTCAGGGAACAGGTGAAGAAGCCACTTTTTCCAGAAAACAGCTGGATCAATTATTAGATCTTGCAGAAGAGGGTATACATACATTAATCGAACATCAAAAATCAGTTTTAGGTGATTGGGGATCTCATATTGTCAAAAATCTTGAGAAAGAGGGATGAACAAATGAGCCAAATCATTATTGCGACTCGCAATGAAGGGAAGGCAGCAGAATTTAAAGCGCTGTTTGAACCAAAAGGGCTTCAGGTTGCCTCATTAAACGAATTGCAGGACCTTCCTGAAGTGGAAGAAACGGGTCATTCATTCGAAGAAAATGCGATACTAAAAGCAGAAACCATCTCCAAGCTGACAGGAAAACCTGTTATCGCAGACGACTCTGGCCTATCTGTGGATTCTCTTGGAGGAGAGCCCGGTATTTACTCTGCGCGCTATGCGGGAGAAGAAAAAGATGATGCAGCTAACATTGAAAAGGTTCTTGAAAGCATGAAGGGTGTGGAAAAGGACCAGAGAACAGCCAGATTCAGATGTGCGCTTGCGATTGCTGCACCAGGGAAAGAAACAAAAACGGTTGAAGGCTCAGTGGAAGGATACATCACCGAGAAACCAGAGGGGCTAAATGGATTCGGATATGATCCAATTTTTCTTGTGAAGGATAAAGGGTCCACAATGGCCCAGCTTCCGCCCGAGGAAAAAAATAAAATCAGCCACCGTTCCGATGCACTGAAAAAATTAGAGAAGCTGATTGGAGAGTACTTTTAACGGGGGGATGGCAATGAACGTTCTCATCATGAGTGACAGCCATGGATTGACAGACGAATTGGAACAGATAACAGCCCGTCATAAGGATGAAGTAACTGCTGTTATTCATTGCGGTGACTCTGAGCTGCAGGCAGACGACCCTGGCATCCGTTCTATGTGGATTGTCGGGGGGAATTGTGATTTTGACGGGGGGCTTCCGAATGAGCTGGTAAAGGAAGCAGGGATGTACCGTTTTCTTATTGCTCATGGCCATTTGCATTCGGTTAAATCCACCCTAAATCATTTAAAGTATAGAGCACAGGAAGAAGATGCATCCATTGTCTGTTTCGGCCACACACATATTGCAGGATCCGAAATGGACGGTAATATCCTGTTCATTAATCCGGGCAGCATACGTCTTCCGAGAGTGCGTCCTGAAAGGTCTTATGCTATAATCAGCCTCGAAGGCAAGCAAGCCGATGTTCTATTTTATGATTTTTCAGGAAATCCGATAAAAGCACTGGAAAAAACCTATACATTTGCATAAAATATAAGAGGAGGAAGAAATTCCTCCTCTTCCATAAAAAAGTTTAGAAAAGTTATTGACTTTATTATCGAAAGAAAATATAATAAATCTTGTCGCTGATACAAAAACAAAAAAACGACAAACAAAATCATTCATGTCCCAGTAGCTCAGCTGGATAGAGCAACGCCCTTCTAAGGCGTCGGTCGGGAGTTCGAATCTCTCCTGGGACGTCCAAAAATCGGGTTCTAAAGCCCGTCAAATTAACCTCTTATATCGTTTAGTGAAACGGTCAGTATAACGGTCATTTAAGAAATTACACCAGTTATTGACTTTAACGCTAAATGATATAGGAGGTTTTTTTGTATGACCAAACGCAAGGGACTGTTAGATGTTAAAGTGGATGTTAAAGATCTTTTAGAGAGGGTGTCCAATTCGCTCTCTACTGCTTCTAAATCATCTATTGAACAAACACTAGCATCCAAAGACTTGATGTCAATTACAACCGCTCTTGAGACGATTACAATGCAAATGAAGGTAAGCGGTAATAGAAGCCGAACAATAAGTGATTATGCCCTTCATGTGGAACATTTTCAAAGGATAACAAATGTACAATATGTTTCTGATATCACAGTGGATTCGATCTATAAATGGTTAGATAGCATGAATGTAAGTAATCAGACCAAACTTACTCGTTTAAAATGTTTGAAGGCATTTCTCTCCCGCTGCTTTGATAATGGCTGGATTGGACTTAAGTTTTGGAAGACAATCAATATCAAGGTTGATCAAAAGGTAAAAGAAGGGGCTACGGAGCGTGAGGTTAATATCCTGCTATCTTTACTCGATTTAGGGAGCTTCATTCAATTAAGGGATGCTGTGGCCGTTTTGGTGATGTTTAAAACTGGTATCCGTATTAATACCCTGAATCAGCTAGAAGAGAGGCATATTGACTTAAATAACAATGTTCTTAACTTAAAAGGAAGCATTATGAAAAATTATCTGCAAATTAAACTCCCATTTGATGAATTCCTAAAAAGTATGTTAATGGTTTTGATTAACCATAATGCAGTGATTAGGAAGGAATATGGCAAGCAAAATAGCATTTTACAAAGCGATAGAATAAGAGTTTGAATAGTATCATATGGTGTTAAATTGTTTTTTTGGAACGTATCATAATTGTTGTTTACCTTTTGAAACTAATTCGGTAACATAAGATTATCAAATAACAAGGTGGAAATAACAATGGACAACAAAGAATTCGGATATGTAAGAGTAAGTAGTAAAGACCAAAATGAGGCACGGCAATTTGAAAATATGTATGCTCTTGGAATTGATGAACGTGATATTCATATCGATAAGCAAAGTGGTAAAGACTTCAACAGACCTCAATACCAAGCTTTGAAACTGCGTATGCGTAAAGGGGATACATTATACATTCATTCTTTAGATAGGCTAGGTCGCAACAAAGAGATGATTCTAAACGAGTGGAAAGAAATAACACAAAACATCAAAGCACATATTGTTGTACTTGATATGCAATTATTGGACACCCGCAAATACAATGATTCAATCGGTTCTTTTGTTGCTGACTTAGTATTACAGGTATTATCTTGGGTTGCTGAGGAGGAGAGAACTAAAATTAAGACTCGTCAAGCTGAAGGTATTGCTTCTGCAAAGGTACAAGGCAAACATCTTGGAAGACCTAAAACATCTATCACAGCAGAGTTTGAGCAGGCTTATAAGGACTGGAAAAAAGGGAATATCACTGCCGTTGAAGCAATGAAAAATTCAAATATGACTAAGGCTACATTCTATCGCAAGGTAAAGGAATATGAACCAAGCTAGGAGACTCCCAAACCGAGGAGTCTCTTTTCTTTTGGTAATGATATGGGGGGGGCATATTTTCCACACTTTTATGGGGTGCAAAGTAAGGATATACCCTCTGTACCCTCATCCACACATCACGAATAATCCGAAACGAAGAAGGAATTAACCGTTCATAGTCTATTACACTATGATACAGAATTCAGAGAATCATAATATGAAAAATAAGAAAAAAATGGTAACATTAAGAGATAATACATAATTCATAGGAGGTAATTCCCATGGCAGATCCCATTTCTATTAGAAGTATAATAAATAAGGTAGTTTCTGGTGAAATACGCATTCCTTCTTTTCAAAGGTATTACGTTTGGACATCTGAACAAGTAGCTTTCCTTTTAGATAGCTTATACAAAGGTATACCTATTGGTAACATTTTCCTATGGAAAACTAGTGAAAAACTTAAAATAGAAAAAGACTTTGGTAACTTCAGTTTACCTGACCCCGAAAAGGACTATCCAATTAAGTATGTATTAGATGGGCAGCAGCGATTGACATCATTATTTACCGTGTTCCAAAATGTTTTAGAACCGACAAAACAGAATCATAATTGGGTTGATATTTATTTTGATTACATAGCCGATGAAAATATGCAGGATAGCCTATTTATACCTCTTGCAGAAGGGGAAGTAGACACGAATCGTCATTTCCCAATGAGTGCAATGTTTGACTCGGTGAAGTATAGAAAAGCTACAGCAGAAATAAATGAAGAGTATATTGAAGTAATTGACAAAGTACAAGAACGGTTTAAAGAAGTTATGATTCCTGTTCAAGAGATAGAAACCGAAGATAAAGGAAAAGTAGCTATAGTCTTTGAGAGAATAAACAGAGCGGGGACAGAATTAGATACTTTTCAACTTTTAACAGCTTGGACTTGGAGTTCTGAATTTGACTTACAAGACCAGATTGATAAGCTAGTAGATGAATTGGATGAATTTGGATTTGGTGATATATCAGAAGATAAAGACTTACTATTAAAGTGCTGTAGTGGTGTGATTTTAGGTGAAGCTTCACCACAATCCATAATGTCCCTAAATGGTGAGGAAGTGAGAAATAACTTTGAAAAAATAAAAAATGGAATAAAGGCTACTATTGATTTCCTTCAAAGAGAGTTAAATATAGAGTCAATAGACGTAATGCCCTATACATCAATGATTGTAAGTTTAACACGCTTTTTTGCGTCAGATAGAAAAAATGGAAGTCTTTATACTGATAAACAAAGACGTGAATTATTACGTTGGTTTTGGAGGTCATGTTTCTCTCGTAGGTATACTAGCGGTGTAACACAAAAACATAAACAGGACTTACAGGCTATGGATAATTTAAAAGGTGATGAAAATCAAGTTATCTCAGATTTTGATTGCAATGTTAATACGAGTTTTTTTACGGAAAACCAATTTAATCTAGGTTCTGTTAACACAAAAACATATGTCATCACGCTTGCAAGCAAATCTCCTTCATCATTCATTTCTGGGGGAAACGTAAATTTAAGAAATGTATTGAAAAAAGCAAGTAGAAATGAATTTCACCATATTTTTCCTAAAAACTTTTTGAAAGGATTAGGTAAAAGTGATAAAGAAATAAATGTGTTAGCAAACCTTTGCTTTCTTAATAATGCAGATAATCAAACAATTAAGGATAAAGCACCTAGTGTTTATAAATGCTTGTTACCATCAGATAGACTTGAAGAAATATTAGAATCACATTTGTGTCCTGCGGATACTTTTGATTTAAATTATGAACAATTTATCGAAAAACGTTCGGAATTTCTTAAAGATTATGTAAGTGAATTCATAAAATAGAACATGGTGAAGGGAATTAATAATACTTTATTCAGTACATTAAAGGCAGCGGGTAAAATAACCACTGTGTTTTTGTTCTAGGAAAAAGAGTACGTTTTTTTGAAGGAAGAACTAGCAAAAACTTCTTTATAGACAATTAATTAGTCATAAAGTAAGATTTAATCATCATAGTTAATTTCTAGGAATAGAGGGGTGCTTAATGGAGAGATGGATATTACTACTTGATAAAAACGAATATGCGGTTTTTGACAATGAGTCTGAAGCTAATGAAGCATATAATAAAGCATTAAAAGATTATCCTTATGAAGGCTCGACGATTGAATTAGTGAAGGTTATCAAATCTACAGGCACACGTAAACTCAAACCATATACAGCAGGTTTGATTAAAAGATTTTTGAAAGACCAAAGCACTGGTCCGAAAAGAAAAGATAGTTAAGCATAAAAGACAGAGAGCATTTACAAGCCTCCTGTCTTTTGTTTTAGAGATGGAAACTATTATTGTAAAAAGGAGTGCGGATTTCCACCTTTTTGCCCTTCACAGTTTTGATAAGGTCATAGTGAGTATGTCCACACGTCATAAATTTCTGCGGAATCACTAATTCCACCAGGAAGACTGATTTTCAATATACTCAGTTCATTTGCAGAATTTGAATGAGATATGATTTTAGAACGTACTCAAGAAGGAAAGACATTGGCTAAGCAACGTGATGATTTCAGAGAGTGTAGACCAAGGAAACACTCTAAGCAGTAAGTACAACATGTCTTATAATTACTTAAGACTCAAACATACAAGGAAGTTGAAGCAATGACTGGAATAAAGAAGCGTACTCTGATTAACAGAAAGAACGAATTGAAGCAAAGCAGCTATAAGAGACTTCCCAACAAAGGAGTCTCTTTTCTTAAGTTGAGGATAGGGTGGATATCCACATTTTCACTGGGGGCAATAGGAAGGGTATACCCATAGTCGCTTCAACTACACACCATAAAAAAGAGATAACAATAGAAAAAGTTGTAATTCTGGTTTGAACTTGCTATCCCAAAATATATAACCCAGCTAGACTACTTTACAGTTTTCTATCACCACTTTATAATTGGAGATGAAGCTTTAACACTAGAAGTGGTTAGTGTTAGTTGAATATAAGTAATACATGATTAAATCAAGGTCCGCTGCATCTGTTGCTGCAATGTTCTTAACAACTGAAGTAGTTATTGTCGAAAAGCTAGCAGCCTTTTTAATAACACAATGTCCAACATAGATGTCTTTGGGTATTCATCACTAGTAGTAAGAATTCTATCTCCTTTTTGGAGGTAGAATTTTTTTTATAAAAATATTGTAATACTTTCTTTGGGGTTTTATACCAAAGAGGGTTGGATATCAATTGTAAAGATAGTAAGGAGTAATCCACCGTTTTTTTACGTTCATAATAAAATATCGATTTTATTCAAAACCAGCTTTATCTGATTTATGATTTTGTTGGACAAGTGATTAATCCTTATCCCATTCTTTGTTACAGTCTGGACATTTCCATTTAATAATCCGATCATCTTCGATACTACTGATACCAATTTTTCGTGTGAAATGGGAAGAACCATATACTTGCTGCGATTCTTTAGGAATAGGTTCTCCTTGTAAATCAGCTTTACAATATGGACAATAATCTTTGTTATCTCTCATGAAATCACTCCTTTAAATAGCAGATTTGAGTATATGTAAATCTGTACTACCTTTTCAATAGGGTTGTTTTCTACTTTATGAATGCTTGAATTATAAATCGTGGGCAAATATAATAGAAATAAAGTCAATCGGTCAAAGTTCGAAAAATGACCGTTATACATGAACGTGAACGAATAGCGAAATATAGGGTGCTGGCGGCGAAAGCCATAGTGGGAAGCTAAGGCGTCGGTCGGGAGTTCGAATCTCTCCTGGGACGTCCAAAGTCAACACAGTCAAAACTGTGCTTGCAGCAGAAAAAGGATACTAACGCAGATTAGATTACTGTGGTAGTATCCTTTTTTTATGCCTGAATTACTCTGTGAAAAAATGCAAATAATTTTCTTGATCTCATAAAGCCAGAGGATATGAAGCTCACTGACGGTCCAATTTTTTGACGTAAACACTGATAATTTTAAAAGCACTTAATGATTTTAATTATGTTTTTCTTTTAAAAAAATTAAGTTCAAGCACGATGATGATTTTTAACACCTGTTGATTGAAGTGGAGGGCGAGAGACTCCAGCGGGAGCAGCGGGACAGGTGAGACCCCGCAAGCGCCCGGCGCTGAAGAGGCTCACCGCCCGCCCCGCGGAAAGCGATCGCCCGCAGCGGAAATCAACAACCTAAGTTAAACAGTTCTTTTAAAGACGTTACATATTGCGAGGCACAATTAAATAAAGTACGAATATTAAATCCCGCTGATCAATTTTATTCAGCGGGATTTTTATTTTGCTGCAAAAGTATTATCGTATCTAATCCCGCCGATCCTTCCCCCTCCATAAAAATCCTGTCAAAAAACCCTGTCAGAAAAAAGTACAAAAAAATTGCAAAAAAGCTTTTCCTATAACAGCGCGGATGTAAGCGTATACAAATAGTTTAATTAATCTAAATTATCAGTTAATTCGGAAAAAGGGTGTTGACTCTCGACTTGAACGGGCGTAAGATAGGTTCAAACATTCAATACACGGCAACGTGACAACTTAAAATCATCCATATAACAATCGTTATAGGATCTTTTTTTACAACTAATTATGTATTGATTTAAAGCGTCTTATCATTAAAGGAAAGGTGTGACCAGGCATGAGTGATCAATGGATCTTCTTGAACGGTGAATTCGTACGGAAGGAAGATGCCAAGATTTCTGTATATGATCACGGATTCTTGTACGGAGACGGCATTTTTGAAGGAATCAGGGTATACAACGGAAACATCTTCCGAATGAAAGAACATATGGACCGGCTATATGAGTCTGGAAAATCAATTTTACTCAATATGCCCTACAATCAGGAAGAATTAAGTGATCTTGTTATTAAAACGGTTGAAAAAAACGGATTGAGAGACGCCTACATCAGGCTTGTCGTATCAAGAGGGGTCGGAGATCTTGGACTGGATCCTTATAAATGCCCTTCAGCGAATGTGGTCATCATCGTAGAACCGCTGGCCATTTTTCCGAAGCATCTTTACGATACTGGAATCGATATCGTAACGGTCCCTACAAGGAGAAACCGCCCAGACGTTCTCAGCCCGAAAGTGAAATCACTGAACTACTTAAATAATATTCTCGTGAAAATAGAAGCACATCTGGCAAACGTAAGCGAAGCACTTATGCTGAACGATCAGGGCTATGTTGCAGAGGGCTCTGCCGATAATGTATTCATTTACAAAAACGGCAAGCTGCTTACCCCGCCGGGATATATTGGAGCATTGGAAGGAATCACGCGAAATGCCATTATTGATATCGCCAATGAACTGGGCTATAAAGTTTCGGAGGAGCCATTTACTCGACATGACGTTTACACAGCGGAGGAAGTATTCCTGACAGGAACCGCCGCAGAAGTCATTGCAGTTGTCAAAGTAGACGGCAGGGTCATTGGAAACGGAGTACCTGGAGAGCATACGAATTATCTGCTTGAAAAGTTTAGAAGAAAAGTCATTGAAGAAGGCGAAAAAGTAAATCTGCCTGATGAAAATCTTCACGTAAGCTAACGAACTATTAAAAATCCATACAGCAAAACAAAGACGAGGATAAGTAGGTATCCGAATACGCCATCTTCAGAGAGCCGGGTTGCTGGAAACCGGCGGTGGCAAGGGTAGTGAACTCACCTCGGAGTGCTCTTCTGAATTGAGTAGGAGGAGCCGGGTGCATCCGAAGCACTCGTTATTAAAATGAACATGATTGTTCCTGAGATGGCCTTAAAGCCATGAAAAAGGGTGGTACCGCGCAGAGTTTCTAACCTCTTCGCCCCTTTGATCCGATAAACACGGGTCTTATGAGGGGTGGAGAGGTTTTTATATTGCTTGACATTGTTCCCGCTGCAGAGAATTTAGGAATGAAACGCTTTTGAAAGAAGAGGAGGCATAAAAATGAAACTGCAAGTAGAGATGGATGAGGCACAGCTCGAACGCCCAGTTAGGATGACCGGAGGAAGCATGCTGATTGAAGCGCTGAAAAGAGAAAAGGTCGAGGTGCTTTTCGGATATCCCGGGGGAGCTGTCCTTCCGCTTTACGACAAACTGTATGGTTCAGGGCTGTTCCATATTCTGACGAGACATGAGCAAGGTGCCATTCATGCGGCTGAAGGGTACGCCAGAATTTCGGGGAGGCCGGGAGTAGTCATTGCTACATCCGGACCTGGGGCAACAAATCTCGTAACCGGACTTGCCGATGCGATGATTGATTCCCTTCCGTTAGTCGTTTTTACAGGTCAGGTAGCATCAACGGTTATCGGTTCCGATGCTTTTCAGGAAGCGGATGTGCTGGGCATCACTATGCCAATCACGAAACACAGTGTTCAGGTCAGGCATGTGGATGAACTGCCGATTGCCATCAAAGAAGCGTTTCACATTGCTACTACAGGAAGACCAGGACCGGTACTAATTGATATTCCGAAAGACATCGCCGTATCAGAAGGGGAATTTAAATACGACCAGGAGCTTGAATTGCCGGGCTATCAGCCTGTTACAGAGCCGAATCATTTGCAAATCAGGAAGCTTGTGGAGGCGGTTAGCCGGGCAAGAAAACCTGTCATTCTGGCAGGAGCGGGCGTTTTGCATGCTAAAGCGTCTGAAGATTTGAAAAATTATGCCGAGCAGCAGGATATTCCCGTCGTTCATACTCTTCTTGGCCTTGGCGGGTTCCCGGCAGACCATAGGCTGTTTCTCGGCATGGCGGGAATGCATGGAACGTATACGGCCAATATGGCGCTCTATGAATGCGATCTTCTCATCAATATCGGGGCGAGGTTTGATGACCGGCTGACAGGAAACCTGGATGACTTCGCAAAATATGCCACGGTTGCCCATGTGGATATTGACCCTGCTGAAGTCGGGAAAAATGTACCGGCGCATATACCGGTTGTTGGAGACGCGAAAAGGGTGCTGCAGGAACTCATTCATCAGAACGGAAAGAAAGCGCAAGCGGCAGAATGGCTTGCAAAACAGGACGAATCCAAAAAAGAATTCCCGCTATGGTATGGAGAATCAAAAGATGTGATCAAGCCTCAAAAACTGATGGAAATGGTTTATGAGAACACCGAAGGAAATGCAATTGTCACGACGGATGTCGGACAGCATCAAATGTGGGCAGCTCAGTTTTATCCATTTAAAACAGCCGACAGCTGGGTGACGTCGGGCGGGCTCGGAACAATGGGCTTCGGACTGCCATCTGCAATCGGGGCACAGCTCGCGGATCGGAGCAGAAAAGTAGTGGCTGTTCTGGGAGACGGCGGTTTTCAGATGACCTTGCAGGAGCTTTCCGTTATTTACGAACTTCAGCTTCCGATAAAGATTATTATCTTAAACAACGAATCTCTCGGAATGGTTAGGCAGTGGCAGGAAATCTTCTACGAAGAACGCTACTCCCATTCAAAATTCGTATCGCAGCCGAACTTCAATAAGCTTGCAGAAGCATACGGAATTAAGGGGCTGACAATTACAAATATGGCAGAGGCTGAAGCAGAACTTAAAAATGCCCTCTGTTCAGAAGAGCCGATGCTGATCAATGTCCTGGTTGAAAAGGAAGAAAACGTTTATCCGATGATTGCTCCAGGCAAAGGAATTCATCAAATGACAGGGGTGAAACCGTGAAACGAATCATTACCATCACCGTGCTGAATCGGCCTGGTGTGCTGAACCGGATCACCGGACTTTTTACTAAACGCCTATATAACATCGAAAGCATCACGGTTGGCCATACCGAGACTGAAGGGGTTTCAAGGATTACCTTTACGGTCGAGGTTGAAGATCATAATCAGATCGAACAGCTCACAAAGCAGCTAAACAAGCAAATACATGTTTTGAAAGTAACAGACATGACCAATCAGAATGTAGTGGCAAGAGAGCTTGCCCTTATAAAAGTGAGCTCTCCGGCCGCAAGCAGACTGGAAATATACGGAATTATTGAACCGTTCCGGGCATCAGTCATTGATGTCGGGAAAGAAAGTCTCGTCATTCAGGCGACAGGTGAACCGGGTAAAGTTGAAGCGCTCATCGATCTGCTGAAACCATATGGAATTAAAGAGGTTGCAAGAACAGGAACCACCGCATTTACAAGGAGCAGCAAACGGAATACATCTGAAAAAGCAACGTTTATTGTTTAACAAAACCAATTCGAAATGGAGAGATGGACAATGGCAAAGGTTTACTATAACGGGGATGTAAATGAACAGGCACTTCAAGGGAAAAAAATCGCGGTAATCGGATACGGCTCTCAAGGTCATGCTCATGCACTGAATTTGAAAGAAAGCGGACTGGATGTAGTTGTAGGTGTCAGAAAAGGCGGTTCATTTGAAAAAGCAAAACAGGATGGACATCAGGTTTTTACAGTGAGGGAAGCAGCTGAATCGGCTGATGTCATCATGGTCCTGCTGCCGGATGAACAGCAAGCGAAGGTATATGAGAATGAAATTAAAGACGCGCTTGAACCAGGAAAGTCATTGGTTTTTGCCCATGGATTTAATATTCACTTCCATCAGATCGTGCCGCCTGAATTTGTAGATGTATTCCTTGTTGCACCGAAAGGTCCGGGACACCTTGTACGGAGAACCTATACTGAAGGGGCAGGTGTTCCAGCGCTGTTTGCGATCCAGCAGGATGTTTCCGGAAAAGCCCGGGATACAGCCTTAGCTTATGCAAAAGGAATTGGGGCCGGCCGTGCGGGAGTTCTTGAAACAACGTTTAAGGAAGAAACGGAGACGGATTTGTTTGGAGAACAGGCGGTATTGTGCGGCGGTTTGACGTCCCTTGTAAAAGCTGGATTTGAAACACTGGTAGAAGCGGGATACCAGCCGGAACTTGCTTACTTTGAGTGTATGCATGAGCTGAAATTAATCGTGGACCTCATGTATGAAGGCGGCTTGGAAGGGATGAGATACTCTGTTTCAGACACAGCACAATGGGGTGATTTTGTTTCAGGACCAAGAGTTGTGGATGCCAAAGTAAAAGAGTCCATGAAAGCGGTTCTTGAAGACATTCAGTCCGGAAGATTTGCGAAGGAATGGATTGTTGAAAACCAGGTGAACCGTCCTCAATTTAACGCGATCAATAAGAATGAAAACGAGCATCAGATTGAAAAAGTAGGAAGAGAACTTAGAAGCATGATGCCGTTCGTCAAGCCAAAAGCAAAAGAGGCGGTGACCGCTGGTGCGGAAAATTAATGTATTTGACACAACCTTAAGAGATGGTGAACAGTCAGCCGGCGTCAATTTGACGTTTGGAGAGAAGCTTGAAATCGCAAGGCAGCTTGAAAGACTCGGGGTGGATATTATGGAGGCGGGATTTCCTGCTTCCTCCAAAGCGGAGATGAAGAGTGTCAGAGAGATCGCCCGCACAATCCGCAGCTGCTCCGTCACCGGCCTTGCAAGGTCCGTTAAAGGGGATATAGACACCGCTTGGGAAGCACTTAAAGACGGGGCTGATCCAAGATTGCACGTTTTCCTTGCAACCTCCCCAATCCATAGAGAATATAAGCTGAAAAAATCGAAGGAGCAGGTCATCGAAGCAGCAGTTGAAGCGGTCAAATACGCGAAGACCTTTTTCCCGATTGTTCAGTGGTCAGCGGAAGATGCATGCAGAACGGAGCTTGATTTTTTAAGCGAAATTGTTGCCGAAGTCATTAAAGCGGGAGCAGATGTTGTAAACATCCCGGATACAGTCGGCTATATACATCCAAAAGAATACGGAGAAATTTTCTCTCATTTAAAAAGACATGCAGATGGCATTGACCGGGTCATTCTCTCGGCTCATTGCCATAACGATCTTGGAATGGCTGTTGCGAACTCCCTTTCTGCCATTGAACATGGTGCCGGTCAAATAGAGGGGACCATCAACGGGATTGGAGAACGGGCAGGAAATGCAGCTCTGGAAGAAATTGCAGTTGCCTTGAAAATTAGAGGAGATCACTATCAATCCTACTTTGATTTGAAGCTGGATGAAATCAAGCGGACAAGTGACATTGTCAGCAAATTGACCGGAATGGCCGTTCCAGGCAATAAAGCGGTAGTCGGTAAGAATGCATTTGCCCACGAATCCGGTATTCATCAGGATGGAGTGCTGAAAGAAAAAACTACTTATGAAATTATTTCTCCGGAAATGGTCGGTGTTTCTTCTAACTCACTCGTCTTAGGAAAGCACTCCGGAAGGCATGCGTTTGGAGCGAGAATGAAGGAATTGGGCTTTACCTTAGAGGATAAAGAATTAAAACGAGCTTTTGACCGGTTCAAAGACTGGTCTGAGAAAAAGAAAGAATTCACGGACGCTGATCTTATTTCTATATTAATGGAGGAAAAAGCGGCAAACGGTGCCTGCGGGTATGAATTAATGACTCTGCAAGTACAGTTCGGAACGTCGAATATAACGACAGCAGCGGTAACGCTCAAAGACCGGAACAAGGCCGTCATTCAGGAAGCCGCCACCGGGGCAGGAAGTGTAGAGGCGATTTACAACACGCTGGAACGCTGTATTGGTGCACCGGTCCATTTGAAGGACTACCGGATTCAATCCAACAGCAGCGGCAGAGACGCACTTGCAGAGGTTTATGTGAAAGTTGAATTTAAAGGAATTGAAACGAGTGGACGCGGAATGGCGCAGGATGTACTGGAAGCGTCAGCGCGTGCTTATGTAAATGCTGTGAACCGGGTGCTTTTGTTCAGTCAGGAAGAGCAGGAAGCCATCAAGATGCCAGTCTAAACGAAATGGGGGATGAATCATGAAGAAAACAATCGCAATGCTGCCGGGAGATGGAATTGGAAAAGAAGTGATGCAGGGTGCACAGGAAGTCTTGTCCGTCATTGCCGAACAGTTTGGCCATGAATTTATCTTTACATCCGGATTAATTGGCGGTTCCGCCATTGATCAGCGGGGAGTTCCGCTTCCTCCTGAAACCCTTGAGCTTTGCCGGAACGCGGACGCTCTTATGCTTGGCGCAGTAGGGGGCCCGAAATGGGACGGGGAGCCTCCGGAAAACAGACCGGAGAGAGGATTGCTTGCGCTTCGCAAAGAGCTTGGCCTATATGCTAATATCCGGCCTGTCAAAGCATATGAGTGTCTGACGGATCACAGCCCGTTTAAAAAATCGGTGCTGGATGGAGTGGATTTCGTTATTGTCAGGGAATTAACGGGCGGTTTGTATTTCGGGAAACCGAGTGAACGTTCCGGCAAGGGCGGAGCGGAAGCAGCGGTGGACACTCTTTTTTACACGAAGGAAGAAGTCAGACGGATTTTAACAGCTGCATTTGAAATGGCAGCCGGCCGAAGGAAAAAGGTCACGTCCGTAGACAAGGCCAATGTGCTGGAATCGAGCAGAATGTGGAGAGAAACCGCTGAAGAAGTGAAGGCGGGCTATCCGGATGTCGAGCTTGAGCATATGCTGGTCGACAATGCTGCCATGCAGCTTATTAAAAATCCTGCTCAATTTGATGTTCTCGTGACGGAAAATATGTTTGGCGATATTTTAAGCGATGAGGCTTCTGTATTAACAGGATCGCTCGGGATGCTTCCTTCTTCAAGCTTATCGCTGAACGGCCTCCATCTATATGAGCCGGTACATGGATCCGCTCCTGATATAGCCGGGGAAAATAAAGCCAATCCGCTCGCGATGATCTTATCGGCTGCGATGATGCTTCGCACTTCCTTCGGTATGGAGGAGGAAGCAAATGCGGTTGAACGCGCTGTCCAGCTTGTTTTGGATGCGGGAAAACGAACCGGAGATCTGGCATTTGAAAACGATCATCCGCTTACTACAGAAGAAATGATTGCTGAAATTAAAGAAGGACTGGCCGATGATAATGCCATTCTTCATATTATGGAAGCTTACGCTTAAAAGCTGAAAAAGGAGGAGGAGAAACATGAAACGAAGAACGCTTTTTGAAAAACTGTGGGATCAGCATGTTGTCTATAAAGAAGAGGGGAAACCGGATCTTCTCTACATTGACCTGCATCTCATTCATGAAGTAACCTCTCCGCAGGCATTCGAAGGACTTCGGACAAAAAACAGGAAGGTTAGAAGACCGGATCTGACCTTTGCTACCATGGACCATAATATTCCTACCGTCAATCGGACCGTTATAAAGGATGAAACTGCAAGAAATCAAATTAGTGCTCTGGAAAGGAATTGCCGGGAGTTCGGTGTGGAGCTTGCCGATATGGAAAGTGAAGATCAGGGGATTGTTCATGTCATTGGACCTGAGCTTGGATTGACCCTTCCCGGGAAAACAATTGTATGCGGAGACAGCCACACTTCAACACACGGTGCATTTGGTGCTCTGGCATTTGGAATCGGAACGAGTGAAGTGGAGCACGTTTTTGCGACTCAGACGCTTTGGCAGCAAAAGCCAAAAACCCTGAACATTCAAATTGACGGGGAACTGGGAGAAGGGGTTACGGCAAAAGACGTAATCCTTTATATCATCGGGAAATACGGGGTGCGTTTCGGAACGGGGTATGTCATTGAATACAGCGGAAGTGTTATCCGCAGCCTTTCAATGGATGAGCGGATGACCATTTGCAACATGTCCATTGAAGCAGGTGCCAGAGCTGGATTGATTGCTCCTGATGAAACGACTTTTTCTTATATAAAAGGCAGAAAGTACGCGCCTAAAGGCGAAGCGTTTGAACGGGCAGCCGAACAATGGAAGCAGCTTGCCTCAGATGAAGGAGCTGTTTACGATAAAACAGCCGTCATTCATGGAGATGATATCGGACCGATGATCACATGGGGGACGAACCCGGGAATGGCTTTATCTGTTGACAAGCATGTTCCGATGCTAGATTCCTATTTAACAAAGGAAGAAAAGCGGGAAGCGGAGCGCGCCTATTTTTATATGGATCTTACTCCGGGCCAGCCGCTTGAAAACCTTCCTGTTCAGCACGTTTTCATCGGTTCCTGCACAAACTCCCGTATTCATGATCTTAGGGAAGCTGCGGCCTTCGTGCAGGGAAAAAAAGTAGCCTCAACGGTCAGGGCTATGGTCGTCCCGGGCTCTGAAGCAGTCAAGCGCAAGGCGGAAGAAGAGGGACTTGATGCCATATTCACAGCAGCAGGCTTTGAATGGAGGCATTCAGGCTGCAGCATGTGCTTAAGTATGAACGATGATGCAGTTCCAGAAGGAGAACGGTGCGCCTCTACGTCCAACAGGAATTTTGAAGGACGTCAGGGAAAAGGGGCACGCACCCATTTAGTAAGTCCGATTATGGCCGCTGCGGCAGCGGTTTACGGGCAGTTTACAGATATACGGAAAAATATCGGATAAGGAGGGAGATCTTCATGCTTCAGCCGTTTCTTCTTCATAAAGGAAAAGTTGCAGTTCTCGATCGAGACAACGTCGATACCGATCAGATTATTCCGAAACAGTTTTTAAAACGGATTGAAAGAACGGGCTATGGCAGATTTGCCTTCTATGACTGGCGCTATAAAGAGGATTATGAGCCAAATCCTGATTTTGAATTAAACAGGCCTGAATTTGCGGGAGCGACGATTTTGGCTGCCGGAGAAAATTTCGGGTGCGGATCCTCGAGGGAACATGCGCCATGGGCCTTAGGCGATTACGGCTTCAAAGTCATCATTGCCCCGTCCTTTGCAGATATTTTCCATCAGAACTGCCTGAAAAACGGCATTCTTCCGATTCGACTGGAAAAAGAAAAAATTACGGAATTTATGGAAAAAGCCAATAGCGGGGGAGTGGAGCTCACCGTTAATTTGGCCGACCAGACAATCTGGGCGGATACAGGATTGGCAGCCGCCTTCGAAATCGATCCCCATTGGAAGGATATGCTGATCAATGGAAGAGACGAAATCGCTTATACACTCATCCATGAGGACAGAATTCGCCAATTTGAAGAAAGCCGGATTGTATAATGGGAGATAGGTGCAAAGCATTTACTGCTTTGCACCTTTTTGCTGGCTGCAGCCGGGACTCCTTGCTGCTTGTGTTCCGTTCAGCACATTGGTAAACTTGTAACAAAAATGAACGCGGAGTTGGTCTGATTCATGAGTGAAGACAAAAAATCAAAGATCATTCCATTTCCAAACCTGAAGGAGCGCCTCGTCGACAAGGGGATGGAAGCTTTGAAAAAGAAACAGTTCCAGGATGCACTGGAATTTTTCTCGGAAGCAAGAAATATGGATGAAGATCAGGCTGAAATACAGCTTGGAATTGCTTTGTGCCTTATGGAAATGGGGGAGCTGCACGAAGCAGGCAAAGTATGCAAAAAAATGCTGAATGAAGACATCGGCCAGTATTTTACTGTGCTGCAGGTATATTTGACGATTCTAATTCAGCTGAGGGAATATAACGAAGTCCAAACGACAATCGAAGCCGTTTTACAGGAGAATCAGCTTCCGGCAGAAAGTGCAGAGCAATTTTACAGATTGCTTGATTTTAGCCGTCGGATGAGCGGCTCTGAGCAGGATGCCGGATTGGAAGAAGAGGAGTCTTTCAGCTACGAGCCTGATGATTGGACAGAATCAGAAACATTTATGGCGGATCCCTCCCGGCAGATTGAATATATTCAATCGATCCGTGACCGGAACGTAGCAAAGCATATGCCTACACTGAGATCTCTTTTGGAGCATACTCATGCCCACCCGGTCATTAAAACAATGATTCTGCAGGTGCTCATGGAGCATGAGGTGGAAAAAAGCGTTACGATTGAGAAGTTTGAGGATGTGCTGACCGTTGTGCCTGCTTCTTTGTCAGACCTATCTGATACACCTTTTGCCAAAAAGGTGCTAATTTTACTTGATGATGTACTTGGAGCTGAAAACCCGGCTCTATTTGAAGCGGTAAAAGAGCTGTGGATCCGTCACCTGTTTGTTCTGTTCCCTTTCCTGCCAAAGCCTGCTGATGCTTCCCTTTGGGCTGCAGCTCTTCATAAGGCTGGTTATGAAATGCATGGAATCGATATTGATGAAGAGGAGATTGGAAATATGTATCGCATTCCTCCTTTTCAGCTGGCAGATGCTTGCAGCAGGATCTTTCAGATTGAAAAAATGTCATATCTGGATCATGGGCCTGTCTAATTTAGAAAAATATTGGAATAGGTTGAAACCAAGTCATTCTGTGTTATAATGAAATGGTTTCATATCGTGATGTGGAGCGGAAAACGCTCGATTTACATAATGCAGCTGATGTTGCTGCTGATTTAATGAATCATGAAACTAACCACATACTATAGATTTTTGGAGGGAAACGCATGTCTGCTAAATGGGAAAAACTTGAAGGTAATCAAGGGATTTTGACTGTTGAAGTGGATGCTGAAACTTTCGACAACGCTTTGGACGAAGCATTTAAAAAAGTCGTACAGCAAGTATCCATTCCTGGCTTCCGCAAAGGGAAAGTTCCGCGCAGCCTGTTTGAACAACGTTTTGGAGTAGAATCATTGTATCAGGACGCACTCGATATTCTTCTTCCGGTTGAATACGGAAAAGCAATTGACGAGACTGCAATCGAACCAATCGACCGCCCTGAAATTGACATCGATTCAATGGGTAAAGGTGAAACACTTACTTTCACAGCAAAAGTAACAGTGAAGCCTGAAGTGAAACTTGGGGATTACAAAGGCCTTGAAGTTGACAAGGACGATGCTGAGGTAACAGACGAAGATGTAGATCAGGAATTAAAGCAGCTTCAAGAGCGCCAAGCTGAGCTTGTTGTGAAAGAAGATGGCAAGATTGAAGATGGAGACACAGTTGTAATGGACTTCGAAGGCTTCGTAGATGGTGAAGCATTTGAAGGCGGACAAGCGGACAACTATTCTCTTGAAATTGGATCCGGTTCTTTCATTCCAGGTTTCGAAGAGCAGCTTGTAGGACTTGAGACAGGTGCTGAGAAAGATGTGGAAGTAACATTCCCGGAAGAATACCACGCTGAAGAGCTGGCTGGAAAAGCGGCTACATTCAAAGTGAAAATTCATGAAATCAAAGCGAAGGAACTTCCAGAGCTTGACGATGAATTCGCTAAAGATGTTGATGAAGAAGTAGAAACACTTGAAGCGCTAAAAGCTAAAACGAAAGAGCGCCTTCAGGAAACACGCAAAACTGAAGCAGAAAACAAGCTTCGTGACGCACTTGTAGAAAAAGCTGCTGAAAATGCAGAAGTAGAAATTCCGCAAGTGATGATCGACAGCGAAGTAGAGCGCATGATGAAAGAATTCGAACAGCGTCTTCAAATGCAAGGGATGAACCTTGAACTGTACTTCCAATTCTCCGGTCAGGATGAAGAAGCACTGAAACAGCAAATGAACGAAGATGCTGCAAAACGTGTGAAATTCAACCTTACTCTTGAAGCGGTAGCTGCAGCAGAAAACCTTGAAGTAACGGATGCCGAAGTGGATGAAGAGCTTTCTAAAATGGCTGAAATGTATAACATGCCTGTAGATAGCATCAAACAAGCCCTTGGTTCAACCGACGCTGTGAAAGAGGATCTTAAAATCCGCAAAGCCATTGATTTCTTAGTGGAAAACAGCAAAAACGCTGCATAATATAAATTAGCTGACAGGGCGCGATTAGATCGTGCCCTGTTTTCTAAACAAAAGCTTTTGCAGAAAATGGCGACACATACTTAGAAGCAGGATCATTCCTAATTAATTGAAAACATGCTAAAATACATATACATACATCATTACATATCCCTTTCAGGGAACTCCGTGATTTACCTGCCGCATAAGTATGCAAAAGATGTTTTTTCTTCAAAATTTAGGGTAGGATATAGGAAAGCATACATAGCAGCAATTGATCTTCAAACATCTTAATATCCATCACCGCAGTGTTTATGTTAAAATGCAGTACATACTTGATTGACTTGCGATTCCTATACCTTATCGGAGAACAGCCCTCACGGATTATCTCTGTAAATGTACCATTTGTATTCGCTGATGGACGGGGTTTTGATCGTATGAAGAGATAAAGAATAAGGGGTGAAATAATGTTTAAATTTAATGATGAAAAAGGACAGCTTAAATGTTCATTCTGCGGAAAGACACAGGATCAAGTACGCAAGCTGGTAGCTGGACCGGGTGTTTATATATGTGACGAATGCATTGAGCTCTGCACGGAAATCGTTGAAGAAGAGCTTGGTACAGAAGAGGAAGTTGAATTTAAAGATGTTCCGAAACCTGCTGAAATCAGAGAAATTCTTGATGAGTATGTAATCGGACAGGATGCAGCGAAAAAATCATTGGCTGTAGCTGTATACAATCACTACAAGCGAATCAATTCTAGCAGCAAAATTGATGATGTTGAGCTTTCAAAGAGTAATATTGCCATGATCGGACCTACTGGGAGCGGTAAAACCCTACTTGCTCAAACATTAGCCAGAATTCTGAATGTACCATTTGCCATTGCGGATGCTACTTCTCTTACAGAGGCTGGGTATGTTGGTGAAGACGTAGAAAATATCCTTCTTAAGCTGATTCAGGCAGCAGACTATGATGTAGAAAAAGCTGAAAAAGGCATTATCTACATTGATGAAATTGACAAAGTGGCACGAAAATCTGAAAATCCATCGATTACTCGCGATGTTTCAGGTGAAGGCGTTCAGCAGGCATTGCTGAAAATTCTTGAAGGAACGGTTGCAAGCGTACCTCCGCAGGGCGGACGCAAGCATCCTCATCAGGAGTTTATTCAAATCGATACAACAAACATTCTCTTCATTTGCGGAGGAGCGTTTGATGGGATCGAACAGATTATCAAACGCCGTTTAGGCAAGAAGGTAATCGGTTTTGGATCAGATAATACGAAAGAAGAGCTGGATCAAAAAATGCTTCTTTCTAAAGTCCTTCCAGAAGATTTGCTTAAATTCGGTTTGATTCCAGAATTCATCGGCCGTCTACCGGTTATTTCAAGCCTGGAGCCGCTTGATGAAGGTGCGCTTGTTGAAATTTTGACAAAGCCTAAGAATGCCCTTGTTAAGCAATATCAGAAAATGCTTGATCTTGATGGAGTAGAGCTTGAGTTTGAAGAGGAAGCCCTGCTCGAAATCTCCAAAAAAGCCATTGAGCGTAAAACCGGAGCCCGCGGCTTAAGGTCCATCATTGAAGGACTTATGCTGGACGTTATGTTTGAACTGCCATCCCGTGATGATATTGAAAAATGTGTCATTACCGGAGCAACGGTTTCTGATCAGGTTCCGCCAAAGCTTGTTACAAATGATGGAACAGTGATTGAAAAAGATAAAAAGACTTCAGCTTAATCGCTGATATAAAGCCCGGGGCCTCCCGGGCTTTTTTATGTTTCTTAAAAAAATTTCTGCTGGCATTCCTCCTTATGTTACGGTCTCTTCCGCATCAAATGGTCATCCGTAAAACTCATCGTTTCCGACTGTAAATCTTTAAGCTTCGGGTTTATTCCTTTGAGGAGGGGGAGATACTAGATGGAGCAAGAAGCAGCAACATGGCTAAGAGAGGATGACTCTTTTACATAGAAAAAGGAAGCGGCAGGAGGGACCAATATGAGTTGGACAAGCATCGCACTGTTCGTGCAATTGTTTTTCGGCATTATCATCGGCCTGTATTTTTGGAATTTACTTAAAAGCCAAAGGACTCAAAAGGTTTCCATAGACAGGGAATCGAAAAAAGAAATGGAACAGCTTAGGAAGATGAGATCCATTCGTTTAAGTGAACCGCTATCGGAAAGAGTGCGTCCGAAGACGTTCGCAGACATTGTTGGACAGGAGGATGGCATTCGGTCCTTAAGTGCAGCGTTATGCGGCCCGAATCCTCAGCACGTGATCATTTATGGGCCTCCAGGAGTTGGGAAAACGGCGGCGGCAAGGCTTGTTTTAGAGGAAGCAAAACGAAATGGAAAATCGCCATTCAGGCCATCCGCAGTATTTGTAGAATTAGATGCGACCACAGCAAGATTTGATGAGCGGGGAATCGCCGATCCACTCATCGGCTCTGTTCATGACCCGATTTATCAAGGAGCAGGGGCAATGGGACAGGCTGGAATTCCTCAGCCCAAGCAGGGAGCAGTCACCCATGCGCACGGAGGAGTCTTGTTTATTGATGAAATTGGCGAGCTCCATCCTATCCAAATGAACAAGATGCTTAAAGTTCTGGAAGATCGAAAGGTTTTTCTGGAAAGTGCCTATTACAGTGAAGAAAATTCAAACATCCCGACGCATATTCATGATATTTTCCAAAATGGCCTGCCGGCGGATTTCCGTTTAATCGGAGCAACCACGAGAACTCCGAATGAGATTCCCCCTGCAATTAGATCCCGGTGTGTGGAAGTGTTCTTCCGGGAGCTTGACCAAGCAGAGCTGTCCATTGTAGCCAACAAAGCAGCTGTTAAAATTGGCATGAACGTGTCACCTCAGGGAATTGATTTGATGACCTCTTATGCGAGAAATGGACGGGAAATCGTCAATATGATGCAAATTGTTGCGGGCATGGCGATGAATGAGGACCGGGGTGAGGTGACCGTTAAAGATATTGAGTGGGTCATCCATTCCAGTCAAATGTCACCGAGATTTGACCGGAAAATCGGTCTTGAAGCCAAAGTTGGTCTAGTAAACGGCCTTGCGGTACATGGTCCTAATACAGGCTCCCTCTTAGAAATTGAGGTAATGGTTCTCCCTGCGAAAGATAAAGGCAGCGTAAACATTACCGGCATTGTAGAAGAGGAAAGCATTGGGGACCGTGGAAAATCGATTCGGAGAAAAAGTATGGCAAAAGGGTCAGTGGAAAACGTGATTACCGTCCTTAAGTCTATGGGTGTGGATGCGGAGAACTTTGAAATTCATGTTAACTTCCCTGGCGGCGTTCCGATTGACGGACCTTCAGCGGGAATTGCCATGGCGGCAGGTATTTTTTCAGCGATCCACAAAATCCCCATTGATCATACCATTGCGATGACTGGCGAAATCAGTATTCATGGTCATGTGAAGCCCATCGGCGGCGTTGTCCCGAAAATAAAAGCGGCAAAGCTTGCCGGTGCAAAACGAGTCATTATTCCGGCAGAGAACAGTCAGTCCATATTGGAAGACATACCTGGAATTACCATCATACCCGTATCGAATTTTCAGGAAGTCCTGGATCATGCACTGCTTGATCCTCCTGCTGAATTTTTGTTGAACGAGAAAAAATCAGTTTGAGTCTGCATATAGTAAATAGCGGTGAACCTCCAGGCAGCCTGGGGGTTTTCCTGTGCATAGAGAAGGCAGGTTCACTCGATGGGCAAAAATTAAACATCCAAATAGACACCCTATAAAGAATAAGTTAGAATTAGACAAGAACTCGCACATACTCTATCAAGAAAGAGACGGAGGTGCATAGGTATGGCGAATAATAATAAGGCAACCATTCCTTTGCTTCCATTAAGAGGGCTATTGGTCTACCCAACCATGGTTCTTCACTTGGATGTCGGCAGGGATAAATCAGTTCAGGCGTTGGAAACGGCCATGATGAACGATCACATGATATTTTTAGCTACACAAAAGGATATTTCTATAGATGAACCTGCAGAGGACGATGTGTACCGTGTAGGAACATATACGAAAATAAAGCAGATGCTGAAGCTTCCAAATGGAACAATCCGTGTGCTTGTTGAAGGCTTGGAAAGAGGAGAGATTCATTCTTTCCAGGAAGAAAATGATACGCTCATGGTTACGATTGAGACCTTGACGGACTCATCGAAAAAAGACGTGGAAAGTGAAGCGCTCATGAGAACGCTGCTTGAATACTTTGAGCAGTACATAAAGCTTTCCAAAAAGGTATCTGCGGAGACCTTTGCTTCTGTTGCAGACATAGATGAACCGGGCCGCGTGGCTGATCTTGTTGCATCCCATTTGCCTCTGAAGCTGAAGGAAAAACAGGAAGTCCTGGAGACTGTGGATATAAAAGACCGCCTGCACAAGGTGATCAGCATGATCAATAACGAAAAAGAAGTGCTGAACCTTGAAAAGAAAATTGGCCAAAGGGTTAAGCGGTCAATGGAACGTACGCAAAAGGAATACTACCTGCGCGAGCAAATGAAGGCCATCCAAAAAGAATTGGGCGACAAAGAAGGCAAAACGGGTGAAGTCTCCCTGCTGGCAGAAAAGATTGAACAGGCTGGCATGCCAGAAGAGATAAAAGCTGCAGCCGCAAAGGAACTCGACAGATATGAGAAGGTCCCTTCCAGTTCAGCTGAGAGCGCCGTCATCCGCAATTATATTGACTGGCTGCTATCTCTTCCTTGGTCAAATGCAACGGAGGACCGTCTTGATTTAAGAATTGCTGAAAAAATTCTCGATGAGGACCATCATGGACTGGAGAAAGTGAAAGAGCGGGTTCTGGAGTATTTAGCCGTTCAAAAGCTGACAAACTCGCTTAAAGGACCGATTCTTTGTCTTGCCGGACCTCCTGGGGTCGGGAAAACATCACTTGCCCGCTCGATTGCAAAATCACTGAACCGGAACTTCGTGAGGATTTCTCTTGGCGGTGTCAGAGATGAATCTGAAATTCGAGGCCATCGCCGGACCTATGTTGGAGCAATGCCGGGCCGTATCATCCAAGGAATGAAAAAAGCCGGCAGCATTAATCCGGTCTTCCTTCTGGATGAAATCGATAAAATGTCCAGTGATTTTAGAGGGGATCCTTCTTCAGCTCTGCTTGAAGTTCTCGATCCTGAGCAAAACCATAATTTCAGTGACCATTATATAGAAGAAACCTATGATCTATCGAAAGTTATGTTTGTTGCAACAGCGAATAACCTTGCAACGATTCCGGGTCCGCTCCGCGACCGCATGGAAATCATTACGATTGCCGGATATACAGAGCTTGAAAAAATCCAAATTGCTAAAGATCACTTAATGCCGAAGCAGCTCGAAGCTCACGGTCTGAAGAAGGCCAATCTTCAGGTGAAGGAAACAGCTCTTCAGAATATCGTGCGGTATTATACAAGAGAAGCGGGCGTGCGCGGAATGGAGCGCCAGCTTGCAGCTATTTGCCGTAAAGCGGCTAAAAAGATTGTTTCAGAAGAAAAGAAAAAAATTATTGTTACGGACAAAACGCTTCAGGATTATCTCGGGAAACAGATTTTCCGTTACGGCCAGGCAGAGATCGAGGATCAAATCGGAGTTGCCACCGGACTCGCTTATACAACGGTTGGAGGCGATACCCTATCAATTGAAGTATCCTTGTCCCCCGGAAAAGGAAAACTGATTTTAACCGGTAAGCTTGGAGATGTGATGAAGGAATCCGCTCAGGCTGCCTTTAGTTTTATCAGGTCCAGAGCAGAGAAATTGAATATTGATCCTGAATTCCATGAAAAGAATGATATCCATATTCACGTTCCAGAAGGAGCTGTACCAAAAGACGGGCCTTCAGCCGGTATTACAATGGCCACTGCTCTCATCTCCGCTCTTACAGGAAGACCTGTGAGGAAAGAGGTGGGAATGACAGGAGAAATCACCCTGAGAGGCCGTGTGCTTCCGATTGGCGGGTTGAAGGAAAAATCGCTGTCAGCCCACAGAGCAGGATTGAAAAAAATAATTTTGCCCAGAGAAAACGAAAAAGACTTGGAAGATATACCGGAAAGCATTCGCAACGATCTGACCTTTGTTTTAGTGTCCGACATTGAAGAAGTGCTTAAACATGCATTGACTGGAGAAACGAAATGAAAGTAACCTCATCAGAAATTGTAATAAGTGCTGTAAAACCCGAGCAATATCCAGATGGAGGTCTTCCCGAAATTGCGCTTGCAGGCAGGTCGAATGTTGGGAAATCCTCCTTCATCAACAAACTGCTGAATCGTAAAAATCTGGCCAGGACTTCCTCTAAGCCCGGGAAGACGCAAACCCTGAACTTCTATATTATTAATGAAGTGCTTCACTTTGTGGATGTACCAGGATACGGGTTTGCAAAAGTATCCAAGAGCGAGCGGGATGCATGGGGAAGAATGATCGAAACGTATTTAACGAACCGGGAAGAACTGAAAGCGGTCGTTCTCATTATTGATGTCCGTCATAAACCGACTAAAGATGATATCATGATGTACGATTTCCTTAAGCATTATGGAATCCCTGTTATTGTTGTCGCAACGAAAGCGGATAAAATTCCGAAAACGAAGTGGCAAAAGCACGTAAAGATCGTGGAAGAGGAATTGGACCTTGCTGAAGAAGACTCCATCGTACTATTCTCCGCTGAAACTGCCAAAGGCAAGGAAGAGGCGTGGGGAGCCATTAAGAGGCTGACTGGAGTCAAATAAAGAAGAGGTTGCCCATAAATTAGGCTGGTTTTGGCTGATTTCCGCTGCAGATTGCTTGCTTTCCGCGGGGCGGGCGGTGAGCCTCCTGATATGAACGAAACTGTCAAGGCCTCCACTCATTCTTCGGTTAGGTACTATTTTTGACCATGTTTAAGAAGAGAAGCTCATTTTGGCTTCTTTTTTTTTGCGGTATTTCGACAAACAGCGGTTTAA
>NZ_JAQV02000004.1 GCF_000732485.2 Bacillus sp. SJS | reverse complement strand
GGCAATATTTTCTTTTGATACGTCTAAACCTACGTATTTAATGGTATCCTTCATAATAGCTAGCTCCTTCCGTAATGTAGCTCTGATTTGGTTTTGTTTGACAAAAACAGTCTAACCAAATTAACCTACGATTTTACGAGTAAGGGGCTAGTTTCGTTCATGATAACTCGGCGCAAACGCCTGCGGGGTCTCACCTGTCCCGCTGCTCCCGCAGGAGTCGCGCATCTTCTGCTCCAATCAGCCTAACCATAGTTGTTCTAAATACCTATTATTAAAACAGAACCCCCGGAATGCAACAGCATCCCGGGGGTTTCGATTTCAATCCTTTTCCTCTCAGAAGAACTTTTAGCCAGCCCCTCTTTTTGATTGCTTATTTCACCAATCATTGTAAAAAAGCTTTTCCTTTTAAGGAATATTTTCTTATTTTTTCCTGAATAATAAGAATAGCCCGGCTGCTAAAAACAGGAATGGCCAGAATTTCTCGGCATAGCCAATTCCCTGTTGAAGCTGGCTGAAGGTATCCGCTATCTGCTGGAAATAATGAATAAACAGTCCTGCAAGGAGAACGACCGCTCCAGAAGCATACCCGCTTTTGGCTTTAAAAGAAGCGAGAAGCAGGGACGCTCCGACAATGATGGTGATGCCGGCCGGATGATTAGGCCAAGCTGGATTTTTTCCTGACATCAGAAAATGAATACCTAATCCGGTCATAATCAATCCCGTCACCAAGTATGTATCATCCTTTCCTGCCAGGCTGGTTAGAAGAAAGACGGCTCCGAACAGCAGAATGAGGGTCTGCCAGCTGTTTTGTTCCGGAAAAAGCACAATGTTCAGCTTTTGCAGCAGAAAATAGGCTCCGATCATGATTAAAAAGTAGGCTGGAAATGCTGGTCGCTGTTTCATGGGTCACCTCAATTAAATAGACTCTCTGTTGAAAGAAAGCGCTTTTTTTGGTAATGTACATGGTGGAATACATACGTTTTTAGAATTTCTGTTTCATACTCTGTTCACATTTTAACAGAAGCACACTTTTCTATCATGTTATAATATAAATTAGAGAAGAAGTAAATGATTAGACAAAGAATTATTTTTACTTTAGAATAATTATTGTTATTTAAGTACTAGAGAAGATAGGGGGGTATTGAAGAAAGTGCATATTTTAGTTGTAGGCATAAATCATAAGACTGCCCCTGTTGATATACGTGAAAAGCTCAGTTTTGATCCAGCTGAACTTGGGTCTGCCATGAAAAAATTAAAAACGCAGAAAAGCGTTCTTGAAAATATTATTGTTTCAACGTGCAACCGCACCGAGGTATATGCTGTAGTCGATCAGCTACATACCGGCAGATATTATCTGAAGGCATTTTTAGCAGAGTGGTTTGATCTTGAAATGGAGCAGTTCGCCCCGTTTCTGACTTTTTATGAAAATGATGGGGCTGTAGACCATCTTTTCCGCGTTTCATGCGGCCTTGATTCAATGATTGTAGGAGAAACTCAAATTTTGGGACAGGTGCGCTCAAGCTTTCTCGAAGGGCAGGAACTGCAGACGACAGGCACTGTTTTTAACTATCTGTTTAAGGAAGCGGTCACGCTTGCCAAAAGAGCTCATTCTGAAACAGAAATCGGTACCCATGCCGTGTCCGTAAGCTACGCAGCTGTTCAGCTTGCTAAGAAGATATTTGGAAGTTTATCCGCAAAGCGCGTCCTGATTCTCGGTGCAGGAAAAATGGGCGAACTCGCTGCCCGGAACCTTCACGGAAACGGCGTCAGTGAAGTAACAGTTGTGAACAGGACGTATGAAAAGGCAAGGCAGCTGGCAGATAAATTCAGCGGCAAAGCGAAAAGCTATTCAGAGCTTAGAGCCGCCCTTGAAGAGGCAGACATCGTCATCAGCTCAACAGGAGCAAAGGATTTTGTTGTTACGAAAGAAATGATGGCGGAAGTTGAAAAGCAGCGCAGAGGAAAACCGCTATTTATGGTGGACATTGCTGTTCCCAGGGATATAGATCCTGCAATCAATGAACTGGAAAGTATTTTTCTATACGATATTGACGACCTTGAAGGAATTGTTGAGGCTAACGTGCAAGAGCGGAGAGCAGCTGCTGAACGGGTTGGTTTAATGATTGAATTGGAAATCGTGCAGTTTAAGCAATGGCTTAATACACTTGGAGTCGTTCCGGTCATTACAGCGCTCCGCGACAAAGCTTTGTCAATCCAGTCGGAAACGATGCAAAGTATTGAACGGAAAATGCCGGACCTGTCAGAGCGGGATATTAAGCTTTTAAATAAGCATACAAAAAGCATCATAAACCAGCTGCTCCGCGATCCCATCCTAAAGGCGAAGGAACTTGCGGCGGAACCGGATGGCCATGATGCTCTGGAGCTATTTGCAAATATTTTTAATATTAGTGAACAGGTCAAACTGCAAAAAGAAAAAAATAGTCAATCTGAGCGCGCTATCGAATCTCAAACCGTTCAGCACGTTTCCTATCCATCTTATTAGAAAGGGTATGGCTAAATGATTGGGTTGGACCTGAACCGGCTAAATGAAGCAGCGGTCATTATATATGCTTGCTGTGTACTCTTCTATTTTATTGATTTTGTTCATACGAACCGGAGGGCAAGCAAAATTGCCTTCTGGTTGCTTTCTATTGTTTGGCTGCTGCAAACAATTTTTTTGTTTTATGAAATGGCCGTATTTGGGACGTTTCCGATTTTGAATATAGTAGAAGGCTTATATTTTTATACATGGGTGCTCGTGACGCTCTCACTCGTTTTAAACTGGATGCAAAAGGCTGATTTCATTCCCTTTTTCACAAGTGTTCTCGGATTTATCATGCTTGCCCTGCATACCTTCGCCATTTCTCAAAATCAGCCTGGACAGCTTTCAGAGCAGCTGATTTCAGAACTGTCCATTATCCATATTACGATGGCGATCTTATCGTATGGAGCGTTTTCGCTCAGCTTTGTTTTTTCCATGCTGTACTTGCTCCAATACAGGCTTTTAAAGAAAAAGCAATGGGGGAAAAAGCTCATTCGGATCAACGATTTGTCGACCCTTGATCACATGGCATACCTATTGAATGTAACGGGAGTTCCGATGCTGCTGCTCAGTTTAATCCTAGGTTCAATATGGGCCTTCATCAAGGTGCCGGATTTTCAATGGTATGACCCGAAGGTAACGGGCTCGTTTGGAGTCATTATTGTATACAGCATTTATCTGTATATTAAAATTGTTAAGGATCAGCAGGGAAAACCGATTGCTTTATGGAATGCGGCAGCTTTCCTGGTATTGCTTATTAACTTTTTCTTGTTTGGAAGTTTGTCCCGTTTTCACGTGTATTCATAGATTTCGGGAATGGAGATTGGGAGGATACACATGAGGAAAATCATTATTGGATCCAGAAAAAGCAAGCTCGCACTAACACAGACAAATTGGTTTATTCGGAAGCTTCAAGATTTAGGACTTCCATATGAGTTTGAAGTAAAAGAGATTGTAACAAAAGGCGACCGTATATTAGATGTAACCTTATCGAAAGTGGGCGGCAAAGGGCTGTTTGTAAAAGAAATTGAACAGGCTATGTTGGATGGTGAGATCGATATGGCTGTTCACAGTATGAAGGATATGCCGGCTGAACTACCGGACGGACTGACCATTGGCTGCATCCCTAAGCGGGAGGACGTAAGAGACGCCATTATCTCAAAGGATCACCGCAAGCTTTCTGAGCTTCCTGCAGGGGCTGTTATCGGGACAAGCAGCTTAAGGAGAAGCGCCCAGCTCTTATCCATCAGGCCGGATCTGGAGATTAAATGGATCAGGGGCAATATAGATACACGTCTAACAAAGCTGCAAACGGAAGATTACGATGCCATTATTTTAGCAGCAGCCGGACTTTCCAGGATGGGCTGGAGCAGGGATACCGTTACGGAGTATTTAGATCCTTCCGACTGCTTGCCGGCTGTCGGCCAGGGGGCGCTTGCAATTGAATGCAGAGAGAGCGATTCGGAGCTGCTTGAAATTCTTTCAAAGGTATCCGATGCTGAGACTGTTGAAACAGTGAAAGCGGAAAGAGCTTTTCTGAAAGACATGGAAGGCGGATGCCAGGTTCCAATTGCCGGGTATGCCGTTCTTACCGATAATCAGCAAGTACAGCTGACGGGACTTGTAGCTGATCCTGATGGAAAAATCATTTACCGTGAATCGATGACAGGATCCGAACCGTCAGACCTTGGGAAAAGGCTTGCCCGCAAGCTTGAAGAGCAGGGTGCTAAAGAACTTATTTCCCGGGTAAAGGAGGAGCTGGATCCATCATGAATAAAGAGAAGCCGCTTAGTGGAAAAAAAATCTTGATTACAAGAGAAAAAAACCAGGCGGCTTCTTTTGCGCGTCTAATTGAGGAGAAGGGCGGTTCACCTGTTGTTATTCCTCTGGTTGCTTTTGTTGCCGCTGATGATGAGATACGGATTTTGGAGGAACTGGGCAGGCTTCACACGTACCAGTGGATTGTTTTTACAAGTGTAAACGGAGTCCGGTTTTTTGACTGCTTCATGAAAAAGGGAGGATTTCCTTTACCGCAGAAAATCAGGATTGGCGCTGTAGGGGAAAAAACAGCCCGGTCACTGGAAACAATAGGGATGAAACCGAGTATGATTCCCAAAGTATTTTCGGGAGAAATGCTGGCTGAAGAAATGGCACAGACTGCAGCCTCGGACGACCGCGTTCTTATTATAAGAGGGAGTCTGTCAAATCGGGCTGTTTATAAAAGAATGAAAGAAAAGGGAATTGAAGCTGCAGAATTAATTCTTTATAAAAATCAGCCTGTACCCGGCCGGAACGGGGAACTTCCCCTCCTGCTTGAGGCAGGGAAAATAGATTACGCCACGTTTACGAGCCCGTCCATCGTGCACTCCTACATGCAGAATACGGAAGGGCTGAGCGCACGGGAACCGGTTTTTGTCTGTATTGGAGACGTGACAGCTGAAACACTGAAAGATTACGGGTATGATGGGCTTATAGCAAGTCCTTTTACTATTGAAGGAATAGTAGAAAGAATCATTGCACATGTACATGAGGAGGAATCGTAACATGGATTTACAGTTTGCCAGACATCGCAGACTTCGTTCAAGCGAAGGGATACGGGCGATGATGAGAGAAACGTTTTTAAGACCGGAAGATTTCATTTACCCGATTTTTGTCGTAGAGGGTGAAAACAAGCGGAATGCGGTAGCGTCCATGCCTGGTGTTGAGCAGGTATCGCTTGATCATTTAAATACTGAAATGCAGGAGCTTGTGGATTTGGGAATCCGCTCGGTGATTGTTTTCGGGGTTCCTGATCATAAGGATGCTGTAGGATCCGAAGCATACCATGATCATGGAATCGTTCAAAAAGCAATCCGTCAAATTAAAGAGAGCTTTCCTGATTTAGTTGTTGTAGCGGATACTTGCCTATGTCAATATACGGATCATGGTCATTGCGGAGTCATTGAAGAGGGGAAAATTCTCAATGATCCTTCTCTTGATCTGCTGGCCAGAACAGCGGTCAGCCAGGCTAAAGCGGGTGCTGACATTATTGCCCCTTCCAATATGATGGACGGATTCACAGCAGCGATCCGCAAAGGCCTTGATGAGAATGGTTTTGAAGATGTCCCGGTTATGTCTTATGCCGTTAAATATGCGAGTGCTTTTTACGGTCCTTTCCGCGATGCTGCACACAGTACTCCTCAATTCGGAGACCGCAAAACGTATCAAATGGATCCGGCTAACCGCTCGGAAGCAATGAGAGAAGCAGAATCTGATGTAATGGAAGGTGCGGACTTCCTGATTGTGAAACCGGCTCTCTCCTACCTTGATATTATGCGCGATGTGAAAAATAGCTTTAATCTCCCGATTGTTGCCTATAATGTTAGCGGAGAGTATTCCATGATTAAAGCAGCTGCCCAAAATGGATGGGTAGACGAAAGAGCCATTGTTCTGGAAAAACTGACAAGCATGAAGCGCGCTGGCGCGGACTTGATTATAACGTATCATGCAAAGGATGCAGCCCGCTGGCTGAAGGATCAGTAACGATAAGGAAAGGGGCCCGAATACAATGAGAAGCTTTGAAAAATCCAAGCAGGCATTTAAGGAAGCTCAAGGACTAATGCCAGGCGGTGTAAATAGTCCGGTTCGAGCATTTAAATCAGTGAAACTCGATCCGATTTTTATGGAGCGCGGCAAAGGCTCCAGAATTTACGACATAGACGGCAATGAATACATTGATTACGTTCTGTCATGGGGTCCGCTCATTCATGGACATGCCAATGATCAGGTTGTTGAATCCCTTAAAAAGGTCGTAGAATCAGGAACGAGCTTTGGTGCTCCCACTCTTGTTGAAAACGAACTGGCTAAGCTCGTTAAAGAACGGGTTCCCTCAATTGAAATCGTCCGTATGGTAAGCTCCGGTACTGAGGCAACGATGAGCGCACTCCGTCTCGCACGGGGCTACACGGGACGCAATAAAATCATTAAATTTGAGGGCTGTTACCATGGACATGGAGATTCCCTCCTTATTAAAGCAGGTTCAGGAGTGGCTACTCTTGGTTTGCCGGACAGCCCCGGTGTGCCTGAGGGGGTAGCAAAGAATACCATTACGGTCCCTTACAACGATTTGGAAAGCATCCGCACTGCGTTTAAAGAATTCGGAGATGATATTGCCGGAATCATTGTTGAGCCAGTTGCAGGAAACATGGGCGTTGTGCCTCCGCAGCCCGGGTTCCTTGAGGGACTCAGGGACGTAACGAATGAATATGGAGCGCTCCTTATTTTTGATGAAGTGATGACCGGCTTCAGAGTTGGCTACCACTGTGCACAAGGCTATTTTGGCGTCACACCTGACTTGACTTGCCTTGGAAAAGTAATCGGCGGAGGGCTTCCGGTAGGAGCTTATGGGGGCAAGGCAGAAATTATGGAGCAAATCGCTCCGAGCGGCCCTATTTATCAGGCGGGAACACTTTCAGGCAATCCGCTCGCTATGACAGCGGGACTGGAAACACTGAAGCAGCTTACGCCGGAAAGCTATCAGGAATTTGCACGAAAAGCGGATCTTCTTGAAGAAGGACTGTCGGCAGCAGCAAAAAAATACGGAATACCGCATACCATTAATCGTGCCGGATCCATGATTGGGATTTTCTTTACGAATGAGCAGGTCATCAATTATGATAAAGCGAAAACTTCAAATTTAGAGTTCTTTGCTTCTTATTACAGGGAAATGGCAATGGAAGGCGTATTCCTTCCTCCATCCCAATTTGAAGGGCTGTTCCTGTCAACTGCCCATACAGATGATGATATCAGCAAAACGATTTCAGCTGCAGAGAAAGCATTCAGCAGGCTGAAGTAATATATGAGCTGTCCAGGCTTAGTCTGGACAGCTTTTTTATTATAGTAGGATGCGGATTTTTAACACCTGTTGATTGGAGCAGAAAGCTAACGCCTCCAGCCGGAATCAACAGCCAAATTTCACAGAGCTATTCCTTTAAAGATTGAGTCTTACCTTTGTTCTTTCTTTTAATTGGCGAAACGCTATTTGACAGCTTTTTAAAACCAGCTAGAGGTTACGCCACATTGGGTTCTTTTTTCCTCCCGGCACTCATAAAGTGAAAGTGTCATGATTCTATGTGTTAGTTTCAAGAAGGGAGGAAAACAGCTTGTCACAGGATGCAGCATTGCGATTTTCTGTAGAAGAGTCTGTTTGGTTTCAAAAAGGACAGGAAGTGTTTGAACTTTTATCGATATCCCTGGATCCGAATATAGCGATTGAAGAGCATGATCAGTATGTTTCCATAAGGGGAGCCCTTCAGCTGACGGGAGAATATCGGGCGGTTTTGAATCCTGAGAATGACGATAAGGAATTTGAGTTTTCAGCAGCGCGCTTTGTTAATGAGGTACATGTCAGGGATGACGGCACCCATGAGCTTTTACACCGGTTTCCAGTCGATATCACGATCCCTAAAAACAGAATTGAAAAGATTGAAGATGTTTATGTGTCCATTGATTCGTTTGATTACGATTTGCCTGAAGCGAAATGCTTAAAGCTGTTTGCGGACTTGTCTATAACAGGTATAGGTGAAAATAGCAGGGAATCGGAAGAGGTACAAGCAATTCATGAAGTTCGGGAAGAGCAAGCGGAGCAGTCTCATGAAGCTCTTTACAGGAGTGAAGCTGTCCAGCATGCAGATGAAGAAACGCACGAAGCAGATGTGAGAACGGAAGAGGAAAAAGAAGCGGCTTTCCAGGAGCTTTATGCCTTCAGAAGTGAAGAAGAAGCGCTATTGGATGAACAGGCTGAAGAAGAATACCCGGAGATTGACGTGGAGGTTCGAAAACAGTCCTTTGAATATCAGGAAATTAAGCCATTGTATGAAGAACCTGCAGGTAAAGAAGTGTCAGCTGATCACCGTTCAGAAGCAAGAGAACCGCAAGCATCCTCAGGTGCTCAAAGTGAAAACTCGTTATTGCTGACAAAATTGTTCGGCCGTGAGGAAGATGAAGAACTGACCAGGCTTAAGATTTGCATCGTGCAGCAGGGAGAAACCATTGATTCTATTTGCGAGCGCTACGCTTTATCCGCGCAGCAGTTAATCAGGGTTAACCATCTTCCAGCAGATAAAGAGGTCTATGAAGGGCAGACACTTTACATTCCCCAATACGCCAGCAGCAAGTAAAGGCAGTTTAAAGCTGAGGCTCCTCAGCTTTTTTTCATCATCAAACAAATAAGTGGTGAAACCAATGGAGGACTTACAGGCAATTCTTGATCAGTACCAGGTAAAACTTGAATTTGCGGAACAGCATAGTCCGCGGCTGATTAGAGTGTATTCCCCTCAGGGAACCTTTGCTTTAAAGAAGCTGAGAGCTTCAAGATCCGCCCAGTTTGCGGAGCGGGTCCGTTCTGTTTATGAAGCAGGCTATACGAATCTTATCCCCATCTACCGCAACTTGCATAATCAGCTGGTTACATCCGGAAGAGAGGATTACTATTATCTCATGCCCTGGCTCCCGGATTCACAGTCTGATGAACGCAGTGCAAGACATGATTATTTATTTAAAGAGACAGCAAAGCTTCACAGAAGAACGCTGCAGGAAGTCAAATTAACGGGCGGAGAAGCGGAAGCGAGCTTTGAAGCCACCAAAAAAAACTGGGAAGACCAAAAAAACGCGTATGAAGCGTATGTAGAAAAATGTGAAAAACAATGGTATCTTTCCCCGTTTGAGCTTCAGGCTGTCACGTACTTCGTTGAAGCTGCTAGGGCAACTGATTTTGCAATTGAAAGGCTCGAGGAATGGAATGAAGCCATGAAAGAAAAAGAGACGGCAAGGACTTCATTTATTCATGGGAGCTTGTCCGTTCAGCATGTAGTGTATGATTCCAGTGAGAAAAGCTACTTAATCAATTTTGAAAAAGCCCATCGAGCGGCGCCGATGAATGATCTCCTCCAATTCTATTATAAAACGTTTAATACGTATCCAATCCGCTGTGAGGAATGTGTGGATTGGTTTTATACCTATCAAAAGGATTTTCCGTTTAGGGAGGAAGAGATGCCGCTTTTTATCAGTTACTTATCCTATCCTGAGGCACTATACCGGGCTGTCCTATCGCCTGGGGATCAAAGAGATAAAAGATCCCAGCTTCAGCAAAACAGGGATTTGATAAAAGCGTACTGGTATTTTAAAAATAACGAATACTTTGTGATGAGGCTTGTCGATATTGAAAATAAGAAAAAGGCTGAAGCACAGGCTGAGGGATGATAGCTCCCTCTTTTTTTTGTGCCTATAGCCAGCCCATATGAAAAGCTAACGCGAGGAAAATCAGAGCAGCAAGGAGAAGAACATCAAAGCCGGTGGGGAAAAGAAGAGTCCGTATACCCTGAAAAATCGTAATCGGAATTATAAATTGTACGGCAGTCACCCTCAGCTCTTTAACCCAAGGAGGTACTGTGTAGGAATTAAACCGTTTTCGCATTCGTATTCACCTCCCATTATGAGTTATAATCAGTTTATGTACATATGTCCCGGGTGTGCTTGCCTTGAATCCGAGTATAAAAATATAAAAAAACGGGGAAGATGTTGACGAAAAAAACATTTTTATAATACTATTATGGATAGAACATGAAAAGAATATGTTGAAATGCATGGATAGGGAAGAGTACAGGCATACCGCGCCTAAAGAGAGGGAAATCATCTGCTGAAAGATTTCTCAGGATTGCGGAACTGGAAGGTCGCCCTTGAGCAGTTTTTCTGAATTATTAAGTAGGGAAAGCCGGCGCAGGCCGTTAATTCGTCTAAGAGCATGGGAGCAGGCTTTATTTTCCCATGAAAAAAGGTGGTACCGCGAAATCAGCTCCTTTCGTCCTTTTGGATGGGAGGAGTTTTTATTTTGTCAATTTTTAGGAGGAACCGGAAATGAATGAAAATCAGCAGCCCAATCTGCCAACGAAATACGATCCAAATGCAGTAGAGCAGAACCGCTACCAATTTTGGCTGGACGGAAAATATTTTGAGGCAGAAAATGACCAGGAAAAACAGCCTTACACAATTGTAATCCCTCCACCAAACGTAACTGGAAAGCTCCACCTCGGACATGCCTGGGATACAACCCTTCAGGATATTCTGACTCGGATGAAGCGCATGCAGGGGTATGACGTGCTCTGGCTTCCGGGAATGGATCATGCCGGTATTGCGACACAGGCGAAAGTTGAAGCGAAGCTAAAAGAAGAAGGTAAATCCCGGTACGATCTTGGACGCGAAGCATTTGTTGAAGAAACGTGGAAATGGAAGGAAGAGTATGCTTCCCATATCCGCGAGCAGTGGTCAAAGCTTGGACTAGGGCTGGATTACTCCCGTGAACGCTTTACTCTTGATGAGGGGCTTTCAAAAGCAGTTAGGGAAGTATTTGTCACGCTTTACAACAAAGGACTGATTTACCGCGGCGAATACATTATTAACTGGGATCCGGCAACGAAAACAGCTCTTTCTGATATTGAGGTTATTTATAAAGATGTACAGGGTGCGTTTTATCATATGCGCTATCCTCTTACAGACGGATCCGGGCATATTGAGATTGCAACAACCCGTCCGGAAACGATGCTTGGGGATACAGCAGTAGCGGTTCACCCTGAGGACGAGCGCTATAAGCACCTGATTGGAAAAATGGTTACTCTCCCAATTACCGGCAGAGAAATTCCGATTGTTGCTGATGATTATGTGGATATGGAGTTTGGGTCTGGAGCGGTTAAAATTACACCTGCCCACGATCCGAATGACTTTGAAATTGGAAACCGGCATAATCTGCCTCGCATTCTCGTTATGAACGAAGATGGAACGATGAATGATAAAGCAGGCAAATATGAAGGAATGGACCGTTTTGCCTGCCGCAAGCAAATTGTGAAGGATCTGCAGGAGGATGGTGTCCTTTTCAATATTGAAGATCATCCGCACTCAGTTGGACACAGCGAACGAAGCGGTGCTGTAGTTGAGCCTTATCTTTCTACACAGTGGTTTGTGAAAATGCAGCCGCTGGCTGATGCAGCAGTTAATCTCCAATCCTCTGACGAAAAAGTCAATTTCATTCCGGAGCGGTTTGAAAAAACATACCTGCACTGGATGGAAAATATCCGAGACTGGTGTATATCAAGACAGCTATGGTGGGGACACCGCATTCCAGCCTGGTATCACAATGAAACGGGTGAGGTTCACGTTGGACATGAGCCACCATTTGATTCGGAAAACTGGAAGCAGGATGAAGACGTACTCGATACATGGTTCAGCTCCGCACTTTGGCCGTTCTCGACAATGGGCTGGCCGGACACTGAATCCATTGACTATCAGCGCTTCTACCCGACTGATGTTCTAGTAACCGGCTATGATATTATTTTCTTCTGGGTATCACGGATGATTTTCCAGGGTCTCGAGTTTACAGAGCAGCGTCCATTCCAGGATGTTCTGATTCACGGACTTGTAAGAGATGATCAAGGCCGTAAAATGAGTAAATCTCTAGGAAACGGTGTAGACCCGATGGAAGTAATCGACCAATACGGAGCCGATTCGCTGCGGTACTTCCTTGCAACCGGCAGCTCGCCTGGACAGGATTTGCGCTTCAGCTTTGAAAAGGTTGAGTCCACTTGGAACTTTGCCAATAAAATTTGGAACGCATCCCGTTTTGCTTTGATGAACATGGAAGGATTGACATTCGATCAAATCGATATAACCGGGAAAAAATCAGTAGCGGATCAATGGATTCTAACACGCCTGAACGAAACCATTGAACAAGTAACGAAGCTTGCTGACCGCTATGAATTCGGAGAAGTCGGCCGTGTTCTATACAACTTTATCTGGGATGACTTCTGTGACTGGTACATTGAAATGGCTAAAATCCCATTGTACGGGGAAGACGAGGCGGCAAAGCATACGACTCGATCCATTCTCGCTCACGTACTGGATCAGACTCTGAGACTGCTGCATCCGATTATGCCGTTTATCACAGAGGAAATCTGGCAGAGCCTTCCGCATGAAGGAGAATCCATTACGGTTGCCAAATGGCCTGAAGTAAAACAGGAGCTAAGCAACGATCAGGCGGCAAGCGATATGAAGCTGCTGATGGAAATTATCCGTTCAGTCCGGAACATCCGTGCGGAAGTGAATACGCCGATGAGCAAAAAAATCCAGCTGAAAATCAAAACAAAGCAAGAAGAAATCACACAGCAGCTTGAGAACAACCGCTCTTACCTGGAACGCTTCTGCAACCCAAGCTCGCTTGAAATCGGAACAGATTTGCCATCTGAGGACAAAGCGATGACAGCCGTTGTGACGGGGGCAGAACTCATTCTGCCGCTAGAAGGCCTGATTAATATGGAAGAAGAAATAAAACGCCTTGAAAAAGAACTGGATAAATGGACGAAGGAAGTAGAACGTGTCCAGAAGAAACTGGGGAATGAAGGCTTTGTGAAGAAGGCACCTGAAAAGGTCATTGAAGAAGAGCGTGCGAAGGAAAAAGAATACGTCGAAAAACGGGATTCCGTTTTGGCGAGAATTGCAGAATTGAAAGGCTAAAGCTTTTAAGGTGATCATCATCAGGATGGTCACCTGCTTTTTTATCCTAGTGAGGTGATTAGATGCTGAATACATATGAAGAAGCTTTGGATTGGATTCACTCCCGTTTAAGGTTCGGGATTAAACCAGGCCTTGGCCGAATGGTTGAAATGATGGAGAAACTCGGGAATCCTCATACAAAGATTCCGGTGATCCATGTAGCAGGTACGAACGGCAAAGGTTCAACCGTTTCCTACATGAGGTCCATGTTAAATGAGGCGGGCTATAAGGCAGGTACCTTTACGTCCCCTTACCTGGAGACCTTTAATGAAAGGATCAGCATGGACGGCTATCCAATCAGCGATGATGATCTTCTCAGGCTGGCAAACGCTATTAAACCTGCGGCAGAAAGAGTGGAAGCAGAAACAAACGAAGCACCGACAGAATTTGAAATCATTACGGCTATGGCTTTCCTTTATTTTGGAGAATTCAATCGTCCTGATTATGTCCTGCTTGAAACCGGCCTTGGAGGAAGACTGGATTCTACGAATATAGCAGAACCGATCCTATCCATTATTACAAATACGGGATATGATCATATGCACATCCTTGGGGATACGATAGAGGAGATTGCGTCTGAAAAAGCGGGAATCATTAAAAGGAAGACTCCGGTTGTGACAGGTGTGCAGAAAAGCAAAGGGCTTGAACAGATCCGGAAGAAAGCGGCGGATGAAAATGCGGAAGTGTACGTATTAGGTGATGATTTTCAAACAAGTGAGGTTCAGTCACACACTGAAGGTGAAACATTCTCTTTTACCTCTCCATTTGGAAGCTGGGAGGATCTCCAAATTACCATGTTCGGAGTTCATCAGACCATGAATGCTTCGCTTGCGCTCGCCGCGCTTTCCCTATTAAGAGAAAAAGGGCTCATTCAGCTATCAGATGAACAGATCAGAAAAGGATTATATACTGCCAAATGGAGCGGGAGATATGAAGTAATCAGCCGCGATCCTCTTATCGTTATCGACGGTGCACATAATCTTGAAGGTGTGGAAAGTCTGACGAAAACATTAAAGGGTCACGAGAGCGATAAAACCATTCATATGCTATTTACGGCGCTTGAGGATAAAGAATATGACAGAATGCTGTATGAATTAGAAAAAACGGCGGATTATCTCTATCTTACCGAATTTGAATTTCCCCGGGCTGCTTCCAGCACATCCATTTACAACGCCTGCCGGACAAAAAATAAAAAAATAATAGCAGATTGGAAATCATTTTTAAATGCGTTTCCTAAGAAGCTAAAAAGCGATGAAATGCTGATTATATGCGGATCTTTGTACTTTATTTCTCAGGTTCGACAATATCTGCTGGCAGCTGAAAAGAAAATTTTAGGCGAATAGACCTAAAAAGTTAACACAACCGTCAGAAAATTTGCTAAAATATAGAACAAACAGAGGACGGCTGAAGGAGGGGCTGCGTTGGATAAACGTCTGCAGATCACCTTATGGTTAACATGGGCTATTATTTCGCCAATTATCTTATACTTAACGTATCAAATCTGGCCGCCTGATATAGCAGGAGGATCGGTAAAGGATTTGTTTCTTTTCCTTATCCTGATGTGTGCGGTAGCTTTAATGCCCATTGTAGTAAATGGAACACCCGTCTTTTTTGTAGAAGGTGTTTCACTTGCTGTCTTTTTATACTTTGGATTATTTGCAGAAATGGTCATGATTCAGTTTGCAATGATTGTTCTCCTTTTGAGATTGCGCATTGGCTGGAAGGATCTGTACAGGTATCCTGTTAACTTTCTCATGTTCATGATCATCTCCTTAGTGAGCGGTGCAGTATATGAATGGATGGACGGAGGGCATGGCTCTCAGGAACTGACACTTTGGTTTATTGCAAGTATCCTTATTTACGTCGTGGTATCCCTTTTTGTGAATCACTTAATTTTAAACAACATCATTTGGAGATATATTTACAAAAGAAAAGCCCCTTTCTTTTCAAGGGATTTCCTATGGGAAGCATTTGCCGCAAGCATTGTATCCCCTTTTGGATTTATTCTTTATGTCCTATACGGACAGCTTGGTTCCCTGGCTCTTTTTTATGTAGGACTTCCAATCGTTGTGATTTCCATCATGCTGAATCATTACTATGTCGCGAAGCATATCAATGTCTATTTGCAAAAAGCAAGTGAAGTCGGTTATCAGCTAACAGAACGATTGAAAGTCGATGATGTTCTGGATGTGTTTCTCGAAAAAATAACGGATATGATTCAGGTTGATTATGCTTATATCATCGATGTCATGGACCAGACCTCCCTCAAAATTATTCGTCAAATTGAGGATGGAAAACATAAAAAATCTCCGGAAAAATCCGTTTCATTAAATGTAGGAATCAGCGGGTATGTGTATGCGAGAAAGAAGAGTTTTCTCTTTCATAAACGAACGCAGTGGAACCACCTGAGCAAGTACATCCCTAAAGCAGCCCAAAGTATGATGGCTTTTCCGGTTTTCCGGCATCAGCAAGTTGTAGGCGTTGTCATTCTGGCTTCAAATAAAAGAAGAAAATTTGAAAACCATCAGCTAATGATCGTGAATCTGCTGATTGCTCATTTGGCAGTAGCCATTGAAAATGCCCGGTACCATGAAGAAACAGTTAAGCAGTCCATTCGGTGCTCGTTAACCGGCCTGTATAACTATCGTTTTATGGAAACGGAGCTGGAAAGAGAATTTCAAAGAATTAAAAACGGAACCTTATCTCAGCTGGCTCTGATTCTTCTCGACCTTGATCACTTTAAACAGGTCAATGATATGTACGGACATCAATCCGGAAACGAAGTACTGACCCAGCTGGCAAACCGCATCGAGAAATTTTTCGGAAGCAAGGGAACAGCAGCAAGGTACGGCGGGGAAGAGTTTGTAGTCCTGCTGCCCGAAACGGATAGAAATGCAGCTCTCGCCCTGGCAGAAGGCCTGAGGAATGAAATTGCAGGCAAGCCTTTTCTTATTGAACAGGATTTGGAGGGGCAGTCTAAACAGCAGATCTTTATCACAGCAAGCATCGGTATTGCCCAAGCTCCGTTTGATGCAGATGATGCGTTGTCCCTCGTCCGCCATGCTGACAGGGCCATGTACACAGGGGCCAAGCAAGCAGGCAGGAATAAAGTAGCTGGATACACAAAATAAGCATAGATGAACCGGTCTGAAAAGGGCCGGTTTTTTTGTCGAAAAATTAATATTCAGTTTATAGGAAAAAATGATTATATCATTCAATTAATTTGGTATAATGTGAATGTCAAGACAAAGTTTTACATTTATGATGAGTCTATAGGAGGAGCATTCCGATGATTAAACGGATATTTGCCGCTATTTTACTAATGTCGCTGGTTATTTCGCAATTCATATTACCTAGTCAATTTGCTTCTGCTGAAGCTGGCATATCGATTGAGTCTTCGGTGAGTGCTACTCCGGATAAGACACAAATTGGTTTTGGTGCAAATGCATCTTCTTCTATTCTAATAACAGTAACTCCTAAAGGAGAAGCTCCGAAGACGGAGAGATCGCCTATTGATGTAGTCTTTGTTTTCGATAAGTCCGGTTCGATGAATGAACTTGTTAACGGCAAGTCGAAAATGCTCCATGCAAAAGATGCTATGGCCGCAGCGCTTACTACTTTTAACGAAAATAACCGCAGCAGAACAATCAAAGACCGTTTCGCACTTGTCGCATTTGATTCCGGAGTCAGTGATGCGAACTCCCAATTTGTTTTGAACTCTAACACAGCTGAAATAACGACTAAGGTTACAGCTATGCAAGCGGAAGGTGGAACGAACTACACCAACTCCCTTGAGAAGGCGAGATTGATTTTGGAACAGGGAAAGGATTCCCCAAACCGAAAACAATATATAATATTTATGACGGATGGTAAGCCTACCAATTCAGAAAAAGTGATTCAAACTAATAAATCATATAAAGAATTTATCGAAGTGAATGATTACTACAGCCGATTCGGCTACAGTTCGTTAGCAGGCAAGTATTGGTCAAATCTCGTAACTTATTTTAAAGATGGCACTTACGTCATAGGAGATTCAACCAACCGAAGTCAAAGTATTACAGGTCAGAAAAAGCAGTATTTTGATACAAATCCAGGCAGAAATTACGTAGTCGTAGAGCATAACGGCAAGTATTATATTGAACAAAAAACATCAGGAGCGGTCCAGGCTGATATTACCACTCACATTAATGAACAAGCTCAGCTAATAGCTGACAAGGGTATCATCCTTAATTCCATTGGTTTTGGCGATGCACGGAATGGAGCCCAGATTGATATGGATTTATTGGAAGACATATCAATAAAGAGCAAAGGGGAGGCCATTAATGCTGTCGGTAACGATATTGTGAGTATATTCCAGACAATTTCAAAAAATATCTCTTCTACAAAACCAGTCTTGTCTAACGGATACGTATTGTTCAATTTACCGGAGGGGGCATCGCTGCAGCAAAGCTCTCAAGCAACAAAGCTATCAAATGGCCAGTACAAAATGGCTCTCCCAACAATTGAGTATAATCCGAAGCCTAATCCAAGTCAGCTTAATTACACGCTGCCGCTATCATTTAATAAAAGCGGGACCTATCCGATAGACTTTGAGATTGTCTTCAATGGAGGAGATTATACACTTAACAAGAAAGTTACAATAACCGTATCCGAAATTCCTGTTAAAGGTGTAGTCTTTGCTCCAATTAAAATTAATGTAGGCGAAACAGTGGTACTTAATTCTTACCTTAAATTTGATCCACTTGATGCAACGAACCAATATATTGAAAGCATGAAAAAAGGACCGACAAATGCATTTAAGCTGTCTGTTGAAAATGGTTTGTTCAAGGCAACTGGCATTACACAAGGTTTTGATTCAATTGAAGCGGTTGTTAAAGATGGTCAAACTCAATTGAATGCTGCCGGAACCATCATTGTAGAGGATCCGAATAATTCAAATGGACTCAAATGGTGAAATGATTCAAGATAAAAGGCCTTCCCATCCGGGAAGGCCTTACTTGTTACCTGTTAATTAAAGTATCATCCATAATAACCTGGTACTTATCTACTCTTGGAAGAGCATCCATTTGGTCAATAAGGACACTCGGATCGTGAGTTACGGAAAATCTCGAAGCCTGGTTTTTTTGTATAACTGGATCTTGAATATAATTTTTAAGCACCTGAGCACGGGTGATAGAATTTTGCCTAATGGCATTGATTGTCAGGCTATCCCGAGCGAATATCCCCCCATTAATGTTGAAAATAGAGCCCACTCCGTAAAGCTCGGCGGCGCCATCCGTATATAGGAAAGCATCAAGGGGTTCAATTTGATCACGATCCTTAAATTCGTTAATTCTGGAGACGGATAAGTCTCCATGTGACATAACGACGAGCTGTTTACCCTGTATACCTTTTATGTTTGTATTAGAGATAGAGGTTTTACCAAGTACGTAAACAGTGGAGTCTGCGAGTACCTCATCATCCTCAATTGTTTCTGGCTTTCCTGAAGCATTTGTCTGATTTCCTTTTATCATTAAATTGCCGGTGACGAAAAGATTGCCTGATAGTATTATTGGAGTGTCAGTGCTTGCTAATATTTCTAAGTCTCCGTTTACAATCATCCATTTTTCATCGGCAAGCTCAAAGCTTGTTTGAATCGTTAATGGCACAAGGTTTTTTAAAATGTCGTAGCTTTTAAGTCCCTTTTTCTTTATATCTGTATAAATAATGTTCTGTCCCTGGCTTTTATTAATTATATTAATTTCATTTAGGTTGCTTAGCTGATCATCTATTAGTTTTAAAGAATTGGAGCATGATACTTTAGAAGGTACTGGCAGCGCTGAAGGAAATAGCCATGCAAGTAAATTTGTTTCACAAGGCTTTACTAATTTTGATATAGCAGCTGAAATAGCTTCATCGGATTGAAAGGCGCTTTCTGTAAAATCAGTGACGGAACCGACCTTGTTCAGGATCTGGGCTAGGGTGTTTTCAAAATTTACGGGAATGTAATCCTCTGTATCCTTTTGAAAAACAGTGTTGGAATTCTCCTCAAAATACGTTTTTAAAAGGGTATAATCAGATAGATTTGTTTTTCCGTTAATGCTTGTCCGTATAATTGCTTTGCCATTAACCTTTGGATATCTGGTGTCCTTGGAAGAAGGCACTCCGTTAACGGATGAAGCGTCATAGTATTGGGCTATATTTTTTGTTTGTAATTTATCAGTATAGATATTTCCATTAAATTCAGACGCCCCATTCAAGTACATTTCTCCATTAGGACCGGTGCCGGCAGCGTAATTTAAAAAAGAAGGGGTGGGAGAGAGAAACACTTTTTTTGTAACGGTTTTTTTTCGGTTCCCATCTTTTGCTGTATAGGAAAATTCATAGGCTCTTGTTAAATACTTAGTAGTATTTATTTTATATAGTGTAGTTAAATCCTCTATTTTTAATGGATTATCCTGGCCGGATATTGAAGTGCTCTGCAATAAATCTGATTTTAATGTACCAAGTCTTGCATTAATAGCTGCAATATCCGTTACACTGGTTAGCTTAAATTGCGATTGATCCGTTACTTTATTTCGAAACTGTGCAATGACCTCATTTAAAGCTCTTGAAGCTTTCGCTGTAAGCTCAATGTCCCCCACCCTTATTTCCGTTCGTTTCGTTCCTCCAAGGGACCCCGCTACTATAGTCAGCCCGAGTACGGTGAATACAAGGGAAACAACCATTACAGTTAGTAACGCCTGACCTTTTTGATTTTTTAACATACTCGTTTCCTCCATGCTTAGAATCCAAATTGGCTTTTAAGTGTCATTGGTTTAACCGTCATATTTTTTTCTTCGGTGAAGTTAACATTCTGAATTTGAATGGACATTTCTATTAGTCCGGATTTGCAGGAACCAGATCCGTCTGTTGACTTTTCAATACAGAAGATATTTGCTGATTCTTCCGGCTTGACAGGTACAAGTAATTCGTAGGGAGATTGTGTAAGAATGGCAGTTTCTTTATTTCCATTTTGATCAACTATTTTCTTGACCTCTTTACCAAAAATAAAAGTTGTTGTTGTGATTTCTGAAGAATTCTGCTCAATAAAAATTCCGTCCTTGTTCTCGATTGATTTGTTTTGAACAAAACGCAGGCAGGGGGTACCATTTTGCTCTGAAGAACATAGTTCAGCTTTGTCTATTTTCGACTGATTCACAACATCTAATAGGTCGGACAGCACATAATCAGCCTCATCCCGCAGTTGAACCTCTACACTGGTTTTTTCATAGGTTTTAATACCCATAATAAAGACATTATAAAAAACCGTTATCACAATTCCTGATATCACTAACACGGCTAAAACCTCGATCAGTGTCATCCCACGATCATTGTTCCATTTATCAGCGGTTTTTTTCATTGGCAATGTACCCCTCTAGCTGTGTTTTAGTGTTATCCCATGAAACGATCACGTTGACGGGGATCAATGAATTCCGCAGTTTTTCATCAGTATGTCTTTTAACTTCAACCTTTACCGAAAACTGGCGGTTATTTAATTTTGGAGTAAAATTTAATGCGCATCTTGTTGTTTCTTTTCCGTTAAGCGTAATCTTCTCTGTTTGATTCAGTACCTTTTCTCCATTTGCCAGCGTATCCTTTTCACAAGAAGGGGATTCAATGACCGTTGCCCCGGTCTCCTTCACGTAAAAACTATTTATATTACTAAAGCTTTGCTGTTCCATATAATTAATCATGTTTCGGGCTACATAAATGCCAAGTGTTTTATCTTCATTTTTATTGGAAAAATTTAATGCCTGATTGAAAAATTGCAGCATTCCGATGGTCAGGACACTGAAAATAGTAATGGAAATAAGTACTTCTATTAATGTAAATCCTTTTTGATCGGAAGAAATAATTCTCTCAAACATATGATTCCCTTCTTTCAAATTCAATAAGTTTATTATACAATAAATGATAGTCGAATATTGTCCATTTCAGGGATTTTTTTACACGTTTAATTGATTAATAGTTCTTTATGCATGAATCTTTCGGCTGAGGTGATAAATTGGATTTTATTAGTTGGAATTTTATTTTGTACTTACTTGCAGGTTTGCTGATTTGGGTTCCTGTATTTCTTTTGATCCCTTTCCCATTAAGAGCGGAAGGAAAGTGGCTGATTACAGCCGTTTCATTTTTATTGGCTTTGATGTACTTAGCGGGATCTCAGGTTATGCCTATATGGCAGTCTGTTCTCGTAACAGCATTATTGCTCGGAATGGCAGCCTATTTTATTCATCAAAAAGGAGCAAAATTTCTTGCTGTTGAGGGTTATGATCATACAGATGAAGATCTGTACGAAGAATCTCCTTTCGAAAGGGAAGAAAGCAATCAGTATCCTGAGTATGAGCAATTTCATAATCAGAATGATGATGTAAAAACAAACGAGGATGAAATAATTGATCTTGATTGGTTTGAAGAAAAACCCGATGATCAGGAGCGTAGCCTCGTGGAAGATGAAAATGAAGAAATCCTTGAAACCGACTGGTATATTGAAGAAACTGCTTCAAGCGAGGAAGAATTTGCTGACAAAACGGAAACTTCTGTTCCATCTGACTCTGATCCAGAGTTATTGGAAGAGTGGTTTGAGAGTCATCCAGATGAAGAAGAATCCGGTGTTACAGTGGATGAAGAAGACTTAGATTCATTAAATGGCCGAAGCTTCTTAGAGGAGCTTTCGGAAAATAATTTTGATCAGGAAAAAGAGGAGAGCCTATACGACAACCTCGTTACCGGGGAGGGGACCTCATTAATTTCTATATCAGAAAAAGATGCTGTTTTAATAAAGGAAATTGCTCCAGAAAGTGCTGCTGACGTTTTAATGGAGCTTGCAGGAGAGCCGGAAATAGACTTCACCGAGGAAGAAACAGAGAAAAGAGAAGCAGAAATAACCGACGAAGAAATGAAGGGTTTTGCTTCTTGGTTTGAAGAGGATGCTGTTAAGGACGATCTTCCGGTTTATGATTTGGATTTGGATGTACTTCAACCCATTACGAATGACGCCCTTTCTGACGAAGAAGAACTTTCTGTTGGAAAAGCGGCTGAAGAAGAATCTGTCATGGCATTTGATTCTGATAGTAAATCTGCTGAAGAGGAATTTGAACAAGAGGAGGCTGTTGAAGAAAAAGCAGCTGAACTGCAAATTCCTGAACTGTATGTTCAAGATATCGAAGAAAACACTGACACCGGCGATTCGGGAGATGCTTATGAAGAGCGAGAAGTGGAACAACCTCTTGAAGAAGCTGTATCTATTCAGAAATCGATGCCGGATGAATTTCTAGAAGTTTTATACAATCAGCTTCTTGAGTTAAAAGAAACTTCTCTTGGCTATGAATTTAATGCGATAATGGATAAGGTGCTGACTTCTACTATAGGAATCCGGGAATATTTTGTTTTCGTGCAATTATATTTAACTTATTTAGAGGAAAAGGGACAGGAAATAGAATTTCAAAATGTTTATATGGAAGCAATGGAATATTTGGAATCCTATCCATACTTAAAAGAACAGCTATCCTGGACGAAAAAGCAGCAACAATGAATCTATTAATCTATTGGATGTGGTGAATGATGAAAAAAAGTATTGAAATAGTCGGATTGCCAATCGTTTGTATTACTGAAGGAACAGAGGCTGGAGAAGTGAAATCTTTGGTAATCAATCCGGAAAAGGGAACGGTTGATTTCCTTACGGTTGAGCATGCAGAGTGGCAGGTAAGCGTTAAAGCGATCCCATTTAAGAAGATTGTGGGAATCGGAGAATATGCGGTAACAATTGAATCAGAAAATTCTATTATTGATTTAAACGAAATTCCCATTGCCAACCAGCTTGTGAATAAGCGGATTAAAATAAATGATACTCGTGTTATGACTCGGAAAGGCCAGTTATTAGGAGAAGCAAAGGAATTTTTTGTCGATGAGGATAACGGATTAATTCTTGGACTCCAAATCGGCCATAAGGAAAAACAGGTGACCATTGCATCAAGTGATGTAATGACCTTCGGAAAGGATATTCTTGTCGTAAAAGAGGATGTTCATTTCCATTCGGCACCAGAGGAATTGGCAGGGCAAAACACTGTCGAACCAGAAGAAATTGTTGCAGTAACCATTCCTGTATCGGAAATGCCTGCTCCAGCTCCTGCAGAGCCTGAGATTGTGTCAGAACCTGTATTTACGCATGAGCCTAAGTCTATGGGATATGCGTCCCAGCCGATGAATGATATTAAAGAAAAACAGCTTCAGCTTCTTGAAGGCAAGAGAGTTTTAAAAGATATTTATACGAAATCGGGGCATATTCTGGTGAAAAAAGACAGCCTACTTACAGCGGAAGCGATTCGCCATGCTCAAGAAGAAGGTCCTGGAATAATTGTTGAATTATCAATGAACGTTGAAATGTGAGGAGTAATGTATCGGTGAGAAACTCAAAGCTTTTAAAGGTATTCCTCGCCCTCCTTATTTGTACCGCCTATTTGACCGGGTTTTCCTACGCAGGTGAAGCTGTGTGGGATTACCTGAGTAATGGTGACCGGTTTAAACCTAACACGCAAATTGCCTCCATAGATATATCGGGTCTGCCTCAAAGAGAAGCAGCACAAAAAGTAGAGGACTCCATAAAGGATTGGCGCAGTGCTAATTCAATAAAGCTGACTTTCCTCAAGCGGGAAGAAATTCTTCCGGAAGCAGCCATTCAATTTAAAGTAGATGAAAGTGTTCGCAATGCAGCAGATGGCCAGCCTTCCCAGCTTGAAGTGTCTTTGGACAGCATGCTCGTTGATCGTATTTTAGCTGATTTAGCTTTAAATGACGCCGCTCAAATTGATATGGACCAAATTAAAAAGCAGTTAACAGAATCAGCTGCAAAGCTTGAAGCTGGACTGCACTATCATTTAGAAAAATATGTTGCAGGTGAAGAGCAGATTATTCACGAGGCGAGTTTGCCTGTCCCTGTTGACGATCCGGAAATACTCCAGTTTGTCAAATCCAATCCTTCAATAAAAGTGAAAGCATTATCCCAATGGTCCCTAGTGGAGCAATTCCCCGAAGCGACTAACCAGGATTCGCTCGGAATGATCGCTTCAGCTGTTTTTAAAACGGTGCTTGGAACAAATTTTGTTGTTGTAGAAAGGCACACAGGAGTAGTTGCCCCGCCGTACACCGATCCGGGATTTGAAGCAAAGATTATCCCTAAAGAAATGGATTTAAAAATTTTCAACCCAAATCAGACAGATTACACTCTCGTTTTTGAAATTTCTGGAGAGAACCTGACGGTTAAGATATCCGGGAAACCTCTTTTATACACATATGAACCGGTTATTGCGGAACCTGAGTATTTCCCTTTTAAACAAATTATTCGTTACAATACTTCTCTTTCTGTAGGGGAAGAGAAAAAAATTCGCGATGGTGCGGATGGAATTTTAGTTAAAGTGACAAGACGGGTAACGGACCATCAAGGCTATCCGCAGGGAATTGAAGAAATCGCAGAAGATTTTTATCCTCCGATTCATGAAATCCTTGAAAAACGCTATTATCAGCCGATTGAAGTAGTAGATGAGGTTATTAATAATTTATTAAATCCTGAGACTGGTTTACCTGAAGGGACCACCGTGCCAGCAGGGCCTTTGAACCCTGACAGCCTGCCGGCAGCGGAAGAACAGCAGCCTCCTGCAAGTGAGCAGCCTGCTGAGGAAACAAATCAGACTGAAGAAGAGAAAGCTGTTCCAGCTGAAAATTCGCAGTCTGATAAGCAGCCTGAACCACAAGGTGAAAATACTGCTTCAGAAGAAGAGCCCATTGAAAAATAAAACAAGCGGGGGGGGGAATGAATTTGACCACAACCCGTAAACGGCTAGGCGATCTTCTTGTAGAAGCCGGCCTCATCACGGAAGAACAGCTAAATCAGACTCTTTCAGAAAAGCAAAAAGGCCAGAAGATTGGTGACGCATTAGTAGAGAGAGGATTCATGACGGAACAGCAGCTAATTGAAGTGCTGGAATTTCAGCTTGGTATTCCTCATATCAGTCTCTATAGATATCCATTTGATCAAAAAATTATGAATATTGTTCCTAAAGAAATGGCAAAACGAAACCTGGTTATTCCACTCAAGAAAGATGGAGACAAGCTTTTCGTTGCCATGGCTGACCCAATGGATTTTTATACAGTTGATGATTTGCGCTTAGCGACTGGGTTTCAGATTCAGACGGCGATTGCTTCCAAGGACGATCTCAATAAAGCTATTGCAAAATTTTATGAATCTGATGATAGTATGTCAGACTTTATGGATCAAATATCTGTTGAAGAAAAAGTAGAGGAAGATACGATAACCGGAGATGATTCCCCAATCGTCCGCATGGTCAATCAGATCCTGCAAAGTGCTGTTCAGCAAAAAGCAAGTGATATTCATATTGATCCGCATGAAACGAAAATACTGATCCGCTACCGTGTAGACGGGGTTCTAAAAAATGAACGGACGCTGCCAAAGCACATGCAAAGCGTCCTGACAGCCAGAATAAAAATCATGTCGAATCTTGATATAACCGAGCATCGGGTTCCTCAGGATGGAAGGATAAAAACCGTTATAAACCTGAATCCATTGGATTTGCGTGTTTCTACACTTCCCACTGTTTATGGCGAGAAAATTGTAATGAGGATTTTGGATTTAGGCAGCACACTGAATGATTTGGACAAACTCGGCTTTAACAGTCTGAACCTTCAGCGATTTAATAGTCTAATTGAACAGCCGACCGGCATTGTCTTAATAACGGGGCCAACGGGATCAGGCAAATCATCTACTCTCTATGCGGCCCTTAACAGGCTAAATAGTGAAGCGGTAAATATTATTACGATTGAAGACCCTGTTGAATATCAGCTGGAAGGGATCAACCAGATCCAGGTCAATGCCAATGTGGGAATGACGTTTGCAAAAGGACTTCGATCGATGCTGCGTCAGGATCCGAATATCATTATGGTCGGGGAGATCCGTGATCGCGAAACAGCAGAAATTGCGGTAAGAGCCTCGCTGACCGGGCATCTTGTGCTGAGCACGCTTCATACGAATGATTCGCTTGGTACGGTTACCCGTCTGATTGATATGGGAGTGGAACCTTTTCTAGTGGCGTCCTCCCTGACAGGCGTCGTGTCTCAGCGGCTTGTCAGGAAGGTTTGCCGGGATTGTGCAGAGGAGCAGACTGTGACAAAGCGGGAAGCAGAAATTTTTGCCCGCAGAGGACTCCGTATTGAAAAAACAGCTAGAGGCAAAGGCTGCGGGATGTGCAACATGACTGGCTATAAAGGAAGAATTGCCATCCATGAGCTTTTAATGATTGATGATGAGATGAGACGGCTCATTTTAAACAACGAACCGTTCTCTGTCCTTCGTGATTTAGCAGTGAAAAACAAAACCATCTTTTTGATTGACGACGGCCTATTAAAAGTGAAGCAAGGGCTTACGACAACAGAAGAAATTCTCCGGGTTGCGATGCCGGAATAAAAGGTGAAGGCCTAAATGAAAAGTCAAATTGATTCCATTTTAACAACTGCCTACGAACGCCAGGCGTCTGATATTCATTTATCTGTTGGCGTGCCTCCTGTCCTTCGAATAAACGGAGACTTGATTAAAATGGGGGATAAACCGCTAATGCCGGCTGATACGGAAGGCATGGCCAAAGCGATCATTTCGAAAACAAAATGGGCCCTTTTTGAGGAAAAAGGGGAACTGGACTTCTCTTACGGAATTCCCGGTATTTCAAGATTCCGGATCAATGCCTTCAGACAGAGGTCGTGCATCTCTCTTTCCATCCGAATTGTACCAAGAACCATTCCATCGATAGATTCAATGGAATTGCCTCCGATTCTAAAAGATATGGTGGACAAGCCCCACGGACTCTTGCTCGTAACCGGTCCGACAGGGAGCGGCAAGTCTACTACACTTGCAGCCATGATTGATTATATGAATAAAACAATCCGCAAACATATCATCACACTTGAAGATCCGATTGAGTATTTGCACAAGCATCAAAAATGCGTGGTTGAGCAAAGAGAAGTCGGATTTGACACGACTACATTTGCAACAGGGCTAAAAGCTGCATTGCGGCAGGACCCGGATGTGATTCTGGTCGGGGAGCTTCGCGATTTGGAAACCATTCATACAGCGATTACTGCTGCGGAAACCGGGCATCTGGTGCTGGCCACGCTCCATACATCATCGGCATCTACGACCATTGACCGAATGATCGATGTGTTTCCAGCCAATCAGCAGCCGCAAATCCGGCTTCAGATTGCATCTGTGCTGATCGGTGTAGTTTCTCAAAGGCTTTTTCCGACCGCCGATCGTAAAGGAAGAAGAGCGGTAACTGAAATATTATTGAATAATTCAGCTGTTGCCAATCTGATTCGCAATGAAAAAACACATCAAATTCCAAGTGTAATCCAGACAAGCCGGGCACAGGGAATGCATTCGTTTCAAAGCAAGCTCGAAGAATTTGTGAAAAGCGGAATTATTGAAAGGGAAACCGCATTGCCATACATGCAGGGAGCGGTGGAGTAATGGGAAGATATCAATATGAAGGCCGCGATAAAAAAGGCAAAGTGAGCGGGAAACTGACCGCTCCGTCTAAAAGAGAAGCTGTTTTAAAGCTTGGTGAATCAGGAATCCGGGTTACGAAGCTAAACGAAGTACCGGAAACCTTTTTGACTAAGGACATCAGCATCGGGAACCCGGTTAAGCTTCAGGATTTCGTCATTTTTTTGCGTCAATTCTCCACACTTCTGAAAGCGGGAATATCAGTTGTTGACTCTACAAACATTCTCGCAAAGCAAACCGAAAGCAAGGCGCTTCGAAGAGCGCTTGAGCAGATGGAGGAAGATATGAGGTCAGGAAATCCTCTATCTGCCGCATCGTCCAAGCACAGCAAAATATTCTCGGGTATGTTTGTAAATATGATTCGAGCCGGTGAAGCGAGTGGAAACATGGATGAAACGCTTGAAAGGCTTGCTGAACACTATGAAAAACAAAACAGGACAAAGCAGAAAATCCAATCTGCCCTTGCCTATCCGATGGCCGTTGCTGTGGTTGCAGTTGGAGTAGTCATTTTCCTGCTGTTATCTGTTGTGCCTACGTTTGTTACGATGTTTGAAGGGTTTGGGGCAGAGCTTCCTGTTATTACGCAGGTTGTGCTCAATGCCAGTAATTTTATGCAGGTTTACTGGTGGCTATTGCTCATTATATTCGCCCTTTTAACAGCAGCCTTTGTAGTTATGAGGAAAACCCCAGCAACTCGCTACTATCTGGATTTAGTGGCCTTAAAGCTGCCGATTTTCGGGAAAATGATTCAAAAAGCTGTCCTGGCCCGAATGACAAGAACCTTGAGCTCTCTTTTTTCAAGCTCGGTCCCAATTCTGCAAGCTATGGGCATCGTTGAAAAAGTGGTGGAAAATGAAGTGATTTCCAAAGTGATTTTAGAGTCGAGAAAATCATTGGAAAATGGCTTTTCTATAACAGAACCTATGCGAAAACATTGGGCATTCCCTCCGCTTGTAACGCAAATGATTGCTATAGGAGAAGAGACAGGTTCCTTGGATGCTATGTTAGGAAAGGTAGCAGATTTTTATGAGGAAGAAGTTGAAAACAGTACAGATCGCCTGAAATCTATTATAGAACCTTTAATGATTGTTCTTCTTGCTGGAATAGTTGGTACAATTGTCATAGCGATAATAGTCCCGATGTTTGATATTTTTAATCATGTCCAGTAAAAAAATATGTCAAAAATATCTATCGTAATGCCTAAGGGTGTTGTATAATGAATCTAGTAAATTGGGTTAAATTTACTAATTAAAATTAGGGGGAAACCTGAATCATGTTTAAAAAAATGTTTAAGAATCAGCGCGGTTTGACACTGATTGAATTGTTGGCTGTTGTCGTTATTTTAGGAATTATCGCTGCAATTGCGATTCCTGCAGTAGGTGCAATGATAAGTAATTCTAAGAAAGATGCCCATATTGCCAATGCTGAGCAAATTGCTAATGCTGCAAGGATATACATTGCAACGGAAAATAAGGAGATAGACACCACAGGTACATCTATTCCTCTATCAACATTAATTACTGGTGGACATATGGAAGAAATTAAAGATCCAAGTAATAATAAGGATACTTACAATGAAACAGATACAAAAGTATTAGCGAAAAAAGTAGGTGGCGTAGTAAAATTTTATGTGAAACTTGTGAGTACTACAAATCCAGTGAAAACTTACTCAGATCAAACTGGCACTAGTGGTAAAGATGTTAAAGCTATAAGCAGAGGAGAAATTAATCTTTAAATATTATATAACAGTCCTCCCCCGGGAGGACTTATCCATTCTAATTAACTCCCCACCAAAACCCTAAATCCCAACAAGAAGGTGAACCCATCATGATTCTCCCACTCATCATCCATACATATCTCTTTATCCTTGGAGCGGTTCTTGGTTCCTTCTTTAATGTTGTTGGTCTTCGTGTTCCTGAAGGACAATCCATTGTCCGTCCCCGTTCGGCTTGTCCATGCTGCAGTCATCAGCTGTCTCCGAAGGAATTAGTGCCGATTTTCTCCTATTTATTTCAAAAGGGTGCTTGTGCAAACTGCAGAAAATCGATTTCACCTATTTATCCACTGATGGAACTTTTTACGGCTATTCTTTTCACGATATCACCGCTTTTGGTGGGATGGTCAAAGGAATTGACGGTCGCTATAACTCTTATCTCTCTATGCTCGATTATTATGGTATCTGACATCCGCTATATGATCATACCGGATAAAGTGCTGCTTGTTTTTCTCCCGCTTTTACTGATTGAGCGGATTTTTATTCCTCTCCATCCTTGGTGGGATCCGATTGCCGGTATCCTGTTAGGCGTTTTTATCCCGTTCGTCATTATCCTTGCAAGCCGGGGAGGTATGGGAGCGGGGGATATGAAGCTGCTTGGGGTGCTTGGAGCAGGACTTGGATGGAAGCTCGTTCTTCTCGCATTCTTTCTTTCCACGCTTTTTGGGACTGTTGCCGGTTTGTTCGGTATGGCGGCTGGAAAAGTAAAGAGAGGAAAGCCTTTTCCTTTCGGACCATTTATTGTTCTAGGGGCCCTTGTTTCTTATTTCTGGGGTGAAAGATTGATAGACTGGTATGTATCGGTATTCATATTCTTTTAAATTCTCCCGGATTAACCGGGTAATTTTGACAAAGGAGCTTTTGCATGAAACTCTCTCTATTCCGTCCCAGAGCATCTGTTGCCAATTTGCTTTTTACCGACTATTCTATACAATACCTTGAGCTCAAGTCTTTAGATCCTTTGGAAATCAGCGGATTTGGAGAGCACTTTCTTCCGGAAGGGATCATTAGCAACGGCCGGATTCAGGATTATGATAAGCTTTCCCTGATTCTTGAAGAATGCAAGCAGGAATGGTCGCTTAAACGAAAAAAAATTAGATTTATTGTACCGGACTCATTTGTTGTTGTGAAAAAGGTAGAAGTTCCAGATGATATTCTTGAAGATGAGATGAAGGGATATTTATACACAGAGCTTGGAAATAGCATTCATCTCCCTTTTGAAGATCCCATATTTGACGTGCAGATTATCGACCGCTCCGGTAAAAGCAAGGATGTTTATTTGTTTGCTGCTCCAGAAGCAGCGGTTCAGGATTACGTCAGGTTTTTAGATCAGCATCGATTAATGGCTGCAGTGGCCGATATCTCCCCGCTCTGTTTATTTAGACTTCATAACAAATTGCAGGGAAAGCAGCCTGGTTTAGAAAGCAGTCTTCTTATCCAAACCAATATGAAATCAGTGACGTTCTCGATTTTCGAACAGGATGAACTGCTCATGATGAGAAGTCTTCCGATTGCTGTTCAAATTAAGGATTGGGACTGTCAGTATTTATCCGCATCAGGGGAATATTTTAAACTTACCCATAAAACTCAGACCTATGAGGAAGTCTTATCCGTTTTCGAAGACAGTCTGCGTGAGATTGAACGGGTTATGAATTTTTATCAATATACTCTCCATGAGGGCAACCGTAAAATTGATAGAGTCTTCTTGGCGGGTGACCATCCGTTAATAAAGGAGCTGTCAGAAAAAATTACGGCTGCAGCAGGAATGCCTGTTACCAGTATTTTAAGAGAGTCGATTTACACACCATCAAATGAGGCATTGCCCGGGAAATTTGACGTTTTGCTCGGTCTTGCGCTAAAAGAGGTGGAATAGCATGCTTGCAGAAATTAATTTACTGCCTGAAAGAAAGCGTAAAAACTATGCTTCACTTCTGGTAATGGGGCTGCTGGCACTTACAGCTATTTTGTTATTATTGTTTATGCAAAATCAATTCAGCTCGGAAGAAGCTAAGGTTCAGCGTTTAAAACAGGAGGACTTGGCTCTTCAGGAGCAGCTGGCTGTTACAGCTGAGACTGACGGTGCTGGAAGCGGAAGTGCCTTTACCACGCTGGCGAATGCTGTCACTTGGACAGAAGATTATCCGGTTGAATTTGTTCCTATTATGGAGGACCTGAAAGGGAGACTGCCGAATAGCGGCTACTTTCAATCACTTGGATATACAGAAGCGAATAAATTAACCCTTTCTATTCATTTAGAGGAATCCAGAGAAGCCGCATTTTACTTAAACCGTTTAAAAGAGATACCTTATTTTCAAACAGTGAAGCTGACGGAAATGAGTACACAGGAACAGGTCAGCGCGGCAAATGCAGATGAGGAAGAATCAGCTTCACTGAAAACACAAAAGCCATATCTTGCTACGTTTGAATTGGAACTCAATCGGGCGAAGTGGAAAGAAATACAGGAGAAGGGGGAGAAGCAGGATGATTCAGTTCAATAGGAAGCATCTCATTGCTGCTGTCTTATCCCTTGCGATTCTCGGCGGCGCCTACGCTGCTTTTCAATCTCTGATCCTAAGTCCAATCGCCAAACAACAGGAGTCCTATCAAAAAAACATTGCAACTTCTGAAGAACTTTTGTCTCCAACTAGCACGAGTGGAGGAGCGAATACTATTCTTAATCAGTATTCTCTTGCTGAACTGCAGATGGAGGTACCGAATAATCGCTTTGAAGAACAGTTTCTGCTCGATTTAGAAAAAGCTGAAACACTATCAGGGAGCACCGTTAAATCGGCTTTGTTTTCTGATCAGGATTTTACAGATCAAACAGCAGATCAGAAGAAAGAAGAAGAAACGGCCGCTGCCAGTACAGCCGCAGAGGAAGGGACGTCCGGTGCCCCTGCATCAGAAGCGCCGGCAGCTGACGGCAGTTCCCAGGAAGGTTCGGCTGGTGAGCCTGCAGCCGATCTGCCTGCCCTTCCAGCAGGAATGAAAAAAGTATCCATTACGGTTAATTTGGAATCTGAAGACTACAGCGGAGTAAAACGATTTTTAGAAACATTGGAGTCTTTAAAGAGAATCACTCAAATTGAATCAGTAACAATTACGAACACTGAATCGGCTGGTAAGGAAGAAACGGCCGACGTCCCTCTCAAATACGACGTCATCGTCTCCGCCTACTATATGCCGGACCTTGAAGAACTAAAAGACCAGCTGCCTCCATTTCCAAATTCAGATCCCGGCAGTGTTATTGATCCGTTCAAATCGCCATCGGACGAAAACATTGGCGAAACGACCGAATAGTTGGCGAAAACCTTTTCGAACAAGACGACAAATGTCTTGTTTTTTTTTGATTTCGCTGTGCTAGCATGGAGGAAAGTTGCCATATGGGGACGGTGATGGAATGGACAAGCAGCAGAACAAAGGGCGTACCATTAAGATTAAGTTGAATGGTGAACCTGAACGTGGAAAAGACTCCGTCATTCCCTTCACTTCGTGGGAGGAGAATGCTGCAAGAGAAGCTGCCGCATCGGCAGAGCGGGAGAAGGAGGAGTTTCAGTGGATCCTGCCTGATGATGAGGGAGATGTATATGAAGAAGATCCAAAAGTGATCGTTCAGAAGAAGGAGAAGAAAAAGGGTTTTTCTTTCCCTTCGGATACAAAAGGCGTACAGGATCGGCTTTTTCCGATTAAACAATTTTTGTTTACGGTCATCGTAGCGGTCGTTTTGGGAATTTCATTTGGATTTATTGCACTGAATGTCATTTCCAATGATGATATGCCGGCGGCCGCCATGCCGGCAGATGGCGGGACAGATCCGGGTGTTGAGCCGGCACCTTCTCAGTCCGGAGAAAAGCCATCTCCTGCAGCCATTCCGTCCGAAGCGGGCAAGATCGCAACCTATGTTGTCCAAAACGGGAAATTTTCATCGCGTGTCTCAGCTGAGGAGGTAGCAGGTGAGCTGAAGAACAGCGGGTATGCGGCTGTGGTCAAGGAAGAGGGTGGCGCTTTTTTCGTATACGGCGGTGTTGGTTTTTCTAAGGAAGAAACCAGTGCACTGAGCAAAGTCTTACAGGAGAAACAGGTGGAAGCATGGGGGGGCAAACAGACAGAGTGGCCGGTATCCGGCACAGGGAATTCGTCGGAAGCACTGAAAAAAGCGGCAGGCAGTTTATCAGCTATATCCTTTCAGGTCATTTCGGGAGGAAAACCTGAAGCAGACCAAATTAAGGCGGCATCAGATGGCATTAACCGTGTGAAAGAGGATTCGGCTTTGAAGAAAAATCTGTTATCCGCGGCTAAACAGCTTTCCATGGATTCATCTTCTGCAAGCGGCTGGAAAGCCCAGCAATTTATTTTGGACGGGCTGAATGCGGGGAAATGAATGAAGAGGACACTTCAAATGGGGAGTGTTCTTTTTTTTTTGCCTTCAGCGAGAGGGTGTGAATCGTGAATAAGGAAAAATTTGTGAAGCATACTGAGGACATCAAGCTTTTTGGAGAGGAGCGGTTCCATTGCTGCGTTCTAAAAGTAAAAGAGACCGGATTAAAGAATTGGAAGAAAAGCGATTGGGCTGGGCTGCTCTTCCAATTGCGGAAAGAATGGCTGAAAACGAGGCGGTCATTTCAGGTTTGTTCGGAAAAAGTGATGATCTTGTCATCCAGTCTTATCCCCGGGAATCGTTCTCTTTTATGGTGGTTTACCTTGAAAATATGGCAGATCGCAAGCAAATTGAAGAATTTATCGTGTCTCCTATTTTGAATCAGGTACAGGAAGGCGTTCCTGCAAAGAAAGGCTGGATCCAGAATACGGTAAGCACTTCGGCTGGATTAAAGACCGCTGTTCATTTTGCAGATGTGGCCGATCTCATCATAAGAGGCGGGGTTGCCCTATTTATGGACGGGCAATCCTTTGCATATACAATCCCTTTAACCTCCTGGAAGAGCCGGACCATTGAAGAGCCTCAGTCTCAAACGATGGTTCGCGGACCGCGTGAAGGTTTTGTGGAGATGATTGCGGATAACATCCCCCTTTTGAGAAGAAGGATATCGACCCCGATGCTTTACTTTGAATCATTAAAGGCAGGGAAAATTACGCAAACGAAAATCGTAATAGGGTATATTGAAGGGCTAGTAGATAAAAAGGTTTTGAACCATATCCGTTCAAAATTGTCGATGCTTGAAACGGATAAATTATTTGAAACAGGCATGCTCGAGGAACTGCTTAAAGAAAATAAATTAACCCCTTTTCCTGTTTTTTTATCTACGGAGAGGCCTGACGTGGCAGCCTCTGCTCTTACGGAGGGGAAAGTCATCATTATGATGGAGGGAACCCCATTTTGTATTATTGCCCCCGCTACCTTTTGGGCTTTTTTTCAGGCGGCCGAGGATTATTACCAAAATTATGATATCGCTTCTCTCGTCCGTATTATCAGACTGATTGCCTATGCGATCGGACTCGCTTTTCCTGCTGCTTACATAGCTGTAACTACATTTCATCAAGAGCTCATTCCTTCAGAACTCCTGATTAGTCTTGCTGCTCAACGGGAAGGGGTGCCATTTCCGGCATTTGTAGAAGCCCTGTTAATGGAGGTTATTTTTGAAATTCTCCGTGAGGCTGGAGTCCGGATGCCGAGACCGGTCGGGTCTGCAGTTTCAATCGTTGGAGCAATTGTAATCGGTGAGTCGGCCGTTGCGGCAGGACTAGTTTCACCGGCCATTGTCATCGTGGTTTCTTTAACTGCGATATCCAGCTTCGTGGCTCCATATTATTCTTTCTCAGGAGCAAGCAGGCTGCTGCGCTTTTTATTAATGGTCATTGCTGCGACGCTTGGAATTTATGGAATGATCATTTTTTTTATTGCATTAGTCATTCATTTAGCCTCCCTTACTTCAGCAGGGGTCCCATATTTTCAGCCATTTGCTCCCTTCAGTTTGGATCAGCAGAAGGATGGCTTTTTAAGGATGCCGCTGTGGATGACAAATACAAAACTGTATAAGCGGATTCAAAAGAAACAGGAGAGCGGGGGATCAGCATGAAGAAATGGCCGCTCATTATATCGCTCCTCCTTCTGCTCACCTCCTGCGGAAGGATTGAGCTGAATGAACTGATTATCGTGTCAGGCCTTGGATTTGATGTGAGTCCGGAAGGGATGAGCATGTCGATTCAGCTTGTTAATCCTGGTGCGACCGCTAAATCTAAAGGCGCTACTGAATCCGGAGGCGCAGGCGGAGCTGTTTACACTTACACAATCAGCGGCAGTTCCATAACGGAGATCATGGAGAAGGCACGGAATATGTTTTCGAGAAAAATTTACTTTGCCCATCTTTCCGTTATTTTAATTGGAGAGGAATTTGCGAAAAGCAAAGGATTGCTGCCAATTTTGGATTATTTGGAAAGGTTCTATCAAATAAGAGACAACGTCAATGTTTTTGTAGCGAAGGAGAGTACTGCAAAGGAACTATTCTCTGTTTATATTCCCATTCAAAATATGCCCTCTCTTTCCATAGCCAGAAGAATTGATGTATACGGCGGCAGCATGGGGCTGCAGAAGGGAGTGGAGCTGCAGGATATTATCCGCTGGAATTACGGGGGATATACGGAGCCGGTTATACCGGGAATCAAAAAAAAGATCCCTGAAGCGGATGCGGCTCAAACGGCAGTGCTGGATGACATTGATGGGAACCAGAAGATGTTTGAAATGACCGGATTTGCTTACTTTAATGATGATAAGCTGGCAGGATGGTTTACTCCCGGCGAATCGAGAGGGTGGGCCTTTCTCGGTAATAACGTGGATGGGTTTGAAACGACCGTGGAGTGCCCTGGATATCCTGATGAAATAATCGGCGTCAAATTTAAAGAAACAAAGGGAAAGCTGGAAAATATTTCAGCAGATCCTCTGTCTTATAAAGCTACTTTGTCAGCTGCTGCGGAGGTTCAGGAGGTTACATGTCCGATTGCTCTTGAAAATGGAGCGCAGATTAAGCAAATTGAAAAAAAAGCAGAGGAAAAGCTTCAGCGGGAAATGCAGCAAGCTTTTCAAACAGCAGTAAAAAATAATGTTGATATGCTTGGTCTCCGACAGCTGCTTTATGAAAACCGCTATTCTGAATGGGAAAAAATAAAAGACCAATGGGATAAAAAATTTAAAATGGCCCAGCTTGATACTTCTGCCGATATAACCATTCAGCAAACGGGCCTGAGGTTGAAAAGTGTCTATGAAAAATAAAAGATATACGCTGACACTTACTGGTTTTTGGGTGATTACAGCAAGCTACGGGGTGCTTTCCTTTTTTCATGTTGATGTCTTTCCAATCGATGATTGGATTATTTTTGTCATGGATCCTTTATACAGACTGATGTTTGGAGGGAGCTAATCATTATGAATCATGTTATTTCCAAGCAGCAGCTGTTTTTATTGGTCATCAGCTTTGTAACAGGCAGCTCCATTTTAATGGCTCCCGGTTTAACGGCTACATTTGCAAAAAATGAAGCATGGGTTTCAACCGTCACAGCCAGTGTGATGGGGCTGCTTCTGAATTTCCTGCTTATATGGCTTATGAAGAAATACCATTATGCTTCTATTTTCGAAATTACTGAAAAGATTTTGGGAAAAGTTATGAGCTACTTTGTGAATGGGCTGATTATTTTTTATGCCCTGAATCTGGCCGCGTATATTGTGAGGAATTTAAGTAATTTTATGACAACATCTATCAGCCCGGAGAGCAGTCCAGCTAGTTTTCAGGTGCTAATTCTGCTGATTGTCATATACTCCGTTTTCTTCGGATTGAATAACCTGGCCAGAGTTAATGAATTTATTACACCAATTACGCTGTTTTTGCTTGCAGCTTCTCTTGCTTTGGTTCTTAATCAGTTTGAATTTTCTAATCTCAAACCGTTTTTCTCAAGAGGGGTTATGCCTGTGTGGCACGGCGCATACACGATTCTTGGCTTTCCTTTTATCGAAATTATTATCATGTCTTCCTTTTTTACGTATGTTTCTAATAAAAAAGGGCTGGGCAGAACTTATTTAGCTGCAATGTTAATAGGGGGTGTGGTTCTTGCCTTAACGGTATTAATGAGCATTGCGATACAAGGCTATGACCTGGTAATCCGCCAAACGTATTCTACATTTGAGCTGATGAGGGATATTACAATAGTAAGGCTGTTTGAGCGAGTAGAGGTTTTAATTGGAGTTTTTTGGATTTTTGGGATATTTGTGAAAATTACATGCTGCCTCCAGGCGGCTCTACTTGGTTTTAAAGCGCTGACTAAGCATACTACCTACAGGCCGTTTATTATCCCAGCAGCACTTTTCGTTTGGATTATGTCCAATCAGGTGCATTTAAATATCGTAGATTTTAATAATTTCGTACTGAAATACTGGACTTTATGGTGGTTTGCGTTATATGTGCTTTTTGTCATATTCCTTGCCGCGGGTCTTCTTCTCGGCAAGCATAAGAGCTTTCATAAGAACAGCTGAAAGTGAGTTTTTTAAGAATGAAATCTCTTTTTGAAAAATTGTGCTTCTTCTATCCTTTTGATACGATACACCTGTATCTCCCTATGAATCATGAAAGGATGGACGGCATATGCACGCACATCTCCAACAGCACCTTATATTAGCTTCCGGTTCTCCTAGAAGGAAAGAACTGCTTGAAAGTCTGAACATCCCTTTTAACGTGATGATTACGGATGTAGACGAAACGATAGAGCCTGGACAGTCTCCAGAGGATGCTGTCATGCAATTAGCGCGCAGGAAAGCATGGCATTCGGCAAACTCTTTTCCAGACTCCTTTGTATTGGCTGCGGACACCATTGTCGTCTTGGACGGTCAAATTCTCGGAAAGCCAGAAAACGAGCAGGAAGCAGTAAGAACTCTCGGTCTGCTGTCTGGAAAAAGCCATCACGTATTGACGGGTGTCTCTATTTTTAAAGGCAAAAAGGAAAGAAGCTTCTATGTTTCGACGGAAGTGACCTTCTGGGAATTGTCAGGCGAAGAAATCAAAACGTATGCAGAAACCGGTGAACCGCTCGATAAGGCAGGTTCCTATGGAATTCAGGGTCTCGGAAAGGCCTTTGTTAAAGAGATCAGAGGAGATTATTTTTCTGTGGTGGGTCTGCCGGTTTCAAGAGTTATTAGGGAATTGAGAGAGATAGGATTTACGATTTAGACAGATGAGCGCTTTAGGGGACAGGAGGAACCAATGAATGTACCGCTGCTGAAAATCCGTGATTTCCCCGCAGAAGAAAGACCGAGAGAGAGACTTTTGAATGATGGGCCTGGCAGTCTTTCAAATCAGGAGCTGATCGCCATTCTATTAAGGACAGGCTCGAGCAGTGAGTCTGTTCTTCAGCTATCCTCAAGGCTGCTTTCTCATTTTGAAGGTTTGCGGCTGCTAAAGGATGCATCGATCGAAGAAATGACTGCTATATCCGGAATTGGACAAGCGAAAGCTGTTCAAATAATGGCAGCCATGGAGCTCGGAAGAAGAATTCTGCAGCTTTCAAGCGAGGACCGTTATGTTATTCGATCTCCGCAGGATGGCGCGAATTACGTAATGGAAGAAATGAGATTCCTGACACAGGAGCACTTTGTTTGTCTTTATCTCAACACAAAGAACCACGTCATCCACAAACACACCGTTTTCATCGGAAGTCTGAACGCATCGATTGTTCATCCGAGAGAAGTTTTTAAAGAAGCGTTCAGAAGATCCGCAGCTTCTTTTATCTGTATCCACAACCATCCCTCCGGAGACCCGTCTCCAAGCCGAGAAGACATCGAAGTTACGAAAAGATTATCAGAATGCGGGAAGATGATTGGAATTGAATTACTAGATCATTTAATCATCGGGGACAGAAAATTTATCAGCTTGAAGGAAAAAGGGTATTTGTAAACTGAAATTCACTTTTTTTTTTGACGATTTACGTTATAATAAGGTTTATGAGTTTTTTCGTTAAGGTTCATCCTTATTACAAAAAGTGATTCGTTTCAGAAAGGGAGATACATGAATGTTTGGAATTGGTACTAGAGACCTTGGGATAGATTTGGGTACAGCAAATACCCTGGTGTTCGTGAAAGGCAGAGGAATCGTTCTCCGTGAACCTTCTGTTGTTGCAATGCAAACAGATACCAAGTCCATTGTTGCTGTTGGAAATGATGCTAAAAATATGATCGGACGTACACCTGGAAATGTCGTGGCACTCCGTCCTATGAAAGATGGCGTTATTGCAGATTACGAGACGACTGCTACAATGATGAAATATTACATAAAACAAGCGACGAAAAACAAAAGTCTTTTTTCAAGAAAGCCTTACGTAATGGTTTGTGTGCCATCAGGCATTACGGCTGTTGAAGAACGAGCTGTTATTGATGCAACAAGACAAGCTGGCGCACGTGATGCGTATACGATTGAAGAGCCATTCGCAGCTGCAATCGGTTCAAACCTGCCTGTCTGGGAACCGACAGGAAGCATGGTTGTGGATATCGGCGGGGGAACGACGGAAGTCGCCATTATTTCCCTTGGCGGAATCGTAACAAGCCAATCAATCCGTGTGGCAGGCGATGAAATGGATGATGCGATCATCAACTACATCCGCAAAACGTACAACCTTATGATTGGTGACCGGACAGCGGAAGCGATTAAAATGGAAGTTGGATCTGCCGGTACTCCTGAAGATGTCGAGAATATGGAAATCCGCGGCCGTGACTTGCTTACCGGATTGCCGAAAACAATTGAAATTACAGCTAAAGAGATAGCAGAGGCTCTTCGTGACACGGTTTATACGATCGTTGATACGGTTAAAAACACGCTGGAAAAAACTCCGCCGGAACTTGCTGCAGACATTATGGACCGCGGAATTGTCCTGACCGGGGGCGGAGCACTGCTGCGCAACCTGGATAAAGTAATTAGCGAAGAAACGAATATGCCTGTACTGATTGCTGAAAATCCACTGGACTGTGTGGCAATTGGAACAGGAAAAGCGCTAGAACATATTCACCTATTTAAAGGGAAAACAAAAAACCTCCGTTAATTTTTTTCGGGCGCACTTAAAGCTGAATGCTGATTTAGGCACTGTGCTGATTAAAATGATCGGTGCGGTACAGCAGCTTTGCAGCGATCGCTCATAAGGCAGAAAGTAAAGAAAGTTTAACAGAGCCATTTTAAAAGATTCGGTGCCTCATCAGGGGCGCCGAATGCTTTTAGCCGGGACATTGCGAGGATTAGGAATATCAAACGTTAAGAGGTGTAAATGATGCCGCCTTTTTTTATGAACAAACGGCTTATTCTGCTTCTGGCAAGCGTCATTTTGCTCGTAGCATTGATCGGCTTCTCTATTAAAGGCGACCGTGAATTGTCATGGCCAGAGAAGTTTGTTAAAGATTCTACCGGTTTATTTCAAACAGTTTTTCACAAGCCTGCTCAATTCTTTGGCGGGACTTTTGAAGAAATCGGCAGTTTGAAGGATACATATGAAGAAAATAAATATCTGAAATCAAGAATTGAGCAGTATGCAAGCCTTGACTCAGAGGTTCAGCGTCTTAGAAAAGAAAATGACAGGCTGCGGGCCGATGTTGGTGCGAAAACAGATTTAAGCAAATTCGAACCGATCACTGGTACGCTGATTGCAAGAAATCCTGACCGCTGGTATGAATACATTACGATTGACCGAGGCAAACAGAATGGTGTAACGGAAGACATGGCGGTTATGACATCCAAAGGACTAATCGGGAAAATAAAAAGTGTTGATGCCTTTACTTCAACCGTCCAGCTTTTAAGTGCTCAGGACCGTGTCAATCAGGTTCCGGCAATTGTTAAGGGCAAAGAAAATATATTCGGTTTAATTGCAGGATACGATGAAAAAAGAGAAATGCTTCTATACAGAAACATCAATACGAGCATGGACATAAAAAAAGGCGATAAAGTTGTAACTGCAGGGAATGGCGGAGTGTTCACATCGGAACTTTCGATTGGAACAGTGGAAGATGTCCAGCCTGATTCTTACGGGTTAACGAAAATGGCCTATGTCAAACCGTCCGCTAATTTTTATGATGTTGAAAATGTATTTATCATCAAGCGTGCAGCTTCTGTCCCTCCAGAAGGAGATGTAAGTGACGGCGATGCGGAGGAGGAAGCCAAGTGAGACGTTTTCTCCTCCCTGTCGTTGTCTTGTTTTTTTTCATCATGGAGAGTACCGCAGCTGATTTAATACTCATTCCATCTTTTTCTGAAGACATGTTCTATGTTCCCAGATTTACCCTGCTTCTTTTAATTTTTATATCTGTTTATGTAAGAGACGGACTTGCGATCACGTATGCGATTATATTTGGACTGCTGCACGATATTGTGTATACAGAGATTCTTGGAGTCTATCTATTTGCTTATCCGTTTTTGACCTATCTTTCCGGAAGAGCACTGAAGATTCTTCAGAACAATGCCTTTGTTGTTTTGCTTGTCGGTATGCTGGCAATCAGTATACTCGAATTTTACGTTTACGGGATCCAGCTTATTATTAGTCTGAATCCGCTTAATTTCTATGAATTTGCCAATCGCAGACTCCTGCCGACGCTGGCTGTGAATTCCATCGCAGGTCTTGTGATTATTTATCCGTTAAAATCGTTTCTCACGGGTCTAAAAAGACAGACTGAGGATTAAACGGTTCAGCAAAAAAAAGGAGATTTAGCGGGGTTTGTCGAATTTGTAGTGTTATTGAGGTGAACATCGTGAAAGCCCAAAAACAGCAGTATGTAACAATAAAAGGAACAAAGGACGGCCTCACTCTATATTTGGATGATGCTTGCACCTATGAAACACTCATTCTTGAACTGGAAGAGATGCTTTCCTCTAAACAGTATGTGCAGGAAAACGGACCTTTAATCGGAGTAAGTGTGAAATCCGGTAAACGTCTCCTTTCGGAAGAACAGCAGCAGATGGTGAAAACGACGATCCGCAAAAAGAAGAATCTTGTGGTAGAAAACATTGAATCTGATGTCGTTACGAAAGAAGAGGCAAACAGACTGAAAAAAGAAGCGGAAGTTGTAAAAGCCGCGAGAATTGTCCGGTCTGGACAAGTGCTTCAGGTGGAAGGAGATCTCCTGTTAATTGGGGATGTCAATCCTGGAGGCACAGTGATTGCAAACGGAAGCATCTTTGTTTTAGGTGCTCTTAGAGGTACAGCCCATGCAGGCTATAATGGAAACGGCAGGGCAATCATTGCTGCATCTGTCATGGCGCCAGCCCAGCTTAAAATTTATGATTCTCTTAATCAGTCTCCTGAGCGTATTCATGTAGAGGAACACGGGATGGAGTGTGCGTACATAGATGATGAAGGGCAAATGAAGAGAGACCGATTGCAGAATGTAATGTATGTAAGACCTGATGTAACTACGCTCGAGGGGGGAATGTAGCCGTGGGAGAGGCGATTGTTGTAACCTCTGGTAAAGGTGGAGTTGGCAAAACAACCACCTCCGCCAATTTAGGGACGTCCCTGGCCATTTTAGGCAAAAAGGTTTGTCTAGTTGACACGGATATCGGTTTGCGGAATCTGGATGTAGTCATGGGACTTGAAAACCGTATTATCTATGATCTGGTTGATGTGGTGGAAGGGCGATGCAAAATCCATCAAGCACTTGTTAAAGACAAGCGGTTTGATGAGCTGCTGTATTTGCTTCCTGCAGCCCAGACAAGTGATAAGTCCGCGGTATCACCTGAACAGATGAAAAAGCTTATTGGCGAGCTGAAGCAGGATTATGATTATATTGTGATCGATTGTCCTGCAGGCATAGAACAAGGCTTCAAAAATGCTGTTGCCGGTGCAGATAAAGCAGTTGTGGTCACCACACCTGAAGTATCTGCAGTGAGGGATGCAGACAGAATTATCGGGCTTCTTGAGAAAGAGGACATAGAGCCTCCGAAGCTCGTCATTAACAGGATTCGCACTCATCTCGTGCAAAATGGAGATATGCTTGACGTTGATGAAATTGTCGCCCATCTGTCCATTGACCTGCTGGGCATTGTTGCAGATGACGATCAAGTGATTAAGGCATCAAACAGCGGTGAACCGATTGCATTGGATCCGAACAACCGCGCATCGATTGCGTATCGCAATATTGCAAGAAGAATTCTCGGGGAATCGGTTCCCCTTCAAATTCTTGACCAGCAAAATTTAGGCTTTATGGATAAAATCAAAAAGTTTTTCGGAGCACGCGTTTAGTGTGACGGAAAATAACATGTGCAGAAGCAGGCAGCTCTTAACGGGGCTGCTTTTTTCTTGTGATCAAAAGTGATTCTTTAGCTGAACTGAGTTGTCCAGCCTGAGCAAGCCGCTTCCGCATTTCTTGTTGTCCAGCTCCGGCGGCTAGCCCTTCGGCCGCTTCACCGGTCCAGTCAAAGTCAAAGAGCGACTTTGCCAGTTCCGGTTCCACCGTCTCTCAGGGGCTGAGCAAGCCGCCTCCGCTTTTCTTTGTTGTCCAGCTCCGGGCGCTAGCTGTTCGGCCGCTTCCCTCTCTCGGTCGAGGGCCTTCACGATGAAGGCCCGTTCAGCGTTGCGACAGGACGTCGCGCCTTTAGCTGAACAACCCAACTTGGGCGCCTCTCGGTCGCGAGCTCCACCGTCTCTCACAGCTAAGCAAGCGCCCTCCGCTTTTCTTGTTGTCCAGCTCCAGCGGCTAGCCCTTCGGCCGCTTCACCGGTCCAGTCAAAGTCAAAGAGCGACTTTGCCAGTCCCGGTTCCACCGTCTCTCAGGCCTGAGCAAGCCGCCTCCGCTTTTCTTTTCATATTTCTGCGGGACGAGTCATAGACTTGTACAAACTGACATTAAAAGGGTGGATGAAGATGTCCAGAAGGGCCGACGAAATCAGAAAGCGGATGGCAAAAAGAAAAAAGGCAAAACCTTCTGCGGAAAAAGCAGAAATTCCGGTAACGTGGAATAAAGAGGCTGTGATTGAAGAAGAAGAGAAGTATACAGGTATTATTCATTCGTATGAGGGAGGACCTGACACCCTTAATGAAACGGGACACCCGCTGTTTAAACCCCAGATTTTCCTCTTCAAACTGTTTCTTTCAGCCTGTTTGGTCCTCGCTATGGCAGTGATGTTTAAAGATCACAGTCCAAAGCTAGATTCAATCCGAAGTACGGTTGAAGCTTCTCTCAAGCAAGAATTCCAATTTGCTGCAGTATCCTCCTGGTATCAGAAGCAATTCGGTCATCCGTTAGCCTTGTTTCAGGCAGATGAAATTTCCCCTGATCCTCCTGCTGCCTCAAAGGGGGAATATGCTGTTCCTGCTTCAGGGAAGGTCACTGAAAACTTTCAGGTGAATGGGCAAGGGGTTCTGATTGAGACCGATCGTGCGACCGTGGATGCGATTGATGAAGGGGTCGTCGTTGAAGCGGGAGAAAAACCGGATACAGGTCTTACGGTTGTTCTTCAGCATGCAGATGGAAGCGAATCATGGTATGGAAATTTGGAAAAAGTGGATGTGTCACTTTATGACACAGTGGTCACAGGGAAAGAACTTGGCACCATTAAAGTAAATGAAAATAAAAAAGGGACGTACTATTTTGCGATAAAAAAGGGAGATAATTTTATTGACCCGAAACAGGTGATTCCTTTTGATTAAATACGGATCTCTTTTAAGAAAAATTCACATTCACCCTCTTCTTTGGGTAGTAATGGCCATCAGTGCGGCTACCGCCCAATTTAAAACGCTGGCTATATTGCTTGCCATTGTTCTTGTTCATGAGCTTGGCCATGCTGCATGCGCCCTATATTTTTCATGGAGAGTTAAATCCATCGTGCTTCTTCCATTCGGAGGTGCGGCTGAAATGGAGGAGCATGGGAACCGTTCAATAAAAGAAGAACTGGCGGTTGTGCTTGCCGGACCACTGCAGCATTTTCTCATGCAGGGGGGAGCCTGGCTTCTCTTGAGCGGAGGGCTTTTATCTGCCGGTGATTTCTCCTTGTTTACTTATTATAATCTTTCTATTTTGCTTTTTAATTTGCTTCCTATTTGGCCGCTTGACGGGGGGAAACTATTATTTATAGCTTTTTCGCTGTTTAAGCCGTTCCCTGCAGCCCATAAGTGGATGCTGGCTTTTTCGATATGCGCTCTCGTTTTATATTTGGCCGCGGTCCTGATATTTTTTCCATTTCAGCTGAATTTATGGATGATCACAATCTTTTTATGTTTTAGCCTGTATACAGAATTTAAGCAGCGCCGTTTTGTTCACCTGAGATTTCTAATGGACAGGTATTATGGCAGCCAAAAATCCATACAAAAGTTAGTTCCTCTTGAAGTGGAATCAGAAGAAAATATTTTGTCGGTCATGTCCAGGTTTAAGAGAGGCTGCAAGCATCCAATCATCGTTTACAGGCAGGGGACTAAATGGTCTGAGCTGGATGAGAATGAATTGCTTCACGCTTTTTTTTCTGAGAAAAGAACAAATTCCAAGGTGGAGGAGCTTGTTTATGCGTATTGACTTCCCTTTTGAAACGTGAGTAAATGGGGAAAATGATGATTGTAAAAGAGGGAATCCGTTGAAAACGCTACTTATTCAAGCCAATCTGCCTGAAAAGCGCATTGCTTTATTTGAGAATGGAAAACTGGCAGATTTAAAAATAGTAAAATCCGGTCAAAAAGGGAAAGCGGGCAGCATTTTTTTAGGGAAGGTTGAAAAAGTCGTTAAAGGGATGCAGGCGGCATTTATCGATATTGGACTCGAACGAAACGGGTTTATCCGCATCGAGGATCTGCCTGATTACCGGCTTTCCGATCAGCAAAAGCCAATCTCCTCTTATTTGCATGAAGGCCAGAAGCTATTGGTCCAAATTAAAAAAGAAGGAGACGAGTGGAAGGGGCCAGCCCTTACCGCCAATATAGAATTTCCCGGAAGCTCGCTCATCTACATGCCCTATGGAGGAAAGGTTACGGTATCAAGGAAAATTGATGAAACCGCAGCCGTTAAGCTTAAAGAATGGGGCAGCGAAATACTCGATAATGGAGAAGGTGTATTGCTTCGCACGGCAGCAGCTTCCCTGCCGGCAGATGAACTTAAAGAGGAACTGGACAGGCTGAGAAGGGAATTCAAGGAGCTTCTTCCATCTCATTCTTCTAAAGCTCCTACACCACTAAAGGAAGCTGGCGACTTGCTTGAAACGATTTTAACTGAACGCTCCATTTCTGCCTATTCGGATATACACTGTGATGATGTGTATTTAGCGGAAAACCTGAGGGAGCGCCTTCCAGTTGAGTGTGAGACAAGCGTGCACCATTCAAAAGAAGGTGCTGAGATATTTGACACGCTGGATGCGGAAATACATAAGCTTCAGAAGAAGGCGGTCTGGCTTAAAAATGGAGCCTATCTCCTTATTGAGAAAACCGAAGCGCTTCACGTTATTGATGTGAATTCCGGAAAGTTTACCGGAAAGGACTCGCAGCGCCAGACGATACTTGATACGAATAAGGAAGCCGCTCTTGAAGCGGCAAGGCAAATCCGCCTGAGGAATTTAAATGGGATTATCCTGATTGACTTTATTGATATGAAGGACACGTCTGACCAGGCTCGTATTTTGCAGGTGATGCAAAAGCAGGTTGAGCGGGATCGGATCCAAACCCGCATTATTGGCTTTACCGAGTTAAATCTTCTCCAGATTACGAGGAAGAAAACGAGTGAGGATCTTGATGCTCTGTTAACAGAGCCTTGCCGCGTCTGCAATGGAAAAGGCAGAGTCGATTCTGCAGAAACCGTTGCCTTAAGGCTTGAAAGGGAACTGCGGCAATACCGGTACATGGAAGATGAAGCAATCTGGGTCCATGCGGAGCAGGGAGTAATGGCGATTTTGGATCGCAGCGTCCGGGATCTTGAAAAGGAGCTTCATTTTCGTATATTCATAACTGCCGGTGATTGGGAGAAGCCGGGATATGAGCTTCGGCATATCGGAGATGAAAAAGATATTCGGGAGCGAATCCCACAACAGGAAAAGAACATTGACAAATAGATTAAACTTCTGGTAATATTCTTATGTTACTGTTTGTAGCACCCGTGGCTACAACCGCTCGGATGCAGGTAGTAAGTGATTTCGATGATTTTCATCTTAATTCACCTGTACACTGGCGAGTCTGAGTATCAAATAGGAGGTGCAGTGGAATGTACGCAATTATTGAAACTGGCGGAAAGCAAATTAAAGTAGCAGAAGGCCAAGCAGTCTACATTGAAAAAGTGGCAGGCGAGCTAGGTGAAACTGTTACATTTGACAAAGTTTTATTCGTAGGCGGCGACGACGTTAAAGTTGGAAGCCCTCTAGTATCCGGAGCAACCGTTACAGCTAAAGTTGAAAAACAAGGCCGTGCGAAAAAATTGGTTGTTTTCAAATACAAAGCGAAGAAAAACCAGAAGAAAAAGCAAGGTCATCGTCAGCCATACACAAAAGTTGTTATTGAAAAAATCAACGCGTAAGGCTTGATCCTATGATAAACGTTACGGTAAACCGATCTGCAGGGGGAGCAATTCAGTCCTTCTCTATGTCGGGGCACGCTCAATTTGATGAAACTGGAAAAGATCTTGTATGTGCAGGCGCATCCTGTGTGGTGTTTGGAGCGATTAACGCGGTCCATGAACTCGCAGGCATCGAGCCTATACTGGAAATGGACCAGAAGCAGGGACGTATTATTTTTGAATGGCCAGATGCTGTTTCAGAGGAAGCCATTCAAAAAGGACAGCTGCTCATCGAAGGAATGGTCGTATCCATTAAGACCATAGAAGAACAATACGGAGAATACATCCGTGTGACCATTTTAGAAAAGTAGGAGGTGAACCTCATGTTCTTAAAATTGGATATTCAATTTTTCGCTTCCAAAAAGGGAGTAGGTTCCACAAAAAACGGCCGTGATTCACAATCGAAACGTCTTGGCGCTAAACGTGCTGATGGACAATTCGTAAGTGGCGGATCGATCCTTTACCGTCAGCGCGGTACAAAGATTTATCCGGGTGAAAACGTTGGCCGCGGCGGTGACGACACTCTATTTGCTAAAGTTGACGGCGTAGTTCGTTTCGAACGTTTAGGCCGCGACCGCAAAAAAGTGAGCGTGTACCCTGCAGCTCAAGAAGCTTAATTCAACCGAAACTCTAGCTGAATAAGAGCTAGAGTTTCTTTTTTTTATTGCTTTTTATCAAGTTGACAGAGCCTATTAGCAGGTTCTTTCCTGACAGCATAGCCGCTCGGGCACCTCGGGACTTGCAGCAGGCAAGATCCTCCTGCAGGATCTTGTGAACATAACAGAACACCCTCACCGTGCGCTTGCGCTTTTGTTGTGAAAATTTGATAGATGGGCAGGCAATCCTCTTGAGACCCCCCTAAATCCTTATTTTCTTTAAAACCGTTTCTTTTCCGCGCATAGGTTTGCTATAATTTCATCAGGCAATCTTTTCAGATTAACGAATTTACTTGGTTATACGGAACAAATTGATTAGAATCATGCTCCTAAAAGAATAGAAAGAGTGGAGTGCAAATGACTAAAGGTAGCAAAAACTGGAATATGGTTGATGTCATTAGCCACTACCGGCATGACTGGATGAACCGGCTGCAGCTGATTAAGGGCAACCTGTCTCTTGAAAAATATGAACGAGTAAATGAGATTATGGAAGAAATTATTATTGAAGCCCAGCAGGAGTCCAGGCTCTGCAATCTTAAGGCTCCAGAATTGGCTGGAAATTTAATCAGCTTTGGCTGGGAGCGCCACTTATTTTCAATAGAGTATGAAATTGTCGGGGATACATTTCATCTGGACAGTCTCGATCGAAACTTGAGCGCCTGGTGCAAAGACTTTTTTGCGCTGCTGGATCAGTGTGCTGGTGACAGATGTGAAAATCAGCTCGTGCTTACGATAGAGATGTCGGAAGAATTGGGACAGGTCCGTTTCTTTTTAGATTTTCATGGCATGCTAAATGATATGCAGAGCTTGCATACATACTTCATGAAGCTGCCCGATCATCAACTTTCAGAACTAACGATAACAGCTGAAGAATTTACGGCGGCTGTCATTTTCTATACGAAGTAATCGTGCATCACAGAACGGAGGAAAGACATAATGTTTGTCGATCAGGTCAAGATTTATGTAAAAGGCGGCGACGGAGGCAATGGAATGGTTGCGTATCGCCGTGAAAAATATGTTCCGGACGGAGGCCCCGCCGGCGGTGACGGAGGCAAGGGAGCAAACGTCATTTTTGAGGTGGAAGAAGGCTTAAGAACCCTGATGGATTTCCGTTATCAGCGTCATTTTAAAGCGGAACGCGGGGAGCATGGCATGTCTAAAAACATGCATGGCCGGAATGCGGAGCAAATGATTGTTAAAGTTCCGCCTGGCACCGTGGTTATGGATGATGATACGAAACAGGTCATAGCCGATTTAACTGAGCACGGCCAGCAGGCAATCATTGCAAGAGGAGGAAGAGGCGGACGCGGTAATACCCGCTTTGCTACACCTTCCAATCCGGCACCTGAGATTGCCGAAAACGGAGAGCCGGGTCAGGAGCGCTACATCGTGATGGAGCTAAAACTCCTTGCAGATGTCGGACTTGTCGGTTTCCCGAGTGTTGGTAAATCCACACTTCTATCCGTTGTATCAGCGGCAAAGCCGAAGATTGCCGATTACCATTTCACAACGCTTGCTCCAAACCTTGGAATGGTTGAAACTCAGGATGGACGCAGCTTTGTTATGGCGGATCTTCCAGGCTTAATTGAAGGAGCACATGAAGGAATCGGTTTAGGGCATCAGTTCCTAAGACATATTGAAAGAACAAGAGTCATTGTTCATGTGATTGATATGTCCGGCCTTGAAGGGCGTGATCCCTATGAGGATTACTTGACAATTAATGATGAACTGAAGCAGTACAATCTGCGTTTGACAGAGCGTCCTCAAATTATTGTGGCAAACAAAATGGATATGCCGGATTCAGAAGAAAACCTAAAAATCTTTAAAGAAAAGCTCCAGGATGATTATCCAGTGTTTGCTGTTTCAGCAGCTACAAGAGATGGAATTCGTGATCTGCTGTTTAAAATTGCAGACACACTTGAGAATACACCGGAATTCCCGCTTTACGAGGATGAAGAAGATCCGGGTGTTCACCGTGTAGTTTATACACTCGAGGAAGAAGAAACACCATTTATCATTACAAGAGACAGTGCGGGAATTTTTGACGTTACCGGTGAAAAAGTCGAACGTCTCTTTAAGATGACGGACTTCAGCAGAGAAGAATCTGTCCGCCGCTTTGCGCGCCAGCTGCGTACGATGGGCGTAGATGAGGCACTTCGCAAAAAAGGAGCCAAAGACGGAGATATCGTCAGACTTCTTGAGTTCGAATTTGAATTTGTTGATTAATAAATGCAGTCTATATATGCGGGTTTTTACTGTCCGCTTTTGCGGAATATAGAACGGAATGTCCAGGCAATTTGCCTGGACATTATACATATTTGAAAGTCCGCTAAGGATACAGCGCTATCCTTATCTTCGCCAACTTTTTAATGGAGGAGTGATAGGATTGAAAGAAGAAACTTTTTTTCTTGTCCGTGAGGATGTTCTTCCTGAAGCTATGAAAAAGACACTTGATGTGAAGAAGATGATGGAGAGAGGAAAGGCAGGATCGGTAGCGGAAGCCGTTCAGCGGGTCGATCTTAGCCGAAGTGCATTCTATAAATACAGAGATGCTGTTTTTCCGTTTCACACCGTTGTAAAAGAAAAGATCATTACGCTCTTTTTTCAGCTTGAGGATCGATCCGGAACATTGTCAGAGCTTCTGGGACTGGTGGCTAATGCGGGGTGCAACATCTTAACGATTCATCAAACCATTCCTCTTCAAGGCAGAGCCAACGTAACGCTTTCTTTGAATATTAATGGAATGAACGAAGATATCAATCGTTTAATTTCTCGATTTAAGAAAATGGAGTTTGTCGATAAGGTAGAAATACTTGGATCAGGGGCTTAAGGAGAGTTGGTAGCATTGAGTTATCGTATTGGATTTTTAGGACCTAAGGCAACATTTACCCATTTGGCCGTTTCGAAGTTTTTTCATGAACAGATTGAGCAGATTCCATATGCCACCATTCCGGCTTGTATGGATGCCGTGGCTGCGGGAGATGTGGACTTCTCGATTGTTCCTCTTGAAAATGCAATTGAAGGCTCCGTGAATTTAACGGTCGACTACCTCGTTCATGAACAGCCGCTTCATATTGTAGGGGAATTGGTCGTCCCTATAAATCAGCATTTTATGGTGCATCCTGACCGTGAATCTTCATGGCAGCAGGTAGACAAGATTGTATCTCATTCTCATGCAATTGCGCAATGTCACCGGTATTTGCATAGCGAATTTCCGCTGGCAGAGCATTCTTATGCAGCTTCGACAGGGGCGGCTGCTCAATTTGTAAGCACACATCCTGGAGAAAATGCAGGAGTTATTGCGAATGAAATGGCGGCAGAGGTTTATGGACTGTCCATTGTGAAGCGGGACATCCATGATTATCATTACAACCATACGTTGTTCGCTATTTTGCATCCATCGGCGTCCGAGAAGCCTCCAACCTTGCCTGGTTATGAAGGTAAGGATAAAACCACCATTATGGTCACGCTTCCTTCAAACCAGTCAGGTACGCTTCACCAGGTGCTCTCCGCGTTTGCGTGGAGAAAACTGAATATGTCCAAAATTGAATCAAGGCCGATGAAGACCGGACTAGGAAACTATTTTTTCCTTATCGATTTGGAGCACGCCATGGACAGTGTTTTAATTCCCGGTGCTGTAAATGAGCTGGAGGCGCTTGGCTGCGGTGTGAAAGTTCTTGGCAGCTATAAAGCGTTTTATGCCTGAACTGAAAGAGACAGGCCAGAATGCAGTTTTTAAAGCTGCTTTCGCTGTTTGAAATTAGATTGGTTTTGGCTCATTTCCGCTGCCAGGATCCTCGGCGTCAGGCGGATGCAGGGTCTCATCTGTCCCGCTGCTCTTAGCAAATGTCTCGCACCTTCCGTCCAATCAGCTAACCCTTAAAAATACGAAACCCCCGGAATGCTCACTGCGTCCCGGGGTATTTCAATTTCAATCATTTTCTCTACAGACAGCCTCTTTGTTACTCATCCTTTATTAAAAACCCCTTATCATTTAAAGCCTGGCAAACATCATCCAATACAGATTCCGAATCCGCAGCGATCGTATGCATATGCACGCCTTCTGTTAGCTGGGAGAGATAGAAGGACTGGCTGGATGTTATTTTTTCAATAAACTCTGCTACTTCCTTACGATTGTGAACCATGATCGAAGCTGTAAGATCCCCGTATACGGGATGCTCTACCGACACATCCTTTATTGCTGCTCCATGATCCACGATGACCCTCATCTCTTCGGCAGTTTGTTCTGGGCTATGCAAGCAGGCAATTAAACGCTCTGCATTTTTAGCAGGGGTTTGCGATTGCATATAAATATACCCTTGGCTTGTTGCGATAATTGGTTCAGACTTTGCCTTCAATAATGAAATATCCTGAACAATCACCTGCCGGCTAACATTCATTTTTTTGGCTAGGTCGCTTCCTGTCTGAGGGACAGGACTTGTTTTCAGCAGCTGCAGGATCTGCTGTCTTCTTTCTTCTCCATAAACTTTAGAGGTCAATAGTACTCCATCCTTTCTGCTGCTCCCTTACAATACTTCTCTAAGATCGATTCCAGCCGTTCAAAGTGGGAATCTTCCGTTCCTCTGCCCGGAGAAATTCGAATAAAGCAATGAGCTTGTTCCTCTGATATGCCAAGAGCGAGCAGAGCTTGAGAAGGCTTCGTCATTCCCGAGTGACAGGCACTGCCTGTTGATAGTGCCACACCGTTTTGGCTGCATGCAAGCATGGCATATTGGCCTTCTGTATGGGATAACAGGCACCCGATAATTGCCGGGAGCTGAAATTTCTCATCCATTGCATCAATCGTCATTCCAATATTTTTCTCCTCTATAAAGGATACTAAACGCTTCCTGTATTCTCTCATTTTCATCTGTTCTCTGTCCATTTCTTTTACCGTTTCCATTGCTGCAACGGCAAAAGAAACAGCACCCGGAACATCAACAGTGCCTGGACGGAATCCATTTTCGTGGGCCGTTCCATTAATGGCTGGCTTCCACGCCACTTTTGGCGAAATATACGCTGCACCCATTCCTTTTGGTCCGTGAATTTTATGGGCTGAAACGGTTACCGAGCTGATTCCCCATTCCTCGGCCGGAATCGGTACCTTTCCAAATGTCTGGACGCAGTCGGAGTGAAATAAAATCTCATTTTTTTGTGCATGCCCCGCAATTTCTTTTATATTGTGTATGATCCCTGTTTCAGAATTTGCATGCTGGACCGTAATCAATGCTGTCCGTTCTGAAACAAGCGGTTCGACCTCGCTCCATCCAATCATTCCCCCGGTGCCGGGCTCAGCCTCTTTAATCACATAGCCTTTATTTGTTAAGTCATGAAGGTATGTTCTTATAGAGGCGTGCTCCATACCTCCCATAACGATTTCCTTTTTATTTGGGTCCGCTCCATTAAGGAGGGACGTTAATGCCAGTACGTTGGCTTCGCTTCCGCTTCCGGTAAAATAAAGGCCTTCTTCTGTCCCGCCAAGCAAAAAAGCAATTTTCTTCCTTGATGCTGAGAGCCACTCAGCTGCCCGTCCGCCTTCTTCATGGAGACTTTGGCTGTTTCCGTAAACCGTTTGAGCAGCTTTCATATAGGCTTCAAGCGCTTGCTCGCTCATTGGGGCAGTGGCTGCATAATCGAAATAAATCAAGATGGTTCCTCCAGTCAAAAAAACTCTTGTGCTTATTTTAAAGTTATGTAAAGATAGGTGTCAAGACACATGTAAAGCAAGGTGGGGAAATATGCGGCAGACAGACGTGCTGATTATTGGCAGCGGGATAGCAGCTTTGGCCGTTGCTTATTATATTTGTGAAGGATTGAACGTAACGATTGTTACGAAAGGATCTGTAACAGATGGGAATTCGTCCTTAGCCCAGGGCGGGATTGCCGCTGCACTTTCTGAAAAAGATTCCACGAAACTCCATTATGAGGATACAATTCAAGCCGGTGACGGACATACAAACCCTTTTGCAGCGAAACAGCTTACAGAAGAAGGGAACAAGATTCTTTTAAACCTCCTTCGTGAAGGATTGCCAGCAGATAGAGCTGGGGACGGTTCCCTGAAGCTTGGGATGGAAGGAGCTCACAGATTAAACCGGATTGTGCATGCAGGCGGCGACGAAACAGGAAAAGCAATGGTCCAGTTTCTTGCCGGGCGTATAAATGGAAAGGTGAGCCTCGCGGAACAAACGATGGTTACAGAACTGCTTGTTAAAGAAAACACCTGCTATGGTGTGCACGTCCTTAATCCGGATGGAAGCACAGAAGTTATTTACGCTTCTGCTGTTGTTCTGGCAGCTGGAGGCTGCGGAACCCTCTACCGGCATACTTCCAATCATAAAAATTGTACTGCGGATGGAATCGCCCTTGCCTATAGAGCAGGGGCCATACTTGCAGATATGGAGTTTGTCCAGTTTCATCCTACGATGCTCTATTTAGAGGGAGCGGTAAAAGGGCTTGTTTCGGAAGCTGTTCGCGGAGAGGGCGCCTTTCTGCAAAATTCTGCCGGAGACAGAATCATGGAGAACGTACATCCGCTGGCAGATCTTGCACCGAGAGACGTAGTTTCCAGAGAAATTTTCAGAAGAATCCAGCAGGGAGAATCCATATTTCTAAACATTAAAAGCATTCCTCAATTCGAAAAAAGGTTTCCAGGTATATCGAAAATGTGCAAGAAGCATGGCGTACGACTGCAGGACGGACTAATCCCTGTCATGCCTGGGATGCATTTTTTTATGGGCGGTATTAAGACGGATCTGAATGGCAGAACAAGCATCCTTAGGCTGTATGCAGCAGGTGAAGCGGCTTGCACAGGCGTTCATGGCGCAAACAGACTTGCAAGCAATTCCCTTCTTGAAGGCCTGGTGTTTGGCAAAAAAATAGCAGAGGATGTAAGAACAGTCCAATCACCCAATTCTTTTCCAATCTTCAACCCGGAACTGCCTCCCAAGTACACGGTTACAAAAAAGGATGCAGCTGATATGATGGACCGATTCGCCGGAATTGAACGAAATGAAGAGGGGCTAAGGGAGCTAATTAACTGGTTTAAAGCTGCTAAAGAAAAGAGCGAGCAGGCGGATGAGCTTTCACCAGATGTCTTTGAATTGGCGAACATGATGACGGCCGGTGAATTAATTGCCAAGGCTGCCTTGCAGCGGACAGAAAGCAGGGGCTGTCATTTCAGGTCAGACTTTCCATTAAAAGAAGCGAATTGGAAACGAAAAGAACTGCTATGGAAAACGAATAAAACAGCTTTAGGGGTGATGGTGTGAATGCATTAAAAGTGAAGGAAAGCATTCGTCATTTTTTATTGGAGGATCTTGGTGACCGGGATCTTTCTGCGAGCGGAATATTCTCTGAAAGTGATCGGGGAGAGGCTGTCATTCTTGCAAAGGAAAAAGGCATTTTTTCAGGGGAAGCCGTCTTAAAAACTGCTTTTTCACTGCTTGATGATCAAATAGACGTCCAAATCCTTAAAAAGGACGGGGAAGCGGTAGAACCAGGAGAACCTGTTGCAGAAATTGAGGGAAAAATTATTTCAATCCTCAGTGCAGAACGGGTAGCATTAAATCTCATTCAAAGGATGAGCGGGATTGCGACAGCAACCAGGGAAGCCATCATGCTTTTGGATAGTCCGGATACACAGATATGCGATACAAGAAAAACGGCACCCGGACTGCGGATGTTCGATAAATATGCCGTTAGATGCGGAGGCGGACGAAATCACCGCTATGGCCTCTATGATGCGGTCATGATTAAGGATAATCACATTTCGTTTGCAGGAAGCATCAGGGAAGCCGTAATAAGAGCCAAAGATGCTATCGGCCATACGGTGAAAATTGAAGTGGAAATAGAGAATGAAAATCAGCTTTTGGAGGCGATTGAGGCAAAGGCGGATATCATCATGTTTGATAACCGTTCTCCTGAGGAAGTCAAACAATTTGCTGAAATAACGCCTGATTCAATCATTACAGAAGCATCCGGCGGCATAACTCCAGAGAACCTCCACACCTATCGAAACACGGGTGTCAGCTACCTATCACTTGGGTACCTCACCCATTCTGTTAAAGCGCTGGATTTTAGTTTATTAATGAAGCAGGGGGAAGAAAAATGAGTCTTATGGATGTGCTAACCGAAGAAGCCGTTTCACTGATTCCTGAAAAGTACAGAACATGGTCAACGGAGGAAATTGAGAAAAGAATTTGGGAGATTAAAAAAGAATTCGGCAGCAGGCTATTTATTCCGGGTCATCATTATCAAAAGGATGAAGTCATTCAATTCGCAGATTGCACCGGTGATTCCCTTCAGCTTGCCCAGGCGGCCGCAGACAACAAGGAAGCAGAGCACATCGTTTTTTGCGGTGTTCATTTTATGGCCGAGACGGCAGACATGCTGACTGGTGATCATCAATATGTGTATTTGCCTGATATGAGAGCAGGCTGCTCCATGGCTGATATGGCAAATATCAAGCAGACGGAGCGTGCATGGGGAAATTTGACGGCTCTCTATGGAGATACCATCATTCCGCTTACTTACGTCAACTCCACAGCAGCCATTAAAGCCTTTGTAGGAAGGAATGGGGGAGCATCCGTGACTTCCTCCAATGCGAAAGAAATTGTGAAATGGGCATTACAGCAAAAAAAACGCATCCTTTTTTTGCCCGATCAGCATTTAGGAAGAAACACAGCCTTTGATCTTGGAATTCCCTTGGACCATATGGCAGTTTGGAACCCGATTTCAGAAACATTGGAGGGTCCTGCCGAGCAGGCAACAATCCTTCTTTGGAAAGGGCATTGCTCTGTTCATGAGAAGTTTACAGAAAAAAATATTGCTCATATCAGGAAGACAAAACCCGATATGAAAATCATTGTTCACCCTGAATGTACACACGAAGTCGTTCAGCTAGCTGATCTGGCCGGATCCACTAAATACATCATTGAACAGATTTCGGCGGCAGAGCCTGGCACGAAATGGGCGGTCGGCACGGAAATGAACCTCGTTAACAGACTGATCTCATCTAATCCGGATAAGGAAATTGTTTCACTGAATCCTTATATGTGCCCGTGTTTAACGATGAACAGAATTGACCTGCCGCATTTGCTGTGGTCCTTGGAAGCTATTGCAGAAGGTAAAGGAGTAAACAGAATCATCGTGGAAAAAGAGGAAGCAAAACAGGCAGTGCTTGCCCTGAACAGAATGCTCTCTATATAATTTGATTGCCACAAAAGCCCATGCGCCGCATGGGGTTTTTGAATTCTGCTTCATGATTTTTTTGTATAAGTTGATTTGTCCAGCTCCAGCGCCTTGCCCCTCGAGACTTGCCGGGGGCCCGCAGGATGCGGGTCAGTTCTGCGCTGCGGAAGGACGTCGCGCACTTAGCAGATCTTCATCCCTTGCGCTTTTCTTTGTGCCACGGACAAATGTGGAATTTATTCAAAAAAAGTGGCACATTTATCACGGTTTTTGCGTTTTATAATAGGGAAGTTTCAGTGGGGAAAACAAGGACTTACGGCTGGGCATTTTTCAAAGAAGGCATATTCGCTCCTTTTTCCGCATAACTTGTGGTGAAGAATAACGGCAATTAGCCTGTATGCTTTTACTATACAGTTAATGCATAGGAGGGGGAACTTTTGAAAATCCATATCGTTCAAAAAGGGGATACATTGTGGAACATCGCTAAAAAATATGGAGCAGATTTCGAAGAACTGAAAAAAATGAACTCTCAACTAAGCAATCCCGATTCCATAATGCCTGGAATGAAAATTAAGGTACCTACAGGAAGCGTTCCAGTAAAGAATGAAACTCAAATTAATTTCAATTCGAAAAAAGAAACACAAAAGCCTATAAAAGAGCAGCCTGTTCAGCAGCCTGCAAAGGAAAAACCAAAAGAAGTTCAAGCAGCAGAAGAACCTAAAAAAGAAAAACCAATTACTCCATTTATGCCTAAAATGCCAAACATACCTCAGCCTGTTTACCCTGAAATGGATATTAATAATTATTATATGGTGAATATGTCAATGCCGCCGAAGCAGCCGCAGCTGCCTCAAAAGCCGGCGAATGTTATGCCGGAAATGAAAAAGCCGGCAAATGTCATGCCGGAAATGAAGAAGCCGGCTGAAAAGCCAAAAGAGAAGACAGCTGCACAAGGGGCACAAAAGGCAGTTTCACCAGCCAAGAAAGAGGAGGCAACCAAGAAAATGGAGAAAATGCCGAACATGCCTAATATGCCTTATTCTGCTCCAACAGGAGTAATGGGAGCAACGCAGCCATCCATGCAGCAGCCAATGTACGGCGGACCGCAGCCTGGATATGGAATGCAGGCCCCAATGTATGGAGCTCCATACGGATATGGCCATCATGGCCACCATCATCACCATCATCCAATGCCGTATTGGTGTGTGCCATCTCCAATGCCTTATGGCGTCGGTGGGGCAATGGATGAAAACATGCCAAATGTGATGGGTGCCATGGATGAAAACATGCCGAACGTGATGGGGGCCATGTCCCCGAATATGCCAAATGTGATGGGTGCGATGTCCCCGAATATGCCGAACGTAATGGGGGCCATGTCTCCGAATATGCCGAACGTGATGGGTGCAATGGATGAAAACATGCCGAATGTGATGGGCGCGATGTCTCCCAATATGCCAAATGTAATGGGCGCTCAAAGCATGCCTCAAATGATGCCGCAAATGGCTCCGCAAGGATATTCGCCATATCCTCCTGGATGCACACCGGCCTCTCCTGTAATGCCCGGTTCAGGGTTTGGCCCGGGTGTAATGGGTGCTTATGATCATAATATGCCGAACGTGATGGGTGCCATGGATGAAAATATGCCGAATGTGATGGGCGCGATGTCGCCTAACATGCCCAACGTGATGGGTGCGATGAATGAAAATATGCCGAACGTAATGGGTGCTATGTCGCCTAACATGCCGAACGTAATGGGTGCGCAAGAAGGCAAGAATAAACAGCCGCAGACTGGCGGTGCATACGGCCAAATGCCACCGCATGATTGTGGATGCGGCGGTTCTCAAGGGTATGGAATGCAGCCGGGCTACGGAATGCAGCCAGGATATGGAATGCAGCCGGGGTACGGAATGCAGCCAGGATATGGCCAAATGTTTGGACGCCCTGATTTTTACAATGTGGATGAGGATTAATTTTAATGGTTCGAGACGATTCCAATCGTCTCTTTTTTTTTTACATATTAAAAAAGCAGGCGCTGTTCAAGCATGGTGTGGATTGGTAACACCTGTTGATTAGAGTGAACGCCTGCTAGCTGCAATCAACAGCCAGGTTTAAAGGAGCTAAAAAATACAAGGCCTTTGATTAATGGAGGGAACTGTCAAGATTAAAACTTTCTGTTCAGAGCAACCTAACCAAGAGCACATTACGCTCAATTGGTATAAAAACAGGGGGTAGTCATCTTGATAAGAAAGACCATCCAATACGGATCTCTGGCTCTTCTAGCAGGTGTGCTTACAGCATGCAGCAATGGTAAAGACAATGCAATGGATTACAATGACAACACACAGCCAATCGGCATGTACTCAAACGAACATGATGGAAAAAACAAGGATCATGCTGACAACGATGGCCCGATCACTGAAATGATGGACGGAGATCGCAATGATCGCCCGACCAGAGTGTCAAATACCCGTAAAGAAAATGGATATTATAACGAGAGTGATCAGAAAATAGCCGAAAATGTTTCAAATAAAATTTCCAAAATGAAAAATGTTGATGAGGCCAGAACAGTTGTGACAGAAGATAATGTGATTGTAGCTGTTGATACAAACGATAAAAACGATAAAAATGTGAAAAACGCCATCTTAAAAGAAACAGAAAAATTGGCACACGGCAAAAATGTGGATGTCTTTACAGACGAAGGGTCCTTCAACAGAGTTAAGCAAATTGATACGAATATTAAAAATAACAAACCGCGAAAAACCATTGATGCCGATATTAAAGATTTTATGAAAAATACCGGCAAAACCATTCAGCGCACGCTTAATCCGAATCGCTAAAACCAGGGGCATCCCTGGTTTTTCTTATGACTAAAACTTCCATGAATGGTCACACTATGAATGTGGCAATCATGGAAGTTTTTTATTAGCATTGTTTCCTTTATGGTGGGAACCCGTTTAAATCTGATTAATAGTGAGGTGGACTTGTTGCTGACACGCAAGCCGTTTGTATATGTTCAATTGTCGCTCATCACCTTGATCACCTTATTTTGTACAGTTAACGTTCAAGCATTGGAACGGCACACAGCGGATGAAAAAGCTGTAAATTCCATTACTTTATACCTGGAAAGAGCTTATCTTGATGGAGAAGTGAGCGTAGAGATAAAAAGGGAACCGAATGGCTCCCTGTCCCATTTGCTCGACCGCTATCCGGGATGGATGCCAGTGGAGAAAATCGGAATGAAAATTGTCCTGAGAAAGAATATGAATGATATATCTCCTCTTATGAAAACGAACGGATATTTTGGCCTGAATAACAAAGGGATACTATCTATATTTGATGGCAAACCGAGCGAGGAAGGAAAAGTCATCCAGTCATTTTTCCAGATAGATGTAGGTAAGCTTGAAACAAAAAGACATATAGAGCTGGAAAATGGAATCAGAGTAGCGAGCAGGAAGGATTATCTGCACGTTATCGAAACATTTAAACAATACGGAACGCGTTCTGCAAAAAAATAGCGTATTCGAATTTGCCTGCCATTTCGCAGGCTTTTCATTTTGCACTGTGAGAACATATGTTAACGTTTCTAGTTCTTGGCCGCGCCTTTTTGTGATACAATGAAGTACAGTTGTAAAGAGGTGAAAAAGGTGATTGATTTTGTCCGCGGGAAGATTGATTACATATCTCCCGAGTATATTGTGATAGACCATACTGGCATCGGCTATAAAATATTTGCTCCCAATCCGTTCGTCTATACAATGGGAACAGAAACAACCATATATACATACCAGCATGTCAGAGAAGACATCCTTGCTTTATACGGATTTAGAACAAGAGAGGAAAAAGCCCTTTTCACGAAGCTGCTGAACGTAACAGGAATTGGCCCTAAGGGAGCGCTTGCGATCCTGGCATCAGGAGATCCGTCTCAAGTGGTGCAGGCAATCGAAGCAGAGGATGAGGTCTTCCTTGTTAAATTTCCTGGAGTGGGAAAGAAAACGGCAAGACAGATTATTCTTGATTTAAAAGGCAAGTTAGGCGATGTTGCCCCCGAATTTGCTCCTTCCTTATTCAATCATACCGTGTTTGCAGAAAAAGATGAGGCTTCAAAAGCTCTCGCTGAGACCATTGAGGCTCTCAAAGTTCTCGGATATGCAGAGCGGGAAATTAATAAGGTTGTTCCAGCTTTGAAAGACGAAGCACTGTCAACCGATCAGCTGGTGAAAAAAGCGCTGCAAAAGCTGTTAAAGTAAGGTGATGACAATGAATGACCGGCTTGTGTCCGGAAGTGCCGAAAATGAAGAACAATACTTGGAGCTTAGTCTGCGCCCGCAAAGGCTCAGTCAATACATAGGACAGGATAAGGTAAAAGAAAATCTGGATATCTTTATCCAGGCTGCCAAAATGCGCGGAGAAACTCTTGACCACGTCCTCCTATACGGTCCGCCGGGTCTCGGTAAGACGACTTTGGCTGCCATTATTGCAAATGAGATGGGCGTAAATCTCAGAACGACTTCAGGACCGGCTATTGAAAGACCCGGCGACCTGGCAGCGATTCTAACTGCGCTCGAGCCTGGAGATGTCCTTTTTATTGATGAAATCCACCGTCTGCACCGTTCCATTGAAGAAGTCCTTTATCCTGCAATGGAGGATTTCTGCCTGGATATTGTCATCGGCAAAGGACCGGAAGCAAGATCTGTCAGGCTCGATCTCCCCCCGTTTACATTAGTGGGAGCTACAACAAGGGTGGGGCTTTTGACTGCTCCGTTAAGAGACCGGTTCGGTGTCCTGAGCAGGCTTGATTACTATAGGGAGTCAGAGCTCTCAGAGATTGTAGAACGGACAGCGGATATCCTCCAAATTGGCATTGATCCTCATTCTTCCGCTGAAATCTCAAGAAGATCGAGAGGAACACCAAGAATTGCGAACCGGCTATTACGCAGAGTCCGTGATTTTGCACAGGTGCTCGGTAAAGAAGCCATTTCAGAGGAGCTTGCATCTGAAGCACTTGAAAGGCTTCAAGTAGATAGATTGGGCCTGGATCATATTGACCACAAGCTGCTGACGGGGATTATTGAAAAGTATAGAGGAGGTCCAGTCGGACTGGACACAATTTCTGCGACAATTGGAGAAGAATCACATACGATTGAAGACGTTTATGAACCCTATCTTTTACAGATCGGGTTTTTGCAAAGAACATCCAGGGGCAGAATGGTAACCGATGCGGTTTACAGACATTTTAACCTGGAGGTTCCGGAACATGACTGAAATGCCTAAACTGCTGATGATTATTGGGGCCGTTTTGTTTTTGGCCGGCCTGTTTATGCAGGCAATTGGGAAACTGCCTGGAGACCTAGTCTTCAAAAAAGGGAATACAACCTTTTTTTTCCCGATTGCAACCTCCATTATCATCAGCATTTTGCTAACCGTTCTTTTTTCTATTTTTGGACGATTTAAATGACAAGAGAAAAACAGGTGATAACATGAAAGTAGAATTATTCGATTTTGACCTTCCCGAAGAACTCATTGCGCAGGTTCCTCTTGAAAAAAGAGATGCTTCCAGGCTGATGCATCTAAACAAAGAAACCGGCGAAATCAGCCATGGGCAATTTCCCGATATTACCCGTCATCTTCAGCCCGGAGACTGCCTCGTCCTGAACGACACCCGTGTTTTGCCGGCAAGACTTTTCGGAATGAAGGAAGACACAGGAGCAAAAATTGAAGTGCTTCTGCTGAAGCAATCTGAGGGTGATACATGGGAGACCCTGATTAAACCAGCTAAACGTGTAAAGGAAGGCACGATTATTACATTTGGAGACGGAAAGCTGACAGCCAAATGTGTAGAAGAACAAGAGCACGGCGGCAGAACGCTGCATTTTTCCTATGAAGGAATTTTTTATGAGGTTTTGGAGTCGCTTGGAGAAATGCCTCTGCCTCCATATATAAAAGAGCAGCTTGATGATAGGGAACGCTATCAAACCGTCTACTCAAGAGAAGCCGGCTCCGCTGCTGCACCTACAGCAGGCCTGCATTTTACAGATCAAATTCTTTCTGAACTTCAGGAAAAAGGGGTATCTGTTGCGTACATCACGCTTCATGTAGGACTTGGAACCTTCCGGCCGGTGAGCGCTGAAACTGTAGAAGAGCACGAAATGCATGCCGAATTCTATCAGATGACAGAGGGAACGGCCCGGCTGCTTAATGAGACAAGAGCAAACGGGGGACGGATTATTACGGTTGGGACCACTTCAACCCGCACCCTAGAAACGATTGCTTCTGCTGGAGACGGCAAATTCCAGGAAGAAAGCGGCTGGACAAGCATCTTTATCTATCCCGGTTATGAGTTCAAAGGAATTGACGGCATGCTGACCAACTTCCATTTGCCAAAGTCCTCTCTTATTATGCTGGTCAGCTCACTAGCCGGCAGAGAGAATGTAATGAACGCTTATGAGACGGCAGTTCGTGAAAAATACCGATTCTTCAGTTTCGGAGACGCAATGCTCATTTTATAAAAAGAAAATTTAGGCTACACTGAATAAAAGGCTACACATAGAGGAGGAGAGACGGTGACAGCTTCATTATCACCGATACGGTACGAATTTATCAAAACATGCAAGCAGACAGGTGCGAGGCTGGGAAAAGTTCATACTCCCCACGGCTCCTTTGATACACCAGCATTTATGCCGGTTGGCACACTTGCAACTGTAAAAACGATGTCTCCCGAGGATCTAAAAGGGATGGGCTCCAATATTATTTTAAGCAACACCTATCACCTGTGGCTCCGTCCGGGAAATGAAATTGTTAAAGAAGCCGGCGGTTTGCACAAATTCATGAACTGGGATCGAGCGATTTTAACGGATTCAGGCGGATTTCAAGTATTTTCCCTTAGTGAATTCCGGAAAATTGAAGAAGAAGGGGTTCATTTCCGCAACCACTTGAACGGAGACAAGCTGTTCCTTTCCCCTGAGAAAGCGATGCAGATTCAAAATGACCTGGGCTCAGATATTATGATGGCGTTCGATGAATGCCCTCCATATCCTGCTGAGTATGAGTACATGAAAAAATCTGTCGAACGGACCAGCCGCTGGGCTGAAAGATGTCTCAATGCTCATGGGCGTCCAAACGATCAAGGCTTATTCGGTATCATTCAAGGCGGAGAGTACGAAGAGCTTCGCAAGCAAAGTGCAAAAGACCTTGTATCCATGGACTTCCCTGGATATGCAGTCGGAGGATTATCTGTAGGTGAACCGAAGGACGTTATGAACAGGGTCCTTGAATTTACAACCCCTTGGATGCCTGATAACAAACCCCGATACTTAATGGGAGTTGGATCTCCTGATTCACTCATTGACGGAGCAATCAGAGGAATCGACATGTTTGACTGTGTCCTGCCTACGCGAATTGCCCGCAACGGAACCTTAATGACAAGCACAGGCCGTCTCGTCGTAAAAAATGCGAAATACGCAAAAGACTTCGGTCCAATCGATGAAAACTGCGACTGCTACACGTGTAAAAATTACTCACGTGCCTATATTCGACACTTAATAAAGTGCGAAGAGACTTTTGGTATCAGACTTACGTCTTATCATAATCTTCATTTTCTGTTAAAATTAATGGAGCAAGTTAGACAAGCGATTCGAGAAGACCGTCTTGGCGACTTCAGAGACGAGTTCTTTGAACAATATGGATTCAACAAACCGAACGCTCGCAACTTCTAAACTTTGAAAGGGGTGAAAGAAAATGGGTGGTAATTCCATGACAACGATTTTATCGTTAGTTTTAATGTTCGCGATTTTTTATTTCCTTTTGATCCGTCCGCAGCAAAAACAGCAAAAGACCTTCCGCCAAATGCAAAGCAGTTTGCAAAAAGGGGACAAGGTTGTGACAATTGGAGGGCTTCACGCGACGATTGAATCAATCGATGAAGAAAAAGCTGTACTAAAGGCTGGCGACGGCTCCCGTTTAACATTCGAACGCAGAGCAATCCGCGAAGTAAAAGAGAAATCCGTACTGGCAAAAACAGAGGAAGCTTAATGCTTTCTCTTTTTTTATTGTTTTTTGACTGTTCGTTTTACGTGAACCAAGAAATGCCAGGCAACGGACCGATAAAGCGGATTGCCAGGAAAGAATGCCAGGCAACGAGCTGGAGAAGCGGATTGCCAGGCAAGAATGCTGGGCAACGAGCTGAAAAAGCGGATTGCCAGGCAAGAATGCCAGGCAACGGCAAAACGGATTGCCAGGCAAGAATGCCAGGCAACGGACCAAGAAAGCGGATTGCCAGGCAAGAATGCCAGGCAATGGACCAAGAAAGCGGATTGCCAGGCAAGAGTGCCAGGAAACGAACCAAGAAAGCGGATTGCCAGGCAAGAATGCCAGGCAACGGACCAAGAAAGCGGATTGCCAGGCAAGAATGCCAGGCAACGATCCGAAAAAGCAGGATGCCAGGCAAGAATGCCAGGCAAAGTCCTCGAAAAGAGTGATGCCAGGCAAGAATGCCAGGCAACGGCCCGATAAAGCGGACTGCCAGGCAAGAATGCCAGGCAACGATCCGGAAAAACAGAATGCCAGGCAACGATTCTCCCCCCACCATAAAAACACCAAAAAACCCGGCATCCGCCGGGTCTCCCACTTCCATTAATCCGATGACATATTAACTCCGATCATTCCGCCCAGCATAGCCATTGCTAAAAATCCTGCGTGGTATAAAAATTGCATAGGTTTTAGCGTTGATCCGAATCCAAGGAATTGGAAGAGCAAAATAATGAGTGTAAAACAAAGTGCCGTGATGCCTCCGAGTATCCAGCCGCGTTCTTTACCTTTGCCTCCGGCGATAAATCCCCCAATGAACAGGGTGATGAAGGAGAGGGCCAGGAGAATCCACCGTATTGAGCTTTCCGTCATGCCTGTGAATTTAAGGAGCAGTGAGAAGATAAGGCTGATTGCCAGAGCGGCAGCAAAAATAGCAACAAGTCCGCTTAGTATAGCTTTTCCCCATTTTTTTGTTTCCATAGTAAGCATCTCTCCCTTTTGGCGCATGCTTGTTTATGCTCGTCTTTTCTTAAGGTATTCAGAAGAAAGGGTGATTAGAATCATTCATTGGAAGAAACTTTGCCGCATGGATTGAAAAAGGCCTGTACAAACTAGAGAAAGCATTGTAAGAAGGGAGAAGCATGGATGGAGATTTATTTAATTATTATCGCCCGGACGGTTTTGCTGTATTTTTTGATTATCATTATTTTCCGTATGATGGGGAAGCGGGAAATAGGCGAGTTAAGTATTTTGGATCTGGTGGTTTTTATTATGATTGCGGAGCTGGCAGTTATGGCGATCGAAAGTCCAAAGGATCCCCTTATGCATTCCGTCATATCCATGCTGCTGCTTTTAGGGATTCAGTACGGTTTGGCTCTTTTGTCTTTGAAGAGTGAAAAAGTCCGTCAGCTTATCGATGGCAAGCCTACAATCATTATCAGCAAAGGGAAGATAGATGAGAGGGCGATGAGGTCCCAGCGGTACAATTTTGATGATTTAATGACTCAGCTTCGTGAGAAAAACGTACGAAACCTCGGGGATGTAGAGTTTGCGATTTTAGAAACATCAGGAAAGCTGAATGTTTTCACAAAGCAGGAAGGAAAGCCTATGCAGAACATTGATTTGGCGCTCATCATTGATGGAGCGATTCAGCCTGCCCACCTTGAAAAAATAGGGAAGACGGAGCTGTGGCTTAGACAGGAACTCCGCAAGCTGGGCTATCAGGAGCTGCAGAACATCTCTTTTTGTACGTATTCCAACGGTGTGTTTTACGTAGATGTGTCAAATGTCTAGATTCAGCGAGGATTTGGAATAAGCTTTGCCAGGGCGGGGCCAAATAGCGGTACCCGCTTCAGTTCTTCCTTTAAAACAAGCTTGAATTGAATTAAAAGGATTACATATATTCCTGTACAGATGGCTATTGCCGCTAGAAGGCCAATGACGCTTCCGAAATTTTTCAGCCAGCTGTAGTAAGCATAATAGCCTGCAGCTCCGGTGATGACCATTGCTGCAAAACTATACAAATATTCTCTTACATAAATGGTCAGTGAAACGACTTTAATAACGGTTGCTAAATGCAGCAGGGTCACAGTCATGATGCCAATGACAATAGCAAGCGCGGCTCCTTTAATGCCCATTTCGGGCCGGGCTGAGAGGACAAAAATCAGAGCCGTTTTAATTAATGCCCCGATTAGACTGTTAATCATAGCGGCGCGTGCAAGGTTTAAGGCTTGGAGGACTGCCTGCAATGGCCCCTGGATGTAATTGAAAATGAAAAATGGGGCCATTAATTTAACAAAAATGGCGGCATCTGCATTTCCGTACATTAAGTTCATCAGGGGATCAGCATAAATATACAGCACAACAGCTGCAAGCCCGCCCGTTACCAGGGACAGTCTTAATGCTTGACGGAGCCTGTGTTCGACCAGCTTCTTCTTGTTTTGAGCCATTGCTTCACTAATGGCCGGTACGAGAGAGGTGGAAAGGGAAAACGTGATAAAGGAAGGAAGCATGAGCAGCGGCAGGGCATAGCCTGCCAGCTCTCCGTATTGCCTTGTTGCCATGGCCGTGCCTATACCTGCAAGTGCCAGACTTTGAGAAACGACGATGGGTTCGAAAAACCATGAAACCGAGCCGATCATCCTGCTTCCAGTCGTTGGAACCGCTATTTCCATTAAATTTTTAAATGTATCTTTGCCGGATTTAATAGACTGAAAAAAATTTTTCCGGACTCTGATTTTCTTTTTAAGCTTAAACATAAAAAAGAGATAAATAAGAGAAACAAGCTCTCCGACTACAGCTGAAAACATAGCTCCTGCAGCGGCATATTCTATTCCGTATGGGAGAAAAGCCGTAGTGAAAACCGCAATGAGCGATATCCGGATAATTTGTTCCAGGACCTGTGAATAGGCAGCTGGCTTCATGTTCTGTTTTCCCTGGAAGTACCCTCTCAATACCGAAGAAACGGCAACGATCGGGACGACCGGTGCAACCGCCATAAGGGGATAGAGTGTTCTTGGATCTGTAAAAAGATGCTCCGATAAATAGGGTGCGGAAAGTAATATGACCGGAGTGAAAAAAATGCTCAAGCTTCCTGTAACTGCAAGGGATACAGCGAGTATTTTTTTTATGCGTTTTTGATCTCCCTGTGCATCAGCTTCAGCAACAAGTTTGGATATGGCAACAGGAAGTCCGAATTGGGTGATGGTAATAATCAGCACAAGTGTAGGGACTGCCATCATGTAGAGGCCGACCCCTTCCTGGCCTACAAATCTTGCGAGAACAATTCTGTTAATGAAACCAAGAACTCGGGTAATGAGTCCTGCCGCAATTAATATGATCGTTCCTTTTAAAAATGTTTGCTTGGACATGCCCTTCCCTGCCTTCTCAAATAGCTTGTTTTCATATACAATTACTATATGACTGTGAGATGGCCAAGCATGACAAGTTTTAGAAGCATAGGTCTATCGTATGGCATACAGCTTATAAGGATTGTTAAAGGAGCGTGCGCAAATGGAGAAACATCCTGCGGAACTGTACAGACATCATGTCAGGCCTTTTATGAAAAGCAAGCTGGAAGAGTTTATGATATTAGGCTATGATCATGTCTCAGAGCAGGAATTGTGGACATACTTGTTGAAAAAGAAGTGGAAGTCTAAAGAAAAATTAATGATTTATAAAATGGTGAGTGACATCATGTCTGTTAGAGCAGGAGAATTCATGAATTTTGCGGCCGTAGAATCGTATAAAGCACCTAATTGGTTCGGAAGCGAAGAAGGCACCAAAATGCTTGAAGAATTGCTGTAACGGACGGGTTCAAGTAGCTAAGGAGGATACATAATGATCAAGCGGGGGCGCATCCTTGCGTTTTTTCTCATTACTGTTTTAGTTGGAGTTATTATTGGATTCAGAACACCGGAAGTAACAGGAAACATTCCAAGGGGACTTGATCTGCAGGGCGGATTTGAAGTGCTTTATGATGTATCGCCAGCAAACAAAGGGGATGTCATTGACAGGGAAGCTCTTGTCAGTACGGTGCGTGCCCTTGAAAACCGTGCAAATGTACTCGGTGTAAGCGAGCCGAATATTCAGATCGAAGGAAAAAGGATCCGTGTTCAGCTTGCTGGTGTTAAAGATCAGAACAAAGCACGCGAGATTCTGTCCACGCAGGCAAAGCTTACATTCAGGGACGTGAATGACAAGGAATATTTGAATGGTTCCGATCTTGTCCAGGGTGCAGCAAAGCAAACCTTTGATCCTCAGTCCAATCAGCCTGTCGTTTCTGTCAAGCTGAAGGATAAATCGAAATTCAAGGATGCTACAAGCAAGATTGTAGCTATGCAGCCGGAAAATCAACTGGTCATTTGGCTGGATTATCAGCCGGGAGACAAATATAAAGAAGAAAGAGGAAAGGCCAAACCGAAATTCCTTTCCGATCCAAACGTTAATGAAGTTTTCGACACAACCGATGTTGTCATTACAGGGCAATTTTCCATAAAAGAAGCACAGGAGCTTGCAAACCTGCTGAATGCCGGGTCTCTTCCGGTCCAGCTTGATGAAACGTATTCAACCTCCGTAGGAGCTAAATTCGGGGAGGAAGCGCTTCAGTCAACTGTGCTCGCAGGAATCATCGGAGTAGCAGTAATCTTCCTGTTTATGCTTTTCTATTATCGTCTTCCAGGAGCGATTGCGGTCATCACATTAAGTGCATATATATTCGTTATTCTCCAGATTTTTGATTGGATGAATGCAGTTCTGACATTGCCTGGTATTGCCGCCCTTATTCTAGGGGTTGGGATGGCTGTCGATGCGAACATTATTACGTATGAACGGATTAAAGAAGAGCTGAAGCTTGGTAAATCCGTGCGCTCTGCCTTTAAGTCTGGAAACAGACGCTCATTCATGACGATTTTTGATGCAAACTTAACCACCATGCTTGCCGGAGCAGTCCTGTTCTTTTTCGGAACAAGTGCCGTTAAAGGCTTTGCAACGATGCTTCTTGTCAGTATTATTGCAAGCTTTGTAACTGCTGTATTCCTTTCAAGAATTCTGCTTTCCCTGCTGGTGGAAAGCCGCTGGCTCGATAAGAAAAAGTCATGGTTCGGCGTGAAAAAGAGTCAAATGCTTGAGATTTACGAAACGGATAAATTTACGGATCCGCCGACACGCTTTGATAAAGTGGATTTCCTAAAATACCGTAATGGCTTTTTCGCTTTCTCAGGAATTACGGTGGCAGCCGGACTTATCATCATTCTGATATTCAAGCTGAATCTTGGGATCGATTTTACAAGCGGTACGCGGGTTGAAATTGGTTCTGAAAAGCCAATCACAGCTGAACAGGTTGAAACAGAACTGAAGTCCATTGATATGGAAGCCGATGAAATTGTCTTAGCCGGTGCAAACAATGACACGGCTGTAGCAAGATTTGTCGGAGTTTTGAGCAAAGAGGAAATTGCAAAACTGAAGGATCAGTTTGCGAAATATGGCAAAGAACCGACAGTAAGTACCGTTTCTCCTGAGGTTGGGAAGGAACTCGCTCAGAATGCTTTCTACGGTATTTTGCTTGCCTCTCTCGGAATTGTTATTTATGTAGCCATCCGCTATGAGTGGAGAATGGGACTATCAGCCATCGTCGCTTTGCTGTATGATGCATTCTTTATCGTTGCTTTCTTCAGTCTTACACGCCTCGAAGTTGATATCACCTTCATTGCGGCAATTCTGACGATCGTTGGTTATTCGATTAACGATACCATTGTAACCTTTGACCGGATTCGCGAGCTTCAAAGAAAAACAAAGGTAAAAACGATCGAGGATTTAAGTATGATTGTAAACAAGAGTTTGCAGCAGACGTTTACACGTTCAATCAATACGGTCCTGACCGTTGTGATTACAACAGTGGCACTCATGATTTTCGGAAGTGACTCGATCCGCAATTTCTCGATTGCCTTGCTTGTCGGGTTAATCTCGGGGGCATATTCTTCTATCTTTATCGCCGCACAGCTATGGCTGATTTTGAAGAAGAAAGAGTTTGTCAAAAAGAAAGACGATCAAACGAAGGAATTGCATTCGAATCAGCACCCGGAAGTGTAACAAAAGCGAGGACCGCCAACTATGCGGTCCTCTTTTTTATTCTTTATGCGTTTTGCTCGGAGAGTCTTTGCCAGCGTTCCCTTTTCCCTGATGTTTCCGATTTGCTTCATCTTTTTCCTGACGTTCGTGCAGGTTATTTACAAATTCATTTGTTTTTTCCATCATCTATCGCTCCTTTCTATGACAGGCAGATTCAATCATAATATGTCCCATTATGTAAAAAATACGATGGAACCCAGTTCATGCTCATTCATTCCTCTTATAAAGGATAAGATAAGAAGAGATGAAATTGACCGGCATAAGAGGAGGGACTTAATGAATAAGGATAATCGGTTTAAACAGGTGCAGATCGCAGCTGTCACTGGTATTGCCGCAAACCTGCTCCTCGCCGTATTAAAAGGGGTAATCGGTTTTATTTCAGGTAGTAAAGCCTTGATTGCCGATGCGGCAATGTCCGTCACGGATGTAGCTGGATCTGTAGTCGTGCTGTTCGGAATCAGGCTTGCCAAGAAGCCTCCAGATGAAGATCATCCTTACGGACATGGAAAAGCTGAGTCGATTGCGGCAGTCGTTGTAGCGGTTCTGCTCACGCTTGTTGGATTTGAAATCGGCAAAACCTCATTTGAGGCGTTTTTTAAACCGGCTAAAGCTCCCTCACCAATTGCGATTGCGGCAGTCGCGGCAGCTATTGTCATTAAGGAAGTGATGTTTCAATATAACTACAGACTGGGTAAAAGATTGAAGAGCGATGCTTTAATTGCCAATGCCTATGATCATCGCTCAGACGTATTTGCTTCACTCGCCGCTCTTGTTGGGATTCTGGGAGCAATCGCTGGTTCCTGGCTTAAGATTGATTGGCTTTTGTATGCCGACCCTTTTGCGGGAGTAGCTGTTTCCATTTTAGTGCTTTTTACTGCCTGGAAGGTAGGAAGTGAAGCGATTCATGCTTCCCTGGATCATGTTATGCACGATGAGGATACAGCTGATATGAAGGAAACCATATTAAATATTGAAGGATTAAAACGGATTGATGAGCTTTTTGCCAGAGAGCATGGTCACTATGCGATCGTCGATGTGAAAATTTCCGTCATTGCGACGCTTTCGGTTTTGGAAGGACATGAAATCGCTAAGCGTGTGAGTGCCGCACTAATGGAATATGAAGAGGTGCAAAAAGTTTTTGTTCATGTTAATCCGTTTATCCCCATAGAGAGAGAGGAATTACGTTGAAAAAACAATGGAGTTTATTGCTAGTCATCTTTTTTGCACTAATCGTAGCTGTTTTTGCGGTGATTAATGTGGAGCCTGTGGAAGTGGATTATTTGTTTGGCCAATCCCAATGGCCGCTCATATTAATCGTTCTTGGTTCTGTTCTCATGGGCGCATTAATGGCAGGATATTCAGGTATGAACCGGGTCCGTTCTCTGAAAAAAGAGAACAAGGCATTAAAGAGGGAATTGGATGAAGTAAAAACTCAGCCAGCTCATAAAGAACCGCTGCCAGCAGTAGACCCTGTTCATGATGAATCGCTCCCGAGCCGCACGGAAAGAAATCATATGACAGATAACAGCCGATAAGATCGGCTGTTTTTATTTTTATCTTGACAAAAGTTTTGAATTTTTAGAATATAAATCTATACATGTATACAACCTGTTTGCAAAAGAGGTGAAAGATTATCCTTTTAAAAAATTGGGGAGCTCCCGTTCAGCTAAGTGAAACAAGAACTGCGGCGGTGTGCAGAAATTCATTGGGGGAAGAAAGAATTGTAATTGCGGCTAAAGGCTTTATCCTTATCACGAATCCGAAAACAGGCAAAACACAGCAGCTTCAATTGGATAACAGGGAGTATCCGTATGTTTCTTTTGCCACGTCAGCCGGGCTGTTCTGTTCAGGAGCAGGTCATCTCTTTTACTGTCTCAATCCTTTTTCAGGAAAGTGGGTTTTTAAAGGCAGGGTGCAGGACAAAGCAGCAGTCTTTGCGATAACCGAGGGATGCAATGGATTTATTTATTTTGTTTCCTACCCCAATTTATTAGTGAGAGAATTTAATCCCGCCAAACCGAAGCTGAGGACTCTCCCTTCTTTACATGCTGAATCGGGCTACGCAGGAACCATGGCTTCTGGAAATGATGGATGGATTTACGCTGGAATTGGTACGGAAATCCCCTCCATCTCAGCCTTTCATCCTAAAACCGGTAAGCAAACAAGCATTTCTCAGCACACAGATGGAATTGGAACAGGCTATGTGAGGAAAGGAAACGACGGGAGAGTATACGCTCAGTATAAAAGCGCTGCTCTCAGATCCTGTGATCCATCCGAGCCTTGGATTGAGCTTAGCGGCGGAAATGTGCTGGGCCCCACCGTGGAGCCATTGGAAGGGCACGAATATTGGGGAGCGGGATTTCATACATGCCATGGCCAGCTTGCCGGTGCAGAAAAGTTAGAGTCGTTTGATCTGACAGAAAAAAAGCTTAAGCTTACGAATAAAATCATACAGGTTTCCTACGAGACACCTGGAGCTGAGCTCAGTACGCTCACGGCTGGTCCTGATGGCAAACTGTACGGAACAAGCATGCACCCTTTGATGCTTTTCAGAGCAGATCAAAAGGGAACAGAGCTATTAGGTAGCTTAGAACAGGGCGGAGGCGGAAATATTTGCACGTATGCCGTTCTTAATCAAGATACGATGTTTGGCAGTGCTTATGCGGGAGGGAAAGTGTATGAGTTCTCATTCAATAAGCCATATGCATTTAATGAAAACCCAAGGCTGATCCTGAAAGCGGATGCCGTCCACCGGCCGCGTGCTTCAGCTATTCACCCTTTCGAAAAGCAGCTGATTTTTTCCGGGTTCCCGGGCTATGGGAAAAGGGGTGGATCTGTTTGTGTGTATGATCCAGCCACGCGTGAGCTAACGACTATTTCACCTGAAGCGCTTTTACCTGATCAAAGCACGGTGAGCCTGGCGTTCGATGCTTCTGGAAACCTGTTTGGGTCAACAAGTGTCAGGACTCCCGGCGGCGCAGCGGAGCTTGCGGAGAGCGCTTCGTTGTACAAGATAAATTGGATGGCCAAAAAATTGGATAGAATGATTGTGCCTTTCCGCTATGAAAAGGAAATTCCGCATATATGTGTGTTTGGTAATGCCGGGCTGGGCATGACTCAGTCATCCATTCTGTTTCAGTTTGATTGTGACTCACTTGCTTCAGCAAAAGTACTAGACTGGTTACCATATGGCCAGCCAGTCAGAGGCGGCTGTATTCAAAGGGGGAAAGAAGTATTCTTTTTGCTTGAACATGCTGTGGTCAAGGCGGATATCTCTTCAGCAGCAGCAGTTTATCTCAGCGTGAACGAGAGGATTACAAGCGGAGGAGCGATTATTGGTGACAGTCTTTATTTTTGTTCAGGAAATACGCTTTTATCGCTGGACCTTAACGGAGGTGAATGGAGCTGGGAAACATGTTGAGCGATTTGAAGGTGGCAAAGATTTTATCCACTCCATCATTAGAAGAGTGGGAGAGTAAGAAGCGTTCCATCATGTCCAGGTGGCTTCAAATCATTAATGAGAATAGCCAACTTTGCAAACCGCTATATGAAATCACAGACATGGCACAAGAGGATGGGTATGTAAGAAAGCATTTGAAATATGCCACAGCTGATGGAGAGGAAGTACCCGCTCTATTATTACTGCCTGATGCTCCGGCGGAGAAACTGCCTGGAATTCTTGCTCTGCATCCCACAAACGCGAATGGAAAAAATGACATAGCCCATCCATCAGGACGCAAGGACCGGCAATATGGAATTGAGCTTGTAAAGAAAGGCTATGCAGTCCTGGCTCCGGACACGATTACAGCTGGAGAACGTATAGAAAAAGGGGATGAAGCTTTTCAAACGAAAAATTTCTATAGCCGTTATCCGGAACGGACAGCAGTTGGGAAAATGCTGGCTGATCACAGACAGGGAGCAGAGGTGCTGGCTTCTCTGAAGGAAGTGGATCAAGACAGAATAGGGGTAATCGGACACTCTCTCGGCGGCTATAATGCGTATTTTTTGGCTACTCTTGATCAGCGGATTAAAGCAGCAGTTTGCAGCTGCGGGTTTAGTATGTTTGCGGGGGACCCTGAACTTCACAGATGGGGAAAACGTGATTGGTTCAGCCATTTTCCTGTTATCAGTGAATGGATGGAACGGAGCGAGGTCCCATTTGATTTTCATGAAATTTTAAGCCTGTGCGCGCCTATGCCTTTATTTCTGTGGATGGGCACGAATGATCCTGTTTTTCCTCATTGGAAAGAGGGTTTAAAAGGGATTATTGAGGTGCAAAAGGTTTATGATGTATTGGGACAAAACGATTCATTTGAATGGGTGATCGGCAGCAGCGGCCATGAATTTCCACCCGCGATCCGGGAGCACTCCTTTCAATTTTTAGACCGGCATTTAAAGTTTACGATCCACTAGGAGAGGTGCTCATGCAATTACGCAGAGAAAATGATTTTGAGAAAAAATATAATCAGTTCATCACTGAACTAAAGGATGAAATTGTCAGTACCCGAATCCGTAAAGGGGAATACCTTCTCCCTGAACATCAGCTTAGCCATAAATATGAGATCAGCAGGGTGTCAATCCGCAAAGGACTTGCCCAGCTCGTCGAGGAGGGGCTAATCGAAAAGATTCCCGGCAAAGGAAACCGTGTTATTCTGGATTCTGCCGTCAATACGACGGTAATCAGCCTTGCCTGGTATTCTACTTCCTATGAAGTGCCAAGCGCTAAGAAAATTATAAAGGAATTTGAGAATGCCCACCCTCATATAAAAGTGAATTTGAAAATTATGCCCGAAACGGAATATGTACCCCAGCTAATCCATTCACTTGAGCAAGGAGAAGGCCCGGATGCTTTTATCGTCTCGGATTCCCAATTCCGTGAGTTCGCTGAAGCCAATAAAATTCAGCTGATGGATGCATATCAGTCACCAAACATGACAGAGAAAAACAGCTATCGCCAGGTTTTCGAGATGTTTTCTCATAATGGCAGTGTGTTTGCTACGCCTTTCCTATTTACTCCAGTCGTTATTTGCTATAACAAGTCTATTTTTAAAAATGCAGGTTTATCCGGTCTTAAAGAGATCGCTGACTGGGAAGAACTGCTGGATGCAGCTCAGAAAGCCACGAAAATATTGGAAGACCAGTCTCTCGTAAAACATTACGGATTTTGTTTTTCCTCTTCTTTTCACCGCTGGCCCGTGTTCGTCCTTCAAAACGGTGGCAAGCTAATGACTTCCAACCGCAGCCGCTTTACTTTAGCAGATGATGCCAATATAGAAGCGCTGCAATATTGTGTTGATTTGATGTACAAGCACCGGGTATCGCCGATTTTTACTCATGGGAGCAACCAGCTGGCAGAGGATATTTTCAATAAGGAAAAAGTGGCAATGATTCTCACGACTTATTATTATTTGAATGAGTTCAGAGATCAGCGCATCAAATGGGACATTCTTCCGCTTCCGAAAAAGGAGAGGAAAGCGACTCTTCTGCTGGGAGCCGGGATCGCGGTAAGTGCAAATTCTGCTGCAAAAGGGGCCTCTCAAGCTCTTGCCGACTTCATGGCAGGAGAAAAGGCTCAAAGGATTTTAAAAGAGAATGGCTGTACCATTCCTGCATTAAAAAAGGCAGCAGAGGACGATACCCTCCTGAACCCGGAGATCCATCCTGATAATTACAATGCTTTTAAGGAAGTCATGCCGTATGCTGTTCCTGTGAGCGAACTCAATTTAAATACGAGGGAAATGACCCTTCTCCAAAATGAATTAAATCTTTCATGGGCCTCTATGGAGAGTCCGAAAGATGCATGTGAACGAATTGAAAAGCTGCTGAATAGTCAATTAGCCGGATGTGACCAATGATCCGGTTTTCTTATTTTCACCATTTTTCTGAAAATTCAGCCAAAAGAATTGACGAAGCCTTTCCAGTTCATTACATTTGAAAGAGTGCACGAGGAAAATACAGGAAGATTGGGAGGATACTATGTTGAAAGTCCGAAAGCTTCTTGACATTACATGCGTTGTTTTATTCTTTATTGCAGCGGGGGGGATTCTTTTCCCGCATCATGCAAATGCGGCCAATGATGATATAGAGTCCATACAAATCATTCCCGCGAAGATTAAGGTGAAGACAGGAGAGAGAAAGCTAGTAACGGTTTTAGCAAAAAAAGAAAATGGAAGCGTCACCATGGTCAGCGGCAGCTCTCTGAAGATAAAAGACAAGGAAGTTGCTATACTTGATGGACAGGCAGTGAAGGGAATCAGCCCTGGTAACACAGTGCTGACTGCCGAGTTCAAAGGGTTTAAAGCCGAGGCGGTGGTGGAAGTGATAAAAGATCAAAATCAGTCTGTCTATCAGACGGTTCTCGATTTGCCTGAACAGGTATCAACAGGAGCATATACACCTGCTCCACTCTCTATTTCCGCATCAGACATAAAGAAGCGGGGAGCTGATAATATTGATGTGCAAATCACGAAATTGTCCGGACCTGGCGATCTGATTGCCATAAATCGGGGAGAAAGAATAACCGCGATTAAGAATAAAGGCGACTTGTTAACCGAATTGGACTTAAAGAAGGATCACAGTGAAACATTAAAGACTGAATTCAGGTTTTCTAAAGCGGGATCTTACACATTTACAGTTCAGCTTACCAATCCTTATGGAGATGTGATTGCAGAAACAGTTAAGACAGCGGAGGTGCTCCCAGCTTTTCAAGATCTGGGTACCCAGATTGAAAAACTGATGGCGATGAAAGGTGCCTTCGGAAAGGATGAGAATGGGCGGTCCGTTGCTTACACGGTCCTTGCAGGAAGGCCTGCCCAGCTAGCAGTGACGGATGTTGAAACCGAAGAAATTAAACGGATTATTCCGCTTCCGGAAGCGGAGGCAGCATGGGCTGTGACCGTTGCTTCAGATGGAACGGTATATGCAGGCTCTACTCCGAATGGTACTCTCTATAAATATGTTCCGGGAAGAAGCGAAGCAGAGGTTCTCGGCAAACCGGTTCCGAAGCAAACCGTAATCTGGGATTTGACAGCGGGAGAAAACGGGAAAATTTACGGCGGGACGTATTTTGACGGCCATGTTTTTGAATATGACCCGGCAAAAGGATTTACAGACTTTGGAGAAATGGTACCAGGTGAAGAGTATGTGCGCAGTGTGGCTTACGATCCAGAGGAGAACGCCGTTTATGCTGGAGTCGGGGCACATGCCCATTTAATAAAATATGATATCAAATCCGGCAAAAAGACGAATGTTTTACCTGCTAAATACAAATCTTACATATCCGTTTATGACCTTCAGGTTCAGGGAGGGAAGCTGTTTATAAAGCTTGAGCCTGAATTTAAGCTGGTTGTAGCAGATAAAAAAACAATGGAAATCGATTATGAAACAACCGCACAGTCCAGAGGGGTTTCTCCACTTTCTCCAGATGGAAAAAGTGTATTCTATACCTCCTCAGGAATTCTCTATCGATACAATCTTGAATCGAAGACAGCAGAGCCCGTGACCTCAGGCGGTGCACAGGTGAATCTGGAACAGCCTGTAATCGGTTTCGGGTTCCAGCCCCTGTCAGAGGCTTCGTTCAGCGGGACCGCACTTGTAGGGTTTGTTGGTAATTATGAAGGACGCTTCTTTAAATACGGGTTAACAGACGGTGCTTTAAAGAAGACCGTACTCTCTTTGCCGCCTCAGCCGACAAATATTTATAATATCCTCGGTGGGCCGGACGGTAAAATTTACAGCAGCGGATTCATTGGCGGTGACGTGGGAGTTTTTAATCCTCTTACCGGACTCACCAAGCAGGAAACAGGTCTTGGTCAAGTCGAAGGGATGACCTCCATCGGCAGTAAAATGTATTTCGGCGTTTATCCTGCTGCCAGAATTTACGAATACGACTCTTCCCTGCCGTGGAATCGCAGGACCAATATGAAGCTGCTATTTGACCTGCATGGGCCAAATGAACAAAATCGGCCAGTTTCCATGGATTCAATACCTGAGAGGAATGAAATTTATATAGGCTCGGTTCCGGATTACGGAAAGAACGGAGGTACCCTATCCATCTATAATCGCTCCTCCGGCCAGCTCAACGTAAACCGGAATATTGTACCGAATCAAAGTATTGTCTCAGTGAAGGCATCAAAAGGCCTCGTCTATGCCGGATCCAGTATTTTTGGAGGAACGGGGGCCGATCCCGTTGAAAAAGAAGCAAAGCTGATTACATGGGATCCGGCCTCGTCCAAAAAGACGAATGAAATCGTGCCGGTTCCAGGAAAAGTGTCAGTGAGCTACCTTCATGATGATGAACAGGGCAACATTTGGGGAATTGCACAGGATACTCTTTTTATTTACAATCCCGATGAGAAAAAGACGATTTATCAGGAAGTGAAATTCCCCGGTGTGCGCAGCTACCGTGTCGGCGGCATCATGAAGGAAGGGAAAGACGGTAACTTCTATGTAACGGTTGATCAGACATTTTATAGAATCAATAAGTCCACTAAAGAAGTGGTTCCTCTTAAACAGCAGGCAAAAAAATTAGCGGAGGATGCTATGGGGAACTTCTATTTCGCAGAAGGTGACGATTTGTCTACCGGAAACAATATTTGGCGCTATACGATCGAGGATCCTGTCATTCGTGCTGAGGCAGTTGATATTAAAGACAAAGGCGCTGTTCTTTCGCGTGGAGAATCGATCAAGCTGCAGACTTCAGTCGTCCCTGAATTTGCTGTCAATAAAGAAATTCAATGGTATTCAAGCAATAGCGGAGTGGCAAACGTAGAGCAGGATGGCACAGTGACCGCCTTGTCTGAGGGTGAAGCCGTTATTACAGCTGTCCTCCAAAATGGAAATAAAAGTGATGCTGTAACGGTTCAAGTTAAATAATGATGAGGGCGTGGAAATCGCCCTCCCTCTGCTTTTCAAAAGGGCCATTTCTAAAAGATCGTATATATTTATATGTTGATCAGGAAAGTAAACGGCATAGGTTGATTGGCTGCAGTCCTGAAACATACTTCCAAAAATATGAAAAAGTCATTGAAGTTATCTGTAAATTGTGATAATTTATGGGTAGATACATAGATGGCAAGTCTTTTCATAGGATATTAAATACAAGTGAAATACATGTATGCAAAAGGAGGGATCGTCTTGAGTACAGGGAGATTCGAAGTGCTGGATATTAGCACGCTGGCAGTTGGAGAAAAAGCAGAGGTCAAATGTTTTTACTGTCCGGAAGGAATGACTCCTGAAATCGACACAGATGCACCTGAACTTCTTTCAGTCTCAGACGGTCACCTCATTGCTCAAAAAGAAGGGGAAACGTTCTTTACGGTTAAAGGAAACGGGGAAACAGTAAGAAAAAAATTAAAAATTATCCCTTCAATCAAAAGTAATGTAAGCGCTTTAAATAAAAAGCTCCTTTCGCTATCCCCTGAATTAATGACTGACGGCTTTTCAGCGGAAGCTTGTCAAAAAGCTATATCTATAGCAGAAGAATATTTAGAGGAAAGGGAGCTTTTAATTACATACGGCAAAGCATCACATACAATGACCGTTTCGATCCCTCTGCTTCAGCCGAATCAGCTGGAGGACCCTCCCGGATATAAGGAATATCCTTATTGGACGATGTTTTCCAGGAGGATTGAGGAAAGGATTAAAGGTTTGAGCATGGCCTATTGCTTAACGGAGCGAAAAGAGTTTGCTGAAAAAATTAAAGAATATTTATTAGGGCTTGCAGGTTTTACCAGATGGTACGAATTTCCCCACCGCGGTTCAGAAGGAAATTTGAGCAACGCCCATTTCCTGATGGGGGCTGCGATCGGATATGATACCATCCGCCACTTGCTGACCGAAAGGGATGCGCGTTTAATTCGAAACGCAATTCTTACCCATGGAATTCGGCCGCTGGCTGCTGACTTTGACAACTTTGATAGACATAACATCGTTTGCTCCAAACAATGCGCACTTTTAATCGGTGCTCTCGTCATTTGGGAAGAAATCCCTCAAACAGAGACATATATAGAATTCGCCAAAAAATATTTGCAGGTTTATTTGAACGAAAAATCAGTTTCGGAGGAAACAGAGGGCCTTTTATATACAGCAGTAGCGGTGCATCACCTATTATTCGCATCAGATGCATACCGGAAAAAAACAGGCGACAAAAGCTTAAGCAGTCACATGTATTTCAGCCGTGTACTCCCAGATCAATTTTTCTGGCTGATGGGTGCAGGAAATACTCCGGAACACAGCAACTTTTCGGATTCCTTCCATAAACTTGAACTTTCCGCCTTAATGTATTTCCTGGCAAGCCGCAACCATAACCCGGCAGCAAAATGGTATATTCAAAATTTTTGCAAAGATTCGCTTGAACAGCTTCACTATCCGGTTCCTTCCTTCCAGCCCCTTACTCCTGAAAAGTACTACACTAGACCGTATGTCAAAGTCTTTGAACCTATTGGACTCGCTGCACTGAGAACGGGCTGGGGCAAAGAGGATAGTGTTCTTTCCTTTACCTCAAGCCGTTCAGCCAGGGATCACAATCACTTTGATCAAAATAGTGTCATCCTGAATGCAGGGGGTGAATGGCTGCTGACAGATCCGGGTTATCAGGATTACGTTCCGGGGCCGGGAAATGAGTTTACAACCGGAACTATCGGACACAATTCCCTTTTGATAAACGGAAAAGGGCAAAGTCTGAGAGGCGGGGGAGCGATTGTATCACATGCTGCAAGAGATGGCTGGGGAAGGGTTTCAGGAGAAGCAGCTAAAAGCTATGGCGGGCGGATTAATGGATTCCGGAGAACCATCATTTTTTCAGAAAAGTATGGGATTTATCTTATTTGGGATCAGGTTAAAAAAAAGAACAGACATGATCGAATATCATACTTGTTTCATACAAAATCCACAATTCAATCAGGCGGCAAACAAATTATTACAGGAGAATCATTGCCTGGGAAATCCTTGACCATTGAGGGGGATCATCATGCTGCAGAAGTGCTTTGGCCTAAGGAAAGGGTTAAGGCGGTTCATAAAGTATACCGTGGGGCAGAACAATATGGAACTTATCTCGAGGCTGAAAGCAGTGAGGAAACCATGTTAACTGTCATTATTCCGAGGTTTTATGGCAAAAACAGTGGCTGCAGCTTCAGCTGGCTGAAGAACGAAAATGAACTGAAGATTACGAAAGAAGGACTTTTTGAAGCATGCTTTGTTTCACTGCCGGACAAAGAATCGGATTCGTTGAAAATACGAATTGCCGGACATTCAAATTCTGAAAATATCATTCTATAAAATCATTTCTATGATATATCAGCAGAAACCAGCATGGTCAGGAAAGGAGGAGATGGAACTTGGAAGGAATAAGCGGAAGGGTAATGGAGCTTTGTGATTGGGGCGTAAAATTGGCCTGGCTAAATGTGCTCTGGATCATGTATACGCTGGCCGGGCTTGTGGTACTTGGGATTTTCCCTGCTACAGCAGCTGCCCACCATACAGTCAGGACTTTAATCAAAGGCGAAGATCAGAAGGCAGGCAAGGTGTTCAGGGAATATTACAGGAGAGAATGGAAGAATACAAACAAGCTGGGATACCTCTTTTTTTCAATAGGAGCCATTCTTTATATTGATTATAGTTTTTTTCGGTCATTTCCCTCCATTTACGCACTGCTAGCCTCATATTTATGCTTTATCCTGCTTGCTGTCTGGCTCTTTGGATTCATTACTGTTTTTTCACTTTATGTTCATTATGATATGAAAAGCTTTGGATACGTAAAAAATTCCATCTATCTTTTGTTAGGGTACCCCGCTACTTTCTTTCTGCTGGCAGCCGGACTTTTATTAATAGCGGTTATCTTGTTCTATATCCCTGGACTTTTGCCATTCTTCGCTATATCCGGACCGATTTTCTTTATTGAATGGGCTTGCAGCAGAAGGTTTCATAAGCTGCATCCGTCAAGAGCAGGGTAAGACCCTCTCTGAATAATAAAATACAAGTTCTATACAGGTATATAAGGAGGGATCACATGGAAAATCAGCCCGTACAAACCCCAGTCGTGCCTAAATTGAATGAAAAACTGCCGGTGCAAAAAATATCACTGGCTGCTAAGGCGAAACGATCATTTCTCAGACAGCGTTATTTATACCTGCTTCTGCTTCCGGGATTTCTCTACTTCCTGATTTATAAATACATTCCGATGCTTGGTTTGGTGCTTGCGTTCAAGGATTATAATCCGTTTCAGGGGATTATCGAAAGTCCATGGGTCGGCTTCGCACACTTTGAGAAAATTTTCTCAAACAGTGATGTTCTGCAAGTAATCTGGAATACATTAAGTCTCTCATTTCTCCAGATCGTATTCGCTTTTCCAGTTCCGATTATTTTAGCCATTATGCTTAATGAGGTAAGAAGCCAAACGTTTAAACGAATTGTTCAATCAGTCATTTATCTGCCTCACTTTTTATCCTGGGTGGTGGTTGTCGGCATTACCGTTATTTTCTTGAGAAGTGAAGGCCTCATCAACAGTATGCTGATGGCGGCAGGTCTTGATTCGATTCCTTTCCTGACCAATCCTGCCTTTTTTCAGCCGCTTATCGTCCTTCAGGTGATTTGGAAAGAGGCCGGTTGGGGAACGATTATTTTCCTTGCAGCGCTGTCTGGAATTAATCCGCAGCTATATGAAGCGGCGATTATGGATGGTGCCGGACGTTTAAAGCAAATATGGTATATTACGCTGCCTGCTCTAAAGAGCACGATTTTGATCTTGCTGATTTTGAGACTGGGAAACGTTCTGGACAGCGGTTTTGAGCAGATTTTCCTCATGCTGAATCCATTTAATATGGATGTTGGAAATGTTTTGGATACGTTTGTGTATTTTAAAGGCATTCAGCAGGCGGACTACGGTTTTGCCACTGCCGTCGGACTGTTTAAAGGAGTGGTCGGATTGATCCTTGTGGTCACTGCCAATCGGCTTGCGAAGAGATTTGGTCAGGAAGGCCTCTATTAAACCATGAATGGATGTGAACGATATGCACCATCGCTCAATACCTGACCGGATTCTGGAAGGGTTCAATATGCTCGCACTGCTCCTGATAGGATTTGTGATGATTTTTCCTTTTCTTTATATTTTTACAGTCTCCTTTTCTTCCTTATCCGATTTTTTAAACAATGACTTTCTGCTTTGGCCAAAGCAATGGGTAACAGATGCTTATGAATACATCCTCAGCTCCCAAAACTTTTTAAGGTCGCTTGGAGTGACGGTTTTTATAACGGTCGCAGGGACAATCGTGAATTTATTTTTTACAGCCACTATGGCATATGCTCTTGCCCGTCCGATTGCCGGTCAAAGATTCTTCATTCTGTTCGTGCTCTTTACCATTCTATTCAGTGCCGGAATGATTCCAACTTACCTTGTGGTCAAAGCTACCGGCCTTCTGAATTCGATTTGGTCGCTGATTATTCCGGTTGCAATCAGTCCTTTTTATTTAATTGTCATGAGACAGTTTTTCCTGAACATCCCTGAAGAGCTTCACGATGCGGCTTTAATTGATGGAGCGAATGAAGGGCAGGTGTTCTGGAAAATTGTCCTTCCGCTATCCAAACCTGCTCTTGCTGCGTTTGGCTTGTTTTATGCAGTGATGCATTGGAACAACTACTTTACTGGAATTCTTTACTTGAATGATCCGTCGCTTTGGCCGATTCAAGTGGTTTTGCGGCAGATTGTTGTCATCAATGAACCGAACTCGGCGCTTGGAAGTACAGCGGCAATGCTTGAAAGTCCCCCGCCTCCTGAAACCATACAAATGGCGGCAATCCTGCTTGCCACATTGCCAATTTTGCTTGTGTATCCATTTCTTCAAAAACATTTTGCTAAAGGGGTGATGCTTGGATCTGTTAAAGGGTGAAGAAAGGCTGCATTCAAGTTGATTTCATGGGTCAATTACCGTAAACGGAGGGATTGGGATGAAGAGAGCGAAAGGGTTAAGTCTTATATTAGCAGGCATTCTTCTGGCAGGAGGCTGTACGTCAAATGATACCGCTTCTAAACCGGCAGAGAACGAAAAGGATCCGAATAAAAAATATACGGTAACCGCCATTGATTTTCGTTTTGGGGATCCGCCTCCAAAAGATGGCGCCGGACTGAAAATGATTAATGAAAAATTCAATGTGGATTATCAGGTTCAATTCGTTCCGCAGGCTGATTATCAGGAAAAGCTTTCTGCAGTGGTAGCTTCTGGGGATGTACCGGACATGGTTGGATTTGAAGCTGTGGACACAAGATTTGCAAAATGGGCCGGACAAGGTGCATTTTTGCCTCTTGATGAATACATCGGGAAATATGAGACCCTGAAAAATGTTCCAGATCACATTTGGGAATCCATGAAGGTAAACGGAAAAATCTACGGGATTCCTACTTATTACCCTGAAGCGGACCTGACTCCGATTATCCGTAAGGATTGGTTGGATAAACTTGGGCTTGAAATGCCGAAAAACTATGAAGAGCTAAAAGCAGTAGCGTTAGCTTTCACCAAAAATGATCCAGACGGAAATGGAAAAAATGATACGTACGGATTTGCAATGGGAGAGAAAATCAACCCGGACTTTGACATGGGGGCTTATTGGAATGCAGAGTCCTGGCTGCACAAAGATAAAGACGGCAAATATATTCCGGGAATGATCTCTGATGCACGCAAAGAAATGATTCAGTTTTTTGCCGATCTTTACAAAGAAAAAGCCATCACGCAGGATTATGCGGTTCTAACATGGCCAGATACGAATAAGGAGTTCTTCTCAGGCAAAGCGGGAATTTTCGTTGGGGCGCCGAGAGGAATGTCCGAACCTTATTATGCCGGATTATTGGAGCTTCAGCCGAATGCAGAATTCGCTCCGCTATACCCATTTGCTGATCCTGATGGAAACACGGGATATACAGCCACTTCAGGCTACGGCGGTATTACTGCCATTTCAGCTGACCTGGCAAAGGATCCGGGCAAAATTAAAAAAATCCTTGAAATGATGGAATTTGGGCGCACCTTCTATCCGCGTGAACAACGGACACCTGAGAATAAAGAGTTTGACTGGTGGTGGGGAAATGAAGGAAAAGGATACACAATGCAGGATGGAACAGCGGTACTTGACCCGAATTTTGCCACAGAAGGAAAAACGCCTTCTACGTACTATGTAGATAATGCAATGTGGCCTCCAAATGAAGATGTGAATGAGTTCTACAAAGATTATAAAAATGAAAAAGTCTCCAAGCTTGCGAAAGAGCTTGAAGAAATGCACAAGTCTACAAAGCATTACATGAATCCTGTAAATGGTCTTGTCTCTGAAACGGCACAGCAGAAAAAAGAAGAATTTGATCAGTTCCTTTTTGATGAACAGGCAAAAATGATTGCAGGTCAGCGTCCTGTTTCTGAATGGGATAAGATGGTTGAGGAATTTTTGAATATGGGCGGACAGAAAATGATTGAGGAGTACAATTCTCAAATTAAAGATGGGGAGCACTGGAAGTAAGAGCAAAGGGGGCTGGGTTTTTATGAATCCCGAGCCCCTTTTTCTTCCTATACATGCAATTGACATGTAAGCCTCTCTGGAACATGAAACAAAAAAGCTGTGGAAAGTTGATTTTTGCTGGAAGGGGTGAGGGGATGCTGAACATTGCGATGATCGGACTTGATACGTCCCACGCAGAAATTTTTACTGATCTTGTTATGAATCCTGAAAATCCTCACTTTATTGAACGTGTTTTAATTAAGGCGGCCTATCCGGGAGGCACAGGTGATTTTCCATTAAGTATAAATAGGGTGGAGCGTTATACATCGTTATTAAGAGATAGATATCACATTGAAATGACAGAAACACCGGAAGAAGCGGCAGGCAAATGTGATGCGGTTTGGATAACGTCGGTTGACGGGCGAATGCACGAGGAGCTGTTCCGTAAAATTTGTCCTTATGGAATTCCTGTATTTATTGATAAACCTTTTTCAGTCAGCTCCAATTCTGCCAAAAGAATAATCGATCTTGCAAAGAAATGGAACGTTCCGCTGATGAGCAGCTCTTCACTGAGGTTTGGCGAAAACCTTCAGACGTTTTTATCTGCATACAAGGGGCGCATTGACCATGCGGAATGCATCGGTCCGCTAACTTTTGAGATGACACAGCCTGGTTATTTCTGGTATGGAATTCATCTGGCTGAAATGCTCTTTTCCATTTTAGGAAAAGGGTGTGAGAGCGTTCAGGCAGCCGTAAGAGATGAGATGGAAATGGTCATGTGCGAGTGGAGCGGGGGCAGGACAGGAACTCTTTTCGGCATGAAAACCGAACAGGCTGATTTTGAAGCGGTTATTACGATGAAAGACAGTGAGAAGCATTTGAATTTGAGCAGGACTCAAAAACCGTATTATGCTTCCCTTCTCGACCAAGTCGTGAATTTTTCAAAAACAGGAAGACCAGTTCCGGAGAATGAAGAGACGCTTGAAATTATACACTTTATTGAAGCGGTAAATCTGAGCAGGAACCGCGGTGGCGAAAAAGTCGTTATTCAAACAAAGAAAGAGAGAACCGGCATGGGCAGGTGTGAGACATGAGGATGGCAAAAATCGGATTGCTGCTTGATGAGCAAGCCGCAGCGGATAAATGGACAAAACAGGAAAATGTTTTCGCTTTCTATATTAGAGAAGTACTGGACCATTTAGGAATTCCCTATCAGGTTCTATCAAATCAAACCGATTCGTTAAAAGAGATGGATCTATTAATAGCGGGATTGCTGAATGAATCACGGCAGTCACTTGATGGCCTCCTCTCATTTGTGGAGGCAGGGGGAACGGTGATTCATTTATCGGATTCTCCTAAACTTGCAAGCTGGGCTGGATACAAGACGGAGTCCGGGGGAAATGGATACGGCTACACGCCAAAAGGTCTGGGGCATCCAAAGCCTCTCCGGTTTTTAAAAACAAATACTTGGTATAAAGGGGCTCCATCGGGATGGAACGCGAAATCAGGATTTTTAGTGAGCGGATCCCCTAAAGGGCCTGTGCTGTCAGAGCTCTGGACGGTCATACACTCAGGGAGTGGAAAAATTGTTCACTGCCAGGCTGACATTCCGTACTCCATCGTGGGAATACAGCAGGGGATTGAACCGATTTGGAAAGATGGGGAGCCGGCTCCGGACGGAACGGCCGGTATTGATGATGGCCAGCTGAAGGCGGACGATAGCTTTACTTTGGACTGGAGCTTTGACAGGGCAGAGACCGAAACAGGGATGAACTATTTTTCTGAAGCTCATGCGGATAAATGGAGAGAAGTGCTCGTTCATAAGCTTGCCGAAATGGCTTTGGAAAAAGGGCTGACAGTCCCTTTCGCGGGAAGATGGCCTGAAGGAATTGAGCATATTGCGACCATTTCTCATGACAGTGATTTTAATTTGGAAGAATCGGCTGACATCACACTTTCTCTGTTAAAAGAATGCGAAGTTCATTCTACTTGGTGCATGATCGAGCCCGGGTATGAGAGGCCCTTATATGAAAGGATTAAGCAGGAGGGCCATGAGCTTGCCTTCCATTACAACGCGCTTGAGCTTGAGAATGGCCTGTGGAGCGAGAAAGAGTTTAAGCGGCAGCTGCAGGACTTGAAAAGCAAGGCAGATTTGAAAACGGTTTATACAAATAAAAATCACTATACCCGCTTTGAAGGCTGGGGAGAGCTGTTTGAGTGGTGTGAAAACGAGGGCATTCAAGTTGATCAGTCCAGAGGACCAAGCAAAAAGGGAAACATCGGCTTTTTATTTGGAACGTGCCTCCCTTATTACCCGATTGCCTGGCATACCGAAAATAACCGGCAGTATAACGTTCTCGAGCTCGGCTTTTTAACACAGGACCTTAATCATCATGCCCTTGCAGATACATCCGTGATTGATCCTTTTTTGGAAGAAGTGAAACGAATCGGCGGGGTTGCCCATTTTCTTTTTCATCAGCTTCATTTCCTCGAGCAGCCAAAGGTGTCGGAGGCTTTCAGAAAATTAGTGAAAACGGCCCGTGACCGCCGATTTGAATTTTGGACATCCAAACAAATTGCGATTTGGGAACGGGAAAGAAGAAAGATGAAAATTGAAGGAATTTCGGATTCAGGTGAACCGGCCGTATCTGGGGCGGTGACCGGAGCAGATACAGTCATATGGGTACCGGTGCCAAAGGAGGCACATTGGGAGAAAGAGGCAGCCGAGATCCGCTACGGTCACTTATGCCTGAAGAAAATCTTCTCGCATACACAAGCACAAACGTCCTGAAAGGAGAATTCAATGGGCATTCAAACGGATTTCCTTGCCATTCATGGAGGAAAAAAAACAAAAACGGCACCCTTTGGCACAGGCAAGCGCTTTGGTCTTGAAGAGGCAAAGGAATTGCTTGAAGCGCTGGAACAGGATACCCTTTTTTATCACTTCGGTACAAAGGTGAAAACCTTTTTGCAGCATTTTAATGCTCTGTATGGAATACAGCATAGCGTTGCGGCTTCCTCTGGCACAGCAGCCATTCATGTAGCTCTGGGAGCTGCTGGAATTACCGCAGGAGATGAAGTGATTACAAGCCCGATTACCGACCAGGGGACGGTCGTTGGAATTCTTTATCAAAACGCAATACCCGTCTTCGCAGATTTAGAGCCTTATAGCTTTAATCTGGATCCGGCTTCCATTGAGCGTATGATCACCGCTAAAACGAAAGCTATTATAGCGGTCCATCTCGCTGGAACTCCATGCCGGATGGATCAGATTATGGCGATCGCCAATAAGCATGGTCTGATCGTGATTGAAGACTGTGCACAAAGCTATCTGGCAAAGCAAAACGGCAGGCTGACGGGAACAATCGGCCATTTTGGGTGCTTTAGTACGAACGATTTCAAGCATATATCAACGGGCGACGGCGGGATGGTCGCTGTCAATCATCAGGGTGAGGAAGTATTCATGCGCGCGCATGCGTTTGCCGATAAAAATTACTCCCGTTTTGATTCATCTGTTACCCGGAAAATCAGCTCGCTTGCTCCGAACTATCGAATGTCAGAGCTGCAGGGGGCAGTAGGAATCGCACAGCTGAAAAAACTTCCCGGCTTATGCGCAAGAAGGACGGAGCTCGGGGAGATGCTCACGAAAATGATCGGGGGAATCCAAGGAATCTTTCCTCCCGAAGTCCCGGCAAATAGCGTGTCGACCTACTGGTTTTACATGTTCAGGCTTGACCTGGATTTGCTGACCTGCTCGAGGGAAGAATTCTCTGAAGCTTTAAGGGAAGAAGGAATTCCCAATCAGGCTGGTTATATAGCAGAAGTCCTTTACAAGCAGCCTCTTTTTTCATATCGGTCAGCCTATCCGGGAACCGAGTACCCATTCAGCTTAACGGAGCAAACGTATGAGGCCGGAAGCTGTCCTGAGGCGGAAAAAATCCTGGAAACGGCTATTAAGCTGCCGATGAGCGAATTTTTCACAAATCAGGATATGGAGGAAACAGGAAGAGCCATTGTAAAAGTAGCTGCGTATTACAAAAAATAATGGGCAACAGGAGGAATGAACGTGTCTTTTGTGACGCCAAAAGAAATCGTAATGGATGCTTTTGAAAATGGGTATGCGATTGGGGCCTTTGCTGTTCATAACCTTGAAATCATGAAGGCTGTTATTCATGGTGCAGAGCGTATGAATTCACCTGTGATCCTTCAGACAACACCTGATACGGTCCGTTATATGGGTCTTGATTACACAGTTGCGGCAGTTAAAAATTTAGCTGAAAAGGCGAAGATCCCTGTAGCTCTTCATCTTGACCACGGGGATACCTTTCACATCGCGATGCAGTGCCTCCGGGCGGGCTATACGTCTATCATGATTGACGGTTCATCCCTTGATTTTGAAGAAAATGTCCACCTGGTAAAGAAAGTAACCGAGGCTTCCCACGCGATGGGCATTCCGGTTGAAGCAGAGCTTGGGTCCATTGCGAGAAACGAAGGGAACGGAGAAAAAACAGACCGGCTAATGTACACAGATCCTTCCTTGGCGGGAGAGTTTGCAAAGCGTACGGGAATCGACTTCCTCGCCCCATCCTTTGGCACGGTACACGGTGTATATGCAGACGAACCTGATTTGGATTTCCAGCTGCTTGAGGCCATTAAGGATGCCTCAGGAATTCCGCTGGTGATGCACGGTGCATCAGGTGTAAGTAATGAGGACATTAGGAAAGCAATAAACTGCGGAATTGCAAAAATTAATTATTCAACCGAGTTAAAGCTTGCGTTTGCAGCCGAGCTTAGACACTATTTGCAAAGTCATCCAACTGCATCGGATCCTAGAAAATATTTTATGTCAGCAAGGGAAAATGTCGAGGAGCTGGTGAAAGAAAAAATCTCGGTATTGATAGAAAAACAGCGGGTTTTATAATGATCACAACGATTACGCTGAATGCAGCTGCCGATCTGACCTATCTCATTCCGGGGTTCAGGAAAAATGAGATTAACCGGATTCAGCAGGTTTTCAAAGAGCCTGGCGGTAAAGGAGTAAATGCTGCCAAAGTACTCCACGCACTTCAAATTCCCGTTACAGCTGCAGGCTTTGCAGGGGGAGAAAATGGCCGGTTTATCGTAGATTCCCTGCTTCGGCGCTCTATTGATAGCCGCTTCACAGAAATAGAAGATGAAAGCAGGGCCTGTCACTCCATCGCTGATCCAGGCTGTGCCGGCATCCAAACGGAACTGCTGGAAAAGGGTCCCGAAATAACCCCTGCTGAATGGCATCGGTTTTTAGAAAAAGATTTAACGGAGCTTGCAGCTGAAAGTCAGTATGTTCTATTTTCCGGAAGTCTTCCTGGCGGCCTCAATGAGGACTCGTACATCGAAGCTGCAGAAAGAGCTGCTGCCAAGGGAGCCAGGATTATTTTTGATACGGGCGGGAAGACACTGGAAAAAGCACTCCAGACAAAGCCTTTTCTAATAAAACCAAATCTCGGGGAGCTGGGCAGTTTATTTGGCAGGGATTATGACGCGATTGATGTGAAAGAGATTGCAAAGGATGTTAAAGCGGCATCCGATGGTGGTGCAAATGCGGTCGCTCTTACGCTTGGCAGCAGGGGCTCAATTTTTCACAGCAAGGGAATCACTCTATTTGCAACGGCCCCAAAGGTTCATGCCGTTAATCCGACCGGATGCGGTGATGCATTTCTGGCAGGGTTTACAGCGGCGCTTTACAAAGGGCGCTGCTGGAAAGAAGCCATAATCAGCGGGACAGCCGCGGGTGCTGCAAATGCGATGGAATGGACAGCCGGTACGGTCCGGATTGAAAACTATGAACATATTAAACATACGGTTCAGGTTTATAACCTGTAATTCACCCATTTATTTAGGAGGGGTTAGCATGAATAGCTATACGCTGGATGAAATAAACGATCAGCCGGAAATAATGGAAAAAACCTTTCATTCTGTCAGCGACAGGTCCCTTAAAGAATTAAAACCCGGAACGATTCTTCTTTTTACAGGGTGCGGAACCTCTTTTTATTTAGCCCACAGTGCAGCTAAATATTATCAGAAAATAACAGGCCGACCTGCAGCAGCAGTTCCGGCTTCTGAGCTGATTCTCTGTCCAGACGAAGCATTAGCCAACGATTCAGACTATCAGATTGCGGTCATATCAAGATCCGGCACCACATCTGAGGCAGTAGAAGCTGTGAAAACGGTACGCGGCAGGAAAAATATATCGACTATAGCGGTAACGTGCAATGAGGATTCTCCCCTTTGCATAAGCTGTGATGAAGCGATTATTCTCTCTCACGTGAATGAAAAGAGTGTAGTGATGACCCAAAGCTTTTCTGCCATGCTGTATTCTCTTCAGCTTTATGCTGCACATATCGCCGGTGACCCTGCTGCATGGAACGAATTAAAAACTCTTCCTGAAAAAATGAAAGAGGCTTTAAGCCTTTCAGAAAAGGTGAAGAAATTTTCTGAGAGTAATGAATGGGAGAATGTAATCTACTTAGGCAGCGGAATGTACAACGGCCTGGCCAAGGAAGCCACTCTAAAGCTGAAGGAAATGACACAAACGGTATGTGAAAGCTATTGTTCTCTAGAATTCCGGCACGGTCCGATCTCGATAGCGGGTACGAAAACAGCGATCATTCTCCTTGGCTCCAGGTCTACGGTGAAATATGATTTGCCTCTTCTCGAAGACTGCAGGAAGCTTGGAGCAGCGGTGTATTATCTCGGACCGGACCTCACGGAAGAGGACAGGGAGAGGGTAACAGAATCATTCGCCCTGCCTGCCGGAACAGCGGATCATCATTCGGTTCTCGCCATGCCTTATGTTCAGAAAATAGCTTATTATAGGGCGAGATTTCTTAATCTAAATCCGGATCTGCCGAAAAACTTAACACAAGTGGTTCACATTCCATTATAGCTGGGAGGAAAATGGTATGGATTGCGCAATCGGACTGGACATTGGCGGATCCAAGATAGCGGCGGGACTCGTATTTGAGTCTGGGAAGTGCGGTTCAGTGACCATTCGCCCTTCTGCTCCCTCCAGCGAATCAGAAATGTATGAGCGGGTTAGGGAGTGCATTGGCGAAGTCATCGCCAAATCTGATATTCAACTGGAGCGGATTGCCGGCATTGGGGCAGGCTCACCTGGTTTAATTGATAGAGAAAAAGGGCTTGCTCTGTTTTCCAATAACCTTCCATGGAGGAGCTTTCCTCTCTCAGAAAAACTTCAGGAAGACTTCGGCATGCCGGTCCTGCTTGATAACGATGTTTGTATGGCGTCTTATGCGGAGTGGTACAATCTGGGCGGGGAAAAAAATGAAACGTTTGTTTTTATGACAGTAAGTACAGGCATTGCATGCAGCATCATTCATAACGGAGCTTTTTTTAGAGGGGCAGGAATGGCCGGGGAAATTGGAATGTATGTGGAGGAAGAGGCAGGTGACGGCACTTTCGTTTACCGAACTCTGGAAGAGGTGGCTTCCGGATCAGCCATTTCCGAAAAGGTTAAAGCTTTCAGCGGAAAATTAATGGAGGAGAAAATGGAGCTGTTTGATTACCTTCTTGCAGGGGAGCAGGCAAAGGAAACGGAGAAAATGATTGCCCGTTTGGCCAAATCCGTTTATTCCATCATCTGTTTGATTGATCCTCACCGAATTGTCCTTGGGGGCGGCGTTATGAACCGGAACCGCAGGCTTGCTGCCGAAATTTGCCGTGAGCTGGATGGGTACCGCTCCCTTCGGAATGAACCGATTTCAAAGCGGATATCAGTAAGTGCTTTAAACGATACCGCCGGCTTAACTGGAGCGGGTCTTATGCTTCTGCATTCTCTTAAGGAATAATCCTTTCCTTTCCTGGAAGGATTATTTTTTTAAGGGGCATTAAAGAATCTTTTTGGAAACAGTCCGCACTCTCCCTTATTATGGTAAAATTTCAAAAAAAGAGCTTGGGAGATTGATTGGTTTGAAGGTAACGATTATTAGACATTTTAAAGTAGATTGTCCGCCTAAAAAAATGATGACATCAAAAGAGTTTTCTGAATGGTGCATCCGCTACGATCATTCTCCTATATGCGAGCCTTATAGCATAAAGACTGCAGAAAACTGGGACAGCTGCCACTCAAGCAATATGACAAGAGCCTCCGATACCGCCGCTGCTCTTTACGGCCCGGCTCATATCACTCCATGCTTGAGGGAAATTCCGCTTTCACCTTTCTTGCAGACATCTTTCACGCTTCCATATTTCCTGTGGATCGTCTTCGGCAGGCTCGCCTGGTTTTTCTCACATTCTTCTCAATCCGAAACGAGAAAACAGTCTGCTGACAGGGCAGATCAATACATTTCTGAGCTGGAATCTCAAAACAGCAGGCATGTTCTAGTTGTGTCCCACGGATTCTTCATCTCTGTCTTATCAAGGAGACTGCTTAAACATGGCTATACCGGAAAAAGAGCCGTTCGCCTGAGAAATGGAGAAAGGATCGTTTTTGTAAAGGAGCAAGCTGATGATCTTTTATAGATCTATCTTAGAATAAAGACAGAAATAAATCCTGCTATGAATACGCATACCATGAGGAACCACCATGTTTCAGTTATCTCTTTTTTTGCTGACTGATCCTTATTCTTCATTTGAAAGAACCTCCAATATTTCTATAACTCTATAATGAATTATTGTACAGCAGTCATGAATTTTTTTCCAATTTTCATAAACTGCTTTAACGGCTGGCTATTCATTCTACTCCATCTTCAGCCCACATCCAGTTTGTATCGGCTACCTGCCTCAAGTATAATAGAGTAATTGAGGGGTGAAGAAATGTTAAAACCTAAAGCCCGATGGTCCGTCACAGGTGCGGATGCCGATAAGGCAGAAAAGTTAGCAGACAGCTTGAGAATCACGAATTTGGTTGCTTCTTTGCTTGTAAACAGGGGAATCGAAGAACCCGAGGCTGCAAAAGCATTTTTATATATGGAAGACCAGGAATTTCATGATCCATTTTTAATGAATGGAATGGAACAAGCTGCTGCAAGAATAAAAAGAGCCGTTGAAAATAAGGAAAAGATCTGCGTGTACGGTGATTATGACGCAGATGGTGTGACCTCAACCGTTGTGATGCTGGAGACGCTGAAGCAAATCGGAGCTGACGCAGACTTCTACATACCGAACCGGTTTACAGAGGGGTATGGTCCGAATAAAGAGGCATTTTTCAAACAAAAGGAAGCAGGCGTTTCGCTGATTATTACGGTCGATACCGGGATTTCTGCTGTAGATGAGGCAGAGTATGCAAAAGAAATCGGAGTAGACTTAATTATCACGGATCACCACGAAGCAGGTCCGGTTTTGCCTGATGCCCTCGCTCTAGTGCATCCAAAGCTGCCTGGCAGCGAGTATCCATTTAAAGAGCTTGCGGGAGTAGGGGTCGCGTTAAAGGTTTCTCAAGCTCTCCTTGGGACGGTCCAGGATTCATTTCTAGAGCTGGCAGCCATTGGGACAATCGCTGATTTAGTATCTCTGCATGGAGAGAATCGGCTGATTGCGTTCAAAGGCATTGAATTATTGAAAAAGACGACTCGTCCCGGGATCAAAGCGCTGCTTCAGCAGGCCGCCTCGAAGGACAGCCAGCTTTCCGAAGAAACAGTTGGTTTTGCCATTGCTCCGAGAATCAACGCAGTCGGCAGGCTCCAATCGGCAGACCCTGCTGTAGAACTGCTGCGCACAGCTGATTCTCTTAAAGCTTCGGAACTTGCTGCTGAAATTGACGGTCTCAACCGCGAAAGGCAAAAAATTGTTCAGGATATTGCCCAAGAGGCAATTGAGATGGCTGAAACACACTATCCTCCGGAGGAATATCCCGTTCTTGTTCTTGCGAATAAAGGATGGAACCCCGGTGTAGTGGGAATCGTTGCCTCAAAGCTTGTAGATAAATTTTACCGGCCGGCGATTATTCTTTGTTTGGATGAAGAAGGGATGAAAGCGAAGGGTTCGGCAAGAAGCATTGCCGGGTTTGATCTTTTTAAAAATCTTTCGGAATGCCGTGAGCTGCTTCCTCATTTCGGGGGGCACCCGATGGCGGCAGGAATGACGCTTGCTGCAGAGGATATAGACGAGCTCCGGGAAAGGCTGAACATGCTTGCGAAAAATCAGCTGAAAGAAGAAGATTTCATACCTTTAACAAAGGTCGATCTCTCCTGCAAATTGGAAGATGTGACTCTTTCAACGATTGAAGAACTGAATTTGCTCGCTCCATTTGGAATGAACAATCCCAAGCCCGTTGTTATGATCGAGGATTTAACAGTGACCGGGATGAGGAAAATCGGCTCGAACCAGAATCATCTGAAGCTTACCCTTGAACAGGATGCTTCTCAGGTCGATTGTGTAGGCTTCGGTTTTGGGTACTTGCATGACGAAATTTCGCCCGTCTCCAAAGTGTCTGTCGTTGGCCAGCTTTCCGTGAACGAATGGAATAATTTCCGCAAGCCTCAATTTATGCTGCAGGATGCCGCAGTCGACGGATGGCAGCTATTTGATCATCGCGGTGCCCGCCAGCTGAAAACCGTATTGGACCGGATATCAAATTCAAAGGCTCAGTTAATTGCGTTTAAAGAAGCAACGAGGCAGCAGCTCATCAAGGATGGGGCTGCATCTGACTGTCTCTTCGTTCAAAGCGCTGAAGAAGCGGAAAAAATAGATCTTACCGGACGATACGCTGTGTTTATGGATGTTCCGGAAGATCTTGATGCCCTGACAGCTCTTTTTGTACAAGGCATGCCTGAGAGAATATATGCTTTCTTCATCCAGACAGAAGACCACTTTTTTTCCACGCTGCCAACACGGGAGCATTTTAAATGGTTTTATGGATTTCTTGCAAAAAGAGACAATTTTGACTTGAAAAGGCATGGTGCGGAGCTTGCAAAGCACAAGGGCTGGACAGCAGATACAATAGATTTTATGTCTAAGGTGTTTTTTGAGCTGGATTTTGTTACAATAACTAATGGTCTGATTTCAATTAATCGACAAGGTGGAAAACGCGATTTAAGTGAATCGATTGCCTATAAAAAGAAAAAAGATCAAATGGAGCTGGAAAACAGGCTGCTGTATTCCTCTTACCGTGAGTTACTCGAGTGGTTTGATGAACGGATAAGCAGATCTTCTAAGCCTGTTCAAGTTTGAGGAGGAAAAACGAAAGATGGATTTAAAACAATATGTAACGATCGTCGAGGACTATCCGAAACCCGGAATCCGTTTCAAGGACATTACGACACTTATGGATAAAGGCGAAGTCTATAAATATGCTACAGATCAGATTGTTGAATTTGCCCGTGAAAAGCAAATTGATATCGTTGTCGGTCCTGAGGCGCGCGGATTTATTATCGGATGTCCAGTGGCATATGCACTGGAAGTAGGATTTGCCCCTGTGAGAAAAGAAGGAAAGCTTCCGCGCGACGTAATTAAAGTAGATTACGGCCTTGAATACGGCAAAGATGTTCTCACTATTCATAAAGATGCCATCCTGCCTGGTCAAAGAGTGCTGATTACGGACGATCTGCTTGCAACAGGCGGAACAATAGAAGCGACGATTAAGCTTGTTGAAGAGCTTGGTGGAGTAGTTGCGGGAATGGCATTCCTTATCGAGCTCTCCTATCTTGATGGCCGCAAAAAGCTTGATGGCTACGATGTTATGACATTAATGCAATATTAAAATTTATTTGAGGAAAACTGGCCGCCTGCGGTCAGTTTTTTTTCGAATAGCTAAAAAAGATGGATAAATAATTCAATGATAAAAATCTTTTTTAAAAATACAATGTAAGCGCAGACAAAGCCTGAAAATAAGGTGAAATACAACCATCTACTACCCCCGTAAACCGGATATCCAATCGAATTCTTTTCCTTACCCTTTACAGAACTCTTTTTTTTCACGATAATAGGTACAATAAAGTTTTCTTCAAAAAAGGTGATTCCATGGCGAATGAACAAGTCCTAACCGCTGAACAGGTGATCGAACGGGCGAAGCGGTATTTGGCTGACGACAATCTTGATTTTATCCGGAGAGCTTACGATTTTGCAGAGGAAGCACATCGTGAGCAGTACCGTAAATCCGGTGAACCCTATATAATTCATCCTATTCAAGTAGCGGGTATTTTAGTGGATCTTGATATGGACCCCTCCACTATAGCCGGCGGTTTTTTGCATGATGTGGTTGAAGATACAGATGTGACTCTGGACGATATCCGCAAGGCATTCAGCGATGAAGTGGCCATGCTGGTTGATGGAGTGACAAAGCTCGGAAAGATTAAATACAAATCCCATGAAGAGCAGCAGGCAGAGAACCATCGGAAAATGTTTGTTGCAATGGCCCAGGATATCAGGGTGATCCTGATAAAGCTTGCGGACCGTCTTCACAACATGAGAACTCTTAAGCATCTGCCGCAGGAGAAGCAGCGGAGAATTTCAAATGAAACGCTGGAAATTTTTGCTCCTCTAGCCCATAGACTCGGGATTTCCAAGATTAAGTGGGAGCTTGAAGATACAGCTCTCAGATATTTAAATCCTCAGCAGTACTACCGGATTGTGAATCTGATGAAAAAGAAACGGGCAGAGCGCGAGGAATATTTGGACGAGGTCATTAATGACGTTAAAAACAGTGTGCAGGAAGTTCAGATTGCAGCTGAATTTTCCGGCCGGCCAAAGCATATTTACAGCATTTATAAAAAAATGGTTCTCCAGAATAAACAATTTAATGAAATATACGATTTGCTCGCAGTCAGGATCGTAGTTAACAGCATTAAGGATTGCTATGCCGTTCTGGGAATCATTCATACGTGCTGGAAACCAATGCCCGGCCGCTTTAAAGATTATATTGCAATGCCGAAGCCAAACATGTATCAATCCCTTCATACGACCGTGATCGGCCCTAAAGGCGATCCTTTGGAAGTCCAAATCCGTACGATGGATATGCACCACATTGCTGAATACGGGATTGCCGCCCACTGGGCATACAAAGAAGGAAAAGAATTGGATGACCATGCTTCTCTCGAAAAGAAATTGACATGGTTCAGAGAAATTCTTGAGTTCCAGAATGAATCCACAAATGCGGAAGAATTTATGGAATCCCTGAAAATCGACTTATTTTCTGATATGGTGTTTGTATTTACGCCAAAAGGAGACGTTATTGAGCTTCCATCCGGATCTGTACCGATTGATTTCTCCTACCGAATTCATTCAGAAATCGGCAATAAAACAATTGGTGCAAAAGTAAACGGCAAAATGGTGACCCTTGATTATAAACTGAAAACAGGGGACATTATTGAAATTCTGACCTCCAAGCATTCGTACGGACCGAGTCAGGATTGGCTAAAGCTTGCCCAGACTTCACAGGCTAAAAATAAGATCAGACAGTTTTTCAAGAAACAGCGCCGTGAAGAAAACGTTGAAAAAGGGAAGGAATGGGTCGAAAAAGAAATCAAGAACATGGATTTTGATTTGAAAGAGATCCTTGCTTCCGACAACGTTAAACGGGTTTATGAAAAATTCAATTTTGCCAATGATGAAGATATGTTTGCAGCAGTAGGCTACAACGGAATTACAGCTCTGCAAGTAGCGAACCGCCTGACGGAAAAATGGCGCAAAAAGCGCGACCTTGAGGAGCAGGAAAAAGCCGTTGAAGAAGTGGTGACTGAATCAAAGCAGTATCCTTCTCAGAAGAAGAGGGATGCCGGTGTAAGAGTCAAAGGCATTGACAACCTCTTAATCAGGCTGTCCAAATGCTGCAATCCGGTACCTGGAGATGAAATTGTCGGATTTATTACGAAAGGGCGGGGCGTATCCGTTCATCGTGACGATTGCACGAATATCCAGGCAGATGATGCAAAGGACCGGCTAATCCCGGTTGAATGGGAGCATCAGATTGACGGCAGGAAAGAATATAACGTTGAAATTGAAATCATGGGCTATGACCGCAGAGGGCTTCTGAATGAAGTGCTTCAGGCAGTGAATGAAACAAAAACCAATATTTCTTCGGTCTCCGGCAGATCGGACCGGAATAAGGTCGCAACCATTCATATGGCTCTTTCCATTGCAAACATCAACCACCTTCATAAGGTGGTTGAAAGAATTAAACAAATTTCAGATATTTACTCTGTTAGAAGATTGATGAACTAAAGTGAGGGTTCTTTTCAATGAAGATTGTTCTTCAGCGTGTAAAGGAAGCAGAGGTTACTGTCGGCGGCAGCTCCACAGGGAAGATTGGCCGGGGGATTATGGTTCTTGTCGGTGTCACACATGATGACACGGCAGATGATGCGAAATACTTGGCTGATAAACTTGCGAACCTTCGAATTTTTGAAGATGATGAGGAAAAACTGAACCACTCGCTTCTTGATATAAAAGGGGAGGTTTTATCCGTATCGCAATTTACCCTTTATGGAGAATGCCGAAAAGGGAGAAGACCGAATTTTATGGCTGCAGCCAAATCGGACATAGCTGAACCGGTATATGAGCAGTTTAACGATGAACTGAGACAGCTCGGTCTGGTGGTTGAGACCGGAACGTTTGGGGCGATGATGGATGTTTCGCTTATAAACGATGGGCCTGTAACCCTGATTGTGGACAGCTCTGAAAGAGGAAAGAAATAGCATCAAAAAAGGAAGCCTCTGCGGCTTCCTTTTTTGATGCATTTTACAGTTTTGTTATTGCTGGCTGAAATAGTCTTTAAGTCCTTCCGTTATGCCGTGAACGGCATTTTTCTGAAAGGAGCTTGAGTTGACCGTCATTTCATCTGTGATGCTGCTTAAATATCCGAGCTCGATTAAGATGGATGGCCTGCTGTTTTCCCGTATGACATGGTAATCCCCGAAACGGACACCGCGATCTGCTGATCTTGTATTCTTAATCAATTCCTCTTTTACCGGGAGAGCTAATTTCTGGCCGGATGAATGATAATAATAAACCGTCATCCCTCTAACTGCTTTATTCGAGCTGCTGTCGTAATGGAGGCTGATAAAGGCATCCGCTGACCTCGACTGAGCTGAATTGACCCTTGAGCTTAGGCTGATATACAGATCAGAGCTTCTAGTCATGACGACATTGGCGCCCTCTGACTGCAGCTCGCCTGAAAGGTAGCCGGCTGTTTTCATCGTCAGAGATTTTTCAAGGGTTCCGCCGGATCCTGACGTACCCCCGTCTATACCTCCGTGTCCTGGGTCAATTACAATCGTTTTTCCCTTGAGGGACTTTGACTCTCCTGGCCGATTGACGGTTTTGCCAAATTCCGCATCCTCAGCAAGCCAGCCTGCCACATAGCCTGTCCTGCCATCAAGCAGCTTAATTTTGTACCAGTCGTTTTGCAGTGAAAGGACGGTGTATGTCTGACCTGTTGTCCCTCTGGCAATGACAGAGCTGTTCACAGAAGCGGAGGAGCGAATATTCGTCCCGTCTGAGATCAGCCGGATTGCTCCGCTGTTTTTGGGAGCTGTATCCTGTTGTGATCCTGTTTCTGAAGCTTTAATATAAAGCGATGAAACCCAGCCTGTCTGACTTCCGTTAAATCGGATTTTCGTCCAGCTGTTTTTTTCTTCAAGGATGGATACCTGTTCATTTTTTACGACTTTTCCAGATAACCCGCCAGTAGGGGAAGGAGCATTCCGGACGTTTAAGGATGCAGCTGTAACGATCCCTGTTTTCCCAGTTTTAATCTGGCTTTCAAGACTGCCGCTTTTTACAAAATCCCGGCTTACCCAGCCTGTCTTTCCGCTATAGGAAATTCTAAGCCAGCTGCCCTCCGACTTCAAAATGGCAACCTTAGTCCCTTTTGTTACTGAACCAAGCAATGAGCTTGCAGAAGAAGGGGCGGATCTTACATTTAGGGAGGTCGCAGTTATGTATCCTGATGGTCCTTTAACGTCCGTTTTTTCTTTCGAATCCTTAATGGATGAAGAAGCATAGCGGGAGGAAATCCACCCAGTTACCCCGTTAAACGAGATGTTTGTCCATTCCCCTTCTTTTTTCAGAAGCACAGCCTGTTTTCCATAAGGGAAGGTGCCGACGATTGCATGGCCGGTTCCCGGTCCCTTGCGAATCCTGACATCTTCGGCATTTGAGTATACGGTTTTTACTTGTGATGGGGACTGAATTTCCACAAGCCAAGTGGCCGCCCAGCCTGTCCGGTTTCCAGGCAGATCAAGTTTTACCCATTCCTTGTTTTTTTCAAGAACACCATACTTTTCGTCTTTGCGTGCAATTGCCTCAATTCCATAGCTTAATCCTGGTCCTTTGCGAATATTAAGGGTGTCATTTAAAATTTTCGCCGTTTCCTTCGGAGCAGCCTCTGCATAAAACGGCTCTGCTGGAATGAGTGAGAAGAGCAGAATCGCACACAAAGCTGCGCTAACTATTTTTTTATACATAAGAACCCCCTTTTTAACCTTCACTTCTATCATTATATCGTCAAATCCCTGGTTCGTTTGAAATAATTTTTCGTCAATTTGGGCAAGCTAAAATGAATCTTACGAAAGGGGCTTTCAGAATGAGATACAGTGAAAAAGGAGAATGGGCCCATCAGTCACCGGGAAATTTGTTTTCAGCCGACCTGCATGCCCTCTCAAAGGTGGAGAAGGATAGCGCCCCAATGGAGCTTGCTTCGGAATTTGGTTTAACATTAAGAGAGGTAAGAGATTTGAAAAAACATTTACACCAATCTTGACATGACAAGCGTGCATGCGTATGATAAGATAAAATTCGAATCTTGAAGGTTATACATATGAACAACCAGTGAGGGAGAAAAGTAGCTGGAACTACACGTGGAAAGAGATGAAATGCCTTGGCTGAAAGCATTTCTCCATGATGATCCAATGAACGAACACTCCTTAGGTTTCTTTCTGAAAAGCAGGAGCTTAGTAGGATAAGGACGCAGCCGGCGTTAAAGGTTATGAGCGGAAGCCTGAATCATGAGGCTTCAACTAGGGTGGAACCACGGGTATTAACTCTCGTCCCTGCGATAATGCAGGGATGGGAGTTTTTTTATTTTAGCTCATTAAAGTTCGAAGCTGATTGGAACGCGATGTGATTTCGGGAGTTACCGCTGAAAAAAGAGTGCTGGAAGCGGATTTTATCAGAATCATTATTTTTAAGAACGCAGGAGTGATGAAAAATGGCATTTCAAGTTCCAAGAGGGACACAGGATATTTTGCCGGGACAATCTGAGCGGTGGCAATTTATTGAAAATATTGCAAGAGAAGTATGCAGCATTTATCAGTACAAGGAAATAAGAACCCCAATCTTTGAACACACAGAATTATTTCTAAGAAGCGTCGGCGAATCAACGGACATCGTACAAAAAGAAATGTACAGCTTTGAAGACCGCAAAGGAAGGAGCATTACCCTTCGTCCGGAAGGAACAGCTTCTGCTGTAAGATCTTTTGTAGAAAACAAAATGCATGCAGCAGCGCAGCAGCCTGTCAAGCTTTACTACATTGGACCGATGTTCCGTTATGAAAGACCACAGGCAGGCCGCTACCGTCAATTTGTTCAATTCGGTATCGAAGCGATTGGCAGCGAGGATCCAGCAATTGATGCAGAGGTTATTTCTTTGGCAATGAGCGTGTATCAAAAAGCCGGTTTGAAAAACTTAAAGCTTGTCATTAACAGCCTTGGGGATCAGGATAGCCGCTCGGCACACAGAGAAGCGCTTGTTCAGCATTTCCAGCCAAGAATAGGGGAGTTCTGTGCAGACTGCCAAAAGCGTCTTGCTCAAAATCCACTTAGAATTCTTGACTGCAAAAAAGACCGGGAGCATGAGCTTGTTCAATCGGCGCCATCCATTCTTGAATATCTAAATGAAGAGTCCGCAGCGTATTTCGAAAAGGTGAAATTTTACCTGAAAGAACTGGACGTTGAATATACGGTTGATAAAAACCTTGTACGCGGGCTTGATTATTACAATCATACCGCTTTTGAAATTATGAGCAACGCGGAAGGATTCGGTGCTATAACGACTCTTGCCGGCGGCGGCCGCTACAGCGGTCTCGTAAAAGAGATGGGCGGACCGGAAATTCCCGGAATCGGTTTTGCGATGAGTCTGGAGCGGTTCCTCGCAGCGATTGATGCTGAACAGGCAGAGCTTCCTATACAGTCCGCAATTGATTGTTATGTTGCATACATGGGCGACAAGGCAAAAGACCGTTCCGTTTTGATTCTAAATCATCTGAGAAAAGCGGGCTTGTCCGCTGAAAGAGACTACGAGAACAAAAAACTGAAAGGCCAGTTCAAATCAGCAGACCGTTTACAGGCTCGATTTGTCGCGGTTCTTGGTGAAGATGAGCTTGAAAGAGAAGCGATTACGCTAAAAGATATGGAATCAGGAGAGCAGCAGGAAGTTTCCATATCAGACCTTGCGGAAGTCATTTTATCCCGAAAGAACGGGAAATAAGTTTCACTGATTAAAACGATTTTAATTGAAAGTAAGGAGAGGTTTACATGTTTGGAAGGACTTATTATTGCGGGGAAGTTGCACCGGAAGCCATTGGCGAAAAAGTAGTTTTGAAAGGCTGGGTTCAGAAGAGACGCGATCTTGGCGGACTGATTTTTATTGATTTGCGCGACAGAACGGGCATCGTCCAAATTGTTGTCAATCCTGAAGAGGCAAAAGGAGCCTGGGAGACGGCAAACAATGTACGCAGTGAATATGTCCTTGATATTGAAGGGACTGTAACGGGAAGAGCGGAGGGAACCGTTAACCCGAATTTAAAAACAGGGAGCATTGAAGTGCACGCTTCATCCGTTTCCATACTAAACGCTTCTAAAACCCCTCCTTTTATGATCGAGGATAAATCGGAAGAAGTATCAGAGGATGTTCGTCTCAAATACCGCTACTTAGATCTAAGAAGACCTGCATTATTCAATACAATTAAAATGCGTCATGATGTGACAAAGGCCATTCGTTCTTTCCTTGACAATGATGGTTTTCTGGATGTTGAAACCCCGATTTTGACGAAGAGCACACCAGAGGGTGCACGTGATTATCTTGTACCAAGCCGTGTCCATGAAGGGGAATTTTATGCGCTTCCTCAATCTCCGCAGCTTTTCAAGCAATTGCTGATGGCATCTGGGTTTGAAAAGTATTATCAAATTGCCCGCTGCTTCCGTGATGAAGATTTGCGTGCAGACCGCCAGCCTGAATTTACCCAAGTGGATATTGAGACCTCCTTCATGAGCCAGGATCAAATTATGGAAATGGCAGAGCACATGATGGCTCACGTGATGAAAGAGGCGAAGGGTATGGAAATCTCTCTTCCTCTTCCAAGAATGAGCTTTGATGAAGCCATGTCCCGCTTCGGTTCCGACAAGCCTGATACGCGCTTCGGAATGGAACTTGTAAATGTCTCAGAGCTTGTGGCAGACAGCGGCTTTAAAGTATTCAGCAGCGCTGTGGAATCTGGAGGAGAAGTGAAGCTGATTACCGTGAAAGCCGGTGCTTCAAAATATTCCAGAAAAGATATCGACGCCCTTACTGAATTCGTTAAGCCATACGGCGCAAAAGGGCTTGCCTGGCTGAAACAGGAAGAGGACGGCTTAAAAGGACCAATCGCGAAGTTCTTCTCAGAGGAAGAGCAAGCGGCTTTAATTCAAACGGCTGATTCAGAAATTGGCGATTTGCTGCTTTTCGTTGCAGATCGGAAATCAGTAGTAGCCGATTCTCTAGGCGCGCTCCGTCTAAAACTGGGGAAAGAACTTGAACTGATTGATGAAAGCAAGTTCAACTTCCTATGGGTAGTGGACTGGCCGCTTCTGGAATTCGATGCAAAAGAAAACCGATACTACGCTGCCCATCACCCGTTCACGATGCCTGTGCGCGAGCATCTGGATAAGTTTGAAAGCGATCCTGCCGGAATGATCGCACAAGCATATGATTTAGTATTGAACGGCTATGAGCTTGGCGGAGGATCCATCCGTATTTTTGAAAAAGAAATTCAGGAAAAAATGTTTACCCTGCTAGGCATGAGCAAGGAACAGACAGAGGATCAATTCGGATTCCTACTTGAAGCCTTTGAGTATGGCGTTCCTCCGCATGGCGGAATTGCACTCGGTCTTGACCGCCTTGTAATGCTGCTTGCGGGTAGAACCAATTTGCGCGATACCATTGCCTTTCCTAAAACAGCGAGTGCGAGCTGCATGATGACGGATGCTCCTGGCCAGGCAAGCGACGCCCAGCTTGACGATCTTCATATTGCCAGAAAGACAAAGTGAACACAGAAAACAGGAGGACTGCCCCTCCTGTTTTCCCTTGAAAACGGAAAATCCATATAGTATAATCTTCTAAAAGACGGGGAAAAGTCCTGATGTGTTCGTTGGATACCTTGCATTTTGACCGAACAATTTTTTGATTGGGAGCTCGCGTTTTTGAAATGAGCAAACGCCTTTTGTAAGGACTTGCGAACTTTCAAAACAGGGCACCCACCTGCTGAGAGCGGGTTCAAAACAAAGGATAAACACGACGGCACGATTGGGACTTAGCCCATCGAAATAATCAATAACCTGCATGGGCAAGGGTGCTCATGCAGTTTTTTATGAGGTAAAAAACCAATAAAACATACAGCAATGGAGTGAATGAATGTGCTGCACCAGTTTTCCAGAAACGAACTAGCGATTGGCCAGGAAGGCATTGAAATCTTAAAAAACAGTACGGTTGCTGTACTCGGAATTGGCGGGGTCGGCTCTTTTTCGGCAGAAGCTCTCGCACGCTCCGGAGTTGGCCGTTTAATATTAGTGGACAAAGATGATGTGGATATCACCAATGTAAACCGCCAGATTCACGCGCTTGTGTCTACAGTGGGCAAGCCGAAAGCGGATTTAATGAGAGACCGCGTAAAGGAAATTAACCCTGAGTGTGAAGTAATCTCACTGAAAATGTTTTATACGGAAGAAACCTATGAGGAATTTTTCAGCTATGGGCTCGACTATGTGATTGATGCATCAGACACCATTTCATACAAAATTCATTTAATGAAAGAATGCTTGAAACGAGACATTCCGATTATCTCCAGTATGGGTGCTGCAAACAAAACCGATCCGACAAGGTTTAAAGTAGCGGATATTTCAAAAACCCATACGGATCCAATAGCCAAAGTCATCCGCACGAGACTGAGAAAAGAAAGAATTCACAAAGGGATTGAGGTTGTGTTTTCGGATGAAAGCCCAATTGTGATCCGCGAGGATGTCCGCAAGGTGGTTGGTAAAGAGGATGCCCCTATCCGCAAAGCAAAAATGCCGCCTTCTTCCAACGCTTGGGTTCCCTCTGTTGCAGGCCTCATTATGGGCGGCCATGTGATTATGAAATTGCTTAAAGATATTAAAATAAGCCGGGTAAATGATTAAAGCAGCCACTGATGCTGCTTTTTTTAATGCTCTCCTTTTTGTTATTTCCAGTTGAAAAAGGGTAAAGATAGGGAGTCGAATATAAGGGAGAGATAATCATGAATTCAATTAAAGGAAGAACAGCAATTATTACGGGTGCAAGCAGCGGGATCGGAGAAGCGATCGCGAAAAAATTGGCTTCTGAAGGAGCAAATATTGTTCTGGCAGCACGCCGCGAAGACCGTATTTCCACATTGGCAAACGAGCTGAAAGAATCCTTTTCATCGGAAGTGCTTGCTATCTCAACGGATGTAACATCAAGGGAAGATGTAGAGCAGCTTGTGAAACAGGCGAAAGAAAAATTCGGACAAGTGGATATCCTTATTAACAATGCAGGAGTCATGCTGCTGTCTTTCCTTAAAAATGACCTTGTTGATCAATGGGAGCAGATGGTGGATGTGAACATTAAAGGAGTATTGTTCGGAGTGCATGCTGTACTTCCGGAAATGCTTGAAGCCGGACGAGGACATGTAGTGAACGTTTCCTCTGTAGCAGGGCATGAAGTATTCCCGACATCCGCTGTTTACAGTGCTACAAAATATGCTGTTCGGGCTCTGTCCATGGGAATGGAAAAGGAATTGGCGGAAACGGCTATTAAGGTGACAAATATATCTCCTGGAGCCGTGCAGACTGAATTGACAACCCATATTACGGATGAGGAAGTTCAAGGGATGTTTAAGAAAATGATTCCTGAAGATATGAAGGTGCTTGAAGCGAAAGACATCGCAGAGGCTGTTTTTTATGCCGTGTCCCAGCCGGATCATGTGAATGTGAATGAAGTGATTGTGCGGCCGGTGAACCAGGCTTAAGTGTTAGGGAACAAGGGGTCGTCTGAAAAGTACAATAACTAAAATAACTAAAACAGGGAGACGCATTTTAAGCGTTTCCCTGTTTTAGTTTAATAGTAGCCCAACCAATCCATATTCAAAAGCGAAAGCAGCTTTGAAAACTACTTTCTGGACAGCCCCTTGTTATTTAAGCTGCTGTCCATTTAGCTTTTTGTAGACCTGTGCAAGAGCCTGTTCAAATTTCCCGGTTGTTTTTGGGGTGTAATAGGTTTTATTTTTAATGGAATCCGGCAGGTATTGTTGCTTGACCCAGCCGTTTTCAAAGTCATGCGGGTACTGATAGCCGATTCCGCGGCCGAGTTTTCCCGCAGATTTATAATGGGCGTCCTTTAAATGTGCCGGAACATCTCCGGATTTGCCGGATCGGATATCTGCAAGCGCCTCATCCAATGCTTTATAAGCAGAATTGGATTTCGGAGACAGGCACAATTCAATGACTGCATTCGCAAGGGGAATTCTTGCCTCAGGAAATCCGAGACGTTCAGCTGATTCAATTGCTGCGAGCGTCCTTGCACCAGCTTGAGGACTCGCCAGCCCAATGTCCTCATAAGAAATGACGAGCAATCTTCTTGCAATGCTCACCAAATCGCCGGCTTCTATTAATCTGCCTAAGTAATGAAGGGCTGCATTAACATCTGAGCCGCGGATGGATTTTTGAAAAGCTGAGAGGACATCATAGTGGGCATCGCCGTCTTTATCATGAGCAAATGCCTTCTTTTGCAGGCACTGCTCGGCCGTTTTTAAATCGATCGAGATGACGCCTTCCGGATTTTCAGGGGTTGAAAGAACCGCAAGCTCCAATGCGTTAAGAGATGACCTTACGTCTCCGCCGCTTCCTGCAGCCAGGTGATCCAGGGCTTCGGGAGAAATGGAAATGTGTTTTTCTCCAAAACCCCGTTCCCTATCCTCTATCGCATTTGACAGTGCCTCCTTAATTTCTGCCTCCGTCAAAGCCTTCAGTTCAAATATTTGGCATCTGCTCCGGATCGCAGGGTTAATGGCATGATAGGGATTGCTCGTAGTAGCTCCAATCAGCACAATTCTCCCGTTTTCTAAATGAGGCAATAGAAAATCCTGCTTCGCCTTATCCAGCCTGTGGACCTCATCGAGAATCAGGATGACTTTGCCTGACATCTTCGCTTCCTCAACGACAATTTCCATATCTTTTTTATTATGAATGACCGCATTTAATGTCCGGAATGCCGTTTCTGTGCTTCCGGCAATCGCTGTTGCAATGGAGGTTTTCCCAATCCCGGGCGGTCCATAAAGAATCATCGAACTTAGGTGTCTGGCATTGACCATCCTGGAAATGATCATGCCTTCACCAACTAAATGCTCTTGTCCAATTATTCCATCCAATTTTCTTGGTCTCATTCGATAAGCAAGAGGCTTCAATTCAATCTCTCCCAAAAGTATCATGTGTGCTCCCTATTATAGTACGTTTTCACTTTGTTTGCAGGCAGCTGATTTGCGGTACGGAATTTTTGCAATGGCAGCTTGAATTCATTATAATATTCCAATCGGTCCTGCGGTTTTCAAGCGGACACCCTCTTAAATATGGTATAATGACATAGGTTTTCATGGAATTACAAATATGCATAAACAGTAAATTATTGCTTGATGTGTGAATTTATATAGATTTTTTGTGATATATAGCAGTCTGATTAATTTGAACGATACCGGATTAGGGGTGTTTTGGTTGAAAATATCGACAAAAGGCAGATACGGTCTGACGATTATGATTGAATTAGCAAAAAAACACGGCGAAGGACCAACCTCGCTTAAAAGCATCGCTCAGACAAATGATTTGTCCGAGCATTATTTAGAGCAGCTGATTGCTCCTTTAAGAAATGCAGGACTTGTCAAAAGCATCAGAGGCGCATACGGCGGATATGTACTTGGAGATGAGCCTGAGAACATCACATCCGGGGACATCATCCGGGTTTTGGAAGGGCCGATCAGCCCTGTAGAAGTTTTGGAGGATGAAGAGCCGGCTAAACGGCAGTTATGGATCCGGATCCGGGATGCTGTCAAGGATGTCCTGGACAGTACGACTCTTGAAGACCTTGCGAGCTATTCCGATGGCGAGCAGGAATCCTATATGTTTTACATTTAACCTGTAAGAGGTGAGAACATGTCACGAATATACCTGGATCATGCAGCGACTTCACCTATGCATCCAGCTGTAATAGATACGATGACTTCATTTATGGCCGAAACATATGGCAATCCATCAAGCATCCATGCGCATGGCAGAGAAAGCCGGCGTATTTTGGATACAGCAAGAGAGGAGATTGCCTCAATAATCGGTGCGAGGGCTAACGAAATTATTTTTACAAGCGGTGGAACAGAAGCCGATAACCTCGCCATCCTCGGCAGCGCATACGCAAACCGCTCCAAAGGAAATCACATTATCACGACGTCTGTTGAGCATCATGCTGTTCTTCACACATGTGAGTTTTTGGAGAAGGAAGGATTCCAGGTTACGTATCTTCCGGTTAATGAAGCTGGAGAAATCTCCATGCAGGATTTCGATCAGGCGCTTACCGAAGAAACCATTCTTGTTACCGTTATGTACGGAAACAATGAAGTTGGAACCATTCAGCCGATAAAGGAAATCGGCGAACGGCTTAAAAATCATCAGGCAGTCTTCCATACAGATGCCGTTCAGGCGTTCGGCATATTAAGCTTGAACGTACAGGAGCTGCAGGTCGACTTGATGTCAGTTTCGGGTCACAAGCTTAATGGACCTAAAGGGATTGGCTTTTTGTATGTTAAAACCGGACTTAAGCTGAAGCCCCGTGTTTTCGGCGGTGAGCAGGAGCTTAAAAGACGGGCAGGGACTGAAAATGCAGCAGGAGCAGCGGGATTGCATAAGGCAGCTTTACTGGCGGAAGATTCCAGGGAAAACAAGGTGCGGGAATTTACGGCCATGAAAAATAAGATGGCTGAAGTTTTTCGCAGCAACGGGGTTTCATTTGAAGTGAATGGGTCACTTGAAAAAGGCCTCCCGCATGTCCTGAATGTATATTTTCCGGGTACAAATGTTGAATCCTTTCTCGTTAACCTGGATTTAGCAGGAATTTCAGCGTCAAGCGGATCTGCATGCACGGCAGGCTCAATCGATCCTTCCCATGTGCTTACAGCTATGTATGGAAAAAATTCCAAACGTCCGGCATCGTCCATTCGCTTTAGCTTTGGACTTGGGAATACCGTTGAAGAGGTTGAGCAGGCTGCTCATAAAATAGCCGATATCGTAAAAAGGATTACAGCTTAGAATAGAGGTGAGAGCAAATGGAAAAAGCAATAAAAGACACGCGTGTAGTAGTCGGAATGTCAGGAGGAGTTGACTCATCTGTCGCAGCGCTCATGCTAAAGGAGCAAGGCTATGATGTGATCGGCATTTTTATGAAAAACTGGGATGATACCGATGAAAACGGCGTTTGTACAGCCACGGAGGACTACAACGACGTAATCCGGGTATGCAACCAGATCGGCATCCCCTACTATGCAGTAAATTTTGAAAAACAATACTGGGACAAGGTATTTACCTATTTCCTTGATGAATATAAAGCAGGCAGAACGCCAAATCCGGACGTGATGTGCAACAAAGAAATCAAGTTCAAGGCATTTCTTGAGCATGCCATGTCTCTCGGCGCCGATTACCTTGCAACAGGACATTATGCAAGAGTGGAAAAACGGGACGGCGTTTATAAAATGCTTCGCGGCATCGATGAAAACAAAGATCAAACGTATTTTTTAAATCAGCTCGGACAGGAGCAGCTTTCAAAGGTGATGTTCCCGCTCGGCGGAATTGATAAATCCAAGGTGCGCGAAATAGCTGCAGAAGCTGGATTGGCGACAGCGGCTAAAAAGGACAGCACAGGAATCTGCTTTATCGGTGAACGGAATTTCAAGGAGTTTCTGGGAGGCTACCTTCCTGCCCAGCCTGGAGAAATGCAAACCTTGTCAGGTGTAAAAATGGGCAAGCATGACGGCTTGATGTATTATACGATCGGTCAAAGGCACGGCCTTGGAATCGGCGGAAGCGGCGAACCGTGGTTTGTCATTGGAAAAGACCTGAAACGCAATATTCTATTCGTTGATCAAGGCTTCCATAATGACCTTCTTTATTCAGACTCGATTATCGCAACCGACATCAGCTGGGGCTCAGGTCAAGCACCCGAAGGCGATCTTGATTGCACAGCTAAATTCCGCTATCGTCAAAGCGATAATAAAGTAACGGTTACCATGCTGGATGAAACAACAGCCAAAGTAACGTTTGCCGAGCCGATTAGAGCGGTGACTCCAGGCCAGGCCGTTGTATTTTACGACGGTGATGTGTGCCTGGGCGGAGGAACGATCGATGAATTATTCAAAGACAGCGAAAAATTAATGTACGTGGGATAATGCACAGCAGGACTGTCTCGAAGGATGTTCGGCCAATCAGCCTAGCGCTGTATGAATGGGTCTGGCGAAATTTGAGCAGTCCTTTTTACTTTACATAACGTTAGGAGAATGATGATGGATAAAAATCAGTTAGGCATTCAATCCATGCAGGAGGGAGAGTTGGAGCAGGCAGCTAAATATTTTACGGAAGCAATCAGTGAAGACCCTTCCAACCCGGTTTTATATGTAAATTTTGGCAACCTTCTGGCTTCCATTAATGAATTCAGCAAAGCGGAAAACTTTTTCAGCAAAGCCCTTGAGCTGGATCCTAAATTGGCTACTGCCCAATACGGTAAAGGCAATGTTTATTACGAGAAAGGCGAATTTGATAAAGCAGCAAAATCATTTACATCAGCAATGAATGATGGGCTTGAAGAAGCAGATGCTTATTTTATGACAGGAATGTCCCTCGTCCAGCTCAGCAGAGAGAAATTAGCACTTCCGTACTTTATGAGAGCGGTTGAAATGAACGGAGAAGATGCGGATGCACGTTTCCAATACGGATTGTGCCTGGCATCACAAGGACAAATCGAGCATGCTGCAAAAGAATTCCGGCACGTAATCGAGCTTGAGCCCAATCACGCAGATGCCTACTATAACCTTGGAGTAGCCTATTCCTTTGAAGAAAAAGGACAGGAAGCCTATGAAATGTTTTCAAAGGCTGTTTCCATTCAGCCTGATCATGTATTGGCATTGAACGGCAAAAAGCTAATGGCAAATGCACTGGGGAAATCTTAAAGAAGCAATCATGCAGGAGGGGAGGAAAAAGCAATGCAAATATCGATGGATGAGCTTTCCAGCGCTAATCATGAGGAAAAGCCTTATGTTAAAGCGGTCATCAGGGCGGTTATTTTCCATAATGAACAGAATCTCTATACCGTTCTGAAGGCAAAATTGCTGGAGTCCAATCTGGAATTTGATGAGAAAGAAATCACTGTAACCGGATATTTTCCTCTCCTTGCTGAAGAAGAGACCTACCTTTTTTATGGAGCCGTCAAGCATCATCCGAAGTTCGGCATGCAGTTTCAGACCGACCACTTCAGAAAAGATATCCCCAATACAGAAGAAGGAATCATTCAGTACCTGTCCAGCGATTTGTTTAAAGGGATCGGAAAAAAAACGGCTGAAATCATTGTGGGGGAGCTTGGAACATCCGCCATTTCAAAAATCATGCAGGATCCGTCTGTCCTTCATAAAATTCCTAAGGTAAACAAGGAAAAAGCCGATATCCTTGCCAAAACGTTAAAGCAGCACCAGGGTTTGGAGCAAATCATGATTTCCCTGTCCCAATTTGGATTCGGCCCGCAGCTTTCGATGAAAATTTACCAGCAATATCAGGATCAGACGCTTGAAAAGATCCAGGAAAATCCCTTCCAGCTTGTGAAAGACGTTGAGGGAATAGGCTTTGGAAAAGCAGATGAACTGGCGCATCATTTAGGAATATCAGGCAGCAGTCCTGAACGGATCAACGCCGCTTGTCTATATACCATTGAACAGTCCAGTTCACAGGAAGGACATGTCTACCTCACCGAGAACCAGCTGGTTGAGAAGACAAGACAGCTCCTTAGTGCCTCAAATAAAGGACAGGTAAACGCTGAAAGCATTTCTGCTCAAATTGCCGCTCTTGCTGAAAGCAAACAGCTCATTGCGGATGAAGGAAGGATCTACTTTCCAATCCTTTACTACTCTGAAAAGAAGGTAGCCGAGCACATCCAGCAAATCCTGGAGCAAACGGAATATGACGACTTATTCCCGGAATCTGAATTCCTTCTTTCCCTCGGCAATCTCGAGGAACGAATGAAGGTTACATATGCACCAAGCCAAAAGGAAGCAATTCAAAGAGCGCTTATGACACCGATGCTGCTATTAACAGGCGGACCCGGTACCGGCAAAACGACCGTCATTCGGGGAATTGTCGAACTATACTCTGATTTGCACGGCTGCTCATTGGATCCAGGCGAATATAAAAAGGATGAGCCTTTTCCGATTTTGCTCGTCGCGCCCACAGGCCGGGCTGCAAAAAGAATGAGCGAATCAACCGGAATGCCCGCCGTCACCATCCACAGGCTTCTTGGCTGGAACGGATCGGAGGGATTTGACCGCAATGAGGACAATCCGATTGAAGGAAAACTTTTAATCATTGATGAAATGTCCATGGTCGATATCTGGCTCGCCAATCAGCTTTTTAAATCACTGCCTAAGCAGATCCAGGTTGTCATGGTAGGCGATGAAGACCAGCTTCCTTCTGTCGGCCCCGGTCAGGTTTTAAGGGACTTGCTTGCCTCAAAGGAAGTGCCGACTGTCAGGCTGACTGATATTTACCGCCAAGCGGAAGGTTCATCGATCATCGAGCTCGCTCACCACATAAAAGATGGGAAAACCCCGTCTGACTTGAAAACCCCGACCTCAGACCGGTCCTTTATTAAATGCGCCTCCGGCCAGGTTAAAGAAGTTGTTCGAAAAGTGGTCGAGAATGCGAAGAAAAAGGGCTTTACGGCCCGGGATATTCAGGTGCTGGCGCCAATGTACAGAGGACCAGCGGGAATCGACCAGCTCAATATTCTGCTGCAGGATATTTTTAATCCGGCCTCAAGCACGAAGCGGGAAATGAAATTCGGCGACCTCATCTACCGGATCGGCGATAAAGTGCTCCAGCTTGTCAATCAGCCGGAAAGCAACGTTTTTAACGGGGATATGGGCGAAATTGAATCCATCTTTTACGCGAAAGAGAATACGGAAAAAGAAGATATGATTGTCGTTTCCTTTGATGGAAACGAAGTCACCTATACCCGGTCCGATTTTTCGCAATTCACCCATGCCTACTGCTGTTCTATCCATAAATCGCAGGGAAGCGAGTTTCCAATCGTCGTTCTGCCTGTTGTAAAGAGCTATTACCGTATGCTGCGCAGGAATTTGATTTACACCGCGATCACTAGAAGCAAAAAATTCCTGATCATGTGCGGGGAAGAAGAAGCCTTTATACGCGGAATTGAAAACAGAGATCAGCTTGAGCGCCAAACTTCATTAAAACAGAGGCTGAATAAATTTACAGAAGAAGAAGATGAACTTCAGAAGCTCCTGCCGTTTGATGTAAGCGATGCGAATATTGGAATGGAAAATATAACACCATTTGATTTTATGTAAAAAAAAGCCGCCTGCTGGATGACAGGCGGCTTTTTGGCTTTTATTAATTAAACATCGGTAAAATATAGCTGATTAAAAACCAAATGATTCCAAAAAAGATGATCAAATACGCTGCGTATTTAATAAATGTAGATGCAACAAGACTTGAATCCTTTCTCTTCTCTCTAACCTCGACATCTTTATGTTCATTCATAAAATCACGTCCTCGATATTGGTATGATTGCTTGTTATTAAATACCACATTTGGAAAATGTCAAACCTTTTCCCTAAAGAACTTTTTAGCGGAATGGAAAACGTTACGCTGTATGACTTAATGCTGGAGGAAGAATCCTAAGTGTGTTCGGAAAGGTGGGAGATCATCTTGCGGACATACGGAACATTAAAGGGACTTCCGGTTTTTGATGCAAGAAACGCTGCCTGCATAGGCAAAATTACGGATTTAGTCATCAGCACAGACGGGCACGTTTCCGGACTTATCTTGGATGGCAAAGGTCTATTCAAGAAAGACCGCTTCATTCCGCTGGCCTGTATAGATTCAGTGGGAGAAGACGGAGTGATGGTCAAAGATCCGGAACAGCTGCAGCCTGCAGCTGCTGCAAAAGAAGATTATCGATTCCGCGGCAATGGGCAGCTGTTTAACAAAACCGTCTACTCGAAAACCGGCGAACAGCTCGGTCTCCTGGAAGACGTATATTTTACAGAACAACTGGGCACAATCGTAGCATACGAACTGACAGACGGATTCTTCGCTGATTTAACCGAAGGGCGGAAAAAAGTAAACCCCCTAAGCGAGGAACTAATGGTAAGCAAGGATGCCATCGTCATGGATGTGATTCAAGAGTGAGGTGTGCCCGGTTTGTTAAAATGCCCGAACTGTCAATGCAAGGACCTTGGAAAAATAGGAGTAAACCAGTATTACTGCTGGGGCTGCTTTATCGAGCTTTCAGTATCCAAAGGAATGATTTTAACCCATCAGGTTGAAGAAGACGGTACCTTAAGCTCACTAGATGACTTGTTTGACGAACATGACCGTACCGTAAGCTAAATCGAAATTAAAGGAGGAAAACGCCATGAACCGCACCATGACCTCAATAATTTCAATGGGAATCGGCGCTGCCGCAACCTACGCAATGAGCGGCAAACGCATGAACACCCGCAAAATGAAAAAAAACTGGCAGCGCCAGATGAAGAAAATGTTTTAATAGCAGTTGGTGAAAACCTCCGCGTGTTGCGGGGGTTTTTTTTGTTGGATTTAAACTAAAGAGAAGGGGCGAAAATTGTGTAAAATTGTCGATAGGTCGCTATTCGACAAACTGGAGTTTATATTCGACATATTGAGGTCGCTATTCGACATACCCTAGTTTATATTCGACATATTTCCGTTTATATTCGACAACCATCACTCAATTTCTTCAAAAAAAGTCGTATTTCGTAGCAGGAAACCGAGACGTCTTGTAGAATTTACAACTTGGAAAGGAGATTATTATGATCATCAAACCTCTTACAAGTCCTCAAGCTTTAAAGCAGCTGGAAGCATTAAAACGCAGGATTGCTCCTGGACATCCAAAAATGGATTCAGTCATTCAAAACTTTGCAATCAGAAATGTTGGTTATATGGGAGAAAAGAGCCTGGAGTATCCTCTAAGTTTTTTGGATCCCGTTAAGTATCATATTTTTCATGATATTAGGATGTTTGATGGCACCCATTATTTTCAAATTGATACTTTGATCCTTTCAACAAGTTTTATTGTTATTCTTGAAGTAAAGAATATCTCAGGAACATTATATTTTGATTCCGATTTTAATCAGATGATTAGGGTTCAAAATGAGGTGAAAGATTCTTTTCCTGACCCTCTAATTCAAATAAGGCGTCAACAAGCACAATTAATTAAATGGATAAATCTTCGAGGTTATCCTCATTTCCCTGTAAAAGCATTCGTTGTAATCAGCAATCCTCGGACAATTCTTCAAGCTTCTCCTAAAAATCAAACTTCACATGAAAAAATTCTACAAAATCCTCAAATTCCGTTTAAAATAGCCCAGTTAGAAAACGAATATGCCAGCCCGAATATTTCTGATCAGGAGTTTTATACCCTTAGTGAAACCGTTTCGAAATCACATACCCCTATTTTTTCAGATATACGCAACATGCACCAGATTCCTAAAGCAGATATTCGTTCCGGGGTACATTGTTTGAAATGTTTCAATTTGCCAATGATGTATATGAGCAGGCGAGGATGGAAATGTACATTGTGCGGATTTATGTCAAAAGACGCCTATAGAGAAACTTTAATGGATTATTCGTTACTAATAAATCAAACCATCACTAATCGTGACGCAAGAAATTTTTTGCAGCTCACTTCTAACTCAGTTGTAAAAAATTTATTAAATTCAATGGAAAGTAAAACATATGGTAATCATAAATCCCGTATTTACAAACTTGAGATGAATTAGTTTCGTTCCCTGCATAATCCCCCCAAAAATCCCCCAAACTAATCTCCGGAGGGGATGCCCCGTGAAAGAAAAAAAGATCCTGCTAAGAGCGGGAATTATTCTGCTGTCTTTATTATCCCTTTATTTATTTCTTAAACTGCGGGTAGTGTGGAATCCAGTCTGGATTATGCTGCAGGCCATTATCGTGCCGTTTGTGATTGCTTCCTTTATCACGTATTTGCTTCATCCGATTGTAGAGAAGCTGCATGAAACGGGGCTTCCGAGGACGCTTTCGATTCTCATTATTTATTTGCTGTTCTTCGGTTCGATTGGGTATGGTTTTTATCGGGGCATTCCGCTGCTTATTAATCAGCTGATGGAGCTGTCGGCTAATGCGCCGCGGATGGTGAAGCTTTATGAGGGCTGGCTTACGATGATCAGGGATCAGACGGATCATTGGCCGATGGGGCTGCATCATCGGGTGGAGGGGTTGCTTGGCGAGGCGGAGCAGTGGATCTCAGGGATGATTGACGGCATTATCTACTCGATCCGGTCACTGTTTGATAATGCGGTAATTTTAACGCTTATCCCATTTTTGGTTTTTTATATGCTGAAGGATTTTTCACTGTTGAAAAAAACGGCCTGGTATTTGACTCCGAAAAAGTGGAGAAGGAGGGGGAAGGAGCTGCTGAGGGATGCAGATGAGTCTCTCGGAAGCTACATTCGGGGCCAGTTTTTTGTTTGTGTCATTATGGGTCTGCTGGCGTTTCTCTCTCTATGGTTCTTTGGGGTAAAATATCCGCTTGTGCTTGGAATGATTATAGCGATTACAAATGTGATCCCTTACTTTGGCCCTGTGATCGGTGCTATTCCGGCTTTAATTTTGGCGGCAGCGATGTCGACCCAAACGGTGATAACCGTGGTTATTATCATTTTGGTTCTGCAATTTCTTGAAGGAAACGTAATCAGTCCTCTGATTGTTGGAAGAAGCCTGCATATGCATCCCATTGTTATTATGCTGGCGCTCGCTGCTGGCGGTGAGCTTGCAGGAATTTTCGGACTGATTATCGCCGTACCTGTCACCGCTGTCCTGAGGGTCGTTTTGGAGCATGGAGTCCGGCTTCTCCGGCATGATTGACAGGCGGGCGGGCATTGTCTATAATCTACGGTATAATAGGTAATAAACGCTGATGGAAACGAGTAGGTCACAGTCCATTTCCAGAGAGAATGCCCCAAGGCTGAAAGGGTGTTTAATGAAGGGTGACGGAACGCTATTCCTGAGTGCAGGTAAAAGTCCTGCCGTCCTGAGACCGCGTTAAGGTCCAATGAAGCTGATGGATATTTTGGAATCCATAATCAGGGTGGTACCGCGAGCAACTCTCGTCCCTGTGCAAATCTAAAGGATTTGTACAGGAACGGGAGTTTTTTGTTTTTCGGAGCCGCCCGGCATACATATTAAGGAGGAGAAATGAATGAAATTTTTAACGTCTGCAGAAGTACGCCAAATGTTTCTTGATTTTTTCAAAGAAAAAGGCCACTCAGTAGAACCAAGTGCATCACTTGTTCCGCATGAAGATCCTTCTCTTTTGTGGATTAACAGCGGGGTTGCTACCCTGAAAAAATATTTTGACGGACGTGTGATTCCTGCGAACCCAAGAATTTGCAACGCGCAGAAATCCATCCGCACCAACGATATTGAAAATGTAGGGAAAACGGCACGACATCATACGTTCTTCGAAATGCTTGGAAACTTCTCAATCGGAGAATACTTCAAAGAAGAAGCAATTGAATGGGCTTGGGAGTTCCTTACAAGCGAGAAGTGGATCGGCTTTGACGCTGAAAAGCTTTCTGTTACGATTCACCCTGAAGACAATGAAGCCTTCGACATATGGACGGCTAAAGTAGGCGTTCCGGAAGAGCGCATCATTCGGCTTGAAGGGAACTTCTGGGATATCGGCGAAGGCCCGAGCGGACCGAACACGGAGATTTTTTATGACCGCGGTGAGGCTTACGGGAACGATCCGGAAGATTCCGAGCTGTATCCAGGCGGCGAAAATGAGCGTTATTTAGAAGTATGGAACCTTGTTTTCTCTGAATTTAACCATAATTCGGATGGAACCTATACTCCGCTTCCTAAGAAAAATATTGATACAGGGATGGGACTTGAGCGGATGTGCTCCGTTATTCAAAATGTTCCGACCAACTATGAGACGGATCTCTTTATGCCGATTATTGAAGCAACTGCAGCAATTGCCGGTATGGAGTACCATGACAGCAAAGAGAAGGATGAGGCATTTAAGGTTATTGCCGATCATATCCGTACCGTATCCTTTGCAGTAGGGGATGGAGCTCTTCCGTCCAACGAAGGCCGCGGCTATGTTCTCCGCCGTCTGCTTCGACGGGCTGTGCGCTATGCAAAAAAACTTGATATCAACCGCCCATTTATGTATGAGCTTGTACCGGTAGTTGGTGAAATTATGGAAGCCTTCTATCCGGAAGTTAAACAAAAGACCGAGTTTATACAAAAAGTCATTAAAAACGAGGAAGAGCGTTTCCATGAAACGTTAAATGATGGACTGGCTATTTTATCTGAAGTGATTAAAAAGCAAAGAGAAGCGGGACACGATGTCATTCCAGGCACTGACGTTTTCCGCCTTTATGATACCTATGGCTTCCCGGTTGAATTGACAGAAGAATATGCAGAAGAAGAAGAAATGAAGATTGATGCAGAGGGCTTTGAGTCTGAAATGCAAAAGCAGCGCGAACGGGCAAGATCGGCTCGCCAGGAAGTCGATTCCATGCAGGTTCAGGGAGGAGTACTTGGTGATCTCACAACGGAAAGTACGTTTGTCGGTTACGAGCACCTTACTGTTGAAACTGAAGCTGCTGCCCTTGTGAAAGATGGCGAACTTGTCTCAGAAGCATCTAAAGGGGACGAAATCCAGCTTATCCTTGTACAGACACCGTTTTATGCGGAGAGCGGCGGACAGATTGCAGATGAAGGAACCATTTCCAATGCAAATTTCACCGCACGCGTTAAAGACGTTAAAAAAGCTCCAAACGGGCAAAATCTGCATCGCGTGATTGTTGAAAAAGGAACATTAAGAGCAAATGATTCCGTCACAGCTGCGGTTGACCGTAAAGTAAGAGAAGGTGTTGTGAAGAACCATACTGCGACTCATCTGCTGCATCAGGCATTGAAGGATGTTCTCGGAGGACACGTCAATCAGGCTGGATCATTGGTGACGGAAAACCGTCTTCGTTTTGATTTCTCCCATTTCGGCCAGATTACAGATAGCGAGCTAAAACAAATTGAGCAGATCGTGAATGAAAAAATCTGGGCAGGCATTGGTGTAAACATTGACTTAAAACCAATTGATGAAGCAAAAGCAATGGGAGCAATGGCTTTATTCGGTGAAAAGTACGGCAAAATTGTCCGTGTTGTTCAAATTGGAGAGTACAGTCTTGAACTATGCGGAGGCTGCCATGTGGATAACACTTCTTCAATCGGCTTGTTCAAGCTTGTATCTGAATCCGGTATCGGTGCAGGTACAAGAAGGATCGAAGCTGTAACAGGAAAAACGGCTTATGAAACGATGAATGAGCAAATTGCCATTCTGGAAGCGGCCGCTGCTAAGCTTAAAACAAACAGTAAAGAGGTTCCAGCCCGTATTGATGCTCTTACAGGCGAACTGAAAGATCTTCAGCGCGAAAACGAGTCTCTTACTTCCAAGCTTGGCAATCTTGAAGCCTCTTCTTTAACGGACCAGGTAAAAGAAATCGATGGCGTTAAACTTCTTGCAAGCAAGGTGAACGCAAAGGATATGAACAGTCTTCGTGCCATTTTGGATGATTTGAAGGAAAAGCTTGGATCTGCAGTAATCGTTTTAGGGGCTGCAAATGGTGATAAGGTAAATATTGCAGCCGGTGTTTCGAAGGATCTTATTGACCGCGGCCTGCATGCCGGCAAGCTCGTAAAAGAAGTCGCAGAGCGCTGCGGCGGAGGCGGCGGAGGCCGTCCGGATATGGCTCAGGCAGGAGGAAAAGACCCTGAAAAACTCGAATCTGCTCTAAACTATGCAGAGGAATGGGTTAAATCCGTTTTATAATTCTCATTCTTAGTGTAGAATGGTGATAAGAGTCAGGACGAGCAGGATCAAGTCCTCGAGCGCGAACTTGAGAAAGAGGTGCAGACAGTGAGCTCATTCGATAAAACAATGAAATTCAACGTTTCGGACGATTCCGTTCAAACAGATGTGAACGAAGTTTTGTTTACGGTACATGATGCACTCAAGGAAAAAGGATACAATCCGATCAATCAGATCGTCGGTTATTTGCTTTCAGGAGATCCGGCTTATATTCCCCGTCACCGTGATGCAAGAAGCTTGATCCGCAAGCTTGAGAGAGATGAGCTGATTGAAGAGCTTGTTAAATCGTACCTGCAAAATCATCGTGAGGAGTAATAGATGCGAGTATTAGGTTTGGATTACGGAACGAAAACAATCGGAGTAGCAGTCAGTGATCTTATGGGCTGGACAGCTCAAGGACTCGAAACGGTTAAAATTAATGAAGAAGGCGGAGACTATGGTCTGACTAGGCTTTCTGAAATCATTAAAACGGAAGAGGCGGACAAAATTGTCGTCGGTCTTCCGAAAAATATGAATAACACAATTGGTCCGAGAGGGGAAGCGTGTCAAAGATTCGCTTCCCTGCTGGAAGAGACATTTTCGCTTCCCGTTGTTCTCTGGGACGAGAGATTAACGACAATGGCTGCAGAACGGATGCTCATTGAAGCGGATGTAAGCAGAAAAAAACGCAAAAAAGTCATTGATAAAATGGCAGCTGTCATGATCCTTCAAGGATATCTTGACAGCCTCCGATAACGGAGATTACTTAACGAGGTGAATAGACATGGAACATGGTGAAAAACAGATTACAGTAGTAGACGAAAACGGAAACGAACAGCTTTGCGAGATCCTTTTTACATTTGAGTCAGATGAATTCAAAAAATCCTACGTTCTTTACTACCCAATCAGCAGTGAAGATCAGGATGAAGAGGATGTAGAAATTCATGCATCAAGCTTCACGCCAAGCGAAAATGGCGAAGATGGCGAGCTTCAGCCAATTGAAACAGAAGAAGAGTGGGACATGATTGAAGAAATGATGAACACATTCTTCGATAACGAGGAAGAAGAAGAAAACTAAATGCAAATAAAAAGGAGCCTGGGGATGTATTCCCGGCTTCTTTTTTTGTTCAGATAGTGACGAATGGGGTAGAATTTTGTAGTATAATATACGGAAGTGAAAGGGGGAAAAGGATGAAGCAAAAACAAAACAAACCATCCATACATAAAACACTGCTTGAAAAACAGGAAGAGGCAAAATCAATCCGGAAAATTGTATGGCGAATTGTCCTTGTGGCTGGGATCGCAATTGCTGCGATCGCTCTTGCAGGCATCATATATATTCAGAACGCATTGAGTCCAGTGGACCCTTCTGATAAAAAACAAGTAAAAGTATCCATTCCTCTCGGATCATCTCTTTCAGGGATAGCTGCGGAGCTTAAAGAAGAAGGAATCATTAAAGATGCCAGGGTGTTTAAATATTATGTGAAATTTAAAAATGAAACCAATTTTCAGGCCGGAGATTATTTGCTAAGTAAATCTATGACGATGGATGACATGATTCAGCTCCTTAAAACAGGAAAAATGGCAGAAAACATTGCCATGCAGTTTACCATTCCTGAAGGCCATCAAATGAAGCAAATCGCGGCAATCATTGAAAATAACAGTGAATACTCAAAAGAGGATGTTTTAAAGAAGATCCAGGATCCAGCATTCATTGCAGCAATGAAAAAGAAATACCCCAATACCGTAACCAATGAAATTGATAAAAAAACAGCAAAATATAAGCTTGAGGGTTATTTATATCCAGCAACTTATCCATTTGCGGACCCAAAAACATCTCTGGACACCATTCTTGAAAAGATGATCAGCGAGACAGATGAGAGGATAAAGCCTTATCTGCCACAAATGAAAGAGAAAAAATGGAGTGTTCATTATTTCCTGACCATGTCCTCGATTATCGAAGAGGAGGCAACAGGAAAGGTAGACAGAAAAAAGATTGCGAGTGTTTTCTTTAATCGCTTAAAGTCAGGCATGCCTTTGCAGACAGATCCAACGGTACTGTATGCACTCGGAGAGCACAAAGACCGGGTTACTTATAAAGATTTGAAGGTCTCCTCTCCATATAATACGTATGTAATCAAAGGCCTTCCGCCAGGACCTATTTCAAACAGCGGGAATATGTCCATGGAAGCGGCACTGAAGCCGGATAACACCGACTATCTATATTTCCTCGCAGCACCGGATGGAACCGTTTATTATTCCAGAACGCTGAAAGAGCATAACCAGCTGAAGGAAAAGCATATAACCGGTCCGAGAAAAGGATCATAAGTGAAAACGGGGAGTGAATTTTATTTTCATTCCCCGTTTTTTTATGCTAAAATATATCAGGTTATATGAAGAACAGGACTATGGTGTTAAATAAAGGCAAGAGTTCTTAACAGGAACTCTTCTTTTTGCGCAAGGAGGCAAAATTAGTGCTTGACCAAAAGCTTCAAACCTACATGGAAAGCATGATACCCGATCGCCCACCAGCTATTCAGGAAATGGAAGCCTATGCAAGCGAGCATGGAGTTCCGATTATGGAAGCGGCGGGAATGGAAGTATTGCTTCAATTTCTTCGGATTCATTCTCCCCATCATATACTTGAAATTGGAACTGCCATTGGCTATTCAGCCATCCGCATGGCATCTGCTGTTCCAAAAGCCTCTATTGTCAGTATAGAAAGAGATCAGGAGAGATATGATCAGGCACTTTTACGAATTGAACAAATGGGTCTAAGCAGCAGAATCCGAGTTCATTTTGGGGATGCCCTTGAACTTTCTGATGCAATAGAAAGCGAGGGACCTTATGACGCACTTTTTATTGATGCGGCAAAAGGCCAATATCAGCGCTTTTTTGAACTGTATGAGCCGATGCTGACTGAAGGCGGTATGATTATTACCGACAATATTTTATTTAAAGGTCTTGTAGCAGAAGAACAGGACCAGATTGATAATAGACGGATACGGAGTCTCGTTAAAAAGATAGCGGGCTACAACACTTGGCTTATGTCCCATCCTTCTTATGAAACGTGTATCATACCAGTCGGCGATGGCATTGCCGTGAGCATTAAAAGAGGTGAACAAAAATGAAAAAACCGGAATTGCTGGTTACGCCTTCAAGCCTTCACGATTTGGAGCCGCTCGCTGAGGCGGGAGCAACTGCATTTATTATTGGGGAACAGAAATTCGGACTTCGTCTCGCAGGTGAATTTAAAGGCGAAGATTTTAAAAAAGCGGTTAGAATCGCCCATGAAAAAGGGGTAAAAGTATACGCTGCTATGAACGCCATTTTCCATAATGACAAAATTGATGAACTAGCTGATTATATGCTGTTTCTTAAGGATGCTGGTGCTGACGCGATTGTGTTTGGCGATCCGGCTGTTTTAATGATTGCACGTGAAACGGTACCGCAAATGAAACTTCACTGGAACACAGAAACAACGGCAACGAACTGGTATACATGCAATTACTGGGGCCGGAAAGGTGCAAAAAGAGCCGTGCTTGCAAGAGAGCTGAATATGGATGCAATAGTGGAAACAAAGGAAAATGCAGAGGTTGAAATTGAAATTCAGGTTCACGGCATGACGTGTATGTTTCAATCCAAACGCTCACTTATAGGCAACTACTATTTGTACCAGGGAAAAGAAATGGAAGTTGTGAATAAAAGCAAAGTCGATTCCGGCCTCTTGCTGCATGATAAAGAACGGGAAAATAAATATCCTATTTTTGAAGATGAGAATGGCACACATATTATGAGTCCAAATGATATGTGCATCATTGATGAATTGCCGGAGCTGATCGATGCAGGAGTGGATTCCTTCAAGATTGATGGGATACTCCAGAAGAGTGACTATATAATTGAAGTAACTAAAAAATATCGAAAAGCCATCGACCTTTGCATCGAAGCAAGGGACCAATATGAAGAGGTGAAGGGCGCCCTTCTTGAAGAAATTGAGCAGATTCAGCCCGGGCACCGTCCGCTGGATACTGGATTCTTCTTTAAAGAAACCGTCTATTAAGGAAACCTCGTTTTCAGCTATGAAAATAAATAGGGAGGCACGCAGATGGACGCCTTAAAAGATTCAATTTCCAAGATCGTTGACGGAAAACGGGTCATTATTAAAAAGCCAGAGCTTCTGGCACCGGCCGGAAACCTGGAAAAATTAAAAATTGCTGTCCGTTATGGAGCGGATGCCGTTTTTATCGGCGGACGCGAATATGGACTTCGTTCAAATGCCGATAATTTCTCACAGGAAGAAATGGCAGAAGGCGTACAGTTTGCCAATCAGTACAATGCCAAAATTTATGTGACAACGAATATTTTTGCTCACAATGAAAATATGGACGGACTTGCCGATTATTTAAAAGGACTTGAAGAAGCAGGGGTTACAGGGATTATCGTAGCTGATCCGCTCATTATAGAGACATGTAAAACTGCTGCGCCAAAGCTTGAAATTCACCTGAGCACCCAGCAATCCTTATCCAACTGGAAGGCTGTTCAGTTTTGGAAGGAAGAAGGTCTTGAGCGGGTTGTTTTGGCACGTGAAACAAGCGGAGATGAAATCCGCGAAATGAAGGAAAAAGTGGATATTGAAATCGAAACATTTATTCACGGGGCGATGTGCATCGCTTACTCTGGACGCTGTACTCTTTCAAATCATATGACAGCCCGCGATTCAAACCGCGGCGGCTGCTGCCAGTCCTGCCGCTGGGATTATGATCTTTACAAACAGGAAGATGGTCTGGAAACTCCATTGTTCGGGGACGGCGATTCTCCATTTGCCATGAGTCCAAAAGATCTTAAACTAGTGGAGTCTATCCCTAAAATGATTGAAATGGGCATTGACAGCCTGAAAATTGAAGGCCGCATGAAATCCATTCACTATATCGCAACGGTGGTCAGCGTGTATCGCAAAGTAATTGATGCCTATTGCGCAGATCCGGACAATTTTGTCATTCAGCAGGAATGGCTGGAAGAGCTTGATAAATGTGCGAACCGCGATACAGCAACGGCATTTTTTGAAGGAGTGCCGGGTCACAAAGAGCAAATGTTTGGCATACATGGAAAAAAGACGGCATACGATTTTGTCGGAATGGTACTGGATTACGATCCTGAAACCAAGAAGGTAACACTCCAGCAGCGGAACTACTTTAAGCCGGGAGATGAAGTTGAATTTTTCGGACCTGAGCTTGAGAATTTCCGTACTGTAATTGAAGCGGTATACGATGAAAAAGGCAATGAACTGGATGCTGCACGCCATCCTCTTCAAACGGTGACATTTACATTGGACCGGCCTGTTTATCCTTACAACATGATGAGAAAGGGGTTCTAGGATAAATGGTAAAAAAACCTATTGTAATCGGGGTTGCCGGAGGATCCGGATCAGGAAAAACTAGTGTAACGAAAGCGATTTACGAGCATTTTAAAGGACATTCCATTATGATGCTTGAACAGGATTATTATTACAAGGATCAAAGTCATCTTCCTTATGAGGAGCGCCTCAACACCAACTATGATCATCCTTTGGCATTTGATAACAATTTGCTCATTGAGCATTTGAAGAAGCTTCTCCATTATGAAAAGATCGAAAAACCGGTGTATGATTATAAAATTCATACAAGATCTGAGGAAATCATCGAGGTCGAACCGAAGGATGTCATCATTCTTGAAGGAATTCTCATTTTGGAAGATGAACGCCTGAGAGATCTTATGGATATTAAAATGTATGTGGATACAGACGCAGATATTCGAATTATCCGGCGCATCCTCCGCGACATCAAGGAACGCGGACGTTCCATTGACTCAGTAATCGAACAATATGTGTCCGTTGTAAGACCGATGCATAACCAGTTCATCGAGCCTACAAAGCGCTATGCAGATATTATCATCCCTGAAGGCGGCCAAAATCACGTGGCTATCGATTTAATGGTAACAAAAATTCAAACAATTCTTGAACAAAACGCTATTTTGTAATAACATAGCATAGATATAGAGCACTGTGCCCATATTATGTATAGATTGTTAAACGTTTCATGTAAAAGACGCGCTCAGGCAGATTGAACGCCAATTCTCGATATGAAAGAAGAGTGTGAGGGCATCATTGCCCTCGCTCTTGTATTATTAACAGGTCTTACATACCAAATTTCGGGGGACAGCTGTTTCAGAAGGAGTGAGTATCGATGGCAGTAGAGAAAGAATTTCCGATGACGAAAGAAGGAAAAGAAAAGCTCGAACAAGAATTGGAGTACATGAAAACTGTACGTCGTAAAGAAGTAGTCGAGCGGATTAAAATTGCGCGCAGTTTCGGTGATCTTTCTGAAAACTCCGAGTATGATTCCGCTAAAGAAGAGCAGGCGTTTGTTGAAGGAAGAATTACAACGCTTGAAAACATGATCCGCAATGCGAAAATCATTGTCGAGGATACATCGAATTCAAATTCAGTAGCGCTTGGCAAAACCGTTACGTTCCAGGAACTTCCAAATGGTGAAGAAGAATCTTACACAATTTTGGGAAGTGCGGAAGCAGATCCTTTTGAAGGAAAGATTTCCAATGACTCACCAATCGCTAAAAGTCTTCTTGGCAAACAAGTGGGCGATGAAGTAACTGTGCAAACGCCTGGCGGTGAAATGCAGGTTAAAATTGTAAAAATTAAGTAAGATCCGATTAAAGAATGACCGCCTCGTCGACAATGGTGACGAGGTGGTTTTTTTATGCGTGCAATTAAAAAAAGAATCGTATCTGTTTGCGTGGTAATCACCATTTTTCTGCTGATTTTGACAGCAAGACTTGCTGAACTCCAGCTTTTTCGGACTGAATCGTTCGGAAGCCATCATATCAATTTGATTGAAGAGAGCGTGAAACAGCGAACGCAATCCGTATTAATTGATGATGGCAGGGGGAGCATTGTCGATCGGAGGGGTGAACCGCTTTCTGCAGGGGTTGAGCCATCCGTTGTGCTGTTTCCGTTTATTAAGAGCTTAAATTGGCCGAGCGAAAAAGTTGCCTCCATAACCGGGATGTCAGAGGGAATTATTCATTCCCTTGTTTCCAGAGCAAAAAAACCGGTTATCTTGTCAAAAAAGGATGGCGCGGAGCTTACCCAATCTGATTTAACAAAAATTAATGAATTTAAGTTTCCTGGTGTTTATGGGGTAATGGTGCAAGAGAAGCCAAGTGAATTATCAGCGTCCCACATCATTGGATATACAGCTGAAATGCCTGAGACGGCGAAAAAGCGGTACCCTGATAAAAAGCTTCCGCTCACTATGAAAATAGGCGCAGCGGGGCTGCAAAAGGCCTTTGATGCGTTTTTGCTGCCGGAATCAGAGACAAAGCTGCTGTATCATGTTGATGCGAATAACAATCCTCTTTTTGGCGTGAACGTCAAATACATCGCCGATTCCAGCGCACACTATCCGGTGAAAATTAAAACTACTCTTGATTCAGACATGCAGCAGCTTACGGAAAAAGCTCTTACACAGGCTGGCATCAAAAAAGGAGGAGCCGTTCTAATAGATATCCAGTCCAGTTCCCTTCTGGCAATGGCGAGCAAGCCGGATCTCAATGTGAACGGGTCGTCTTCAAGCTTAAGCAACTATATGCTTGAGAGCATGAAGCCAGGCTCAATATTTAAAATTGTGACTGCTGCGGCAGCGATAGAGAACGGGCTTGATCATCCCTCCGCCCGGTATAATTGCAATCTGAATCCATACGGCGGCGCTGAAGAAGACCGCCAGCTGGGTTCTCTGAGCTTTGATCAAAGTTTTTCAAGAAGCTGCAATTATACCTTTAACGTCCTTTCCAATCAGCTTATAAAAAAGGTGCCGGATTATATGGAAGCGACTGCTGAAAAAATGGGGTTAGTCCACCCTGTGGGATGGCAGGGCACAGTGTTCCATTACAGCGCCTTCAAGCAGTTTCCAGAAGAAAAACAGGGAACTGTGTGGTCTGATAACAGAGACAAAGGCTCCCCTAAAGCTGTTGCCCAAACCGCCATCGGTCAAAAAGATGTCCAGGTTACCCCGTTTGCAATTGCGAATATGATGGCGACGATTGCAAGAGGAGGTAAAGGGATGGAAGTAAAAACGGCTGAGGAAATCCTGTATAAAAATGGAACATCCATGTACCGTTTTCCGGATTCAGAGCTTGCGAACGTATCCATTGATCATTATACAGTCCAAAAGCTCCAGAAGCTTCTCCGCCTGGTGGTATCTGACGAAAAAGGCACAGGAGTTAGATTCAGGACGCTGCCGTTTGAAGTGTCCGGGAAATCAGGTACGGCAGAAACAGGAAGAAAGGACGCAGAAGGACATAATTTGATCAATAAATGGTTTGCCGGGTATTTTCCATCAGACAGCCCGAGGTATGCTCTAGTGGTTGTTGATGCTGATACAATTGCCAGCAAAGCTGCTGCAAATCAGGTGTTTTATGATATAGCGGCCGGCCTGAAATGATTCTATTGAATCAAAACTGGCTAGATTCATACTCCTTTGATAGAATAGTACAGAAAGAAAGTGGGAAGAGGAGTGAAGATGATGAATAGAACCCGCTATGGCAACCGCGATAAGCGCAGAAAAACTAATGTCGTATTGAATGTCATGATCGCTGTCGTGCTCATTCTCATTGCGGCCGTCGGCTACCAGCTTATTACTGGAGGCGAAAAGAAGCAGACTTCCAGCAGCAAAATCTCTGACCAGCAGTCACAAAGCGAAGAGACAAGCGAAGAAACTGCGTCTGAGCAAACAGACAAAGAAGATACAGAATCACAAAATACATCCGGTGATGAGGCATCTAAGGAAGAAGCCAAACCTGCTGATGACAATAAGCAGAGCGAGGAAGACAAAGCAGCAGAAGCGGACAAGGAAACAAAAAGCTCCGAATGGGAGCCTGTCGGTACCTCACAAAAAGGGGAACATACCACAGTTTATGATAAAGGCTCAGCGGATTGGCAGGAAATGACCAAGGCGATGAGTGTAGCAACTGGAATCCCGGAAGATAATATGACGATCTGGTTCCTTGGAAATAATGGTTCTCCGAACGATGCAAAAGGAACCGTTTCTGCTAAGAACTCGGATGAGAAATATGAAGTAACCCTTCAGTTTATAGAAAATGAAGGATGGAAACCCCTTACAGTTGAACCGAAATAATGATAAGAACGCTGCCGATTCACGGCAGCGTTCTTTTTTGCAGGAAGCGAAATTACATGTTCGTTTTAAAATGAACGACGGCACTGTAAAATCTCCGCCCGTCTTCAAGGACATGCATTTGATGGGTAACCGAGTGAACCTCCATCATAATGGCTTTATTATGGTCAATCTGCTCGGCAATTTTTGTTTCCAGATCTTTTATGCTCGAAGCTTCAAAAAATTCTACTTTATCTTTAAGATAATCAAGCTGAAAATTCATTCCATGTCTGCCTCCTCTGTTCTCCTCTCTCAGTTTACCAAAAACACTGCTGCAGCGCATAGGCAAAAACTTTTAGGTTGAGGTTACTGCAGGAATATGATAATCTTTGAACAGTTATTTATTTTAATTCATACTATACTCATAGGAATTATTAAGTTTTCAAAGGGAGCGTGTCGTCATGGGCAGAGAATTTTTGGAGTTGTTTGAAGGATGGGCCTCTGATTATGATACAACCGTCAGCGGACATGACGTTGAATATAAAGAAGTATTTCAAAACTACAGCGGTATTCTTGAAGAAGTTACAAAAAGATCAGGATCCTCCGTATTGGAATTCGGACTGGGTACCGGGAACCTGACAGCTCTTCTGCACGCTGCGGGCAAAAAGGTATATGGCATTGAACCCTCGAATGCTATGAGAGAAAAGGCAATTGAAAAGCTGCCTGCAGACATTTTCATTTCAGATGGAGACTTTCTTGATTTCCCAAAGCCTGCAGAGCAGATTGATTCAATAGTAAGTACTTATGCTTTTCATCACCTTACGGATGAAGAAAAAGATAAAGCCGTCGGGATTTATGGAAGCATGCTTGCCAAAGGTGGTAAAATAATCTTTGCTGATACTGTTTTCACTGACCGGGATGCGTATATAAAGAAGATTGAAGAATCGAGAAGAAGGCAGTATTTAAGCCTCGCTCTGGATCTTGAGACAGAATATTACACAACCCATGTTGTGATGAAGTCAATATACGAAAAGCATGGATTCCATGTAACCTTTACACAAATGAATCCATTCGTATGGATTATGGAAGCAGTAAAACAGTAATTTTAGAGTAAAGAGGGTTGTCACAATGAAAATAGCTATTATTGGAGCAATGGAAGAAGAAGTAAATATATTAAGAGAAAAGCTTGAAGGTCAAAACAGCGAGCTGATTGCAGGCAGTGAATTTACTGAAGGAATGTTCGAAGGAAAAGAAATCGTCCTTCTAAAATCAGGAATCGGAAAAGTGAATGCTGCTTTAAGCACAGCACTTCTGCTTGACCGCTATAAGCCTGATTATGTAATCAATACGGGATCTGCCGGCGGATTTCATCAATCGTTAAATGTTGGCGACGTTGTGGTTTCGACAGAGGTTCGCCATCACGATGTTGACGTGACAGCGTTTGGATACGAATACGGTCAGGTGCCTGGACTTCCTCCGGCTTATTTACCAGATCCAAAGCTATTGGAAATTGCGGAAGCACAGGCCAAAAATATTGAAGGAATCCAAGTGGTTACAGGAATGATTGCAACAGGTGATTCTTTTATGAACGATCCTGAACGGGTTGAATACATCCGCACTAAATTTGATAACCTGTATGCCGTAGAAATGGAAGCAGCAGCTATTGCTCAAGTTTGCCACCAATTCAAGGTGCCGTTTGTCATCATCCGTGCACTATCGGATATTGCAGGCAAGGAATCAGATCTATCGTTTGATCAATTCCTTGAAAAAGCGGGTCTTCATTCAGCAGAGCATGTTCTACGCATTGTCCGCAACTTAAAATAATTAAACGCACAGCAGAATGATTTCATCCTGCTGCGTCATAAAGAAGGTGTTTGGATGAAGGTAGTCAAAGGTGTCCATGAATTAATCGGGTCAACACCACTTATGGAGATACAGCATTTTCCGCTTCCAAACGGAACGCGTCTTTTTGCAAAACTTGAATTTTACAATCCAGGCGGAAGCATTAAGGACCGGCTCGGTAAAGAACTGATTCAAGATGCTCTAAAGACCGGTAAAGTAGCCAAAGGCGGCACAATCATTGAGCCGACAGCCGGCAATACGGGTATTGGACTTGCTTTAGCAGCCATTCATGAAGATCTTCAGGTGATGTTCTGCATTCCTGAAAAATTCAGCATAGAAAAGCAGGAAATCATGAAGGCGCTGGGAGCGAAAATTGTCCATACACCTACCAGTCTCGGTATGAAGGGAGCCATTGATAAGGCCCAGGAGCTGGTAAAGGAAATACCCGGATCTTACTGCCCTCAGCAGTTTGGAAATCCTTCCAATCCCCTTACCTACTACAAGACGCTCGGCCCGGAAATTTGGGACCAGCTTGAGGGAAATATTGATGTCTTTTTGGCAGGAGCCGGTACAGGCGGAACATTTATGGGGACAGCTGAGTATTTAAAGGAACAGAATCCACATGTTAAAACGTGTATCGTTGAACCAGAAGGATCCATTCTGAACGGCGGAGAATCAGGACCTCACAAGACAGAAGGAATCGGTATGGAGTTTTTGCCGGATTATATGAAGAAGGAGTATTTTGACTCCATTCATACGGTAACCGATGAAGATGCCTTCCGCAGAGTTTCAGAGCTTGCCAAGCGGGAGGGACTTCTTGTTGGAAGTTCATCGGGGGCTGCCCTTCACGCTGCATTGATTGAGGCTGAGACTGCGAAAGAGGGAAGCATCATTGTGACCATTTTTCCTGACAGCAGTGAGCGATACTTAAGTAAAAAAATTTACGAAGGGGGCATTTAGTCATGAAAAAACTGACAAAAATGATCCACGGAGGAATAACTGGCGATGAACAGACAGGTGCAGTCAATGTACCGGTTTATCAGGTTAGCACCTATAAGCAGGACCGCGTAGGAGAGCATAAAGGCTATGAGTATTCCAGAACGGGAAATCCTACGAGACATGCATTGGAAGAATTAATTAAGGACCTTGAAGAAGGACACGCTGGGTTTGCATTCGGTTCCGGAATGGCAGCCATCTCAGCTGTCATGATGCTGTTCAGCAGCGGCGATCATGTCATCATGACGGATGACGTATACGGCGGTACCTACCGTGTGATGACTAAGGTATTAAACAGACTGGGCATTGAATCTACCTTTGTGGACACAAGTAATTTAGATAACATCACAGATGCCATTCAATCCAACACAAAAGCATTGTATGTGGAAACACCAACAAATCCGCTGCTGAAAATTACGGATATAGAGGCTTCTGCCCGTCTTGCAAAAGAGAACGGATTGCTGACAATCGTAGACAATACGTTCAGTACTCCTTATTGGCAGACTCCGCTTACTCAGGGCGCAGATATTGTCCTTCACAGTGCGACAAAATATATTGGGGGGCACAGTGACGTTGTGGCCGGTCTTGTAGCCGTAAACAGCCAGGAGCTGGCAGAAGACCTCCATTTTGTTCAAAATTCCACAGGTGGTGTTCTTGGGCCGCAGGATTCATGGCTGCTGATCCGCGGTGTGAAAACACTCGGTCTCAGAATGGAAGCTCATGAAAGAAATACGAAAGAGATTGTTCATTTCCTGAAGGAACATCCGGCTGTTTCCAAAATTTATTATCCAGGCCTTGAAGAGCATCCAAACCATGAGATTGCGAAAAGGCAGGCAACAGGCTTCGGCGGAATGGTTTCATTTGATGTCGGAAGCCAGGAAAAAGCAGATCAGGTGCTGAGCAAGGTGAAATATTTTACATTGGCTGAGAGCTTAGGTGCAGTGGAAAGCCTGATTTCCGTACCAGCCAGAATGACTCATGCATCCATTCCTGCTGACCGCCGGAAAGAGCTTGGAATTACAGACGGCTTGATCCGTATTTCCGTTGGAATAGAAGATGCGGATGACTTAATTGAAGATTTAAAACAAGCCCTTTCGTGATTTCCTGATATTACAAGTGAGATAGCCTGCCAGACTATGTTAACCTAGTAATTGTCAAAACATTTTCTGGCAGGTGATATAGCTTGAAGAAACAGTTGCAGGATTTAGTTCTTGATTTCAAAAATTATGCGTTCGTCCTGTTAGCGTTAGGGACATTTTTCTATATAGGAGTATTTGTTGAATCCGGCAAGGTATCAGAGCAATCTACCATGATGGGGGCCTCAGCCTTTATGCTGGCCGGCGCACTTATTTGTTTTAACATTTCTCTTACCTTTCATAAAAAACTTCAAAAAGAAGCCGAATAACCTGCAGATGATTCTGCAGGTTGTTTTTTAATTTTTAGCTCTGTTAAACGTAGTTGTTAATTGCAGCTAGCAGGCGCTCGCTAATTCTTAGTCGGGCGGTGAGCCTGCCCCTCGCTACACCACTGCGGGCTCTCACCTGTCCCGCTGCTCTAAGCAGAAGTCTAGCGCCTTCCGCTCCAATCATAGACGTTAAAAATCAGCACCAGACTTTAAGCGAGCCTAAGTTTTAAAAATCCAGTATAATCGATTCGTTTTTTTTATAGGCATTTGGATTATTTTTCAAAAAAGTTAAAAAATTGGTTTACTTTCATGTGTGTTGTGGATATAATTACCATGTAATTAAAATTATTTCTAAGGAGGCCGGTTAAAATGACGATGACTGTTAAAGCGGATCAGCTAAAACAATTGAATAAAGTAATCAAATCTCATTGGCCGGTTTACAGCTAACGTATGTCCTTTTTTCAATAATGATTGGATTATACGCCGCAGGCTAAGCGATTTGCTTACTCTGCGGCGTTTACTAGTTAAAACAAGACAGACGCCCGGGGTATTTCCTGCGGTGTTTTTTTGCGTAGAGAACCCAGGGCGCCTCGCCTTTTAAGGAGGTGATACCATGACCATCCATTTACTATTTGTAACGGTAACTTTTAAAAGGAACATGAAAACAAAAGAAGAAATGAATGACGACAAACGTGTCAGAAATTTGATGGAGAAAGTGCAGAACCGCCAGCTTATGCTGTAAGAAAGCTCATTGAATATCATGAAGGGAGCGATAATTATGATGAAAAGCGAAATAATGAACTACCTCACTGTGGAGAAGGATAGCGGTTAGTTAAAGAAAATAGATAAGGATAGGGGAAGATACCCTTTTTCCTTATCTTTTCTTTTTTTTGCTGTTTTTCTCTTTTTCAGCACGATAAAATTCGTGGAACATTTTCATGAGCGCTCTTTTCTCAATGCGGGAAACATAGCTCCTTGAAATGCCCAGTTCTTTTGCGATTTCCCTTTGCGTTTTTTCTTTCTGCAAGTCGAGTCCAAAACGGCCGACAATGACCTCTTTTTCCCGCTCATCTAAAACATCGATAAATTTTTTGACCTTCTCTAGCTCCATATTCAGCTGAATGGTATCAATAACGTCTTCGCTTTCGGATTTTAGGACGTCAATAAGCGATATTTCATTTCCTTCTTTATCCTGTCCAATTGGATCATGAAGGGACACATCTTTCTTGGTCTTTTTTAAGGCTCTTAAATGCATCAGGATTTCGTTTTCAATACATCTTGCGGCATACGTTGCGAGTTTCGTACCTTTTCCCTGTGAATAGCTCTCAATCGCCTTGATCAATCCGATTGTTCCGATTGAAATCAGGTCCTCCGCATCCTCTCCTGTGTTTTCGAATTTCTTGACAATATGCGCGACAAGCCTTAGATTATGCTCAATCAGAAGATTTCTGGCATGTTCATCGCCTTCTGCCATTAATTGAAGGTATTTTTTTTCATCGCTTGATGACAGTGGCTGCGGGAAGGCGTTGTTCTTTACATAGCTTACAAGAAAAACCATTTCCCTCATGACATAGGCCAGCGCTGTGAATAATCCGGACAAATAAGCACCTCCAAGGGTCGTTATGTAGGCAATCGCCTATTTAATTATGTGTATGTAAGAGAGGGCCTGCCCGTGTCTGTTTACCATCATAAAGTTGAGAATAGTGAAACCGGCAAGCTGAACATGCTTTAGCTGGTTGAAACACAGTCAGTTCTATATTATAGTGTTTTATAGCTTACGGAGGTGCAGGAGTTGAAAAAGCTTTTGGTTATCATATGTCTCTTACTCGCTGCCGGGTGCGGTGCAGGAAATAACGAATACAATACGGTGGCGTTTGGAGACAGTAATACAAGGGGAGCGAATTACCCCATAAGAGATTATCCTGAAAATGAAAAGTGGGTGAACTTGCTCAATTTATCACAGCAGGGGAAAGTTACTATTTACAATGCGGGTATAGGCGGAGAAACAACTGAGGATGCGAGAAAGCGATTGGAAAAGGATGTATTAAATCGTCATCCTGAAACTGTCTTTATCATGTTCGGTACTAATGATGCGGTGGTTTTGCAAAGCGGAGAGCCGAGGGTTGAAAAAAAACGGTTTGAAGCGAATCTCCTTTATTTTATAGATGAAATAAGAAAAAACGGCGGCCATCCAGTTCTGATCACATGCCTGCCAATTGTTGAAGGAAACGGGAAAGACAAGCTTTACTATTCCAGATATGAAAAAATCTATTATGACGCAGGAAAAGGCGCAAGGAATTGGCATAATTCCTATAACGATATTGTAAGAGAGATTGCGAAGAGGGAACAGCTCCCGCTTATTGACCATTGGAGGAATATGGTGAGGGCAGCGGGAGGAGACACAGATTCAGATTTAATTGCATCGGGATTAATTGACCCATCTGGCAATCATATGACACCAAAGGGCGCAAGGATTCTATATCAGGCAATTCTTGATAGCGGCTTATTGAAATAATAGACGATTTGATTAGACGTCCGGACAGCAGCCTATACCTTGGCATAGTACATACATACAATGCTAAGGAGAACGCGCAGAAGGAGGTCTATTTTATGTCCGTTGGATTTTACCCGTGCAGTCCCGGCTGTGGTCCGCTGCCCTATCCATACCCGTACATTCCCCCTAATGCTTCGTACGGATTCTGGTATGCTGTCCTCATTATCGCCTTCATATTGCTGCTGATCTTTGGAGGCTATTACTGGTTCTATGGCGGAGCTTGCAGATAAGGCACCTCATTTACTTGAGGTGTCTGCTTCAGGTCTTCTTGCAGGCCGGGTGGAGGTTAGGGGTTCAGGCATGTTATAATAGCATGCATTCATGATTTTGAGCTCTGTGATTTAGGGTATGGCTTAATAAAAGAAAAGCGCTCAACCCCCTGCCTCATGAGTTTCTCAGCATGTGGGCAAGAGAGCGGCGCTTTATTTCAGATTCGATTAACTCGATAAAATCGTGGCTGAGTTTTAATTCTGTTGCTTTATAATAAGATTCAATCAACAGCTCATCGGATAATTTACGCATACTGGCTGGCCAAATGATTGGCAGGTCACCTCCCTGGAAAAAATGGACTAAATGCTTGTCCCTGTGCATAGGATAGTAGTTTCTTTATGACTGACTTAAATCTAACATGTTTAAGGTAGAGGAACAATCGTTCTGTTATCCACAAGTAAAAGTGGATAACCTGTTAGTAGGTTGTTTATAAACCTGGAAAATTTTGAAATAAAAGGGTGGATAATGTGTATATAGTTATCCACAGGTGTAGGAAAGAGCCGGTATCTGTCGAAAAATTTTCTTTATATTACCATTAATCCGCGATTTTTGAAGATTTTTTTGAAAGATTTGTCGAAATTGGGTAAGATGGAGAATGGCTAAATATGAACTTAGAGGTGTGAGCCCCTTGTTAAAAATGTTTTTACCAGGCGAATTTGTTAAGAGTATTTTTGAGATTAACCCTTACAAGCTTAAGGAACGCAATATAAAAGGCATTATCACGGACTTGGATAACACACTTGTTGAATGGGACAGGCCCAGTGCAACGCCCAAATTGATCGAGTGGTTCAAAGAGATGAACGACAGCGGAATTAAAGTTACCATTGTATCAAATAACGTGGAAAAACGCGTGAAGGATTTTTCAGATCCTCTGCGTATTCCGTTCATCTATAAAGCCAGGAAGCCGATGGGCCGTGCATTCAGGAAAGCCATTAATGATATGCAGCTAAAAAAAGAGGAAGTAGTTGTGATCGGAGATCAGCTCCTTACGGATGTACTTGGAGGAAACCGGAACGGATTCCATACAATTCTTGTAGTTCCTGTAGCTTCTACAGATGGAGCCATGACGAAATTCAACCGTAAAATTGAGCGCCGAATCATGGATACTTTAAAGAAAAAAGGCATGATTCAATGGGAGGAAAAGAAGTGAGAGAAGAAATTACCTGTGTTGGCTGCGGAGCCGTTATTCAAACAGAGAATCCTGAAGGAGTTGGATATACCCCTCCAAGCGCACTGCTGAGAGAACCAGTTATATGCCAGCGTTGCTTCAGGCTGAAAAATTATAATGAAATTCAGGACGTGGCTCTGACTGATGCTGATTTTTTAAAAATTCTTCATGGAGTTGGAGAAACAGACTCACTGATCGTTAAGATTGTCGATATCTTTGATTTTAACGGGAGCTGGATTAGCGGGATACAGCGTTTTGCAGGAAACAATCCCATTTTGCTGGTAGCTAATAAGGCTGACATTCTGCCTAAATCAGTCAAGAAACAAAAGCTGATTCAATGGATGCAGCGGGAAGCGAAAGAAAACGGGCTGAAACCAATCGATATTTTCTTAGTGAGTTCATCGAGAGGGCAGGGCGTTAAAGAAGTGGCCGAAGCGATTGAACATTATCGTGATGGAAAAGATGTCTATGTGGTTGGCTGTACGAATGTAGGGAAATCTACATTTATTAACCGCATCATTAAAGAAGTGGCTGGAGAGCAGGATCTGATTACAACCTCTCACTACCCTGGAACGACCCTTGATTTAATAGAAATTCCTCTAGATGACGGATCTGCACTTTATGACACTCCTGGGATTATTAATCATCATCAGATGGCTCATTTTGTGAATCAGGACGATTTGAAGCTCCTATCCCCCAAAAAAGAAATCAAGCCCAAAGTATTCCAGCTGAATGAAGAACAGACTTTGTTCTTTGGAGGCCTGGCAAGGTTCGATTTTATTCAGGGAGGAAGGAGTACTTTCACCTGCTACATCCCGAATGAGCTCTATATTCACCGTACTAAGCTCGAGCAGGCGGATACTCTATATGAGACCCATCGAGGAGAACTTTTATCTCCGCCAAGACCTGATCAGCTTGAAGAGTTTCCAGAGCTTGTTCCGCATACGTTTACAATAAAGAACGAAAAAACGGACATTGTATTTTCAGGCTTAGGCTGGGTTACAGTGAACGAACCCAATAAGAAAATTGTTGCCTATGCACCAAAAGGTGTGTATGTAGGCTTAAGAACTTCGCTTATCTGAAGCACTTCTTTAAAGGGGGAGCTTAAATGTCAGATTTATATGGTATAATCGGATGTCCCGTTGGCCATTCCATGTCACCTGAAATCCATAACCGTTCCTTTTCGGACCAGAAATTGGATGCAGTCTATCACAGGTTTCATGTTGAAAAAGACCAGCTTGGTGCAGCAATAAACGGAATGAGGGCTCTTGGCATAAAGGGAGTGAACGTAACCATTCCCCATAAAGAGAACGTACTCGCCTATTTAGATCATGTGGATAAAACCGCTACAGAAATGGGAGCGGTCAACACCATCGTAAACCGCAACGGAGTTTTGACCGGATATAATACAGATGGACCCGGGTATTTGGAGTCCATCAAACCATATTTAGCATCCCCGCTGTCTGAAATGAATTGCTTAATTATTGGAGCAGGCGGAGCTGCAAGAGGGATCTATACGGCACTGGCACACGCTCAAACGGGAAGAATAGATCTGGCGAACAGAACAAAAGAAAAAGCGGAGGCGATCATCCGGGAATGTGATTTGTCTGTTCCTGGCCGGCCATTAAGTTTGGAGGAAGCTGAGTACCATCTTGGTGAATACCAGCTTGTCATTCAGACAACCTCTATTGGAATGGCACCGAAATTGAATGATCAGCCGATTTCCCTGGAAAATATTACAGAAGGAACGCTCGTAAGTGATATTATATACAACCCGGTAAAAACAGCTTTTATGAAGGATGCGGAGCAGCGTGGCTGCCGCACTGTTACGGGGGTTGGGATGTTTATTTATCAGGCTGCGCTTTCCTTCCGTTACTGGACAGGTATAATGCCCGACATTCAAATTATGGAATCAGTGGTTATGGAAAAATTAGGAGGTAATTAACATGCTTACAGGTAAACAAAAACGTTTTTTACGTGCGGAAGCACACCATCTTAACCCTATTTTTCAAGTAGGAAAGGGCGGCGTCAATGATAATATGATTAAGCAAATTGAAGAAGCTTTAGAGGGAAGAGAACTTCTTAAGGTAAGCATTCTTCAAAACTGTGATGAAGATAAAGATGAAGTTGCCGACAGACTATCCAGAGGAGCAAGAGCGGAGCTAGTTCAAGTTATTGGTAATACGATTGTCCTTTATAAAGAATCACGGGAGAATAAGCAGATTAAGCTTCCTAACTGACGAAGGGGATTTAAGGATGAAGGAAATTGGCGTTTTTGGCGGAACTTTTGATCCGCCCCATTACGGTCACCTGCTTATGGCCAGCGAAGTAAAGGCTGCCCTGTCATTGGATGAAATATGGTTTTTGCCAAACAGCCTTCCTCCTCATAAACAGGATGAAGAGCATTCAAGTCCTATCGACCGGTGCGAAATGCTCAAGCTTGCTGTCAGCGGAAAAGAAGGATTCCTGGTGGAACCCATTGAACTTGAAAGGACCGGTCCTTCCTATACATATGATACGATTGTGCTGTTAAAGGAAAAATACCCGGACTATCATTTTTCTTTTATTATAGGAGCAGATATGATTGAGTATTTGCCAAAATGGAACCGGGTCGATCAGCTTTTATCTATGGTTCGGTTTGTGGGTGTCGGCAGGCCGGGCTATTCTCCGGCTACAAACTACAATTTAACTATGGTCGACGTTCCTCAATTTGACGTATCATCATCGATGATCAGGAACCGGATTGAACAAGGCATAACAACGAGTTATCTGATGCAGGATAAAATAATGGACTTTATTAAGGAGAAGGGGCTGTATGGAACGTAAGCAAGCTTTAGCTATTGTAAAGGAACAGCTGACAGACCATCGCTATCAGCACACCCTTGGTGTTATGGAAACGGCTATTGAACTTGCGGGAAAATATGGCGCGGACTTTAGGAAGGCAGAAATGGCTGCTATTTTCCACGACTATGCAAAGTTCAGGCAAAAGGAAGAAATGAGGCAGATTATTCTCGATCAGAACATGAGAAGAGACCTGCTTATCCATAACGAAGAATTATGGCACGCACCCGCAGGCGCTTACCTTGTCCAAAAAGAAGCGGGTATAGAAGATCTGGAAGTACTTGACGCAATCCGTTACCATACATCAGGCAAGGCTGGTATGAGCGTGCTTGAAAAGGTCATATATGTTGCGGATTATATTGAACCCGGAAGAAGGTTTCCGGGTGCAGAAGAGGCAAGAGAAGCTGCTAAAAGGGACTTGAATGAAGCGATGATTCTATCATTGCAAAACACAATTATGTTTTTGCTTAAGAAAAATCAGGCTGTTTATCCAATGACAATTGAAGCTTATAACGATTTGATCTTAGCAAAACGGGAGGATTTGAATTCAGAATGAATGAAAAAGACATTTTAAAACTGGCTGCAGCTGCTGCAGATGATAAAAGAGCAGAAGATATGGTCGCATTGCGAATGAAAGGATTATCACTCATTGCGGATTATTTTTTAATTTGCCATGGTAATTCAGATAAACAAGTTCAGGCGATTGCCCGTGAAATTAAAGATAAAGCGGACGAGCATGGAATTCAGGTTAAAAAAATGGAAGGATTCGATGAAGCACGCTGGATTCTCGTGGACCTTGGCGATGTAATAGCGCATGTTTTTCACCGCGATGAACGCCTTTATTACAATCTTGAAAAACTTTGGGGAGACGCCCCGTCTGAAGATGTGGCCAAGCTGCTTGAAGCATGATGTATCAGGGCTTTGCGGGTGTCTATGATCATCTGATGGAGGATGTTCCTTATCAGGATTGGGCAGACTTGCTTGATTCCTTAATAATAAAGTACGGAAATAAAGGCAGAAAAGTAATGGATCTTGCTTGCGGGACTGGGGAAATCACTTTGCTGCTTCATGAAAAAGGCTATGAGATGACAGGTGCAGACTTAAGTGAGGACATGCTCGCTCTCGCCATCCAAAAAGCTGAAGAAAAGAAGATGCCCATTCGTTTCTTTCAGCAGGACATGAGAGAGATGGAGGGCCATGATCTTGCCTATGATGCTGTTATCATTACCTGCGATTCACTAAACTATTTGCTTGAAGAACAAGATGTGCAAAGCACCTTCAGAGCGGCAGCCAAAATGCTGAATGATGATGGGCTTTTCCTTTTTGACATTCACTCCATATATAAAATGAAACACATATTTACGGGGTCAACATTTGCTGATGCCGGTGATGATGTGAGTTTGATTTGGCAGTGCTTTGAAGGGGAAAAAGAGCATTCAGTTGAGCATGAGCTTACCTTTTTCGTCAAAGAGGATGATGAGTGCTACAGGCGAATTGATGAATTTCATCAGCAGCGGACATATGAAATTGAAAAACTTATTCTTTGGCTCAATCATGCGGGCTTTGAAGTGCTGGAGTCGTTTGGTGATTTTCAGCCCGGTGAGATAAGTGAAGAGGCAGAGCGCATATTTTTTGCTGCCAAAAAAACCAGGAACTAAAAAAGGACGCGTAGTTGCGTCCTTTTTTCTTTTTTAAAAATTTATAGAAGGATTATACAGAACGATGACGAATTTGAATTAGTGATGGCTCCTGAATTGATCCCCGACAAGCGAAAGATCTTCATCAAACTTCTCATGTGTCTTCCTGAATAAGTGCTCAAATACGTTCCCAAGCTCCTTTTCAAGAATGCCGATTCCTTCTCCGGTGACTCCGCCTTTTACACAAACCTTTTTCTGCAGACCAGGCAGCGTGTAATGCCCGGTTTCAATCAATTTCCCCATTCCCGTTATCATTCCTGCTGCAAGCTGTTCCGCCATTTCCCTGCTGATTTGTGTTTCCTGAACGGCCGCATCAGTAAAACGCTGAAGGAGGTAGCTGAAAAATGCAGGCCCGCAGCTCACGATATCAGATGCAACTCTGGTTACATCCTCTTCTATTAGCACAGGTTCTGATATTTGCGCGCATAACTGAAGAATTTTAGCCCGGTTCTCTTCTGAGCATGTTTTTCCAAAAGTAATGAGCGATATTCCGCTTAGTGCACGGTTTGTAATACTTGGTATCACTCTGGCCGTCTGACAGGGAGAAATGGATTCAAGAAGATTTGCTGAAACCGGACTCGTTATTGAGATTAAACATTGATCTTTTGTAAGCTGAGGCGAAAGGCGCGTCACTAAAGGATGCAGATCAAGCGGCTTCACGCAAAGGAAGATCAAAGAGCATATTCTCGCGATTTCTTCGCTGTTTTCGCTTACATGTATTCCTGGAAACTGCGATTGTATATGGTGAGCTTTTTCTAAAGTCCGATTCGTAATATGGATCTCCCGGGGTTTTACCGCCGCTGATTCAACGAAAGCCTCGATAAGAATCCTTCCCATATTTCCCGTTCCAATAAAACCGATGTTCAATGGCTTTCCCCTCCTTCACTTGCCTATTCTCCTACACATTATGCAGCTCCTATTTTACTTATACCAAATATAATCATTAGAGGTGATGGAATGGATTTTATTCAGAAGTATAAGGTGCTTTTGATTGCAGGGTCTCTCATTCTGCTGGCCGGGGTATTTTTTATGTTTTCAAGAGAACTGCCGGATAAGGCTGAAAAAGCTCAGGAGATTCCTGCAGAAGCTGAAATTCAGGCTGCCAGTGAAGCGGAAGTCTTCAATGAGCCAGAAGCTCAAAAGAAAACGAGCGCTAAAAAGGAAGGTTTTATGGTGGATGTAAAAGGATCTGTCCAGCGGCCGGGAGTTTATGAATTATGGGAAGGCTCCAGGGTGAAGGATGCGGTTGAGCATGCAGGAGGATTATTGGAATCTGCAGATGGAAAGCTAATTAATTTAGCTGCGGTTTTAGAGGATGGTACAGCCATTTATATACCGGCAAAGGGAGAAACAGCTGAAGCAGAGCCGTCTCAGGGAATCGGCACTGCGCACGGCAATGCTTCACCAGATTCAAAAAAGGTTAATCTGAACACTGCCGCTTTGGAAGATCTGCAGACACTTCCGGGGATTGGCCCGTCTAAAGCGGAAGCCATTTTAGCATACAGGGATGAAAATGGGAAGTTTAAATCGGAAGATGAATTAAAAGAGGTTTCAGGAATCGGAGATAAGACGTATGAAAAGCTAAAAGATTTGATACAGGTCAATTAACCTTTGACGGAGGATTTCCTGCACCGCTAAAATAAAGGAAGGTAAAAAAGCGGAGGGATAAATGATGAATCGCATTTCATGGGATCAATATTTTATGGCGCAAAGCCATTTGCTGGCACTTAGAAGTACATGCACCAGGCTCGCGGTCGGGGCGACCATCGTACGTGAAAAAAGAATGATAGCAGGAGGGTACAATGGGTCCATTGCTGGTGGAGATCATTGTATTGATTCAGGATGCTATTGTATAGACGGCCATTGTGTGAGAACTATACACGCCGAAATGAATGCCATATTACAATGTGCAAAATTTGGCGTGCCGACAAAGGATGCAGAAATCTATGTGACCCATTTTCCGTGCCTGCAGTGCTGTAAAGCAATAATTCAAGCTGGTATACAATCGGTTTTTTACTCTGCAGATTACAAGAATCATCCGTATGCCATTGAGCTTTTCCAGCAGGCAGGTGTAAAAGTAAAGCAGGTTGAGCACAGACAGCTGGAAAGCATGAAAGGCACAGAAAAGGACGAGCTGCTGACGGATTTGCTCAGCCGGTTAAAAGAGCTTGTGGAAGATGAGTCGGAAATGGACGAATTGAAAAGAAGGGCTGACCGGATTATGTCAGGGTCCTGAGTTATATTTTTAGGAGGCGCCTGTGTGAATTACGTATTATGTGCAGCTGCCTCTGTCATTGCCGTTATCTCGGTCCGATACCATTTGGAATGGACAGGTTTCCTCCTCTTATTAGGAGGATGCCTGCTCCATGTATCGAAAAAGAGGGTGATCGGAAGTGTCCTGGCTGCTGCAATGTTTTTATTCTTTCTATGTTTATCCTCGTACCACAGCCATCATAGCCAAAGCAGTCTCCGTGAGGGAGCCTTTACAGGAAGAGGAATGATGACCGTTCATCCTGTTACAGATGGAGATCGTTTCAGCGCTAGAATTAGGCTTGATAACCATGAAACGGTCGCCTTGCGGTTGCTAATTCCTAATGAAGCCATGAAGCAAAAACTCCAGACAATAAAGGGGGGGATGAGCTGTCAGGTGAAGGGGATGCTTGAGCCTCCTCTAAATTCAACTATTCCAAACGGCTTTAATTATAAGGAGTACTTGGAGGCGCAATCGATTCACTGGATATTATCGTCATCCAGTATAAGTAACTGCATGACTGGTTCCTCTCCCGAAGCTGCCTTGCTAAATTGGAGATCTGAGGGGCTGATGCTCATTCTCCGGTATTTTTCGCCAGAATCCGCAGGAATCGTTCAGGCTCTTATATTTGGAGAGCGGGAATGGATCAATCAGGATACAGAAAAGGCTTATCAAAGAATCGGCCTCACTCATTTGCTGGCTATCTCAGGCATGCAGGTTGCTTTAATTGCCGCAGCGGGCAGGTTTATGCTAATGAGGATGGGGTTAAGCAGAGAAACTTCTGCCCTCCTGCTCTTTATTCTGCTTCCTTCCTATTTGATTTTGGCAGGAGGATCGCCATCAGTAGTAAGAGCCGTCTTGGCAGCAGAGCTCTATTTTCTGTTTCTTCTTTTAAAATGGCCGATTCATCCTCTAAATCTGCTGTCATTACTATTTCTTTTATGGCTCGCTTCCAGTCCCTTGAACTTATTTTTAGCTGGATTTCAGCTCACATTCATTATTAGTTTTTGTATATTGCTGTCTGCTGCAATATTTAATACGTTCAGCGGAAGAATTCATGTTCAGAATTTGTTTCTCACCTTCTTATCCATGATTTCCACAATGCCCCTCATCTTATCTTCTTTTTGGGAAATGTCCCTCCTCAGCTTAATCGTCAATTTCTTCTATGTTCCATACTATTCATTCATCTTAATGCCACTGTCTCTCATTTCTTTTTTTATGGCTTGCATGAAAATTCCGTTTTGGCAGGGCGGGATCCGTATCGCAGACTTGGTGATTGATTGGACAAACAGGATAACCGAATTTATTGCTGCTGCCGATCCCTTTCTTCTCAATATGGGAAAACCCTCAAGCTTTCTCATACTATGTTATACGGCAGGGGTCATCTATTGTTTTTGGTCAATGGAAAAAGGGATAAAAAAAACGATCGGGGCCATTTCCCTTTTAGCCGGGCTGCTGATCATCGATTTCATTCTTCCATATATTGATCCGAATGGATCGGTAACATTTTTGGATGTTGGACAAGGGGATTGCGTGGTCATTGAACTGCCTTATAATAAGGGAACGTATTTAATTGATACCGGAGGGAAAATTGTATTTCAAGAAGAGGATGCAGAGTGGAGGCATCAGAGGGAGAAAAAACGGCTTTCAGATTATACACTTCTTCCCTATTTATCATCTAAAGGAATTTCAAGGATAGATACAGTTTTCCTTAGTCATGCAGACCAGGACCATACAGGCGAATACTTAAACATTTTGAACAATATCACGATAGGGGAGCTTATCGTACCGGGAGGGTTTGTCCGGGATCAAACCGATCGAATTCTTATTGAAAAAACCGTTCAAAAAGGAATAGCAGTGAAAACAGCCAGAGGGCAGCAGGTCATTAAAAAAGCAGGAATCAATTTTCAGGTCCTTTGGCCGCTTAAGTGGAGTGAGAGCAAAAATGAAGATTCACTTGTCCTGCGATTTAGTCTTGGGGGGAAGCGGTGGCTTCTAACGGGGGATTTGGAGAAGGAAGGTGAGGCTTTCATGCTAAAAACAGATCAGCAAATGAATATTGATGTTTTAAAGGCCGGCCACCATGGCAGTAAGTTTTCAACCTCGTCTGACATGCTGGAGAGGATTCAGCCCTCCGCTGCGATTATATCTGCAGGAAGGAAAAACCGGTATGGACATCCCCATCTCGAAGTTCTGAAAAGGCTAAAACAAGAAGGAGTCAAGACACTCCGGACGGATACTGGCGGGACCATCCAATTCCTTTTTAACGGAAAAACAGGAACCTTTATCAACCATCCTCCATACGATGTAGTAAACCCGGGCAGCAAAAAAAATAGAGACTGAATGCCAGTCTCTCCCATCACCATTCATTCCTCTTTTAAAATCAGGATGCAACAAGCTTGATGACTGTTGCAATAATGAAAAGGGTTGCAAAAAATCCGAAGGAAACAGCAAATCCAACTCCTGAATCTACAGCATCATTTCGTTTACTCTGCACATTTTTCTCAAATTCATTCACATTTACCCCTCCTGTTTCCACATTAGTATAAGGGAAACTAGAAAAAAAATCCATCCTGCGCATGTAAAAAGATCTGCTGATTAGAAGATCTTAACAGCGATACTCTGCTGCTTTAAACACAAAATAGAAGAAGTAGATGCGGCATCGTTTTTTTGCAGAATGAACCCGGGACCTGCAGAAGAACGTTTATCATATATGGATGGAGGGGTTTCATCCCTCCTCCGTTTCATAGAAGATTTGGCGTTCTTCATCTTGCCAAACAGAGAGAAACTCTTTACGATGAGTGTAGAGTTTTTTTACATAGGAGCTGGATCATTGTGCTGCAGTTTTGGAAACAGATCAATACTAAAAAACTGTCTCCGGTTTATTTACTGATCGGGACAGAAACATATCTTATGGAACAATCGGTGAAAAAATTGATAGCCGCTGCTCTCCAAGAAGATGAGAAGGATTTTAATTTCTCTATTTATGATATGGAAGAAACAGCTGTCGAAACGGCTATTGAAGATGCCGAAACTCTTCCTTTTATGGGAGAAAAACGGGTGGTTCTCCTTAAGAATCCGTCATTTCTAACGGGAGAAAAGAAAAAAGAAAAAATAGAGCACAATACAGAGAGATTTGAGCAATACCTTAAAGAACCCGCCCCCTATACTGTTTTAATCGTACAAGCTCCATATGAAAAATTAGATGAGCGCAAAAAGATTTCAAAGGCCTTAAAAAAGAATGCTGTGATCGGTGAGGCTAAATCTTTATCGGAACAAGAGCTCATCCAATGGACGCATACCCTGGCTGCAGCAGAGGAAACAGAGCTGGAATCTGATGCAGCAGAACACCTCGTATCCTTAACGAGCGGAAGTCTGATGATGATGGATCAGGAGATTCACAAGCTTTCAGCTTATACCGGACCAGGAGGGGTCATTACTAAATCGCTTGTGGACGAGCTGACTGCGAGAACTCTTGAACAAAATATTTTTGAATTGATTAATCATGTGACAGCTAGAAAAGCAGACCTCGCTCTTCACGTCCTCCACGATTTATTGAAGGCAAATGAAGAACCGATAAAAATTCTTTCCCTTATTTCCTCGCAATTCCGTCTGATTCTCCAAGTGAAGCAGCTGAGTGCAGGAGGTTATGGCCAGCCGCAGATTGCCAGCACGTTAAAGGTGCATCCTTTTAGAATAAAGCTCGCTGCACAGCAGGCAACGTCGTTTTCTGAAGAAGAACTAAAGCAGCTGATGAAGCGTCTTGCCGATGCAGATTACGGGATGAAAACAGGCGGCATGGACAAGGTGTTAATTTTGGAGCTGTTCTTAATACAGCTTGCAAAGCCGCGAAAATAATCGATTAAATTTCCTTTAGCCTGGACCTGTTGCTTATGCTTATTGAAGCGAAGAAAAGTGAGGCAGGAGCGGGCATGCAGGTAAGCAGTGCAGGCGATTTGCTGCGGGGGTGAACGCGAATCCTCCATGTTGAATACAGCTGTATCCCAGCATAGGCTGTGAAAAGCACAAAGAAAAGAGGGCCGGCGATATGCCGGCCCTCTTTGTTCTTTGCTTACGCGGACAATCCGTTAACTTGTTTAGTCAAACGGGATTTGTAGCGAGAAGCAGTGTTTTTGTGGATGATTCCGCTTTGAGCAGCTTTGTCAATTCTTTTAGCAGCTTCTTGAAGAGCAGTTTTTGCATTGTCAGCATCGTTGTTAACAACTAGTGACTCAACTCTTTTGATTGCAGTACGCATAGAAGACTTAAGTGTTGCGTTATGAGCGCGGCGCTGATCATTTGTTTTTACACGTTTAATAGCAGATTTAATATTTGGCATCCGATTCACCTCCTAAAAAAAAGCAATCGAGATCTATTTAACTCGATATTATTTCCAACATAGAGAACAAGAGATATTTTATCAGACCCCGCACGGTTATGCAATACCTCTGACAAGGAATTTTCGTTGATAGCCTACTTTCAGAATGGCTGCCCTCCTAATTGGAAAAAATAAAACCAGGACAATCATCAGGAGGGAAAATAATGAGTGATTCGATTGATTTAGGAAAGTATACGGTCCGTACCGATCTTGCAATTGAAGCAAGGGATCTTGCCCTTGAACAGCAGGAAAAAAGCCAGGCTCAGCCTAATCCTTCAAATCAGGGCGAAGTGAAGGGGATCGTGGTTAAGGAGCGTACAGAGGGGGAAATTAAGCTTACTTCTGTAGAAATAAATAAAGAAGGTGAAGAGGCTACAGGTAAAAAGGCCGGCAATTATTTAACCATTCAGGCAGACGGAATCAGACAAAAGGATACAGATCTCCAGCAGGAGGTAATCGAAGTATTTGCAAGGGAATTCAGCAAATTTATTGAAAACCTCGGAATTAAGAAAGAGGCCTCATGCCTGATTGCGGGTTTAGGGAACTGGAATGTTACACCCGACGCACTTGGACCGATTGCAGCAGAAAATCTTCTTGTGACGAGGCATTTATTTGAGCTTCAGCCTGAAAATGTCCAAGAGGGCTACCGTCCGGTCAGCGTCATCTCTCCTGGAGTAATGGGACTTACGGGAATTGAAACGAGCGACATTATTTTAGGGGTTGTCAATCGGATTAAACCTGATTTTATTATTGCAATTGATGCGCTTGCGGCAAGATCAATTGAGCGGGTAAATGCGACGATTCAAATCTCGGATACAGGGATCCACCCGGGATCGGGCGTAGGAAACAAACGAAAAGAATTAAGCGTGGAAACACTTGGAATTCCAGTGATTGCAATTGGTATACCGACCGTGGTGGACGCAGTCACCATTGCGAGCGATACCATCGATTATATTCTGAAGCATTTTGGCAGAGAGATGACACAGGGAGACCGTCCATCCAGGTCGCTTGTTCCAGCGGGAATGTCTTTTGGCGAGCGCAAAAAATTAAGTGAAGAAGATCTTCCCGGAGAGGAACATCGCCAAACTTATTTAGGGATTATCGGAACGCTCCCTGAGGAAGAAAAGCGGGCACTCATTCAGGAAGTGTTAAATCCTCTTGGTCATAATCTAATGGTTACACCAAAGGAAGTGGATGTATTTATCAGTGATATGGCCAATGTCATTGCGAGCGGCTTAAATTCTGCTCTCCATGGCCAAATTGGACATGATAATAGAGGCACCTACACACACTAGCAATTTGGTTCTAACTCTCGCAAATGGTCCATAGAATGTATAAGACATTCTGCGAGAGGACGGATATGCATGAAACGGACAAGCACAGCCCCTATCATGGCAATTAACGGGACAAGCATTAAAAAATTGTTTATATCGGCCTTTTTGGGCCTTGTATTTATTTTTGTTTTGTCGGGCGTCCTTACTTCATTAAAGCCCCAATACCGACCAGCTTCAACTTCCATTCACAGCCTCGCAGACGGTATTGCGGGCGAAGCATTCGTTTATTTACTGGGAACTGAGAATCATTACTTTACACAAGTGCTGCCGGAGGAAAGCAAGCCCGCTGATTGGTCATCCATGTTTTTGAAGCTCGCTGCAAGTATAAATCTGAATGATCCGCGGAGTTTGCTTGGAAGGGAGCTTCCCGGGTTTTCTTTATATGACAGTGAAATCATTGTTGCGGGTGAAGGCGGCAACTATAGTACCATTATTCCTTTTGAATCCGCACCTCCCGAAGAAGTGCAGCTTCAGGAACGGGAAGCATCAATTGAGGAGCTCCGCAAGGCTTCGGCAAAGTCAGAGGGTACGGTTAAGCCTCCCGTCCATAGTACTGGAGAAAAGAAAGTGGTTTATATCTACAGCACACACAATACGGAATCCTACCTGCCTCTGTTTAAAAATCCATCCAAGGACCCTGACGATGCCTTCCACAAAAGTGCGAACGTCACTCTTGTTGGGAAGATGCTTGCCGATGAACTGGAGGCTCAAGGAGTCGGGACGCGTTTTGAGCAAAAGGATATCCAGAAAATTTTAAAGGACAGGAAAATGAAATATAGCCAGTCCTATACAGCAGCAAGACCTGTCGTACAGGAAGCGATGACTTCCGGAAAAGATCTTGCGTACCTGATTGATATTCACCGTGATTCCCGACCTCATGCTCAGACGACGGTATCGATAAAGGGAAAACCCTATGCTCAGCTTGTATTTGTAGTCGGAGGGAAAAATACGAATCGTGAAAAAAACATAGAATTGGCTAAAAGCCTTCATACTAAACTTTCTGAAAAATACCCCGGGCTCAGTAAAGGGGTAACATTGAAGATAAAAAATTCGAACGGGCTTTTCAATCAGGATTTATCCGGTAATTCACTTCTTATGGAATTTGGGGGAGTGGATAATAATATGGAAGAGTTGAGAAATACGACTAAGGCCGTTGCTGATGTTTTCAGCGAATTTTACTGGCAGGCAGAAAAAGTTCAGGCTGACGTCAAAACGGAGAAGAAATAATAAGACGGCGAGGGATTCAAAATGGGAAAATTTATGGTGAAATCCATCCTTACTGCAGCCCTTCTTTTCATTGGTGTCTTAATGGGTATGCAGCTTGCCGGGAACGGGATGAAAAATCTTCAGGGATATGATAATCCTGATATGAAAAGTGCTTTTACTGTTAAAAATGGCGGACAAAATCAGGACATAGAGGCCTCCGTTCTCGGCCAATCCATTACAAGTCATGACCTGGAAACGAAAAGAAAGCAGCTCGAAAGCATGGAAGCCTTCAATCCCTTGTCGGAGGCAGCTAAAGGAATTTCCTCTGGTATTGAAAACCTTTTTGGCAAACTGATTTCCGCCGTGAAGGGAGAAAAGGATCAATAACAAGCAGCAGCTTCCTTCAAGGAAGCTGTTTTTACATGCAGCAAATCTGCTCCTTTCAAAACATTAGTTGAATGTTGAATTTCCAATTGATATAATCAATGCTAGCGCACTGCGCAGTTTTGTAGGAGTGATAGATGATCATGAATAATCCGGATAAATTTAAAAGACAGTCTAAAATTCGTAATTTCTCAATAATTGCCCATATTGATCACGGAAAATCCACTTTAGCAGACAGGATCCTTGAGAAGACTTCGGCCATAACTCAACGGGAAATGAAAGCGCAGCTTTTGGATTCAATGGATCTTGAACGGGAACGTGGAATAACGATTAAATTGAATGCCGTTCAGCTTACATATAAAGCTAAGGATGGCGAAGAATATATTTTCCACTTGATTGACACCCCTGGCCATGTCGATTTCACTTATGAAGTATCCAGAAGCCTTGCAGCGTGCGAAGGTGCCGTGCTCGTTGTCGATGCAGCACAGGGAATTGAAGCTCAGACTCTTGCCAACGTGTATTTGGCGCTCGACAATAACCTTGAAATACTTCCAGTCATCAACAAAATCGACTTGCCAAGCGCAGAGCCTGAACGTGTTCGCAAGGAAATTGAGGATGTTATAGGTCTTGATGCATCAGAAGCGGTTCTCGCATCCGCAAAAGCAGGGATCGGCATTGAAGAGATTCTGGAGCAGGTTGTAGAAAAGGTTCCGGCTCCTACAGGAGATCCTGAGGGTCCTCTTCAAGCAATGATTTTTGATTCTTTGTATGATTCATATCGCGGCGTCGTTGCTTACATCAGGATTATGGAAGGTACCGTAAAAGTCGGACAGAAAATTAAAATGATGGCTACCGGTAAAGAATTTGAAGTGCTTGAGCTTGGTGTGTTCACGCCAAAAGCGGTCATGAAGGACGAGCTTACGGTAGGGGATGTTGGATTCCTTACAGCAGCCATCAAAAACGTCGGGGATACCCGTGTGGGTGATACCATTACCAGTGCGAAAAATGGTGCTGCCGAGCCGCTTCCAGGCTACCGCAGACTAAATCCGATGGTTTATTGCGGTCTTTATCCGATTGACACAGCCAAGTACAATGATTTACGGGAAGCGCTTGAAAAATTGGAACTGAATGATTCTGCACTTCAATATGAGCCGGAAACGTCACAGGCACTAGGCTTTGGTTTCCGCTGCGGTTTCCTTGGACTTCTTCATATGGAAATCATCCAGGAGCGTATTGAACGTGAATTCAATATCGATTTAATTACCACAGCACCAAGTGTTATTTACACCGTGTTTTTGACAGATGGAGAAGAGCTTAGAATTGATAATCCGTCCAATATGCCTGATCCTCAGAAAATTGCCCGTGTAGAAGAGCCATATGTAAAAGCAACCGTTATGGTACCAAATGATTACGTTGGAGCCGTTATGGAGCTTTGCCAGGGCAAACGCGGAATTTTTATTGACATGCAGTACCTGGATGAGATCCGAGTGAGCATCGTTTATGAAATCCCGTTATCAGAAATTGTGTACGATTTCTTTGATCAGCTGAAGTCCAGTACAAAAGGATATGCTTCATTCGATTATGAACTAATTGGATATAAGGAATCCAAGCTCGTTAAAATGGATATCCTGCTTAATAACGAAACAATTGATGCTTTATCCTTTATCGTTCACCGCGACAGTGCATATGACAGAGGAAAAGTGATTGTAGAAAAATTAAAAGATCTCATCCCGCGCCAGCAGTTCGAGGTGCCTATTCAAGCAGCGATCGGTCAGAAAATTGTGGCTCGTTCTACCATTAAAGCTATGAGAAAGAACGTTCTGGCTAAATGTTACGGCGGAGACATTTCCCGTAAAAGAAAGCTTCTTGAAAAACAAAAAGAAGGTAAAAAGCGCATGAAAATGGTTGGTTCTGTTGAGGTACCGCAGGAAGCGTTTATGGCCGTTCTTAAAATGGATGATAACTAAAAATGATAAGGGATGCCGCAGAATTTCTGCGGCATCTTCCATTAAAAAAGGAGAGTCCATCATGGTGAAAGCAGCCTATGTCCATATCCCATTCTGTGAATACATCTGCCATTACTGCGATTTTAATAAGATCTTCATCCAAAACCAGCCGGTGGAATTGTATCTTGACTATTTGCAAACGGAAATTGTCCGGGTAATGCAAACACACGATAAACAGGAGCTTGATACCATTTTTATCGGCGGAGGAACTCCGACAGCGTTGAATGAGGCACAGCTTACACAGCTTATGACTACAATCAGCCGTCACCTTCTTCCTTCAAATAAGAACATTGAGTTTACGGTTGAGGCAAACCCGGGGGATCTCTCCTACGAGAAAATGAGACTTCTTAAAAGCTTTGGAGTCAATCGGTTCAGTATAGGGGTCCAGAGTTTTGAAGACAGTCTGCTCGAGAAAATTGGCAGAGTGCACCGTAAGAACGACGTGCTTAGAACAGTCGAGGATGCGAAAAAAGCCGGTTTTGATAATTTGAGCATTGATTTGATGTTTGGTCTTCCAGGACAGACTGCAGAAGATTTTGAGCGAACGCTGGATTTGGCATTGGCTCTTGATGTTCAGCATTTTTCCGCCTATTCGCTGATTATTGAACCAAAAACCGTTTTTTATAATCTTGTGCAAAAAGGCAGGCTTCCTCTGCCCCCTCAGGAAGAAGAAGCTCGCATGTATGAGCTTTTAATGTCCAGAATGAGGCAAGCCGGCTTTAATCAATATGAAATCAGCAACTTTTCCCTGCCTGGTATGGAAAGCCTGCACAACCTGACATACTGGAATAATGAAGAATATTTTGGTTTTGGCGCAGGAGCTCACGGGTACGTAAATGGGATGAGGGAAGTAAATGCCGGTCCTTTGAAGAAGTACATGTCATTGATTGATGAGTCGGGTTCCCCTATAACGACAAGGCATAAAGTAACGGAAGCTGAACGAATGGAAGAAGAGCTATTCCTCGGTCTTCGTAAAACTGCAGGTGTCAGCAAGCAAGTATTTAAACAAAAATTCGGTCAGGAACTGACGGATGTTTTTAAAAGCCCAATAAACGAGCAAAAGCAAAAAGGACTCCTTGAAGAAGATGAGTCAAGCATCTTTCTTTCCGTTCAGGGCAGGCTTCTCGGCAATGAGGTGTTCCAGTCATTTATAGGGCTTTCTTAACCGCAGGCATGGTAAAGCCATGTGCTGTTTTAAAAAGACCTGTTTATTGGAGCGGAAAGGGAACGCCTTCTGTAGAAATCAACAGTCAAGTGGAACAGAGCTACACCATAAAAAAAGAAGACTTTTGAATTGACTTTTCTTTTCTGTTTTGATAATTTGTAAATAGTATTAGCACTCAGCAACTACGAGTGCTAACAGAGGTGATGACAGATGCTAACTAATCGTCAATTGCTGATTTTGCAGGTAATTGTTGATGACTTCATCCAGTCAGCTCAGCCTGTCGGTTCCAGAACCCTGTCCAAGAAAGAAGAGATATCTTTTAGCTCAGCTACCATTCGGAATGAAATGGCAGATCTCGAAGAATTGGGCTTTATTGAAAAACCGCACACTTCTTCAGGACGTATACCTTCAGAGAAAGGCTACAGGTATTACGTTGATCATCTGCTGTCTCCTAAAAGACTGGCAAGCAATGAGGTTCGAATGATCAAATCTCTTTTTGAGGAAAAGATCTTTGAACTGGAGAAAATGGTCCAGAAGTCTGCTCAGATCCTTTCTGATATGACCAGCTACACGACCATTGTGCTTGGGCCAAAAGTGAATGAAAATCAGCTTAAACACTTGCAAATCATCCCAATCAGCGAAAATGCTGCGGTTGCTATAATGGTGACGAATACGGGACATGTTGAAAGCAGACCGATTTCCCTTCCTGAAGGCATACGTCCAGGCGATTTGGAAAAAGTCGTCAATATCCTTAATGAACGACTATCAGGGGTTTCACTTTCTGAACTTAAGGATAAAATGTACAAGGAAGTAGCCAGTCTATTAAAAACGCATATTGAGAATTATGGAATGTTCCTTCAAAGCTTTGAGGACAGTCTACTGCCGAAGAATCACCAGGAAAAGCTTTTTTTCGGCGGAAAAACCAATATGCTGAATCAGCCGGAATTCAGTGACCTTGAAAAGGTGAAAACTCTTTTGAGGATGATTGATGAGGAACGGCTGTTTTATAAATTATTGAGCAGCAAAGATTCCGGACTATCCATTTCAATTGGGAAAGAGAATCAGATTACTGCGATGGAATACTGCAGTCTGATTACTGCTGATTATTCAATTGATGAAAAGAAAATCGGAACGATAGCCATACTGGGTCCTACCAGGATGGAATATTCAAGAGTTGTCAGTTTGCTCCAAAAAGTTGCAGGGGGACTTTCAAAAGCGATGTCTGATCAGTATTACAGCTGAAGATGAGTTTGCTTTTTAACGCAGCTTTTTATTAAACGTATGCTGCTTGTGTGCAGGCCGTTTATTCTAACCGCACCCTATGCAGTTTCCTGACATTAGAATTTGTGAAAACGGCCTGAAAAAAGAAGGATGGGGACTGGCAAAACCCATCCCCTTTCTCATGCATTTAAGGGAGGTGAAAGATTGTGGAAAATGAAAAAGATCTAAATGAACGTGATTTAGCAAAAGAAGCAGAAGAAAAATCCGCTCTTTCAGAAGAGGAGATTCTTTCTCAGGAAGAAACTGCAGAAGCTGGGCCTGAAACGGACGAGCTAAGCGAAGCGAGAGAGAAGATTGCTTCCCTTGAATCACAAGTTGAGGAATCTGAAAGCAAGCTGCTCCGCGTACAGGCAGATTTTGAGAACTATAAGCGCAGAGCAAGAATGGATGCTGAATCCGCCCAAAAATACCGCGCGCAAAATCTGATCTCAGAAATTCTTCCGGCATTGGATAACTTTGACAGGGCTCTTAAGGTAGAAGCTTCTGATGAACAGACTAAATCTATTCTTCAAGGAATGGAAATGGTTCACCGTCAGCTCGTCCAAGCTCTGAAAAGTGAAGGTGTAGAGGAAATCGAGACTGTAGGAAAAACATTCGATCCTCATTTGCATCAGGCTGTTATGCAGGGTGAAGAAGAGGGATTTGAACCAAATACGGTCATTGAAGAGTTTCAAAAGGGCTATAAATTGAAAGACCGGGTTATTCGCCCGTCCATGGTAAAAGTAAGTCAATAAGCGTACATAACTTGAGGAGGTAGCATTATGAGCAAAATTATCGGGATTGACTTAGGTACAACAAACTCTTGTGTGGCTGTTCTCGAAGGCGGAGAACCAAAGGTAATCCCTAATCCAGAGGGCAACCGTACAACACCATCCGTTGTATCTTTCAAAAATGGAGAACGTCAAGTAGGGGAAGTGGCAAAGCGCCAGGCTATTACAAACCCTAACACGATCATGTCTGTTAAGCGCCATATGGGAACAGATTACAAAGTAGAAGCAGAAGGCAAAAACTTTACACCTCAGGAAATTTCAGCTGTCATCCTTCAGCACTTGAAGTCCTATGCTGAAAGCTACCTTGGCGAGCCGGTTACAAAAGCTGTTATTACAGTTCCTGCTTATTTCAACGATGCAGAACGTCAGGCTACAAAGGATGCCGGCCGAATTGCGGGTCTTGAAGTTGAACGTATTATCAATGAACCGACTGCTGCAGCACTTGCTTACGGTCTAGATAAACAGGATGAAGATCAAACGATCCTTGTTTATGATCTTGGCGGCGGTACATTTGATGTATCTGTTCTTGAACTGGGGGACGGTGTGTTCGAAGTCCGTTCGACTGCAGGTGACAACCGCCTTGGAGGAGACGATTTTGACCAAGTAATTATTGATCATTTGGTAGCTGAATTCAAAAAAGAAAACGGCATTGATCTTTCTAAAGATAAAATGGCGCTTCAGCGTTTGAAAGATGCAGCAGAAAAAGCGAAGAAAGATTTATCTGGTGTATCTTCTACTCAGATTTCTCTTCCGTTTATCACTGCTGGTGAAGCTGGACCTCTTCACTTGGAACTTAACCTTTCAAGAGCGAAATTTGAAGAACTTTCTTCAGATCTTGTAGAACGTACGATGGCTCCTGTGCGTCAGGCACTTCAGGATGCTGGTATCTCAAGAGACGAACTTGATAAAGTAATCCTTGTTGGGGGTTCTACACGAATTCCTGCTGTACAGGATGCAATCAAAAAAGAAACTGGCAAAGAGCCGCATAAAGGTGTCAATCCGGATGAAGTAGTAGCGCTTGGCGCTTCCATTCAAGGCGGTGTGATCACAGGAGACGTTAAGGATGTCGTTCTTCTTGATGTAACACCTCTATCTCTTGGAATTGAAACAATGGGCGGTGTTTTCACAAAGCTTATTGACCGCAATACAACAATTCCAACAAGCAAATCACAAACCTTCTCAACGGCGGCGGACAGCCAAACAGCAGTTGACATCCATGTGCTTCAAGGTGAGCGCCCGATGTCAGCAGACAACAAAACACTTGGCCGCTTCCAGCTTACGGATATCCCGCCTGCACCAAGAGGTGTACCTCAAATCGAAGTGAGCTTCGATATTGATAAAAACGGTATCGTAAACGTTCGTGCGAAGGATCTTGGTACAAACAAAGAACAAACTATTACAATCAAATCTTCTACTGGCTTAAGCGATGATGAAATCGACCGCATGGTTAAAGAAGCGGAAGAAAATGCCGATGCAGACAAAAAACGCAAAGAAGAAGTAGAAGTGCGCAATGAAGCGGATCAGCTTGTTTTCACTACTGAAAAAACACTGAAAGACCTTGAAGGCAAAGTGGACGAAGCAGAAGTGAAAAAAGCTAACGATGCGAAAGATGCGCTTAAAGCAGCGATTGAGAAAAACGAGCTTGAAGAAATCAAAGCGAAAAAAGATGAGCTTCAAGAAATCGTTCAGCAGCTGTCAATGAAGCTTTACGAAGAAGCAGCTAAACAGCAGCAAGCTCAAGACGGCGGTTCCGCTAAGCAAGATGACAATGTAGTGGACGCAGATTTTGAGGAAGTTGACGACAACGATAAAAAATAAACTGTTTTCGACCCAGAAAAGTCAAAGTCAGGCTTGCCTTGACTTTGACTTTTTTTACGAACAGAAAAGAACGGAAAGAGCGGGGATTTAATAAGATGCAGAAACAAGGAATGGGCGGACATCAAGAAACGGTCTTAGTAGAACAACCTTACTTGAGCGCCCTACGCTTTTCTTTATTGTCTAGCTGCGGGCGCTGTGCCGCAGGGTCATTTCGCTTTTTCGGTCGAGGGCCTTCAAGATGAAGGCTCGTTCAGCGTTGCGACAGGACGTCGCGCTTTTAGCTGAACAACCTTACTTGAGCGCCTCTCGGTCAAAAGCTCCAATGCCCCAGACTGAGGCCTGCAGGAGGCAGGTCAGTTCTGCTTTGCGGCAGGACGTCGCGGTCTTAGCAGAACAACCTTACTTAAGCGCCCTACGCTTTTCGTTATTGCTACAATGTGCTTTAAAATGATACAATTTACTTTATGTGAGAATTCGGGAGTGAGAGGATTATGAGTAAGCGAGACTACTATGATGTACTTGGCGTCGGCAAGGATGCTTCGAAAGAGGAGGTCAAGCGCGCCTACCGTAAGCTTTCGAAACAATACCATCCGGACATTAATAAAGAGGCAGATGCCGATCAAAAATTTAAAGAGATAAAAGAAGCATATGAAATCTTAAGCGATGATCAGAAGCGCGGCCATTATGATCAATTCGGCCATACGGATCCGAATCAGGGATTTGGCGGATTCGGCGGACAAGGCGGAGACTTTGGCGGCGGATTTGGCTTTGATGATATTTTCAGTTCTATTTTTGGCGGAGGCGGAGGCCGGAGAAGAGATCCGAATGCCCCGCGTCAGGGAGCTGATCTGCAATACACCATGTCATTGAAGTTTGAAGAAGCGGCATTTGGATTGGAAAAGGAAATTGAAATTCCTAGAGATGAAGCGTGTGATACTTGTCACGGCTCAGGTGCTAAACCCGGAACATCTCCGGAAACCTGTTCACACTGCGGAGGTTCAGGTCAGCTGAATGTTGAGCAGAATACACCATTTGGCCGTATCGTTAACCGCAGAGTCTGTCATTATTGCAGTGGTACTGGAAAAATGATTAAGCATAAATGCTCCACATGCGGCGGCGATGGAACAGTGAAGAAACGCAGAAAAATAAAAGTAAACATTCCGGCAGGCGTGGATGACGGGCAGCAGCTTCGCGTTTCAGGGCAAGGCGAACCGGGAATCAATGGCGGGCCGGCAGGAGATTTATATGTCGTATTCCAAATACAGGAGCATGATTTCTTTGAGCGTGATGGAGACGATGTATATTGTGAAATGCCTCTAACGTTTGCCCAAGCAGCATTAGGGGATGAAATTGAAGTTCCAACTCTTCAGGGGAAAGTGAAGCTGAAGGTTCCTGCTGGAACACAAGCTGGTACTAAATTCCGTCTGAAAGGAAAAGGAATACCGAACGTCAGAGGATACGGACAAGGGGACCAGCATATTGTTGTGCGGGTTGTTACACCTACAAACCTCACTGAAAAGCAAAAAGAACTGATCAGAGAATTTGCTGAAATAACCGGCAACCTGCCTGATGAGAATGAAGAAAGTTTCTTCGATAAAGTAAAACGAGCAATTAAAGGCGATTAATATATGAAGGAGTTGGCAGAGGATGAAATGGTCAGAAATCAGTATCCATACAACACAAGAAGCAGTAGAACCAATCTCTAACATACTACACGAAGCTGGAGCGAGCGGTGTCGTAATCGAAGATCAAATGGACCTGCTAAAGGAAAGAGAAAGTGTGTATGGAGAAATCTACCATCTCGATCCTCTTGACTACCCTGCTGAGGGGGTCATCATTAAGGCCTATCTGCCAATGAACAGCTTTTTAGCCGAAACGGTTGAAGGAATTACAAACTCTATTGAGGGATTATCTCAGTATGGGATTAATCTGGGATCAAAGCAGCTCAAGACGAGCGAAGTGAACGAAGAAGACTGGGCTACTGCATGGAAAAAATATTACCACCCTGTAAAAATATCAGAAAAATTCACCATCGTTCCTACCTGGGAAGAGTATGAGCCTGTTCATTCCGATGAACTCATTATTGAACTTGATCCTGGTATGGCTTTTGGAACGGGTACGCATCCGACAACCGTTCTATGCATTCAGGCCTTAGAGCGTACGGTCAAAAAAGGTGACAAGGTAATTGATATTGGAACTGGCTCAGGTGTACTCAGTATCGCTTCTGCATTGTTGGGCGCTGAAGCTGTTCGTGCGATGGATTTAGATCCAGTGGCAGTTGAAAGTGCTAGGCAAAATACAGTCCTTAACAAAGTGAATGGAAAGGTTGAAGTTTTTCAAAACGACTTGCTTTCCGGAATTTCCGAACAAGCAGATGTCATCGTAGCGAATATATTGGCCGAGGTTATCTTGAAGTTTACAGATGAAGCTTACAACCTCGTAAAAGAGGGCGGATGGTTCATTACATCCGGCATCATTCTTAATAAGAAAAATGATGTGAGAGACGCGCTTATTAAGGCGGGGTTTGAGATTTCGGAAACGGTTGTCATGGAAGACTGGGTTGCTTTTATAGCAAGAAAAAGCGAACAAAGTGCCATCTGATTTTTACAGTTAACGGGGCCGGCTCTTTTAGTCGCCCCTTTCAATTTTCAGTACCTGCGGGTGGAGGGATTATGATGCAGCGTTATTTTATCGATACACCAAGAAGTGAAATTGGATCCTCCATAAAAGCGGCAGGCGACGATTTTCATCATATGATCAAGGTTATGCGGATGAGAGAGGGAGATTCGATCATCTGGGTGACTTCGGATGGAGAGGAAGCATTATGCACTCTGGCAGAACCGGGTCAACATGATGCAGATTGCCATGTGTCAGAATGGGTGACAGAGAATAAAGAACTGCCGGTACACGTTACAATTGCATGCGGGCTGCCTAAAGGGGATAAACTGGATTTAATTATCCAGAAAGGGACAGAGCTCGGTGCTCGGATGTTTATCCCTTTTAATGCGGCTCGTTCTGTAGTAAAATTGGATGACAAAAAATCCAAGAAGAAAGCCGAACGCTGGCAGAAGATAGCAAAGGAAGCAGCCGAACAGTCCTATCGAAATCGTATTCCATCCGTAAAAAATCCGGTTTCTCTAAAAGAACTTGTTCAGATATCAAAAAAGTATGATGTGAAAATTGCAGCATATGAAGAATCAGCAAAAAAAGGGGAAAAGAGCAGTTTCTCAAAAGCTCTTGAACAGCTGTCCGCGGGGCAGTCACTGCTTGTTGCAACAGGACCTGAAGGCGGATTTACGCTTGAAGAAATTGACTTTCTTCAGGAGCAGGGCTTCATAACAGCAGGCTTTGGACCGAGGATTTTAAGGACTGAAACCGCTCCGCTCTATGCACTTGCAGCGGTTTCCTACCATTTTGAATTAATGAGGTGAAGATATATGGCATCCGTTGCGTTTCATACATTAGGCTGTAAAGTGAACCATTATGAAACCGAAGCCATTTGGCAGCTTTTTAAAGAAGCTGGCTATGAGAGGAAAGAATTTGAAAGTTCAGCAGACGTTTATGTCATTAATACATGCACGGTTACAAATACAGGGGATAAAAAGAGCCGCCAGGTCATTCGCCGGGCGATTCGAAAAAATCCAGACGGTGTTATTTGTGTTACAGGGTGCTATGCTCAGACATCACCGGCAGAAATTATGGCCATCCCTGGTGTGGACATCGTTGTCGGTACACAGGATCGGGTGAAAATGCTTGATTACATTTCCCAGTATCGCGAAGAAAGACAGCCGATTAATGGTGTAAGCAATATTATGAAAGCAAGAACCTATGAAGAACTCGATGTACCGGCATTTACCGATCGCACAAGAGCTTCATTAAAAATCCAGGAAGGCTGCAACAACTTTTGCACGTTTTGCATCATTCCATGGGCCCGGGGACTAATGCGCTCCAGAGATCCTGAAGAAGTGATTAAACAAGCTCAGCAGCTTGTGGATTCAGGCTACAAGGAAATTGTTTTGACTGGAATTCATACCGGCGGTTATGGGGAAGACATGAAGGATTACAATTTTGCTGCCCTTTTGCGTGCACTGGATGAGCGGGTAGAGGGTCTGAAAAGAATCCGGATTTCTTCGATTGAAGCAAGTCAAATTACCGATGAAGTTATTGAGGTATTGGATCAATCAGATAAAATCGTCCGCCATTTGCATATTCCTATTCAATCTGCTTCAAATACCGTTCTGAAAAGAATGAGAAGAAAATATACGATGGAATTTTTTGCAGAAAGACTTGTCCGGCTGAAAAAGGCACTTCCTGGATTAGCAGTCACTTCCGATGTCATTGTTGGATTCCCTGGTGAAACAGAAGAAGAATTCATGGAAACATACAATTTTATTAATGAGCATAAATTCTCAGAACTGCATGTATTCCCTTATTCGAAGCGGACAGGCACTCCAGCGGCAAGAATGGAAGATCAAGTGGATGAAGAAGTGAAAAATGAGCGGGTTCACCGTCTAATTGAATTATCCGATCAGCTTGCGAAAGAATATGCGTCATCTTACGAAGGAGAAGTTTTAGAGGTGATTCCTGAAGAAGAGTACAAAGATGCACCTGGAAGCGGCTTATATGTGGGTTATACCGATAACTATTTAAAAGTTGTTTTTCAGGCTTCAGAAGAAATGGTTGGGCAAATTGTCCGCGTAAAAATCGAAAAGGCTGGTTATCCTTATAGTGAAGGCCAATTCGTCAGAGTTGTGGAAGAGCCAAAGGATACCATTCGCCTAAGCTCTTAAAAGATGCAGGAAATCCGGTTTTCGGATTTCTTTTTTTTAGGCAATCTGTAAGGGCATCTGCTCGCAATTTCAAAGCCCGATGCCTTGCAAAGCGCTTTGATTTTAAGGTAATGACTTCAGCGTCCTGTCTATGTATAATAGAGGAGGTAGGAAGTCAGACAACTAGTTGAGAGGGGTTTAAAATATGACTGAAAATATGGCAAAAATGATAGATCACACAGCACTAAAACCGGACACAACAAAGGCTCAGATTGAAAAACTTTGTGAGGAAGCAAAAGAATATCAATTCGCTTCTGTCTGTGTAAATCCAACATGGGTTGAAACATGCGCCCGTCTTTTAGAAGGTACAGATGTCAAAGTATGTACCGTTATCGGTTTTCCTCTAGGAGCTTCCACACCTGAAACAAAAGCATTCGAAACGAAGGATGCGATCGAAAAGGGTGCGGCAGAAGTAGATATGGTTATTAATATCGGTGCTCTCAAAGATGGAGATGCAGAACTGGTAGAAAAAGATATCCGTGCGGTAACAGAAGCAGCAAAAGGCAAAGCCTTAACAAAAGTAATCATTGAAACATGTCTTTTAACAGATGAAGAAAAAACACTTGCTTGCGAACTTTCCGTTAAAGCCGGTGCTGACTTTGTCAAAACCTCTACTGGTTTCTCCACAGGAGGAGCAACGGTTGAAGACATCCGTCTGATGAGAAAAACAGTCGGTCCTGATCTGGGAGTTAAAGCATCTGGCGGAGTGCGTGACCGTGCTGGAGCAGACCTTATGATTGAAGCAGGGGCAACCCGAATTGGAGCAAGCGCCGGGATCAGCATTGTCAGTGGAGGAAGCTCTCAGTCTGATTATTAATTAAAAGGCTCTGTTAAAGCCTGGTGTTGATTTTAAGCCCTTGTTGATCGGAGTGGAAGGCGAGTCTCCCGCGGAAAGCGAACGCCTGTTAACTGCAATCAACAGCCAAGTTTAACAAAGCTAATTAAAAAGCGATAACTTAAGCTTTAAAGCGAGTTTTGGTTGACCATTTCCTCCTATTATATTATAATGGCAAAGTACATGTTTAAAATAAGCATGACAACTTTGAAGCATTCGTCGATTGGTGTATTCGGAGGGAGGGAAATAGCATGTCTAAAACAGTAGTTAAGAAAAATGAATCGCTTGAAGATGCTCTTCGCCGCTTTAAACGTTCCGTTTCAAAAACAGGCACGTTGCAAGAAGCAAGAAAGCGTGAATTTTATGAAAAACCTAGCGTAAAACGCAAAAAGAAATCAGAGGCGGCTAGAAAGCGCAAATTCTAAAAGAGGGTGTATTGCATGAGTCTTCTTGATCGTTTAAATCAGGACATGAAGCAAGCGATGAGAAATAAAGACAAAGACAGACTCACTGTTATACGAATGGTCAAGGCTTCCATGCAAAATGAAGCGATCAAGCTTAACAAATCCGAGTTGTCTGAAGAAGAGGAATTAACCATCCTCTCTCGCGAACTTAAACAACGTAAGGACTCCCTCCAGGAATTCAAAAACGCTGATCGTTCTGATTTGGTAGATAAACTTCAAGCTGAAATTGTGATCGTCAATGAGTACATGCCTGAACAGCTTTCAGATGAAGAATTGCTGGCCATTATCAATCATGCGATTGAAGAAACTGGCGCATCTTCCAAAGCTGATATGGGCAAGGTAATGGCTGCGATTATGCCTAAAGTAAAAGGCAAAGCAGATGGTTCCCTTGTCAATAAGCTCGTACAGCAGCAGCTATCATAATAATTAGCAAAACACCTTGCCATTCGGCGAGGTGTTTTTAGTTATGTGGATTTTCTTGTATATTTCCAATAAAATTGAATCTTTTTCAATTTTAATACGTATATCCATTGAGGGGAACTGAAAGGGGGGAGTGACCAATCAGCCTGACGAAATATGCAAGCGTTTTAATTATCCTATTAACAATTTGTATGGTGCCTGGTCCGAAAAGTTCAGCAGAAAGCTCAGAAAATCAAAAAGTGCTGATAATTCCGGTTGAAAACGAGGTGGATTCCGTTCTCGCCGCGTTCATTGAACGAAGTATTCACCGTGCGGAAAAAGAACGTGTAAGTCAGATTATGCTGGATATAAACACGCCTGGAGGATCACTGCAAGCTGCAATGGACATTTCAGAGCAGCTCAGAAAAACAAAAATTCCCACTGCATCCTACATTAATACGAGAGCCCTTTCAGCTGGTGCTTATATCGCATTAAGTACAGACTCCATTTACATTCGCAAGCAATCAAAAATGGGTGCCGCTGCCGTTATAAAAGGAAATGGAGGCGATGCTGATAAAAAGACACAGTCCTTTTGGCTTGCAGAGCTGAAAGAAACAGCCGAGAGCAGCGGGCGGGATCCGGTATATGCTCTTGCTATGGCGGATTCATCCATTGATCTTCCCAAATACAATGCCGGAAAGGGCAAGCTGCTTACTCTGACCGGTAAACAAGCACTTGAAGTAAAGTATGCAGAAGGGGAGGCGGATTCGCTGAAGGAAGTTTTCGCAGCACTGAATCTTTCCAAAGCCCATGTGGAAACAGCTAATATGGGCTTTGCAGACCAGGCAGCACGATTTTTGACAAATCCTGCGATCATTCCCATCCTTCTGACCATTGCCTTTTTAGGACTGCTTCTTGAATTGTATACACCGGGATTTGGAGTATTCGGTTTCCTTGGCCTATCAGCTCTCTTTTTATTTTTCTTTGGACATTTGGCTGCTGGCCTGGCTGGATTAGATGCTGTATTATTTTTTATTGCAGGAATCATCCTGCTAATTGCAGAAATCTTCCTCCCTGGCGGAATTATTGGACTTGCAGGGGCAGGCGCTGTCGGGTACAGTCTGATTATTTCAGCTGATAATCCATCCTGGATGGGTGTTTCAATTGGAATTGCAGCTGCAGTATGTATTATTGCTTCCATCTTACTTACAAAGGTGTTTGGTAAAAAAATGAAATTTTTTAAAAAGTTTATTTTAAATGATGCTGTCGATACGAAAAGCGGCTATATTTCTAATCGCTCCCGGGTGGAGCTAATCGGGAAAAACGGTATTTGCTTAACGGCGCTCCGTCCTACAGGTACTGTTGAAATTGATGGAGAGCGTGTTGATGCCGTATCTGAAGGAACATTTACCGAAAAAGGAAGACGGGTAAAGGTTGTTAAAACAGAAGGAATACGTGTGGTCGTAAGAAAAATAGAGTCTTAACATTGACGGGAGGATAATTATGGATCCATCTACCTTATTAACAATAGGTTTAGTTGCTGCAGCAGTTATTTTACTGGGTATATTCTTTACGTTTGTACCGGTTATGCTCTGGATTTCCGCACTTGCTGCCGGAGTCCGGGTCAGTATTTTTACACTGATCGGGATGAGGCTCCGGCGCGTAACCCCAAGCAGGGTCATAAACCCATTGATCAAAGCTCATAAAGCAGGCATTGGTGTAACTACAAACCAGCTGGAAAGTCATTACCTGGCAGGAGGTAATGTTGACAGGGTTGTTAATGCCCTGATTGCTGCTGAACGAGCTAACATTGAACTGACGTTTGAAAGATGTGCTGCCATCGATTTAGCAGGGCGCGATGTACTGGAAGCGGTGCAAATGAGTGTAAATCCAAAAGTCATTGAAACACCATTTATTGCGGGAGTTGCGATGGATGGTATTGAAATGAAGGCAAAAGCAAGAATCACCGTCAGAGCGAATATTGAGAGGCTGGTAGGCGGAGCCGGTGAAGAAACCATTATCGCGCGTGTAGGGGAAGGGATTGTCAGTACAATCGGAAGCAGTAATAATCATAAGAAAGTACTTGAAAATCCAGATATGATTTCACAAACTGTATTAAATAAAGGGCTAGATTCCGGTACGGCATTTGAAATTCTCTCGATAGATATAGCAGATGTGGACATCGGTAAAAATATCGGAGCCATCCTTCAAACTGATCAGGCTGAAGCAGATAAAAAAATTGCACAGGCTAAAGCTGAGGAGCGCAGAGCGATGGCTGTTGCTTCTGAACAGGAAATGAGAGCGAAGGTAGAAGAAATGCGAGCTAAGGTTGTAGAAGCGGAAGCCGCTGTTCCTCTAGCGATGGCAGATGCTCTTAAAAGCGGCAATATGGGGGTCATGGATTACCTGAATATCCAAAACCTTTCTGCCGATACGGACATGAGAGGTTCGATAGGAAAAATGAATGAACCTGAAGACGACTCTAATTAGTATTGGAGGACGGATTTAATGAATGGCATTGAATCACTAATAAATGCGATTGCAGAAAACCCGATAGTATCAGCCGCTCTTTTATGGCTGATTGGAGCAGTCTTATCCAGAGTCTTTAAAAATGGCGAAAGAAAATCTGAAATCAAGAAAAAAACATCGCCACGTCATAAGGCTCACAAGCCTCAGGAAAATCAGGTCCAAGAGACCGTGCAGACGGTCTACGAAAGAGTTCAAAGAGAACATAACAGGGAAAGGGCCCGCAGCATTGATAAGGAGCTGAGTGTAGTCAGGCTGGACAGGAAGGAAAGCAGGCAAAACAAAGCTGCGGTTCAAAATCCGGCCGTTCAAGGGATTATATGGGCCGAAATTATTGGACAGCCACGCTCTGTTAATCCTCACTATACAAGGCGCAGAAAATAAGACCATAAGATTCATGAATCAGAACTCTGCTTCTCTCATACATATGAGATGAAGGGGGGTTCTTTTTTATGGCAAAAAAATGGAACAGCCGTATAGCAGATTGGATAACGAAAACGATTGAACTCCCGCCTGATGTCATGATGGACTTACCGCGAATTACGATGGTGGGCCAAATTCATATATACATTGAAAATCACCGGGGGCTGCTGAAGTTCTCCGATCAGGAAATTAGGCTTCTGCTTAAACAGGGACAGCTTTTAATTAAAGGAAAAAGCTTTGTAATCCGAACGATTTTGCCTGAGGAAATTATGCTTGAGGGGAAAATAGAGCAGGTTCATTACCTTGAACAGTAACGGCAATGGAGGAATGGAGGAGAAACGGTGTGAAAAACAGCTGGACAAACTTTTGGATTGGCTATGTTCAGATTAAAGCAGAAGGGAACGGACTGGAGCGGATGATAAATGAGTGTCTCCGCAGCGGCATATCCGTATGGAGAGTAAAGCGTGAAGGGGATCAATCGATTTCCTTTTTTATTCCGCTAAAAGATGTACATGCTTTCCGGACCGTAAGAAGGAAGCAGGATTGCAAATGCAGCTTTCCAAAGAAAAAAGGCTTCCCCTTTATTGTGAAAAGATCATACAAAAACAGTGGATTTGTACTTGGAATGCTGCTGTTTTTAGGTGTGCTGTTCATGCTGTCCAATATGATCTGGGCAATTGAAGTCCACGGAGCCAAGCCTGAAACTGAGCATTTAATTGTAAAGGAACTGGATAGAATGGGAGTGAAACCAGGGGCCGTCCAATTCTTGACCTATGATTCAGATGACATTCAGAAAATCTTAACAAGCCGTATTCCGGCTTTAACCTGGGTCGGGGTGGAATTAAAGGGGACATCCTATCAATTAAAGGTGGTAGAAAAAAATATGCCGGAGCAGGAGGAGTATTCAAGTCCCCGCAATATCGTGGCAAAGAAGAAAGCCGTTATCACAAGAATTTATGTTGAGCAGGGGAAGCCGCTTGCAATGGTTCATGATCACGTGCAGCAGGGCCAGCTTCTTGTATCGGGGATGGTAGGAGGAAAATTCATACCGGCTAAGGCGAAGATTTTTGGCGAGACATGGTATGAAACAGAAGTCGAAGTGCCTCTTAAAACCGATTTCAGCGTTTATAACGGAAATTTATCAGAAAAACAATACGTCTCAATTAACGGATGGAATCTTCAGATTTGGGGTTACAGACAGAAAGATCCGTCTGTTTATGTAAAAGAGCAGGACAAAAGAGATTTGCAATTTCTAGGGTGGAAGACCCCGTTTTCGTATATAAAAGAAATAAAAAGGGAAAAGGAAGTAGTAACCAGGAGTTATACCGTAAAGGAAGCGGTAAGAGCCGGAGTCGAAATGGGAAAAGAGGATTTAATGCAAAAAATTGGAGAAAGCGGCCGTATCAAGGGCGAAAAAGTTTTGCACCAAAGGAATGAGAATGGTAAAGTAAAATTGAAAATACTTTACCAGGTAATTGAAGATATCGTGAAAACCACACCAATAGTTCAGGGAGACTAAAGAATGCCAGAAGACTTAGTGTCAATGAATCAGAAGCTAGAAAATCCGAATGAAGCCATCATGCTCTTCGGTAATCAGGATATTCATCTTAAAAGGCTCGAGGAAGAGCTCCATGTCACCATTGTGACCCGCGGTGAAGCAGTATATGTTTCTGGGGACTCCATAAATGTTCAGCTGACTGATGACATATTGCAGGCGCTGCTAGGCGTCATACGCAAAGGAATTGTTATATCCGAAAGAGATGTAATCTATGCAGTCAGCATGGCGAAAAAACAAAAACTCGATGAATTTCAGTCCTTATTTAACGAAGAAATTACGAAAAGTGCAAAAGGAAAACCAATCCGCATTAAAACATTGGGGCAGAGGCATTATATATCTGCCATCAGGCAATCAGACCTTGTATTCGGAATTGGTCCGGCTGGTACAGGGAAAACGTATCTTGCCGTCGTAATGGCTGTCAATGCGCTCAAAAGCGGCTCAGTTAAAAGAATCGTGCTTACGCGGCCTGCTGTTGAAGCGGGAGAGAGCCTGGGATTTTTACCTGGTGATTTAAAAGAAAAGGTAGATCCTTATCTAAGGCCGCTCTATGACGCTCTGCATGATGTGCTTGGCCTGGAACATACGGAACGTCTAATGGAACGCGGAACCATTGAAATTGCCCCGTTAGCCTACATGAGAGGACGTACCCTGGATGACGCATTTGTTATTTTAGATGAATCCCAGAATACGACTCATGCGCAAATGAAAATGTTTTTAACCCGGTTGGGATTCGGTTCAAAAATGGTGGTAACGGGTGATATCACTCAAGTCGACTTGCCAAAAGGAGTCAAATCCGGTCTTGCCATTACCCGCAGCATGCTTGAGAACGTGCCGGGGATCTCATTTGTTGAATTAGAGCAGGCAGATGTAGTGAGACATCCTCTTGTTGGGAAAATTATTGAAGCGTATCAAAAAAATGAGAACTGATGGCAGATGACCCTCACCGGGTCATCTGTCTATGTATCATCACTCATTTGATCTTACTTCACAGCGGCGGGAGGTGCCTTTACATGAAAAAAAAGCAGACAGGCTTAAAAAAACAAATTGACCTCATAAATCAAAACCGATTTCTTCACTATATTCTTTATGTGCTGTTTGGAATTATTTTATTCGCTAGTCTGTATGGAAACGTTAAGCCTCAAAACCTCGATATTAAACTGCTTGATATCTCAAAGCAAACGCTGTACTCCCCGATCAATGTAGTAGACAGGGAAGAGACGGAGAGAAAAAAGAACGAGGCCTATCAGCAAATAGAAGATCAATACAGGCTTGTTGAAGAGTACTCGGACAGCAGAGTCCAGCTTGTCAACTTTATTTACAACTCTGCAATAGAAGTGAACACTGAGGCATTAAACGAAGTGAAAAACGACGCCGCAAAAAACGAAGATCCGGTAAAGGAAAAACAATTGAAACCGCTTACCGCAGAAGAGAAGTATGCTCTTCTTGAAAAAAAACTGGCAGACGGTTTCAAGCGGAAAATACCAAAGGATACCCTCTTTCCTCTAATTGGAGCTTCGACAGAGGAACTGACGGTGGCCAAGGAATCGGTTGTGACGACCGTTAATAAGGTGATGCGCGAGGAAATTTCCACTGATAAGCTTGAGGAGAAGAAACAGCAGGTGGAGAAGGAACTTCAATATACGCCGCTAACATCTGAAATGCTTCAGTCCTCCATCGAAATTGGCCAGTATGCAGTTATTCCGAATTATATTTATGACGATAAAGCTACTAAGGAAAAGCGGCAGCAGGCTGCAGACAAAGTGAAGGAAAGTGTCATTAAACAAGGTCAGATTATTGTTTCAGAAGGACAAACCATTACCCCTGAAATTTATCATAAGCTGGATATTGCCGGCCTGATTAATAATAAGCAATCCTTTAAACCATTTTTGGGCTTGCTGATTTTTGTGTTGCTGGCGGTTTCAATCCTGATTTATTATTTTGAAAGCCAGCAGAAAACAGCAGAAAAAAAGAATCTTTCCCTGCTTCTCTTCTTTCTCGTTTTTTTCATATCTTTGCTGTTTATGAAAGCGATCAGTCTTTTCCAGCAGCTGGATATTACATACATAGGGCTTATTGTGCCTGCTGCAATGGGACCGATGCTCGTTAAATTGCTTATCAGCGAGAGACAGGCCATTCTTTCAAGCATTATTCTGTCTGTTTGCGGCAGCATCATTTTTAACGAAGGAATTACAGGTACATTTAATTTTAATATGGGAATCTATTACCTTGCCGGCTGCCTTGCTGGTGTACTGTTCCTCAATAAGCATAACTTACGATCAAGAATATTGCAGGCGGGCCTTTTTGTAGCATTGGTTAATATTATGATGATTACAGCACTGACTTTGATACAAAATGGAAACTATTCAAATTTGGAAATCGGAAGCTATTTTATCATGGCGGCGATTTCCGGTATCGCAGCATCTGTTCTGGCAATGGGATTTCAGCCGTTTTTTGAAACAGGCTTCGGCTTGCTTTCAACTATGCGCCTTATTGAGCTGTCAAATCCGAATCATCCGCTGCTGCGGAAAATTCTCACAGAAACGCCTGGTACGTATCATCACAGTGTGATGGTAGCGAACCTGTCTGAGTCTGCCTGTGAAGCAATCGGAGCAAATGGATTGCTTGCGAGGGTAGGAGCATATTATCACGACATAGGAAAAACAAAACGTCCCCAATACTTTATTGAAAATCAAATGAAGATGGACAATCCTCATGATAAGCTTTCCCCTCAGCTAAGTAAAAATGTAATCATTGCCCATGCATCAGATGGTGCTGAGATGCTGAGAAAACACAAGATGCCGAAAGAATTTGTTGATATTGCCGAGCAGCATCACGGCACGAGCCTTTTGAAATACTTTTACTACAAAGCAAAGGAACGCGGGGATGAAATTCTGGAGGAAGAGTTCCGTTATCCCGGACCTAAGCCGCAAACCAAAGAAATCGCTGTAATATCGATTGCCGATAGCGTTGAGGCAGCGGTACGCTCCATGTCCAGCCCAACACCTGAGCGCATCCAAAAGCTGGTTAGAGGAATCATTGCTGACCGCCTCCAGGATGGACAGCTTAATGAATGTGATTTAACATTAAAAGAACTGGATATAGTGGCGAAGTCTTTTTGTGAATCCCTTAAAGGAATTTTTCACTCCCGCATTGAATATCCGGAAGTAACGAAACAGAAGGTGAAACAGGCATGAATAAAAGATTAATGATTGATCTATACGATGAAACAGGTGAGCTGTCTTCTGAAGAAATCAATATTGTAGAAGATCTTCTCCAATTTGCTGCAGAAGCAGAGCAGACAAAAGACGGGGCCGAGGTTTCGGTCACGTTTACGGATAACAGCAGGATTCAGGAAATTAACCGTGAATACAGGGATAAGGATCAGCCAACGGATGTGATCTCCTTTGCCATGGAAGAGCAGGGTGAAGATGAGATCGAGATTATCGGGGCGGACATGCCTCCGGTACTGGGTGATATTATTATCTCTGTAGAAAGAACAAGAGAGCAGGCTGCTGACTATGGTCACAGCTTTAAAAGAGAGCTTGGATTTTTAGCCGTTCACGGTTTTTTGCATTTGCTGGGGTATGATCATTTGACAGAGGAAGACGAAAAGGAAATGTTTACTAAGCAGAAGGGGATTTTAGATTCCTATGGGCTTACAAGATCAGAAAACATCTGAAATTAAACGTCTGTTGAAAAGTTTTGCATTCGCCTCGTCCGGACTCATAAATGTGTTCCGGCATGAAAGAAATTTTCAGATCCATTGTATATTGATGGTACTGGCCATTACTGCAGGTTTCATTCTGGAAATCAGTTTAATGGAATGGTACATGGTTATTGGGTCAATTGCGGCAGTGCTGTCACTTGAGCTTATGAATACAGCAATTGAACGGACAGTAGATCTTGTAACGGATGAAATGCGTCCGTTGGCGAAGGCTGCCAAAGATGCTGCTGCGGGCTCAGTGTTCGTGGCGGCCATTGCAGCTTTCTTTATTGGAGTGCTAATATTCACTCCAAAAATAATTGAATTTTTATAATTGAGAATATTCTAATTATTTATTCTTTATTTCACGAGAAAACGTGAAAAAGATGATGTTTTCGGGTAGAATAGAAATAGACGCAGCTGATTGAAAATGAAAGGATGAAATGCGGCATGAATACAGAACAACTGATTATTGAAGCGAAAACAGCACGGGAAAGAGCGTATGTGCCCTATTCAACATTCAAGGTAGGCGCTGCGCTTTTGACCAAATCCGGTAAGGTATTTGGCGGGTGCAACATAGAAAATGCCGCATATAGCATGTGCAATTGTGCAGAACGGACTGCCTTATTCAAGGCTTATTCAGAAGGTGAAACGGACTTTGAAGCGATAGCAGTCGTTGCAGATACGAAAAGACCGGTTCCGCCATGCGGTGCATGCCGGCAGGTAATTTCCGAGCTTTGCAGCAAGGATATGAAAGTGATACTAACAAATATGAACGGCGATATTGAACAGCTTACAGCAGGTGAATTGCTGCCGGGAGCATTTTCAGCGGAGGATTTAAATGACTAACAGAGAATATAAATCAGGTTTTGTTTCCATTATCGGCAGGCCAAATGTCGGTAAATCAACATTTTTAAACCGGGTAATTGGCCAAAAAATTGCCATAATGAGTGACAAACCTCAAACAACACGAAATAAGATTCAGGGAGTTCTGACTACTGACGACTCTCAAACCATCTTTATTGACACCCCGGGAATTCACAAGCCGAAACACAAGCTTGGCGACTTTATGATGAAGGTTGCACAAAATACTTTGCGTGAAGTAGACATTATTATGTTTATGATTAATGCAGAAGAGGGCTATGGCAGAGGCGATGAATTTATTATCGAAAAGCTTAAAGAAGTTAAAACGCCCGTTTTCCTTGTAATCAATAAAATAGATCAGCTGCATCCAGATCAGCTGTTCCCGCTGATCGAAAAATATAAAGGGTTATACCCGTTCAAAGAAGTGGTGCCAATTTCTGCATTGCAGGGGAACAATATTGAAACGCTTCTTGAGCAGATTAAAACATATCTGCCTGAAGGTCCGCAGTATTATCCTGCCGATCAAGTAACTGATCACCCTGAACGCTTTATTATTTCCGAACTGGTCAGAGAAAAGGTCCTCCATTTGACTAGGGAAGAGATTCCTCACTCCGTTGCAGTCGTCATTGATGCAATCGAACGCAGGGAGGAAAACGCTTCAGTATATGTGGCAGCTACTGTTATCGTAGAGCGTGATTCGCAAAAGGGCATCGTGATTGGAAAGCAAGGAAAAATGCTGAAGGAAGTCGGACAGCGCGCACGGGTGGATATTGAAGCCCTTTTAGGATCGAAAGTGTTTTTGGAGCTTTGGGTAAAGGTTCAAAAGGACTGGCGGAATAAAATGAATCAGCTGAGAGACTATGGATTCAGAGAAGATGAATACTAAAAAATTAGCATGTTAAAGCATGGTGTTATTTGAGACCTGCCGGCTGCAATCAACAGCCAATTTTAACAGAGCCAAAAATAAAAAATTGGCTAGCACAATTTAGCAAATATTGTTTAACATGATTAGAGGGAGTCAGGGTCATCCTATCAGTAAGAAAATTGGATTAAGCTTTTCTGGTCTTATTGACGAAAGGTGGGGGTAACATGAAGGATTTTACCTGGAAGGTTTTTTATCAGACAGGTAATATTGACACGTATCTTCTTTTTAAGGAAATGGAAAAGGAGCATGCAGATGGACCCGATACACAAGAGGATGAGCTGATTAGTCCAGATTTTCCGCTGATTTGATTCTGGCCCTTCCGGATGGAGAGGAAAAAGGTGCTCCAAAAATGCGAAGGAATCATTATTCGTTCATCCAACTATGGAGAGAACAATAAAATAGTCACGATTTATACAAGAGAGCTGGGTAAAGTTGGAGTGATGGCTAGGGGAGCAAAAAAACCAAACAGCCGTCTTGCAGCGATGACTCAGCTTTTTACTTATGGCACATTTTTATTTCAAAAATCATCAGGCCTTGGAAGTTTGCAGCAGGCCGAAACCCTCTCTTCAATGCGTTCCATTAGAGAAGATTTATTTATGACGGCTTACGCTTCCTATATGGCAGAACTGCTGGACAAGGGGACAGACAGCCTTGAAAGGAACCCTTTTCTTTTTGAACTCTTTCTGCAAATGTTCCAGCACCTTGACGAGGGGCAGGATCCAGATATTCTGCTAAGAATGTTTGAACTGAAAATGCTCCCGGTTCTTGGAGTTACTCCGCATCTGAATGGCTGTGTCAATTGCGGAAGTACGGATGGAACCTTTCATTTTTCAATTAGAGAAGCGGGTTTTCTGTGCCACCGCTGTTTTGAAAAAGATCCTTACAGACTCGTTGTTTCACAGGGAACAGTCAGACTCTTGCGTCTCCTGTATTTCTTTGATTTAAACAGGCTTGGCCAAATTTCTGTCAAAACCGAGACGAAAAATGAACTTAAGCTCGTTTTAAACAGCTATTATCAGGAATATTCTGGTCTGTACTTAAAATCAAAACGATTTTTGGATCAGATCGAAAATTTACGGGATCAGCTGTAGCAGGTTGACAATCATGATAAATTTCATTATGATTCGTATATAATTTAATCGAATTTTAACCATGTGAAGAAGGAAAGAAGTACCAGCATGTGCTTTTGTTATAGCGAGTCCGGGGTGGTGAAAGCCGGATACGAAGCAGCTGCGAAAGGCATTCCGGAGCATGTTTTTGAAAAGAGGGGAACGACGAAGCAGTCTTCTGAATTCCCAAGTAGGGTGGAACCGCGGGTAACTCTCGTCCCTATGTCATTCTGTAATGGCATAGAGACGGGAGTTTTTTACGTTTTTTGCCGAAATTATCATCCTTTTGGAGGGATCTATATGAATATTCAAAACATGATCTTAACATTGCAAAAGCACTGGTCAGAACAGGGCTGTATTTTAATGCAGGCTTACGATACCGAAAAAGGTGCAGGAACGATGAGCCCTTACACATTTTTAAGAGCAATTGGACCTGAGCCCTGGAACGTAGCGTATGTAGAACCGTCTCGCCGGCCTGCTGATGGCCGTTATGGAGAGAACCCTAACCGTCTGTATCAGCATCATCAATTTCAAGTAATTATGAAACCTTCCCCTGATAATATTCAGGAGCTGTATCTTGACTCCTTAAAAGCACTTGGAATAAATCCGCTTGAACATGATATCCGTTTTGTAGAGGATAATTGGGAAAATCCTTCTCTTGGCTGCGCCGGTCTTGGATGGGAAGTATGGCTTGATGGAATGGAAATCACCCAATTTACGTATTTTCAGCAGGTAGGCGGATTAGAGTGCAAGCCTGTTTCAGTTGAAATTACATATGGAATTGAACGTCTTGCGTCCTATATTCAAGATAAGGAAAACGTTTTTGACTTAGAATGGACGGATGGATTTACTGTACGGGATATATTCGGAATGCCGGAATATGAACATTCTAAATACACGTTTGAGACATCGGATGCAGAGATGCTCTTCCATCTGTTTACGGTTTATGAAAAAGAAGCACATCGCCAAATGGATCAGGGGCTGGTGCATCCAGCGTATGATTATGTATTGAAGTGTTCTCATACCTTCAACCTTTTAGATGCGAGAGGGGCCATTTCAGTCACTGAACGAACAGGATATATTGGCCGAGTAAGGAATCTTGCAAGAAAAGTGGCTAAAACGTTCTATGATGAAAGAGAAAAGTTAGGCTTTCCAATGGTAAAGGAACAGGAGGCGGAAAATCATGATTAAACGTGACCTGCTGATAGAAATCAGACTAGAAGAGCTTCCGGCAAGGTTTGTTACAGATTCAATGAATCAGCTTGGAGAAAAAGTACAGAAATGGCTGACTGACCATGCGGTTCCATTTGGAGAAATGAAGCTGTATTCAACCCCTCGCCGTCTTGCTGTTTTGGTTTCCGGTTTAGCTGAGAAACAGGAAGATGTAACAGAAGAAGCGAAAGGGCCGGCAAAAAAAATTGCTCTCGATGCAGAAGGCAATTGGAGCAAGGCTGCAATGGGATTCTGCAGAGGACAGGGTGCTTCAGTAGAGGATATATATTTTAAAGAAATCAACGGTGTAGAGTATGTCCATGTTCAAAAGCATGTGAAAGGACAGTTCACTGCGGAACTTTTGAAAAACCTGGATAAAGTACTCTCGAGTCTAACCTTCCCTAAAAATATGAAATGGGGAAGTCAGGACATGCGCTATGCCCGCCCTATTAAATCGATCATAGCGTTATTCGGCAATGAGGTTATACCTTTTACACTGGCAGGTATCCAAACGGGTATTGTAACAAGCGGGCACCGCTTCCTTGGAGAATCTTCTGTCTCCATAACAGAACCAGCCAGCTATGAAAACGAGTTGAATGAACAATATGTTATTGCAAATCCGGCTGAACGCAAGCAGCTGATCAGACATCAGCTCGAGGAGATGGCAAAGGAAAATCATTGGGTTATTCCGGTTGATGAAGATTTACTTGAGGAAGTAAACAATCTGGTGGAATACCCGACTGCCCTATATGGGAAATTTGAAGCGGATTATTTAACCTTGCCTGAAGAAGTGCTTGTAACGACGATGAAGGAACATCAGCGCTACTTCCCGGTTAAAGATGAAAAAGGCGTCCTTCTTCCTTACTTTGTAACGGTCCGCAACGGAAACGATGTGCATCTTGAACAAGTTGCCCGTGGAAATGAGAAGGTATTAAGAGCCCGCCTTTCTGATGCTGCATTCTTTTATAATGAAGACCATAAGCTGAAAATCGTCGAGGCTTTAGAAAAACTTGAAAAAATTGTATTCCATGAAGAACTCGGTTCACTAGGGGACAAAGTAAGAAGAGTTACCGCACTGTCAGATGTGTTGGCAAAACATCTTGAGCTGAATGAAGAAGTCCGTGAAGATGCAAAGCGGACAGCTCAAATCAGTAAATTTGATCTCGTTTCCCATATGGTTTACGAATTTCCTGAACTGCAAGGTGTAATGGGTGAAAAGTATGCCAGGCTTTTAGGGGAGAAAGAAACGGTTGCGGCGGCAATCAATGAGCACTATAGTCCACGGCATTCCGAGGATTCGATCCCTGCTTCCGAGGCAGGTGCGGTCGTAGCGATTGCCGACAAGCTTGATACAATTACTGCTTTCTTCTCAATTGGAATGCTCCCAACAGGATCACAAGATCCATATGCACTCAGAAGGCAGGCAAGCGGAATTGTTCAAATCCTTATAGGCTATAATTGGAAGATTTCGCTTCGGGAGCTATTCCAGCTTTCCTTGTCCTCTCTAGAAGCAGAAGAACCGGAAAAACTGATCGATGAATTAACAGGATTTTTCAAAATGAGAGCGAAGTATGTTATGGATGAAAGAAATATTCGCTACGATTTGGTTGAGGCCATTCTGCAATCCTCTGAAGCAGAGGTAACGTCCATGATCAAACGGGCGGATGTACTGGCATCTGAGTCCGGTACCGAAACCTTCAAAGAAACCATTGAAGCCTTCTCGCGTGTACTAAACATAGCGAGTAAGGCAGGCGATAACACAGCTGTAGATCCAGCGCTTTTTGAAAATGAATACGAAAAGGCTCTGCACAGCAAAGCGGAAGAAGCCATTTCCGAATATTATAAGGCTTCAGCCTCCTCGGATTTCGTTCAAGCATTTGCTGCACTGAAAACGATGACGCCAGAAATTACGTCATACTTTGATCATACTATGATTATGGCAGAGGATGAAAAAGTAAAAGTGAACCGCCTCGCTCAAATGAAGCAGCTGGCTGATGTAATTCGTTCTTTCGCTGAAACCAATTCTATTATCGTTAAATAAGTTCTTTGGATCCTGTTTTTTCAGGATCCAAAGCTTTATGCCGTAAATACGCCGCTATAAATGAAGAAAGCCTTCTCTGATGGCAGTTTTGCATAAAAAAGCTTTCATAACATGACTTTTTTTCCTGCCTGTTTCATATATAATGTTGATAGAACAAGCGTAATGTAATGCATTTACATAATCCTTTGCGGAAGAGAAAAAATAGCCGCAGAATGCCGGAACTGGTGGTGAGTATAATCGAACTGAACAAGCGGCAGGAAATAATCCTTCAAATCGTGAAGGAAAATGGGCCTATAACAGGTGAACATATAGCAGATCAATTAAATTTGACAAGGGCTACTCTAAGACCGGACCTTGCTATTTTGACGATGTCCGGATATTTGGAAGCAAGACCGAGGGTCGGCTATTTTTATACTGGAAAGACAGGCAATCAGCTATTAAGCGATAAGCTGAAAAAACTTCAGGTGAAGGATTTTCAATCCATTCCCGTAGTCGTTAGCGAGAATGTGTCGGTCTATGATGCAATCGTCACGATGTTCCTCGAGGACGTAGGTACATTATTTGTTGTGGATAAGGACTCCCTGCTCGTTGGTGTGCTCTCCAGAAAAGATTTGCTGCGGGCTAGCATCGGCAAACAAGAATTAGCTTCCATCCCGGTTAACATCATTATGACACGAATGCCGAATATTACAGTTTGTAAAAACGAGGATTTTATAATGGATGTGGCAAAATCGCTGATTGAGAAGCAAATCGATGCACTTCCAATTATTAGGGATACAGAAAAAGGGTTTGAAGTCATTGGGAGAATTACTAAAACCAATATGACCAAAATTCTAATGAGACTTGCAGATAACGATATCATTTAACATAGGGAAGCGGGGGAACGGGATGAATAACCGGGTCATTTATGTAGTATCAGATTCAGTAGGGGAGACGGCCGAACTGGTTGTTAAAGCAGCAATCAGCCAGTTCAATGGAACCGCGGCAAACACGATGATCAAGCGGATTCCTTACGTTGAAGACAAAACCACTCTGGAGGAAGTCGTATCCTACGCACAAATGGACGGAGCAATTATTTGCTTTACTCTTGTGGTACCGGAATTGAGGAACTACCTGATTCAGCTGGCAGCTGTCAGGAATGTGCCAATTCATGACATTATCGGTCCTTTAATTGATAAAATGGAAACATCCTATGGCATCCAGGCGAAATATGAACCTGGCAGAGTACGCAAGCTGGATGAAGACTATTTCAAAAAGGTTGAGGCCATTGAATTTGCTGTTAAATATGATGATGGCCGAGATCCAAGGGGTCTGCTGAAAGCCGATATTATCCTGATCGGAGTTTCCAGAACATCCAAAACACCTTTATCCCAATACCTTGCACATAAACGTTTTAAGGTGGCCAATGTTCCGATTGTACCGGAAGTGGAGCCGCCCGAAGAACTTTTCAAGATCCCTGCCAAAAAGTGCATCGGTCTTAGAATCAGTGCAGAAAAGCTCAATAACATCAGACGCGAGCGCCTCAAATCACTTGGATTAAATGACCAGGCAATCTATGCCAACATCAATCGGATTAATGAAGAAATCGAGTACTTTGACAAAGTGGTGGAACGCATTGGCTGCAACGTAATTGACGTTTCAAACAAAGCGGTAGAGGAAACGGCAAATATTATTCAAACCATTATGAATAAATGAGCGATTATTCCTTTTTTAGGAACGAGTGCAACGGTGAAAAATATTTTCTTTTTGTTAGTGGAGCGATTACAGTGCAGATAAAACCCGCATCCTGCGGGACTGGCCCAGCTGAATTTTTTCAGCCGGGCTTTCATTTGATGTGCGCTCCTGGAGCATGAAAATTTCTTTTTCAAATTTAAGTAAAAAACGTAGAAAAAATGAAGGCTTTGTATTATAATAAAAAATTGTGATAAAATTACACTTTTTAGGTTTAGACTTTAAGGCGATAGAATAAACTAATTACTAGTATCTGTCAAGAACAATATGCTAAAATTATTCGACAATGGTTTTAGCAGATCAGCTTCCTTCAGACATTTCATCACGCTTTATTCTAATACTCCTCTTAGTCAGGGTGAGTAAGAATAATGATTCTGCTTTGGAAGAAGGATTTTAACGGAGTGATGGAGAATAGAGAAAAATGCCGAAAAAAAGCTGAAAATATTAGTGGATGCTGATGCATGCCCAGTAAAGAAGGAAATCGCTGATTTAGCTGACACTTATGAGACAGAGTCGATATTTGTCGCCTCCTATAATCACATGACAAGCGAAACGCTGGGGAAAAAGTGGGTTTATGTTGACACAGATAAAGAATCGGCAGATCTCTATATTGTGAACCATATTCATCCCGGGGATATTGTGATTACTCAGGATATTGGGCTGGCAGGCTTACTCCTGAAAAAGAACGTTATTGTTTTAACGCCTAGGGGTAAACAGTATACAGAGTATAATATAGAAACGGCTTTGCAGTACCGGTATTTGTCTGCGAAGGGAAGAAGAGAGGGCATTCATTCTAAAGGACCAAAACCTTTTCTGGATGCCGACCGGAAACAATTTAAAGAATCTCTGGAAAAGTTCTTGTCGAATATTGCAGGGATTGATTAGTTAGTCTCGAATACTTCAAACACGGGGATGTTAGAATGGCTCAGAGAATTCCTGAGGACGCTGTAAATAAGATTCAGCAGTCCGTGGACATTGTCGATATCATCGGAGAATATGTCCAGTTAAATAAACAGGGGCGAAATTATTTTGGGCTTTGTCCATTTCATGGAGAAAATACTCCATCATTTTCTGTTTCACCTGACAAGCAGATTTTTCATTGTTTTGGCTGCAAAGCAGGAGGGAACGTATTTTCTTTCTTAATGCAAATGGAAGGGTATGAATTCGTAGAGGCTGTCCGGCAGCTTTCCGAGAAAGAAGGAATAGCTTTGCCTGAGGAAGTCGCGCTGGTCTCTTCCTCCAGTCATGAAAAGCAGGATGATGATACTGCTGCTATGCTGAAAGCGCATGACCTCTTAAAGAAATTTTACCACCATTTGCTGGTAAATACAAAAGAGGGCCAGGACGCATTGGATTACCTTTTGGAAAGAGGATTTACAAAAGAATCCATTGAACAATTTGAAATTGGCTTTGCACTGCCTTCCTGGAATTTTGTATCTAAATTCCTCTCGGGCAGAGGGTTCAGTCTGCCGCTAATGGAACAGGCAGGTCTGCTGGTCAAGAAGAACGACGGGAAAGAGTTTCTTGACCGTTTCAGAAACCGGATCATGTTTCCAATTCTTGATCATCACGGAAACACCATTGCTTTTTCAGGACGGGTTTTGACAGATGAACAGCCCAAATATTTAAACAGCCCTGAAACCAAACTGTTTAATAAAAGCAAGGTGCTTTATAACTTTCATAAGGCAAGGCTACATATCAGGAAACATCAGCAATCTGTTCTTTTAGAAGGCTTTGCAGACGTGATCTCTGCTTCTAGGGCAGGGGTTGAACAGTCTGTTGCTGCAATGGGCACTGCACTGACTGAGGAGCAGGCAAAGATTCTGAAGAGAAACAGTGCTGAGATTGTCATTTGCTACGATTCAGATAAAGCCGGCCTTGAAGCGACACTGCGTTCGGCAAAAACACTGAATCAGGCTGGAGCATCCGTAAAGGTTGCCATGATACCGGATGGGCTTGACCCCGATGACTACATTAATCGGTTCGGAGCAGAAAAGTTCCGCCAGGATGTAATAGGGGCCAGCGTGTCGGTAATGGCCTTTAAAATGCATTATTACAAAAGAGGAAAAAATCTTCAAAACGAAGCGGAAAGACTGCAATATATTGAGCAAATCTTAAAAGAATTTGCCGATATGCAAAATCCGCTCGAACAAGAGATCTATCTAAGGCAGCTTTCACAGGAGTTTTCACTGGATATGAGCATTTTGAAGGAACGGCTTTCTGAAGTGATTAGGACCTCTGGAAGGCCGAAGGAGATCAGGGAGCAAAAAAAGGCAGCGGCTGAGAAGCCTATGGCTCCCCGTAAACGCAAGACTCTTCTGCCTGCCTATCATAATGCAGAGCGAATGCTTCTGGCTCACATGCTCAAGAGCAGGGATGCAGCACAAAAGGTGCTTGATACACTCGGACTTCAATTTAATATTGAAGAACACAAGGTAATTGCTACTTATTTATATGCCTATTATGAAGAAGCAACGGATGATAAGATCAGCTCTTTTATCCAGAGGCTTCCCAGCAAAGAGCTTATGTCTGCCGTGTCAGACATTGCCATGATTCAAATCAGTGATGAGCCTTCTCCTCTCGAGATCCAGGACTATATGAGACAGATTTTAAATCATCCGAAAACCCGGGATCTTCAGCAGAAAGAGGTTGAAAAAAATGAAGCGGAAAGACAAAGGGATTTTGTCAAAGCGGCTAGAATTGCCATGGAAATCGTTCAGCTTAAACGCTCATTTAAATCTTAACCATTCGAAAATGACCGTCCATTATAAATGGAGTTCATCTATAGCAACCCAGCAGTCTTACAATAAGGCAGCGCAAAATTTAACTGCCTGAAAAGGCTGCAAGAGTTTGGAAGGAGGGGATCCAATGGCTGACAAACAAACCCATGATACAGAACTGACGCTTGAGCAAGTGAAAGATCAGCTAACGGAAATCGGCAAAAAGCGTGGATCATTGACATATGAGGAAATAGCAGAACGTATGTCCAGCTTTGAAATGGAATCAGACCAAATGGATGAGTATTATGAATTTCTTGGTGAACAGGGCGTTGAGCTTCAAGGTGAAAACGGTGAAGCAGAAGACCCTAACATACAGGATTTAGCTAAAGAAGAAGAGTTTGACCTGAATGATCTCAGTGTGCCGCCAGGGGTTAAAATCAATGACCCGGTACGGATGTACTTAAAAGAAATTGGTCGTGTCGACCTTCTATCTGCTAATGAAGAAATTGAATTGGCCAAAAGAATAGAAGATGGTGATGAAGAAGCTAAACGCCGTTTAGCGGAAGCAAACCTTCGTCTTGTTGTAAGTATCGCTAAACGCTACGTAGGACGCGGCATGCTCTTCCTTGATTTGATTCAGGAAGGAAACATGGGTCTGATGAAAGCGGTAGAAAAATTTGACTACCGTAAAGGCTACAAATTCAGTACGTATGCAACATGGTGGATCCGCCAGGCTATTACACGTGCAATTGCCGACCAGGCCCGTACGATAAGAATTCCCGTCCATATGGTGGAAACCATTAATAAGCTTATTCGTGTTCAAAGACAGCTCCTGCAGGACCTTGGCCGTGAGCCATCACCGGAGGAAATTGCAGAAGATATGGATTTAACCCCGGAAAAAGTACGGGAAATCCTGAAAATTGCACAAGAGCCAGTATCTCTTGAAACACCGATTGGTGAAGAAGACGATTCACATCTTGGTGATTTTATTGAAGATCAGGATGCAACATCTCCATCTGAGCATGCAGCATATGAATTGCTCAAGGAACAGCTTGAGGATGTCCTTGATACGCTGACAGACAGAGAAGAGAATGTCCTCAGGCTGCGTTTCGGATTAGATGACGGCCGTACCAGAACGCTTGAAGAAGTTGGAAAAGTGTTCGGTGTAACTCGTGAGCGTATCCGCCAAATCGAGGCGAAGGCATTAAGAAAATTGCGTCATCCCAGCAGAAGCAAGCGGCTTAAGGATTTCTTGGAATAGAAAAGGAAAGGCGGATGTCCGTCTTTCTTTTTTTTGTCTCTTTACAGAAGATGGCTGTTCTTAACGAACATGATTGGTAATGAAGCACGGGACCAAATATCCAGTCCACTATATGCAATGTTTGCTGAATCAAACAAAAAAGGAAAGCGCTTTCTAATTTATTTGTATTTACGAACAAAATAAATATTATTAAAATATAGCTATAAGATAAAATTTCCATGTTACTTTTCATCTTAAAGCCAGCTGCGGCCGCAGTATGAGGGTCTCGATCACTGGTTTTTTAAAATCATCCGCTTATCCTTATCAGGTGAAAAAAGCTGAAATTTTTCTTTACCCTTAAGGTGAATAACATGACAAATGGGGAATGGCACCAATGAATAGTGAAAGAAAACAAATAATCGTCGATGAAATAAAGCATTGGAAAATCAACAAACTGCTTCCGGAAACCTATTGTGACTTTCTGCTAGCCTTATACACAGGCGGAAAGCAAGAGGAGCAGGTAAAGAAAAAGAAGCGGTCCGCTTTATTAATGCCTTATATCATTCTGCTGCTACTTCCTGCATCTCTTTTTGTCTATTTTACTGAAATGAATCCTCCAATGCAAATGAGTCTTCTTACAGGATTTGTAATATGTGTGATTCCAGCATTGAAAATGAGCAGAGGCCAAAGGATGTTTTTTTATTATATGGGGGTCTTGTTCCTGCTGCTATTGCTTCTTAGTTTAACAGGGATTGGCATAGCCCATCTGCCGAAAGGACCTTCCTCCGCAATTGCCATCATTATACATAGCTTCATCTGGATCACTTTTGCTGTTCGCTTTAAAACGCGTTCTTTTTTTATCGCTGGATTGGCAGGCATTTTGCTTTCAATTGGCTCTTTCCTTTTCTAAAATTAAAGCATGGTATTGATTGTAAACACTTGTTGATTGGAGTGGAAAGCGAACGCCTGCTAACTGCAGTCAACAGCCAAATTTAACAGCTTTTATAATAAAAATGAAAGAACGTTAGTTTGCGAAAAAATATTAAATTTTTAAAAAGTTGTGAAAATATTCCTTTCCTCTTATAATAATAATGTAAGCGTGTTCAACATTCAGGGGGGATTGGATGAACTTTGATTTAACGGCTGAACAAAAAATGATTCAACGGACAATAAGGGAATTTTCGGATGCTGAAGTAGCACCGGGAGCTGAAGAAAGAGATAAAACAAAGGAATTTCCAAAGCAGATATTTAAAAAGCTTGGAGATATGGGCATGCTGGGCCTACCTTTCCCTGAAGAATTCGGGGGAGCTGGAGCAGATACCGTGAGTTTTGCTATTGTAACGGAGGAATTGAGCAGAGCCTGCGCTTCGACTGGTATTACATACTCTGCACATATTTCACTTGGGGGAGCGCCCATCAATTTATTTGGAACAACCGAGCAAAAGCAAAAGTATCTTTCGAAAATTTGCTCAGGGGAGTCATTGGGAGCCTTTGGGCTAACAGAGCCTAACGCTGGTTCAGATGCTGGCGGAACAGCTACTGAAGCGGTCTTAAAGGATGGCAGCTTTTTAATTAACGGAAGCAAATGCTTCATTACCAATGCATCCTATGCGAAATTTTTAGCTCTAACTGCTATAACAGGGAGAGACGGAAGTCAAAAAGAAATAAGCGCTATTATTGTCCCAACCGATGCCGAAGGGTTTTCAGTCATTGACAATTACGAAAAAATGGGGCTAAGCGCTTCAAACACGACTGAATTGGTTCTGGAAGATGTCATGGTGCCTGAGGAAAACCTGCTTGGTGAGAGAGGCAGAGGATTTAAGCAATTCCTCATTACATTGGATGGCGGCCGCATTGGGATTGGGGCAATGGGAGTAGGAATTGCACAGGCTGCATTTGAAAAAGCGCTTAATTACGCTAAAGAACGGAAGCAATTCAACAGAAGCTTGTCAGCTTTTCAGGCAATACAATTTAAGCTCGCTGATATGGCCATGAAAATTGAGCTCGCCAGAACGATGGTATATAAAGCAGCCTGGCTTAAGGATCAGGGTAAAGCTTTTACAAAGGAAGCATCTATGTGCAAGCTCTACGCTTCTGAAATTTGTTCTGAAGTCACCAATCAGGCCATCCAAATTCATGGCGGCTATGGTTATATGAAGGATTACCATGTTGAGAGGTATTTGCGTGATGCAAAGCTGCTTGAAATCGGCGAGGGAACGAGTGAAGTTCAAAGAATGGTTATTGCAAGACAGATCGGCTGCTGAAAAGAATCTAGGAAAAGCTGGTTTTTTGGATGAAATTGGACTAATTCTCTTTTCCTTCCCTCTAATATAAAGTAAAATGAAGGAAGTTTACATCTATAATACATATAGAGAGAGACGAAGTCTGGGAGGAGAAAAAATGAAACGGAATCCGCTTATTCCTTTTGCCTTAATTGCTCTTTTCGGTATAGGATTAATGCTCTTTTTTTCAGTAAAAGGGATTGGTGACGGGAAAGAAATGGCTGGCGGAGAGAAAGAGAAGCCTAAACAAGAGGATATTGCGAAACTGTCTCCTGAGGAAATTTATAAAGGAAAGTGTATTTCCTGTCATGGAGAAAACTATGAGGGCGGCGTTGGTCCAAAACTCGCTGGTAATGATTTGGATGTAAATGCCATCAAAGAAAGAATTAAAAACGGGGGCGGCGGAATGCCGGCTAATCTGGTTCCAGATGAAAAGAAACTCGATGAAATGGCAAAATGGGTTTCAGAGTTAAAATAATGCGCCTTAGACCCCTTAAAAGGGGTTTTTTTGTTTTGCCTGTTGGACATGAAGAAGCACTTCACCTAAAATAGGGGAAGGTATACATAAATTATGGACAAAGGTGACATCATGAATGAATTGAAATTATCAAAAAGACTATACACGGTTGCGAACTTTATTCCATCTGGAGCGGTTTTAGCCGATATTGGATCGGATCATGCATATTTGCCATGCTTTGCGGCCATAAACGGAAAGGTTCAAAAGGCGATAGCTGGCGAAGTGGTGGAGGGTCCTTATCAGTCCGCAGTCAAACAGGTGGAGAGGACTGGATTAACAAGCCGGATCGATGTGCGCAAGGGGGATGGGCTTTCTGTATTGCGCCCATCTGAGGCCACATGTGTGACCATTGCTGGAATGGGCGGAGGACTGATTGCCAAGATCCTCGAGGAGGGAAAGAGCAAGCTTGATCAGACCGAGCGCCTTATCCTTCAGCCGAATGTAAACGCGAATTTTATACGGACTTGGCTGATTGAAAATGGATGGGAGCTTATCCATGAAGAAATTCTGGAAGAGGATCTGAAAATCTATGAGGTCCTTGTAGCAGAAAAAGGCGACCCCCTCCATCCTTATAACGGAAAAAAACAGGAATCTGCCATTTTGTTTGGCCCATTTCTGATGGAAGAGAAAAATGAAGTATTTATTAAAAAATGGAGTCATGAAAAACGCCACTGGGAAAGTGTCGCTGCTCAAATTGCTAAAGGAAAAACAACAGATGAATCTACAAGCAGGCGGGAAGAAATGGAGACTTTGATAACCATGGCATCGGAGGTATTGGAATGAGCAAAATCCCGAACGGATATGAGGTCATTGAGCTGTTTGAAAGCTTTTCTCCTAAACGCTATGCAGTTGAAGGAGATAAGATTGGTCTTCAGGTTGGAACTCTTAATAAGCCGGTTAAACAGGTGATGATTGCACTGGATGTTCTGGATGAAGTAGTTGATGAAGCCATTAGCCAGAATGTCGATTTAATCATCGCCCATCATCCGCCGATCTTCAGACCGCTGAAAGCTTTGAGGACCGATCAGCCAGCGGGGCAGCTGCTTGAAAAATGCATAAAACACGATATTGCCATCTACGCGGCTCATACAAATTTGGATGTTGCGGAGGGCGGTGTCAATGACTTGCTGGCTCAGGCTCTAAATTTACAGGATACAAAAGTTTTATCTCCCACCTACGAGGAAAAACTTAAAAAATTAACGGTGTTCGTACCTGCATCACATAAAGATGAGGTTAGAACAGCCATTGGACTTGCAGGGGCAGGGAGTATCGGTAAATACAGCCGCTGTTCGTTTGCAGCACAAGGGACAGGAAGCTTTTTACCCATGGAAGGGGCGAACCCGTTTATCGGAGAAGCAGGGAAGCTTGAAGAGGCGGATGAATTCAGAATAGAAACGGTTTTTCCTGAGAACCTCGAGAAAAAAGTAGTCTCTGCCATGATGAAGGCGCATCCGTATGAAGAACCCGCCTATGATATCCATACCCTGGATCAAAAAGGCATTGAGATGGGTCTTGGAAGAATCGGCAAGCTTGAAGGAGAGATCACGCTCAGGGAATTTACTGAACAAGTGAAAAAAGCGCTGAATGTTGAAACGGTTCGGGTCGTTGGAGATTTAGACGCGAAAGTAAAGAAATGTGCTGTACTCGGCGGAGACGGAAATAAATACCTTTATGACGCCAAATTCAGTGGAGCAGATGTTTATGTTACGGGAGACCTTTACTACCATACGGCACATGATGCCATGATGATGGGCCTTAATGTGATTGACCCAGGCCATAACGTGGAAAAGGTCATGAAACAGGGAGTAACAGACCTGATGCTCTCGCTATTTGAAGAAAAGAAATATGAGGTCAGTATTATTCCATCCGCCGTTCATACAGATCCATTTACGTTTATCTAATAGAAATCAAAAAGGTGTACCTGCAAATCCGCCGGTACACCTTTTTCTTATTTTTTTACCCGTACTTTCGGCAGGATTTTGTTCAATGGTACAGCATGGACAACATCCCAAACCTTATCTTCATCGTCCTCGTATTTCTCAAGAAAAGTAATAACTTCCTTTGTGATTGGCGTCGGAGTAGAGGCGCCGGCAGTAATCGCAACTGTCTTAACGCCCTTCAGCCATTCCAGTTTCAGCTCGGAAAGGTTGGAAATCCGATAAGCCGGTGTGCCGGCAATCTGCTCTGAAACCTGAGCCAGCCTGTTTGAATTGTTGCTTTTCGGATCACCCACAACAATTGTCAAGTCAGCTTCTTTTGCCTGTTCTGCAACAGCCTCCTGGCGCACCTGGGTGGCAAGACAAATTTCCTGATGAAATTCAACATGGGGAAATTTGTCTTTTACCTTTTCCATAATATCGTATACGTCCCATTGGCTCATTGTAGTCTGATTCGTTACGATAATTTTATCGGAATTGATTTCAAGAGCGTCTGCATCCTCTACCGTCTCAATCAAGTGAACAATTTCCGGAGCCACTCCAACGGCACCCTCTGGTTCAGGATGGCCTTTTTTGCCGATATAGATTACCTCATAGCCCTTGGCTTTTACATCCCTGATTAAGTCGTGGGTTCTCGTTACATCCGGACATGTAGCATCAATGCTCACAAGGCCTTTTTCTTCGGCAATGCGTCTGACTTCCGGGGAGACGCCATGCGCTGTGAAAATAACCGTTCCTTTATCCACTTTTTGCATAATTTCAAGACGGTTAGTCCCGTCCAGAGTGATAATTCCTTCTTCTTCAAAAGCATCAGTAACATGTTTATTATGAACGATCATACCCAAAATGTAGATCGGTCTTGGCAGGGTTTTGTCCATTGCCGCGTTTTTCGCAATGACCATCGCATCCACAACGCCATAGCAATATCCGCGGGGAGCAATCTTAATTACATCCATGTATCTTCCTCCTAAAGGATGATCAGGAAACGAAAATGAAAAAAGCCGGTAACCGGCCTTTTTTCTCATTACCTGACATTATTATAGCGAAATGGGCGGAAGAATACAAAACTCTTATACATAAAGTCTAGGTTTTGACGTACCTTTTCTGGCTGAAGGCTCTTCAGACAATTCGTCTTGCTTCTCTAAGCTATAATCAGCTTCATTGGATAATGGCTCTGTTTTTTTCTTAACGGCTGTTTTGCTTTCAGCTTTTTTTTCTGTCTGTTCTTCCGAAGAAGAGCTGCTGTCATCCTCATCATCACTGTTCATTTGACTGAAAATCTTAATCATTGCCGGGAGATTTCTGACTAATGGACCATATTGCTGGACCATTGGTGTTACCTGCTGAGCCATACCGAGGACCTTTTGAACATTTCCAAGCATCCCCGTTATATTGGACGGATTGGCAAGACCTGAGATTCCCTGCTGGGCAGCCCCTGCAATATTTCCGGCACCGCCTGCTGAAGGGATAAAGCGTGATAGTAAGCCTCTAATTCCACCGCTGCCGGCGCCAGCTGCCTGCTGGGCCCCTGGAACCTGTCCTCCGAAGCCTCCAAACCCGCCAAACCCTTGGCTGCCCCCAAAGCCCTGACCGCCGCTAAATCCTTGAGGACCGCCAAATCCTCCGAAATTACCTCCTTGAAAAATGCCTCTTGCTCCTGGTGCCTGCCCTGTAAATGGACGATTTCCAGGAATAGGGGGTCCGCCACGGCCAGCAAACGGGCCTCCGCCTGAAAATGGTCCCGGCATGAATCCTCTTCCCTGTGTGCCGCCGGGCGGCATAGGTCTTTGTGGAAACATAGTCTTACTCCTTTCTATCCTGTTACCTACTACAGAGTATGCATAAGCGGGTAAAAGGTTTTTCTTTTCACTGGAAAAGACTTTGCAAGGTTGGTGTTTTGCCCTGTTTTCGTATATAATGTGAAAATGGTTAAACCTGTCCAGATACGGAACGTCTATAAGACAGGAAGGCAAATTATTAAGGGAGTTTTATACAACTATGGAGAGATTTGAACGATTAAAGCTTAAACCGTTTCTAATAGACGCAGTGAAAGAATTGGGCTTTGAGAAGCCTACTGAAATACAGGAGAGAATTATTCCTTCGATACTTAAAGGGGAAAGTGTGATCGGCCAGTCTCAGACAGGGACAGGAAAAACCCATGCATACTTGCTTCCGTTATTAAATAACCTGGATCCTGCTTCCCAATCCGTACAAGTGGTCATTACTTCACCGACAAGGGAATTGGCAAACCAAATATACAAAGAAGTCCTTAAGCTGATCAGCCACCATGATCAGGAAATTCAGGCAAGGTGCTTCACTGGAGGAACTGACAAGCAGCGCTCCATTGATAAGCTGAAGCAGCAGCCTCAAATTGTCATTGGAACACCAGGAAGATTGCATGATTTGCTGAAAGTAAACGCCCTTCATGTTAATAATACGAAATCATTTGTCGTCGATGAAGCCGACATGATCTTGGATATGGGCTTTCTTGAGGACGTGGATCGTATTGCTAGCGGAATGCCGGAACAGCTTCAAATGCTCGTTTTTTCTGCCACCATTCCAGAAAAATTGAAGCCGTTTTTGAAAAAATACATGGCCAATCCTAAATTCACGCATGTTGCCCCCAAGCAGGCTGCGGCAGAAAAGATTGAGCATGTGCTATTACCGCTCAGACACCGCAATAAAACGAAACTTGTGCATGATATGCTTCTTGCATACAATCCATATCTTGCAATTGTTTTTACGAATACGAAAAAAATGGCCGATGCTGTAGCTGATGAGCTTGCTGCAAAAGGTCTTAAAGTTGGCCGGATTCATGGAGGACTTCCTCCGCGTGAACGGAAAAAGGTAATGAAACAGGTCAATGATCTGGAATATCAATACGTTGTAGCAACAGATCTTGCAGCACGTGGAATAGATATTGAGGGCGTAAGCCATATCATCAACTATGAGCTTCCTCAGGATTTGGACTTTTACATTCACCGTGTAGGACGTACAGCACGTGCAGGGTATTCGGGACTGGCTGTAACCATTTATGAAACTTCTGATGAAGATGCATTAGCGAAGCTTGAAAAAATGGGTATCTCATTTGCATACAAAGATCTTGAAGGTTCAGAATTTAAGGATGCAGATGATCGCCATCGCAGAAAAAATCGTCCAAAAACAGATAGAGAAGTTGATGAGCGTGCGAAGCATGGTATTCGTAAGCCTAAAAAAGTTAAGCCTGGCTACAAAAGACACATGAAATGGGAAATGGATAAAATTAAGAAGAAGCAGCGCCGAATTAAGAGAAGAGAGAAATAGGAGGGGATTTGCATGCTTAGAATCGGCTCCCACGTCTCGATGAGCGGGAAGCATATGCTGCTGGCAGCGAGCCAGGAAGCAGCATCTTACGGAGCAAACACCTTTATGATTTATACAGGTGCCCCTCAAAACACGAGACGCAAAAAAATTGAAGATTTGAATATCGAGGCCGGACAGGCTCATATGAAGGAAAATGGAATGGACAACATCATTGTTCATGCTCCTTATATTATTAATATCGGGAATTCTGTTAATCCGGACACATTTGAGCTTGGGGTAAACTTTTTGCGGTCCGAAATTGAGCGGACAGCCGCACTCGGGGCAAAACAGATTGTTCTCCATCCAGGTGCACATGTTGGGGCAGGAACAGAAGAGGGCATTAGGAAAATCGTTGAGGGGCTGAATGAAGTGCTTCTCAAGGATCAGCCGGTTCAAATTGCCCTGGAGACGATGGCTGGAAAAGGCTCTGAAATTGGTTCAAACTTTGAAGAGCTCGCACGGATTATGGATGGGGTTCATTACAATGAACATTTATCTGTCTGCTTTGATACTTGCCATACACATGACGCCGGTTATGACCTGATTAATAATTTTGATGGGGTATTAGAGGAATTTGACCGGATCATCGGGCTTGATCGACTAAAAGTTCTTCATGTAAATGATAGCAAAAACCCGATTGGTGCCAGAAAAGACCGCCATGAAAACATTGGTTTCGGACATATTGGCTTTGATGCGCTTCTAAACATCGTGCATCATCCTTCTCTAGCAGATGTGCCAAAAATATTGGAAACTCCTTATGTAGGGGAAGATAAGAAAAATAAAAAACCGCCTTACAAATTTGAGATTGAGATGTTTCGATCTAAAGAATTTGATGAAGGGGTACTAGATAAAATCGTCAGTCAATAATGGGAAACTCCCGTCCCAGGGAGATTTGCTTCCCGTTCATTCAGGGTAAACAAACAGAAGGCTGTCTCCTAAAGACAGCCTTTCTGTATTTTTTGTAAATGAAGAAAACCCGTAATAGCCCGAATCCAACTTACATAAGCTATTTAACAAACTGCTTGAACAGCAGGTCCACCTGCTGTGCCGTTGCGGGGGATGTGATCGCAGAAATGCTGGCAAGAAGTTTTCTTCTCTCGTTTTCATTGAAGATGTTCACATTTTTTCCTTTGATCACTTTAACTATTTGAGCTGCCTGAGCTGGACTGATGGATAGCTGATTTTGCTTAGCCAGCTGAAGCAGTTCATCGGCGGTTATGGAATTAACCTTTTGATTAATTATTTTTTGAAATAAAATCAAAATTAAACCCTCCTCTCTCCACAATCTATGGATTCATGCCTAAGTTGTGCGGAAGGATGAGGCCTTGCCGCTTCCATCCTCTTTAATGAAGAGGGATATCATATACATATGGGCTTAAGCGTATTTCATGTATAAAAATAAGCAGAAAAAGGAGAGGGCTATGGAAAAAAGACAGCATCGCAAAGAAAAATTAGGAAGAACAATCTATCGATTTATCATGATCATCATCGGAGCGGGTCTGGCAGCCGCTGCACTTGAGCTTTTTCTAATCCCCAATAACATCATTGATGGCGGAATTATAGGTATATCTTTAATTCTTGACCACATTACTCCCGCAGGACTAGCTTTCATTAGTTTTGGTACACTAGTCGTTGTGCTGAATCTTCCTTTTATGTATTCCGGCTACAAACACATCGGGAAAACCTTCATGATTTCTTCTATTTTCGGGGTCGTTGCTTTGGCCATTATTGAGCAATCCCTTCATCATGCAGAACCATTCACTACTGAGCCAATTCTCGCTACCGTTTTTGGTGGGCTGATTTTAGGCCTCGGAGTGGGATTGGTGATCCGTAATGGCGGAACGCTGGACGGAACAGAAATACTTGGTATTTTAATGACGAAACGCCTTCCTGTATCTGTAGGAGAATTTGTTATGTTCATCAATATTTTCATTTTTGGATGGGCAGCATTTGTATTTGGACCTGAGCAGGCCATGTATTCAGTGATGACGTATTATATAGCGTTCAAAACGATTGATACGGTCATACAGGGACTTGATGAGACTAAGGCCGTTATAATCGTGACTGAGCAGTTCGAAGAGGTGTCAGATGCAATTCTGCACAGACTTGGCCGCGGAACGACTAAGCTAAAGGGAAAAGGCGGATATTCAGACGAAGATACAGAAGTCATTTATGCCGTGGTCACAAGGCTGGAAGTAACAAAACTGAAGTCCATTATTCATGAAATTGATGAAAATGCGTTTATCACCATCATGAACACACAGGAAACTCATGGAGCGCGATTTAAATCAGCCATCCACTAATTTGATTTTCTTTACAAACGCAGGGAAGGCATGTATACTTTTATAGTTATATAAAATGGCATGCACAATAGCTGCCATTTTATTTTTGTAAAGTAAATCGTAATCGTTCTTACTTTAATTATTGCAAAGCAAGAGGTGAAAAGGATGAATCATCCTGTTATTGAAATTACCCATTTATCCTACTCATATGATCGGACTAGAGTTCTTGATGATATTAATTTAACGGTGGAAGAGGGAGCGTTCATCGGGCTTGTAGGTCCGAACGGTTCAGGAAAAACCACTCTTCTCAAATGTTTGCTTGGCCTGCTCAGGCCTCAAAGCGGATCCATCCGGCTCTTTGGAGAGGATTTGAAAAAATTTAAGAATTGGCACGATATTGGATTTGTATCTCAAAAAGCGAACAGCTTTAATACCGGTTTTCCAGCTTCTGTTTTTGAAGTGGTAGCGAGCGGCCTTACAAGCAAGCTTGGACTGTTCCGATATATGAAAGCAGCAGATCGTGTGAAAGTAAAAGAGGCCATAGATGCAGTAGGGCTTAGTGAATTCTCCAGAAGAAATATTGGGGAGCTTTCAGGCGGCCAGCAGCAAAGGACGTTTATTGCCAGGGCTCTTGTCAGTGATCCGAAGCTGCTCATATTAGATGAACCGACGGTGGGAGTGGATTCAGCTTCTGTTCAGAGCTTTTATCGTATGCTGAAGGATTTAAACGGCCGGCTTGGGATTACACTGATTTTGGTCACTCATGATGTAGGAACCATTTCAGATAAGGTAACACAGGTGGCATGTTTGAATAAAACACTTCACTTCCACGGATCTCCTGAAGAATTCGATCAATTAAACGGACACTCACTTTCAGATTACTATGGGCATCCAGTTCATGTGTTAACCCATGATCATCACGGGGAGGGGCATCATCATGATTAGTCCGTTTTTTGAATTTGAATTTTTGCAAAATGCCTTTTTCTCAGGCCTTCTCATTGGGCTTATTGCTCCTCTTCTTGGTGTATACATTGTCGTCAGGCGTCTTTCGCTTATTGCGGATGCCCTGAGTCACGTAACATTGGCGGGGATTGCGGTCAGCCTTTTCCTTGAAAAGAAATGGGGGATTTTAGCAGGAGCGAACCCTATCTATATGGGAATGGCCTTCTCCGTTACCGGCTCTTTATTAATTGAGAGGCTCCGCGGTCTTTATAAGCACTACCAGGAGCTTGCAATTCCAATCATCTTATCCGGCGGTATCGGAATTGGTGCCATCTTTATATCACTGGCGGACGGATTTAACAAAGATTTAATGAATTATTTATTTGGAAGTGTGCTGGCCGTTACACGGTCGGATTTGATGATTGTAGTTGGCATTTCCATTTTTGTTTTACTTATCATCGGGCTTTTGTATAAAGAGCTTTTCGTTCTCTCATTTGATGAAGAACATGCGACTGCATCAGGTATTCAGGCAAAGTGGATTCATTTTATTTTTATTCTGACCGTTGCCTTAGTCATTGCCGCATCCATGAGGATTGTTGGTATCCTGCTTGTTTCATCATTAATGACCTTGCCGGTTGCAGCGAGCATTCGTATCGCCAAAGGGTTTAAGCAAGCCATGTTTTTATCTGTTATTTTCGGCGAGCTGTCTGTTATTATAGGGTTAATCGTTGCCTATCAAGCCGACCTCGCTCCAGGCGGTACGATTGTGGTATTGAATATCATCATTTTGGTGCTTTCTATTATTGTTAGCAAGTTCAAAAGGGGACATGTACAATGAATATTGAGCAAGCGCTCCAAATGCTTAAAGATTCAGGCTACAAATATACAAACAAGAGGGAAGAAATGCTTTCCTTCTTTGCAGACTGCAATAAATATCAAACCGCCCGGGATGTTCTTGAAAGCATGAAATCCAACTACCCCGGTCTCAGCTTTGATACAATATACCGGAATTTATCCTTATTCGCTGAACTGGGCATTCTGGAGACCACTGAACTATCCGGTGAGAAACAATTCAGGTTCACGTGCAACCATGCCCATCATCATCACCATTTTATCTGTATGGACTGCGGGAAAACGAAAGAACTTCATTCATGTCCAATGGATAAATTAAAAGATGACCTTGAAGGTTATGATGTGAGCGGCCATAAATTTGAGATATATGGGACCTGCCCTGATTGTATTTAACAAACAAAAAATGGAGCTGAGTTTCAAATCTCCTTGCGCTTTTAATTGGAGTTGTTTTGACTGACTCACGCTTAATTCTCGCTTCTTCCGCTGCAATTAGCCTATCCCTTAATATTTTTGGAAAAACAAATCCCCGGAATGCTTACACAGCATTCCGGGGATTTCAATTTCAATCGTTTCCTCTTAGCAGGATTTTTAGATTACCGCTATTTCTTATCACCGATTACCGATTCTCTTTTAGCTCAAGTACCCGGCGATCCAGCCATTCCTCTGCCTCAAACCAGCTGTTCACACGCACGACTTGCTCCGGAACGGGATCCTGATTGTATGGAGTGTTGAAAAGGATGACTGGAATGTTAAATTCCTCGCTAATCATACAGGCATTATCATGCTTATCCTCAAAAAACACATCGATGCGGTGTTTCTTAACGGCCTCAAGCTTGTCATGTGAACCAACTAAGTCGATATTATGGAACGAAACCTCATTCTTTTCAAACCAGTTCAAGGTCGTATCATAGAGATGATGGCCTCTGGCACTGATAAATATTAAATCATGCTTCTCTTTCCATTTACCGAGAATTTCCTTTGCCCCTTTTGAAACCGGAGCCTCTCCATAGATAATCGGTTCAAATTCCGCCATCCATTGACCCAATTCTTCGTAGCTGACTTCAAGAGCTTTCGTCAAGTCATAATCCTTTATGTCATCAAGGGTTATTTGCTTTTTAAATGATTTGTTTAAATATGGAACAAAGGTTTCTGGCGGTGTAATGGTCCCGTCAATATCAATCCCTAAACGCAGCATGCCGACACTCCTTTTTTGATCTTTTCCAAGTGTATCACAAAGCAGTGCAGAAAAAGAATGGATAAAGGCATAATTATGGACCGCCTTCTGCATACTAAGGATGCTCCTTATATCTGAAAGTGAGGGGAAAGGAATGGCAGACGAAAGACACTTTGAAGATCACGGCAACATGACGAACTCAGATCAGGTTAATGGTCTGAATAACCGTGATGAACTAATGGAAATTGAAAAGCACCGTGAATATAGAGAAGAATCTGCTGCAGAAATCGCACCTCCGATTGGTTCATACCGTGAAGAGGAACGCGTGGCAGATGATGACCGTCATGGGGCTGTTGAAGGCAGATCCACCGGGTATATAGCGATCGCTCTTTCCGTTATTTCACTTTTCCTTCTTCCCGTTATCTTAGGAGCAGTGGGAATAATTGTTGGATTTGTGGCGAGAAGAAAGGGTGCTAAAACCCTTGGAGCCTGGGCAATAGGAATTGGAGCAGTTTCCGTGATTCTGGGACTGTTTGTAACACCATTCTTTTAATAAGAAAGCTCTGTTAAACTTGTCTGTTGATTGCAGCTAGCAGGTGTTAAATAATCAACACCATGCTTTAACACAGGCAATAAGAAAAACGGGCATTCCCATAGGGAAGTGCCCGTTTTTTTTTATCATAAGTGTGTATAAATTTCTGACTTGTCCAGCTCCAGTGGCCGAAGGGTGAACGAGCCGCTGAAGCTATTCTTGATTAGCCTTGAACTTCCGCTTTTTCCGCTGCTTCCTTTGCGTAATGAGCTTCCGCTAATTTATCGATTTCTTTTTTCAGTTCTTCTACCATGATTTCTTCAGGGACTTTACGAACAATTTGCCCTTTCATGAATAGTAATCCTTCTTTGCGCGCTCCGGCAATCCCGATATCGGCTTCCCGTGCTTCGCCAGGGCCATTTACAGCACACCCGAGCACAGCTACTTTAATCGGAGCTTTAATTGTGGAAATGTATTCCTCTACTTCATTTGCGATACTGATCAGGTCAATTTCAATCCGTCCGCACGTAGGACATGAAATCAGCGTTGCCGCATTTGAAGCAAGTCCGAATGATTTTAGAAGCTCTCTTGCTACTTTGACCTCTTCAACAGGATCCGCGCTTAACGAGATGCGCAGGGTATTTCCAATTCCCATACGGAGGATGGCTCCTAAACCGGCGGCACTTTTTACAGTGCCTGCAAACAGGGTGCCTGATTCAGTAATTCCAAGATGAAGGGGGTAGTCAAATGCTCTGGAAGCTTTCTCATAAGCTTCTATCGCAAGATTTACATCAGAAGCTTTCATCGATACGATAATATCGTGAAAATCGAGATCTTCCAATATCTTAATGTGATGCAGTGCGCTTTCAACCATTCCATCTGCAGTCGGATAGCCGTACTTTTCTAAAATGCGTTTTTCTAGAGATCCTGCATTCACACCAATACGGATCGGAATGCCTTTTGCTTTTGCTGCATTAACAACAGCTTCTACTTTTTCTTTGCGGCCGATGTTTCCGGGATTAATCCGGATTTTATCTGCTCCGCCTTCAATGGCTTTAAGAGCCAGTTTATAGTCAAAATGAATATCAACGACAAGTGGAATGTTTATCCGCTTCTTGATTTCGGAAATTGCGTCTGCAGCGCGCTCATCCGGACATGCAACCCGGACGACTTGGCAGCCAGCTTCTTCAAGACGGTTAATTTCTGCAACCGTTGCTTCAACGTCGTGTGTCTTAGTTGTGGTCATGCTTTGTATAATAAGCTCGTTGCTTCCGCCAATCGTTAAATTACCGACTTTGACAGGACGAGTTTTTGTACGATGTGTAATTTCACCCACGAGTGGATCGCTCCTTATTCATATAGGTTTGGTAACCAGATTGATACCTTTTCCTATCACATTGTATCAGTCATTTAGCAGTATTGACAAGGAAATAGACAAATCGGCTACTCATAAACAGGGAATTTATAGGAGTGTCCGGTTAGAATTCGGTTCGCTTTTGTTCCGGGATTGAGTTTTTCAAAATCCTCGGCTGCAGTTTCCAGGGGGACAGGAATGGAATGGCCGTTGACCTTATTGATGATGATAAGGACGGATTCCCCTTTTTGAACGCTAAGCTGTTTAAACGTCTCCTTCTTTACAGGCTGTGATACAGCCATTATGTTCTCCTCCTCCGCTCTCGGAAGAGTCCCCCTGCTTAAATCATAGTAAATAATATATGTGAGCAGTGCAATCGAGCACAGCAGAATGAGTCTTTTCATCGGCTGACCTTCCTTCATTTCAGGCATAATTCATACTATGCTTGTCCAACTGAAATCATAACTGATGGATTCAAAATGCCTAAAATAAAGAAAAATAATGGAGATAATATATGATAAAAGAACTAATTTTCGACAAAAAATCGCAAAAATTAATGTGAAATTTACACTTCCTTAATATTTTTTTGGGATAATTTAATTACATTTCACAATATGTACTTTAAAAGGAGAATTTTCCATTTATGAAACGAATATGGCTAAGAAGGTTTCCAGATAGGCAATTTTTTCTTGCTTTAAAACAGTCATCGGAACGATGGATGAAAACAGCCTCCAGCTTTGGCAAAAATTTCAGCGGAATCAAAAATGGCTTTAGCCTTCAGACACGGATCATCGCACTTGTTCTATTCATACTTGTTACCTCTGTATTAGTAGTCGGTATCACTTCTTATCAAAAGGCGAAAGAAACGACCATATCGATTATCGAGAACCGTCTAGAGCGGGAAGTAAATACAACAAATGAAATAGCCGGTAATCTGATGTTCGCATATATAGGGGACGAAGAAGGTTTCAGCAAGCGATTTAATAAAACGGTTTTGCCTAATCAGTCCAGCCAGCTGATTCAGGATGGCCTGAACGCAGACTTTTATCTTTTGAAAGATCAGCAGGTAACGATGCTTGAAGGAACCGGGGAAGAGCTTAAGTATCAAGAATTAGGAGACCTTAAAAAAAATGAAAAGCAGACCATTGTTCATAAAAAAATCAATGGGAAAGACTACACTTTATCCATAAAAGAAATCCAGGAGCTAAAAGGCATTCTGATTATCGCTGTTGAGACAGAGAGTTATCTGGCTCCAATCTATTCCTTGGCGAATTTTACTGCATGGACAGTAGCAATCAGCATTTTAATTGCTACTCTGCTGATTGTATTTTTTGTAAGAGGACTGACGAAGCCTCTGTCCCAATTAAGACTTGTTATGAAACAGGTAAGAGAGGGAAGCCTTGATGCAGGAACAAATATAAAAACCAATATTCCTGAAATCAGATCGCTTGTGGCAAGCTTTAATCAAATGATTGCTCAAATGCGAACGATGATATCGAATATGAATTCAACTACGCTGGACTTATCGCATACAGGCTCTGAACTGACCGAGTCTTCAGCTGATGTACTGGATCAGAATGAACAGCTTGTGGAGGCTATCAAAGTGGTAAAAATGGGAGCAGAACAGACAGCTGCCACCTCAGAAACAAGCGTGGCTGCGTTCAATCAGATGAAGAAAGAAATTGGAACGGCATTAACAAGCATGGAATACCTGTTTAAAAGTGCGGATGGAATGAATGTGTCAGCGGACAAGGGAGAGAAAAAAATATCAGGTTTGATCAGCGAAATTCATGAGTTCGGACTGGAATTCGAGAAAATGAATGAAACGATACGGGGGGTAAAAAACCACTCCAGCTCTATTTCAAAAGTTGTCAGCTTAATTCAATCCGTTTCAGAGCAGACAAAATTGCTTGCATTGAATGCTGCAATTGAGGCAGCAAGGGCGGGGGAATCAGGTAAAGGTTTCGCAGTCGTGGCAAATGAAGTCAGAAAACTGGCCGAGCAGTCCTCAAAAGCAGCAGAAGAAATAAAAGGCTCTGTCCAGAAAATGGAGAATATTTCAAATAAAGCAACGGATGAATTTGGAGAGCTCCACAGCAGCCTGAAATCACATTTAACAGCAGCAGAAGAATCAAGGTATTCCTTTGATCATCTAATGGAAGAAATGAAAAGTGTGAATGCGAAGCTAAAAGAGATGAACAGCAATATGCACTCTCTTCAGGAGAGTATGCCTTTGATGGAGCAGTCAACTGAAAATTTCGTTTCGGTTTCCCAAGAGACACTAGCAAGTGCGGAACAAATGCTTGCCTCTTCTGAAGAGCAGATGATTCAAATTAATCACACTCATGAGATTGGAAACAAATTGACCAGTTTGTCTAATGAGCTTTCAAGCCTGACAAGCAAGTTTAAACTGGCAAAATAAGAAAAGGTGTTCCGAAACCCGGAACACCTTTTGTATTAGAGGCTGATTTTAATTTTGTATTCTTTCAGCCATTCGTTTATTTGTACAAGATAATCCAGGATGGCACGTGCTTTATCCCCTTGTATTTCCTGGTCTTCTCCTCTTGAGATGGCACGTACCCGATCCTGATTGATTAGCGGAAGGATCGGGGCGTCTTCATCCTCAAGTATTTGTGTCATCCAGCTGCTGATGCCTTTGAGATAAGCGTCATCCTTCGTACTTGGATAGGCACTTTTTTTGCGGTTGCGGACGTCATCCGGCAAATAATCCTTAAATGCACGGCGAAGAATTCCTTTTTCAATCCCATCTATGCTTTTTAATTCAAATGGAACGTTCCATAAGTATTCAACCAGCCGGTAATCACAAAAGGGGACCCTCACTTCAAAGCCGGTCATCATACTTGCCCGGTCTTTTCGATCCAGCATAAATGGCAGGAAACGAGTGATAAAGAGATAGGACATTTGGCGCTGCTTCGCTTCCAGTTCACTTTCGCCCTCGAGGAATGGAACTTCGTTAACAGCCTCTTTAAAACGTTTTTGGCGGTAAGCCTCAGGCTGCAGTTTCAATCTTGCCTCATCGGATAAAATATCAGTGAAATATCCCAGATTTACAAGCCATGGGAATTGTCCGGCATTCAAATACTCTTCCTGGTGAAACCATGGATATCCTGAGAAAACTTCGTCGGCGGATTCTCCAGAAAGGGCAACAGTCGCATCCTTTTTCATTTCTTCAAACAGCAGGTAGAGAGAGGTTTCAATCTCACCAACTCCAGGAAGATCTCTTGCCCTCATTGGAACAAGAAGATTGTCTACTAGCTTTTGAGCATCAAAAACGATTGAATGATGCTCAGTACCAACGTGCTCGGCTACTCTTTTTACCCAGGGCTCATCTTTATCACGTCTAAGAAAATCCTCTTTAAAATCCTGATCGTTGTTAACGAAATCAATCGAATACGTATGAAGAACCTTATTTCTGCTTCCGTATTCTTTTCCGGCGATTGCCGTCAAGCCGCTGGAATCAAGGCCTCCGGAAAGCATGGAGACAACGGGTCTGTCAGCAATAAGCTGGTGTTTAACCGTATCTTCAAGCAGTCCTTTTATTTTTTCGGCTGTTGCAATCTCATCATCGCGATGTGACTCGCTTTTCAAGTTCCAATACCGGACCGATTTTTGCCCTTCAGCCGTAAAGACCGCATAATGACCCGCACGTATTTCTTTTACATCTTTAAAAATTCCATTTCCCGGAGTCCTCATGGGACCTAATGCGAATACCTCGGATAATCCTTCAGCTGTCACTTCAGCTTCCACTAAAGGATGTTTCAGGAGAACCTTTAATTCGGAACCAAAAATAATGGATTGGCCGCGTTCTGCAAAATAAAGAGGTTTAACTCCAAGATGATCACGGGCGAGCATAAGCTTTTTAAGATGATCATCCCAAATTCCGAAGGCAAAAATCCCGTTAAAGTGCTGGACGCAATCCTCTTTCCATTCTATATAAGCGTGAATGAGAACCTCTGTGTCAGATTTTGTTTTAAACAGATGTCCCTTATTCTCCAATTCTTCACGAAGTTCAATGTAATTATATAGCTCACCGTTATAGACAAGAGCAATTTTCTGATTCGTGTCTTCATAGATCATTGGCTGAAGTCCGCCCTCAGGGTCGATGACAATGAGTCTTCGGTGTCCAAGGACGGCATGGTCGGAGTACCAGAATCCATCTGCGTCCGGTCCTCTGTGAGTGATTGCCTTTGTCATACTTTGAATAATGTCTTTTTCACCTATTAATTCTTTGGACCAATCAGCCCAGCCTGCAATTCCGCACATTCTCAAGACCTTCTTTCATAAAGTTAATCTGGATTTTTTCGACCAAAAATCTATATTGGTCGAAATGAGAGTAAAAATTCGACCGAATGATGAATTTGGTCATATTTATATGTTAGAACCTTCAGAATAGATTGGCAACCTTTCTGACAAAAAAGCGAAAGAAGTCCCTCCTCTTCGTTAAAAACTTCCAATATGGACAAGTGAGCGGGACAAGACTGTGCATTTGACTGTTCTGCCATAATTGGCAATAATGGAGAAACACACATGACTTTTATCATAAGGGTGCGGTAAATGAAGGACTTAGGGAAAAAAGAGAAAATTATTCAATCAGCAACACGGCTTTTCTCAAGCCTTGGCTTTAGGGGAACTACGTTAAGTAAAATTGCCGGAGAGGCAGGAATCGGGAAGGGTACAATCTATTATTATTACAATGATAAAAATGAGATCCTCCTTGATTGCTATATGCGTCACATCAGAAAGACCCGTTCAGAAGCTTTTAAAGCCTACAGGACAGAAAAGGATATTCTTGTAAAGCTGCGCAAAATATTAAGGTACTTGAGTGCAGAGATTCATCATGATTCTTTTGTTTCTTCCTTATTTGAAGAATATAAGGAATACCGGATTCCTGAAATTGAAAAGTGCTTTACAAGCGGTGAGGAAGAATCGGTCCAGCTTATTTGCAAATTGATAAGAGAAGGACAGGAGCAAGGATATTATGCACATGTTCCTCTTCCGCTAACTGCTTTTATGCTCGTTCGGATGATTTTCGCCTACGAGCTTGATTATGAGAAAACCGAGCAAAGCGATTTGCATTTAAAACAGCTGCTCCGGCATATGCTTAGAAGAGAAATTGATCCTTTGAACTAAGCTCTGTTAAACTTGGCTGTTGATTGCAGTTAGCAGGCGCTCAGCGACCAGCGGGGCGGGCGGTGAGCCTCCT
>NZ_JAQV02000003.1 GCF_000732485.2 Bacillus sp. SJS | reverse complement strand
CTGCGGGGTCTCACCTGTCCCGCTGCTCTTAGCACGAAGTCTCGCGCCTTCCACTCCAATCAACAGGTGTTAATCATCTACATCAGGCTTTAACAGAGCCTTGAACTAAAAAACGGCCGAAGCGAATGCACGCTTGGCCGTTTTTATAATTAAACGATGACTGCGGGTTCTTTCTTTGAAGGAACCTCTTTTATTGAGAGATAAAGCATAACCAGATGAACGAACCATATGACAAGGCCCTGGCTCGGTACCGCTGCCTGTAGAGCATTCATAATGGTTAGAAACAGTGTTGCAAGAGTGACAGAATAGGCAGACATAACCCAGGATTGCTTGTAATTCACTTTTTTCTTCAGCATGCTGCGGATCATTAGCCCTAATAAAGCCAGAATCGTCACTTCTACAAACTTAGAAAAAGAAGAGATTAGATAAAGCAGAACGATGGCAGCACCAATGATAACGGACTTTAGCTGCCCGGTTTGATCTGCAAAATTGACAATCTGATCCTTTGTAATGCTGAAGTTGCCGGCACTATTATATGGAATGGACTGGGCAGTACCGTTGGAAACAAGAACAAATTCCTTTTGAAGGATTCCAACTGCATTCTGTTTTAGTTCAAGTTCCTTTGAGGTAAACGATCCGGTGGGGTCCAGCACAATGAAAAGTTCTCCATCCTTTATTTCAAGAGGTTTATCCGTTTCGGCCGTGAGTTCTCCATTTTTAATTGCGAAGCTTGGAAGATCGCTTTGAATGGTCTGCTGGGCAGCCGTGATGCTGCTGCTGATTGTAAGGCCCAAAAAAATCGAAGCAGGCACGATGGCTGCGAGACTCAATACGAATACATAAAGAATCGTTTTTCCAATTCCCTGAAACCGGAACGAAGCAATATCTTTCGGAGAGTATAGACTTTTTGCTAGCTGTTTGAATAGGTTCATGTGTTCACTTCCTTTATCATTAAATCCTATTTCATTTTACTCTTGGGCAGCTGCATAAACAAGTTTCGTCCTGCTGAATGAAAATATCCATGTTTGTAAAAATATGCGTCTTTTTACCGAAAAAGCTTTACAATAAATACACAATTCATTAATAATTGACTTGATTAACGTAATAAAGAGAGAAAGCTGGAGGGAAATACGGATGGAATTAGATCTCCAACGAGTGATTTTTGAATTTGTGGGGGGACTGGGGATCTTTTTATTTGGAATAAAATATATGGGAGAAGGATTGCAGCGTTTCGCGGGTAACCGGCTGCGCGATATGCTCGACCGGGTTACAACCAACCCTGTTATGGCAGTTCTTGCTGGAATGGCTGTTACCGTATTGATTCAATCAAGCAGCGGAACGACGGTCATAGCCGTCGGTCTGGTCAGTGCGGGGTTTATGAATTTACGGCAAGCCATTGGAGTCATTATGGGAGCAAATATCGGCACCACTGTAACAGCCTTCATAATTGGATTCCACGTGTCGGAATATTCACTTCCGATACTAGCTGCAGGAGCCATCCTTTTGTATTTCATTAAAAATAAAAAGGTTCATTATGCCGGACAAGTCGTATTTGGTTTTGGGGCTCTTTTTTTTGGTTTAGAATTAATGGGGAACGGTATGAAGCCGCTTGGAACCCTGTCTCTGTTTCAAGATTTAACTGTAGGACTAAGCTCTAACCCGCTCCTTGGCGTTTTAGCGGGAACGATCCTGACAGGTTTAGTACAAAGCTCAAGTGCGACAATCGGTATCGTTCAGGAGTTATACGGCCAGAATCTTATCGATTTGCATGGAGCGCTTCCTGTCATGTTCGGAGATAATATTGGCACAACGATTACGGCAGTGCTCGCATCAATCGGTGCTTCATTGGCTGCAAGAAGGGCAGCAATGGCTCATGTCATCTTTAACCTGGCAGGAACTTCAATCTTTCTTATTGTGTTGCCATTGTACACCATTTTTATTGAATCTCTGGAGACAAATCTCACTTTAAGTCCGGCAATGACGATTGCTTTTGCCCATGGTACTTTTAATGTCACAAATGCACTTATTCAGCTTCCATTTATCGGCGCCCTTGCCTGGGCGGCATCAAAGATTATTCCCGGTGAAGATCCGTCTATTGAATACCGGACTAAGCATTTGGATCCTTTATTTATAGAACAATCATCATCCATTGCACTTGGACAGGCAAAAGAAGAAGTACTGAGGATGGGACGCTTCTCCGTACAGGGGCTAAAAGAAGCGAACAGCTATTTAAAAACCAATCAGCAGAAGCATGCACAATCTGCAATCCAGTTTGAAGAAGTGATCAACAATCTTGACCGCAAAATTACGGACTATTTAATCCTTATATCACGCAATGAAATGGATGAGAATGAGTCGGCTGAACACTCTGTTTTAATTGACACGGTCAGGGATATTGAGCGGGTAGGCGATCATTTCGAAAATATCATTGAATTAGTGGACTATAAGCTATCGAACAAAGTGAAAATAACAAATGAAGCGATCGAAGACCTGGAGGAAATGTTCGATCTTACCGTTAAAACGCTTGAACATGCCGTTCAGTCTCTTGATGACCGTGATATGGGACTTGCCAACCGTGTTCTTGAAGCGGAAGACCGGATTGACCGGATGGAGAGGACACTCAGGAAAAAGCATATCATCAGAATGAATAATGGTGAGTGCTCGGCACAGGCAGGGATGGTTTATGTTGATATCGTGAGTAATCTGGAGCGAATTGGCGATCACTGTGTAAATGTTGCGGAAGCTGTTTTAGGTTACCGGAAATAAAGGTTAATAATAATCCGTTTAAGATATAATGAAAGCAAGGGCACAATGTGCGTTTGCTCTTATTTTTATAATGGAGGATAAAAAGAATGGACTTCTTATATTGGGCATTAATCATTGCAGCATTTGTTATTGCTTTCGCAGGACTGATTTACCCAATCATTCCAAGCGTCGTGTTCATTGTCGGGGGATTCCTGCTTTATGGATTGTTCTACGGATTCGATGAATTCGGCTACACATTCTGGATTGTCGAAGGGATTTTTGTTGCAGTGCTGTTCGCTGCAGATTATGTAACCAACTTAATTGGCATTAAAAAAGTCGGAGGGAGCAAGGCGGCAATTTGGGGAAGTACGATTGGACTTCTTGTCGGGCCTTTTGCGATTCCGATTGCGGGAATTCTGATTGGTCCATTCATTGGAGCGGTGATAGCAGAACTGATTGTGCACAAAAAAGACTTTACTACCTCTGTAAAAGTCGGAATTGGTTCACTTATTGGATTTATATCAGGCGTATTTGCCAAAAGCGTCATTCAGCTGATCATGATCGGTTACTTCCTATTTGTCGTTCTGTAAAATCATTCCTTAACTCATGGAAATGATAACGGTGCCAAAAGCCAATCATATTCATTGAAACATTTGATTAAATTTGGTACGCTGATTCCAGAAAGCATAAGACTTGGTCCTTTTGCTGGAATACATAATTTATTAAGGAGGAGATTTTAAATGGCTTACGAACTTCCGCAATTGCCTTACGCTTATGATGCATTGGAGCCTCATATCGACAAGGAAACAATGAACATTCATCACACGAAACATCATAATACGTATGTAACAAACGTGAATGCTGCACTTGAAGGACATGAAGACCTTGCAGGTAAAAGCATTGACGAACTAATCTCCAACCTGGACGCAGTTCCTGAAGAAAAAAGAACGGCTGTACGCAACAATGGCGGCGGTCACTCAAACCATTCATTCTTCTGGCAAATCCTTTCTCCAAACGGAGGCGGAGAGCCAGCCGGCGCTCTTGCTGACGCAATCAGCAGCAAATTTGGCGGATTTGACGCATTTAAAGAAGAATTTGCAAAGGCTGCAACAACACGTTTCGGGTCCGGCTGGGCTTGGCTTGTTGTAAACAATGGCGAACTTGAAGTGACAAGCACGCCAAACCAGGATTCTCCAATCATGGAAGGCAAAACGCCTGTGCTTGGACTTGATGTTTGGGAACATGCTTATTACTTAAATTATCAAAACCGCCGTCCCGATTATATCAGCTCTTTCTGGAATGTTGTAAACTGGGATGAGGTTTCAAAACGCTACGAAGCTGCAAAATAAGTTTTACTGAAGCAGGATGTTTCCTGCTTCTTTTTTTTGCATTGATTTTAAATACATAACTCCCTTTCTTCGTGCCACACTAGTACGAGACAGAAAGGAAGTTTTGCTATGCCTAAATTGCAAAAACTTATCGGTAATATCGAAATCAATAAAGACCTGTTGATGCTGTTAACGATTGGCGGTCTATATTCCCTAAGTATTGCGCTGTCCAACTCCTTCGTAAATGTATTCCTTTGGAAACAGACGGGTGAATTTGCTGACCTTGGTATATACAATTTAACAATTGTCATTATGCAGCCGCTCACATTTATATTAGCTGGACGGTGGGCCAAGAAAATCGATCGTGTGATCGTACTTCGGCTTGGTGTCCTTTTTCTTTCCATCTTTTATATCCTTGTGCTCATCATAGGAAGCCATGCCAATCAATTTTTAGTATTAATGGGAGCCCTTCTTGGAATTGGGTATGGATTTTACTGGCTTGCCTTTAATGTACTGACTTTTGAAATAACCGAACCTGAAACAAGGGATTTTTTTAACGGATTTTTAGGGATTTTAACCTCCTCAGCAGGAATGGTGGGGCCCATTGCGGCAGGACTGGTTATTTCCTTATTTGCCGGTAATAGCGGCTATAAAATCATTTTCGCGATTTCCTTAATTTTATTTGCCTGTGCAGTAGGAATGAGTCTTCTTATTAAGAGAAGACCATCTCACGGACAATACCTGATAAAAGAAGTCTATCTTGAAAGGAAAAATAATCCGAACTGGAAGCTGATTACGATTGCGCACTTCTTTCAAGGGTTGCGGGAAGGTACATTTATTTTTGTAATAGGGGTGTTCGTTTTTATCACCACCGGAAGTGAACTGGCTTTAGGTACGTTTGGAATGATTAACTCAGCGGTTGCTTTTATCGCTTACTATGCAGCATCGAGAGTGATCACGAAAAAAATCCGAAAAAAAGCCATATTGGCAGGGGGCCTGCTGCTTTATTTCTCCATCTTCCTGATTCTTTTTAACATGTCTTATCAAAACCTGCTGATTTATGCAGTTTGTATTGCGATTGCCTATCCTATGCTGCTCGTCCCGTATGTATCGCTTACCTATGATGTAATTGGGAGAGCATGGAACGCGGCTGGTGCCAGAGTGGAGTATATGGTAATCAGAGAGCTGTTTTTAAATGCAGGACGGGTTGTTTCGATAGCAGGGTTTATTGCAGTCGTCATGCTTTTTGATGTTCAGAAGTCACTTCCTGTGTATTTGGCGGTCATTGGAGCAGGACACGCTCTCATTTACCTGTTTGTGAGGAGAATTCATCTGCATGAGCCTGCTGAAACCATTAATAAGGAAGATGGAGAAATTCTTGCTGCAGAATCCAATTTAATGGATGGAGAAAACGGAACTTAACTGTATTCCTTACAATTCTGTAACAATCCAGTGCCAGAGTAGAAATGATACTGAAAAAATAATACAATAGACAAGGCACCCTCACAGGGTGTCTTTCTTTCATCATTCTGGAAAAATGCTTTAAAAGGTGGTGTAAAATGACGAAAGAGAAGAAAAGCAGAAGAAAAAGGTTTATGCCGGTCCGCCTAAATGTCCTCTTCCTGATCGTATTCCTCGTTTTTTGCGGAATCGTTCTCAGACTTGGCATTGTACAGATCGTCTATGGCCAGGACTACCAGAAGGAACTCGACCGGAAAGAAGAAGTCGATGTGAGTTCTACAGTACCGAGAGGGAAAATGTACGACAGGAATTATAGTACTTTAGTGGACAATGAGCCGCTTAACGCGATTACATACACCAGATCTTCGGCGACAAGCCAGGAAGAACGGCTGGCTATTGCTAAAATCCTGGCGAAAATGATTGATCAAAAAACAGATAAGATTACAGAAAGAGATTTAAAAGATTATTGGATGATTACACGTCCTGATGAAGCAGAAAATAAAATAACGGATGAAGACAGACAAAAGGCAGGGGAAGGCAAGATTTCTGAAGACCAGTTGTACGATCTTCAGCTAAGCCGAATTACAAAGGAAGATTTAGCAAGGGTATCTCAAAAAGAACTTGAAATACTCGCTATTAAACGGCAAATGGATGCCGGATATGCCATGACTCCGCAAATTATTAAAAATAAAGGCGTTTCACCGAAGGAATTCGCAACGGTAAGCGAACATCTTGATGAGCTTCCAGGAGTGGACGTTACAACAGACTGGGAACGGAAATATCCATTTGATACAATGCTGCGCACGATGATTGGCAACATCTCCTCACCTGAGCAAGGGTTACCAAAGGAGCAGAGGGACACATTTCTGGCTAAAGGATACAGCCTTAATGACAGGGTTGGGACCAGCTACCTTGAAATGGAGTATGAAGATGTCCTCCAAGGTGAGAAGGCACGGGCCAAGAATATGACGGACCGCGAAGGAAATATCCTGGATACTCAAATGATTTCAGAGGGCAAAAGCGGAAAAGATCTAATTCTGACCATGGATATTGAACTTCAAATAGAAGTGGAAAAAATTATTGAAGAAGAGCTCAAGGCCGCAAAAAAAGAATCAGGCACTGAGCTTTTGGATCGGGCATTTGTTGTTATGATGGATCCAAGAGATGGAGAGGTGCTCTCCATGGCAGGCAAGCAAATTGTAAAGGATCGCAGCGGGGTGCAAAAAATGAAGGATTTCTCACTCGGTGCAATGACTTCTTCTTATACAATGGGCTCTGCCGTCAAGGGGGCGACCGTTCTTTCAGGCTATCAGTCCGGAGCAATCAAACCCGGCACCACTTTGCTGGATGAACCGCTTTTCATTAAAGGCTCCCCTCCAAAAAAATCACATGAAACCATGGGAAGCATTAATGATCTTGAAGCACTGAAGCGTTCTTCAAATGTTTACATGTTTAAAACGGTCATTGAAATGGCTGGAGGAAAGTATAAGAAAAACGGGTCTCTGCCGCTTGATACAGGGGCATTCAGTGTTCTTCGGAATTATTACAGCCAATTCGGCCTTGGGGTTCCGACAGGAATTGATCTGCCAAATGAAGCAACAGGATATCAGGGCTCAGATGTCACACCGGGATTATTGCTGGATTTATCTATTGGCCAATATGATACATATACCCCGTTGCAATTGGCTCAATATGTTTCGACCATTGCGAATGGGGGCTACCGGATGAAGCCGCAAATGGTCAGGGAAATAAGGGAACCCGCTCCTTCAGAAGGTCTTGGGCCGGTTGTGAAATCCTCTCATCCTGAGATCCTGAATAAACTTGAAATGAGCCAGAGCAATATTGAAAGGGTTCAGGAAGGCTTCAGACAAGTCATGCAGGAGAAGGGCGGAACAGGATATCCATACTTCATGGGTGCAGATTATAAGCCGGCCGGCAAAACCGGAACAGCACAGGCTTTTTATGATGGGCCTGTGAAAAGCAAATTCCTCTCGCCTACCTATAACCTGACGATGGTCGGATACGCCCCGAATGATCATCCTGAGATTGCCTTTTCGGTAGTTGTCCCATGGGCGTACGATAAAAGTTCCAATTCCCATCCAATCAATCGGACCATCAGCAAAAGAATAATGGATAAGTACTATGAACTAAAATCCAAGCATGATAAAGAAAAATTAGAAGAGAAGAATATGGAAAAAATTGAGCAAAAGGCGATAAACAATTAATTAGAATAATTTTCAAGTCCTATTGCCATAATAAGAGCACTCAATCAAGAGTGCTCTTTTTTTGAGAAAAAATGGGACTATCCTTCCCTAAAACCGACAAAAAGCATCACAAATTTACAAAACCTTAACATTTGGTTAAAACCAAGTTAATAGTCTAACGGTATTCTTATTCACGTAGGACAAAAACACCACTTTAGGGGGAAAAGAAATAATGAAAAGCTTGAAATTCATGGCCGTTACTATTATGGCATCTTCTGTACTAGCACTAGCTGCTTGCGGAAATAGCGGAGATACTGCTAAAGAAGGCGAAAAAACAGAACAGACAGATAAAAAGCTATCCGGTGAAATTGCAATCGACGGTTCATCTACAGTAGCGCCAATCGGTGAAGCTGTTTCTGAAGAATTTTCTGCTGAAAACCCTGATGTAAAAGCACCAATCGGTGTATCTGGAACAGGCGGCGGTTTCGAGCGTTTCGTTGCAGGTGAAACTGATATTTCTCAAGCATCTCGCCCAATTAAAGATGAAGAAGCTAAAGCTGCTAAAGATGCTGGAATCGAATATACTGAATTTAAAATTGCGAACGATGGTCTTTCAGTTGTTGTAAGCAAAGAGAATGACTTTGTAAAAGAATTGACTGTAGATCAGCTTCAAGCAATGTGGACTGAGAACGGAAAAGCAGAAAAATGGTCTGATATCGATCCATCTTGGCCAAAAGAAGAAATCAAATTCTACTCTCCAGGAACTGATTCTGGAACATATGACTATTTTACAGAAGCAATCCTTGAAGCTAACGACAAAAAAGGTAATCCAATGACTAAATCCGCAACACTTTCTGAGGATGACAACGTTCTTGTAAAAGGTGTTCAAAATGATAAAAACGCAATCGGCTATTTCGGATTCTCTTACTACTATGAAAATAAAGACACAATGAGAGCTGTACCAGTTGTAAACGAAGAAGGAAAAGCTGTTGAGCCAAATCACGATACAATTGAAGACGGTTCTTACAACCCGCTTTCCCGTCCGCTATACATCTATGTAAGCAATAAATCTCTTCAAGAAAAAGAGCAAGTTAAAGAATTCGTTAAATTCTACTTAGAAAATGCTGCAACACTTTCTGAAGAAGTTGGATATGTTAAACTTCCAGAAGACGAAGCAAAAGAGCAAATGACTAAGTTTGAAGAAGCAACGAAATAATACCTGAACAATCTAATAGGTGAGGAGCAGCAATGCTTCTCACCTTCCTATGTATAGGGAAAGGGGTTTTCAAAAAAATGGCTATGTCAAGCGGTCAATCAATACGCGACCTGATAAAAGAGAAAAAAGCCAAGAATAGTTCTGGCAGATTGGTTGAAAAAGCAGTACCGGTAATTTTATTGCTAACAGCAATTGTTTCCGTTCTTACCACACTTGGAATTTTGTACACGTTAATTGTAGAAACCGTTATTTTCTTCTCGCAGGTTCCATTCATGGAATTCATTACGAAAACAGAATGGCTTCCTTTTGCTTCAGGAGATGAGAATAAGGTTTATGGAATATCTGCATTGGTTTCTGGAACTCTCCTTGTAACCGTGATTGCAACAATTGTTGCGGTACCATTCGGTCTTGGAGCAGCCATATATTTGAGTGAATATGCTTCAGACCGCGTCAGAAGAATCGTTAAGCCGATACTTGAGATTCTTGCTGGTATTCCTACCATCGTTTACGGCTTTTTTGCATTGACTTTCGTCACTCCTCTATTACAAAAGCTGATCCCGGATCTTCCGTTTTTTAACGCGCTTAGCCCGGGAATTGTAGTTGGGATTATGATCATTCCGATGATTGCTTCCCTATCAGATGATGCGATGAGCTCTGTTCCAAACGCCATCCGCGAAGGTGCGCTGGCAATGGGGGCAACAAAATTTGAGCTGGCAATTAAAATTATTTTGCCTGCTGCAATTTCAGGAATTGTAGCGTCTTTCGTTCTTGGGATTTCCCGTGCAATCGGGGAAACAATGATTGTGACACTTGCAGGTGGTTCAAATCCGAACTTTACCTTTAATCCTACAGAAACCATCCAGACGATGACATCTTATATCGTTCAGGCAAGCACTGGGGACGCAGGATTTGGTACTACCCAATATTACAGCATATATGCTGTCGGAATGACACTGTTTGTGTTTACTCTCATTATGAACATCCTGGCTCAATACATCTCACGCCGCTTTAGAGAGGAGTACTAAGATGAAATTAGTCGATCAAGCTCAAGTGGAAAAGAAGATGGGCAGCCGCCTGATTAATAATCAGATCTTTAAAACAATCTTTTTGATTGCCACTCTTTTTTCACTTGTTGTACTGGGAATATTAATGTATCGGATATTCACTCAAGGATATGAATTCCTTTCAGCAGACTTTTTTAATAACTTTGCTTCCAGACGCCCCTCTAACGCAGGGATTAAGGCAGCTTTTATCGGAACACTTTGGGTAATGGGCGTTACGATCCCTGTTGCTCTGATTTTTGGAGTAGGGACTGCAATTTATCTTGAAGAATACGCAAAGAAGAATAAATTTACCAGATTTATTCAGATGAATATTTCAAACCTTGCAGGCGTTCCATCCATCGTATTCGGTCTTCTGGGATTAACCATTTTCGTCCGTTATTTTGAACTTGGAAGAAGCATTATGGCAGCTGGTTTCACAATGGCTTTGCTCATTCTTCCGGTTATCGTTGTTGCATCTCAGGAGTCAATTCGCGCTGTCCCTGGACAGCTTAGAGAAGCATCATTTGGTATGGGTGCTACAAAATGGCAAACAATCTATCGTGTCGTTCTTCCGACTGCGATCCCGGGTATCTTAACGGGAAGTATCCTTGCATTCTCCCGTGCAGTAGGGGAAACTGCTCCGCTTATCGTTGTAGGCGCATTTGCATACGTCAACTACTTGCCAGACGGACTGTTAAGTACGTTTACTGTTATGCCTATTCAAATTTACAATTGGGCTTCCAGACCGCAGACGGATTTCCATGATCTCGCTGCAGCTGGTATAATAATATTGTTTATTATCCTGATTGTAATGAATACAGTTGCTGTGCTGATTCGAAATAAATTTTCAAAAAGATATTAATACAATTTAATGGTTCTATAGGTGAAGGAGGATTTTCGCAATGGAAGTTAAAACAGTTGTGAAAGATAAACAAACATCAGGTATTAGTACAGATACAGCAAATGTTAATAAAAGCGTTGTTTATAAAACAGATAACCTAAATCTTTGGTACGGCAACAATCAAGCTTTGAAGAACATCGACCTTGATGTATATGAAAATGAAGTAACAGCGATTATCGGACCATCCGGTTGCGGTAAATCTACTTATATTAAAACTTTAAACCGCATGGTCGAATTGGTTCCGATTGTACGCACATCCGGAAAAATCATCTACCGCGGACAAAACATTTTCGATAAATCTTACCGTGTTGAAGAGTTGAGAACACAAGTAGGTATGGTTTTCCAAAAGCCAAATCCGTTCCCTAAATCCATCTATGACAATGTTGCATACGGACCGAGAATTCACGGAATCCGCGATAAAAAGGTCTTGGATCAGATTGTTGAACAGAGTTTAAAGGGTGCAGCAATTTGGGATGAAGTTAAGGACCGTCTAAAAGAAAATGCATATGGACTTTCCGGCGGCCAGCAGCAGCGTCTTTGTATTGCACGCTGCCTTGCAATCGAGCCGGATGTTATTCTTATGGATGAGCCAACATCTGCCCTTGATCCGATTTCAACATTAAAAGTAGAAGAACTTGTTCAGGAATTGAAGCAAAACTATAGCATCATCATCGTTACACACAATATGCAGCAGGCCGCACGTATCTCCGACCGTACAGCTTTCTTCTTGAATGGAGAAGTGGTAGAGTACTCGAATACGAATAAGCTCTTTTCTACACCTGCAGATAAAAGAACTGAAGATTATATTACTGGCCGTTTCGGCTAATAGAAAAAAAGCCGTGCTTGTTCAGCGCGGCTTTTTTTGAACGTATGAGATTTGAATCTTTCATGCATTTTCTAAGGAAAAAGAGTAAACTATTGAAATAAAAGAAATAGTTGGAGGTTGACAACATGGTCGTACGTGGAAAATTTGAATTTGATTTAAATACGCTTAGAGAAAAATTAATTGAAATGGGAAGTCTTACTGAGATTGCTTTAGCTAAATCAATCGATGCGCTCGAAAATCAAAATATTGAGAAGGCCTTAGAGATTATGGAAGAGGATGAAGCTGTCGACAATCTGGATGAGGAAATTAATGATCTTTCCATTTTGCTTATTGCGAAGCAGCAGCCGGTTGCGACAGATTTGCGCAGGATTATGGTCACCATTAAAATATCGAATGAAATGGAGCGTATGGCTGATTTTGCTGTAAATATTGCGAAATCTGCTATTCGAATCGGGGATGATCCTCTTATCAAACCGATAGAGACCATTAAAAAAATGCATGCCATCGCAACTGAGATGCTTTCATTATCCATTAAAGCTTTTAACGAGGAAGATGTTGTTCTTGCTAAAAAAGTCGCTGATATGGATGATGCGGTAGACAATCTTTACGGGCAGACAATCAGGGAGCTGCTAGAATTGACGCAGCACAGCCAGGAGTCCATGCCGCAGGTCACTCAGCTGCTCTTTGTAAGCCGCTATTTAGAGAGATTTGCGGATCATGCAACAAATATATCTGAAAACATTTTTTACCTCGTAAAAGGCAGACACTACGATTTGAATAATTAACAAAAACTCCGCTGATTGTCAGCGGAGTTTTTGTTATTGCTTAATGAGATATTTTGCTGCCTCTTCGTTGCTTAACCCAGTAGGGAGTTTATATCCGCCCTGACGAACCTTTGTATGCAGATCTGTTTTTATCAGGTAATCCGCAAATTCATTAGCAGATTTGACCACTTTTCCTCGTTCCAGCTCTTGGGCAATTTCAGCAGTACTTGTTCCTTCATAAATAAAGAATCGGAAAGTTTCCTGTTTTAAAGGGCTTTCCTTTTTTGGTGGTGTCTCTTCCTTTTTGCTGGATGCCGATACAGATTCCTCTTTCGTTTTGACAAGGGTTTCGTATGTATCCCTTGGAACAGATACCTGGCCTTCACTTGCCAGATAGGCAGTTACTTGCTCTTCTGTTGCTTTTTCAGATTCGGCTGACTCTTTAGGTGTAAGAAAATAAGAAATGGAAAGGATAACGGTAGCAGTGATGATTCCGGCGGAGAATGCTTGGATGCCTTTTCTGCTCATGTTAGGATCCTCTCGTTTCGCTTGATGATGGCCTGAACCTGTTTAACAGAAATATTTTCTGATTTTGCAATGGCATCAACCGTCATCCCATGCTTATACTTCGCTACGACCTTTTTCTCAATATGATAGTCTAGCTGCTCTTCCTGAGACAGCGACTGAATGTCATCCTGTAAAATTTCCTCTTCCAAGACTTTAATTTTCTTCTTAAGCTTGTAAATCTCCTGCATGGCTGATAGCTGAAGCTGATCCAGATCCTTTTCGATTTCCTGAACCTTATCCTTCTTCGTAAACGAATACACCAATAAGGCAATCGCTGCGACCAGCAATACCACGATGACTATTTCCATTTAATTTTCACCTTCTATTAAAGTTTTCACTTATTCTTTATATCATAGTTTGTCGAATTTTTTAATGGTTTTTCCTATAAATTATAGGATTTTCGTTAAATTTCACATGTTCTCCTTCCTAGAGTTGTACCATAGTGAAATTTACATTATGATAAAGAAAAATAAAGAAATGAGGAAGAAACGGATTGTATTTCGAACGGGCTCAAGATTCTTCAGATACAGATTGGATAAAGGCAAAACAAATATCAGCCCTGCTGATCACCGAATGGCATGTTTCGGAGGTCACACAACGAGCCTCTCCCATTCTTATGCATGAGGATTATGAGAGCCTATACAAAATAATGAGACTTTCTTTATATGCTAATGGTTCTATTGAGCCTGTCTGCTATGACTATCCGATTTATTCCTCATCAGGGAAGATGAAGCTTTATACAAAGTCTGGCTTCCATGCTTTTCAATTAAAATTACTGTTTTTTAATTCCTCCAACATGATGCTGGCTGCAGCTAAAACACCAGATCTCTCCTTCGATCTTTCTAAAAAGACGATTGATTCGTTTCAGACTTATTTTTCCGCCTATACTGATTATGGAGAATGGAAATAACGCAATGAAACCACTCGCAGAAAATTCACCCATCCTGATGTTTTCAACAGAATACCCTCCAAAAATATGGGGAGGACTGGGAACGCATGTATCCCATTTAACACAAGAGCTTTCCTCCGCTGAGATTCATGGATTGTTAGTTACGATACCTGAAGGAATGCATGAGCCAGAATACGAAAGGCAAGACTCCTTTACGATATACCGTCCACAGTTACAGAATGAGGCATACGATAATTCCTACGAATGGATGATGAATATTAACTTAACCTGGATTAAAGCGATCCAATCCCTTCATCAATCATTCAGCCTTGTACATGCCCATGACTGGCTGACAGCCGGAGCGGCTATTTATGCTAAAAAAATGTACAGAATCCCTCTAATTGCTACCATCCACTCCATGGAAACCGGCAGAAAAAAGAGCTTGAAAACTCCCGCTGAAAAAATGATCCATGAAATGGAAAAGAAGCTTTTACAAGAAGCTGATGAGCTAATTGTCTGCAGTAATTATATGAAGCGAGAAATTCTTTCTCAAAAAGCAGATGCCGAAAAAATAACTGTAATCCATAACGGGGCGGCACCATTTTCAAAAAGTTCATTGGGAAATCCTGCTGCATATCCATACATCTTTTCCATGGGCCGCTTCGTGCCTGAAAAAGGATTTGAGGACTTACTCGTGGCTTTTTCAATGATAAAAAGCGAGCTCCCCGCTTTAAAGCTGGTCATTGCCGGGGAAGGTCCGGGTAAAGAAAAGTACGAAGCACTCGCAGAATCTTTGGGTATTCAAAAGGATGTCATATTTCCGGGTTTTATAAAGGGGGAGGAACGGAATAGATATATACAATATGCAGCTGCAGCATGCATACCAAGCCTTTATGAACCCTTTGGCTTGGCCGCCCTGGAACTTATGTCGGCAGGGAAGCCTCTAGTCGTTTCCGATGCGGGAGGGCTTCCTGAGATGGTTGTGCACAATGAGAGCGGTTTGATATATAAAAGCTCCCATATTGAAGATTTAACGCGTTCGCTTCTGGAACTATTAAAATTTCCAGAAAAAGCAGCAGCCATTAGTGTAAAAGCACACAATGAATCAAAAAAATATAGCTGGAGCTCTGCAGCTGAAAAGACAATCCACATATATAAGAAATCAATGCAGCACATGTGAAAGGAAGGAGGTTCATATGAAAGCAGTTATTCTGGCAGGCGGAATGGGCACAAGGCTGCAGCCCCTGACATCAAGATTGCCTAAACCGATGGTTCCTTTACTGAATAAACCTGTTCTCGAATATGTTGTTGAGTATTTGCAACAGTATGGAGTAACCGATATTTTAATGGCTTTATGCTGGAAAAGCAGTGTCATAGAAGAGCATTTTGGAGATGGGGAAGAATTTGGAGTCAAAATTACTTATTTAAAGGAAAAAACTCCGTTAGGTACGGCAGGCTGTTTGCAATTAGGAGAGCATTTGCTGAATGAAGCCTTTTTAGTTGTGAGCGGGGATACAATTTCAAATTTTGATTTGCATGCTGCCATCCAATCACATAAAAGTTCAGACTGCATCGGCACGGTTTTTGGCGTCTGCAAAAGTCAGACAGGTGAATATGGAAGCATGATTACCCATTCCTCCGGACGTATTCTAAATTTCATGGAAAAGCCATATCGAACAGAGGTGTATAGCGAATACATCAATGCTGGAATGTATATATTTGAACCTGATGTCTTTCATTACATCTCAAGTGATGAACCACAGGACATTTGTAAAGATATTCTTCCTCTTCTCCTTGAAAGAGGAATTCACATGTTCAAAGCGAAAGGGTATTGGTCTGACATTGGATCTCACTCCGATTACAAGGCAGCTCAGTTTGACTTGCTCGACGGGATTGTTGATCTGTCTCCTAAATGTCTCCTGAATACTGATTCAAAGAATAAAATTTGTATAGGAGAGGGAGCCGTCATTGAGAAAGGTACGGTTTTAGAAGGGCCTTTATTAATTGGAAAAGGCACGATTATAGAGAAGGGATGTAAAATCGGTCCATATACAGCGATAGGCGAGGGTTCTCATATTGCAGCAGGTTCCCGCATTGAAGGATCCATTTGCTGGAGTCATCAGAAAATTCACTCCTGTACTCATGTCATCGGTTCTGTTTTGGGAAGCTTTTGTGAAATAAAAGCTTTTAGTGTACTCAATAACGGCTCGGTTTTAGGGGAAAATGTAGTGATGGAGGGGGAAAATGTGGTCAAGGAGCACGTGAGGGTGTGGCCGGCAACCAGGGTTGCTAAAGGAACACATCTAGAAGATACCTTTTCTGCGAAATACTTTCCGGAAAAAGAGGTTTTTTGCTCAAAAGGACGCATTGATTTTTCCATGGAAGAAGGCGGGACGATAAAAGCAGTTAAACTGGCACAGGCGTTCTCAGCTGCATGCGGAAAAACCGGTGTAATTGCAGCAAGTGACGGCAGTGCCCTTTCTGCTTTAGTAACCAATCTCTTTACTGATTCCTTACGATCGTTTGGCTGCCCGATATACTTAGAAGAAGATCCGGTTCCACCATCTGCGCTTAGGTATGGATGCTATAAATTTCACCGCATGGGTGCATATGCATTCTCTGCAGGTCAAGTATGCAGCATTTTGCTATTCGATGGAGCAGGGCAGGTCCTGCCTGCAGAAATGGAAAAGTCGATTGAATCGCATTATTCCAAAGCTACACTCGTTTCAAGTAAAATCACCGGCACGAAAACAAGAATCTCCGGCTTGGCAAAAGAACATGATCACTCTCTTCGGTCTGAGGGAATTGGGGAGGGCTCAAGTTCGGGGCCGAGTTACGGTTTAGAAATGGATTCCCTTTCCTATCGGTTCTACCGGGATTTGATGGAGGAATCTTTCATTGTAAAATTAGAACCTGCAGATTTTAGTAAAGGGCCGGCTTTGATTTTTCGGCTGAATGAGCGGGAACAAACATTGGAATTAAAAGGAGCACATGGAGATTTGCCGATCACTCCCTCAATCATAAGCGAAATCTTTAATCACCGCTTTAAGCTGTCTGAAGTGGAGACCCCGATACAGCTGCTCGCATCCCTGCTAAAAGAAATAGAAGAGGACTCCTTGCACAAAGAAAAGCTATGCCTTTATTCTAAAGCCGCCTGCCAGCATGTATCCTGCCGCTCCGGGCATGAAAGCAGGGTACTGAGCCGTTTAATTTCAGATGAAGAGTTTGACCGGATCAGACTATCTGAAGGAATTAATATTCACCACGGCGAAGGCAATTGGACCAGAATCGCTTCCTTGAAGAATGAATCTGTTTTATCTATCATTACAATGGATCAGCGGCCTGAAGAAGCATTGAAAACAAATGAGGTTTATTCAAAAAAAATAAAACACTTTCAAAAATAAAAATTAAGTGGAATTTTTTGATCTTCAGTGGTATGATGTTAAAGTCTGATTAGATTTAACGATTGAACAGTTTGGAGGGATAATCATGCGTGTGAATATTACACTTGCTTGCACTGACTGTGGTGAGCGTAACTATATCTCTAAAAAGAATAAACGTAATAACCCGGATCGTATGGAGCTTAAAAAATATTGCTCCAGAGAGAAAAAAATGACAGTGCACCGCGAAACAAAGTAAGCAGCAGGGGATTAATTCCTGCTGTTTTTTTATTGGATTTTTACTGTGAATGTAAAAGCTTGAATATATAATAGAATAAGTACATATAAAAGCGGTGAGTAGAATGAAGAAAACAAATTTGCGGGAGCAGATGAAAATCCAGCTTCAGAAAATGGACGATGTTCAGTACCATGAGTACTCTCAATTAATCGAACAGCAATTACTGCAATCCCCCCTATGGAAAAAAGCCAAAACAATCGGGTTAACGATTTCACAAAATAGGGAAGCGAATACAAGGAGCATCATTGAAAAAGGCTGGAAAGAGGGAAAACGAATGGCGGTTCCAAAATGTTTTCCGCTGGAAAAAGAGATGGAATTCAGGGTGATTACATCATTTAACCAGCTTGAAACGGTCTATTACGGGCTGCAAGAGCCTATTCCGAGTATGACGGATCCAGTAGAGAAATGTGACGTGGATGTGATGGTCGTACCAGGTCTATGCTTTGACAGCAGAGGCTATCGAATTGGCTACGGCGGAGGATATTATGACCGTTACTTGCAAAATTTCACCAGCGACACAGTGTCGCTTGCCTTTTCCTGTCAGGTTCTACCTTTGGTTCCTTCCGAAATTTTTGATGTTCCAGTTAAATGGATCATAACTGAAAAAGAGGTGCTTCATTGCCGTGAGTAATCCCATACATATTCTAGGACTTTTATTAATTGGATTGATTTCACTGGCAGGATGGAAAATCAAGTCTTTGACTTTAAGCGGAGCAGCGGCTGCAGGTCTGACTGGACTGTTAATTTATCTTGGGTATGGCTTTCATGGACTTTTTTTGCTTGGAGCATTTTTCGCCAGTTCCAGTCTGCTAAGTAAATATAAGCGGAATAAGAAGAAAGTGCTGGATGAAATGCTGGAAAAGGGTGATCGCCGGGATTCTGTCCAGGTAATTGCAAATGGAGGCATTTCCTCGATTGCCAGTTTTTTGTTCTGGCTGACCGGAGCAGATCTATGGACGGCTGTTTTTTGTACATCGATTGCTGCAGCAAATTCAGATACATGGGCATCTGAAATTGGCACACTTAGCAAAAAAGCTCCCCGCATGCTGCTGTCTCTAAAGAAGACAGTTCGGGGAACGTCCGGAGCAGTCTCATTATTAGGTACCGCAGCAGCAGCAGCAGGCGCTGGTTTTATCGCTATTCTTTCTGTTTTTGTTTTTAATCTGGACTGGCAGTGGGGAGTAATGATTGCGCTGATTGGTTTTGGTGGAAACCTTGCGGATACGCTGCTGGGAGGGACTGTACAAGTAAAGTACGAATGTCCTGTATGCAAAGAGGTAACGGAAAAGAAAATCCATTGCGGAGTAAAAGGCCGTGTCGTTCAAGGATACTCATTTTTTAATAATGATGTGGTGAATATGATCTCCATATGTATGGCAGCTGCTTTGTCAGCAGGAGTAGTTATCCTGCTCTAAACGACAGCCTGGCTAAAAAAACCCCAGATGCGGATAAAATTAGGAATCGTGGCAAACAGTATGAGCAGGAGGGATTTTTATGAACCGATTAATAGGCTACCTGCTTGTTTTGTTTGGAGGTTATCTTTTATTTCAATCCAGATACCGTATACTGAACCTCATTCTCGGAAACCAGGCAATGCGCGCATTTTTCATCCGGCTTTCCTTAAGAATTCCATTTGTAAGAGATAAGTTTCTGCACAAAGCATTCTTTTAAAATGTTTGAGACTGTTATTATAAAGAAGGTTTAGGCACTTTAGTGCAATTAAGTGCGAGACCCCCCAGGCGGTGTGCATGGGAAGGGTCCGCATTTGCCTGCAATGCCCTGGAAGCAAGTATTTTGAAACGTAAATCAACCACATTCATAGCACAAAGAATCGGTATCAGAATTTCATCTGATGCTTTTTTTATTTAAGGAATTAAAAAATGACTCGCTATGGATTCGTTTGATTCGGCTGATCTTCGTACTTTGCTTGAAAACAAGTGTTAACCCTTTCTATTTGAAGGAATGTCCTGATATAATATCCATAACAAAAATGGGATCTGGAGAGGTTGCAATGGCGCTAGAGCAGGATGTTTTTTATTGGAGTATCATCGGTCAGCTGCTGGACGGTAAGTACCGCATTGTGACGATGGCAGAGGATCATAATGAAGTGTGGCTGGAGAGCCAGCGCAGTGCTGATTTCCAGCTTGTCCGATTTGTAAGAATGGATGCAGATTGGGGAAATAGGCTGGAGCAGGATATGGAGCGCGCTGCGCACTTGTTTGAGGAAATCCGGAAAAATGCCGGAAGAAAATCCATGAACATTCTTAACATCTATATTTCTGCTTACGCTCCGGTAGATGAGTGGGAGCATCTTGTCGAAAAGCCTTATTCCCGTGGAAATATTGTACTTAAAAATGTGGTTATTTCTGATGAAAAAAGGTCTGAAGGAATGATTTCAATGGAGGATATGCTTTCTGTCCGCCTGGAAAAAGAACTCCCGGAAATTACAGATTACGAGGAGCTCCATTCGTATAGGCTTAAGGTGTTAGAAAAAGAAAACACGCGGGTAACTCAGGAAAGAAAGCTGTTTGAGTATGGAAAACCAAGATTTACTAAATTACTCCTTGCGATCCAAATCGTTGTGTTTATTCTTATGGAGCTGGCAGGGGGGAGCCAAAATAATCAGACGCTGGTTAACTTTGGTGCTAAATTTAATCCTTATATTATGGAAGGTGAATGGTGGAGGCTTATTACGCCCATGTTCCTTCACATTGGCTTTATTCATCTTTTAATGAACTCAATGGCGCTTTATTTCATTGGAGAAGCAGTTGAGAAAATGTTCGGCTCTGCCAGGTTTTTAATGATTTATTTCTTTTCTGGAATTATGGGGACTCTAGCAAGCTTTGCATTTAATACGTCGATTTCAGCTGGTGCTTCGGGAGCCATTTTCGGCTGCTTTGGTGCTCTGCTTTATCTTGGCGTCGTTCAGCGCGATTTATTTTTGCGTACGATCGGACCAAACATCCTGGTGGTGATTGGCATCAACCTTGCTTTAGGTTTCACAATCTCCAATATTGATAATGCAGGACACATAGGCGGACTTATCGGCGGCATGGCTGCAGCATTTGCTGTGCAGCTGCCTTCCCAGTCTAAATCGGCAAGACAGGGCTTGGCTGCCGCAGCAGGACTGGTTCTCGCTGTTTCTCTTGCTGCGTTCGGATACTCAAGATGGTAACATGCTATAGTTGTAAGGCTGCCGGGGATTCCTGCAGCCTTTTGAACGGTTTGTATCTGCATAAATTCAAGCTTTTTTTTCTTGACTACACAAACATTCTCCGATACCTTATATATGGACGTACTTGTGCATTAAACGAGGTGAAGGCTTGAATACAGTTTATGATGTCCGACAGCTTTTAAAGAAGTACGGGACAATTATTTATATCGGGGACCGGGTTGCTGATCTCGAACTTATGGAAGATGAGGTCAGGCAGCTTTATGAATCAAAACTGATTGAAACACAGGTTTTTCAGATGGCTCTTTTAATCCTTCGCCATGAAGCACAGATCGAGCGGGAGAAAAGAGAAAGGTAATCAATGAAAATTTGTGCAAGCGGTTTCCTTAACTTATAAGACAAAGGACTGAGAGACATGAGCGAGAAGTGGCTGGTTGGTGTAGATTTGGGAGGAACCACAATTAAAATGGCTTTTATTTCTCTATACGGAGAAATGGTTAGCAAATGGGAAATCCCTACTGATAAAACTGGAAAAACGATTACAATGGATATTGCGAAAGCGATTGATGCAAAATTGCAGGAACTTGGAGAAACAAAATCCAGATTGGCGGGAATTGGAATGGGCGCTCCTGGACCTGTTGATCTTGCATCAGGACTTGTTTATCAAACGGTCAATCTAGGCTGGCTGAACTATCCGCTTAAAGATCATCTAGAGGTGGAAACAGGCCTACCGGCTGTTATCGATAATGATGCGAACATTGCAGCAATTGGAGAAATGTGGAGAGGTGCAGGCGACGGAGCGAAGGATGTCATTTTAGTGACTCTAGGAACGGGAGTCGGCGGCGGTATTATCTCAAATGGAAATGTCATCCATGGCGTAAATGGTGCAGGCGGAGAAATTGGGCACATTACGTCTATCCCTGAGGGTGGAGCCCCTTGCAACTGCGGTAAAACAGGCTGTCTTGAGACTGTAGCTTCGGCAACGGGGATTGTCAGAATTGCCAAAGAAAAGCTGGGTGAGTCTGATCAGGAGAGCCTGTTAAGGAATGCCTGGAAGGAAACAGGAGAAATTACTTCTAAAGACGTTTTTGAGTTTGCAGCTAAAGGGGACGCAATCGCTCAGGAAACTGTGGAATTTGTGACCTTTCATCTTGGACTCGCGCTTTCCAGTCTTGCTAACGGGCTGAACCCGGAGAAAATCGTCATTGGAGGCGGAGTATCAAAAGCTGGGGAATACTTGAGGGTGCATGTAGAGAAGTACTTTAAGAAATATGCTTTCCCAAGAGTAGCCGAAGGTGCAGCTATTGAAATTGCCACTCTTGGAAATGATGCTGGTGTAATCGGCGGAGCGTGGCTTGCAAAAACTTTACTCACTGAATATTAATGGGGAAAAGCGCATATGTGCATATTAAAGAGGAGCCTTGCATAAGGCTCCTCTTTTGTGAGAGAGAAAAAGGCTTTTCTCAAGAGACTTCATTCTAATATACAGTTTTATGAATGAAAGAAACGTTCAAACTAATCCTCTGCCTGCTGCTTAGTAAAGCAATGAAAATAGTCTCCTTAATGAATATGTAATAAAAAACAAAAAGTTTTTAACAAGCTGTCATACAAACTGGTTTGCCCTTATTCTGCAAGGGGTAAAGATTACAGTCAAAATATAATTCTACCATTACAATGTAATGTACGTATTAAAAGCATTGATTTTTTGTAAACGAAGTATTAAGATATGATTTAGCTTGTTAATAAATCCTTTACTTTATTTGGGAAAAAAATAGATAAAAGCAATGCGCAGTTCTGCCGGACGAGGAGGTAAATGAATGCGTAAAAATTCAATATCAAAAATTTCTTTTTTGCTCATAGCTACATTGTTCATGTGGCTTAAAACTTACATTGTCTATAAAACTAGCTTTGACATTAAAATTGAAAACTGGAAACAGGAATTCATTCTTTTTATCAATCCACTCAGCTTCCTGCTCTTTATTTATGGAATCGGATTGTTTATGAAGGAAAAGAACAGGAACCGATATGTGTTTATCGTCAGCATCCTGTTAACGGTCGTATTGCTGGCAAACATGGTCTTCTTCCGATTCTTTAATGATTTCCTTACCATTCCGGTGCTGTTCCAGTCAAGTAACATGGGCGACTTGGGAAGCAGTATTTCTTCCTTATTCCAGCCTGTTGACGTTCTTCTGTTTGTAGATCTGATCATCATGTTCTGGCTGCTTCGCAAACCTGCTTTTCGCTCTGAATCGAGAGCAACAAGAAAAGAGCGCTCAGCCTATTATTTAATGGTAGCAGCTATCTTCTTCTTTAACCTTGGGCTTGCTGAAACGGAACGCCCTCAGCTTTTAACAAGATCTTTCGACCGTGAAATGCTTGTTAAAAACATCAGTGTTTATAACTTCCATGTGTATGATGGAATTATCCAGTCCAAAACGTCTGCACAGCGTGCGATGGCAGACAGCACGAATTTAACGGAAATTCAAAACTATATTAAAGCAAATAAAAAAGAACCGAATCAGGATATGAAGGGAATTGCTAAAGGCCGAAACGTCATAGTGGTTTCTCTTGAATCTACTCAGTCATTCGTCATGAATGAAAAATTGAATGGACAGGAGATTACTCCATATCTGAATGATTTATCAAAACAAAGCTACAATTTCACTAATTTTTATCATCAGACAGGACAGGGGAAAACCTCTGATGCAGAGTTCCTTGTGGAAAATTCGTTATACCCGCTCGGCAGGGGAGCTGTATTCTTTACAAACCCTGATAATGAATTCAACGCTGCTCCGGAAATCATGAAGCAAAACGGCTATACAACAGCTGCATTTCATGCAAATAACAAATCCTTCTGGAACCGCGATCTCATGTACAATTCATTTGGTTATGAAAAATTCTATGATGTGAATAGCTATAATGTTACACCAGAAACTTCAGTAGGCTGGGGACTTAAGGATAAGGAATTCTTTGAGCAAACGGCTGACCATATGAAAGAAATGAAAAAGCCATTCTATTCTAAGTCCATTACGCTTACGAACCATTTCCCGTTTGAACTAAGCGAGGAAGATCAAACCATCGATAAATTCGATTCAAACAGTAAAACCCTGAACAATTATTTTACAACCGTAAAGTATCAGGATGATGCCATTAAACGTTTTATTGAAAAGCTAAAAGAAGATGGGCTTTATGATAACTCCATCATTGTTTTCTACGGAGACCATTACGGTATTTCCGAAAACCACAATGAAGCGATGGCGAAGTTCTTAGGCAAAGAAATTACACCTTTTGAATCTGAACAGCTTCAGCGTGTACCGTTTATCGTTCATATTCCGGGTGTAACAGATAAGAACCCTAAGGAAATTGACACAGTCGGCGGACAGATTGATATCCGTCCTACCATAATGAATCTGCTTGGTATCGATACAAAAGACCAAGTTGAGTTCGGGAATGACTTGTTCTCTAAAGACCGTCTTCCATTCACTGTCATGCGTGACGGAAGCTTTGTAACAGATAAATATGTTTACACCGACAATATCTGCTACGATAAGAGTACCGGACAGCCTGCAGAAGACAAAAAAGTATGTGAACCTTACGTAGATAAAGCGAAGAAAGAACTCGACTACTCAGACAAAATTATCTATAGTGATTTGTTAAGGTTCTATAACAAAGAAGATCAAAAACCGGCAGAAAATAAATAGCAAGCAAAAAGAGCTTTGGTCAATTGGCCAAAGTTCTTTTTTTTAGGTAAATTTTACCGGATAGCCAATTTTTCTCAAAGCCAATTGGCTCATTTTCACTGGTTCAGAAAGGAGTATCTCTCTCATAAAATGAATTGTACGAAAGGGGGATATTTCTATGAAAATCAAACTAATTGAAACTGTTCGAATTAGCACACTGGCAGAGTACTTTGATCTTCCCGCTCTTTTAATTGAGCAATCCAATCAGCCGCTAATGGATCCGATTCCAGCAGCAACAGTTATCAGCATTCCCGGATATGAGTGGGCGGCGTCCGGATTGTCACTGCCGTCAGCCTGTAAACCCGAGGATGCAATGGAAGGGTTCAATAAAGCTGTGAAAGTCTCAGATCGCATTGTCCCTAGGCAAAAAAAATATTCTTCAGCGTGTTTCTATCGTGATATAGAAAAAATGGTTCTAAAGTACCCGTTTATTCAGACACATATAATTGGAAATAGTATACGGAATCAGCCTATAATAGAGATAACGATTGGTACAGGAAAAAGAAACGTTCATATGAATGCCTCCTTCCACGCAAACGAATGGATAACTTCTGCTGTATTAATGGATTGGCTTGAACAATTTGCGAATGATCTTGTTCATGGAAAAACCAGATTCAGCCATTCTTCTCTTCAGCTTTATTCGCATAACTCCCTTTCGATTGTTCCTATGGTCAATCCGGATGGTGTAGATCTTGTCCTTGAAGGCCTCCCGGATGATAGCGATTTAAGGAAACTTGTTCTCCAGATTAATCAGCAATCCCATGATTTTTCACAATGGAAAGCGAATATTCGCGGTGTAGATTTAAATAATCAATTTCCTGCTTATTGGGAAATTGAAAAGGAAAGAAAGCTTCCGAAAACTCCATCTTCCAGAGATTATCCTGGAGACCGCCCTCTATCAGAACCTGAAGCCATTACAATGGCACGTTTATCTGAAGAGAAGAGGTTCGACCGGCTTTTATGTTTTCACACTCAGGGGGAAGAAATTTACTGGGGATATTTAAATCGGGAGCCTGAAGAAGCTGCATTAATTGTAAAGGAATTTTCGATATTAAGCGGCTATACAGAAGTTAGGAATATTGACAGCCATGCCGGCTACCGGGATTGGTTTATTCATGAATGGGGCCGTTCTGGCTATACCATTGAACTTGGCTTAGGAGTAAATCCTCTCCCGCTTGATCAATATGAAAGCATTCGGGAAAAAGGGGAAGGCATCTTTTGGGCGGCCTTATATATGTAAGCAAGTACAAAGAAAGGTGAAGAAGGTATGAGAAGCAATCGATTCCGTGTGATGACGGCAGCTTTTGCCCTTGCAGTGGTGACTGCGGGCTGTACGAGTGCTGAGCAGCAAAATATTCCGGCTGCAGAAGCGAAGATAAATATGGAAAAAAAACAGCAGAAACAAAAGGATTCGATCGTATCCTACCAGGCGAATGAGGAGACCTTTCAAATGGTTGGAGGATGGATGGGTAATGACACGGTTGTTTTCGCTGAATATAAGGACCGGCAAACCGTTCTGTACACGTACAACTTCACAACAGGCCAAAAATTGCAGCTCTACAGCGTCAATATGCCTGTTACCGACTTTGAAACATCACCTAGTGGTGATTACATCCTGCTGCAGGGCAGTCCTTCGTCAAAACAAATTGTTTTACTGTTGATTGACGCAAAGGGAGAGGAACGGTTTGAAAAGAAATTTTCATCACACGATCTTGCTTTTTCATGGAGTAAAAGCAATTCTGACCGGCTGTTTGTGACATCATTTAACGAGGATTGGACCTACAAGACCGTTATATACTATCCTCTAAGCGGATTTGAAAAATCAAACCCAATAGATGCTCCATTTGCAGAATGGACCGGAGAGGGCAACCTGCTCTTTGCAAAAGATAATACAAATCAGGTGTCCGATATCTATCAGTATGATCCCGAAAAAAATGAGGAAAAACTGGCGGCAGAAAAGGTGCTTGCTTTCTACGCGAAAAAAAATGTATGGGTTACGTTGAGCCAGGAAAATGGTGAGGCTTTCTTCCATATCCATGATGGGGCGAAAACCCGCCGCTTTGCTGCTTCCATAAAACAGACAGAAGGACTGGCTGAACTTCCAAAAGCGGAAATCAGTCCCAATGGAAAAGAGTTTCTAACTTATGAATACAACAAGGAAACAGACAAACTGGATTTAGTTTCTTTTTCCTTTTCGAAGGAGAAAAAAAATGTCCGGCTTGAGGATGCATTAAACGTTCCTTTGCAGTTCTCCCCAGATGGAACAAAAGTATTGTACGGTTTTCAGCTTGAAAAAGTGTTTAACATGGTAACGGGAAGTCTTAAAACCCTAATTAAGTTTTAGCTTCTATGTCTATGATATAATTTTTATAAAAGAAGGGCGGGAAAAATTCATGCCAATAGCAGATGTTACGATCATACCAATTGGAACGGCTACCCCAAGTGTAAGCGCACATGTAGCCGGTATCCAAGCCATTTTAGAAGAATACAGATCAGAGGGAAAAATAGAATTTCGTTTGACACCGATGAACACGTTAATAGAAGGCGAGCTTCCAATCCTATTTGAAGTCATTCAAGCAATCCATGAAGCACCCTTTCAGGAAGGCATATCAAGAGTAGCGACCAACATCCGGATCGACGACAGAAGAGATAAGAAATCAACGATGCAGAGCAAGCTTGAAAGTGTTCAGAAGCATATGAGGCAAACCTAAATAATTCTACATAAAAAAGCCGGCTAAATTATGGCCGGCTTTTTCTGTAATCTTCGGGCAGTTAAAAAGAAGGAACGATTCGGAAACATCATTCATGAAAAATTCTTTCCATAATGATGGAGACTTCATATTCATCGTTTCCCTAGTGCATTCAAGCCCTCTCATCCTGGATTATGGAAGTTGTCTTTTGCCTGAAAGGGCAGTTTGAAGCGCTGTTTTTTCTAGTGATGTGTCGGATAACCATGACTGATTACGGTCATAATGGTGAACCAGCCAAATACACCAACTGTTGCTAAACAAAACATAATTCCCAGCATGTTTTTCTCTTTAAAGGCACGATATACACCAAATACGGCTAACAGCGAAATTAACGAAAAGATGATGACTAACCCCATTGCCAATCCCCCTTGCAATCGCTTCTGGAAAAAAATGAAACAAGTTCTATTTACAATTTTAAACGTTTTCAAAATGAAAGTCGAGTTAAAATTTTCCTTAAACTCCTTCAGCAGCAAGGAATTTTAGCATAACCCCAAATCGTTGAAACTTTCCGGATTTTCCTTAATAATAGGTGATATAGTTATATAAATTTAACTTTCTTAAAGTTAAAAGCTGATTCTGGCATCATGGTGATTGCACATGAAGGCGAGAAACCTCCATGAAAGGTGACGCCTGAAGCCAAAGATTATCAGGCATGCTTAAATGAGCCGTAAATTTCACAGAATAAACGAGGTGCTAATATGAATTGGGAACGGATTCCGCTAGGTCCCCTGCAAACAAACTGTTATGTATTAAGCAATAAAGAGAAGGAATGCATTATTTTTGATCCGGGAAGTGAAGGAAACAAATTAAATCAGCTCCTTCAGGCAAGAGGCTTAAAGCCATTAGCTGTGCTGCTTACTCACGCTCATTTTGATCACATAGGTGCTGTCGACGAAGTGCGCGCCCGCTGGAACGTGCCGGTATACGTACATAAAAAGGAGAAGGACTGGCTTCCATCACCAGAGCTGAATGGTTCTCATTTCTTTCAAGCAGGACCGATTCACGCAAGACCGGCTGATGAATTTGTCCAGCCGGGAGAACCGCTTACTTTTAAAGATTTTACATTTCAAGTGCTATATACTCCAGGACACTCTCCCGGCAGTGTTTCTTATTACCACAAAGAAACCCAGTCAGTATTCAGCGGAGATGTCCTGTTCAAGGAGGGAGTCGGAAGGACCGACCTGCCTGGCGGAGACCATCAGCTCCTAATTAAGAGTATCCATGACCATTTACTGACTCTCCCTGAAGATACATTTGTGCTGTCCGGTCACGGTCCGGAGACAACCATACAGGATGAAATGGATCGAAATCCTTTTTTGAACGGATTTTAAGGTGAAAAGCGTGATCATTCAGCAAATAGAAGAAAGCGGAGGTTTTCTTTCTTTTGCGGACTATATGGAACAATGTCTGTACCATCCGATTCACGGCTATTATATGACCGAAGGCCAAAAAATCGGCAAGAAAGGCGATTTTTATACGTCCAGTTCCATTTCTGATTTTTATGGGGCAGTTATGGCCAGATGGTTTATAAAAAGAGTGGAAGCAGGGGATATTCCCCCGGTCTTTTGTGAAATGGGAAGCGGGACAGGAGCATTCATCCGGTCCTTTCTAAACGAATGGAAAAAGCGCTCTCCTTCCCTTTATAGTCAGGGAACAGTTTATTGCATCGAGTCCAGCCCCTATCATGCAGCGTCGCTTGAAACTCTCGAAGTGACCCGTCTAGCTTCCTTAGAGGACCTCCCAGATGCCTTCTCAGGCGTTTTCTATTCCAATGAATTGCTCGATGCTCTGCCCGTCCAAATCGCTCAAAACAGGTGTGGACGAATTGTAGAGTTAGGTGTAGGAGTGAATGAAGAAGATCTCATGTTAACAGCGAGAAAAGACGAGAGCAACACTCTGTCAGATTATTTGAAATGGGCTGAAATCAGCCTCCAGGAAGGCTATAGAGCCGAGGTTCCCAGCGCAATGCTTGGGCTGCTGGATAATCTGGACAAAAAGCTCGGAGATGCATACTTAGTTACAGCGGACTATGGCCATTTTTCAGAACAGCTGCAATTACGGAAACAAGGGACAATCCGAGGCTACAAAAATCATATTCTTATTTCCAATCCCCTAAGTCATCCATTTAAGATGGATCTAACCTATGATATTCCCTTAACGGCCTATAATATAAAAGCAGCGGAATTCGGCTGGCAGGAAATAGCTGTTCAAAAGAAAACTGAATTTTTTTGGAAGAATAATCTTGCGGGTTTTCTACAGGAAAACCATGACCCAAATCCATTCTCTAAAGCATCAAAAGATAATCGGGCAATCCGATCCCTTTTATCACATGAAGGAATGAGTGAATCTTTTTATGTTCTCATTCATAGAAAAAGAGGCTGAACAATCAGCCTCTTTTTTACTATGGAAAAATTTTGATTGGGGGTTAATGGCCTCCTTGGCCAGGAACCATCATAAAAGTAGTCCAGTACGTGAAGCCGACAAAGAAAACCGTTAAATAGGCTCCAAAGATATAAATGTACATTCGTTCAGATAATTTAAGATAGGATAAAAAAACAAAAAATACCGTTTGAGCAAAGAATAACAGTGACGTTTCTTCCATTTCCCCTAAATAAAACATGACCGCAAAGATTCCAGTCCAGAATCCCAGCACACGAAACATCCGATCCATATGCAAATTCCTCCCTTACCCCTCTAGTCCATCCACTTATATTATATAGGACATTTCCTTTCATTGTAAATAAGCGTTTACATTTGAGTGTCTGCAAAAGGTTTGAATCTTCAGTGCATATCAGTGTACAAACTATGTACAACTAATGTACAATACAAATACAGATAAAAATAAACGTAACTTGCCCATATAAGTCTTTGAATATGATGAAGGAGGAACGATAAAATGAGCGATTTGACTTTTTTCACGTACCCGAGCTGCACTTCCTGCAGAAAAACAAAACATTGGCTGAAAGCAAACGAGGTCGATTTTGAAGAAAGGCATATGTTCCGCGAGACTCCTAATGAGGATGAACTTAAAAAAATTCTCCAGCTGACAACAGATGGCATTGATGAAATACTTGCCACCAGAAGCCAAACCTTCAAGGAATTAAACTTGAATATTGAAGATATGAATCTCTCATCATTGCTGAAGCTGTTATCCGATGAACCGAAGCTTCTCCGCCGTCCCATTTTGACTGATGGAAAAAAGTTAGTCGTCGGATATAACCCGCAAGCCTTAAACAAATTAACAAAAAATAGCCAGCTTCATATATCAGTCTCTTAAAAAATCACCCGGGCGGGTGATTTTTTATGTTCTCTCAAAGAAACTAAAACTAGCATATAAAGGAAAATTAAGGAGATAAATATGATGAAATTCCTTGTTTTTCTAGAAAAACAAGTGATATATTAGACCTGTAAAGTTCTTTATAAAGAAGAAACGGAGTGGATAAACAGTATGGCTGAATATAAATTTTTCCTAGAAGGGGTAAATATGCAAACAATCGCAACAAGTTATGATAACCCTGTGTTTATCTCAAGAGTTTCAAGTATTATTGATGCAACCAAGGAGTTTGCCAAGGTGAGCAAACTTAAATACACAGGGCATGAATCCCTGCAAAACGGATATAGAATCTACTATGAAAAATCAACATTACTAAACCGTAAAAATAAAACATACATATATTACGTAACTGATTGAACTACCCACCACTTCATTTTCTGGCGAAATTTTGAAGTGAGGGATTCCAGGGCAATGACCCCTTCGGCATCAAGTAACCTGGCTAACCCCGTGTCCCAACGGTTTTAAAAACGCTAAACAGATGGCTGAATTTCCAAAGACAGCATCAGGGCTTCTTTTTCAATGTTTTTGGCCGCATTGTGGTCGCGGTCATGATAACTTCCGCAGGCATGACACTCCCATTTTCTAAGCTCTAGGTTTTTCACCTCACGATGCTTGTACCCGCACTGGCTGCAAAGTTGGCTCGACGGGAAGAACGAATCGATGAACACGATTTTCCGTCCATACCACTTCGCTTTATAGGTGAGCATGGCTTTCAGTGTGCTCCAGCTTGCATCATGAATGGGTTTTGACCATTTTTTATTTTGGACCATGTTTTTTACCTTCAGCGTTTCCAACCCGATCACTTGGTTATCGTGAATCAGGCGGGTGGTTAGCTTGTGAAGGAAATCATGGCGGGTGTTTTTGATTTTTAAATGGAGCTTCGCAATGGCTTTTTTATTCCGTTCGAAGCTTTTGGATCTTGGCTCCTTACGGGATAGCGACCGCTGCAAAAAGGCCAGGCGTTTTTCGTATGTCGCATACGATTTGGGATGGTTGACCTTTGCTCCATGACTCAGGACGGCAAACGATTTCAACCCGAGGTCTATTCCGACGGAAGCCTGTTTGGCACGCAGATAAGGGCTGTCATTCTTTTGGCAAAGAATCGAGACAAAGTACCTTCCAACCGAGTCTCGCGACACGGTGACCCGTTTGAGTATTCCGTTGATTTCTCGAGACTGACTCATTCGGATCCATCCGAGCTTCGGAAGTTTGATGGCCTTCTCTTTCACTGCAATATTCCCATTCGTTTGCTTCGTTGTGTAGCTCTGAACGGGGTTTTTTCGCGTTTTAAATTTGGGATGCTTAATATGGTCATAATCGGTCGGTACATACCCTTCTGAAGCCATTTTTCGCAGCACGTTCTTCCGGTAGGTTTTGGTTTTCTCCTTATCGTAGCGTTCGTACCCGTTATATAGATGCTCCACCGCGGCTTGAAGAGCAATCGCATCCACGGACTTTAGCCATTCGCAGGTTTTCTTTAAGAGGGGCAGCTTTTTGATAGCGTGGTCTCGTTGTAGTTTGGACTCATTCAAATTATGATGGAGGATCATGTTATAGACGAACCGGACACATCCAAACGTCTGATGGATGAGCTGTTGCTGGGCGTGGTTTGGATGGATTTTGAACACAAACGAAATATGATTCCAATCGCTCGGTTTTTTAGCCATCGCTTCCCCTCCTGAACGTACGTTCGGTTTGCTCCTTCTATTATATGCCAGGTATAGGGGATTTTTCAAGAGTTAACCCATTTAAAACCGCGATTCACTCCCCACTTAGCCAGCTTGAAGTGGGGGTCTTCTCGCTGTGATGATAAATTCTTAGCTTTTTGACCGTTTTAATGAAAAAACGGTTTTTTTTATTGGCGATTTTTAATATTTTCCCCAATATCCTGTGTTAAAAAGCGGAAACAGGAATATGACGGATTTGTTAATACGGTCTATACTTCAAATCAAATAGGTGAAAGGGGAGGGATTCATTGCAGGAAATTGAAGCATTATGTGCTAATGTAGTCAATCAGGCAGTCGAGCTTCATGCTTCCGATATTCATATCGTTCCAAAAGAACATTACACAGAGGTTCTGTACAGAATTGATGATGATCTCCTCAAACAGCAGCAGCTCCCCAGGGATGTGTCTCAGCGTCTCATATCTCATTTGAAATTTGAGGCATCAATGGACATTGGGGAACGAAGAAAGCCGCAAAGCGGAGCATTATCAATTGCATTAAAAGACTTGGAAATCCCAATCCGTCTTTCTACTCTTCCAACAATCTATGAAGAAAGTATGGTTATCCGCCTCCTGTCCAGTGATAAAGTTCCTCGATCATCCCGGATTTCTCTGTTTCCCTCTGCAACGAAAAAGCTCCTATCCTTCTTTTATCATTCTCACGGTTTAATGATTTTTACTGGCCCGACCGGCTCAGGCAAGACAACGACCCTGTATTCACTGCTTAACCATGCAAAAAAACATTTTAACCGGAACATTATTACCCTTGAAGATCCGGTGGAAGCGCGAAATCAGGAAATGATGCAGGTACAGGTGAATGAAAAGGCAGGTATTACCTATGCATCCGGTTTGAGGGCTATTTTAAGACATGATCCGGATATTATTATGGTTGGTGAGATCAGGGATTCAGAAACAGCGAAAATAGCAATTCGGGCTTCATTAACTGGGCATCTGGTATTAAGCACAATGCACACGAGGAATGCAAAGGGTGCGCTATACAGGTTGCTTGAATTTGGGGTTCCACAGGCAGAAATAGAACAGACGCTTATTGCGGTTTCTGCGCAAAGACTTGTGGAAATAAAGTGTCCTTTCTGTACTGGAAAATGTTCGCCATTTTGCAAAAAAATGAGGAAGGTGAGGAAAGCGGCCGTTTTTGAACTTCTTTATGGAAAAAATCTTGCTGCTGCTTTTAAGGAAACAAGGGGGGAAGAAGAAATAGAAGAGTATCCAACCTTAAAAGATGTGATTAAAAAGGGGATTGCCCTAGGGTTTTTATCCAGTTCAGCCTATCACAGATGGATTTTTTCAAATGAAGACTAACTGGAAGAGCAGTGACCAGTCCCTGTTTATCACCCGTTTAAACAGCCTTGTACGAAAAGGCTATTCATTGGATGAAGCGCTCCGTTTTTTATCGCTTCAAACGGATAAGAAAAAGAGGACAGATCTCCTCTATTGTTTGGAGGAGCTGAAACGCGGCACCCCGTTTTTCCAAATCATGCAGCAATTGAAATTTCACCGTGATGTGGTTACCTATTTGTATTTTGCTGAACAGCATGGAGATTTAGCCTTTTCCTTAAATGAAAGTGCAGAGCTGCTCTATCGAAAGCAGGAGCAATACAAAAAAATCAGCAAAATGCTTCGCTACCCTGTGTTGCTGATTTTTATCATGATAGGAGTTTTATATATCGTCCAGCAAGTGATCGCCCCGCAATTCCTTTCAGTATACGATTCTATGAACATGAAACCCTCTCCTTTTAATGCAGCCTTGCTTGCAAGCTTTCAAATCCTGTCAGCAGCTGCAGTCATTATTCCTTCGACAACAGGCTTATGCATTGGGTATTATTTCCTTTATTTCAGACGAATCAAGCCTTCCTCTCAAATGAGGCTGCTAATGAAAATTCCAATCCTAAGAGAGGGGTTCAAGCTGTTTAACAGTTATTATATCAGCCTTCAGCTAAGCACGCTTCTTAAGGGCGGGTTATCTTACTACGAAAGCTTACTGGTTTTCAGTGAGCAGACTCTGCATCCGTTTTTTTGTGAGGAAGCAAAAGAAATGATCAATCGATTAAGGAACGGTGAGCATTTTGAAAAAGTATTCGACAAGAATTATTACGACAAGCAGCTCCCGGAAATCGTAGCATATGGACAAAAAAACGGATTGCTGCATCGAGAATTGTACACATACAGTCAGTACACGCTTACAAGACTCGAATCCAAACTGTCATCCGCCGCATCCTTCATCCAGCCAGCCGTTTTCAGTGCAGTCGGCCTCATTGTTCTGCTTGTTTACCTGTCGATGATTCTCCCCATGTATCAAATGATCGATCAAATATAGGAGGAAATGATATGAAAAATCAAAAAGGGTTCACACTGATTGAGATGCTGATTGTTCTGCTCGTCATTACGATCCTTTTGCTGGTTACCATTCCTAACATTGCGAATCACAGCAGCAATATCCAAAACAAGGGCTGCTCCGGTTTGCGCAATATGATTTCAGCTCAAGCGGAAGCATATAGAATGAATAAGGAGGCAGTACCGACTATTGCTGTACTAAAAACAGAAGGATACATTAAGTCAAATAAGTGCCCGGATGGAACAGAAGTGACTTTAGATTCAAATGGAGCGGTTATTGAAGCAGCAAAATAAAAGGAATGGTTTTACATTAATAGAAACCCTCATCGTTCTTACTATCTTTTCCGTGCTTTCACTAACAGCTATTGTTTCCTTCAAACCGGTTCAGGAAGAGCTGATTGCGGAGCAGTTTTTTGATCAGCTTCAAAAGGACATCCTTTTTGCACAGCAGCACGCCGTCATGATCCGTGTTCCTTGTACACTGATGTTCGATGAAGAAGAAACCGGCTACAGAATTAGACTGGGACGTGCAGATGTGACAGAAGATTTGATAAAGAGGAAGCTGCCTGAAGGAATGAAGCTCATCACGGACACATTAGGTTTAAAAGTTTCTTTTCTCGCAAACGGTAATATCTCGGCAAGCGGCAAAATACGGGTGGTATATAGACAGCAAACCTTTAAGATAACATTCTATCTGGGAAAGGGGCGGTTTGTTGTCAGCAAACAATAAAGGTTTTTCACTTCTTGAATCCATCGCGGCCTTCTCCCTTTGGTGTTTAGCTGTATTGACTTTATTGCCCAGCATCGTCTCTATGATGCAGGAACGTGAAAGCTCATCACTGGAGATTCAGGCTATTAAACTTCTGCAAAACCGTATGACGGATCGGGTCATGGAGCAGGATTTTAAGGAAGCAGAGTTGTTCAAAGAAGGAGGAATCCAGTATAAAATTCTCAATAAGTTGGATCAATCCTGTATACATTGGAATGAAGCCAGTGGTAAGAAAAGAGAGTTTTGCTTTCAAAATCACTGATTCAGGAGGCTTTTCCTTTCTGAATATGCTTCTTTCACTGGGGATTTTCAGTTTGATTGTAACGTCTCTTTTTCCGCTTATTTCATTTTTTCACACATCAATGGAAGGGTACCGCGATATCAGCAATTTGGAATGGGAGTTTTTCAGCGAGCAGGCGATTTTGGAATTAAAGGGGGCAGAATCCCCTGTTATTTCTGGAGAAACTCTCACTTTTGCCAATCGGTTAGGGCAGAAGGTGAGCTATCAAAGATACGGAAGCTATATAAGAAGACAGGTAAATCAGACTGGAAATGAGATTGTTCTGCAAAAGGTTGATAAAGCTGAAATACAGGTCATAAAGAACCGAATAATAATTCATGTAATAAGTAAAGTCGGCAAGTCCCGCACTCTTTCAATCAGAAGTGTGAACAATGAAGCGGGATAACATCAGAAACGGTTTTATCTATCCTTTTACCGTCATGCTGGTTCTGCTGTTTTTCATGACAGCAATCCATTTAACAAATCTTCTCGTAATAGAGAAAAAATATTATGCAGACACGAAAAAATTTTATTTTCTTCAGCACCTGACCTATACAGGTGCAGCTCAATCCACAAAAATGATCAAAGAAGGTTTTACAGGAGAGTTTGACATTAAAGATACACTTGGAACAATTCATTTTACAATTATGCCGGTATCTCCGGACACGAAAAGTGTTTCCATGGAAATGACTCTTAATAAAGAGACGAAGTATTATGCCTATTATGAATACAGCATAGCTAAACAATTAATATCGAAATGGTATGAATGGTAGACTCAATCTGCGGTTCGATGTATGATAGTAACCATCGAATTAACGGAGTGATACAGATGGGATTAGTTATATTAACCGGATTTATGGGAGCCGGAAAAACAACAGCAGGCATGGAGCTTGGGAAAAAATTAAACCTCCCAGTCTACGATACGGATCAGCTTTTAGAGAAAAAATACAGGATGTCGGTTAAAGAAATGTTCGCTGCATATGGGGAAGAGAAGTTCCGGGAGTTCGAAACAGAAATGCTCCAGCATCTTTCAGAAGCCCCAGCTGTCGTCACAACCGGAGGCGGGGCTGTGCTAAAAGAAGAAAACCGCCATGTTTTAAAAACGAAGGGTCAAATTTTCTTTCTGCATTGTGATTTTGATGTTCTTTATGACCGGCTTAAAGAAGATACAGCACGTCCCTTGCTAAAAGAAAAATCAAAAGACCAAATTGAAAAATTGTATGAGAGCAGGCTGTCCTGCTACCTGGACGGATCTGTAAAAATTAATACAACCGGCAAAACCCCTCATGACATAGCGGACGACATCATTTCCAGATTATAAATCCTCCATTCTGTCCATACTGATTGTAAGGACAGGAGGAATGAGCATGTCTTCCAATGATTATGTAAAATATGTAACCCAGCAAGTCGTAAAATATATGGATACTCCAAAGGAACAGAGACAGCAGCAGAAGGAATTTAAAAAGGAAACGAGAACGCCATTTTGGAGTCGCTGGTTTGGTGTTCTGCCGATTTCAGTAATGCTTTGGATGAAGAAGAGAAAAAGATAAAAACCTGTATAGTATCTAGGTTTTTATCTTTTTCTGCTTGTTAAACAGCTTTTTCATATCGTTTCGAAATTAGCTCTGCTAATTCACCCATATTCGAACTTTGCATGCCATACTCTTTATTTAACTTTTTGAAATGATCAAGAATAGATTCCAAGTTCTGAAGATTTTCTTTCTGATTAAATCCAAAATTATGTGGATGCCACCATAGATGAAAGACCTCTTTCTTTTTGGCGGCATATGTCATACTGCGCTTGATGCGATTAATTTTCAATGGTTCAAGAAATGAAAACTTTTTGTTCCATGGCCTTAAAAACCTGCTTGCTTTAATATTTAGAATATCGGTTCCATTAAACGGTTCAATTAAATATGTATTAGAACCAGTTAAATTTATATAGGCATCAGCGAGCCTGATTGCTCTTTTTAAACTTGATTCACTGCAGCGTGTACCTGGTTTGTAAATCCAAGAGTCTTCTGTGCCTCTAATAGATGAAATTCCTGCTTTTTCACACTGCATCAGGTATTCTTCATTAAATTGATTCCTAGGAAATACGATACTTTTTAAAGTAACATTCTTATCACTGGCTATTTTAGCAGCGGCCATTAAATCAGCCTCAAACGATTCCCGTGATTGGCCTTTCTCTAAGCAGTAATAGTGTGAAAATGTGTGAGTTCCAATTTCTTGATTTTTATATTCTTTTATGTGTTCAATGATAGATGGTGCATAATGAAGTGGATCTTCCTGCTCATTATTTCCAATCTCATTGAAAAGTCGATATGGAGACAATTTTTCGTTTCGATACATTGGTTTCAAATCTGGTGTATAGGATTGAAGCTCTTTCTTTGATGAAGCGAAAAGGAATCCAACAGTTGCCCATGTAGCATGAATATCGTATTGATTAAACTTGTTTAATATTTTTGGGATTCCTCTTCTTGCCCCCATAAGCCGATCCCGATATTCATCACTGGTGAACAGATCAGCTACTCCCCAATGCATTTCAAAGTCAAGTGAGATGACGAAGGTGCCTTTCTGGTTTGACAAATTTCCTCCCACCTTTCCTGGTTTTTATCTTCCTTAAATATAGAATCAGACTGCCTTTCCATGAGAGAGGTATATAACCTGAATACTCGATAACTTTCATTCCCCCAAAGCCTCTCTTAAAGTTTTCTATGCTGGGCTGGTCTGTAATGCCGCCTAAGTCGTATATTTGCATTCTGAGATTCTTAAAAAAACGTATCCCTTCCCAGTGCAAAAAACGATTGGCTCGGGCTATTTCTTTCCGGCTGTCACGTTCTTGCATGCTTCGAAAGTGGGATGCTGAATAAAGCATTGCTGCTCTCTTATTATCCGAAATATAGATATGCATGCATAGTATTTTTCCGTTTTTATCCAAAGCTTTTGTTAAGTAAAGTCCGGAATTTTCTCTGAATCGTTTCATGGTTTCCATATGATAGCTGCTGCAAAGATTCGTTTTTTTACCAATGGCAAATTTATTGTAAAAGTTTTGGAATGTTAGTAAATCACTATCACTAGGACAAGAATTACCTTCAAATAAAAAACCATCTTTTTGTAAAGCCCTATTCACTTGATTTTTTGTGGATCTATTCATATTAGCAAATAATTCATTTTCTTCTTTTGATAAATCGACATGAAAGGTGATAAAAGGATCTAATTTTCCATCGGCCGGTGTTTGCTGCACATAACCAATTATGTCTGTATTTGATGGTATAGGTTTTTGTTCGTCATTGAAATAAATGGTACATATTTTAAGAGTCCAATTGTTCCGAATTATGGAGATCATTATGGTTCTCCTTTCTTTTTCTTGAAATGATAAAGGATTTTCCGGCAAATCTTACTTCCAAATGGAATCCGGTATAGGTAGAATGATCATCATTTGACTTATAGGATGAATAGATTTGATAGGGAAGTTTGGTAACTGGAAGGCTGTATGTCCCAATTTCCTTAAGATTGCAGTCATAAATGATTGGATTAGAATTAATATTTTTTATCCAGCAGACTATTTTATCGTTATCCATATAGCACTGATCATTTTTGTAAAAACGATTGATAATTTCTGCCTTGTGTTTTCCGGTAGCTTGGCAGATGAAGTCTAAATCCTTCATTGTTTTTTGTTCTGGGACAATTCTTTTATCGCGATTTTCCTGCCAAACATATTGATAAAACATTTCCATTTGAAAAATCTTGTTTAACAGCGAAATAGGGCGTAATTTATACGTTTTATTTCGAATGAACATAACAAGCTTTTTATTCTTTTTCATTCTTCCTTTTATTATTTGCTTCAATTTCAACATTGAGAATCCAAGTTTGATAAACATTCTTCCGTTTACTAATGTGAAAGAGCTGACATACGATACGGAGTTCGCCCAGTCCATCTTATAAGATTCATAGCCAATACTTAAATCAAAGGTTTTTGTTTCCTGATCCATACAATTTATAACTTTTTCTTTCATTAAAAGCCTTCCAGGACTGTATACACCAAAATCGTCATCATGGGCCGGTAAATAGTATAAATACCTTCCTCTCGTTTGGAATCCGTAGTAGAAAGCTATTAATTTGTCTTCAAAATACAGTCCATCTACACATGTAACGACAGTATTGGATTTTAATTGAACTAATTCCTTAAAAAAATTTATATTTGTTTCCGATGAAAAACCGCTTGTATCTCTTCTGTCCTTCCAGCGCTTCTTATGGAGGTAAAAGATGGAATCCATATCTTTTAAAAAGATTTCTTTAAGATAAAGCTTTCCATGTTTTCGCAGTTTTTTTTCCTTGCGGTCCATCCCATGTTTTCTGCTTCGTTTTTTTACGAATAATTCGGCTTCCAGGCCAGCAAACTCAATAGCGGGAGCAGGTGTGTTTTCATGAAAAAAGTGCAAGCCAGCTTCCTTGATGACATCATTTATTAGTTGCTGCTTCAATGGGCCAGCGTAGATTCCGTTGATTTCAATAATGATGTTTTCTTTTTGATCTTTCAGCCAATTTATACCTTCAGTAAATACAATTTCATAATCAGAAGAGCTCGCAATAATATCCATGTAATTCGCTTTATCTTTACCCATAAATGAATAGCTTGAATAGAATCTCTTTTTTTCTTTAATCAAGGGAACGTAACCGATTATTTTTTCTTCTCTTATGATCTGGAGAACACGGAGGTCAAAGTTATGACCGTAATGTTTCCACCAGCAATTGATCCAATCCCATTCAATAAAGGGGATTGTATTTCCTTTTTCAGCAAGAATACTAGTCCAGCTGTCACGTTGTAACTGTAAATCCTTAAAAGAAGTAATGACATTAAGCTCCATAATTAACGAGCCTGTCTTTAGATCCTTCAGAATTGCCTGTTTGCAGAATTTCATGATATAGTGCTTCATATTCTTTTACCATTTTTCTTGCATCATAGGCTGCTGTCACATGATGGAAGGCTGAAGTAATCATGGAAGATTTTTTTTCCTCTAATGCCTGCATAATAGAAATTACCGCCTGTTTCGGATGATCCAGGTCGAACAGCCTGCCTGTTACATCGTGTGTAATAATAGATGGAAGGGCTCCGGCTTTGGAGGCGACAATTGGCACTTTGCTATACATTGCTTCTAGAGCAGTCAGACCAAAGGGTTCGAATAGTGATGTCATAAGAAACACATCGAATTGTTTCATCACTCTTGATGCATCACTCTTTGAACCATACAAATACACAAAGTCGTTTAACTTCCGGTTAGCTATTTCTTTCGTCATAGCCTCTTTTAAATCACCATCACCGATCCATACAGCTTTTACAGTCGGGTATTCTTTTAATAATAATTCAACCACATCTAAAAATAAAAAGGGGCCTTTTTGTTTGGTAATCCTCCCAACTGTACCGACTAGAGGATTGCTGCCAATATTATAAAATTCTCGTAATTTTAAATCGGAATCAGGTAAAGAGTTGATAAAATCGATCCCATTTTGGACAACAACCAATTTTTCCTTTCTGGCCACTTTTTCCGAAAGCGCAATATTTTTATCGCTATGAGAGACACATCCGATTTTATTTGACTTTAGAGAAATTAATTTTTCAATGAATACATAAAATCTTTTCGCAGCAAATTGATCTTTGTTTTCATAAGAATAACCATGACTGGTATGAATAGAAGGTACTCTTGAAAATAGAGAGGCAATCGTAAAGAAAAATCCTGCTCTGGCCCCATGTGTATGAACAAGATCAAACTTCTCTTTTCTTAAATAAGAAATTAAACGAAATATCGTGATTAAACTGAATTTAGAGCCAAATAGATGTAAATCCTTTACAGTAGCGCCATCCTTCATAAATTTTTCAAAGTAAGGTCCATCATCTGTTGTCCCGATGTGGATATTAAAATCAGTCTTATTCCCGTATTTCACTAAATTATGGACGATTTCCGGTGCTCCTCCTATACTGGTTGATGCTATTAGATGAAGGATTTTGTTCTTCTTCACGTTCACGGATAGTCCTCCTTAAATTTGGCTTTTTTCTATTAAGAATGCGTTTTTTTTCTTGAAATGATACCAGATTGTGATGATCATTCAGCGCAGTTTTATAAATGGATAAGGTCTGGTTCATCATCTTTTCAAACGTAAATGATTCCTCATAAATTCTGCGCCCTAATTTCCCCATGCGTGATCGGGTTTCACTGGATAGGATGAGCTGCATAAGTTTAAGAATCAAGTCTGACTTGTCCTCTGGGTTCACTAAGTATCCATTTTTATTATTTAAGATAATCTCTTTAACACCGCCAACATTTGAGGCAATAACAGGTAATCCCGCTCTTAATGCCTCTATAAGACTGAGAGGGAGGCCTTCATATTTTGATAGGAGCACAAAAATATCTGCTTGAGACAGCAAGCTTTCGACATCATTTCTTGAGCCCAAAAACTTAATTTTGTCTCCTAACTGAAGAGAATCGACATAATGTTCGATGGACGCTTTCATTGGGCCGTCTCCAATAAGCTGCAGTTCCCAATTAATTGTCCTAAGCTCATTTAGGGCCTTAACAAGCGATAGATGATCTTTAGGCTCTGCAAAACGGGCAACCATCACAATTTTGGGTATGGGTGAGGAGACTGTTGAGAGAGCTATGTTAGGAAAGTCTTTTACACCGTTCCATACCATACTTAGTTTATTATCCTGAATTACTTGATGTTTAAGAGCCAGTTCATAATCATAGTTTGAAACTGTAATCACCCTTGAAGAGAAGGGAGCGGCTAATCTTTCAAGCAATTGATAGGTTTTTCTCTTTCTATAAGAAACCCCTTCAGTAAATGCCCATCCATGAGCAGTGAAAATCGTTGGGATACCTAGGTTTGCTCCTATTATTCTCCCAATCAGGCCTGCTTTTGAAGAATGAGTGGCTATTAAATCGGGTTTAAGGACAATAAGCAAGTCTCTTAAAGTTAAGGCGGCCTTTAAGTCAAAAAAAGGATGAATTTCTCTTACAAGCGAATGAAGATGAATCACGTTCACCCCATGCTTAACTAAATATTCTGAAACAGGTCCAATCTTGCCTGTTATAACACTTACGTCATGACCCTCTGCCTTTAGTTCAACAACCAGATCTCTAAGGTGCATCTGCGCGCCGCCTAAATCATCTAATCTAGTTATTAATTGGACTATTTTCACTTTTGTGCACCGCCTTTAAATTATTTGTAAGAGGCAGCCATGAAAGTGCAAGCAATAGCCATAAGTGCCTCCAGTGGAGTGTATCTATAAAAAAACTATTAAATAGAAGACCGATTAGGGCAGCGGAAACGATTGAGAGATAAACACCGGACTGATAACCGGCACTCTTAATTTTTATTGATGCTGCAGCAATACTAAGTAAATAAAATAATAAAAACGCTAGTAATCCAATTGCACCGTTTTCTGAAATGATTCTTGCGTATAGACTGTGGGTGGAATAATTGAAATAGCCTTCAGACTGTCCTGGACCAATTCCAAGGATTTTGGAAAATCCAACATTGAATGCTTCGTTTTGAGTTTCAAAACGATCCGAATCATACCCCTGCAAAGAAGTTCTGGACTCAAGCATAGAGTTTGCATCTGTAAATAAGAAAAGTACGATAGCAAATGGCAATGCAACCAGCAGAATTTGAAGAATAGATTTTATTTTTTTACTAGATGACTGCCCTGGCATTATGAGATAGAAAATGAAAGCAGAAATTAACATGTGCCCCCATGCTGCTCTTGAAAAACTGAGAAATACACCGCCAACCAATATTAAGAGCGTAATGAGATTTGTTCGTTTATAGCTGTTTTTGTTTTCAAAGAGTCTGCTTAAACAAAATAAAATCGGCGGTATTAAGAAAGGGCCAAACACATTGGGATCTTTAAAGAACCCTTTAACTCTCCCAAAACTCAAAACAGAATCTTCCAGCGGCAAGAAGCCAAAATAGGAGGCTATTCCAGCCATTGCAGATAAAACGGCTGCAATTGTATAGCCAGTAAATACATACTTGTACAAATTTGCCCCAAACCTGCCGATCAGCCCGACCAAACCCATCCAGGAAAAAGCAAGGTAAACAGTTATTAGTCCATAGAACAATCCTCTAGAAAAATCTTCAGTACCAAATGAAGAGAGAATATTGATTAGTAAAAAAAGAAGCAGGAAAAATAAAGGAAGTACTAGTTCATCTGAGAAAGTCAGATTTCCTGATAAACATGCATATCCAATAAAAGCAATAACCATTAAGTCAAAGGGGGAAGGCTCAAGCAGCACAAATGAGCTGAAGCACATGATGACCCCGGTTATGATTAATGCAGAGTTTCTGGATTGAATGCTATAATCCATCCTTCAAACCTCCTGTCCGTTCATTGCATTCAAAGAATCATCATCTGTGCCTTTCTGAATGGCAATCCAAGAAAGAAACCCATGAAGTACATAACCAGCGGTTCCGGTAACGCTCAGAATTGCAATAGCATTTAAGGGACTCATATCTGAATAAAAAATGACCAAACTGCTAACAGCGATAAATGTGCTCCTAATAATTTCAGAAAGAAGCTGAAGTTTTTGCTGTTCATAGATTTGGAATATTCTAGATATAGGATTTACCAGTACCTGCAATAAATAAAATATAGAAAGCCATTGAAAATAAAACGACGCCTGAGACCATTCAGCACCAAGCAGTGCGGGAAGCAAAGCAGGAGCTGCAACGTATCCTAAAAGGAAAAGGGGAATACTTACTTTACCCAGTTTTAAAAGAGTGCTCCTAAATAACTTTAGTACCATGCCCGGGTTATCTTTTCTAAGGAAGGCTGCCTGTCCAGTAAACACCTGTGTAGCCGAATTGCCGATTAATGCTTCTGGCACCGAGAGCAGCCTTTGAGCCATTAATAAAAATCCAGCCTCTGCCGCCCCAAATTTAAATGCAATGAGAAAGGCGGGCAGATGAAAAGTGAATGCGTTTATCAGCCCCGCAGGAGTTGTTAGAAGAGGGAATCTCTTATAACGAACAAAAACGGTATAAATCTCTTTTAAAGAAATCTCTCGGAACATGGTCCATTTGAATGTTCGAATCATGATTAAACTGCCTGCTGCGCGGGCTAGAACCTCCCCGGCCACAAGACCTAATCCTCCAGCAGAGAAAAAGCCAAGTCCGCTTTGCACAATTGCTTGAGATCCATTCATTGTAAGTTTTGATTTAGATACATTTGTATAATTTCGTTTTCTTAGTTCCCACAATGTGAGGGACTGGAATATTCCAAATCCTAAGAAGCTCAATGGCAATAGCATGAACAGAATATTACTTCTGATATGCAATAATTCCGTAATTGGTGCCCAAAACATTGTCATTAGCAGGATCATAACAATCGCCATAAATGTGTTAATGATAATGGAAAGGGAAAAGATAAGGTAAGCATCCCGATCTTTCTCAGGTAGAGGAATTGCTTGTTCATATGATAACGATCCTAATGATGAGATGCTGTATAATATCGAGAGATAAATGGAAAAGATACCAAATTCCTCTGGAGTATAAAGTCTGGTTAATATTGGCGTAGACACCATGTAAATCATTTGAGCTAACCCTGTACCTGCTGCAAGAATACTTACACTTCTAATAAAATCATCTCTGAAAATGCTCTTAATCATCATACCCTGCTTGATGTTCTTTTTAATGTTTTGAATTTTATTAAATGATTAAGAGGTTTCTTGTTGAAAGGTAATGGCTGATAGATTGGAAAATAATGGCCAAACCAAACGGAGTGTGCATTTTGTTTGAGATACTCAACATATTCTGGAGATGTCCATTTTTCAATTTGAGTGTATCCTTCAGTCATTCTGTATGGTCTCATTTCTGGATGCTGTGCGCTTGACGCGAGCAGATGGACCAATCTGCTTTGAATGATAATTTTTGCTGTTTCTGAAGTAAGCGGATCTGAACCCTCAAATATGTTATTTGCTGAAATTTGAATCAGGGCACCGGATTTCTGAACTAATTCATATAAAATTTCTGGCTGCATTTGGAACGTTTTCACTTTCTCAGCATTGGAAATAATAGGGACAATCCCTCTAATTTGTAGTTTATAGAAAAAACTCTCCAAAGAACTCACATTAAAAACAGCTGGAATTTCAACTAATAAGTATTTGCTGGCTTTATTAATGGTTAAGGATTCAACTCTAAAATTGAACGCTTTATCTAACTGATCGGAATAAATCAATTTGATTCCTGGACGAATAGTAATCTCCATTTTTTCTTCAAGAAGCTTGTTATTAAAGAGTTTAATATTTTTTACTAATTGGTTATAGTTTTCAATGTTTGCTTTTCCACTGATATTTTGAATGATAAGAATATGGTTAATTTCCTGTTTATAAGCCTGTTTGGCGAGAGTAAAAGCTTGTTGAAAATCCACCAAGGATTCATCTTCTGATGAGAGAATGCTGGAGCTCAAATCGATCATCATCCCATATAACCTCCGTAATAATAGTGGGGATTGCTTTTATGAGTTTTCTTTTCGTTTAAAATAGCCCCTATTAGTTCATTTGAACTTCTTTTCAGAAGCTCTATTTTTTCGTTTGCATCATCCCTATTTGTTTTACGGGCATTAAGAACATAGATGCAGCCATCCATTTTTCCAGAGAGTAAGATTGAATCTGATACCAGAAGGGGGGAGCTGTCGAATAAAATAACGTCAAACTTTTGTTTTAATCTATCTATGAGTAGATCCATCTTCTTTGATATGATCAGCTCGTGTGGGTTAGGTGAAATTGGACCAGCAGATATAAAACTTAATTTTGGGATTGCGGTAGACTGAATAATCTCATCTGAACTTGAAAACCCTGTTAAATAATTTGTTAGTCCGCATCGGTTATGCAAGTTAAAAAGTGAATGTCCATTAGGCTTTCGCATATCTGAATCTACAAAAACCACTTTTTTATTGTCCTTAGCCAATGTGACCGCAAGATTTCCACAGGTCAATGACTTACCATCTCCTGCAGAGGTACTTGTTACAAGAATGGTGACTGGCTGCTTAGACTGCCGCAGAATATCTAAATTAGCCCTTACGGACCGGTATGCTTCAGAAGAAGATGAATGAGGTTCAGTATGGGCAACTAATTTATTGTAACGCTCATCTAAATATTTATTTGTCGGGCCTTGTGGAATAATGGCTGGAATCTCTCCCAGGTAAGGGATTCCTAATAAATCAGTGATGCCTTTTTTGCTTTCGAATTTTTTGTTCTTAAGTTCTTTAATAAGCACAAATATGGTGGCCAAAATTAAACCTGCTGCAAAAGATAGCAATAGATTAAAGAGCAAAATGGGTTTAGAAGTAGATGAATAAGGGGTTGCTATTGTTAAAATGTTTACGTTCTCAATCTTCATCAGTTTTTTTATTTCTGATTGAAAAATGACCGCTGTTTTGTTCGCAATTAAGGCTGCATCATCTGGGTTTTTGTTTTCAACAATAATAGAGATGATTTGAGAATTTCCGTTACTTTCTGCCTTTACATTGTCTAAAAATTCATCTTCCGTAAGAAGTCCATCCAGATCCTTAATAACCAGATCGGCCATTCTTTGGCTCTTTAATATATATTGATAAGTTTCAATGAGTTTTAGACTTGCGTCTATTTCCAGAGGTGATACAGGTTCGGCAGTGTTTGCTGTTGGGGTGGTATTTACGAGCAAATCCGTTTTCGATTCGTATATTGGACTTGCAATGAAATACGTATAAATAAATCCAATCAGCAGGCATACAAACGGTATGGACGTTATTAGAATTTTATTCTTCCTGAGGATGTTAAGCAGATCTTTAATCTCAAACGTTTTTTCCATAGTAATCCTCTTCTCCTAAGTATCAATACTTGTATGATCTTGTTAAATAAATAAGGAGATTTCTTATTTGCTGTGCTTTTTACTGAACTGGATATAGTCGGTAAAAAGCTTAAAATCCTCTTTGCTTAATCCATTCCTTATCGCTGTTTTTAAAAGATCTTCCCATTCTGGATCAAGCTGTTCAAGCCTGGTTTGGTTATTCTGTTCCCCTATTAGGTCCTTAACCTCAACACCAAGATTTTCAGCAATTTTTGTTAGGAAATGCAAGCTGGGGTTCTTTTGTACATCTCGTTCTATGTAGCTTAAATAAGATTTGGATACACCTGCCTGATCCGCGAGCTCAGTCAGGGAAAAGCCCCTTTGCCTTCTAATCTCCCTTATTTTTTTTCCTGCAAAAGTCATATGGTTACTCCTTATCTATCAGTATCTATGTTCATTATATAGTACAGTAGATTCTTAATAAAATACAATAGTGGAGTGAAATCCTTAGAAATATCGAGAAAAAGAACGATTTAGTTCTTTAAAAAGAATTAAATGACAATATATCACAAATTTTACCTGATTATGAAAGAATATCTGAGAATCTGAAGCTTAAATTGAGAACGAGGTGTCAGTAGGCAGCTTGTATATGAGACTAAACTTCATAACTAGCCTGAGCCCGTCTTTTAATAAAGGATGTTCTTTATAAAATAGTTAGCTATTGTTAGATAATTCGAGAAAAAGAACGAAAATGTTCGTTAAAGTGAATATTATGGCAATTTTCGAGATTTTTCAATTAATTAGGACTTAATATATAATCAGATATAGGTATTCTTTATTAAGAACGACTGTACGCCCCATTTCCGGTTAGACTCTATTGAAAAATGTGCTTGAAGAAAGATTGCTGGCGGTTGATTCTTTTCTATTAAGAAAAGTTCAATATAAATTAAAATCTAGGGGGCTTTTAGAATGGGAGTAAAGAAAAAATTAGGTTTAGGGCTGGCATCAGCAGCGCTTGGTTTTTCCTTAATTGGCGGCGGTACATATGCCTATTTTAATGATACTGCAGAGGCAGCATCATCGTTTGCAGCAGGTACGCTTGATTTAAATGTAAATCCTGAAACGATTATTGATGTGAAGAACATCAAGCCGGGTGACACAATGGATCGTGCTTTTAAATTGGTAAACAGCGGTACTTTAGATATTAAAAAGGTATTACTGACTACTGAGTATACGGTGACAAACAAAGCTGGTGCTGCCGTAAATGTAAATGATTTGGGCAAATCCATCAGAGTTAATTTCTTATGGAATGCAGACAAACTAAATGATGTTATTTATAGCACAACCCTTGATGAATTAAAGGACGAGGACCCTAATGTGATTGATAAAAATGTATTTACACCTCTAATGGAAAGAAAGGGTCTAAAAGCAGGAACAACGGATGATCTATTTGTTCAATTTGAGTTTGTTGATAACAATGAAGAGCAAAATGAGTTTCAGGGTGATTCAGTTACTCTTAAATGGAAATTTGAAGGACGTCACGGTAAAGGCGAAGAGCTGTAAGACAGCCCGGGAAGACGGGAGCTTTCCTGTCTTCCTTTTCACCTGTTTATGAGAAACCATTAAAGCAGGTATACAAGTACTTTGAATCACATTTGATAAGACGCAGCAGCCCATTACACAGGTTTCACCATTCCGTATATAGGCTATTTTATTGAATATGCTAAGTCTAAAGAAGGAAATGCACTCCTGTTCATTATTCCTGGTTTGCTGCTGATCGGGTACTCCGTTATGACTATTTGGCGGGTGTTTTCCAGGCTGGAAGAACCGAAGGGTGCATAATCTGCTATTTCATTCATAGCATAAATAATGGCCTGTATGCCAAAGGAGCGGTTTCCAATGAAAACTGCATTCATTTACCTGGCGATTGTCAATGCAATTGATTTGTTTGTTACATTAGCCGGTCTTGAACTCGGTTTTATAAGGGAAGCAAACCCGATTATGAAAAGCCTGTATGAGTGGACGCCGGTAGCGTTTATGGGTGTGAAGCTGATGTTCTCTGTGCTTCTTCTTTGTATGGTGTTTTTAATTCCGCTTAAAACAACGAAAATTTTAAAGGGCGTTACATTTTCTGCCTGCATTTTATATACGTTTGTGATGGTGCTTCATTCGACTTGGATTTTTCATGCAACAAATTAGGAGAGATGATGATGTTTAAAAAAGTATGTCCGCGCTGCGCAAAGTCTTCATATAGCAGCTATAATGGCGGGGAATGGATTTGTCCGGTATGCTCCAATGATTTAACCTTTCAGCGTTCTCTTTTCGAACATGCACAGATGAAAATTACACCAATAAAATCGAAGTACAGTGAAAAAGGGTACGATCCTAAGCCTATCATTTCTTTATATGCCTAACAGCCAACCTGGAGCTTGCTCGAGGTTTTTTTGTATATTTTGGCTCAGGCTGCAAGAAGTGTCTAATGTCCCGGATAGAAAGGTGCAGGGTGAAAAGGAGGAGATTTGGGAAAAGCCCGGTTTGCAAGGACTTCTTATGTGGATCCAGATGCTTTTTCTGGAAAAATCGTACAAAGGGATGGGTCGATATATTGGTACAAAGAACCTTTTGCCGAATTTAGGCGACTGCTAAACTAAAGGAGGCAGGCAGGAAGAAGTTTATAACAATTTGTACATAATCTGTTACCTATGGAAAAAGTCCTTCCTGGATTTAAATTTGTCGGAATATTTAAAATTATAATGATGCAAAACAGAATGGTTGAGCCTCTTTATTCATAAAGAGTTCACATACACACAGAAAAATCAGGAGGAATGTAAAATGGGGATCAAGACAAAATTAGGATTGGGTATTGCATCTGCGGCACTTGGATTATCATTGGTCGGCGGGGGTACGTATGCATATTTCAATGATAAAGCAGAAGCGGCAAGCTCTTTTGCAGCAGGAACGCTTGATTTAAACGCGGTTCCGACTGAGATTGTGAATGTGAAGGATATGAAGCCTGGTGATTGGATGAACCGCACGTTTAAGCTTCAAAATGACGGGACAGTGGATATTAAAAAAGTATTGCTGACGACTGAATACACGATAACGAACAAAGAGGGCGAGCCTTCAAATACTGAGGATTTAGGAAGCCATATCAAAGTGAACTTTCTTTATAATGCGGACAAGCTTAACGATGTTATTTACAGCACGACACTTGCTGAGCTGAAGGATATGGATCCAAACGCAGTTGCAAGCAATGTCTTTACCCCGCTTTTTGAAAAGAAAAAGGGACTAAAAGCTGGTACAACGGATGATCTGTTTGTTCAATTTGAATTTGTTGATAATGGCGAAGATCAAAACCAATTCCAAGGAGATTCTCTCCAGCTTAAATGGACATTTGACGGACGTCAAGGCGACGGTCAGGAGCTATAATTTCCCGCTTTCATCATAGAAGTTTTACATAAAACAAGGTATCAGGACGGAGGCAGAACAGCAGATTTCAGCTGTTCTGCCTCCGCCTTTACCTTTTTAATTGAAGTTTTTTTCAGGATGAAGACGTTAAAGGTTCATGACTTATGAAGATCAGATTCTACATAACGGACGGGGGATAAAGAATGGGGAGCAGCAGAAGTAAGAGAGGACGCATCTTTCAGACAACGGTAATTTCTTTGACCATTCTGATTGTTTCAGCTACTTCGTCATCACCCGTTCAAGCTTATTTTAACAAAAAAGCGGATCAGGAAATTGGGATTCAAATGGGCTCATGGTGGGATGGGAGCAGACTGGGTTTTGAGCAAGCGGATATTGAAAAGCCTTTTACTGCATGCAGTTCAGTGAATCTGCCTTTTTCCATTCGTAATAGCGGATTCGGTATGATTGGACCCACAGGCTATCGCATCTATAAAGATGATAAGGTACTGGCAGAAGGGACTCTTGGTCAAATCGGGGAGAATCATACAGGGCATCTTTCTATTCAAACGGATGAACCCGGCATCTATTATGCGGAAGTGGATCAGCGGCCGGGTTATGAAGGAAATGAAAACGAGACGGTTCGGACTGCAAGTTCCATTATAACCGTGGCAGAATGCCCTCCTCCTCCGAAAAAAGAGAATAAAAAGAGAGCAGAGAAAAAAGAGACAAACTCAAAAAACATGGAAGAAGAGGGAAAGAATCCTGCAAAAGATTCTGAAATGATCGACCAGGTTGAAGATGATAAGTCAAGTAGTGCTGGAATACCTGAGGAGGATCCTGAGCCGGGAAGAACCCCTGAAGAACTGGCAGCTGATAAGGGGGATTCCGAGTGAAGCTGATAAGCCGGGGGTTTACAATTTTACTCTTTTTCATTTTAATTGGACTTGCTTTAGCCGTTTTTTCATCGAAGGCATCCGGTGGAGAGCCAGAGGTTTTCGGCTATCAATTAAAAACGGTCCTATCAGGTTCGATGGAGCCGGGCATTCAAACCGGCTCAGTGATCGCTGTAAAAACGGGCGGGGATATGACGAGATTTAAAAAGGGTGATGTCATTACATTTTGGATGGATGAATATGATTTGGCGACACATAGAATCACACAAAAAACGATGAGCGGGGGTCAAGCTGTATATCGCACTAAAGGTGATAACAACAAGTATGAGGATTCTGCACCGGTTCAATCGGATAATGTAGTCGCCCAATATTCAGGATTTACGGTGCCCTATGCTGGGTACATTAGCCATTTTGCGCGAACAAAAGAGGGCGGTGCGCTAATGGCAATCATACCCGGTCTGATCATGATCATTTATTCCATTTCGACAATCTGGCAAGCCATACTTAGTATAGAAGAGAATCATATTCAAAAAAATAAACGGCCGGGACATGAGTCCTGACCGTTTATTTTTTTGGCTGATCCATCCGCCATTTATTAAATTCCAAAAATTCCCTAAATTGATCTTTGGTGACACCTGACTGCATAGCTTCTTTTACAAGTGATGTCCAGTCCTGATCGAGCTGATTTGCATAAGCATCCTCAGTATTGCCATTCAAAAGCGTATTAACGGAAATGCCAAGCACAGATGAAACCTTTTCCAAAAATTGAACCGATGGATTTGATTGAAGATTCCGTTCGATTGAACTTAGGTAGGATTTTGCTACGCCTGCCCGGTCTGCTAGTTCAGATAAAGAGAGATTTTTTTCTTTGCGATATTTGCGTATGCGTTCACCAATCATGACATCACCTTCCCTCGGATATTATAGCATATAACGAAGGGAATATTTCGGTAAATCGAACAGAATCGACAAAATTTTTTCGACAATTAGGTCAATTGCTGCTTTCATTCTGCTTAGACTGAAGGAAATGCCGAATGTCTTCTTTGCTGATTCCCATTTCGAGAGCTGTCAGGATCAGCTCCTTCCATTCTAAATCCATTTCTTCTTTCACCATTACATTCTCCATCCCATTTCCTCCTAAAATACGTATGTATTTCAGGCAGTCCGGCGATCATCATTGCCTCAATACGGCAACCTTAGACCCGTGACTTTGCGTCCCTGCTTTTCAGCAGGTTTGCCTTTGTCTGACCAAAAAGCTTTTCCCTGTTAAAGGTGATTCTATAGTCTCTATTCACCAGTGAAACCTTTGTACCATGATTATAGAATGGAAAAATAAAAAATGGTGCTGAATTGTGTCGAAATGGAAAAAAATATTAAATTTTTTGATTTTTCAGCCGATATAATTAAAAAATTGTGCGCTGATTTAGGTAAAAAATACCCCCGTTATTAACAGAAATATGGATATTCGGCTCGTATAGCTCTTTTAACGCTTCTTTCTCCAGCTCATAAACCTCCGGCTTTTCTTCCATATCTTCATAAAAGTGCTGAAGAAGCATTAAATCAGCATTCCATCTCTGTCTTGCTTCATCCGCCCATGAGTGGTCATCCTCTGCTATTTTAGTTTCAATATGCTGGCGGATTCTCAGCATCCCGCTTTTTGGAAGAATCAGCGGGGAAAGAGTGAAGCAAAAATCAGGGATCTTTGGTGTTAAGGGAAGCTGATTCAGACGGTCCTGAAAGTTTTCAACCATCGTTCCGCTTATTAAATGGAGGCCAATGGAATAAACGAAATCCTTTTTCATATCACATTGGTAAGAGACGGTCATATTCATGCAAAGCCAAGGATGGAGCGGCTGCTGTCCCGAGTTTGAATTGGGTCTTTCATACATGCGGGCAAAAGACCCGAGCTTGCGGGCAGACTGGAAAATCTGATGCAATCTGGGAGAGCCTAAATGAACAAATTCCGTTTTCTCTTCGTCTGTTTCTTCATTTTTATCTGTTAGTAGAGTAAGCTTCATCGGATTTGGATCTCCGCCTGTTTTTTCGAGGTAATGCCAGTAAAACGGACGATTCATAAGCTCCTTGTCCATTTCAATCGTCAGCTGTATGGCAAGCGCCCCGGCGGTTTTTCCGGTAATCTCGCATTGGTTGGCTATAAAGAATCTTTCCAATAATGTATGGATTTCTTGTTGATTCATTCGTCACCCTCCTAAATAATATCTCCGGCCGCTTTTTTTTCTTCTGTATCATTCTGTGCGAAATCAAGAATCGAAGTAAGATTTTCCATTTTAATTTTCATTTCGCCATCAGATGCAGAATGGAAAAGGATATCCTGAAGATGTTCTTCAAAGTTCGTAATTTCCATCCTCGTTAAAATTTCATCAAGCTGCCCAATCACTTTTTCAAACAGATTGATTTTTTCATATAGGAGCTTTAAGATGTGCTCCTCTACCGTATTTCTCGTTGACATGTTGTAAATATGAACATCCCGCTCCTGGCCCAGCCTGTGAATCCGGCCGATTCTTTGTTCCAGTCTCATTGGATTCCAGGGAAGATCATAATTAATAATCTGATTGCAGAATTGCAGATTAATTCCTTCGCCGCCTGCTTCTGTCGCGATGAGCACCTGGATGTTGCCTTTAAACAAATCCTTCATCCAATCTTTTTTTCCGCGCTTGAAACCGCCGCGAAAAGGTACAGAGGAGATGCCATGCTGCTTTAAGTACCATTGCAAATACATTTGCGTAGCCCGGTACTCAGTGAAAATGATCACTTTGTCATCAATTTTTTTAATCAGCTCCAGTACCTTTTCAGCTTTGCTGTTCCTGGTTACATGATCTACTGCAGTCAAGAGCTGATGGATGACTGGCTGAGGAATGGGGGTGCCATGTTCTTCCTGTCGGTCAAGCATTTTCTTCAGGGTCATGTATACAGACTCCCTGCTGCTGCATGCTTCTCTTTGCAGCGTCATGATTGAAAAAGTATTGACTCCGCCGGGAATGGCTGTTTTAACTCGGGTTATTTCGTCATAAAGGTGCTGTTCGGTTTCCGAAAACACAATCGGGATTGTTTCCACAATCCGTTTTGGCCAGTCGATTCCAGTGTCGCCGCGCCTGTTGCGGAGCATAACTTTATTGATCAGCTCTCTTAAGTGTTCATGGTATTCCACAGAGCGGTTTTTAGCAGAAAAGACCTCTGTAAAATAAGCTTCGTTCCCAAGGTGGCCTGGCTTTAGGAGGGAAACAAGATTGAAAATCTCTTCAATCCGGTTTTGAATCGGTGTGGCTGTAAGGAGCAGACAATATTTTTTTTTTAAATTCAGGACAAAATCATAATTTTTGGTTTTGCTGTTTTTCAGTTTGTGAGCTTCGTCAATAATGACGAGATCATAAAGCTGATTCAATACAATGTCTCTGTGCGGATTCCGTTTAGCTGTATCAATAGAAGAAACGACGACATCGCATTGCTCCCATACATAGCTTTTCTTTTGCTCAACAGCAGGTATGTAAAATTTTTGATTCAATTCTCTCGCCCATTGCGACACTAAAGAAGCGGGTACGAGAATCAGCACCTTTTTCACCAGTCCGCGAATCATATATTCTTTGAGAATCAGACCTGCTTCAATTGTTTTTCCAAGTCCCACTTCATCAGCAAGGATCGCTTTGCCGTTCATTTTCTCAACGACTGTTTTGGCAACTTCAAGCTGATGGGGGAGGGGCTGAAAATCAGGCAGATATTTAGGTGCCTGCAGTCCTTCAAAATCAGGTACGGCAGTATGGTTCTGTATTTCACAGGATAGCTTAAATAGCTCCCAGTTTGCCCAGGGGCCGTCTGTTTCAATAAGTTCAATGATTTCCTGCTGCCACTGATCATCATAATGGATAGGGACATTAAAACTTGTAAACCTTTTCAACTAAATTCACCAACTCTCTCTAATGTTCACCTTTTAGGTTAAAAGAAGGATTAAATGTAAGAAAAAATAAGGTATATGCTTGAAAAGCGAATGATTAATGAGATTGAACAATTATTATTCAGGTAAAATAGGATTGCTCTCCTTTAAAGATGATGGTAGGATGATAAGTAGTTAGAAAGTTTACAAAATGCTTCATTTTCTGTTAATCCTATGTCTGCTTCTATGTCCATGTCCGTTCATTGGAGCAGCCAATACAGGCTGACTATTAGTTTAACCATTATTTGGATTAATATGTGCGGATGACGATAAGGGGAGAGACCGCAGCAGACTAAGACTGTGTGCGGCGCCGAAGGAGCAAACATTTGTGAATCTCTCAGGCAAAAAGACTCTTATTTGACGCAGCTCTGGAGAGAGTTTACGTACAGTAAACCGCCAAAGGGGAAAGCCCTGCCGAACAGGGTAAACTTTCAGGTGCCAAGGACAGAGCCTTCTGATTCAATCAGGAGGAGTCTGTCCTTTTTTGTATCATCATATTCCGGGGAGGCAAAGCATTGTCACAGCTAAAAAGAACACCGCTATTTGAACTGTATAAACAGTATGGAGGAAAGACGATCGACTTCGGGGGCTGGGAGCTGCCTGTTCAGTTTTCTTCTATTAAAGAGGAACATCAGGCCGTTCGCTCCAAAGCAGGTTTATTTGACGTTTCCCATATGGGAGAGGTTTCAGTCAAAGGGAAAGGCAGTCTTCCTTTTCTTCAAAAAATGATGACGAATGATGTATCCGTTTTAAAAGCCGGTGGTGCTCAATATTCGGCAATGTGCTATGAGGATGGCGGCACGGTCGATGATTTGCTTATTTATAAAAAGGCGGAAGATGACTACATGGTCGTCATCAATGCATCCAATATTGAAAAGGATTTAGAGTGGATGACGCAGCATGCAGATGGAGAGGTTGAACTGACCAACCTTTCAGATGAAACCGCACTCCTTGCATTTCAAGGGCCCCTTGCAGAAGCAATTCTTCAAACACTGACCGAAGAAGACTTAAGCAGCATCAAATTTTTCAAATTCAAAGATGAAGTTTCCATTGCAGGAGCGAAGGCGCTTGTATCAAGAACCGGCTACACCGGGGAAGATGGCTTTGAGCTTTATTGCACTTCGAGCGATGCCGAGATGCTGTGGTCAGCAATCCTGGAAGCTGGAAAAGAGTCCGGTGCTGTACCATGCGGATTGGGAGCAAGGGATACACTGCGCTTCGAATCCAATCTTCCTTTATACGGACAGGAGCTTTCAAAGGATATTACGCCGATTGAGGCAGGTATCGGTTTTGCAGTAAAACCGAATAAAGAGGAAGCTTTTATCGGTAAGGATGTTCTGAAAGAGCAAAAGGAGACCGGAGCACCCAGGAAACTCGCTGGTCTTGAAATGATTGATAAAGGAATTCCGAGACACGGTTATCCGGTTTATATAAACGGAGAGCTCATTGGAGAAGTAACAACAGGAACACAATCACCAACCTTGAAGAAGAATATCGGTCTTGCACTTTTAAAATCTGATTATAGCGGACTAGAAACGGAAGTGTTCGTTGAAATTCGGGGCAAACAATTAAAAGCAAAGGTTGTTCCAACACCATTTTATAAGCGTCCAAAAGGATAAGGAAGAGGGGATATGGATATGAAGCACCGTTATTTGCCGATGACAGATCATGATCAAAAAGACATGCTCAGCGCAATTGGCGTTCAATCAATTGATGAACTGTTTGAGGATATCCCTGAACAGGTTCGTTTTAAAGGTGAATACGATATTAAACCGGCCAAATCCGAAACGGGGCTTTTAAGAGAGCTAAGCGGACTTGCAGCGAAAAATAAAGATTTGCGCCAAAACGCTTCTTTTCTCGGGGCGGGCGTTTACGATCATTACATGCCGATTATCGTAGACCATGTTATCTCCCGTTCGGAGTTCTATACAGCCTATACTCCGTATCAGCCGGAAATTTCTCAAGGGGAGCTGCAGGCAATCTTCGAATTTCAAACGATGATCTGCGAATTGACCGGCATGGATGTTGCCAATTCATCTATGTATGATGGCGGAACGGCACTTGCAGAAGCAGCTATGCTTGCAGCAGGGCATACAAAGAAAAAGAAAATTCTGGTATCAGAAGCTGTCAATCCTGAATCCAAGGATGTTTTGCGTACTTATGCAAAAGGACAATACATTGAAGTGATCGAAATTCCTGCATCAGACGGAGTGACAGATCTTGCTTTGCTTGAAAAGGAAATGGGTGAGGATGTGGCAGCAGTCATCGTCCAATATCCGAACTTTTTCGGGCAAATTGAACCGCTGAAAGAGATTGAGCCGATTGCTCATCAAGGAAAGAGTATGATGATTGTCTCTTCCAATCCTCTGGCACTTGGCATCCTGACACCGCCGGGATCTTTAGGTGCAGATATTGTAGTTGGAGACGCTCAAGTGTTTGGAATTCCAACCGCTTTTGGCGGTCCTCACTGCGGATACTTTGCCGTAACGAGTAAACTAATGAGAAAAGTCCCTGGAAGGCTCGTCGGCCAGACCGTGGATGAAGACGGCCGTCGGGGATTTGTTTTAACCCTTCAGGCGCGGGAGCAGCATATCCGCCGTGACAAGGCAACGTCCAATATTTGCTCCAATCAGGCATTGAATGCTCTTGCAGCATCTGTTGCCATGACGGCTCTCGGTAAAAAAGGTGTCAGGGAAATGGCTGTACAAAATCTTCAAAAAGCGAATTACGCAAAAAATCGTTTCAAAGAAGCCGGAATGGATATCGCATTTAATGGGCCGATTTTTAATGAGTTTGCGGTTAAGCTGAATCAGCCTGTGAAAGAAGCGAACGCTAAGCTGATTGAATCCGGAATTATCGGAGGCTATGATTTAGGCTTAACGAGTCCGGGTTTAAAGAATCATATGCTTGTTGCTGTGACTGAATTAAGAACAAAGGAAGAAATAGATCAGCTCGTTAAGGAATTGGGGGATCGCCATGAATAATCAGGATCAAGCACTTATTTTTGAACTTACGAAGCCTGGAAGAACCGGCTATAGCCTGCCCGAAATGGACATTCCTGAGATGAAGCTCGATGAACTGATTCCGGAGGGCTACTTAAGGGAAACGGAGCCTGAACTGCCGGAGGTATCAGAGCTTGATATTATGCGTCACTATACCGCCCTGTCCAAGCGCAACCACGGAGTGGATTCCGGTTTTTATCCGCTCGGTTCCTGTACAATGAAATACAATCCGAAAATCAATGAGAATGTAGCCCGGATCGCTGGCTTAGCTCATATTCATCCGCTGCAGGAAGAAGAGACTGTTCAGGGGGCTATGGAGCTGCTGTATGATTTACAGGAGCATTTACGAGAAATAACCGGGATGGACGAAGTGACGCTTCAGCCGGCAGCGGGAGCTCATGGCGAATGGACAGGGCTGATGATGATCCGTGCATTCCATGAAGCAAATGGAGATTTGCAAAGGACAAAAGTAGTGGTACCGGATTCAGCGCACGGTACGAATCCTGCATCGGCCACTGTTGCCGGATTCGAGACGGTAACAGTGAAATCAGATGAAACGGGCCTAGTGGACCTGGAGGATTTAAGAAGAGTCGTTGGACGCGACACAGCAGCGCTCATGCTGACAAATCCGAATACGCTCGGTTTGTTTGAGGAAAACATTTTGGAAATGGCTGAAATTGTTCATGAAGCAGGAGGCAAGCTTTATTACGACGGAGCGAACCTGAATGCCGTTCTAAGTAAAGCGAGACCAGGAGATATGGGCTTTGATGTCGTCCATTTGAATCTTCATAAAACCTTTACGGGTCCGCATGGCGGCGGCGGTCCGGGATCAGGTCCTGTCGGCGTGAAGAAAGACTTAATCCGCTTCCTTCCAAAACCGGTGCTGGTAAAAGAGAATGGAGCGTTCCATTTTGATTATGACCGTCCTGACTCAATTGGAAGAGTGAAGCCGTTTTATGGAAACTTCGGCATCAATGTTCGTGCCTATACGTATATCCGTACAATGGGGCCGGATGGGCTGAAGGCTGTAACGGAATATGCTGTGCTGAACGCGAATTACATGATGAGGAGACTTGCGCCTCATTTTGACCTGCCGTTTGATAAGCATTGCAAGCATGAGTTTGTGCTCTCCGGGAAGCGCCAGAAGAAACTTGGGGTCCGCACGCTGGATATTGCGAAGCGCCTTCTTGACTTTGGCTACCATCCGCCAACCATTTACTTCCCGCTTAACGTGGAGGAGTGCATCATGATTGAGCCTACCGAAACAGAATCGAAGGAGACGCTTGATGCGTTTATCGATGCCATGATTCAAATCGCTAAAGAGGCGGAAGAGAATCCGGAAATCGTACAGGAAGCTCCTCATACAACCGTTGTTAAACGACTTGATGAAACGCTTGCTGCCAGGAAACCGGTTTTAAAGTTTGAGAAAAAAGAACCTGTAACAAATTAATTTAAAAGAGCATCAGGAGATTAGCCATAATTCTCCTGATGCTCTTTTTTTAGTTTCAAGTACTCTTCATCCGCTCTGACAAGCTTCCACTTTTTCTCGAAGATGGCGGCAGATTCAGCCTTCTGGTCATCTATTTCCCGTTCGTTGACTTCGCCATCCTTTTTGTATTTCCGGCCGCCTTTATAATTTGCGTACCTTCTGGACCGGGTATAGCCCATTTGTAAAAATTTACGCGCCATATCCATGCCCGGAAAATCATTTTTCTTTTTATATTCAAGGAAAAGCTCATAAATTTTTTCAGAGGATTCTTTGGCAATATCGGGAGTTTTAAAACGCCAATGGGGGAGTATTTCACTTTTATATGGTTCCACCATCAAGACCCCCTGCTCCCCTCGGCCAACCCGGTATTTCTCTGGCTCTTCCCTGAAATCGGTATTCTTAAAATCCATCTCGTAATTAAAAGACATTGAAGCGCCCTCCTTTTGGGTAGTTTACCCTCAATAGGAAGGAAGCGAAACGGAAGAGTGCTCTAAAAAAAAGGAGCCCGCAGGTAAGTGCGGGCGACATTCATTACTTCTTTTTCACTTTGCCGGTCCATGAACGGAAACCGCCTTTTAGCATGTATAGCTCGCTGTAGCCCTTTTTCTTGAGCTGCTGGGCTGCACGGCCGCTTCTTGTAGTGTTTTGGCAATATAGATAAACAGGCTGATCCTGGCGAATCTCTTTGTACCGGTGGCGCATTTGTGAAAGGGGGATATTGCGTGCACCCCAGATGTGGCCGCCATCAAATTCGTTCGGTTCTCTTATATCAATAAGCTGGGCTTTGCGATAGCCAGCCCGGAATTCTTCCTCAGTAAGTGATTTAAGAATTTTCCGCTGATAAAAATAAGTGTAAAGACTGTAGGCAACGATTCCTGCTAAAAGCACGATTAAAATAATCCATTCCAATGAATCTCGACTCCTTCTGTGAATATAAAAAAATACCTCTTCTAAACGATACCTCTAATTATATAAGACAGGCTCTTAATTGTCACTGAAATAAGGTCAGATTTGTTTTCAAGTCTGCCGCGATTTGTTAGACTGATAAAGTATCTTTTGAGGCAATGATTAAAACGCTAAAAGAGGGAAGCATATGATAAAAGAAAAATGGCGATTTATTGATTCAGGAAATTGTTCACCTTCCTTCAACATGGCATTGGATGAAGCGCTGCTGGATTGGCATAGCGAAGGGAAAATTCCACCGGTTATCCGTTTCTATGGATGGAATCCTGCAACCTTATCCATCGGCTATTTTCAAAAGGCTGAAAAAGAAATAGATTTTGATGCGGTTAAACGGCACGGTCTGGGGTTTGTCAGAAGACCGACCGGAGGCAGGGGCGTACTTCATGACCAAGAGCTTACATATAGTGTCATTGTAACGGAGGAGCACCCGGAGATGCCCCGCACGGTTACAGAAGCCTACCGGGTTATTTCTGAAGGAATATTAGAAGGCTTTCGGAATCTTGGTCTTGATGCGTACTTTGCAATTCCAAGAACAGATGAGGAAAAAGAAGGCCTTAAAAATCCGCGATCTTCTGTTTGCTTTGATGCACCATCCTGGTATGAGCTCGTAGTTGAAGGGCGAAAAGTTGCAGGGAGTGCTCAAACCCGCCAGAAGGGTGTCATCCTGCAGCACGGCTCGATCCTGCTTGATTTGGATGAGGATAAGCTGTTTGATTTATTCAAGTATCCCAGTGAGCGGGTAAAAGAACGGATGCGCAGAAATTTTAGCAGTAAAGCTGTTGCAGCGAATGCTTTAAGAGAAACGCCTGTCACAATGGAAGAGGCGCGTAAGGCATTTAAAAAAGGATTTGAGACCGGATTGAATATTGAACTGGAAGCTTATGAACTTTCGCAGGATGAACAAATGTATGTAGAAAATCTCGCAAAAAGTAAATATGAAAGCAGTGACTGGAACTTTAAAAGGTAGCAAGGATAGGGCGGCATTTGTGCCGCTTTTTCCTTTTGCCAGAAATTACTCTATGATCACGAAGAACATTTGTTCTATAATGGATGTAGTCGTAAATTATTTTTACTGCAGCAAGAAAATAATTCAATTATTTCCTTTATTTATCAGAAGTTGGTTTAATAGGAATTATTGCAAATCACAAATTGGTTTAATTTAAATAGCAGATGCAGCAGAATCTCTTATTTTCTCTGTTTTTCTCTCGTTTTTGTTTAGTTTTCGATTTGACAAATAAGGGAAAAACCAAGCTATAATCAATATATAGTATTGTTCTTAATAATGAATGCACTATATGTTGATTATAGGGCCTGATGTATGATATTTTTACTTAGTACTATTGGAAGAGGAGTTGTTAACATGCCCGTTTCGTTAGAGGAGAAGATGAAAATGGATGTAGACAAGCTGAATAAGGATATTTCCTTGTTCCCGCAGGTGCATCCGGTGACAGATGACATGCACCTTACACATAAAGGCGTTTCCCGTCTTGTCATGCTTGACAGGTATACATTTAAGGATACGGAAAAAGTAACGTTATCCAAAGGTGATTTCGTTGTTCTGACCATAAAAGAGGATCCGAAGTTTCCGGCTAGGGGACTGGGTTACATAACGGAGCTTGATTGGACGTCAAAAACAGCTACTGTTTTAGTAGATGAGGAATACCGTCATTCTCTGGACAAGCCTGAGGAAATCGAAAGCGGATTAATCGTTAGATCTTTAGATGTCATTGAAAAGCCTTTGGAAGTCTTTTACGAACAAATTGCGAAACGAAATGCGACTGGCCTTGCTTCTGTGGAAAAAACCGAAGAAAAACGCCAGGAGTGGTTTGCAAAGTTCTATCAGGAGCTTGTCGCCACAAACTTCGTGCCTGCAGGCCGTGTTTTATATGGAGCAGGAGCTGGAACAGACGTTACGTACTTTAACTGCTATGTCATGCCTTTCGTTCAGGATTCGCGTGAAGGAATTTCTGAGCACCGTAAACAGGTAATGGAAATCATGAGCCGCGGAGGCGGAGTGGGAACGAACGGATCAACCCTCCGGCCGCGCAACACGCTTGCACGCGGAGTAAATGGTAAATCGTCAGGATCGGTTTCCTGGCTTGATGATATCGCAAAACTTACGCATCTTGTGGAACAGGGCGGATCAAGACGCGGTGCCCAAATGATTATGCTTTCCGACTGGCACCCGGACATCGTGGAATTCATTATATCCAAAATGCAAAATCCGCGTATCCTTCGATATCTTATTGAAAATACAAACGATGAATCCATTAAAAGAGCAGCGCAGGAAAAACTGAAATTCACTCCTTTCACACAAGCGGAACAGGACATGTATCAGGGCATTGTAAATTACAAAGCCATTCCTGGAAACGGCGGTTTTTCTGACAAAGTGATGAGAGATGCAGAATCGAAGCTGAAAACCGGCGGAACGTACAGTGTACACAACTCTGAATTCCTAACAGGGGCAAATATCTCCATTTGCCTGACGAACGATTTCATGAAGGCTGTAGAAATGGATGAGGAATATGATTTAAGGTTCCCTGATGTTGAGAGCTACAGCAAGGAAGACATGAAAGCCTACAATGAAGAGTGGCACAAGTCAGGGGACGTACGCGAGTGGGAAGCAAAAGGCTACAAAGTCCGTACGTATCGCAAAATTAAAGCAAAAGAGCTTTGGAACCTGGTGAATATTTGTGCAACATACTCTGCGGAACCTGGCATTTTCTTTATTGATAATGCCAACGATATGACAAACGCTAAAGCCTATGGGCAAAAGGTTGTTGCAACAAATCCGTGCGGAGAACAGCCTCTCGCGCCATTTTCAGTCTGTAACCTTGCAGCTGTAAACCTGGCAGAAATGGCCGACAAAACAACGAAAACGGTAAACTTTGAAAAACTTCGCCAGACGGTTGAAACGGGTGTCCGCATGCAGGATAACGTTATCGATGCAACTCCATATTTCCTTGAGGAGAATAAAAAGCAGGCACTGGGTGAACGCCGTGTTGGACTTGGTGTAATGGGTCTTCATGACCTGCTGATTTACTGTGAAACGGAATACGGAACAGAAGAGGGAAATGCCCTTGTTGATAAAGTGTTTGAAACCATTGCAACAACGGCTTACCGTGCTTCTGTAGAGCTTGCCAAAGAAAAAGGCAGCTTCCCATTCCTGACAGGTTCAAGAGAAGCAGAAACGATGGAGCTGCGCAGAAAATTCACGGAAACAGGCTATATGAAGAAAATGCCTGAGGATATCCGGGAAGAGATTGAAAAGTACGGAATTCGCAACTCTCACTTGCTGACAGTGGCCCCTACAGGTTCAACGGGTACCATGGTCGGTGTATCAACTGGCCTCGAACCTTACTTCTCCTTCTCTTACTTTAGAAGCGGAAGACTCGGTAAATTTATAGAAGTGAAAGCGGATATTGTTCAGGAGTATTTGGACAGCAACCCAGATGCAGATCCTAATAATCTTCCTCACTGGTTTATTTCAGCGATGGAACTGTCCCCTGAAGCCCACGCTGATGCACAGTGTGTCATTCAGCGCTGGATTGACAGCTCGATCTCTAAAACAGTAAATGCCCCTAAAGGCTATTCTGTTGAGCAGGTTGAAGGCGTGTATGAGCGTCTTTATAAAGGCGGTGCTAAGGGCGGAACGGTTTATGTCGATGGAAGCCGGGACTCTCAGGTTCTGACTTTAAAGGCTGAAGAGAATACGTTTGATGACGAAACGGAAGAAGCACCAAAAGAAAAGGGCAAAGTGGTTCTTGTTGATACAATCAACGCCCTGCGTTCAACCGATGTAACGATTGGAAACGAAGTAGGCAACACTTGTCCGGTATGCCGCGAAGGTACGGTCGAAGATTTGGGCGGCTGCAACACATGTACAAGCTGCGGTGCCCAGTTAAAATGCGGATTATAATATCATTAGAAGCTGGATGACTTATCCGGCTCCTGGCTGCCAGGGATCCTGAATCCTGGCAGCTTTTTTAATGTTAAAATATTAGTGCAGCCACCATGAGGATTGGAGACGGCTTAATATTGCTGCTAAGAAAAGCGGGTTTTGAGGGAGCGGGGGACAATGCCTGTACCACGAGGAGAAAGGAATCAGAATCGGAAATCATATGGCTTGTCCTTACTGAATCAGTCATTTTTTCTTTTTGCATTCGGCCTGCTCCTTCCCCGCCAAAAGCCTTATATGACGGGAACGTTCCTTGTCACAGCAACTAAAAAAGTGTACACTTGATATGATTTATTTTTGAAGTATGATCGGTAAGCAATGGAGGGACTTTTAATTATGCCAACGCCCAGTATGGAAGATTACATAGAACAAATTTACAACCTGATAGAAGAAAAAGGCTACGCCAGAGTGTCCGATATCGCAGAAGCACTAGGCGTACATCCCTCCTCTGTTACAAAAATGGTGCAGAAGCTGGATAAAGATGAATATTTAGTTTATGAGAAGTATAGAGGCTTGATTCTTACACCAAAAGGGAAAAAAATTGGCAAACGTCTCGTTTACCGGCATGAACTTCTCGAACAATTTATGAGAATCATTGGTGTGGATGAAGATATTATATACGATGATGTAGAAGGTATTGAACACCATTTAAGCTGGAATGCCATCGATCGGATTGGTGACCTTGTCCAGTATTTTGAGGAAGATCCGAAACGCTCCGAAGATCTTAAAAGCGTACAGAAACGGAGTGAACAGGATCCCTCTTAATTGACAATTAGCAGCAGATGAGCGCCCCGGATTTGTTTCCTGGGACGCATCGGCTTCTGCATACACTGTCCTGCTTTTCTAAACCCTCTTATTAAACACTTCACTAAAAAGTTTCCTGATTTACCCCAAGCCGGATGCCTAAGTTCTAAAAAACCAGCACGTTGAAATAGGATTAACAGACAGCATACAGAGGGGGAATCCTGTGTATATTGACGGTGTTTTTTCAGGCGGAGGAATTAAGGGGCTGGCTATGGCTGGAGCCTACCAGGCAATAGAGAAAAAGGGCCTGCGGTTTGCCCGTATAGCCGGAACAAGCGCAGGATCGATTATTGCTGCCTTTATAGCAGCCGGGTATACAAGTGATGAAATTATCGACTTGCTGGAAGAAGCGAATTTAAAGGATTTTATGGATGAACGGATCTCGTTTTTTCCGCTCCGTTTTTTAAAGTGGATTTCGATTTATTGGCGCCTTGGGTTATACAAAGGCCAAAAATTGGAGAATTGGATTGCTGAAAAACTGAAAGCGAAGGGAATCTCAACTTTCGGTGATTTGCCGACAGGATCGTTAAAAGTGATCGCATCCGACCTGACAAACGGAAAGATTGTCGTTTTACCCGATGATTTACCTGAATACGGCCTTGTTCCTGAAAACTTTTCGGTTGCGAGGGCAGTAAGAATGAGCAGCAGTCTGCCTTATTTTTTTGAACCGGTAAAGCTGACATCCCGCTTGGGAAACTGCGTGATTGTCGATGGAGGAGTACTTAGCAATTTTCCCATCTGGCTTTTTACTGCGGAACTATTTCCGAAACGGCCGGTACTGGGCATCCGGTTAACACCAAATGAACAGGAAAGGCCCAAGAATAAAATTACGAATGCCATTGAATTGTACGGGGCCTTATTTGAGACGATGAAGGACGCCCATGACGCCCGCCACATATCAAGCAAGCATGAACGGAATATTGTGTTTTTACCGGTTGATCATATTTTGACGACAGAATTTAATTTAACAGAAGAAAAAAAGCTAGCTCTAATTGAGCTAGGCAGAAGTGAAACGGAGCATTTTCTCCAGACATGGGCCTATTAAAAAAGGGCCCTATTTTTCTTTTTTCCTTTTTTTCCTTCAATGACTGTCAAGTGACTGGAGCTTTTCTTCTTAAAAGGTTTTCTTTTCACGTATTTTTTGATGGGAGTGACCGTCTTGGAAGGGGAGCTGGAATAAGTTTTTTCGTTTGCGGTACGCTTCGACTGCTTCACCGCTTTTGAATAGGACGAGTAATCAGACCCCATTTTCCTTTTCATAAAATAACGGAACACAAGATAGATAATGGCAATGGTAATGACCAAGATTGCTGCCTGCTGCAGGAGAGCAGCAGGATTTGTGATCATGGTAGTAATCAAATAGAAACCTGCAAGACCCGCAATAGCCAGAAAAAACCAGTTCGATCCGCGTTTCATGAATCCACCTCCCATTAAATTAGACAAGATTGTTAAACAATTTGCTCCTTAGACATTTGGGTTTCCTTTTCCATCCTCATTAGCTCTTCAAAGCTCTCAATTGCTACTTCCACCTGTTTGTTATCAGGTTCTTTCGTGGTTAAAAGCTGAAGCCATAACCCGGGCAGACCAAGTGCTTTTAAGATTGGTACATTGCGGAGGGAATTTGTAAGCTGCAAAACCTCAAAAGAAATACCAAGTACGACTGGTATTAAAGCTACCCGATTTACAACACGTAACCATAAAGGATCGGTTGGAACGAGCATATAAACAAAAACACCTACGATGACTGTAAACAGGATAAAACTGCTTCCGCAGCGGTAATGGAGCCTGGATTGCTTTTGTACATTTTCTACCGTCAGAGGCATATCGTTTTCATAGCAGTTAATGACTTTATGTTCTGCCCCGTGGTATTGGAATACCCGTTTAATAAGAGGGGTTAACGATATAAAATAAATGTAGGCAAGCAGCAGAATGAGTTTAAAAGCACCCTCCACCATGATTTGTGAAAAATCACTTTTAAAGATAAAGCGGGTGGACTCAGCCAGAAAAACAGGTATTAAGGTGAAGATGAATTTCCCAAACAAAAACGACAGAATACCTGCAGCGGCTACGCCAAGAATCATAGTCAGTTTTGATTCTTTTCTTTCGGAGGCCACTTTGCTGTCGTCTCCAGGGTCTACATCAAATCGGTCAGTAGAAAAATTCAAATGCTTGGTACCATTTGCACTTGCTTCCAATATAGCAATAATGCCTCTTAAAAAAGGGATTTTTTTCAGTTTTGCAAGAATAGGATTCCCTTTTCTCGGCAAATGAAAAAATTCAATTGAATCATCTTTTCTCCGAATTGCCGTTACGTAATGATGCTTTCCTCCGAACATAACTCCTTCAACCACTGCCTGCCCGCCATACGCGGGTTTTTTCTCTGTAGACATGAAACACCAACCTATCTCAACTTGGTCACTTCTGCTAAGAATTTCTGTCAAAAGTGTTATTATTCTATTTTACCTAAAATTCAGGTAAACCTCTAGGCTGATGTTTCATTGTTTTGACATTTATTTACCCTTACAGGTTGTAGGATTAGTATACCCATCCATTTTTTTCTTACACATGAGAAGCGCACTGACATTGACAGGGAAAAGTAGGGGCATACTGAGAAGTGAGGTGATGGTAAATGGACAATCAAAATTCTGGAACGGTTAAAAAGGGGCCGACAGCCGCTTCAATTCTTGGAAGAGTAGCTGCATGCGGCTTTGCTGGTGGCCTGATCTGGTCTGTGATGGCTTTTATTGCTTCGTACTTTAAGCTTTCCGAAATAAGTCCCAATATGATTTTGCAGCCGGTATCGGCAGGAGCATGGAAAGATGGAACAGCAGGAAATATTGTAAGTATATGCTTAATCAGTGTTATTTCAATCGGAGTTGCCTTTGTTTATTACGCTATTTTAAGAAGAATTCATACGATTTGGGCTGGAATTGGATTCGGTATCGCACTATGGGGGTTCGTCTTTGTATTATTGACTCCTCTGTTTCCTGTCCTAAAACCGATTACAGATTTGGATTCAAATACGGTTGTAACTACATTATGTATTTATATCCTATATGGAACGTTCGTTGGGTATTCCATATCATATGACTATAGTGAAGTAATGAAGGAGACGAAATCCAAACCTTCTAAATCATTAGAGGAAAATAGCTGACTATGGTAAAATAAACAAGCACTCATAGAAGCTTTTGCTGAATGAAGCTTGGGTGATTCCTGGCTTTTCATTTCAGTTTTTCAGGACGGGAGAGAGAGATATGCAGCGGTATTTAATCCTCAATGGCCCCAATTTAAACCGGCTTGGGAAACGCGAGCCGGCTGTATACGGCAGTAAGACTTTAACAGATCTTGAAAGAGAGCTTCTTCAATTCGCGGAAGACGCAGGAATCGAGGTAACGTGCTTTCAGTCCAACCATGAGGGAGATTTAATTGATGCCATTCATGAAGCGGATGAACAGTACGATGGAATCGTTATGAATCCCGGGGCTTTCACCCATTACAGCTATGCAATTCGGGATGCGGTTGCAGGAGTATCGGTTCCGGTTATGGAAGTACATATATCAAATGTTTATGCCAGAGAAGAATTCCGGCACCATTCGGTTATTGCTCCTGCAGCACTTGGCCAAATCGCCGGGCTTGGATTCTATGGATATAGACTGGCGCTTCAGGCGTTAATGAATCAAACAGGGGGAAAATGAACATGCTTGAAAAATTAAGAAATTCATTTAAGAGTTCTGAAATTGATGGTCTGCTTATTACAAGCGAATACAACCGCCGTTATATGACAGGCTTCACCGGCTCTGCGGGACTAGCGATTGTTTCGGAATCAAAGGCGGTATTCATCACAGATTTCCGTTATGTTGAACAGGCAGGAAAGCAGGCACAAGGCTACGAGATTATTCAGCATACAGGCTCAATCATTGAAGAAGCAGCTGAACAGGCAAAAAAGATGGGCATTACGAAGCTTGGCTTCGAGCAGGACCATATTACGTTCGCTGCATATCAGCAGTACCAAAAAGCAATGAACGGAATCTCTCTTGTTCCGGTTTCAGGTGCCGTGGAAAAGTTACGCTTGATTAAGTCTCCGGCAGAGATTAAGATATTAAAGGAAGCGGCCGAGATTGCGGATGCCGCCTATTCTCACATTCTGCACTTCGTTCGCCCAGGTTTGAAAGAAATTGATGTTTCCAACGAACTGGAGTTTTTCATGCGTAAAAATGGAGCTGCTTCATCTTCATTTGATATTATTGTTGCATCCGGCTTTCGCTCTGCTCTCCCGCACGGAACAGCAAGCGAAAAAGAAATTGAAACAGGCGATTTTGTAACGCTTGATTTCGGTGCTTACTATAAAGGGTACTGCTCGGATATTACGAGAACGTTTGCAGTCGGCGAGCCTTCTGATAAGCTGAAGGAAATTTATTCGGTCGTGCTGGAATCTCAGCTTAAAGCCATGAACGGAATTAAAGCGGGCATGACAGGCAAGGAAGCAGACGCCTTAACACGTGATTACATTACAGAAAAAGGGTACGGAGAGTATTTCGGTCATTCAACAGGTCACGGCTTAGGCTTGGAAGTGCATGAAGGACCTGCATTATCCTCACGATCTGAAACGGTTTTGGAGTCCGGAATGGTGGTAACGGTAGAACCTGGTATTTATATCGCCGGACTTGGCGGAGTAAGAATTGAAGATGACACGGTTGTTACGGAAAACGGCAACGAGTCACTAACATCGTCTCCAAAAGAATTGATTATCCTTTAAAAAAAGGCGCATTCGCTTTTTTACATAAGCCCTGTTTTCAACAACGGGGCAAAAGATTGCTAGGAGGAACACATTCATGATTTCAGTAAATGATTTTCGTACAGGTTTAACAATAGAGGTGGACAATGGAATTTGGCGCGTAATTGATTTCCAGCACGTGAAGCCGGGTAAAGGAGCAGCATTCGTTCGTTCAAAGCTTCGCAACCTTCGGACTGGTGCCATTCAGGAAAAAACGTTCCGCGCAGGTGAAAAAGTAGCGAAAGCACAGATTGAGACGCGCAGAATGCAATATTTGTATGCAAGCGATGATATGCATGTATTCATGGATAATGAATCTTACGAGCAAATCGAGCTTCCAGCAAACGCAATTGAGTATGAGCTGAAATTCCTGAAAGAAAATATGGAAGTGCAAATTATGATGTTCCAGACCGAAACCCTTGGAGTGGAGCTTCCAAACACGGTTGAATTGAAGGTAACTGAAACGGAGCCGGGAATCAAAGGTGATACGGCTTCAGGCGGAACAAAACCAGCTACTCTTGAAACTGGACTTACCGTAAACGTTCCTTTCTTCATTAATGAAGGGGATGTATTAATCATCAACACAACAGAATCTTCTTACGTTTCAAGAGCGTAATAGGAAACCCGCCTACGGCGGGTTTTAGCTTTTAGAATAAAGGCATTCGGAAGTCTATCTGGATGCCTTTTGTCATTCACAGGGATTATTATGGAATGTTCGATCTATTCTTCGAGCCTGAATGAGATGTTAAAAATATCGCATTTATTAGTGCAGGTGCAGGTTTTAATTTGCAATTAAACGGGTAGTTAGTATGAGGGTATTTGTATAGGTTTACTTATTCACAGGGTATAAAAAACCCTGACCTAATAAGAATTAGTCTAATTTCTAATTGAATACAATGTGATATTCATACAAAAAATAAAACTGCAGCACAAGCAATTATACTAAACACCTGTGAGGTCAATCATGCTAATTAAATTTAACCAGCTTAACGAATTGCCAATAAAAAAGATATTAGGTCCTCCAGCCCAGCAAATCCTTCATCTTGCTTATGATTCACGGCTTGTAAAAGATTTTTCTCTTTTTTTTAGTATGAAGGGGTACACTCATGATGGTCATCAATATATTGAAGATGCGTTATCACAAGGCGCAGTTGCCGTATTTGGCTCCAGCTTGCCTCTTCTTCAGGACTTAAGCGTGAAGCATCCCCTATGTACTTTTATATTGGTTGATAATGTAAGAGAAACGATGGCGAAGTTTGCAAGAACGTATTACAGCTCTGCTGATGAAAAAATAAAAACCGTTGGAATAACTGGAACGAATGGTAAAACGACGGTTGCAGCTTATGTTAGGTCATTGTTAACGCTGCTTGGGATGCCATCGGGATCCATTGGCACCACAGGTATTTGGTCTTCTAAGGAAAAATTGTCCTACAAGAAAAGTACTCCAACAACTCCGGAATCTATAGATCTGCAAAGTATGTTTCAGGATTTAGTATCTCTCGGAGATGAAGCTGTGGCGATGGAGGTATCGTCCATTGCCCTGGATCAGAACCGTGTAGATGATATTAAGTTTGATGTAGCCATCCATACGAACCTTTCTGAAGAGCACCTGGAATACCATAAAACTTTTGCTCACTATATGGAGTGCAAGTTGAGACTGTTTAAGCAAGCTAAACAGGCCGTTATTAATGTTGATGATGAAGGAATGGGAGAGAGGCTGGCAAGTACTTTCACCGGTCCGCGAATCACTTACAGCCTGTCTTCAAATAACCATGCGGATCTAAGGGCGGTTAATATTGAGTTCAGTGAATCCGGTTCGAAATTCACTTTGTTATACGCGGGTTCTACTTTCAGTATTGATGTTCCGGTATATGGGGAATACAACATTTCGAACGTTCTTTCAGCAATAGGAGCGGCTCTATTATTTGGGTTCGGGATAGAGGAGATCGTTAAAGTACTTCGCCATCTGGAAAGTCCTGAAGGGCGTTTTCAGATTATAAAAGGTCCTGACAGTCAAAAGATCATATTGGATTACGCACATACGCCTGTTGCTTTGACTCGTCTTTTAGAGGAAGTAAAGAAGCTGCCGCACAATCGGCTGATTGTCATGATTGCTGGAATCGGCATTAGAGACTTTGCAAAAATGCCAAAAATGGCACAGGTCATTGAGAACAAGGCGGATGAGATTGTCGTAACAGTCGATCATCCTGGAGACCATGATCCGCGAGTGATTGTCGAGCAGGTGATGAGTGGATTCCGTAAACCCCGCGCAGCTGAAATCCATCCGACCTTGACCAGAAAACAAGGTGTCATTAAGGCACTTAGCCTGGGGCATTCTAACGATATCATACTACTCACCAGCGGCTGTATTAACGGGGCACAAATGGTCAAAGGTGAAGCGATTCCGCACTCTGATGAGAAAATTATTGAAACTTTTTATAAATCAAAGAAAAGGGGAACGGTCACACGACGCGTTTCTGCAAAAAAAATTCTTCTTACAAGAGCGGAACTGCTTCCTCTTGCCGGCAGAAAAAATGGATAAGCCCTGTAAAAACCCGGTTCAAATGAACCGGGTTTTTCTATTGGAGTGCTAACGAAACGCTCCGTTTAAATTCTCTTGCATGTAAAAAGAATCAAGGCACATAGCTTACATTTTTTTTACCGGTCAATCTATTTCTCCATACCGGTTACGGTGCCTTTCATCTTCCTGCAGCTGATCAACAGCCAATTTCTCACTCGAACTCTTGCCTTCAATGATGTTGTCAAACGGGGTGTAGAAATTGCTTCTGGGGTACTTCTTCTTTTTCAAGGCCTTGATGATGATGATAACTGGGATAACCAGAAAAATGCCTGCAGCGAGAATCCATTGAAGTATGAAATAAGCTTGAGAAAATCCTTCCATCTTCATCCCCTCCTTCATTCCGCAGTACCGGACTGCAAAACTTTTACCAAAATAAATTTCCCTATATTTCCATTATATCATGACTCGAATCAGTTGAGAAAAAAACGCTTTTCTTTCTATTTCATGGACAAGGCGCATAGGCTGTACAAAAAGGACCCGAGGTGGAAGGATGAAGAATTGGTGGAATGGGCTTGATCAAACCGTGCTTGCTATGGCAGGACTCCGCTTTTTATCAGCAAGTATTGAATTGACTGCAGCAATTTGTATGCTCCTTGTAAATGACGTCCGTAAGGCGATTGCGATTAACTCCGTTTTGGCTATTGTCGGGCCGGCTATTTTTATTGGAACGATGGCAATCGGTATCTTTCAAATTGCTGGAGAGATTTCTTATGGGAAAATGATTTTCATCGGTCTCGGAGTCGTTTTTATATTAGCTGGAATTTATAAGTGAGGGGTGGCATAAAGCGGTCAAGCCTGCATACATTTTCTATATCAAGCAGGTATAAGGAGGAAACGTCTTTGGATGAGATTATGCGGGTCCTTCCTGAATCAATCAGAAGCCATTTGGTACGTTTAAATGAAAGCGATCGTGATCAGCTGGAGGAAATCCGGATTCGTTTATTCAGGCCTATAGAAGTTATATTGAACGGCAGGCATCTCTTTTTGCCGTATACGGCTACTCTTGATGATGGACAAGTGCTCATGAACGAAATGAGTGAATTCTCGATTTACACGCTGGAAGAGGAGCTGCGCAGGGGCTACATCACCATTTCCGGAGGACACCGGATCGGACTGGCAGGCAAGGTTATTACAACGGGAGGCCGTGTAAAAATGATTAGGGACATCACGTCTTTTAATATAAGGGTAGCCAAGCAGAAAATCGGGGCTGCCCAGCCGCTGATTCCATACCTTTACGAGGGGAGATGGCTGAATACCCTGATTATCGGACCTCCCCAAACGGGAAAGACGACTCTACTGAGAGATATAGCCCGCACGGTAAGCACTGGTGATTCGGAAAAAGAGAGCATGAAGGTTGGGATCGTTGATGAGCGGTCTGAAATAGCAGGTTCCGTTAATGGAATCCCACAGCATACCTTTGGGAACCGGCTGGACGTACTCGATTCGTGTCCAAAGGCTGAAGGAATGATGATGATGATTCGCTCACTGAGTCCTGATGTGCTGATTGCAGATGAAATCGGTTCAGCGGAGGATTGCAGTGCCATCATGGAAGCGGTCCACGCAGGAGTTCAGGTTATGGTCAGTGTCCACGGTTTTGGGGCCGGGGATGCCTCGAAGAGACCATCCATTCAGCCTCTTTTTGATAACGGTGTCTTTGAGAGGATCGTAGAGCTAAGCCGAAAAGATGGCAATCGGACCATGGAAATCCTAAACTCGCAATTTGCTTCCATATCGGGGGAGGAACTTATATGGTCAAGCTGATTGGCGCCGCCATGATTCTTTTTGCTTCCACTTGGATCGGCTTTGAAATTGCTGGCAGGTTAGGAAAAAGAACCAGACTGCTGCGGGAAATAAAGGTTGCATTACAATCGCTTGAAGCAGAAATTGTCTACAGCCAAAAGCCTTTAAAGGCAGCTGCTGATGACTTGAGCGGACAGCTTAACAGACCGCTGTCAGAGTTTTTCACTCAATTCTCGCACATTCTTTCAAGCGGAGGCAAAAGTACAAAATCAGCATGGTCGGAAAGCCTGGAGCAGCTCGCTGCATCCAGCAGCCTTCAAAAGGGTGAACTGGAAGTAATGAAGCAATTTGGGGAGACGCTGGGCCGCCATGATCTCATCTCGCAGCAGAAGCATATAAAGCTTGCAATGGTCCACCTTGAACGGGAAGAAACAGAGGCGGCTGACAGGCAGCAGCGCTACGAGCGGATGATAAAGAGTATAGGGTTTCTGTGCGGACTGCTTGTTGTCATTGTACTGCTGTAGCAGCAAAAGGAAGGAGCTTTAAAAAATGGGCGTCGATATTAATATCATCTTTCAGATTGCCGGAATCGGCATTGTTGTGGCTTTTCTTCACACGATCCTTGATCAAATGGGCAAGAAAGAATACGCGCAATGGGTCACACTGCTTGGTTTTATCTATATTTTATTCATGGTTGCATCGATTGTAGATGACCTATTCAAAAAGATCAAAGCGGTTTTCCTGTTTCAAGGGTAGGGAGGGGAACACGATCCAAATTATTCAAATCGTTGGTCTTGGTCTTGTAGCTACGTTTCTGGCTCTGGTGATCAAAGAACAAAAACCGAACTTTGCCTTCCTTCTTGTTGTCTTTACCGGCTGTGTCATCTTTCTTTATTTAGTGGATCAAATATATGAAATCATTCGGATGATTGAAAAAATTGCCGTAAACGCCAATGTGAACCTTATTTATGTAGAAACGATCATGAAAATAATCGGGATTGCTTATATTGCCGAGTTCGGCGCCCAGCTGACAAAAGACGCAGGACAGGGAGCCATTGCTTCCAAGATCGAGCTAGGCGGGAAAATCTTGATCCTGACAATGGCGATACCAATTTTAACCGTCATTATCGAAACGGTCATCAAAATGATTCCTGAATTTTAGAGCGGAGAGGAGGAGGGGTCATGAAAAGGCTGCCAGCCATAGTTTTTTGTATTCTGATTTTCTTTCCTATACATGTACAAGCCCAGGGCAATGAACCTGCCCAAAACAGCTTCAGCCAAGATGAATCATTGAAGGAAAATGGAGAAGCAGCTGACACGGTGGACCCTTCACTTTCTTCTGATCCTTCCGGGCAAGAAGGACTTATCAGACAGCAGGCGGACAAGCTTGAACTGGAGCATGTTAAAGCTTTCTGGGACGAGCTTCTTGTACAGTATGGGGGATTTCTGCCGGAAAGCCAAAAAGGCAGTCTCTATGACTTTGTAACAGGTGAAAAGCATTTTTCCATCATGGACTGGATGAAGGCACTCTTAAAATATTTGTTTCATGAAATCCTGGCGAATGGAAAGCTGCTGGGTACACTGATCCTGCTAACAATCTTCAGTGTTTTGCTTCAGCTGCTGCAAAACGCATTTCAGCAGAGTACAGTCAGCAAAGTGGCATACGCTCTCGTTTACATGGTGCTGATGATCATTGCATTAAACAGCTTTCATATCGCGATTCAATACACAAGTGATGCAATCCAATCCATGACGAATTTCATTATGGCTCTTATTCCATTATTGCTCGCGCTTATGGCTTCATCAGGAGGATTGGTTTCTGCCGCATTCTTTCATCCTGTTATTCTCTTTCTCATGAATACGAGCGGGGTTTTAATCCAGAATGTCGTGCTTCCCCTTCTTTTTCTATCTGCTCTATTAAGCATCGTCAGTACATTGACAGATCAGTATAAAGTTACCCAGCTGGCACAGCTCTTGAGACAGGCAGGAATTGGACTTCTCGGAACCTTTCTCACGATTTTTTTAGGAGTCATTTCTGTTCAGGGGGCATCAGCCGCTGTTACGGACGGCATCACGATCCGTACAGCCAAGTTTTTAACAGGAAATTTTATCCCCGTCCTAGGACGGATGTTTACAGATGCTACTGATACTGTGATAAGTGCGTCAGTTCTATTGAAGAATACAGTCGGAATTGCCGGTGTTGCGATCCTGCTTGCGATTGCTGCATTTCCTGCGCTTAAAGTCCTGTCCCTTGCGTTTATTTATAAATTTGCTGCTGCGATCCTTCAGCCTGTTGGAGGAGGACCAGTGATTAAATGCCTGGATATTATCAGCAAAAGTGTTATTTATATTTTTGCGGCACTGGCCATCGTCTCATTTATGTTCTTCCTCAGTCTGACGGTCATTATCGCCGCGGGGAATTTAACCTTAATGGTTCGATAGGAGGGTGAGAATATGACTTTTCTGACTGGCTGGATTACGAATATCCTATTATTCATTCTGCTTGCCATCGTAATTGATATGCTGCTTCCGAACTCTTCCATGCAGAAATACTCAAAGATGGTCATCGGCTTGATGCTGATTGTGGTTATATTGAATCCTGTATTCAGCTTATTCTCTGTTGATATCAACAAGCTGATCAGTGATTTCCAAATAAATGATGCTTCGCAGGATGAAGAATCAAAAAAATTGATCGAATCACAGAAAAGAGAAATACAAGCCTCCCAGCGTGCATATATTTTAGAACAAATGGCTGTCCAAATGAAAAAAGATGCCGGGGAGGATATGGAAAAAGAATATTCAATGGAAATTCGAGACATCGCCATCCAGGTTTCAGATGAGCAGAAATCAATAGGAAGCAGCAAAGATGTAAAATCCGTAGATGTTTATGTGAGCGCCCCCTCTGAAAAAGAACAGACAGCAGTCGAAACCATAGCACCCATTCAAATTGATGCATCAAGAGAAATGGTTCCTAAAGAGGATATAGCCGATAGCCGCTTGAAGGATATGGCTTCGCTGCTTGCGCAAATATGGGAGCTGGATCAGGAGCAAATCCTGATTCATGTGGAAGGAGGGGAGGATCAGGTTCATGAGTGAGAAAACATCGTTAATGGATAAAATCAAGAAGTTCTTCAGCCAGAGTGGGGGACAGTCAAAGGTGAATCCGAAAACCATCTTGATGCTGCTCGCGGCGGGAATCGGAATTATGCTTTTAAGCAACATGACTGATCAAAGTGTCAAAACGGCAGGCGTGCAGCCGGCAGCTGTTTCCCCCGGAAGCGGAAATTCAGAAACTCAGGAAGTATTTAAGCCGGCAGCTGATACCGAAAAGGATTTAATCGCGGGCTATGAACATGATTATGAAACGCAGCTGAAGGAAGCTCTGGAAACCATCAGCGGGATTGATGATGTATCTGTCGTTGTTAATGTCGATGCAACGTCACTGAAAGTACTGGAAAAAAACCGTAACACCCAAAGCCAGTCCACGAATGAAACGGATCGGGACGGGGGCGAAAGAAAAGTTGATGATGTGACCAATGATGAGCAGGTCGTCATTATTAAGCAGGGGGATAAAGAAACGCCGATCGTGCTTCAATATACGAAGCCGGCAATCAGGGGTGTACTCGTTGTAGCCAATGGGGCGGACAACGTTCAAATAAAGAAAATGATCGTGGACTCTGTGACAAGAGTGCTTGGGGTTGAGAGCTTCAAAGTTGCAGTAGCTCCCAAAAAAATAAAGGAGGCTTCATAATATGATGCTGAAAAAACAAACCGTTTGGCTGCTAACGATGCTTAGCTTAGTCGTAGTGTTATCTGTCTATTACATTACCTCTCCTGAAGGCGGAACAGGAACTGATATGGCTGCAGTAAATAAGGACCAGAATCAAGATGAAAAAGCTGCCGGGAAAGAAGAAACGGCTGCATCAAAAACGGTTTCCAAAGATACAAAGGGAAATGAAAATGCCAAAGGGGAAGCCAAATCTGCAGCCGGGGAAGATGGTACAGTCGTTTCAACAGTTGAAAGCGATGAACTTTTTACTTCCCTTCGCATGGAGCTTGAAGATCAGAGAAGCGAGCTGAAAAGCCAGCTTCAGTCCGTCGTTGCAAGCAAAGACGCATCTGCTGAAGAAAAAAGCAAAGCTTATGAGCAAATGAAAGAACTGTCTGACACGGCAGGCAAGGAAGCCATTCTTGAAACGTTAATCAAATCTGAGGATTATGATGATGCATTAGTAAGGGTAGAAGATAATCAGGTTTTGATTACGGTTAAAGCGAAAGATCATAGTGCAGCGAATGCCAATGACATCATTATGCTTGTCAGAAGCGAAATTGCGGGTATGGAAAATGTAGCGGTTTCCTTTGAACCGACCAAATAAAAAATAGAACAGAATCAGCCTGCGGATGCAGGCTGATTTTTTATCTGAAAACGGGAACACTGGATGGGGAAGCGAAAATCTTCGATGATGTGCAGCAAACCTTTTTGTCTAACCTGCCCATGTAAAGGTCCATTTCAAAAAAAGGTACATTTCGACTATAATAGGATCATGGTCATTGGGGCAGGAATCATTCAAAAGTTGTATAGCGTATCGATTTAAGTTGAATTAAGCTTGCATAGTATCGTAAGATGTTTATGAGACTTAGTTTTAGTAGCAGATGATAGTAATTAGCATTTATCACGTAATTTTCCAATAAGGGGTGCCAGTTTATGTTGAAAATCCAGGAGATTCGGGAACTGATCAAGTTAATCGACCAATCTTCAATTGATGAATTTACATACGAAAATGAAGGTGCAAAGCTTTTATTGAAAAAATCAGCGCCTGAAGCTGTTTACAGTCACGCAGCGCCAGCTGCTGCTGAAGCTCCAGTGCAGCAGGCTGCACCAGTTCAGGCAGCTCAGCCGAGTGCCGGCCAGGAAGCGCCAAAAGCAGAGGAAAAACCGGCAGCTGAATCGGTACAGGATGAAAACCTGGTTAAAATTACATCTCCAATGGTAGGAACTTTTTACGCGGCTTCTTCACCGGAAACAGGTAATTATGTGGAATTGGGTTCAAAAGTAAAAAATGACACAGTCGTGTGCATCGTAGAAGCAATGAAGCTGTTTAATGAAATTGAAGCAGAAACTAAAGGAGAAATCGTGGAAATTCTGGCGGAAAACGGTCAGCTTGTAGAATACGGCCAGCCCCTGTTCCTCGTAAAGCCTGAATAAGGAGCGAACTGATATGATCAAGAAATTACTCATTGCGAATCGGGGAGAAATTGCTGTAAGAATCATCCGGGCGTGCAAAGAGCTTGAGATTGAGACCGTTGCCGTTTTTTCAGAAGCAGACAGGGACGCTCTGCATGTTCAGCTCGCAGATGAAGCGTATTGCATTGGACCGACTTCTTCAAGAGACAGCTATTTAAATTTTACCAATATTATCAGTGTTGCCAACCTGACTGGAACAGACGCCATCCATCCCGGTTATGGCTTCCTTGCTGAAAATGCGGACTTTGCTGAATTGTGCAGGGAGTGCAGCATTACCTTTGTAGGACCGAGTCCTGAAGCTATTTCAAAGATGGGTACGAAGGATGTAGCGAGAGAAACAATGCGGGAAGCAAATGTTCCGATTGTTCCGGGATCAAGGGGAATTATTAAAAATATTGAAGAAGCGGTTTCCCTTGCAGAGGAAATTGGGTATCCGGTTATTATAAAGGCAACTGCAGGCGGCGGCGGAAAAGGAATTCGTGTTGCACGGGATCAGAAAGATCTTGAAAAAGGAATCCGCATTACTCAGAAGGAAGCGGAAACAGCCTTTGGAAACCCTGGGGTATATATTGAGAAATTCATTGAAGACTTCCGCCATGTTGAAATTCAGGTGATGGCTGATACTCACGGAAACACGATTCATTTAGGCGAACGTGACTGTACCATTCAGCGCAGACTGCAAAAGCTTGTAGAAGAATCTCCTTCGCCGGCACTCGATCCTGCAATCCGTGAGAAAATGGGACAGGCGGCTGTGAGAGCGGCAGAAGCGGTTCAATACACGGGAGCTGGAACGGTTGAGTTCATTTTTGATTATAATGAACAACGTTACTATTTCATGGAAATGAACACGCGGATTCAGGTTGAGCACCCTGTAACTGAAATGGTGACCGGAATTGACTTGATTAAAGAGCAAATCAAAGTGGCATCCGGAGACACCCTCAGCATTAAGCAGGAGGATGTTGTGTTTAAAGGCTGGGCAATGGAATGCAGGATCAATGCAGAAAATCCGTCAAAGAACTTTATGCCTTCTCCCGGGAAGATCGAGATGTATCTGCCACCGGGCGGCCTTGGAGTCAGAGTGGATTCCGCGGTTTATCCCGGGTATTCAATTCCTCCATATTACGACTCCATGATTGCAAAATTGATTACATATGGAGATACAAGAGAAGAAGCGATTGCAAGAATGAAACGTGCATTGAGCGAGTTTGTAATCGAAGGAATCTCTACAACAATTCCTTTCCATTTAAAGCTGCTTGATCATGAAACATTTAAAAGCGGAAATTTTAACACGAAGTTTCTGGAGCTGTATCCAGTAATGGAATCCTAATTTTTATGGAGGTGCAGGAAATGAAGGAAAACCGTTTACTAGAAATGAACCAGGAAGACAGTACACTTGGCAAGGTTGAAATTGCACCGGAAGTTATTGAAGTGATTGCGGGGATTGCTGCTTCTGAAGTTGAAGGAGTAGGGAATATGCGCGGCAACTTTGCATCAGGTGTAGCAGAGCGCCTTGGAAAGAAAAATCATGGCAAGGGTGTAAAAGTTGAGCTTTCCGAAGAAGGAATCTCTATTGATATTTATTGCACCATGGCATTTGGCGTTTCCATTCCAAACGTTGCGCAGTCCATTCAGGATAATATCCGTCAGGCGCTTTTAACGATGACAGCTCTTGATATTACAGAGATTAATGTCCATGTAGTAGGGATTCTTTTTGACGCTAAAACGCCTGAAGTAGAAATCGATCAGGAAATGTAAGAAGCGAATCATTTTCATATGGAATCAGGACTGCATTTTGCAGTCCTTTTTCTATGCCTATACGAAAATATCGAGTGGAATATTATGGGAAAAGAGGATTAGACCCCACACAAGCTTCAGCGAATTCATTGGAGAAAAGGGAAGCAAAAGTGATAAATAACGAATGTTTAGAGAAAAAAAGAATCTTTTATTCGGTTTTGTCGCGAGAATGCGTATTTTGGAAGTGATTCAGCTTCAAAATTATGATATGATTTGGCTAGACATGGACATGGATAAAATGAATGTATATTAACGTATATAAAAGGAGCAGAAAACGAATGAATAGAAGAGCAGCCCGAGAGAAAGCTTTACAGGCATTGTTTCAAATAGATGTGAGCCAAATTGATCCAGCAGATGCCCTGCAGCATGCTTTTGATGAGGAAGAAGTGAATTCCTTTACTAAAGACCTTGTGACTGGAACGATTTCAAACTTGGAAGAAATCGATTCGCTTATTACACCCCATCTTGTCAATTGGAAGTTGGAGAGGCTTGCGAACGTTGACAGAGGAATTTTGCGCCTAGCTGCCTATGAAATGAAGTACGAGACCGATATTCCTGCTTCTGTTTCAATTGATGAGGCCATTGAGCTTGCTAAAGCATTCGGAGATGATCAATCAAGCCGTTTTGTAAATGGAGTTCTTTCTAACATTAGAAAAGACATCGAAACCAACTAAACTGTTTGGAGGAATGCCCAATGACTGCTTCCATAATCAGCGGAACAGAAATTGCAAAACAAACGAGAACGAACCTGTCTGAAGAAGTAACAGCACTTAAGGAGCAAGGAGTCAATCCGGGACTGGTGATTATCCTGGTCGGAGACAACCCTGCGTCCCTTTCCTACATAAAAGGCAAGCGGAAGGCTTCGGAAGAAATCGGCATCGATTTTAAGCTCGAGCAGTTTCCTGCGTCTCTTTCCGAAGAAGAGCTGCTGAAAGTCATTGACCGCTACAATGAAGATTCCAGCTATCATGGAATCCTCGTTCAGCTTCCTCTGCCTGAACATATTAATGAAATAGCTGTAATTGAACGAATTTTACCAGAAAAGGATGTAGATGGCTTCCATCCGGTCAATTTAGGGCGGATGCTGACAGGGCAAAAATGCTTCCTTTCCTGTACACCCGCTGGAATTATGGAAATGCTCCGTATTACCGGGATTGACCCCGCTGGAAAACATGCGGTAGTGGTCGGCCGAAGCAATATCGTCGGCAAACCGGTCGGTCAGCTCTTACTCAAAGAAAATGCCACGGTCTCCTATTGCCACTCCAAAACAAAAGATTTGTCTGAAATCACCAGGCAGGCTGATATCCTTGTAGTAGCGGCTGGACGTGCAAACCTGATAACTGGGAACGATATCAAGCCCGGTGCAGTCGTTATTGATGTTGGCATGAACCGCAATGAACTTGGCAAGCTGTGCGGGGATGTTCTGTTTGATGAAGCGAAAGAAGTAGCTTCCTATATTACTCCTGTTCCGGGAGGCGTTGGCCCTATGACCATTACAATGCTCGCCCGCAACACGGTGGAAGCAGCAAAAAATACTATTTCCTAGGACAGCCTCCAATCAGGCGAAAGGAGGGGCAGTCATGAGTGAAATCCAGCATGTAACGGTAACAGCCTTGACCAAATACATTAAAAGAAAATTTGATGTTGACCCCCACCTAAGGGATATTTGGGTGAAAGGCGAGTTATCCAATGTAAAGATCCATTCAAGAGGACATTTATACTTCACTTTGAAGGATGAACAGTCGCGTATTTTGGGAGTCATGTTTGCAAGCCAAAATAAAGCGATGAAATTCCGTCCTGAAAATGGAATGAAAGTGCTGCTGCGCGGTGAAATCAGTGTATACGAACAAAGCGGACAGTACCAAATTTATGCAAAGGAAATGCAGCCGGACGGAATTGGGAGCCTGTATCTTGCCTACGAAGAGCTGAAGAAAAATCTTCAAAAGGAAGGGCTTTTTGATGAAAAATACAAAAAGCCCATTCCCGCTTTTCCGCAAACCATCGGAGTTGTCACCTCTCCTACAGGTGCTGCCATCCGGGATGTATTAATCACTATTAAAAGAAGATATCCAATTGCAAAAGTAATCATTATTCCTGCCCTTGTTCAAGGGATGAATGCAGGAAAGTCGGTTGCAGCATCCATAGAAGAAGCGAACAGGCTGGGAACTCTCGATACGCTGATTGTCGGGCGCGGCGGCGGTTCGATCGAAGAGCTTTGGGCATTCAATGAAGAAATTGTAGCAAGGGCTATTTTTAATTCAGCCGTCCCGATCATCTCTGCTGTCGGCCACGAGACGGACTACACAATCGCAGATTTTGCAGCAGATCTCAGAGCGCCTACACCGACAGGGGCAGCAGAACTGGCTGTTCCCCATTTTTCTGAACTCTTGGAAAGAGTATCAGTCCGTAAAGCGAGACTGATGAGATCGATGCAGGAAAAGATCACAAAGGATAAAGAACGGTTAAAGTCCTTTGAAAGATCCTATGCTTTCCGTTATCCTAAGCAGCTCTATGAGCAAAAAGAACAGCAGCTTGATGATCTTGTGGAGGATTTGCAGCGGGAGATGACTCGTCTGCTAACCGGTAAGAAAGAACGGTATAACAATCAGGAAAGCCGTTTAATGCGTGTACATCCAAAAGCACAGGCAAAGGCTGCCTTACAGCGGTATGAACAGGCTCTAAGGACATTAACGAGAGAAATGAACCAATCTCTTGCAGCAAAGCAGAGAGAGTTTCAGCACTCTCTAGAAAAGCTTAATGCGCTCAATCCCTTGAGTATTATGGAACGCGGGTATAGTCTTGTTTATAAAGAAGATGACCTTGTCAAATCCGTCAGCAGTGCGTCTGAGGGGGATAAAGTAACGGTGAGACTTCAGGATGGAACCCTTTTATGTGAAGTCATGGAGAAGGTGGAGAAAACAAATGAGTGAAAAAAACAGTCCCGAAGAAGTGACCTTTGAAGAGGCAATGGAGCAGCTTGAGGAAATAGTCGGAAAGCTTGAGCAGGGAGATGTCCCGCTTGAACAGGCCATCAGCTTCTTCCAGGATGGCATGAAGCTTTCCAAGCTATGCCATGACAAACTGCAAAGAGTGGAAAAGCAAATGGATTATATTCTTCGTGAAGGCGGAGAGCTGGAGCCTTTCGAAATTCAGGAGGAAGAATAATTTGTCCGAATTGTTTAAGGAATTTATGACAAGCCGCAAAGAATTAATTGAAAAGGAACTGCCGCTTTATATTGAAAATCTAAATGCACCACAGCCGTTAAAAGAAGCCATGCTTTATTCTTTAAACGCAGGAGGTAAACGTCTTCGGCCGATTCTTGTCCTTGCTTCTCTAGACGCATTCGGCAAAGAAGAAGCAATTGGGATGCCGGCTGCATGTGCTGTTGAAATGATTCATACATACTCTCTAATTCATGATGATCTCCCTTGTATGGATGATGATGATCTTCGAAGAGGAAAGCCCACTAACCATAAGGTATATGGGGAGGCACTGGCAGTACTTGCAGGTGACGGCCTTCTAACCCAAAGTTTTCAGGCCGTTATCTCTCTTGACCATATTGAACCCGCTCAAAAGCTTCGATTAATATCAGAGCTTGTTCATGCTGCAGGTGCAGAAGGAATGGCTGGCGGACAGGCTGCTGATATGGAAGGAGAGGCAAAAAACCTCACCCTTCAGGAATTGGAATACATACATATGCACAAAACAGCCAAGCTTCTGACCTTCAGTCTTGTGGCTGGAGCGATTTTAGCTGGGGCGGGGGAATCGGAAATTGAAAAAATGAGAGACTTCGGCCAGCATATCGGAATTGCTTTCCAAATTCGGGACGATATTCTGGATATAGAAGGCACAGTGGACAAAATCGGCAAGCCTGTCGGTTCTGATACACACAACCAAAAAACAACCTATCCATCGCTTTTGACTATCAATGGCGCAAGGGACAAGCTTGCAAGTCACATAGCTCTCGCCAAAACCGTTCTCGGAGAGTTGAACATGAGTCATACGTTTTTGCAGGATTTGACTGATTTAATTGCTCTTAGAGAGTCCTGAGGGATAGGAAAATGAGCCTGTTTTTAAATTTTGTGCTATAATGTCCTAAATCAAATGGGTTGTTTAGGACTTTAAATTTTTCCCTGACAGCCGTTAACACAATTGTGCTAGCGGTTTTTATTTATCTGCTGGCATGAAACAAAGACACCTCACGGGTACGTTGATTTTCATATGCACATTGGTATAATAGGTCAGGTTCCATAAACATTTTCTTTGCAGTAAAAGTAGTTTAACATGGAGATTATAGGATATAGAATGAAAATACACGTCAAATTAGAAACCACTGAAAGTGAGTGATCCAATTGGATCTATTATCGATAAAAAATCCAAGGTTCCTGAAAAAGCTTTCAAATAATGAACTTGAGAAACTGAGTGCTGAAATCAGGCAGTTTTTAATTGAAAAACTTGCAGCAACGGGCGGCCATATCGGCCCTAACCTGGGAGTAGTCGAGTTAACCATTGCTTTGCACAAGGTTTTTGACAGTCCGAAAGATAAATTTTTGTGGGATGTCGGGCATCAATCGTACGTACACAAAATTCTTACGGGCCGGGCAGGCGATTTTGACAGCTTGAGACAGTATCAGGGACTGTGCGGATTTCCAAAACGAAACGAAAGCGAACATGATGTTTGGGAAACCGGACATAGTTCCACCTCCCTCTCTGCCGCAATGGGAATGGTTCTGGCGAGAGATTTAAAAAAGACGGATGATACAATTATTCCAATTATTGGAGACGGTGCGTTAACGGGCGGAATGGCCCTCGAAGCATTGAACCATATTGGTCATGAACAAAAAGACATGATTGTTATTTTAAATGATAACGAAATGTCAATTGCACCAAATGTGGGAGCGTTGCACAATGTTCTCGGCAGACTAAGAACAGCCGGCAAATATCAATGGGCTAAGGATGAATTGGAATTGCTGCTGAAGCGGATCCCGGCGGTAGGCGGAGCACTTGCTTCCACGGCGGAGCGAATCAAGGACAGTCTTAAATATTTGCTCGTATCAGGAGTGTTTTTCGAAGAGCTTGGCTTTACGTATCTTGGCCCAATTGACGGCCATAATTACGATGACCTGCTTGAAAATCTGCGCTATGCCAAAAAAACAAAAGGTCCTGTTCTGATGCATGTTATCACGAAAAAAGGAAAAGGCTATTCCCCGGCAGAGGCAGATAAACTTGGGAATTGGCATGGAACGCCCGCATACAAGATTGACACAGGCGATTTCGTAAAACCTTCGATTTCCGCCCCGTCCTGGAGCGGACTTGTAAGCGAAACCGTTCGCAAAATTGCAAGAGAAGACAGCCGGGTAGTAGCTGTTACTCCGGCAATGCCGGTGGGCTCTAAACTCCTTGGATTTGCAGAGGAATTTCCGGACCGGATGTATGATGTCGGAATTGCAGAGCAGCATGCAACTACGATGGCAGCAGGTCTCGCAACTCAAGGGATGAAGCCGTTTCTTGCGATATACTCTACCTTCCTGCAGCGTGCATATGATCAGGTAGTCCATGATGTGTGCCGTCAGAATTTGAACGTCTTCTTCGGAATTGACCGCGCAGGTCTTGTAGGCGCAGATGGAGAAACGCATCAAGGTGTTTTTGATATCGCATTTATGAGGCATTTGCCGAATATGGTCATGATGATGCCGAAGGATGAAAACGAAGGTCAGCACATGGTCCATACGGCTCTTAAATATGATGACGGTCCCATTGCCATGCGCTACCCTCGGGGAAATGGCCTCGGCGTGAAAATGGATGAGGAGTTAAAGCAGATTCCGATTGGTTCATGGGAAGTTCTTCGCGAAGGAAGCGATGCAGCCATTCTGACGTTCGGTACCACCATCGAAATGGCCATGGAAGCGGCTGAACGTTTAGAAAGCCAGAATCTTTCCGTTATGGTAGTGAATGCACGATTTATTAAGCCAATGGATGAAGCAATGCTTGATAGCCTTTTGAGAAAAAACATGCCGATCCTTACGATTGAAGAGGCAGTGCTTCAAGGCGGATTCGGAAGCGCTGTGCTTGAATATGCACATGATCGCCATTTCCACCATGCTGTCATTGATCGAATGGGGATTCCGGACCGTTTCATCGAGCACGGCAGCGTGAGCAAATTATTGAACGAAGTTGGCATGACAGTAGAGCATACTGTTGCAGCGATAAAAAAAATTACACCAATAAAAGAAAAAAGGGCATAATAATGAGCAAAAAAGAACGTTTGGATGTACTTCTCGTCGAGAAAGGTTTAATCGAGACGAGAGAAAAGGCGAAAAGGGCTGTAATGGCCGGACTCGTCTTTGCAAATGAAATGAGATTGGACAAACCGGGAGAAAAAGTAGACCGGGATTTGCCGTTAACTATTAAGGGGAATGTGCTTCCGTATGTCAGCCGCGGGGGACTAAAGCTTGAAAAAGCTCTAAAGCAGTTCGACGTTCAGACAGAAGGCAAAATTATGATTGATATCGGATCCTCTACAGGCGGATTTACGGATTGCGCTCTGCAAAATGGCGCGGTTAAATCTTATGCTGTAGACGTAGGCTATAATCAGCTTGCATGGAAGCTCAGACAGGATCCGCGGGTTATTGTAATGGAAAGAACGAATTTCCGCTATTCTGAAGCTGCTGACTTTCAGGAAGGGCTTCCAGAGCTTGCTACTATTGATGTATCATTCATCTCGCTCCGGCTGATTCTTCCCGCTTTAAAGAAAATCCTTGTTCCCGGCGGAGACTGTCTAGCACTTGTGAAGCCACAATTCGAAGCCGGCAGGGATCAAGTTGGGAAAAAAGGGATCGTCAGAGATTCGAAAGTTCATGAATGGGTCGTATCAGATATGATTGATTTTGCTTTGAAAGAGGGATTCGATTGCATGAATCTGTCTTTTTCTCCAATAACCGGCGGAGACGGAAATATTGAGTTTCTTCTGCATTTGAAATGGACTGGAAAGGACGAAGAAGCAAATTCGTATCTTCCCGTACAGGCAGCGGAGGTTGTCAGGAAGGCACATGAGGAACTTAAATCAAAGTCCCTGCCTGAAGCGGAATGAAACCGATGTTTCATTCCGTTTTTACATAGAAAATTTGAACCGGTTTCATTTGACAAAAAAATGTACTTTTATCATGCTTTCCTATAACATGGAGGGTATAGAACATACGATTGCTACAAAGACAGTAAGGGGTGCCGCATGAACAAAGGGCAAAGACATATCAAAATCAGAGAAATCATCACACATGATGAAATTGAAACGCAGGATGATTTAGTTGACCGTTTAAAGAGTTCCGGTTATAACGTGACTCAGGCAACTGTATCAAGGGATATTAAAGAACTGCATCTGGTAAAGGTTCCAATGATTGATGGACGATACAAGTACAGCCTTCCAGCAGATCAGCGCTTTAATCCCTTAGCCAAGCTTAAGCGTGCACTTATTGATGCTTTCGTCAAGGTTGATTCTGCCGGCCATATGATTGTGATGAAGACCCTGCCCGGAAATGCCAATGCGATTGGGGCGCTTATTGACAATCTGGATTGGGATGACATTCTCGGTACCATCTGCGGTGATGATACCATTTTAATCATCTGCAGGTCTCCGGAAGTCACCGGAGAGATTACAAATCGCTTTTTGGAAATGCTCTAGTCATAGAAACGATAAGTCGAGGTGAATTCTGTTTGCTAGCGGAATTATCGATTAAAAACTTTGCCATTATAGAATCAATGACCATTTCATTTGAAAAGGGGCTTACCGTGCTCACAGGGGAAACAGGGGCAGGAAAGTCCATTATCATTGATGCCATTCATTTGCTTGCGGGAGGACGCGGCTCTTCGGAATTTGTCCGGTACGGGGAAAGCAAAGCTGAGCTTGAAGGGTTATTTTTGCTTGAAAATGACCAGCATGCCTGCCTTGAAAAGTGTGAAGAATTCGGCATTGAAGCAAGTGATGGAATGGTTGTATTAAGAAGGGATATCTCTTCAAACGGAAAAAGCATTTGCCGCATAAACGGAAAGCTCGTTACCATTGCGATTCTCCGTGAGGTTGGCCGAATGCTGATTGATATCCATGGCCAGCATGATAATCAGGAGCTGATGAATGAGGAACACCATCAGACCTTGCTGGATCAGTTCGGATCAGCAAAGATTGTACCTGCGCATGAGGCCTACAGTGAACTATATAAAAAGTATTCTGCCCTCAAAAAGAAGATACGCCAGCTTTCCGACAATGAGCAGGAGATTGCACATCGTCTGGATCTCATTCAGTTTCAGCTGAATGAAATTGAGGAAGCGGGACTTCAGCCAGATGAAGACATCAAGCTTCAGGAAGAGCGGAAAGAAATCTCCAATTTTGAAAAAGTCTTTGAAGCCTTGCAGAATGCTTATAATGCTCTCAATGGCGAGCAAAGGGGATTGGATTGGACCGGCCTTGCAATGAGCAGCCTCGAGGACGTTTCCACCATTAATGACTCCCTGAAAAATATGTCTGAGAGCATGTCCAACAGCTTTTATATTTTAGAGGATTTATCCTTCCAGCTGCGCTCACAGCTGGATGAACTGGAATATGATCCGGAGCGGCTGAACTTTATCGAAAGCCGCCTAAACGAAATCAGCCATTTGAAAAGAAAATACGGAAGCTCTGTGGATGAAATTTTGGCTTATTCAGCCAAAATCGAGGAAGAAATCGAAACTCTGACAAACAGGGACAGCCACGTCCATAAAATGAGAACAGAGCTTGCTTCTTTGTTTATGGACATGAAAGTGGAAGCGGAAAATTTGACCGCTGTCAGAAAGCAAGCGGCTAAAAAGCTCTCAGCAGACATTCACCGCGAACTGAAAGAGCTATATATGGATAAATCCTCCTTTGACGTGGTTTTCACACGGAAGCTGGGGGGAAAAGAGGATCCGGAAGTGGACGGAGAATCCGTTAAGTTTACAGCAGACGGCGCTGATTACATTGAATTCTATATCTCCACCAATCCCGGTGAACCTCTCAAGCCGCTATCCAAAACAGCTTCAGGGGGAGAACTATCCAGAATTATGCTGGCGATGAAGAGCATTTTTTCAAGGCATCAAGGCGTCACTTCTATTATTTTTGATGAGGTCGATACTGGAGTAAGCGGCAGGGTCGCACAGTCGATAGCTGAAAAGATTTACCGGGTATCCATCGGATCCCAGGTGCTTTGCATTACCCACCTCCCTCAAGTTGCGGCGATGGCAGACACTCACCTTTTCATTTCAAAAGAAACGAAAAAGGGCCGTACCAAAACCAGCGTTAAACCGCTTACTGATGAAGAAAAAATCAGGGAAATCGGCCGAATGATTGCCGGTGTTGAGGTAACGAATGTAACGAAAGAACATGCTAAGGAACTTCTTTTATTAGCAAGTTCATCAAAGAAATAGCAAACTGTCCGGGCAAAACTGCCTGGGCAGTTTTAGTTTAACTTTCTTTATGAAAAAAACCATATAATTCCCATTCCTGCCTCGTTTTAATCAACTTTTTCTCTCATCCCTGGTTATAAACAAGCCTCTAAAAGGCAAAAGTAATGAGTGTAGCCATTTCATATGGTGTGGGTAAGGAGCGAGGAGAGTGAAAGTGTGTCATTTGAAAAAATCAGAAAAATAATTGGTGTAATTCTCCTTGTATCTTTAATAAGTATAGGTTTTCTCAAACCTGTGAAAGAATACATTCAGCTCCCAAAAACGGTTACGATCTTTGAATCCCAAACAGCCAGTCTTGCCTCGGCTATGCCTGTGCAGGCGGCCGCAGCAGGTTCTCATACAGAAGCCTTCAGTGTGCATCAGACAAATACTGAAGTAAAGCTTAAAGGTGAAAAAGCAGGTGAATCAAGCGTAGTCTTTGAATGGGGCGGCATGCCTGTTAAAAAGACAGAGGTCAGAGTCCTTCCGAATTTAAAAGTCATTCCAGGCGGTCAATCGATCGGAGTGAAACTGAACACCCTGGGAGTCCTCGTTGTAGGCCACCATCAGGTAAATACCGCTGAAGGCAAGCAGTCACCGGGAGAAATAGCCGGTGTGCAGGTCGGAGATATAATTACGGAAATTAACGGTACAAAAATTGAAGAAATGAATGATGTAACACCGTTTATTGAATCATCGGGTAAAACAGGAAAACCATTGAACCTTGTCATTTACAGGGACAATCAATCCCATAAAGCCAAATTGTACCCTCTCAAAGATGAAGGCGATCAGGCATACAGAATTGGATTATATATTCGTGATTCCGCTGCTGGAATCGGCACCATGACTTTTATTGAACCGCAATCTCAAAAATACGGGGCACTTGGCCACGTTATATCGGATATGGATACTAAAAAACCGATCGTCGTTCATGACGGCGAAGTCATGAGATCCACCGTCACATCCATTGAAAAAGGCAATAACGGAAATCCCGGCGAAAAAAGAGCGAGGTTTTCAAGTGACCGCGTCATTGTCGGAGATATCTCAAGAAACAGCCCATTCGGTATTTTCGGAAGACTGAATCAGGGGATGAGCAATGGAATTGCTGACAAACCTCTGCCAGTAGCGTTATCACATGAAGTAAAAGAAGGCCCCGCGAAAATTCTAACAGTAGTGGAAGATGATAAAGTAGAGGCATTTGACGTAAAGATTGTCAGCACTATACCGCAAAAATTTCCTGCTACAAAAGGATTGGTTCTTAAAGTCACTGATCCAAAACTCCTTGAAAAAACAGGAGGCATTGTACAAGGGATGAGCGGAAGTCCAATTATCCAAAACGGAAAAGTAATCGGAGCAGTAACACATGTATTCGTAAACGATCCAACCTCAGGCTATGGAGTCCATATTGAATGGATGCTGAATGAAGCGGGTATTAATCTTTATAAAGAAAAAGTTCAAGCAGCAAGCTGAATGACTGCCGGCACGCCGGCAGTTTCTTTGTATTGTTTTAAAATTCTCTTTATTTATGCCGGGATATTGGGTACAATATCCATAGAAAGATTTTTCGACATAATTGTCAGAAAATTTAAATGTCAAATTGCGTTTATAGTCGAAATTATGAGTAAAATGGAGAAAAACAGAGATATATTTAAATTTTGAATTATTTTCAAAAATTTAAAGGTGTTTTATTCATGATTGTCGAAAACTTCTTTTAGATGACCAGTATCTATGGGAATTGAAGACTGAGGAGGAATAATGGTGAATAAAATCAAAGTGTGTATCGTGGACGATAATCGCGAATTGGTCGGGCTTCTGGAGGAATACATCTCAGGACAAAATGATATGGAAGTGCAAGGCGTGGCTTATAATGGACAAGAATGTCTGCAAATGCTGGAAGAAAAGAAACCGGATGTATTGGTTCTCGACATCATTATGCCGCATCTTGACGGCTTAGCGGTTCTGGAGAAGCTTAGAAATCTTAATCTGGAAAAACAGCCTAATGTCATTATGCTGACTGCCTTTGGCCAGGAAGATGTAACGAAAAAGGCCGTAGACCTTGGAGCATCTTATTTCATCCTAAAGCCATTCGATATGGAAAATCTCGCGAGCCACATCCGCCAGGTAAGCGGAAATGCTGCACCGATTATGAAAAGGTCATCCAGCTCCATCCTCAGCTCAAAACCTGAAAATAAATCGAGAAACCTTGACGCCAACATTACAAGCATCATCCATGAAATTGGTGTGCCGGCTCATATCAAAGGATATTTGTATTTGCGTGAAGCCATTTCCATGGTCTATAATGACATCGAACTGCTTGGATCGATCACAAAAGTGCTCTATCCGGACATCGCTAAAAAGTTCAACACGACGGCAAGCCGTGTAGAACGCGCCATCCGCCATGCAATTGAAGTAGCTTGGAGCCGCGGCAACATCGAATCCATCTCTTCGCTGTTCGGCTATACGGTCAGCATGACAAAAGCAAAGCCGACGAATTCCGAATTTATCGCGATGGTTGCGGATAAGCTTCGTTTGGAGCATATGGCGAGCTGAGTGAGCTAAACCGTAGGGTTTCTGGCATACGCTAAGCCAACTAATTCTAGAAACTTATACTAAAATTCGATTTCAAAACCAATAAACTTTTGATGGAAGTACCAATGAATTTATCCGATTCATTGGTATTTTTATTTTGTCGAGAGGGGTATTGAAATGAAGTTGACTGAACTTGAGTTTCTCTTGGAAGACTTTTTACTTTATTGCGAAACAAAAAACTTGTCTCAAAAAACATTGTCTTCCTATGAACAATCAATTAAGCTGTACCTTTTATACCTTAAGGAAGAACATGAGATTGAGGATCCAAACAAAGTAAAAGCAGGACACGTTCGACAGTATGTAAAGTACGTGCAAGAAAGGGGGAAATACACTGTAGTTGGTAATGATAAAAGTATCAAAATCAACCATCCACAGAATAGAACGGACTACAAAAAGACAGTAAGCAATGTCACTATTAATAACTACATAAGGAACATCAAAGTCTTTTTCAATTGGATGTATAGTGAAAGTGAGATTAAAAAGAACCCAGTTGATACAATTGAACAAATTAAAACAGAACGAAGGCAGAAGTCAGGAATATCGGAGCAAGAGTTTAGAATGTTGCTGGGTCAGTTTGATTTTACTAAGTTTCATGGATATCGTAACAAAGTGATTGTAATGCTCCTTCAAGATACAGGCATGAGAGTTGGAGAATGTTTGTATCTTGATGGCGATAATATCGATTTTAAGCACAGAATGATTTTGGTTACTAGGACAAAAGGAAGGCAAGAAAGATACGTCTATTTCTCTCAGCAAATGTTAAGAGAGCTTAGACATTACATTAAATTTAAAGAAAGATATACTTCCACAAACTTGCTGTTCCCAACTACTAGAAGTACCGAATTGACTGTTCAATCATTCGAAAAGCAGCTAAAACAGGCTGGCAGTGTTATTGGATTGTCAGTTCATCCGCATCAGCTTAGAAACAACTTTGCAAGACAATTCTTATTGAACGGAGGAGATCTTTATACTCTCTCTCGAATACTTGGTCACAGCTCTGTAACAGTCACAGAGAAAGCGTATTTAGATTTAACTAGAGAGGAGATTTCTAAGAAGTATCAGCAGCACAGCCCATTAGCAAAATGGAGAATTTAAAATGTGATATTATTCCAAACGAATTTTACTTTAGTGCATTAATGTGTTAAAATATAATTATAAATAAAAAACCTAATCCATTATAGAGCTGCAACTCTAGGATAAGGTTCTCAAATTCACAAGGAATCGTATTTTTATTATACGACGGTTTCCCTTGTATTTCAAGGAGAGAAGTAAAATGTTGGTAAATGCAAAGCCCGAAGAATTAATAAAGTACAGCAAAGGTACTTATAACAAAGAAGTTTTTATTTCAACAGTAGTTGATCGATGGGAATTAACAGAGAAGCAAATGAAAATGACATGGCTCGCAGCAGACCTAGCAGTAAAAGCAGAAGGAGTATTTAGCATTTGCTATGACAACTTTATTGAAATGTTTAAACGTCGATTTAAAATGGATATCAGCTTGTCTTCTGTCAGACGCTTTTTTGGTTTGCTTCATAAATTAGAAGTTCTTACAATAAATCATGCAAAAAGGAAGAATAACAAACAATCTGCAAATATCTACATAGTAGAACCAACAGAAAAAGTTGATATTGTAGAGCAAGAACATGCAAATGAACAACCGCAAGAGCACCTTAATGAGCATATTGGTGAGCAACATAACAAAGTATTTAACAAAGATATAAATAAATCTCTAAATAAAGATTATTTCAATTGTAATTACAAGAAACCGTTGACTTCAGAACAATTTAGACTTTTACTAACCAACGCTGCAAATGAGTTCTATACAAAGTTTTCTGTTGGAAGATACTCAAAGAAACAATGGAACACTCTGATTGAAAAATTTGTTAGTGATACCATAGATAGTGACAGATACTTAAATATCCCTGAAACCAAGATTAAAGGTTATGCTTATAAATCCCTTGAGATTATTACTGATAATACGGATTATAAACGATCTGAGGCTTTTGCTGATTATCAGGAAATGATGAATGAATTATCTAATGAGCAACCATCAATCAAATTGTATGATTGGTTAGAAGTATAACTGTAATTTAGACACAGCTAATTTAAATTTAAGATTAATCTCTTGATAGCTCTCAGAAGCTCTAGATTTAAATCTAAGGCATTCTGCTAAACAGGTAATATAATTACTCAACATAGGTTAAAAGCCTTAAAATAAAAACTGGGATGGTGTTATAAATGAAAACTGTAGAAGAACTATTAAATAGTATTCAAGACTTACCTACTGAAGAACGAGAGAAGCTTCTGGATCAACTACTCGATCTTAATGGTAAAAATGATAATAAAAAACAAGAAGATTTACTTTCAAGAATTGAGAATCTTGAAAAAGATACTCAGCATTTAAGTGGTAAAGCAGGAAAGCATGAAATGAATTTGTATTCAGTAAAGGATATTATTGAAAGTATGAAATCTGATATTGAGTTTTTAACTCAGAAATCTGGATCTAACGAGAGAGAGATATTTATTATAAAAAGATTAGTTAAGTACAATAATAGCCAGTAAAGGGAGATTATAAAAAAGAAGTCTCTTTAGACTTCTTTGCTCATTGCTTTTAATTAATCCAGATGCTTAAGTCATATCCCTCAATATTCTTTCTTCTAATATTTGCATGAGCTAGAGCTATACCTACACTAGTTAATGTCATGTTTTTCATCGAAGAATCTTCCCAATATTCAAATAAACTTTTTATGTCTGGAGTTAACCCAATCATAAACGCTTTAACTTCTTCAGCAGTCATCTGAAACTCAGTAAACATATTCTGTAATTTAATTGTAGTTTCTTCATCAAATCCATCTGTGTAATTATTTTTTAATGCTTCTTCATTCATAGCATTAATCTGTAGCAAATTATCGTTATGAAGACATGGTTTAAAAACATGATAAGGTATTTCCTTTGGGAACCTTTCCTGTAAGATATTCTCATTAAATCCTTTGCAAAATAGTCCCGCATAAGTGATTAATAAAATATCTGGCAGGCTTCGTTCACCTATGCTAATTGATCCACAACCAGCATACTCCAAGTGTTGATAATGAGAAATTTCTTTTTTCAACTTTGAGGTGAAAGGTAAAACTCTAGATTCAATATATAATTTTAGAGTTTCAAAGTTATTAACCGAATAGTTCTGTGTGTATTTAAAAATAAAGACCAAGGACAAGATGTCCAATTGTGAACTTGTTAGTTTTGGAGCTATTTCTACACATTCATTTAAGACTATTTGCATTAAAGGTTTTTCTTTAATTCTGGATCGTTCAAAAAGTATATCGACCAACATCTCTGATAAATCTTTGTTACCGCTGCGGGCATACTCCCTTTGGGCGGTGTAAAAAGTATACTGCATATCTGGGTCATTCATAGCATCTAATGCACTCTCATCCTTTTCTTTAAGCATTTTTAAATAGTCATTTGTTAACTCTTCTGCACGTTGTTTTGCTAGATTAGCAGCATCATTAGATAATTGTAAAAAGTTTGCATGGAAAGTATCTAATACAATTTCTTTCACATCACTGTAAGAAAGTCCGTTATTAATTGTAACTGATTTTCCTTGTACATTTACTGAATTGTCCCCACTTTGTTGCTTTTGATTATCTCCTATCATTTGAATCACCTATTTCAACGTTTACATCTTGCCCACCCTGAATATTAGTAGAGTTGTTTCCAGAATTTTGGGTTTGATTTATAGAGGGTCCTTGATTAGCATCTTTTCCTTTGAAATTTTTAAAAGTCCAAATTACTACCGTAATTACTGAAATTCCAAGTCCACTAAACAGCCATTCCTTATTTTGCATAATCAAATCCATATTATTACCTCTTTTTTATAAATAGGATATTATATCCAATCAAGTAAGTCTATAGCTAGAATATAAAATAAAATTCTCATTTTATAATTTTATTTAAAGTTGCTTTACATTTGAAATGAAGTAGATATAAAGACTCCGAAAAGAAAACAAAACAAATCGGAGGCCATAATTATGCATTACTTTAACCCAAACGCAAACCTTAATACAAAAATTGAAATCGTAGCAGAATTGAAAAATGAGCTTAATAACATGCTTGGAGATATCAGGTGCGACAGAATGATTTGTAGTGATAGTGAATATCCTGTTCGATATGAAGTGGATAGAGCAATAGCTTTCTATGCAGCTTCCTTAATATACCGATTTACAGGTGAGGAAGAATATAATTGGAAAGAGAATAATTCTTCTGAGATAACCGAGTTAGACTTAGAAGTAAATGAACATCGAATACAACAATGGTCACAATTGGAGAAACAGTGATGATGTTTAAAATTTTATTAATGGCTCAAGGCTTTGCCTTGGCCAGCGCTCAAGTTCGGCTTCGCCGACTTGATCGCAATAATAATCTTTTAGAAAAAGACAATGATCTTAAAAATAAACCAGTATTGTCCCTTATATATAATAATAAGGACAAGTGTGGTTTTTTTTCTTGGTTTACTTTCTTGGTTTACGAATCAAAACGAGCAGATAAAATACCTTTGTTAATTAAATAAACGGAGGAATTTATAATGCTTGAATTAAAAAATTACACTGAAGAAGAACTTATCGAAGCCCTAGGAATAAGCCCGAGTACTTTAAAAAGTAAAAGGAAAGTTACAGAGCAACGCTTATTAAAAGATTATGAATGGTCTAGAGATAAAAAATCTAAAACATATACAATACTTTCATATAAAGAGCAAACTGTTGAAAAAATATTATGCGAAACTTTCGAGTCAATGATTGCTGATTTTAGTTCAAAGAATATATTAATGAACAACACAGAAAAAGCATTAAGAATTTTAGTCACATTGTACTTCACCACAGAAAACTTACCTTCAAGACTATCTATTATCACGAATGAAACCACAAAAGAAATATCAAGATATGTAAAAAAGTTACGGGATTTAGATATATTAGTTTCAGATGAATATGATCATTATCTAGTTGATGAAAAAACTCTAGTATGGAAAAAGATTGATGATGAAGAAATAAGCCGTATAAAAAGTTTCTGGTATAACGAGTTTATTAAATGGATAGACAAAATGAACGTTTCTGCAATTGATCCAGATATGGATAAATTAAAATTATGCAAACAGAAAGCTAGTTTTGAAACTTCAAAAACTTATGGTTTTCTTCGTAAAGTTACCAAAAAGGATTTGACAGATGAAGCAAGAGAATATTTTGGACCGTTTTTAAGGCTTTCAAATGAACAATTAAAAATGATGTTCGAGGAAGAAATGGTTGTAACAATGGATTGATAATAATTTTTCAGAGATTAAGTTTACGTTTTAAATACAACAGATAGAAATCTATATAAGAAAAGTTCTGGAGGAAATCAATATGAATGATTTTCGTATGCCACACGGATTTGGTGAAAGAATCATAGCTAATGCCAAGAAAAATGAACAAGATATTTTGATTATGTCTGAGAAGTATAAGAAGAAGAAAGAACGTCAAAGAAAATGGATGGAGAAAAGGAGCATAGATTAATGGGAGTAGATTACAGTAAAATCATGAAACGCGAATCTGATAAGTATGAATGGCAAGTGAAGTTTTATGAAGAATGCAGAAAGGATCTTGAAAGAAAAGAACAAGATGGAAGAGATGCTGCGGCCAAAATAAGAGAAGATGAAAAATTAAGAACAGAGGAATTCATTACGCCATTCTTGAAACATCCTCTTACTCAAGAAATGATCGAGCAGCTAAAATCAATACTGCCAAGAAACAGGAAAAAAGCTGACCCAGTTTACATTTTAGATCTTCAAGGAAGAATTATTGCACTAGTAACATCTAAGAATGCTCTTGAGTATTGGGTGCGAGAAAATGGTTACAGCAAGAAAAAGCTTGGCAGAACAACCGTATTTGAGTACATAAGGAATCGGTCAGTTTATAAAAATTTGTATTTTGTACCTGCAAAAGAATACGAAAATTTTATAGAAGAATTTGTATTATAACTCAAACTGAACGTGTGTTCGTATATAATAATTATAGAGAGAGTTGTTTACACGAGCAACTTTCCATATGTCGTGCCTCGACATTTTCAATTTTTGTTCTACTCTTTAAAATTGTCAAAGTAGTTCATCTGAGAAGCTGTTAACTCCTTTTTCGGCTTCTCACCTCCTTTAAAATTTTCGTTGTGCTTACTCCGATTAGCACAACCGTCATAGAAGAACATCCTTTCTTTTCGCATGCAGCCAGTGAATGAATCTGCACCGAGCATCCCTTAACAGGGGTGCTTATTTTTTTGCTCTCAAAAAGTTGCACAAGCAAGCAATTTTTAATTATAAAAATATATTTTCGAAAGGAAGAAGAATCATGGCAAGTTTCCTTTGGTTCAACAATAAAAAAACAGTTCCTCAAGCTACTGGAAAAGATCTCTTTTCAACTTCTATCTTTACATCATCAGCTTCAGCATTCATCACAGAAAATGAAGCACTAAAAGTTCCTGCTGTTAAAGCATCAGTCGAACTAATCAGCAACTCCATTTCAACATTACCAATTTATCTTTATGCAGAACTTGATGATAAGTCTGTTCAAAAAGTTAAAGATCCAAGAACAGCAGTATTAAATGAGGATGCAAACAATCACGAAGCAGCACAAGTCATCAAGAAAAAAATTGTGCAGGATTACCTTCTAAGAGGTAAAGCATACATCTACAAGAAAGATGGAAAGTTATATCATCTTGAAGCGAAGAACGTAGAAGAACAGACATTCACAGAAGATGGATTTACGATGAGTAGAAAACAATATGAGTATCGAGGTTTCAATACTGTTACTCTCTTTGAACATGAAGTAATTGAAGTAGATTCCGGCACAAACGGGTTGCTCGCTGATCAAGGAGAACTATTCAAAACGGCATTGAATCAATTAACGTACAATTCAACAATCATGGAAAATGGAGCACTTCCTGCAGGTATTTTGAAAGCAACTTCAAGATTAACAGAAACAGCGATTACTCGTTTAAGAAGTAGCTTTGAAGGTCTTTACAGCGGTCATAACAAAGCCGGTAAGACAATCATCTTAGAAGAAGGTCTTGATTACAGCTCACTTTCTTTAAATCCGAATGAGCTTCAATTCAATGAATCAATCAAACAAACTACAGCTGATATTGCAAGAGCTTTTAATCTTCCAGAATCGATGATTAACAGTGCTGCTAACAAGTACAATTCACTTGAACAGAATCATATTTCATTCTTGCAAAATACGCTCACTCCTATTATTACTGCAATCGAAAGCGCATTCAGCAAACACTTGCTTCTACCTATGGAAAAAGAGCAAGGTTTATTCTTCAGGTTCGATACGTCTGAAATCATTCGTGCAACTGAAAAAGAGAAGGTTGATGTAGTAGCAAACTCTCTTAAATCAGGATTGATCTCGATGAACGAAGCACGTTATAAACTTGATATGAAACCTATTGAAGAAGATTACTTTGCTTTGTCAATTGGACAAGTATTGAAATACAAAGATGGCCGAATGGAGAATTTAAATCTTCTCGGTCAACAACAACAAACTGGAGGTGAAATCAACCAAAATGAAAATTGAATTAAGAAGTAATGAAGTATCCTTGATCTCCGACGGTCAGGGCCTCAAGGTGGAAGGCTATGTAAACAAACCTGGTCAATTGAGTGAAGTACTCGGTTCTGCAAGAAAGTTCCGAGAAAAGATTCAAACTGGTGCTTTTCAAAGAGCTATTGAAAGTTCGAAGAAAGACATCCATTTTCTCGCAGAACATGATTCAAAAATGGTCCTTGCCTCAACTCGAAACGGTTCTTTAGAAATTCGAGAAGATGATCAAGGACTTTTTATGTCTGCAAGAATCGCTCCAACTTCATGGGGCAGAGACTACTTTACTTTGATTACTGATGGACTTATTAAAAATATGTCCTTTGGATTTCGAGCTATTAAAGATTCCTGGGCAAAAATTGACGGTGAATTGATTCGAACGGTTGAAGAACTTGAACTATTTGAAGTATCAGCTGTCAAAGATCCTGCATATTCGCAATCAACAATTGCTGCACGAGGAATCGATTTAATTGAAGAAGTGCAAGTACCAGAAAAAATAACTGAAATTTCAGAAAGAGGTAAACAACCTATGGAAATGAAAATGGAAAAACGTACAAACAGCGAAGAAATGCTTGAACAGTATATTCGAGGTCAAGTGGATGCTCGCTCACTAACTACAACTGCAGACGGGACAGCAGTAATTCCTGAAAACGTTGCTGACGTTATCGTTAAGAAAATGGAAGAAGTATCTCCTGCATTCTCACAAGCAAAGAAATTTGAATCAGTAGCAGGTTCATTGAAAATTCCTCGTGAGAAAGATGGAATTACAGGTGGATTCTTTGGTGAAGGTGAACTTATTGTAGAAGAACAACTACAATTCGATCACGTTGAACTTAAACAAAAACGTATCGGTGCAGCAATTGCAATTACAAACCAAATGGTGAATGATTCAGCTGTGGATATCGTTGCATATACTCAAGATCTACTTGCTCGTCGTCTTGCTAAGACTGCAGAAAAAGCAATCTTCAATGGTGATGGAGCAAAAGAATTCACTGGTATTCTTTCTGATGTAGATGTTGTTGAAATCACTGCTGACCAAAACTCTAATCCAATCAGCCCTGATGTTTTCTTTGAACTTCATACTGCTATTCACCCAGATTTCTTGGATGGTGCAGCGTTCTACATGACACGAACTTTCTTCAATGAAGTTGCCAAAATGAAAGATAATAACGGTCATGCTTACATGCAAAACGGTGTAGTAAACGGGAAAATTATGTACACTTTGTTGGGTCAGCCAGTCCATGTAACTGAAGCTCTTACTACTGACAATCCGGTAATTTTCGCTAACATGGCAGCTGCATATGCAGTAATGGTTAAAAAGGATATGGCTCTTCAGAATGTTGTTGATACAACGAATGTTCTTCGTGGAAGCCGTCTACTTGTTCTTGATGGTTACATGGATGGTGCGGTTTACAATCCACAATCAATCAGCAAGTTGAAAGTAATTCCATTGGTTCCACAAGCATAATCTTTTATGCTCAATATTTCACAAAAGAGTAGCTGTTAATTCAGCTGCTCTTTTTATTTTAAAACTAATTGAAAGAGGTAATATATATGGCTAGTAAAATTACTGGTATGAAAGTAAAGCTCTACATCAAAGATGCAGCAACAGGTAAAGTTCTTGCAGGACAACGTAATGCGAGTCTTAGCAGAAGTGCAGAAACGATTGATGCAACATCTAAAGACACAGAAGGATTTTGGAAAGAATCTCTTCAAGGATTTAAAGAATTTAGCATTGATGCTGATGGAGCATTCATCGAATCTGATGAAGCATATTCTATCCTAGAAACAGCATATGTAAATTCTGAAAATGTTGATGTATATCTTGAGCTACCGTCCGGAACTAAGTATGAAGGTAACTGTACAATTACAGACTTCAGTTTGGATTTTCCATACGATGATTTGGTGACTTACAGCCTCTCTCTTCGAGGTTCAGGAGCTCTAGTAGTAACAACTGCTGCACAAGCATAATTAATCGGGATCTCTTCGGAGGTCCTTTTATTTTTTTTTACAAGGAGGAAGCAATATGAATCCAGGACAACTGAACAGCAAAATATCAATCAAGGGACTTACACGAACATCAGATAATGCGGGTGGCTATGAGGATAAATTTGAAGTAATCAAATATGTCTGGGCATTTATCAAACCAATCTCAGGAAGAGAATACTATCAAGCACAACAATCTCAATCTGTTATTACACACACGTTCGTTGTCAGATACGATGCTGAAATAGATCGAACGCAGGTCATTGAATATCAAGGCAGAAAGTTCGATATTCAGTACATCATAAACGTTGATGAGCAGAACAGATACTTAGAAATTCAAGCACTGGAGCAACAGTAATGTGCACGAGAATATATGAAGTACAGCAGAAGATCTATCAGCAATTAAATGATAGCGCTCTATCAGCATCAGTGTACGATTATGTGCCGGAGAATACTGCTACACCGTACGTTACATTCGGAACAATTAATAGTTTATCTACATCAGATAAGATAGCGCATGGTGAAACAGTGACGCTCACTATAGATGTATGGAGCATGAGCAAAGGACGAAAAGAAACAGTTACAATCATATCTGAGATTGAAGAAGCATTGATGATAGACATTGAATTGGACACAGCAGATGTACTAGCTCAGAAGATAATCAGCAGAGAAGTATTTGAAGAACAGTACGGACTATATCATGGTGAAATTGAAATAGAAGTAATGATCGATTGGAACGAATAACAGAAAGGATAGATAGATGATGAAGCAACAATTACAACATCTTAAAGAGTTGAAAGATGTAATGACGAAAGAAGAATACAGAGCAACAGCAGCGAGGATCGTTGCAACTAACATCAAAGAGATGATGGAAGAACGAGGACAAATAAGGAACAGAATGGAGGTTCTTTCACTTATCAACTTAAAGTTAAGAAGCTTTGGAGTAGAAGAAGTTTCGTATGGTTTTGTGAGAAATGTTGAAGAACGATTTCAAAAGTGAACGCCCTACTTTTCGAGAAAAAAAGAAGAAAGACACGTAAATAACGAGAGGGGTATCACTTTTTCTCAAGGTACCAATTGGCCCAAACTCCGTGAAAAACAATTTACAAATTTTACAAATAATTACAAGGAGTCATTTATGATAAAAACCTATAACTTCCTGCTTGAAGGCAAGCTAATCACTGTACAAGCTACTAATGTTAATCAAGGTAGAAAATTGGCAGAATTAACACTTCTAGAGATGAAACAATTACTGCCAAAATAAATGCCCAATTAAGATTAAATTCTTAGTTGGGCAGATTTTTGTTATTTAATAAGCGAGTAACTTTTTTCAAATTGTTCTTTATTGAAATATTACTCATATAGTTTTTTTAGAAGTTTCCAACATTCTTCATTACTCAGCTCTTTAACTCCTTCTAATATATCCTCATGAGTAAGTTCAATCTCGTTAAATGTTTTTCTTCGTTTAATTATGCCGTCACCCATAATTCACATCACCGGTTGTATTAATATTACATTTATTCTAATTTGAGGGTTATAATATATCAAGTATGAAAATATTGCAATAACCATAACTAATAAGATAAATGGATCTGCCGATATCATTTTGTTGTAAGGATCAAATTTAGGAGGATATTTATATGTCTGATTTACAACAACAGCAAACCGAGTCAATTAAATATTTAATGGACAACATCGAAAAAGGAAATGTTGTACTCCCAGAATTTCAACGTGATTTTGTATGGGATATAGGAAAAACCTATGAACTATTCGATTCTCTTGTAAAAGATATATTCATTGGCTCAATAATCTATGGGAAGCCATCTTTTGAGATTACTGTAAGGGAAATTGATAAACGTCCGCGAAAAGGGTCAGGTAGTAGAGCTAAATTGGATACTCATTTTTTTACTAAAGATGAAATAGAACATAAAACACAGATTAATAATTTTAGGTTAGTATTAGACGGCCAACAAAGGGCTACTTCTATATATCGCGCATTAAAAGGAGTTGATGATATATGGGTTTCTATTAAGAATGAAGAAGAATTGACTCCTGAAATTGAAGAAAAAGATTTTAAAGTTAGGACATTAGAAGAGATAGTTTATGAATTTAGTGGGACTGAAGATATTGAAAGATTATCTATTCGACTAGCTGATGCATATACAATTTCTAATGGTGACTTATTTGAAGATGAAATTAAAGAAAAATATTTTGAAGCCCTCTCTTTTCTTTCGGGGATGGATACAGTAGAAATTAAAAATTCATTTAGAAGATATTTAGTATTAATAAAAAAACTAAACGAACTTTTCGGAAGTGAAAAACTTCTATCTTATTATCTACTAAATATGAACACCGAGAAATTTGCATTGTTTTTTGAAAGAAGCAATAGTAAAGGTATTCAACTTAATTTTATAGATATTTTGGCAGCAAAACTCTATAAAGGTTTTAACTTAAGAAATGAAATAGATAAACTCCAAAACAATTATCATATTTCAGATTTCAAATTTAATAGAGAAATAATAGTTAGGACTATCTCATATATTGTTAGTAAAGGAAAAGAAGTAGATAGGACTTATATTTTGACGAACTTAAATTATAATCATTTTAATTCTTATTGGGAGCAAGTATGTGACCTCTATAAAAAAGTCATTGATTTTTTAATAAAAGAAAACTATATTATTTCTCAATCTTGGATGCCTTACGAAAATATGATAATTCCACTTTTAATTTTCCTTAAAGAATTAGATGGAAACGACTTTTCCCAGATGAATGAGAAACAGAATGAGTTCATATCCTATTGGTATTGGTCTTCAATTTTATCTCAAAGATATTCTTCCGGTACAAATGAAGTAATAATACAAGATGCCACAAATTTATCTAAAGTTGCAAGAAATGAAAAAATATTGGATAAAGGGTTCTTTAACAAGGTGAAAGTTCAAATGAATGGATTTGAAGACATACTTTCGTTCACAAAGAAAGGAAGTGCAGTTTATAAAGGAGTACTGAACCTTTTAAACTTTACGTCTAAAGGTTTTATCGACTGGAATAATTCCAGCAAATTGTCTTTTAATAGTAAATTAGAAGATCATCATATTTTTCCTAAGCAATATTTAAAGGAGAATTATGAGGATGACGAAAATGCATTATCATTGATAGACTGTGTTGCAAACAGAACCTTAATACCAAAACTAACGAATATTAGAATCGGAAAAAAAGCTCCATCAGAATACTTGCAAGACTTAAAGAAAAAAAATAATGAGCTGCATTTTAGTTTAATGAATCATTCTATTCCTGAAGAATTGTTAGATGGATTGTATGACGATTTTTATGTGGATTTTATTGAGACTAGAGCAAAACAAATTTACGAAATTATTGAAAGTAAAGTAAAAGTTAAGGAAGTACAGGTAATAGAAAACTTTTATAAAGCGCCTTCCATTAGTAGTGCAGGCAATATAAAAATATTCGGCACTTTTAGAAATAAAAAAATTGAAGCTACATTTGATAAAGAAACCGAAAAAGTTTTATACAGGGGAAAAAAGTATTCTGTATCTGCGGCAGCGATTGAAGCAAAGAAAGACTTATCTGGACAAGGAAATGCTTCTACCAACGGATGGAAATTCTGGAAGTACGTTAATGAGAATGGGGAAGAAAGATATATAGATGACCTTAGAAATAAGGTGGGATTATTAAAAATAAGTATTAAAGAATAAAATTTCTATTTTATTCTTTACAAATCCAATCACCTCGATATACACGTATCGAGGTGATTATTTATGTACTACGTTTACATCCATAAGGACAAATTAACAAAAGAAGTAGTTTATGTAGGGAAGGGCTCAAATTATAGATATTGTGGCTATAATAGTAGGTCTAATGAACATATAGCTATGATGAAGGAAAAAAAGTTAGACTACATAATATTAAAGTATTTTGATGACGAAGAAGAAGCATATAAATATGAAGAAAAAATCACAGCAGCGTATAAAAAATTCAACCAATGTAAGTTTAATATCAGCATTGGTAGAAGAATAAGCGAAGAAACAAAGATTAAATTGTCTAAAGTTTTAAGTGGAAAGAAAAGAAGTAATGAGACAAAAGATCTTATGAAAAAAAATCATGCTCGTTATAATGCTAAACAAGTAAGTTTGTACAAAGATGGAATTCTAATAAGAAGGTTCAATAGTTCAAGAGAAGCTGGAATATTTGCTTCAACCAATGGCATTTGCTCTTATGGTTGGGTTGGAAGAAGTCTGAAAACTGGAGAAATTACGAAGGTAACCAAATATTTTCCAAATCAAGGCTTTCGTTTTGTTTATGATGATGATAGAATATAGTATAAGAAAGACCAATAAATTCCTTTCAAAAACCGATAAATTCTTTGTTATTCCATTAAAAGTTATCGAAATCGATATTGATATGACAACATTCTAGAATTCAATTTGTTGATACTCTCCGACTAGTTCCGAATTCATCGCGATGGTTGCGGATAAGCTTCGTTTGGAGCATATGGCTTCTTAACCAAAAAGAAGCCAATGAACTTCTTTCAAGCTTAATATAACGGGCTGATTACCGAGAGACATCACTTCTTATTGGTTGTTATTTAAAACCGGTAAAGGGGAGGTGTCTTTTTTAATTTGGAATTTTATATTGATCAAACAAGAACTTATAGAACAAACGTTGCGTAATAGCCCTGGAAATCTCCACTTAGAATTTCACTTTTTGAAATTAGTCGGGAGCAGTTTAATAAAGGAAGACTGAAGCTTTTTATAGAATGAAAGAGCAAAGGGGTCAGGAAATCCTTATTGAAACAGAAAATTTTCACAGGTTATTTTCGATGAAAAAAATCTTAATGATCGAGGAGCGGTGAACATGATATTTTTATGCATGGGCTATTTCAACCCTGAAAAAATGGATGCACGCCCAAGAGCGGAGATTGAGGCGGTAATGAGTGAATGCCAGCCGTACATTGAGAAATTTTATGAAAGCGGTAAGGTATTGCTTGATGCCGGTCTGGAGTCAGAGACCAAAAGCTTGCGTCGTGTAAACGGTAAGGTAATGACAATAGATGGGCCTATTACAAAAATAAGAGAGAGGATAGGCAGCATATTCATTTTTGAAGCAGAAAACATGGATGAAGCAATCCAGCTAGCCTCACTTCATCCGACGACTCAAGTGAGTAAAGGAGAAGAGTTTGACTGGCACATCGAAGTCCGTCCTGTTCATTATTTAAAGAGAGACAATTGAATGACATTTAGCGGGGAGGCAAACGTTCTATTTCAGATCAAATGACAGGAGTTGTTCATCATGAGCGATTTGACACTGATTGAAACTTACAAAGCTTCCTTGAATAATTATTCTGTGGAGCAGCTTCGTTATATACCTGAGCAAGGGGTTTGGTCTATCGGTCAGATGTATGACCATTTGATTGTTGTAGCTCATGAATATTTGGACAGTGTTGAGGCTTGTGAAAAAGCTGTTGGTGATCAAAAGCAGGAAAAGACTGAGTTTGGAGTACATCTTTTTACTATTGGCGGATTTCCTCCGATTAAAATTAAATTACCTGATGAACTTAATGCTCCACCCGACAATACAAAAAGTAAAAGGGACATGATCCTTGAGCTAAATCAACTAATGATTAGAATGAAAGAATTGGAAGTGCAGGTAAAAGACTCGAACCCGAATTACAAAATCAAACATGGAGGATTTGGATGGCTGAATGCACAAGAATGGTTTTCTCTAATCGGAATGCATTTTCGTCATCATCTGCGTCAGAAGGATGAATTGGATCAAAAACTTGGTTTTGAACTGCCTGCCACTTCATTTCCCGGCGAAAAAATTTGAAGTGGAGGGCACCTTAATTTAACTAAATAAATCATGGGAACTCCATTTCAGCTTAGAGTTCCCTTTTTCCGTGAAGGCCCTGATGGAATATCAACTATTTCCTCCTCCACTCGAATTGATGCGGTTTTGTTGAGTAACCTTGTGAAAATTCCCTTCTGATATGCTTTTGTTGCCATTCCTGATTTTTTTTCCAAATAGACAGCTATTGAGCAAGTTAATAATACTGGTCCTAAAAAATATATCTCTATCACATACCCCCCCACTTTTTCACCATGAAAAGCACGACAAAACTCCCTATATCCCAACAAAATACCCCCTACTTTTCTATCATTTTACAGCATTTACATAAAATATACATATTTCATAGAGGATTTTTACAATGCGCATCTAGAATAAATAGTAGTTAAAAATATACATAGCGTCATAGGAGGAAATGAGAAAATATGAGAAGAAGAATCAGGAGATCCATTCAGCGCAGGCTGTTAAAAGCCACGTTGGCATTTACGGCAGCGGCAAGTGCTATCGTTATTTCTTTTCCAGCTGCAGCTGTGGAAGAGGGAAATGTTAAGGTTCAGCTGCTGGGAATTAACGATCTGCATGGGAAAATAGACGTGACAGGTACGCTTGCGAATGATCCGAAGAAATATGGACAGGCTGATTACCTTGCGGCTTATTTGCACCAAAGGGAAGCGACCAATCCGAACACCATTATGATGCACTCCGGTGATATGGTGGGAGGAAGCTCACCGATATCCGCTTTGCTGCAGGACGAACCGACTATTGAAATCATGGAATCCATCGGTATTGATATTGGAACGGTCGGAAATCATGAGTTTGATGAAGGGGTTCCGGAAATGAACCGCCTTATTAAAGGCGGCGATCATGTAAACGGAACAAAAGGATACGACGGAATGAACTTTCCGCTCGTCGCGGCAAATGTAAAATATAAAGATACCGGAAAATTGGTTCTTGATCCTTATAAAATCATAGAATCTGGCGGAGAAAAGATTGCCTTCATTGGCGTAGCAACGACTGCCACTCCCTCAAATGTAGTAGCATCAGCTGTAGAAAATATCGATTTTACGGATGAAGCAGAAGCGATTAATAAGTATGTTCCTGAAATCAAGAGTCAAGGTGTAAAAGCCATCGTTGTTCTTGCCCACGTTCCTGTAGAAGGAGTTGGTACTCCGACAGGGGAGCTTTCTGATTTGGCGAACAAAGTAGATGACGAGGTGGATGTCATTTATGGTGCCCACAATCATAAGAAAGCGAATGGCCTAGTAGATAATAAATTGCTCGTTCAAGCCTGGGAATACGGCAAGGCATTTGTTGATGTAGATTTAGAGATTGATCGAAATACCCATGACATTGTTAAGAAGCAGGCAGAAATCGTAGATGTCGTTCAGGAAAACATCACTCCGGACCCGGCTGTTAAAGGAATTCTTAAAAAGTATGCTGATCAAACAGGTCCAAAGCTGAATGAAGTGGTGGGAAAAACGACTGAAGCGATTGAAGGAGGCTACGGTAAAAAAGGTGCCGTGGGGGACAATGCATTGGGCAATTTAATTGCAGACGGAATGAACGATGCGATGAAGAGTGATTTTGCCCTCATGAATGGAGGAGGAATCCGCGACGTTATTAATGCGGGGGATATTACATGGGGAGAATTGTTTAACGTTCAGCCTTTTGGAAATTACCTTGTGAAAACGTCCGTTACTGGTGAAGGACTGCATGATATCGTCAATGCCCAAATTTCCTCTCAGTACGGCCCTGACTGTTCAATCGGAGGCTTCACGTACAAATGGGATGGAAAAACAAACAAAGTAACGGAATTGAAAATGGCGGATGGTTCGCCAGTTCAGGATAAAAAAGTGTATACCCTGACTGTGAATAACTATATGTATGATCACGCGGATGATAAATACCGTATCCGTGCGAACGGTACAGGAAGAACAGATGGAGCGGTAGATTTAGACGCAACCGTGAATTTTGTGAAATCCTTCAAAGAGCCTATCGCTTATAAAGCATCAGGGAGAATTTCAGAAGGTCCTGCTGGAGAAACTCCTTCAGAATGGGAAATGGAAAAGGAGCAAAGCCCTGTTGGCCGATTGATCCTGAAAAAACCGGTGAAACTTATGAAGCTTGAAAAAGACGGATCCATTACGGAAATTCGTACAGTAAATGCAAAGGAAAACCTTCGTGTGTATGGTTCTAACAGCAAATGGCATAACGTGGGCGGTAACTACTTTGTGGCCGCGGATCCCAATGCTGTACTTTATACAGGAAGAGTTTTGATTAAAGAGGACATGAAACTGTATTCTTCAAATGGACTGGTTTACCGAACGCTTAAAAAGGGAGAAGCAGTAAAAGTTTATTCTTTGGAAGAGGATAAATATCAGGTTGGGAATGGCTACTATGTAAAGAAAGACCGCAGCGCTGTATATTTTGAAGGGATGGTTTCCATTTCCGGAGATGTTTCGCTTTGGAAGGATGGAAAATCCGTAAAGACCCTGAAGAAAGACAGTATGTACCGAGTATACGGAGTAGAAGATGACCTTCTGTATGTTGGCGGCGGTTATTCGATCAAGCTTGAAGCAGGCAAGGTTTCTTACAGCAAAAACTAAAAAGGAAAACGGGGAAGGACTTCTCTCCTTCCCCATTAAAAATATTGGGGGAAACAAGATGAAAAAGAAAAACAGTTTAGTAAACCTTTCCTTGGCAGCAGCAGTCGCTTTAAGCGCGATATCACTTCCAACAGCCTTTCCTGTAGCAGCTCAAGGGGAGACAGCAGAATCCATTGTAAAGCTGCGCTTAATGGAAACAACAGACATACATACATTTGTTACAGATTATGACTATTATTCCGATCAGGCTAAGGAAACCTTTGGTTTGACGAGAACGGCAACTTTGATTGATAAAATGAGAGCAGAGGCTAAAAACTCTATCCTTGTAGACAATGGGGACTTAATCCAGGGAAATCCTCTTGGAGAATACATGGCTAAAGTGAAAGGCCTGAAAGAAGGAGACGTTCATCCGGTCTATAAAGCGATGAACCTGATGAACTATGACGCTGCAACGTATGGCAATCATGAGTTTAACTATGGTCTTGATTTCCTGAATGAAGCGGTGGATGACGCAAACTTTGCCTATGTGAACGCGAATGTATACAAAGCGGATGGAGATCAAAATCCGGATAATGATGAAAACTACTTCACTCCATATAAAATTGCAGAGAAGAAAGTAACAGATGAGTCCGGTGCAGAACAGACAATCAAAATCGGTTATATCGGTTTCGTTCCGCCGCAAATTAATACATGGGATAAAGCGAACTTGGAAGGCAAAGTCGTGACGAAGGATATCGTTAAATCCGCACAAAAATTCATTCCTGAAATGAAGCAAAAGGGCGCTGACATCATCGTTGTTCTATCCCATTCCGGACTTGATCCGGCTGCACAGAGTGACGGAGCTGAGAACGCTGTATTTGACCTGGCTACAAAGGTTTCGGATATTGATGCCATTGTTTCGGGACATCAGCACGGCCTGTTTCCTGGAGACGCGAAATATAACAATATCGATAAAATTGATAACAAAAAAGGAACCGTTAATGGCATACCAGTCGTTATGCCTAAGAACTGGGGCTCACATCTTGGCCTAATCGATATGACTCTTTCTAAAATGAACGGGAAATGGGAGGTTTCTGATTCCCAGTCAGCAGCTTCTCCAATTTATGATTCAGCTGCAAAAAAATCACTTGCCGAGCCTAAAAAAGAACTCGTCGATGCAGTAAAAGCTGAGCATGAAGGTACTCTGGAATATGTGCGGAAAGAAGTTGGACAGACTTCGGCCCCGATTAACAGCTTCTTTGCTCTTGTGAAGGATGATCCATCCGTACAGATCGTAAATGACGCACAGCGCTGGTATGCAGCTTCGAAGATGAAAGGAACAGAGAATGAAAAGCTTCCTCTTCTCTCAGCTGCAGCTCCGTTTAAAGCGGGCGGGCGCAATGGCTCCGGATATTTTACAAATATCCCAAAAGGAAAGCTGGCGATCAAAAATATCGGGGATTTGTACCTTTATGACAACACCCTTCAAATTGTGAAGCTTAAAGGCTCAGATGTAAAAGAATGGCTTGAAATGTCAGCGGGGGCATTCAATCAGGTTGACCCTTCAAAAACAGAGGAACAGCCGCTTTTAAATCCGGAATTTGCATCCTTTAATTATGATGTAATCGATGGTGTTACTTACAAGATCGATGTAACTAAACCTGCAAAATACGCACCTGACGGCAAGATTAAAAACGCTGATTCAAGCCGAATCAAAAACCTGCAGTATAATGGCAAACCGATTGACATGAATCAGGAATTTTTAGTTGCTACGAATAACTACCGTGCCAGCGGCGGAGGAAATTTCCCTGGTGTGACTCCGGACAAAATCGTTTTCAAAGCACCAGATGAAAACAGACAGGCATTGCTCCAGTATATTCAGTCAAAATCAGTGCTTGACCCAAGTGCAGACGAAAACTGGTCCTTTGCAAAAGTCGATTCGAAAGGAAAAGTGACTTTTAATTCTTCACCGGAAGCAAAAGCTTCTGTCCCGGCAGATGGTACGATTGCTTATAAAGGAGAAGAGGCTGAGGGATTTGCGGGTTATCAGCTTGATCTTTCCAGGATGAAAGAAGAGGAAGAAGCGAAAGAGAACATTGGCGAAATGGAAATCGGGATGCTTCCATCAGCAAGACTAATTGTAAAACAGCCGGTTGATATCATGAAGCGGAACGCTGATGGAACTCTTGTAAAACACCGCACGGCAGCGAAAAACGAAACCATTCGTGTTTATGGCAGCAATGATGGATGGTATAACGTCGGAGGCGAGTATTTCGTTAAGAAAGATTCTCATACAGCTGCATACAAGGGCAGAATTCTTGTAATGAAAGAAACGAAGTTATACTCTTCAACTGGAATGGTTTACCGAACGCTGAAAAGAGGCGAAGCCATTAAGGTTTATAGTTCTGATGATACAAAGTATGAGGTTGGCGGTGGCTTCTATGTGAAAAAGTCCGCTGATGCCCGTTATTTTGAGGGGATCGTAACGATAAAAACGAATGTTCCGCTTGTTAAAGATGGCAGCAAAACCATCATGCTCAAAAAAGGTTTGCAATACCGTGTTTATGGAACGGAGGGCAAAAGCCTAATGATGGGCGGAGGCTACACCATCCTGCATGATTCTTCAAAGATGACTTATTCTAAAAACTGATTTTAAGACGCCTGATCCCCTCCCATGGGGCAGGCGTTTTTTAAGGTTGAATTTTGTGGTATAGAGTATAGAAGATACTAAAAGAGAGAAGGTGACAGAATGACACTAATTTTTGGACATAGAGGTGCGGCCGGGACAAGACCGGAAAATACAATGATATCATTTGAAGAGGCGATTCGTTTAGGGGCAGATGGAATTGAACTTGATGTTCATCTTAGCAAGGATCACATACCGGTTGTCATTCATGATGAAACGCTGGATCGAACGACAAATGGTTCGGGATTTGTAAAAGACTATTCAGCTGATGAAATCGTTCGTTTAGATGCAAGCTGGAAATTTGAGGAGTATAAGGAAGAAGCGAGAATACCGCTATTAAAAGAGGTTTTGGAATGGGCTTCTGCAAGCGCTGAACCATTTATCATTAATATTGAATTAAAGAACAATATGATCGAGTATTCAGGGCTTGAGGAAAAAGTAATTAACTTGGTGAAACAATTCGAATTGGATGAGCGAGTGATTTTATCATCCTTCAATCACTCAAGTATGGTTTTAGCTCTCAAAACAGAACCCAGGATTGAGACAGCCCTGCTTTACACAGACGGTATCTACAAGCCTTACGATTATGCCAGAAGAGCAGGCGCAAGGGCCATCCATCCATTAATGAGGACTGTTAAAAATGAACTAATCGACTTATCAAGGGAAAACAGTATCTCTGTCCGGCCTTTTACCGTTAATGATGAGAAGGAAATGCACATGCTATTCGAATGGGAAAGTGACGGTTTTTTTACCGATTATCCTGGAAAAGCAATTGAAATAAAGAAATCGATAAAGTAAAAGAAAGGAAGGCATCCCAGGAGGAGTGCCTTCCTTTTTATTATCTTTTGCTAAAACGCTTCTGAACCTTATTATGCTTGCGGTCCCGATAAAAAATAAATCCTGCAGTGAAACCGAGCCCTCCGATGAACAATAGGACTCCAAGAATGAATTGAACAAGCAAAGAAGGAATAGGCGGCTGAAGAATACCAAAAAAAAGATCCCGCAAGAGTTTGATCCCATAGGCAGCCATAATGCCCGGTATTAATACGATGAGTAATGCTATAATTCTGGACATCTCTGTAACCCTTTCCAATTGCTATTATTAAGTATATTTTTCGCTTTTAAAAAAGATTTGTCAAGGCAGTTCTGTGTGATATGATTGATTTGTGCAATAATTTGCAAAATAAAATGTTTAGGATGAAAAACTTTTCATGTTCAAAGGGGATCTTTATGCAAAAAGTGTTGCTTGTGGGTGCAGGTAAAGGCGGAACAGTCTTGTTGAAAATGCTCATCGAAACTAAGCTGATGAAAGTAGCGGCTGTTGCCGACATTGATAGTGAAGCTCCGGGAATCGTTTATGCAAGAGCGAAGGGAATTCCAGTGCACACCAATTGGAAAATGCTTTTCACTGAAGATATTGATGTTGTCATGGAAGCGACGGGGGACCCGCAAATCATGGACGGCCTTTTGAAGGCCAGAAGCAGCCGAACCATCATCGTTCCCTCAACCGTGGCACTGATTATATCAAGATTAATTAGAGAAAAAGAGCAGCTGATTACCAGGCTGAAAGAACAGACTGGCAAATATACGACGATTTTTGATTCAACAAATGACGGAATGATCGTAATTGATGCGAACGAAGACATCATTTTATTCAACAGAGTGGCAGAAAATGTGACAGGACACATGAGAAATCATGTGCTGGGCAGGAAAATAAGAGAGGTCATTCCTTCAACCAGGCTGCCAGAGGTTCTTTACAGCCAGGAACCGGAATATAACCAGGAGCAGGTTCTGGATAATGGGCTAAAAATCATTACAACTCGAATTCCTATTATGAATGAAGACGGGAGCCTAAGGGGAGCGCTCTCCATTTTTAAGGATATTACAGATGCCGTACAGCTTGCTGAAGAAGTTACAAATCTCCGGGAAATTGAAACGATGCTGACAGCTATCATTCAATCATCAGATGAAGCAATTTCGGTAGTGGATGAAAAAGGGAGAGGGATTCTCGTGAATCCTGCATACACCCGAATGACCGGTTTAAAGGAAGAGGACATTATTGGCCTGCCTGCTACTACTGATATTTCTGAAGGAGAGAGCATGCATCTAAGGGTGCTTCAGACGAGGCGCGCTGTTCGGGGTGTCCGGATGAAAGTGGGGAGCAGCAGCAAGGATGTTTTGGTCAATGTTGCACCAGTTATTGTTGACGGTAAGCTGAAAGGAAGCGTAGGAGTTATTCACGATGTATCTGAAATAAAGACGCTGACAACGGAATTGAGCAGAGCGCGTCAAATCATCAGAACACTTGAAGCAAAATACACCTTTTTAGATATTATCGGAGAAAGTGAAGAAATGAAGCTCGCGATTGAACAGGCGAAGCTTGGCGCCAAAACGCCTGCTACCGTTCTTCTCCGCGGAGAATCGGGAACAGGAAAAGAGCTGTTTGCTCATGCAATACATAATGAGAGTGACAGGAAATATAACAAGTTTATTAGGGTTAACTGTGCTGCTATTGCGGAAAATCTGCTTGAGAGCGAGCTTTTCGGTTACGAGGAAGGTGCATTTTCCGGTGCTAAACGGGGCGGAAAAACCGGCTTTTTTGAGGAAGCGAACAATGGAAGCATATTTCTGGACGAAATTGGAGAGCTTTCCCCGCAAATGCAGGCAAAGCTTTTGCGGGTACTTCAGGAAAAAGAAATTGTCCGCGTAGGCGGGACAAAGCCAATTCCTGTTAATGTCAGGGTAATTGCTGCTACTAATATAAAAATTGAAATGGCTATGACAGAGGGGGCTTTTCGGGAGGACCTCTATTACCGGCTGAATCGGTATCCAATTTCCATTCCTCCTCTCCGGCAGCGTAAAGGTGACATTGTCCCATTATGTGTCCATTTGATCAGGAAAATTAACCAGGATTACGGAAAGAATATTGAGGAGATCTCCCCGGAGGCTGCTCAAATTCTTCACTCACATGATTGGCCGGGAAACGTAAGGGAGCTTGAAAATATTTTGGGAAGAGCCATGATTTTTATGCACCCCTCTGAAAGGTGCATAAATGCTGTCCACCTGCCAGATTTCGTTTCGCGAAAACAGGCTCAATCCGCTTCTGGAATTGATTTGAGCCAGCCGGAAATGACTCTGTCAGAGGCAATGGAAAGGACCGAAGAAGACTTTATTAAAGCATCCCTGCAAAAATTCGAGTATAATCGGACGCGAACGGCTAAATCTTTAGGAATCTCTCTTCGAAGTCTTTATTACAAGATGGAGAAGTACGGAATTGCAAAACATAGCACGCAGTAATGTGCATAGTGTGCAATAATTTGCAGGGTTGGCTCCTCGTGTATACAGAGTTGTCAGCGTTTGTATGTTGGCATAGTTCTTGCTTAGATAAACTATGGGTGCAGAATTTTTGAAGAGGGTGATTCAAGCATGAAATTGCAAACAGTTCTCCAAAATGCAGCCGGAATACTAGGGAAAAGAGTTGCAATCGCTGCTGCAGAAGATCATGAAGTCATTGAAATGATCAGGAAGGCACTCGAACTAGGCTTAGCAGAGTTTATTCTTTTTGGAGATGAAATGAAAATTTATGCCCTGTTAGAGGGGAAAATCGGCACAAGCCATTCTATTCGGATTGTACATGCCCAGTCTCCTAAGACTGCTGCAGAAATGGCCGTAAAAGCAGTAAGAAGCAAGGAGGCCGACGTTTTAATGAAAGGCGGCTTACCAACAGCTGTATTACTGAAGGAAGTTCTGAATAAAGAATACGGCCTTCGTACAGGAAGTGTATTGTCACATGTTGCAGTTTTTGATATCCCTTCAATGGACAGGCTCCTTTTTCTGACAGATGTAGCTATGAATATGCAGCCGGATCTTCAGCAAAAGCTTCAAATTACTTCAAATGCCGTTATGGTAGCGAATAGGCTTGGGGTTGCTAACCCAAAAGTTGCTCCAATTGCCGCTGTTGAAGTAGTGAATCCTTCTATGCAGGCCACTTTGGATGCAGCCGTATTAACACAGATGAATCGCAGAGGGCAAATCGAAGGCTGTTTAATCGACGGACCAATGGCGCTGGATGTCGCAGTATCTAATGAAGCGGCCATTCATAAGGGAATTGAAAGTGAAGTAGCCGGGCAAGCAGATATTCTGCTGATGCCGAATATAGAAGCGGGCAATGTTTTTTACAAATCATTGACTTATTTTGCCCAGGCAAAGGTTGGCGGACTCATTGCAGGAGCAAAAGCTCCAATCATTTTAACGAGCCGTTCTGACACTGCTGAAAGCAAATTGTATTCCCTAGCACTAGCAATCTGTACTACGAATGAATAAATACAAATGAAAATCAGGGAGGAAACAAAGATGGAACTTTTCAAATATATGGAGCAATACGATTATGAGCAAGTGGTATTCTGCCAGGACAAGCAATCAGGTTTAAAAGCAATCATTGCGATTCATGATACGACTCTTGGACCTGCCTTAGGCGGAACACGCATGTGGACATACGAATCCGAAGAAGCAGCTGTTGAGGATGCACTTAGACTTTCACGCGGCATGACCTATAAAAATGCAGCTGCAGGATTGAATCTTGGCGGAGGAAAAACGGTTATTATTGGAGATCCGAGAAAAGATAAAAATGAAGAAATGTTCCGTGCATTCGGCCGCTACATTCAAGGGTTAAACGGAAGATACATAACTGCAGAAGATGTTGGTACAACAGTTGAAGATATGGATATTATCCATGAGGAAACGAAATTTGTTACGGGTATTTCTCCGGCATTCGGCTCTTCTGGAAATCCATCCCCTGTCACTGCATTTGGCGTATACAGAGGAATGAAGGCAGCTGCTAAAGAAGCATTCGGATCCGATTCGCTTGAAGGCAAGGTAATCGCGGTACAAGGGATAGGCAACGTAGCTTTCAATCTTTGCCGCTACCTGCATGAAGAAGGGGCACAGTTGATTGTAACAGATATAAACAAAGAAGCTGTTCAGCGTGCGGTGGAAGAATTTGGTGCGAAGGCTGTTGATCCAAATGATATTTACAGTGTGGACTGCGATATTTACGCTCCTTGTGCGCTAGGTGCAACAATAAACGACGACACGATCCCTCAGTTGAAGGCACGTGTTATCGCGGGAGCAGCAAACAATCAACTAAAAGAAACACGTCATGGAGATACCATTCATGAAATGGGAATTGTGTATGCACCGGATTACGTGATCAACGCCGGCGGAGTAATTAACGTAGCAGATGAACTTTACGGCTACAATCGCGATCGAGCTCTGAAAAAGGTTGAAGGCATATACAGCAACATTGAAAGCGTGCTTGAAATTGCGAAGCGTGACAGCATTCCGACTTATAAAGCGGCAGACCGTCTTGCGGAAGAAAGAATTGAGCGCATGAGAAATTCAAGAAGCCAATTTCTGCAGAACGGCCAGCATATCTTAAACCGCAGATAAAAGAAGCGGACTATATACGATTTGGATTTGTTTAGAAATGGAGGACATTGTTTTGCAGGAAACAGATTATCGGATATTGGTGCTCAATCCCGGATCAACCTCGACCAAAATCGGCGTGTTTGATTCCGATCGGCCCATCTTAGAGAAAACCATCAGGCACAGCACAGAGGAAATCAATGAATTTCCATCTGTCATCAGCCAATATCATTTTCGGAAAAACGCGATATTAGAAGCCATGGACGAGGAAGGGATTAACATTTCAAAGCTTTCTGCCGTATGCGGAAGAGGGGGTCTGCTCCGCCCTATAGAGGGTGGCACCTATAAGGTGAACAGCAGGATGCTGGAGGACCTGGAAAAGGGTTATGCCGGCCAGCATGCTTCCAATTTGGGCGGAATCATTGCCCATGAAATTGCTTGTGGATTAAATATTCCAGCTTTCATAGTAGATCCCGTTGTAGTGGATGAAATGGAACCCATAGCTAAAATATCCGGTATGCCTGCAATTGAACGCAAAAGCATCTTCCATGCCCTGAATCAGAAAGCGATGGCTAGAAAAGCAGCAGCGCAATACGGAAAAAAGTATGAGGAACTCAACATCATCGTGACCCATATGGGCGGCGGGATTACTGTCGGTGTCCATAAAAAAGGACGAGTTGTAGATGTAAATAATGGTCTTCACGGCGACGGGCCATTCAGTCCGGAACGTGCAGGAACTGTTCCGGCAGGAGACCTCATTTCCATGTGCTTTTCAGGAGACTATTACCGTGAAGAAGTGATGAAGAAGCTTGTAGGACAGGGCGGAATGGTTGGCTACCTTGGTACAAATGATGCTATTAAAGCGGAGAAAATGGTTGAAGATGGAGACGAAAAGGCAAAGCTTGTAATGGATGCTATGGCTTATCAGGTAGGAAAAGAAATTGGCGCGGCGAGTGCAGTATTAAAAGGAAAGGTCGACGCCATTGTTCTTACTGGAGGTCTTGCACATGGCAAACGTTTTGCCTCACTCATTTCCAGTCATGTAGATTGGATCGCGGATGTCCTTATTCTGCCGGGTGAGAATGAATTGCAGGCACTGGCTGAAGGTGCTCTTCGGGTATTAAAAAAAGAAGAACAGGCTAAAGAATATCCCGGAACGAAGAAACCGGCTAAGGTATTCGGCTAGCAGAAGGGAGTTTATTTCATGGCGACAGAATATGATCTCGTTATTGTCGGAGGAGGAACTGGCGGATATGTGGCAGCGATCCGCGCTTCTCAGCTTGGATTAAAAACAGCCATTGTTGAAAAAGGCTTGCTCGGCGGAACCTGTCTGCATGCAGGCTGTATCCCAAGCAAAGCGCTTCTCAGAAGCGCAGAGGTTTTTGCACAAACGAAGAAATCAGAAGAATTCGGGGTTTCCGTTTCTGGAGTAGAACTGAATTTTCCGCGGGTGCAGGAACGGAAACAAGGTATTGTTGATCAGCTCCATAAAGGTGTGCAGCACCTAATGAAGCAAGGGAAAATCGATGTGTATGAGGGACTTGGCCGAATTTTAGGCCCTTCTATTTTCTCGCCTATGCCTGGTACGATCTCCGTAGAGATGAATAATGGCACCGAAAATGAAATGCTGATTCCTAAAAATGTGATCGTCGCTACAGGCTCGCGTCCCCGCTCCCTCCCAGGTCTTGAAATAGACGGGGATACAGTGCTGACATCAGATGATGCACTGAAGCTGGAAAGTTTACCAGATTCCATGATCATCGTCGGAGGCGGAGTAATTGGAATAGAATGGGCTTCCATGCTGTCTGACTTCGGTGTCCAGATTACAGTGATCGAATATGCAGACCGGATTCTTCCGCTGGAGGATGCCGAAATTTCCAAAGAAATGCAGCGTCTTCTCAAGAAAAAAGGGGTCAACATTGTAACGGGAGCTAAAGTATTGCCGGAAACGTTGAAAAAAGAGAACGGGGTTTTCGTTGAAGCTGAGAAAAATGGATCCAATCAGTCATTTGAAGCCTCAAAAATGCTCGTATCTGTAGGAAGACAGGCTAATGTAGAAGGAATCGGTCTTGAAAATACGGATATTCAGGTAGAAAAGGGCTTTATTAAAGTAAATTCATACATGCAGACGAAGGAATCGCACATCTATGCGATTGGGGATGTGAACGGAGGACTTCAGCTGGCACACGTGGCATCGCATGAAGGAATTTTGGCTGTAGAGCATATAGCAAACCAAAATCCTCATCCGATTGACTATTCACTTGTCTCGAAGTGTATTTATTCCACTCCGGAAGCTGCAAGTGTAGGGTACACCGAGGAGGAAGCGAAAGAAAAAGGCTACAATGTCAAAATCGGCAAATTTTCTTTCCGTGCAATTGGAAAAGCACTAGTGTACGGGGAATCTGATGGATTTGTGAAAATCGTAGCAGATAAGGATACCGATGATCTATTAGGTGTTCATATGATCGGACCGCATGTAACCGATATGATTTCAGAAGCGGGTCTTGCGCGTGTGCTCGATGCCACTCCGTGGGAGATTGGCCGCACCATTCATCCTCATCCAACGTTATCGGAAGCAATTGGTGAAGCGGCGCTGGCCGTTGATGGAAAAGCCATCCACAGCTGATTCAAGCTTGCCTGATGTACGGTGTAAAAGCACGAGTGAAAAATACAGACTAATAGCGCCGCAACCTGCGGCCCTGAACAAACCGTCAGAGAAAAACACCATTCCGCTGATGGAAGTTATGATTAAGGAGGGATTATCATGGCTGAAAATCGTCATGCTGCACTTGGGCTTTCAGATGAGCAAGTGCTTGAAATGTACAAAACAATGGTTATGGCAAGAAAAATTGATGAGCGGATGTGGCTATTGAACCGCTCCGGGAAAATCCCGTTTGTTATTTCCTGTCAAGGGCAGGAGGCAGCACAGGTAGGAGCGGCGTACGCGCTGGACCGTGAAAAAGATTATGTTCTTCCTTATTATCGCGATATGGGTGTTGTGCTGACATTCGGAATGACGGCTAAAGATTTAATGCTTTCAGGCTTTGCGAAAGCAGAAGATCCGAACTCAGGCGGACGCCAGATGCCAGGACATTTCGGGCAGAAATCAAACCGTATTGTAACAGGTTCCTCACCGGTAACAACTCAGGTACCTCATGCAGTCGGAATCGCAATGGCGGGAAGAATGGAAAAGAAAGATATTGTGACGTTCGTAACATTTGGAGAAGGTTCCTCCAACCAGGGTGACTTCCATGAAGGAGCTAACTTTGCAGGAGTACATAAACTTCCGGTTATTTTCATGTGCGAAAATAACAAATATGCGATTTCGGTTCCATATGAGAAGCAGGTAGCGGCTAAAAATGTATCCGACCGTGCCATTGGATATGGCATGCCTGGATTTACAATTGACGGAAATGATCCGCTTGAAGTATATAAAGCAGTAAAAGAAGCAGCTGAACGCGGCCGCCGCGGAGAAGGCCCGACTCTGATTGAAACCATTTCCTACAGGCTGACTCCTCACTCCAGTGATGATGATGACAGAAGCTACAGGGAACAGGAAGAAGTAGCCGAAGCGAAAAAGAATGATCCAAATGTAAAATTCGCTGCTTACTTGAGAGAAGCAGGTGTACTTACAGATGAAGTAGAAAAAGCCATCCTGGATGAAATCATGCAGGCTGTGAATGAAGCAACTGATTATGCAGAAAATGCGGCTTATGCAGATCCTGAATCAGCAATGAAGCATGTATATGCGGAGTAAGGAGGAGAAAAAATGGCAGTAATATCTTATATTGATGCCGTCACGATGGCAATCCGGGAAGAGATGGAACGCGATGACAAAGTATTTATTTTAGGAGAAGATGTCGGGAAAAAAGGCGGCGTTTTTAAAGCCACTTTTGGATTGTATGACCAATTTGGGGAAGAGCGTGTCATTGATACACCGCTTGCAGAGTCGGCTATTGCGGGCGTTGGAATCGGAGCAGCCATGTACGGAATGCGTCCGATTGCCGAAATGCAATTTGCCGATTTCATTATGCCGGCTGTAAACCAAATTGTTTCAGAAGCAGCGAAGATCCGCTACCGTACGAATAATGACTGGAGCTGTCCAATCGTAATCCGTGCTCCTTATGGCGGCGGAGTTCACGGTGCTCTATATCATTCCCAGTCCGTTGAAGCACTTTTTGCCAATACACCAGGCTTGAAAATTGTCATGCCTTCTACTCCGTATGATGTAAAAGGACTGCTCAAAGCTGCGATCCGTGATGAGGATCCTGTTCTGTTTTTTGAGCACAAACGTGCATACCGCTTAATTAAAGGGGAAGTTCCTTCAGATGATTACGTGCTGCCAATTGGAAAAGCAGATGTGAAAAGAGAGGGAGAGGACATCACGGTTATTACATACGGTCTTTGTGTCCATTTTGCGCTTCAAGCTGCGGAAAGACTGGCACAGGACGGAATTTCTGCGCACATCCTTGATTTGCGAACCGTTTATCCGCTCGATAAAGAAGCAATTATGGAAGCGGCCTCTAAAACAGGTAAGGTTCTTTTGCTGACAGAGGATAACAAAGAAGGAAGCATTATGAGCGAGGTTTCAGCAATTATAGCTGAAAATTGCCTGTTTGATCTTGATGCTCCAATCAAGCGTCTTGCGGGACCTGATGTTCCTGCTATGCCTTATGCGCCGACAATGGAAAAATACTTTATGGTGAATCCGGATAAAGTGGAAGCGGCTATGAGAGAGCTTGCTGAATTTTAATCTTTTATAAAGGGAGTGCCAATCGATGGGAATGGAACAAATGACCATGCCCCAGCTTGGGGAAAGTGTTACAGAAGGTACGATCAGCAAATGGCTGGTTTCAGTAGGAGACAAGGTTAACAAATACGATCCGATTGCGGAAGTTATGACTGATAAGGTAAATGCTGAGGTTCCTTCTTCTTTTTCAGGGATTATTAAAGAACTCACAGCTGAAGAAGGGGACACACTTGAGGTCGGACAAGTGATCTGCAAGGTGGAAGTAGAGGGAGGCGCTCAAGAAGAAGCTCCTTCAGCTGAACAGGCATCTGCGGAAACGTCAGTTACGCCGGAAGTGCCTTCTGATCAATCCAATAAAAAAAGGTATTCACCGGCTGTCCTGCGCCTTGCCCAGGATAACGGAATCGACCTTGAGCAAGTGAACGGCACCGGAGCTGGCGGGAGAATTACACGAAAAGATCTGCAGCAGCTGATTGACGGCGGAACGGCACCAAAAGCCGGCGCTCAAAGCAGTGCGGCGGAATCCAAGCAGCAAGCACCGGCAGAAAAGAAAGAAACGATAACAGAGCAACCGGCACACACTCAAGCTACTCAAGCTAAGGCAGCCCCAGCTTCGGTTTCAATTGCTCCTGGAGACATTGAAATTCCGGTAACAGGTGTACGAAAAGCAATAGCTGCCAATATGCTTAAAAGCAAGCATGAGGCTCCTCATGCCTGGATGATGGTTGAAGTGGATGTTACAAGCCTTGTTGAGTACCGCAGATCCATAAAAGATGAATTCAAGAAGAAAGAAGGCTTCAACTTAACCTTCTTTGCGTTCTTTGTAAAAGCTGTCTCGCAAGCGCTAAAAGAATTCCCGCAAATGAACTCCATGTGGGCGGGAGACAAGATTGTACAGAAAAAAGACATTAATTTATCCATCGCTGTCGCCACGGATGACGCATTATTCGTCCCTGTCATTAAACAAGCCGATGAAAAAACGATTAAAGGAATTGCAAGGGAAATTACGGAGCTTGCCGGAAAGGTAAGAAGCGGGAAGCTCGGTTCCAATGATATGAAGGACGGTACCTTCACTGTGAATAACACGGGTTCATTCGGCTCTGTTCAGTCAATGGGAATTATCAACCATCCGCAGGCTGCAATCCTCCAAATCGAGTCGATCGTAAAGCGTCCGGTTGTGATGAACAATGGAATGATTGCCGTTCGCGATATGGTTAATCTGTGTTTATCTCTTGATCACCGGGTATTAGACGGTCTGGTTTGCGGACGTTTCCTTGCTAGAGTGAAAGAAATTCTCGAACATATTTCGAAAGAAACGACGTCTGTTTATTAAGAATTAAGGCTGAACACCAACTTCTATAGTGAATTGAAAAAAAGCATCAGAAGTCCTGATGCTTTTTCCTGTTTCTCTATTTCGTTTCCTCATTGAGTACCAAAAAGTCTAAATGCTGATTTAAGACCTTTATCGTTTCAGGTGTACCGGAGTAGACTTCCCCATCAGTATCTGCCTTCATCGGCGTTTCTGTTGTGATCTCCATGTTCGCTCCTGTGAAATGAAGAAGATCCGATTCGTTATTATCCCACTGTGACGCATCTTTCATGGTAAGCAAATCCCTTATGGTAGCTAAGTTTGTATTTTTTAATATAAACACATCTGCTTTTCCGTCATCCGGTTCAATACCAGGGTAAGGGAGAGGATTGGTGCCGATAAAACCACCGTTTGCTACAATCACCATCACAGCCTCTCCATCAAATTCCTGATCATCCGCCTTTAAATGGACAGGAAATGGATCCATTTTCTGAACCGTGCGAAATGCACTTAAAAAGTAGCTGATCTTTCCGAGCATCGCCTTTTCAGCCCCCACAATATTGTTGGAGGTTTCAGTAATCAAACCGATTCCCCAGAAATTCAGGAAATATAGCTCGCTCGCCTGGAGCACATCAATCTTGCGTTTGCTGCCATTTGATAAAACTTGGACCGCCTCTTTCAAATTTGGAGGTATCCCTAATGTCCTCGCAAAATCGTTGCATGTTCCGCCTGGCAATATGCCAACTGCCGGCCTGTTCTTCAGTTGAGCGAGTCCATTTATGCATTCGTGTACCGTTCCGTCTCCACCTAGAATATAAACGATGTCCATCTCTTCTCCATACAATTCGCAGTACCGTTTTGCATCCAAAGCACGCTGCGTCTGCAGAATCAGGAGATGCGGGCTTGCCTTCGTCAGCACCGGTACGATAATTTGAAGGCTTTTTTCTACATTTTTCTGTCCGGCGCTGCCATTAATGATTAACATGGTTTTTTTCATAAACGCTCTTCCTTTACCTACAGAATCGTTACAACTAGTATACCACCACGGGAGAGGATGAAAACTACACCCTGCAATTGCTGGATATAAATAGTTATAATACAATAAGGTATGGGATAGGAAACGCATTTCCTTATAAATGAAAACGCATTCTTAGGGGGTGGGCTTCCAATGGGAAGCAGAAAATGAACAAGGGGCAGAGTACGCAGGAAGCTACAGAGCAGGCATGGCTTGAAGCAGTCAGCAAAGCGCTAAAAGGAAAGTCTGCTGAATCACTTAAGACCATTACAAATGAAAAGATCATTTTGAAACCGCTTTATTTAAAAAAAGATTCAGTACAAGTTTCAGAGCCTGGAGAGGCTCCTTACATAAGGGGTACTAAGAAAATAAGAGAGATGTGGAAAACGTCACAATCGATTGATCATTATGAATCGATCGATCATCTCGTCTCCGCTCTGGATTCTGCGGACGAAAAAGGATTAAATTCCTTTTATTTATCTTCTCTGCAAACCATCCTGGAGCAGGGTAATTTTCAGAAGCTCATAGCTCATCTAAAATCAAGCAATCTTCATTATATAATCGACTTTGAAGAGGCTCCGGAGCTTATGGCTTCTTTTGCAGCAGAGATGAAGAGTCTTGGAGAGGGAACGGCAGGATGTGACCCATATGAGGCGGTGATGCAGGGCAACCTTGAGGACCTTGATCATGCCCTCTGCTGGATGATGGATTATACGGAAGCGGCTGCAGGATCAGGTAATCAGAAAACCATCCTTTTTAAAGGAGATCTGCTTCACAATAGCGGCGCAAATGCTGTTCAGGAACTGGCCTATACCTTTGCGAAAGCCATCGATTTTTTAAATTGGTGCAGAGAAAATGGAAAATCAGCTGAGCTCGCTGCAGGAAAATCTGCATTCAGTTTCTCATCCGGATCCCAATTTTTCATGGAAACAGCGAAGCTCCGCGCAGCACGCCTGCTGTGGAGCTCGATTGTTTCCGCGTTTGGAGGGGACCTTGAAGCGCAAAAGCTTTATACACACGTCAAAACATCCTCCTTTAATAAGTCACGGCTGGATGTTCATGTGAATCTCCTCCGCACGTCAACCGAAGCCTTTTCAGCTGTGCTCGGGAATGCGGATGCCATTACCATTCTTCCCTTTGATGAGGTGAATGGCGGCTCTATTTTATCTGAGCGGGCAGCAAGAAATATTCATTATCTGCTTAGTGAGGAAAGCCTGCTTGGAAAAGTCAATGATCCTTCCGGAGGATCATGGTATATCGAGTCGCTTACACAGGAATTAGCCAAAGCAGCGTGGGATAAAATCTTGGAAATCGAAGAAAACGGTGGTTTTCTGAAGGTGCTTCAAGAGGGTGATATTCAAGCTGAATTATCTGCCGGCTATGACGCGCTGGCTGAGAGCTTGAATATTCAAAAGAAAAGGATGATCGGCGTCAATTATTACGCTAACCCTGAAGACCGGATTGAAGCAGCTGAGAAACACATACCTATCTCCCTTTGGCCGAAGGAATCCTTTAGCGAATCCAGATCTAAATTAGATGAAGGCAAAAAGATAAGGTATGAAACCATTAATAAAAAGACAGCACAGATCAAGCCCGTTCGATTAGCGGAATCCTTTGAAAACCTGAGAGTGAATGCGTTGGAATATACACAGCAAAAAGGCGTGGCACCATCCGTACAAATAGCTGTTCTCGGTAGTCTTAAAGAATATAAACCCCGTCTTGATTTTCTGGCGGGCCTGCTTGACTCAGGAGGAATAGAAGCCTGCATAACGCCATTCTCTGGAGCAGATTTAAACAAACCAGTGTTTTTATGCGGTAGTGATCAAAGCTATATAGAATATAAGAATGAGATTTTTTCTTTTATCCGAAACGCAAAGTCAGAAATATATACAGTCGGCAAACAGCCCGCTGAATGGGAAGAAAGACTGTCCATCCAAAGGGAAGTTGTTATGGGGATGAATCGACTGGCATTTCTTGAAGAGCTGCAAAACGTATTGGGGGTTCATAACTGATGGAAAGAGTACGGCTTACAGCAGACCATTTACATGTAACTGAAAATACAGCAGCTAATGAAACCGCACAGCCTGTATTTGAAACGAATGAAAAAATTCAGCTCAAGCAGTGGTACAGTGCGGAGGATGCATCAGGCACAGAAGAATCTTTCCCCGGGCTCGCTCCTTTTACAAGGGGGCCTTATGCAGCGATGTATGTGAACAGACCTTGGACCATCCGGCAGTATGCGGGCTTTTCTACAGCTGAGGAAAGCAATGCCTTTTACAGGCGCAATCTTGCTATGGGGCAAAAAGGATTATCCGTTGCCTTTGACTTGGCTACGCATCGGGGCTATGATTCTGACCATCCGCGTGTAGAAGGGGATGTTGGAAAAGCAGGAGTGGCGATCGACTCCATCTTAGACATGAATATTCTTTTTGATGGCATTCCTCTGGATGAGATGAGTGTTTCGATGACAATGAATGGAGCCGTGCTGCCGATCATGGCATTCTACATCGTTTCCGCAGAAGAGCAGGGAGTTGCGCTGGATAAGCTTACAGGTACCATCCAAAATGATATTTTGAAAGAATACATGGTTCGGAATACGTACATTTACCCCCCGGATATGTCGATGAGAATTATTGGCGATATTTTTAAGTATACGGCCCAGAACATGCCGAAATTCAACAGCATCAGCATTTCGGGCTACCATATGCAGGAGGCTGGAGCGCCGAATGATATAGAGCTTGCCTACACGCTTGCGGATGGCCTTGAATATGTGCGGACCGGGCTGAAAGCAGGAATGGATATCGATGCCTTTGCACCGAGGCTCTCGTTCTTTTGGGCAATCGGCATGAATTATTTCATGGAAGTAGCGAAAATGCGGGCTGCCAGACAAATGTGGGCTAAACTCATCCAGCCATTTAATCCTGAAAATCCAAAATCGCTGGCGCTTAGGACGCACTCGCAAACATCCGGCTGGAGCCTTACAGAGCAAGATCCGTTTAACAATGTGACGAGAACGGCTATTGAAGCGCATGCGGCTGCAATGGGTCATACTCAATCTCTTCATACGAATGCATTGGATGAAGCAATCGCTCTGCCGACTGACTTCAGTGCAAGAATTGCGAGGAATACCCAGCTTTATCTGCAGGAGGAAACCGGCATCTGCAGCGTAATTGATCCATGGGGAGGATCCTACTATGTTGAATCTCTTACAAATGATTTAATGGAACGGGCTTGGAGTTTAATAGAGGAAGTGGAGGAGCTCGGCGGAATGGCCAAAGCCATTGAAACCGGCCTTCCAAAGATGCGGATTGAAGAAGCAGCGGCCAGAAGGCAGGCCCGGATTGATTCAGGGATGGAAACGATAGTTGGAGTCAATCGATTCAGACTTGAAAAAGAAGACGACCTGGATGTGATGAATATTGATAATACGGAAGTGCGAAACAAACAAATTGAAAGACTTCAAAAGCTTAAAGCTGATCGGGACGAAGCAAAGACAGAGCAATCGCTGAATGCAATCACAAAGTCTGCTGAAACAGGGGAAGGCAACCTGCTTGAGCTGGCAGTAGAGGCAGCAAGAAACCGTGCTACGCTTGGAGAGATTTCATTTGCAATTGAGCGCATTTCAAAAAGACATCAGGCGGTGATCAGATCTGTGAGCGGCGTATACAGTTCCGAATATTCCAATGAAGAAGAGATCAGCTCAGTCCGAAAGGCAGCCGATGAATTTCAGGAGTATGAGGGAAGAAGACCAAGGATTCTGATTGCAAAGATGGGCCAGGATGGACATGACCGAGGTGCGAAAGTGATTGCTACTGCTTTTGCCGATTTGGGATTTGACGTGGATATCGGACCTCTTTTCCAGACACCTGCTGAAACCGCTGCACAGGCCGTAGAAAATGATGTCCATGTAGTCGGAATGAGTTCTCTTGCAGCCGGTCACAAAACCTTGCTGCCGCAGCTGAAAGCAGAACTGAAAAGGCTTGGGAGGGAGGACATTTTGATCATCATCGGCGGTGTAATTCCTTATAAAGACTATGATTTTCTTAAAGAAAACGGAGCAGCTGAAATTTTTGGACCCGGTACGGTCATTCCTGCCGCTGCAAGGAAGGTACTGGACAAGCTTTATGACGTTCTTGGATATGAGGACGTTAAGGAAGAACGATGAAGAGAAAACGAGAACATCTCCCGATCGATCCAGATTACCTTGCAGAAGGAATAATAAGGGGAGACAGAAGCATTCTGGCTCAGTCGATAACCTTGGTTGAGAGCAATGCGGAGCGGCATTTTGATGCAGCTCAGAGCCTGCTGGATAAGGTTTTATCAAAAAGGACCAGCTCGATCCGCATTGGAATAACGGGAGTACCCGGAGCAGGAAAGAGCACGTTTATTGATACGTTCGGAACCTATTTATGCAAGAAAGGCCATAAGGTGGCAGTGCTTGCTGTTGATCCGACCAGTCATGTTTCAAAGGGCAGCATACTCGGCGACAAAACAAGGATGGAGAGGCTTTCTATAAACCCGGATGCCTTTATTCGGCCGTCTCCTTCAAGCGGAACCCTTGGCGGGGTAGGCCGGAAAACAAGGGAAACGATGCTGCTTTGCGAGGCTGCCGGATTTGACATCATTCTTATAGAAACGATGGGAGTCGGACAGGGGGAATACCTTGTTCGGGGCATGGTTGATTTCTTTTTGCTGCTAGTCCTTACAGGAGCAGGTGACGAGCTGCAGACCATGAAGAAGGGGATAATGGAGCTTCCAGATCTCGTTGTGGTAAATAAAGCAGATGGAGACAATCTCCCGCTCGCTAAAAAAGCAGTACAGGAATACAGCACAATGCTTCATTTTCTGAAGCCATACACCGAGGGCTGGACCACGGAGGCCCTGCCGGCAAGTGCCCTGAAAGAAACAGGGATTCAGGAGGTTTGGGAAAAGATAGAGGCATTCCAGAAAACAACGAGGGAATCTGGATTGTTTGAAAAACGGAGGCGCGGACAGCAAAAGGACTGGCTCCACGAAAGTATAAAAGATGAGCTGCTCTATGCTTTTTACAAAAATCCGTCCGTGATGGAACGGCTCTCAGCAGCTGAGCAGAATATAGCAGAAGAGAAAGCAGCTGTCTCAGCGCTCGTCAAAGAGCTTGTTGAGGAATTTTTAAAATCAAAAAGCTAATCATCCGGTTTGCGGAAACATCCCTGCTCTTGGTAAGATAAAGAGTAGGAGCGATCTTCACCAGTTTCAAAGCAGACTATTGTGATGTGTAAAGCAAAGGAGAGATTAATATGAACATAGATTTTAATTTGTTTATGAATGATGTTGTCAGACAGGCCCGCCAGGAAATAACAGCTGCAGGCTATACAGAATTAACAACAGCAGATGAGGTAGAGGATACATTCAAACAAGAGGGAACAACGCTTGTAATGGTGAACTCTGTTTGCGGATGTGCTGGAGGAATTGCGAGACCGGCTGCAGCTCATTCCGTTCATTATGATAAGCGTCCAGACCGCCTTGTAACGGTATTTGCCGGACAGGATAAAGAAGCGACAGCAAGAGCTCGTGAATTCTTTACAGGATTTCCGCCATCCTCTCCATCATTTGCCCTTATGAAGGACGGTAAGCTTGCAGCAATGGTAGAACGTCATGAAATTGAAGGGCACGAGCCGATGGCTGTAGTAGCAAAACTTCAGGAAGCATTTGAACAGCACTGCAAGGAAGTGTAATCACAGTTGTGTATAATTATTAAGAGAGACCTTTAAATAGAGGTCTCTTTTTTTTTTGCTTTTATCAATTAAAGTGATGATTAACCCTGATGCATCGGTATTTTTCAAGAATAGTAAAATATAAAATTAAATTTATTTTTAATTACTATATTGCATAAATATAAAATCGTGTTAAAATACAAAATATCGTATAAATATAAGGTTAAAAACTTCTTGAAAAGTTCTAGGATATAGGACATAATTTTATTAAATTTAGAATATTTTTAACTTTACAAAATTATAGGGGGAAACAAACAATGAAAAAATGGTTATTGCTAGCAATTGGCCTCGTAATTGCTTCTATGCTTGCCGCATGCGGATCTTCAGAAGAAACATCAGGGGATGAAGGAGAAGAGAAGAAAGTTATAAAGATGGCTACATCTGCCGACTATCCACCATTTGAATACAAAGATACGACAAAAGGCGATGACATTATCGGTTTTGATATTGATTTGGTTAATGCTTTGGCAGACGAACTTGGCTACAAGGTAGAAATTCAGGACCTGGATTTTAATAGTCTTGTACCAGCCCTGCAAGCGAAACAGGTTGATATGGTTCTGGCAGGAATGACACCGACGGAAGAACGCAAAAAGAACGTAGATTTCACGGATGTTTATTACACAGCGAAGCACATGATCGTGTCTAAAAAAGGCAGCGGAATTAAAACGGTTGAGGACCTGGAAGGCAAAACAGTAGGAGTTCAGCTCGGTTCTATCCAGGAAGGGGAAGCAGAAAAAATCGCAGAGAAAACCAAAATTAAAATCGAAAACCGCAATCGTATTCCAGATATCGTTCAAGAAATTAAAGCAGGACGATTTGAGGCTGCCATTATTGAAGACACAGTAGCTAAAGGATATTTTGAAAAAGATAAAGATCTTGAAGGTTTCACAATGGAAACCGGGAATGAAGAGGAAGCGGGTTCCGCCATCGCTTTCCAAAAAGACAGCAAATACACAAAAGAATTTAATGAAGCTCTTAATAAAATGAAAGAAAACGGCGAATTGGAAAAGCTTGTTCTGAAATGGTTCGGCCAAGATCAAAAATCTGAATAAATAGGAGAAACGTTCAACTCTGAAGGTTGAACGTTTCTTTTGACAAGTAGAAAGGAGTGATCTGATGAATATCGATTTTTCAGCTATTTCAGGTTCAATCCCCTTTATACTGGGAGGACTTGGCATCACATTAAAGCTTGTGGCTCTTTCCGCTCTTTTTGGATTTACATGGGCAATCGTCCTTGCTCTGCTTAAAATCAGCCGAATAAAGCCCCTTAATTGGCTGGCCGATTTTTATACATCCATCTTTCGCGGAACGCCTCTCGTTCTGCAGCTGCTTATTATCTACTTCGGTCTTCCGCAATTTATCGGTACGATTGAACCGTATTGGGCTGCAGTTGCCGCTTTCACCCTTAATTCAGGGGCTTACATATCTGAAGTGATCCGTGCAGGAATTTTAGCTGTCGATAAAGGGCAGCGCGAGGCGGCTATGGCTCTCGGTGTTCCGTACAATCAAACGATGAAGGATATTATTCTCCCGCAGGCATTTAAAAACATCCTGCCTGCCCTGGTTAATGAGTTTATTACGCTGACGAAGGAGTCTGCGATCGTAACGGTTATTGGTCTTGGAGACGTTATGAGACGCTCTTATCAAGTCGGTGCCGATATGTATAAATACTTTGAACCGCTTTTATTCGCGGGGCTCATCTATTACATTCTCGTCATGATCCTTACGATGATCGGCAAGCTGATTGAAAGGAGATTGAGACAAAGTGATTAAAGTGGACAAGCTGCATAAATCCTTCGGGAAAAACGAAGTATTGCACAATATTTCAGTATCCATAAATAAAGGAGAAGTGGTTGCGGTTATTGGTCCATCAGGTTCAGGAAAATCAACCTTTTTAAGATGCTTAAATCTTCTCGAGGTGCCAACGAGCGGTGAAATTGAAATTGGCGGAGAAAAAGTCACGGCTCCTAAAGCGAAAATTAACGTGATCCGTCAGAACTTAGGAATGGTGTTCCAGCACTTTCATCTGTTTCCTCATAAAACAGTGCTGCAAAATCTGACTTACGCTCCGACTACTGTTAAGGGTCTGTCAAAAGCAGAAGCAGAGGAAAAAGCGAAGGCGCTTCTTGTAAAGGTTGGCTTAAGCGATAAAGCAAATGAATACCCGAGCCGTCTTTCCGGGGGCCAAAAGCAGCGGGTGGCGATCGCAAGAGCACTTGCTATGAACCCGGATGTCATGCTTTTTGATGAGCCGACATCTGCTCTGGATCCTGAAATGGTCAAAGAAGTCCTTGATGTAATGAAAGACTTGGCACATACAGGAATGACGATGATCATCGTAACACATGAAATGGGCTTTGCACGGGAAGCTGCGGACCGGGTCCTTTTCCTGGATGGCGGAGCCCTTGTAGAGGATGCTCCTCCTGCGGAATTTTTTGCCCATCCTAAAACACAAAGGGCACAAGACTTTTTGAGCAAAATGCTGTAAACTAGTATCGGACTATAGAGCTGGCAAGCGGCGCCCGCCTCCTTTTGCTGCACCCAATCGAGGTGTTTGTCAAAGGAGAGGGGCGTTTCCGCTTGAACCAGTTCTTTTTTAGGTTACAATATAGGGACAACAAGAATTAGGAGTTTTTGCATGAAGCAATTTAGAATAGGCTACAGAACGATAAAAACCGCATTGGGAACTGCTGCCGCGATCAGCCTAGCCCAATTGTTCGGACTTCAAAATTTCCCCTCAGCAGGAATTATTGCGATTCTCTGCATTCAGGTAACAAAGAAAAAATCCCTGCAAAGCTCATGGGCGAGATTTCTGGCGTGTTCCATCGCCATCATATTTTCATTCGCATTTTTTGAGCTGTTCGGCTATTCTCCGCTAGTCATCGGACTTATGCTGCTGTTATTTATACCGGTAGCTGTTATGGCAAAAGCGAAGGAAGGCATTGTAACCAGCTCTGTCATCATTCTTCATTTATACGCATCCAACCATATTACTTTACCGCTCATATTGAACGAGCTTGCCCTGATTGCAACAGGCATCGGTGTTGCCCTAATCATGAACCTTTATATGCCGAGCGTCGACAGAAGGCTGGAAACATATCAAAAAAAGATAGAAGCCAATTTTGCCTCGATTTTCTGCCAGATGGAGCTGTATCTGCTTGAAGGGGACAATCAATGGGATGGCAAAGAGATAACAGAAACGGCGAGTCTCATTCATGAAGCCAAAACACTTGCCTTCCGGGATGTTGAAAACCATTTCCTCCGGAACGAAAACCTGTATTACCATTATTTTCGGATGAGAGAAAAACAATTCGAATTAATTGAACGGCTATTGCCGCTGATTTCAAACTTATCCGTTACCGTTGAACAGGGGGAAATGATCGCCGATTTCATTAAAGATCTGCGCGAGCATATTCATCCAGGAAACACCGCCCATATGTTTTTAAGAAAGCTGCACGATATGAAAGCATCCTTTCAGGAAATGGAGCTGCCGAAAACAAGAGAAGAATTTGAAACCCGTGCTTCCCTTCTTCATCTTGTGAGGGAGCTTGAACAATATTTAGTGATGAAAAGTTATTTCAAAGGACTGAAATAAGGATGGAGCACCCTCTTTTTTCTCATAATAAGTAAAAAGAGGGTGCTGCTTTTGAAATGGATGATGATTCTTTCCATACTGATGGCTTCTCCGATTTGGCCGCTGGGACATAACCCGGTTGAGGGAGATCCATACCTGATTATAAATAAGCAAACGAACGAAATGGCTTTTATTGATGATGGATCGATTCAGAAGATTTACTCTGTTGCCAGCGGTAAGGAATCAAAGCTTACACCAGAGGGAGAATTCTCAATTGTCGTTAAAGCGGTGGATCCATACTACCGGAAAAAAGACATTCCCGGCGGAGATCCGAAAAATCCTCTCGGTCCCCGATGGATCGGATTTGATGCAGAAGGAACGGATGGACGGACATATGGTATTCACGGAACGAATCGCGAATCATCCATCGGAAGCTTTGTCACACAGGGCTGTGTCCGCATGCACAATGAAGAAGTTAAACAGCTCTTTTCCAAGATTCCAATCGGAACCAAAGTCTGGATTACCGATACGAATCAAACGTTTGAAACACTGGCTAAGGAAAAAGGGGCCATTTCAACCGAATAAAAGGATTTAAAAAACTCGCCAAATTTTTGCGAGTTTTTTCTGTTCTGTTATGTATTATTCAGATGGGGATGCATGTAATGCTTCTGGAGATTTCTCTGAGATTAAAAATTCCCTGTAAGTTTTTCGCTTTTTTATTTGCCAAACGGCAGCACCAGTAAAAAATAGCGTTGATATAAATGTGGCTGAAAAGTCGGTAAGCTCTATAAAGTAACATACTTGAACGGCTATTAAAAATAATACAGATAGGATGATCAGCGATAAGTTCAAAGGGAAAACTTTTTTAATTCGATTGGATATATTCTGATAGCAGCCGGTGCAGATCACTACCTTTCTAGAAGTATGCAGTAAAAAACATTCCTTGCAATACCGTTTCATGCAATAAGCACATGTATGGGCTCCAGCTGCACTATTATGATTAAAACAGGGTTCTAATTCCATTCATCATTCTCCTTTCCATATAAGCTAATATCCTGCATGAATGTAGTTCTTTACGACTATTCAATTCTCCTTCTTCGATCAATTAATTTCGGCAAAGTTAATTAATCAAGAACAGGTGTGAACAGAACGTTTCCGGATTTCGATCATATGCAAAATCGTGTTAGCTAATAAGTTGGCTGATTGGAGCGAACGACTGCAGCGAAAATCAAAGCCAAGTCTAACAAAGCAAAAATAAAAAGGACCGCTGAGGCAAATCTGCCGCAGCGATCCTTTTATATAACACCTATTTAGAACCCGATGAAAGTTGATAATCCGGCTAGAAGCGTTGTCAGGAGCATGACTCCCAGCATAACCATCACAACAATTTTCTGGACTTTTTTATTGGACATGTCAATCACTCCCAAAAATCAATAGTTTCATTTTAACGTGAATTTCAATTCCGGACAAGACCAAATCAGAAATAAGAGATTCACTCGAATAAGAAGGAATCAAGGCGGATATTGGAGAATGTATGTATGTATCCGTTTACAGCATGGGAGAGATAAAGCATGATAAAAAAAGTAGATCATATAGGGATCGCGGTAACATCTATTCAGAATTCGCTGCCGTTTTATGAAGCCACATTAGGTATGAAGCTCATTGGAGAGGAAGAAGTGCCTTCCCAGCTGGTCAAGGTCGCTTTTTTAGACGCGGGCAATCAAAAAATTGAGTTGCTTGAGCCGACTTCCTCCGATAGCCCGGTAGCAAAGTTTATTGAAAAAAGAGGCGAAGGAATTCATCACGTAGCTTATAAAGTAGAAAACATTGCAGCACGGATTGAAGAACTGAAGACGCAGGGCATTAACATGATCGACCATACTCCGCGCTTAGGTGCAGGAGGGGCTGCCATTGCGTTTCTGCACCCGAAATCAACAGGCGGAACTTTAACAGAGCTTTGTGAAAAAAAGGGGAATGATGTGAAATGAATATGGATATTTACGATAAAATTAACGAATTATATGACCGCCGGCGTGAGATTGAGATGGGCGGCGGAGATGATAAAATAGAAAAACAGCATGAAAAGGGAAAGCTAACGGCAAGAGAACGAATTGACCTACTGGTTGATGAGGGGACCTTTGTTGAACTGAATGCGTTTATTGAACACCGGTGCAATGATTTTGGCCTCCAAGGCAAAAAAGGACCGGGAGATGGAGTGGTAACCGGGTATGCAAAGGTAAATGGCAGACCCATTTATTTATTCTCACAGGATTTCACGGTATTTGGCGGAGCGCTCGGAGAAATGCATGCAAAAAAAATTGCTGCAGTGATGGACCTTGCAGCGAAGAACGGCACTCCATTCATTGGGCTGAATGACTCTGGAGGTGCGAGGATTCAAGAGGGTGTGGTATCATTAGATGGTTACGGACACATTTTTTACAGAAACAGCATATATTCAGGGGTCATTCCTCAAATATCCGTTATTCTGGGGCCGTGTGCAGGCGGTGCGGTTTATTCTCCGGCTATTACTGATTTTGTTTTCATGGTGGAGAAAACAAGCCAAATGTTTATTACAGGGCCGAAGGTTATTGAAACCGTGACTGGTGAGAAAATCAGCTCAGAAGATCTTGGCGGAGCGCATGTACATAATACAGTCAGCGGGAATGCCCATTTTTCCGGCGGGACAGAGCAGGAAGTTTTGGAAAAGGTCCGGCTTCTTTTAAGCTATCTGCCTCAGAATAATGAAGAAAAGCCGCCAAATGAAGAAGAACCTGAAGGGAGCGATTACCGTCCTGATTTAACTGATTTAATCCCTTTTGATGCGATCAGACCCTATGATGTAAGAACCGTCATTCATAATATTATGGACCCGGATTCATTCATGGAGGTCCATGAGGGCTTTGCCAAAAATATGGTGGTCGGATTTGCACGGATAAAGGGAAAAACGGTCGGTTTAGTCTGCAATCAGCCGAAATACATGGCTGGAGGACTGGATATCGATTCTTCAGACAAAGCTGCGAGATTTATCCGTTTTTGTGATTCCTTTAACATTCCGATTATTACATTTGAAGATGTAACCGGATTTTTCCCTGGTGTTAAACAGGAGCATGGCGGAATTATCCGTCACGGAGCAAAAATTTTATACGCATACTCAGAAGCAACGGTTCCCAAAATTACGGTTATTTTAAGAAAAGCATACGGGGGTGCCTATGTAGCACTAAACAGCAAATCAATCGGTGCAGACCTGGTATACGCATGGCCGAACGCTGAAATTGCCGTGATGGGACCCCAAGGTGCGGCAAATATCATTTTTTCAAGAGACATTCAAAACAGTGAAGACCCGGAAGCGGAACGGGCAAAAAAAATTGAGGAATACCGTGAAAAATTCGCTAATCCATACGTAGCAGCAAGCCAGGGAATGGTCGATGATGTCATCGATCCCCGGGAAACCAGGATTAAGCTTATTCAGGCACTGGACATGCTCTCTTCTAAGAAAGAGACACGGCCATATAAAAAACACGGAAATATTCCGCTATAAGTGATTGAAAACGGAGGGAACACCATGGTAAATCAAGACAGGCTAGTAGAAGAATTTCTCGAATTGGTAAAAATCGATTCCGAAACAAAGTTTGAAGCAGAAATTGCGAAGGTGCTGAAAGAAAAATTCGCAAGCCTTGGACTGGACGTTACGGAGGATGATACGACAGGCATAACGGGGCATGGAGCAGGCAACCTGATCTGCACGCTGGAAGCAACCAAAGATGGAGTGGATCCGATTTACTTTACATCCCACATGGATACTGTTGTACCAGGCAAGGGCATTAAACCATCCATTAAAGATGGATATATCGTAACAGATGGTACAACCATTCTCGGAGCAGATGACAAAGCGGGTCTTGCTGCAATGTTTGAAGCAATCCGTATTTTAAAAGAAAAAGAAATTCCGCACGGCAAAATTGAATTTGTCATTACTGCCGGAGAAGAGTCCGGTCTTGTCGGCGCAAAAGCCCTGGATCCTAAACTGATGACAGCTAAATTCGGATATGCACTGGACAGTGACGGGAAAGTAGGGGACATCATTGTTGCCGCTCCTACACAGGCGAAGGTAAAAGCGGTAATTAAAGGCAAAACTGCTCATGCTGGAGTAGCGCCGGAAAAAGGTGTTTCGGCGATTACAATTGCTGCCAAGGCGATCTCTAAAATGCCTCTTGGCCGTCTGGATGATGAAACGACGGCTAACATCGGACGCTTTGAAGGGGGCACTCAAACGAATATCGTTTGTGACCATGTAGAAATTCTGGCAGAAGCAAGATCTTTAGTGCCTGAAAAAATGGAAGCCCAAGTAGAAAAAATGAAACGGGCGTTTGAAGAGGCGGCAAAAGAACTTGGCGGTCAAGCGGAAGTAGATATTCAGGTTATGTACCCGGGCTTTAAATTCGGGGAAGGCGATCACGTTGTCGAAGTTGCGAAGCGTGCTGCGGCAGCCATCGGCCGTGAGAGCCGTCTGCTTACAAGCGGCGGTGGAAGTGATGCGAACGTCATTGCAGGAAATGGAGTTCCGACCGTCAATCTCGCTGTAGGCTATGAAGATATTCACACCACTAACGAAAAGATGCCAGTCGAAGAACTGGTTAAAACCGCTGAAATGGTGGTTGCGGTAATCGAAGAAGCAGCAACATAATAGAACAGCAGGGCCGTCCCGATTGGAGATGGCCCTGCTTTTTTAGTCTTTTCCTAATGAAAACCCATCAAACAGCCTTCCGCCAAAAGGCTTCAATATCCGGTCGGCCAGCTGGAGAAGCTTTCCGGTTTCCCCCTTCTCGTAAAAACGGTGCAGCGCCTCCATGAAATCAATCGTGAGATCTGGATCAAACGCAGCGAGTGTTCTATATTTCCACTTGCTTGACCCGAGCCATTGCCTGTTCATTCTCAAATAAAACTCATATAAAAGATCAGTAAGCGCCTGAACGATAAAAAGCTGTTCTTCCCTTGAGCTGCTATCCTTTAAATCCTCTAATGCATCGGTAATGAAGTACCTTTTCATTCTAATCATGGAATCCGGCCATGAATCAGGTCCTTTTAGCAGCTGAATTTCTGCCTCCTTCTTCAACTGAGATACAATCCCATTATCCTTAATGATTTTCCCTTCAAAAACCATTCTTTGCATGCTCGGAATCGCCCGTTTCCGGTCAGCTTCATAGATTTCGTTTATCGAAAGAAGGCTGTGTACAAAAATTTCCGCGGGCCAGCCTTTAAAATGGATAGATTCCCTGTACGACCGGATAATTCCCGTTACAAAGATAACGATGTCGAGATCTGATAAGGGGCGCGTTTCTCCTCTGGATGTACTTCCAGCTAAAAGTGCTGCCTGGCATTCGGGGTAATGCTCATTAACAAAATCATAGGCTGCTGACACTGCTTCTGGTCGGTACATAGAAGCCCCTCCTGATAAGTTTTGAATAGTTTACCATATTTAGAGGGATAAAGTCCCGCTTTGCGAAAAATATCCGGGAGGCTTTTCCAGATAACCAATCCATAGTATGATAGATACGATGAATATCGGAAGGGGCATGGTCTATTATGAAGGCGGTAATTTTTCAAACTCAAGGAGAAGATTTCGGGATTTCGATCGAGCATGTTGTCTCAATTGAGAAAGTGCTTGATCTCAAACCAATCCCCAATCTTCCGGACTATGTAAAGGGTGTTATGCCGATCAGAGGTGAATTGGTCCCAGTCATCGACGTTTCATGCCTTTTCAAGAAAATAGAGAACAATGAGCTGGAAAAGGCAAAGATTATCACGGTTCAGACGGATGAATTAACAGCCGGACTGCTAGTGAGTGAAGCAAAGGAAATACTGGAGCTTGAACAAGAACAGCTCAAACCGCTGCCGATTGGAGCAGGGGCCTCATCAAAATGGTTCTCTTCCATTGCCATGAAGGACAGCAGGCTGATTACACTGGTTAACCCCGCTTCATTCATCGGTACTTTGGAAGCACTGGATGACATAAAGTCTGAATTACTGACCCTCAATATTGAAGAAAACGAAAAAGCATCCATTTGACTGGATGCTTTTTGCATGTGTGATGGAATTACTTCTTCTCATCATTTTTTATGTTTTTAGCCATATTCTGTATAACCATTACCTGCCTCGGCAATCCGGGATCGGTTTTCAGATTTTCAGTATAGGTGTTATTTTCAATAGCGGTTAAATACTCTTCAATGTTTTGAAGGGCATGGTCATTCTGTTCCAACAGATCCCGGTGCCACTCTGTCATCTGATCAGGTGCATGGATTTTATTAAAGGTTTTTATTTGGTTTTTCATACTGAGTAAAATTGATTCAAGCTCTGTCCTGGCCGTTTCACTATCAGCTGCATCATAGAAAAGAGTCGAGAGCTGTTCAGACTCATCCGCCAGTTCATAGGCAAAGTTTGCAGCTTCTTCTCCGTATGTAGCAGGCTTGCCAAAAAAAGAGCAGCCGGATAGGAAGAGTAAGAAAATGATTATTAGCGTCATCGCGCGCATCATGAGTGATATCCTCCATCATAAACATCTTTCACTTAATTATTCTAGTCTTTCCACTCTGATCCTTTTTTAAGCAAGCTGAAGAGAAAAAAATGAAATATGATAAAATAGAAGCAGGACCTTAATAGGGAAGTGAACGGAATGCAGGGAGAAGTGAAAAAAGGACGCATCATTTTTCACATCGATATGAATAGCTTTTATGCTTCAGTTGAAATGGCTTACGATCCTGAGTTAAAAGGAAAGCCGGTGGCGATAGCCGGGAACGCAGAGGAACGGAAGGGAATCATTGTAACCTGCTCCTATGAAGCAAGAAAATACGGAGTAAAAACAACGATGCAGCTTTGGCAGGCTAGAAGATTATGCCCGGATCTTGTGGTCAGGAAACCAAACTTTGACCGTTACCGCCAGTCCTCAAAAGCGATGTTTGACGTGCTGAGAGAGTATACTCCATTGGTTGAGCCTGTGAGCATCGATGAAGGGTATATGGATATTACCGAATATACGAATGGCCAAAACCCTATTGATATCGCCAAATCTCTTCAATCAAGGCTGCTTGAGGAGCTAATGCTCCCTTCGAGCATAGGGATTGCTCCAAATAAGTTTCTGGCTAAGATGGCTTCCAATATGAAAAAACCGCTTGGCATTACGGTGCTCCGCAAGCGCGAACTCAATCAGCTTCTATGGCCGCTGCCTGTTGAAGAAATGCATGGAGTCGGGGAGAAAACGGGAGAGAAGCTGAAAGGAATCGGCATTCACACCATTCATGATCTTGTAGTGGCGGAGGATGGAAAATTAAAAGAACTGCTTGGCATCAATGGGGAGCGTCTGAAAAAAAGGGCATCGGGAATAGATGACCGTCATGTTGATCCGGATTCCATATACGATTTTAAAAGCATTGGAAATTCATCTACTCTTCCTAAAGATTCATCAAATCCGAGGGAACTGGATAAACTGATTTCGAAGCTTGCCGAATCGGTAAGCAGAAGGATGAACCGCAAAAATGTTCTGGCCTCAAGACTGTCTGTTATGATCCGCTATGGTAATCGCCAGACCTTCACACGCACAGCAAAGCTTGAAAATCCGATTGCGGGGGCATCCGATATTGAAGAGAAAGCAAAGCGGATATTTTATAAGCACTGGACAGGAGAACCAATCCGGCTGCTTGGCATAACCGGAATGGACTTGCTTGAAAAAGAAGAAGCCGTAAAACAGCTTGATTTGTTTTCCTACCAGGAGGATGCGAAGGAAGAGCCGCTTTGGAATGTACTTGACCAGATTAACGGGAAATTTGGAAAAAATACGATTAAACGCGGATTGACTGGAAGAACAGATGAGGACCATACGAGCGGAACGAGCTTTAACAAAGATTTTCTAAGAGACTCTAAGGATTAGGCCGTTCCAGGTCGCTTCGCTTGAAAGCACAGGAGCAAGTGTGATATTTTCATGATTGTAACGAACCATACGTACAGGAAAGGACGTTTTGACATGTCAAAACAGCAAATTGGTGTGATTGGTCTTGCCGTTATGGGTAAGAATTTAGCTTTAAATATTGAGAGCCGCGGGTATTCCATATCCGTTTACAACCGTTCTTCTGATAAAACAGAGGATTTCCTAGCAGAATCCGAAGGCAAGAATGTAAAAGGTACATACAGCATAGAGGAGTTTGTCCAATCGCTTGAAACTCCAAGAAAAATTTTGTTAATGGTAAAAGCGGGACCGGCAACGGATGCAACGATTGAAACGCTCCTTCCGTATTTGGATAAAGGCGACATCCTGATCGATGGAGGAAATACGTTCTTTAAAGATACACAGCGCAGGAATTCGGAGCTTGCCGAGAGCGGAATTCACTTTATCGGAACAGGTGTGTCTGGCGGTGAGGAAGGCGCGTTAAAAGGACCTTCCATCATGCCTGGGGGACAAAAAGAAGCGCACGATCTCGTAAAGCCGATTCTTGAGGCTATTTCCGCCAAAGTAGATGGCGAAGCTTGTACAACCTATATCGGTCCGGACGGCGCAGGCCATTACGTTAAAATGGTCCACAACGGAATCGAATACGGGGACATGCAGCTCATCTCAGAGGCCTATTTCCTTTTGAAAAATGTCCTGGGACTATCTGCTGAGGAATTCCATGAAGTATTTGCGGAATGGAATAAAGGGGAGCTAGACAGCTACCTAATCGAAATTACAGCCGATATCTTTACAAAAAAAGATGACGAAACCGGCAAGCCGCTAGTGGACGTTATTTTGGATACGGCTGGACAAAAAGGTACAGGAAAATGGACGAGCAGCAATGCATTGGATCTCGGTGTACCGCTGCCTATCATCACAGAGTCCGTCTTTTCACGCTTTATTTCAGCTATGAAAGACGAACGTGTAAAGGCAAGCAAAGTATTATCAGGTCCTGAAGCAGGCACTTACACGGGCGACAAGCAAGAACTAATCGAAGCGGTCCGCCAGGCACTGTTTATGAGTAAAATTTGCTCCTATGCACAAGGCTTTGCCCAAATGAAGGCAGCCTCAGAGGAATACGGCTGGGATCTTAAATATGGTGAAATTGCGATGATTTTCAGAGGAGGATGCATCATTCGGGCAGCATTCCTTCAGCAAATCAAGGAAGCGTTTGACAGAGATGCGAATCTTTCCAACCTGCTTCTTGATCCATATTTCAAAGAAATCGTGCAAAAATATCAGGTTTCCCTACGTAAAACTCTTTCTGTCGCGATTGAACGCGGGGTAGCCGTACCTGGCTTCTCAAGTGCGCTTGCCTACTTTGACAGCTACCGTACAGAGGTGCTTCCAGCAAACTTGATCCAAGCACAGCGTGACTATTTTGGAGCTCATACGTATCAGCGAATTGATAAAGAAGGTATTTTTCACACAGAATGGATGACTAAATAAGTTTTTTGTGAAGGGTCTGGCTGACTAATAAAGCCAGGTCCTTTTTTTTGCATGGTAAGAATGATCCTGAGAACCGTAAAAATTTTTCATACATGTCCTTATGAATGTTTGAAGTTTGAAGAATTGAGGAAGTATAAGAGAACACCAGCCATATCAATAGATATAGCAATAATAGGAGTCGATCATCATGATAGGAATTTTATTAGCATTAATCCCGGCCATTACGTGGGGAAGCTTAGTATTAATCAGTGTAAAACTTGGCGGGGATGCTAAGAGCCAGACGCTTGGAATAACGATTGGCGCCCTGCTGTTTGCCATCGTGACCTATTTTTTCACCTTTCCCGACATCAATGGTTTAGCATGGGGAATTGGAATTGTTTCAGGTGTTTTATGGGCTATTGGCCAATTCGGACAGCTGTCCAGCGTCAAATACATAGGGGTTGCCAAAACGGTGCCCATTTCTACGGGTCTGCAGTTAATGGGTACAACCTTATTTGGGGTATTGCTCTTTAAAGAATGGGATACAAAATCAGCGATCATTTTAGGTTCCATTGCTGTAGCTGCGATTATTATTGGAGTGGTGCTTACTTCAATCGGTCAAAAAGCAGAAAATGAAGAAGACAAAAAGCATTTCAAAAAAGGAATGCTCATTTTACTTGTTTCTTCACTTGGGTATATTGGCTATGTCGTCATTATCCGGCAATTTGAAATTGACGGATGGGCAGCGATTCTTCCTCAAGGAATCGGTATGGTTGCAGGAGCAGTGGTGCTCACGATCAAAAGCAAGCCATTTAACAAATACGCAGTAAGAAATATTTTGACGGGGATTTGGTGGTCAGCAGGTAACCTGGGACTGCTGCTTTCACTGCCGCTAATAGGTGTAGCAACAAGCTTTTCCCTGTCCCAAACAGGTATTGTCATTTCAACCCTTGGCGGCCTGTTCCTGCTGCAGGAGAAATCAGCGAAAAAGCAAATCATATTTGTGATCATCGGATGCCTGCTCATTATCGCAGGAGGCGTTCTGCTCGGCTATACAAAACGATAAAAAGGGGCTGCTGCAAAGATGTTTAAAGATCTAGAAGGAAAAGTTGTTGTTGTTACAGGTGCAAGCTCTGGTCTGGGACGTGCAATTGCGAAACGCTTTGGCCAGGAGAAAGCAAAGGTTGTCATCAACTATTACAAAAACGAGGGAAAATCTGATGAACTGATTGGCGAGATTAAAGAGGCAGGCGGAGAAGCGGTTAAGATACAAGGAGATGTCTCAAAAGAAGAAGATGTGAAGAAAATCATTCAATTTGCCATTGATACATATGGAACGCTCGATGTCATGGTCAACAACGCCGGTATTCAAAACGAAGTACCATCTGAGGAATTGTCTTTAGAAGATTGGAACAAAGTCATATCGACGAATTTGACTGGTATTTTTGTTGGCAGCAGAGAAGCTATTGCCTATATGCTTAAACATGACATAAAGGGAAGCATCATCAATATGTCCTCCGTACACCAGATCATTCCGTGGCCTCATTTTGCCCATTACGCAGCATCGAAGGGCGGAATCAAAATGCTGAGTGAAACGCTGGCACTGGAATTTGCACCGCATGGCATCCGTGTTAACTGCTTGGCGCCGGGGGCCATTAACACGCCCATTAACAAAGAAAAGTTCAGTGATCCGGCTGCGAAGAAAGAAGTCCTGAAAATGATCCCTCTTAATAAAATCGGTGAGCCGGAGGAAGTAGCAGCCGCAGCTGTCTGGCTTGCCTCTAAAGAAGCAAGCTATGTAACTGGAACAACTCTTTACATTGACGGCGGAATGACGAATTATCCAAGCTTCCAGGCCGGTAAAGGCTAATAGCTATTACGCTCTGATAAGGGCATGTTTTTCTAATAAAGAAGATACAAAAAAGGCTGCCGGACTTGTCCGGCAGCCTTGTATCCGTTATTCTGCTTTCAATCCTTCAAACAAAAGAATCCGGGCCGGCGCTGCGTCTTTTCCTACTATTTTTAAAGGTGCTGCCACCATAAAATAGCTTCCTTCCCTGACTTCCTTCAAACGAAGGCCCTCAACAATGATAACGTCATGCTTGAATAGCGTCTTGTGGGTAGGGTGGCCTTCCTGGCTTCTCTCAACACCAAGTGCATCAATCCCCACTCCTCTGATTCCGATTTCACTTAAGTGCTTCGCTGCGCATTCAGCTACAAAGATAAAATCAAAGTTAAATGCGTCCTCAAGAGAGTTTTTTGTTTTAAAAAGAACAAAGTCCCCTTTTTGAATATCAAATTTTTCGATATCTTCTTTACGGATCCGGTCTTCAACTTGCGTTAAATCAAAAACCTTTGCTTCTCCGACAAGATCGTCCAAAGAAATTGATTCCATTGTGTCTCCTTCAACAATCATGTGAAGAGGGGAGTCGACATGTGTACCCGTGTGCAAATCCATAGCGATGCGTGTTTCCGTTACATAGCCGTTCGTTGCCGTGTTTAAAACGGGCTGTTTTTCTTCCTTGTTTTTATAGACAGGCATTCCTTCGAAAATGGGTGCGGATACATCGTACATTTTCATAAATAAAGTCCCCCTTATGTATTGGATAAAACGCCCTGCAAGGCAGGGCGCTCAAAAAACATTATTCTGTGTCTGTTACAGGCCACCAATGATAACCGTCTTTTGCCAAAAGATCATCTGAATCAGCCGGTCCCATTGTGCCAGCAGCATAATTAGGAAATTCTGCTGCTACACTGGACCAGGCCTTGGCAATGGTATCGACGTAGCTCCAGGTTAACGCTACTTCGTCCCAATGGGTAAAGTTTGTTGCATCACCGTGAAGACAATCATCAATCAGTTTCTCATAGGCTTCTGGCGTATTAATCCCATCGATGCAATTATTGCAGTAATCAAGCTTAATAGGTCTGGCATAAGAACCGTCGCCGGTTTTCTTTGCATTTAAGTGAAGGGTGATCCCTTCATCCGGCTGGATGTTAATGACAAGAAGGTTCGGATGCATACTATCTCCATTGTTATAATAAAGATTCATTGGGATATCTTTAAACTGAACCACAATTTTAGTTGATTTAGCGGGCATCCGCTTACCAGTTCGAATATAGATTGGAGTTCCTGCCCACCGGAAATTGTCAATCGTCAGTTTCCCTGCTACAAAGGTTTCCGTATTGGAGTTCGGATCCACGTTGCTTTCTTCGCGGTAGCCGGGAACATCCTCGTTCCGGATGCTGCCTTTTCCATACTGTCCGCGGACAAAGTAGTCTGATACTTCGTTTTCCTTCAGGGGACGAAGGGCACGCAGTACTTTTACCTTTTCACTGCGGATTTCTTCGTCGGTCAGTTTGATAGGCGGCTCCATGGCAAGCAGGGCAACCACTTGGAGAATATGGTTCTGAACCATATCTTTTAGTGCACCTGATGATTCGTAATAACGGCCTCTGTCTTCCACTCCCAATGATTCGCTGGAAGTGATCTGGATATTGGCGATATAGCGGTTGTTCCAAAGCGGTTCAAAGATGGCATTCGCAAAACGAATGACTTCAATGTTTTGAACCATTGCTTTTCCAAGGTAATGGTCAATCCGGTAAATTTGATCTTCAGAGAAGGCTGCACGAATTTCATCGTTTAATTTTTGAGCACTCGGCAGGTCGGTGCCAAATGGCTTTTCAATCACAAGACGGCTCCATCCTTGCGTAGAAGTAAGCCCTTCGTTTTTCAGGTTAATGGCAATGGTTCCGAAAAATTCAGGCGCCATTGCCATATAAAACATCCGGTTGCCTGGATTATCATATGTATGATCAAGTTCTTCAAGCAATCCCTTTAACTCTTGATAGGATTCAGGATTGGTCACATCGAAAGGATGATAATGGAAATGAGATAGGAACTCATCCATTTCTTTATGATCTGGGACTGCATTTTCAATAGAAGTATTCACATTTTTGCGGAATTCTTCATTAGTCCAAGGTCTGCGGCCAACTCCGACGACCGCAAAGTCTTTGCCGATTCGATTATTTTGAAGAAGCTGATAGATGGACGGATAGAGCTTACGTTTAGCCAAGTCGCCCGTCGCTCCGAAAATAACAATTACGGCTTTTGGATTTTGTTCTGTATTCACAATAAAGACCTCACTTTTCATATAGTCAAGTGCCAGTTCTTTGGCTTAAGTCACGATTCCGAATAAGCATAATGATGCTCTTTTAAAAAAGGTCCCGTACAGGTTCTTAATTTTAAAGGTTCATTCCGGTTAAAGCAAACAATTGAACTAATTTTACTCTCATTAGTATGAACTGGAAACCGAAAAACAATTATTATTGCTGTAATTAAGCTTTAGAAAAGTATTTGTAGCAACGCAATGAATTTTAATGAGTATTTTCAAAAATTTTTTTCAAAGAGTATAATAAAAGGAGATCATTCAATTCATATTTTTCAATGGGAGAGAACGATGGGGGCTTCTTTTCACCGGGTAAATGCGACGTATCCATCAGGATATTTTCCTGTTTACGCGCTAAATGAAAAGTAAACCGCATTTCTCTTCAGGAAGTGCTGAAAACACAGGAATCATTATCCATCGCATGCACAGTCCGCTGTGCATGCTTCTCTTTTTCATGTATTCTAGATGAAAGAATTGTACTTAGGAGGACTTCACGTTGAACGTATTATTTTTAGGAACCGGAGCAGGGGTGCCATCCAAACAAAGGAATGTCTCTGCGCTGGCGCTGGAGCTGCTCGAAGAACGGGGAACCGTCTGGCTGTTTGACTGCGGAGAGGGAACCCAGCATCAAATCCTGCACACCTCATTAAAACCCCGTAAAATTGAGAAAATTTTTATCACCCACATGCATGGAGATCATATATTTGGCCTTCCCGGCCTATTGGGCAGCCGCTCATTCCAGGGAGCAGAAGATCCTCTTACCATATATGGGCCAAAGGGAATTACTCAATTTGTAAAAGCAGCACTTGCTCATAGCCAGACCCATTTACGATACCCGATTGAAGTGATTGAAGGTGAAGGAGGTATTGTTTTTGAGGATGAGCAGTTTATCGTTGAAGCCATTCTTCTTGAGCATGGGCTTCCGAGCTATGGCTACAGAGTAATCGAAAAAGATAAGCCCGGCACACTCATGGCCGATAAGCTTATGGCTGCAGGAATTAAACCCGGCCCCGCCTATCAGAAATTAAAAGAAGGAGGATCCCTGGAAACGGAAGAGGGGAAACTTATTCTTGGTTCCGATTTCCTCGGGCCGCCTAAAAAAGGTAAAATCATCTCCATCTGCGGGGATACAAGAAGCTGTCCTCAGCTGGCAAAGCTTGCAGAAGATGCAGATTTGCTGATCCATGAAGCAACTTTTGGAGAAGAGGATGAGAAGCTAGCATATGAATATTATCACTCCACTACCATTCAAGCTGCAGAACTAGCCAAACAATGCAGAGTGAAGCAACTCGTCCTTACCCATATTAGTGCAAGGTATCAGGGAGAACAGGTTGGAACACTTTTGGAAGAGGCAGTTAAGATCTTCAGTGATACGATTATTGCAGAGGATTTGCTCAGGCTAGAAGTCAAATAGTCAGCGGGTGAACTTCAGCTGAACTTCTTTTAATCAGGTTGACCCGCGCTCTATAAATGTGTAAAATGGAAACAAATCGTAATAATTACGTTTTATATTACATAAGGAGGAATTGGCTATGCGTGTAAATATTACATTAGCATGTACTGAATCTGGAGACCGGAATTATATTACGACTAAAAATAAACGAAACAATCCTGACCGGATTGAAGTGAACAAATACTGTCCCAGATTGAAACGTGTTACGCTGCACAGAGAAACGAAATAATGAAAGAAGAGGCCGGCCTTTTAAAAAAGGCATGGCCTCTTTTTCATGTTCCCGTACAAGTATCCATACCATTTCCGCAAATGTGCTTATGATGTAATATCTTTTTAAACTTTTTTGGAAAGGAGAGACGTTTGTGGAAAACTTTATTGAATTAATGCTTCCTTATGTTCTTAAAGTACAAAAGGAAGAGAATATATCTGCCTCTATGCTTATCGCTCAATCCATACTTGAAACTGGCTGGGGAGAAAGCTTTCTGGCAAAAAATGCTCTAAACTTATTCGGAATTAAAGGCTCTTATAAAGGACAATCCATTGTGATTAGAACCATTGAATATGTGGAGGGAGAAGAGAGAGTGGTTTCCTCTGCTTTCAAACGCTATCCAACCTGGTATGAATCAATTAAAGACCTGGTAGAGTTTTATAAAAGAGGGACGAGATACGCGCCTATTTTCGGAGAAACAGACTACAAGAAGGCATGTTCCGCTCTGCAGCAGGCGGGATATGCAAGTGATCCAAAGTATGCTGAAAAGCTAATTGGCATTATTGAGAGAAACAACTTGGCAAAGTATGATACGATGTCCGGCATGCCTTTTCCGCCGCCTGTCAAAGTTTCTAAACCATACCCTGGAGAATTAATTAAAAAGGGTTCGAAAGGGATGTATGTAGTCGAAGTGCAAAAACAGTTGAATAAGCTTAATTTTAAGCTGGCTGAAGATGGAATTTTCGGAGCGAAGACAGAGAGGACAGTCAGAACGTTTCAGCAAATGAAAGGTTTATCTGCTGATGGGGTTGTTGGATCTAAAACCTGGAGTGTTCTGTTTGCTAATTAAACCGTTAATTGCTGAACCAGCGCCTTATATAAGGTGAGCAGTGTTTGTTCATATAGCAACCTGTTAACTTCTATTGATGTCTTCCTCTAATTTAGTTCGTTTGGTTTGTCATTTCAGCACTCAGTATTAATAATTAGCGGCATTAAGAATTGTAACTCCTCCGCGAATGATCCTCAAAATAATTGTGTCTTCCTGCTGTTTAGATGAAAGATAATGAATTAGGTGTACTATTGTGTGGGGTATTTTGGGAGCCTTTTTAAACTCATATTGTTTAAAGATGTTACGTACATGATCCAAACTATTTCGTTTTTTAGTATATTACTTATAAAACGTCCCTAATCGGTTTCAATAAGGATGTATCTCCTGAATTAAGGGTAACTGGATCAATAAGCAAAAGCATCTCAAATATCGCATGAATTCAGTGCGATTTGAGATGCTTTTTTTGGGGGGAATAAAGTACTTACTTCCATCCTCGTTCATATTGAATGGGAGATTCAATTGAGGTTCCAAGCTGTTCAGCAGCAGTCCTCGGCCAATAAGGGTCACGCAGAAGCTCACGGGCTAAGAAAACTAAGTCTGCCCGCTCACTGCGCAAAATTTCCTCTGCTTGCAGACCATGAGTAATCATACCTACTGCACCTGTTGCTATTTCAGCTTCACGGCGGATTTTTTCTGCAAATGGAACCTGGTATCCTGGGTAAACCGGAATATCCGCCGGTACTAGAGCTCCTGAACTTACGTCGATTAGGTCGATTCCCTGCTCGCGCATCCATTTGGCGAATACAACATGATCATCCGGAGTTAATCCTTCAGGGTGGTAATCAGTGGCAGAAACCCTGACAAAGATCGGTCCATGCCATACTTCTTTCACGGCTTCAATTACTTCTCTAAGGAAGCGGTAGCGGTTTTCAGCCGAACCCCCATATTCATCATCGCGATGATTGGATAATGGAGATAAGAATTGGTTGATCAAATAGCCGTGCGCACCATGAAGTTCAATAATATCGAATCCTGCTTCTTTCGCTCGGCGGGCTCCATCACGGAATGCCAGGATTGTTTCCTGGATTTTTTCTTTCGTCATGGCTACTGGCCTTTTTGAATTTTCATTAAAAGGGATAGCAGTCGGAGCAGCAATTTCTTCTTTTAATACAGCTTTTCGTCCCGCATGAGCAAGCTGGATAGCCGCTTTAGCTCCATAGCTTTTTATTTCTTTTACGAGGCTTGTAAAACCTTCTGTATGCTCATCACTCCAAATACCGAGATCATGTGGTGAAATTCTGCCTTGCGGCGTAACAGCAGATGCTTCAAGCATGATCAGACCGGTTTGGCCTGCTGCGCGGCTTACGTAATGGGTGCGGTGGAAGCTTTCAAGCTTTCCGTCCTCATTGATGGATGAATACATGCACATCGGCGACATCACAATCCGATTTTTCAGTTCTACATTCTTTATCTTATATGGTTCAAATAATTTTCGATTCAAGATTTTCGCCTCCATGAAATAATTTCAAAAAAAGTATACCAGCGTCATTCCTTCAAGTCACTTAATCTGCCCGGGATACTTGGTAAGAGTAGATTTTCTCCCCAAAGCTGTTGAAATTATTAGTAAATTCTATACAATGGATTCAAATGGAGAATGGGGGGAGTTTATGAAAACATTATGGCAGACAAAGGAACAGCTAACAGAATTATTAGCAAAACTGGTTGAATACGATAGTGTAACCGGAACAGCTGGAGAAGCCTCGTTTCCTGAATATGTACAGTATTTGCTGAATCAGACAAATTATTTCAACCATAATCCGGACTATTTAACTCTTCATCCACTTAAAGATGGCAGACGTTTTTTAACGGCTCTTGTGAAAGGGAAGACTGACAGAACCCTCATACTATTAAGTCATTTTGATACGGTAGAAGTGATTGATTATGGAGAACTCCGGCATCTTGCATTCCGGCCGAAAGAGCTGACTGATACGCTTAAGGAAAAAAAAGAGTGGCTGCCTGAACAAGTCCAGAAAGAGCTGGAAAGCGGAGAGTGGCTGTTTGGCCGGGGAACGATGGATATGAAGGCGGGCCTGACCGTGCAAATGGGTGTAATTGAAAAGGCAATGAAAGAAGAGTTCGACGGAAACCTGCTGCTTCTTACGGTTCCGGATGAAGAAGTAAACTCGGAAGGAATGCTTGCAGCGGTACAAGCTTTGAGTGATTTAAAAGAAAAGCATCATCTGGATTATATCGCGTGTATTAATTCAGAACCGATGTTTACGAAATATCCGAATGACCCGGACTATTATCTTTACACAGGGTCGATTGGAAAAGTCCTTGCAGGATTTCTTTGCTATGGGAAAGAGACGCATGTTGGAGAACCTTTTTCCGGATTGAATGCTAATTTAATGGCATCCAAAATCAGCGAACAGCTTGAATTGAATGATGAGTACTGTGAAACGGTGGAAGAAGAGGTCACACCGCCTCCAACGAGCTTGCTCCAAAAGGATTTGAAAGAGGAGTATTCCGTGCAGATTCCTCATATCGCGGTATCCCTGTTTAATGTTTTAACCATGCAGAGGCCGCTTGAAGAGCTTCATGAACTGCTTCTTCAATCTGCCAAAACCGCTGCGAAAGAAATCGAAGCGCATTATATAAATAGAGCCAATGCTTATTCTGCAAAAGTTCCATACAAGCCGGAGCCATTTTCGGTTAAAGTGATAAGCTATGACGAACTTTTCAGTTATGCAGTGAAAAAAGCCGGGAAGCAGGAAGTGGAAAGGAGAATTGCCAATCTTGATACCGAGGCTGGAGGTGAGTCGGATGGACGCCAAACCTCGATCCGCATTGCCGCTGAGCTGGCTGGCTTATGTAAAGAGCTTTCACCGATGATTATTCTTTTCTATGGCCCTCCGTTTTATCCTGCAGTTTCATCGAATGAAAATCGAATGATTCGGCACATCGCGGATTTTGTTTCAGCATTGGCAAAAAAAGAGTATGGAATTTCATTAAAACGTCAAGTTTATTTTCCGGGTCTTTCCGATCTAAGCTTTCTACAGCTGCAGGATTCAGATGAATCACTCTCAAAGTTTACAAAAAGCTTGCCGGTGTATGAAAGAGGGTATTCCTTGCCCGTTAAGGAAATTAAGGAACTAAACATGCCGGTTATCAATATCGGGCCGGTTGGGCGCGATGCCCATCAATGGACAGAAAGGCTATACCTGCCGTATTCCTTCAGTCAGCTGCCGGAAATATTGGAAATGAGCATTAAAGAGTTTTTCTGCTGGGAAGAGAGAAGGGGCTGAGCCATGTGGCTGCCTCTTCTTTTTTTACGCTTGTGGCTTTGGTACATATATTTACTAAAAAAGGAAAAGAGAATAAAATAAAAGCAGACCGTCAGACAAAGGGGTGTCATAGATGAAAGCAATAATTGTTGAGGAGTTCGGCAGTACGGATCATATGAAATACATAGAGTGGGAAACACCGGAACCTGCATCCCATGAGGTACTAATTCAGGTAGAAAAAACAAGTGTGAATTTTGCTGATATTAAAGGGAGATACGGTAAAAAAGGAGCCAAAACTCCTTATATTCCCGGTCTTGATTTAGCGGGTACAGTCGTGGGGACGGGTGAAGGGGTAACAAAATTTCATCCGGGGCAGCGGGTTATAGCTTTTCCTTCCAGCGGTTCGTATGCTGAGTTCGCGGTTGCGGATGAGCAGCTTACCTTCGCTATTCCTGAGAGCATGGACTGGAGTACAGCTGCTGGATTTCCTGTCGTTTCTTTTACTTCCTATCAGCTGCTTGCAGATGTTGGCAGACTTCAGGCGGGTGAAACGGTGCTAATCCATGCTGCAGCAGGCGGGATCGGAACGACAGCCATTAAATTGGCTAAACGCCTAGGCGCTTCCCAAGTAATTGGAACGGTGAGCAGGGCTGAGAAAATCAAAGCTGCTTATCAGGCTGGTGCTGATCATGTGATTTGTATGGAAAGTGAGGACTTTGCTCCGGTTGTTACAGAATATACAGGCGGATTGGGCGCTGATGTTATTTTGGATTCGATTTCGGGTGAAGTTTCAGAGAAAAGTCTATCATGTCTGGCTCCTTATGGCCGGCTTGTTCACTTTGGAAATGCAGGAGGGGAAGCAGGCCATTTTAAAACGTCCGACCTTCATGCAAGCTGCCGCTCTGTTTTAGGCTTTAGCTTTGGCACAACCCGGAAGAAAAGACCTCATTTATTGCAAAATACTGCGTCAAAGGTGTTCAGCCTTTTTGAAGAAGGAGTTTTACCTATTGAAATAGGAAACCGATTTCCTCTTGAACAGGCAGCAGCAGCCCATGATCTAATTGAAAGCCGGATGAGTACGGGAAAAGTTTTGCTCGATGTAAGATGAAATGCAACGGTTTAAAAGGCAGTCCGCACAATGCGGACTGCCTTTTAAGCTTCTCTGATTTTTTTTTCCTCATTTGAAACCTGTGCCTGCAATTCAACGGAGCGCTCGGCAGCTCTTTTCACGCATGCAATGATGGCATCATTAAACTGGTAGTCCTTTAGTTTCTCAATTCCGGCCTCTGTCGTTCCGCCAGGGCTCGTTACTTCTTTTCGCAATTGGGAAGCCTGCTTATCGGATTGCATCAGCATTTCGGATGCTCCTGCAAGTGTCTGAAGAATTAAGCTTTTGGCAATCTCCTGGTCAAGTCCGATTTCCATAGCCGCATTTTCCATTGCTTCAATAAAGTAATAGATATAGGCAGGGCCGCTTCCGGAAAGAGCCGTTACAGCATCGAGTCTGTGTTCCTCCACGACAGCAACCATTCCAATCGTTTCAAAGAGGTGTTTGGCCATTTTCAGCTGGTGCATGGTCACTTCTTCACTCGGAGCAATCGCAGTTGCAGACATTTGAATGGCGGCAGAGGTATTTGGCATCGCGCGTATAACTGGTGCCATTTTACCGAGCAGCCTCTGAATCGTATGAATGGTAACTCCAGCCAAAACGGAAAGGAACAGCTGCTTTTTAACGTAAGGCCTGATGGAGAGAACGGCTTCTTCAGCATCCTTCGGTTTCATTGCCAAAATGATAATTTCTGAGCACTCTAACAGTTCCTCTTTATTTTCAGTCACATTTACCCCGTAATGGTCCTGCATATATAAAAGCTTGCTTCTGTCGCTGCGATTGCAGACATGTATATTCCCAGGACGGACCACATTCCCATTTATTAATCCGGAAATGATCGCTTCTGCCATTGAACCTGCGCCAATTACTCCTATTTTCATTTCATTCCATCCTCCTTTTTAGTTGAAAAACAAAAAACCTTTCCATCCTCTAGTAAAAGGACGGAAAGGTTCCGCGGTACCACCTTAGTTGGCGCAAACGTTCTGCACCCAGCTCATTGCCTTTATCGCGGGCCGCGCTTAGGTTTTCCTAGCAGCTGGCAGGGTAGGTTCGATTCTCAAGCGGGCTGCACAGTCTTTCAGCCGGTGAACTGTGCTCTCTTTCGCCATTGATGAATGTACTGATCCTGGTCGTCGCCGATTCCGATATCTCGTTTATATTTGTACTCCATTATGCAAGGGTGGACAAGCCAAAGTCAATAGGCTTTGGAAAAATATTTTGCTGAATTATTTGAATATAATGACAAAAAAGAGTTAGCGGAGTAAACTAGTCATATACATAAGTATCAGGAATAGCCCGGGTTAAAACACAGAGTTTACACGTCTGTGTGATTCTCAGTCAATGGGTTTGAGCAGACCATCAGGGGGAGAGGCTAAACGCCGCAACGATCAAGAGCTCATTATAGAAAAATAATAAGTAGGAGCGATTAAGATGAACTCATCACTGAATCAGGAATCCATAATCACGATGCCGATCCCAACGCCATTTCCGGTAGGGGACATCAATGTGTATGTATACAAGGGAGATGCTCTGACGTTAATTGACGCAGGTCCGAAAACAGAAGAAGCCCTGGACTCCTTAAAAATCCAGCTTGAAAAGGCCGGTTACCGGCTTGAAGATATCGAGCAGGTCATTGTCACTCATCATCACCCTGACCATGTAGGACTCCTGGATGAATTAAAAGGGGCAAGATTTATCGGACATCCGTATAATGAGCCTTGGCTATCAAGGAATCAGGAATTTCTTGAGAATCAAAAAACCTTCTTCCAGGGCCTGCTGCTTGAGTTTGGAGTGGATCCTGTTTTCTTGAAATACATTAAGAATTTAGAACGGTCCCTAGCCTTTTCCTGCACCGTTTCTCTTGATGGAACCATTACCAGCGGAGATGAAGTTCCAGGAATGCCGGGCTTCCGTGTAATGGAAACACCTGGCCATGCGCAATCACATATCGCCCTATACAGGGAAGCGGATGGCCTCCTGTTCGGGGGGGATGTCCTCTTGAAAAAAATCTCTGCTAATCCTTTGCTTGAGCCGCCAATGGAGGGAACGGAGCGGCCTAAACCGCAGCTTCAATTTAACGAAACGTTCGACAAGCTGCTTCAGCTTCCTCTTTCAAGAGTTTTCTCCGGCCATGGGGAGATCATTGAGAATGCACACGAACTCATTCATTACCGGAAAAAGCGCCAGGGTGACCGTGCAGAGGAAGTAAGGAAAATGCTCGTGCAGAAACCAATGACAGCTTTCCAGGTATGCACGGAGCTCTTTCCGACCGTTTTTCATAAAGAGCTGATGCTGACTATGTCTGAAACAGTTGCCCAGTTGGATTATTTAGAGAATCTAGGTAAAATTACGTCAAACGGTGCAAAAGAAAGCCGAATGTATTTTGCTTAGGATGGTGGAGAATGGATCTTAAAAATAAAGTCGTTTACATTACCGGAGCCTCCGGAGGAATTGGAGAAGCAATGGCCAGAAAAACGGCTGCGGCCGGTGCAGTGCCTGTGCTGCTTGCGAGAAGAGAAGACCGTCTGCATGCACTCGCTATGGAGCTGAAACAGACGTATGGAACGGAAGCCAAGTATGCGAAAATGGATGTTTCGGATACGGCAGGCATCTCACCTGTCTTCGAGCAGCTCCTGGCTGAGACGGGCCGCATTGATGTACTCATTAACAATGCCGGATTTGGGGTCTTCAAGACGGTGGAAGAGTCCACTCTTCAGGAAATGGAAGGGATGTTTGAAGTCAATGTCTTTGGCTTGATTGCCTGCACAAAAGCTGTGCTCCCCGCCATGAAAAAACAAGGCAGCGGTCACATCATCAATATTGCTTCCCAAGCAGGGAAAATAGCTACGCCTAAATCCAGCCTGTATGCGGCAACAAAGCATGCCGTTCTCGGGTTCTCAAACAGTCTGCGGATGGAATGCAGCGGGACCGGAATCAAGGTAACAACCGTTAACCCTGGACCGATAAAAACTAATTTCTTTGAAACGGCAGATGAAAGCGGCGAGTACACAAAAAACGTGGAGCGATGGATGCTATCGCCGGACTATGTGGCAGATAAAGTGATTGGCTCGATGGGTAAGTATAAACGGGAAATCAACCTGCCAAGATGGATGAATGCAGGAAGCACTATGTACCAGATCGCGCCGGGATTAGTGGAAAAACTTGCAGGGAATGCGTTTAATAAAAAATAACAGGCTAGGCTGCTTCAAAAAGACCGGAATCATTATCCGGTCTTTTTTCATGTAGCTAGCTGTGCGGCTGCTTCACCGTCTCTCACAGCTGAGCAAGCGTCCTCCGCTTTTCCTTCCCTTTATTTGTATGAAAAGTCAGATTGTACGAACATTCTGGGTTTTTAAGCTCAGAAAATTTTCATTCTTCTGCTCTATTCACGCCGGCGCGTTCCAAGGATTACACTTTAAAAAGAACGGAATGAACGTTCATTCCGCTGTTTTGGAGGGATTGGGATGGCTACAGCTGCAGCAGGAAAAGAAAATCAAATATTGCAGGCAGGACTCATTTTGTTTGCTGAAAGAGGATTCGATGCCACTGCTGTTCCAGCAATCGCTGAAAAAGCTGGAGTAGGAGCGGGGACGATTTACCGGTATTTTGAGAATAAAGAGACGCTCGGAAATGTACTGTTTCAGCAATGTCTCGGCCGTTTTGAACAAACTCTTCGAAGTGGATACCCGGCAGATTCGGAAAATTCCCGTGAGCAATTTCAGCACTTTTTTTATGGAATGGTATCTTTCACAAATGAGAATGAGCATGCTTTGTGTTTTATCAGAAATCATGCACATGCTCACTTTTTGAATGAGAAAAGCACCAATCAATTTGTTCAGGCCCTATCAGGTCTTTATGAATTTTTTGAAAAAGGCAAGACGAAACAAATTATCCGCAATTTGCCGGCAAACGGCTTAATCGCCATTTTTTTTGGATCGTTTCTGGAGCTTCACCGCCTTATACGGGCTGGACATCTTGAAGAAACTCCCGAGCTAATGAAAGGGATTGAAGAAAGCTGCTGGGATGCTGTCAGAATTCATGATTGAAAATCACTCTGAAAGAAGGAATGCACGATGACCACGACGAGCAAAATTCCAATGCCGGAGTTTCAGGGAGACTATGGACATCTTCCGCTTCTAAATCCGGCCAAACCTGTTCAGTCACTTATGGAAATCGCTAAAAAAATGGGGCCCATTTTCCGGTTCGAAAAACCATCGCAATCAACGGTTTATTTGTCAGGACGTGATCTTGCTGCGGAGGTTTCAGACGAAACAAGGTTTGATAAAAGTGTAAGTCAGGCACTTCAAAATGTCCGTGCTTTTTCAGGAGATGGATTGTTTACAAGCTGGACGCATGAGCCGAATTGGAAGAAGGCCCACAATATCCTGCTCCCAAGCTTCAGCCAAAAAGCGATGAAAGGCTACCATAATATGATGGCCGACATAGCCATTCAGCTCGTTCAAAAATGGGAGCGGCTGAATGCCGGTGACGCTGTAGATGTTTCCGAAGATATGACAAGACTGACGCTTGATACAATCGGACTTTGCGGATTTAACTACCGGTTCAACAGCTACTATAGGGAAAACTTCCATCCATTTATTGAGAGTATGACAGGTGCTCTTGGAGAAGCAATGAGCAAGCTTCAGCGTACGGAAACGGATGAAGCTTTTTTGAGAGAAAAAGAAGAAGTTTTTCAGCAAAACATTCAATCCATGTTCAGTCTGGTTGACCAGCTCATTGAGGAACGGAAAGAACAGCGCGAGCAGGAATGGGCAGACGATCTCCTCTCCCACATGCTGAGAAGCAAGGATCCGGAAACAGGGGAAGGGCTAAGTGATGAAAATATCCGATTCCAGATTATCACGTTCCTCATTGCAGGCCATGAAACCACGAGCGGTATGCTATCCTTTGCTTTTTATTATTTGCTGAAAAATCCAGACGTATTAAAGAAGGCGCAGGAAGAAGCCGACCGTGTTTTGACGGATTCTGTTCCAGGCTACAAAGAGGTCAAGAAGCTGAAATATGTTCAGATGATCCTAAATGAAACACTTAGACTTTGGCCAACCGCTCCTGCTTTTTCCCTCTATGCGAAAGAGGATCAAGTCATTGGAGGAGAGTATTCCATTGGAAAAGGAGAGGAAGTAACCGTTCTCCTTCCGCAGCTTCACCGCGATCGTTCCGTTTGGGGGGAAGATGCCGAAGAGTTCAAGCCTGAGCGGTTCGAGGATATGAGCACGATTCCTCCGCATGCTTTCAAACCGTTCGGAAACGGGCAGCGCGCCTGTATCGGCCAGCAGTTTGCTCTTCATGAAGCCACCCTCGTCATGGGGCTGCTCCTAAAGCATTTTAATTTTAGAGATCATACCGGCTATGAGCTGGATGTGAAAGAAACGCTCACCTTAAAGCCAAATCAGTTTACCATGAAGGTGAACTCCCGAAAAAAATGGATGGGCTTTGCTGTACAGCCAGAGGGATCTATGAAAGCAAACAAGAAGGAGGCTGTCTCTAAGCTTCCAGAGAATGCTCATCAAACACCATTGCTCGTTCTGTATGGCTCAAATATGGGTACATCCGAAGGCTTGGCAATGGAGCTTGCAGAAAAAGGGGTAAGGTATGGTTTCAATGCAAAAGCCGCTCCGCTTGATGAATATACGGGAAGACTGCCTCGGGAAGGCGCGGTTGTTATTTTTTCCGCGTCCTACAACGGCAATCCTCCTGACAACGCCCAGAAGTTTACCGAATGGCTGAGGGGAGCAGATTCGGATGAAGTGAAGGGTGTGCAATATACGGTATTCGGCTGCGGGGACCGCAACTGGGCAAGTACGTATCAGCGTATTCCCGATCTTATTGACCGGACTTTAGAAGAAAAAGGCGCCATCCGCTTTGCGCTGAAGGGAGAAGGAGATGCAGACGCTGATTTTGATGGGGATTATGAAGCGTGGCAGGAAGAGTTTTGGCCATCCGCTGCTTCCTATTTTAGAGTTCAGCTGCCTGCGGAAGAACCTGCGGCAGGTGAAGGTTTGTCAGTAGAATTTGTTACAGGTGAAACGGCTGTCCCCCTTTCCGAATCCTATAACGCTTTTACAGCTGAAGTAAGTGCGGCAAAAGAGCTTCAATCTGAAGTAAGCGGGCGCAGCACCCGCCATATTGAATTACTTCTGCCTGAGGGCATAGGTTATAAAGAAGGCGGGCACATTGGAATTTTTCCTAAAAACAGCCCGGAGATCGTCAGCCGTGTTTTGCGCCGCTTCCGCTTGAATGGACAGGAACAGCTTCTTTTGAATGGGGAAGGAGCAAGCACCTCCCATTTGCCGAAGGGTCATCCTATTGGAGTTCGGGAGCTGTTCTCCAAATATGTGGAACTTCAAGAGCCGGTCACGAGATCACAGCTTAAAATACTGGCTGCTGTAAATGTTTGTCCGCCGCATCGCATGGAGCTTGAAGCAATGCTCGCCAATTATCCGGAAGAAATACTAGCAAAACGGGTAACGATGCTCGAGCTTTTGGAAACATACATGGCATGTGAACTTCCGTTTGAACAGTTCTTGAATTTGCTTCCATCACTGAAGCCGCGCTATTATTCCATTTCCAGCTCACCTGAAATGTCTCCTGAAAAAGTGAGCCTGACGGTAAGTGTATTAAAGGATACGGCTTGGAGCGGAACGGGTGAATACAATGGAGTCGCTTCTGGCTATCTTGCCCGCTTGCTCCCGGGAGACCGGGTAACGTGTTTTGTCAAAGAGCCTCAAAGCGGTTTTGAACGTCCTGCGGATCCTGAAACGCCAATCATTATGGTAGGCCCTGGTACGGGAATTGCTCCTTTTAGAGGGTTTTTACAGGGACGGCGTGCTTTAAAGGAGCGGGGATACAAGCTCGGAGAAGCCCATCTCTATTTCGGGTGCAGAGCGAGAGAGCACGATTATTTGTATGAGCAGGAGCTCCTTGACGCGGAGAAGGATGGCTTGGTAACCCTTCATACCGCTTTCTCTCGTGAGGAAGGCATGGCCAAAACGTATGTTCAGCATCTGATGAAAGAGGATTCTCCCCATTTAATATCGCTTCTTGATCTTAAGGGACACCTCTATATATGCGGAGATGGCAGCAAAATGGCTCCGGATGTGGAAACGGTTATGAAAGAGAGCTATAAGACAGAAAAAAATGCTTCTGAAGAAGACGCAGAAAAATGGCTCGCTGACCTTCAGCAGCAAGGCCGTTTTGCAAAGGATGTATGGGCAGGCAAATAACAGGGAAGAAAGCAGCCGGAATACAAGGGCTGCTTTCTCTTGTTTCTCTATGAAAATATTGGCAGGAAGGGCCGGAACCGGAATAATCCGGTCTTTTTTTGTGCGAGCTAGAGCGATTGTCCACACAAAATGAGAGATTCTGCATATTTATATATCATTCTTTTGGTTTGAAAAGTATAAACGCATATGGTTATAGCAAATCTTTAACGTGATAGATTCTAAATGGGAGAAAAACATGAGATTCATGGAGTAAAGCTTGAATTATAAGCGAAAGTAGGTATCATCAGATGACACCGCGAAGCCGTGTTCCAAAGCTTGAGCTGAAAAGTTCCAATCATGCCCGGCCGGTGCTGAACCCTGAAAAACTGGTTCAATCCCTTATGAAAGTATCGGAAAGGGCAGGGCCTATTTTTCAATTCGACAGGCCCAAAAATGCGACAATTTTCATCTCGAATCATAAGCTTGCCTCAGAAGTATTCGATGAATCCCGTTTTGATAAAAGCGTGAGCCATGCCTTGCAAAACCTCCGGCCGTTATCGGGAGATGGTCTTTTTACAAGCTGGACGCATGAGCCAAATTGGAAAAAGGCTCATCATATTCTTCTTCCATGCTTCAGTCAAAAGGCGATGAAAGGCTATCATTCGATGATGATCGACATTGCGGTCCAGCTTTTGCAAAAATGGGAGCGTATGAATGAGGGAGATTCAATTGATGTATCAGAAGATATGACGAGGCTGACTTTGGATACAATCGGTCTCTGCGGTTTTAACTACCGGTTCAACAGCTTTTATCGCGAGCAATTCCATCCTTTCATAGAAAGCATGGGAGCAGCTCTTAGTGATGCGATGAGCAAGCTCATACGCTCAAAAAAAGAGGCCGCGCTGTTTGCAGAGAAAGAAGCGTCATTTCAGGCCCACATCCAGGTAATGTTTAATCTGGTCGATCAAGTGATTGAAGAGAGGAAGCGGCTTCCGGAAGCGGAATGGGCAGACGATCTGCTGTCCCGCATGCTTCGAAACACGGATCCCGAGACGGGGGAGCTGCTTGACGATGAGAACATCCGGTTTCAGATCCTTACATTTTTAATCGCCGGCCATGAAACAACAAGCGGTCTTCTGTCTTTTGCTTTTTACCTGCTTCTTAAGAATAAACACGTGCTGCAAAGAGCTCAGGAGGAAGCGGACCGCGTTTTAACATCGTCTGTCCCAACATATAAAGAGGTTAAAAAACTGAAATATGTTCAAATGATTCTAAATGAAACGCTTCGCCTCTGGCCTACAGCTCCCGCTATTTCCCTTTACGCCAAAGAACCGGAAGTAATCGGCGGGAGATTTGCGCTTGAAAAAGGACAGGAAGTAACCGTTCTGATTCCCCGGCTCCACCGTGATAAAAGTGTATGGGGCGACGATGCAGCCGACTTTACGCCAGAGAGATTTGAGGATATGAGCACGATTCCCCCCCATGCGTTCAAACCTTTTGGAAACGGCCAGCGGGCCTGTATCGGACAGCAGTTTGCCCTTCATGAGGCCACGCTGGTCCTCGGCTTGCTGCTGAAGCATTTTGACTTCATTGATCATACAGATTATCAGCTTGATATCAAAGAGACTCTTAGCTGGAAGCCGAACGGGTTTACCATGAAGGTTAAAACGAGAAAGAAATGGATTGGTCCCGCTCCTGATATGGAAAAGTCTATCGAAGAATCAGTAATTCCGTCTATTCAATCCAAATTAGAGAACTCACACGGGTCCCCGCTTCTTATTCTCTATGGTTCAAATATGGGTACCTCGGAAGGGCTCGCTAAACAGCTGGCGAAAAGGGCGGCCGGCCTCGGTTTTCAAGTCAAAATCGGCCCGCTCGATGATTTCGTGTGCAGGCTGCCGAATCAGGGGGCTGTCATCATCATCTCCTCTTCCTATAACGGGAGCCCGCCGGATCATGCAAGGAAGTTTATCAGCTGGGTGGCTGAGGCAAATGCAGCGGAAATGAGTGGGGTGGCCTTTGCAGTCTTTGGCTGCGGAGACCGAAGCTGGTCCGCTACCTATCAGCGAATTCCTGTCTATATTGATCAGAAGCTTGAGGAAAAAGGGGCACTTCGGATTGCAAGACTTGGTCAAGGAGATGCAGACACGGATCTTTATGGAGAATACAAAGAATGGGAACGTGAGCTATGGCCTTCACTTGCCTCCCATTTTCACATAGAGCTTCAGGCTGAGAGCTTAGAGGAATCGGATAAACTGACCGTGGAATTTGTAAGCGGCGACACCCTGGCCCCCATGGCAGAAGTGTACAAGGCGTTTGCAGCGAAGATCGCGGTAAATAAGGAGCTGCAGTCGTCTTTAAGCGCCAGAAGTACCCGTTACATTGAAATTTCGCTGCCGAAAGATGTGAACTACAGGGAAGGGGGCCATATCGGAATCCTGCCATGCAACAGTCCTGAATCCGTAAATCGCGTGCTCCGCCGTTTTCGTCTATCCGGCCGGGAAACGGTTGTCCTTAAAGGAGAAGGAGCTTCTCACTTGCCTATGGGCCAGCCCATTGAAGTTCGAAAGCTGCTTTCAGCATGTGTGGAGCTGCAGCACCCTGTGACAAGAAATCAGCTTAAAGCCCTCACGGAGGCTACAGTTTGTCCTCCTCATAAGGTTGAGCTTGAGGCCATGCTAAATAGATACCAGGAGGACATCCTGGCTAAACGAATTTCAATTCTTGAGCTATTGGAAAAATACATGGCGTGCGAGCTCTCGTTTGAGCGGTACATTGGCATGCTTCCTGCATTAAAGCCCCGTTATTATTCCATCTCCAGCTCCCCGGATAAGTTCCCCGGCAGAGTCAGCCTGACCGTCAGCGTATTGAAGGAGCAAGCATGGAGCGGTGCTGGGGAATACAAGGGGGTCTCATCTGGCTATCTTGCCGGTTTGCTGCCGGGAGACGAGGTTGCATGTTTCGTAAGAGAACCGCTAAACGGCTTCCAACGCCCTGCGAATCCGGAGACGCCGATCATCATGGTCGGGGCGGGCAGCGGAGTTGCACCATTCAGAGGCTTTCTCCAGGGACGCCGTGTTCTTCAGGAGCAAGGCTGCAAGCTTGGTGTTGCCCATCTTTATTTCGGCTGCAGAAACAGCAAACACGATTTTCTTTATGAGCAGGAGCTAAAGGAAGCGGAAAAGGACGGGCTTGTCTTTTTGCACACCGCCTTTTCCCGTGAGGAAGGCAGCGCGAAAATTTACGTGCAGCAACTGATTAAAGAACATGCGTCCAAGCTGATTGCCCTTCTTTTGGAGAAAAATGGACACCTCTATATATGCGGGGACGGCAGTAAAATGGCGCCGAACGTTGAAGGGGCTTTGAAAGAGAGTTACCAGGCAGTAAAAAATGCCTCAGAGGAAGAGGCGGCCGCTTGGCTTGCTGATCTTCATCAGCAGGGGCGATTTGCGAAGGATGTATGGCCAGGAAAATAATGTGAAAGCAGCTCTTAGCCGGGCTGCTTTCTTACGCTTGAAAGCAGAGTGTATCCAAAAGCGGTGGCACAAATGGTACTAATCGTAAGACCTTGAAGGGTCCCGTATCCCCCTGTGAAAAAATCAGAAAATGGCAGCAGATTTGCTCCTGTCAGGAATTGCAGACTTCCTCCAGTCAAGTACGCGAGAGGGAGTCCGACTATTAAAAGTTTAAGCCAATTAATCTTCCAGCGTCCTTCTCTCCAAAAATCCAACATCACTTCCGGGACGGCAAACAGCATCCCTGCACCTATGGGAAAGAGAGCCAGAAAGGCATGATACGTTCTCATCTCATACGTTTCTGCCGCTTCTTTTTCTAATGTCAATCCGAATTGTGCACCGCTTAGCAATAACCATCCCGCTAAAAATAAAAACACAGCATAAACCGCACCCTGTCTGACAGTAGCCTTCATTCACCCGTCCTCCTATTCTTGATCCATTATATGCCATTTTCCGTTGATTTACACGCTGAATTGTCATATAATTCACATATCTTAACAAGAGGAGATGCGCCTATGATTGCCGTGCTGAATACCAATTTTAAAAAAAGCGGGGCCGGCACCGTCTGAGCCCCCAAAATGAGGGGGACATACATCAAATGATCGATTTATTTACTGGAACAGCTATAAGCCTTGCAGCGCCTAGAAGTTCAGATATTGAGGAAATGAAAACTTGGAGAAACAGTCATTACCTGAGAATGGTCGATACCGATTACGCTTTTCCAAAGGTTCCGGAATCGCCTTCAAAAGCACTTGAATTCAGGATCAGAACAAATGAAGAAGATCAGCTTCTCGGATTTGCCGCACTTCACAGCATCGAGTGGAATAATCAATGCGCCCTCCTTGCCATCGGAATCGGCGAGGAAGAACACCGTGGAAAAGGCTACGGTGCTGAAGCGCTTCAGCTGCTTCTCCAATACGCGTTTTACGAGCTGAATCTGAACCGTGTTGGACTTGATGTGATTTCATACAATGAACCAGCCATTCGTACTTACCGCAAAGCAGGCTTTAAAGAAGAAGGACGGCTGAGGGAAACCGTCCTCAGAGACGGAAAAGCATTTGACCGCATTGTGATGGGGATTCTGCGGAGAGAGTGGGTTGCGCTGCAGGCTGAATAAAATGGTAGAAGAAGGACCTGTACCTGTATTGGTACGGGTTTTTTTATGTGGATTAGTATAGGGTGTGGAAAATTTTCAGCCCGGAAACAGATTGTGGCCGGCCGCTGGAAAAGGGACGGGACCGGCTGGAAAAATAAGATTGGCTGGAAAGGAAGACGGAACAGCTGGAATCATGTGGGTTTTGGCTGGAAACATAAGGCGGCCGGCCGGAAAAGGGTCGGTATCGGCTGGAAAAAGAAGTTTGGCTGGAAAGGAAGGCGGAACGGCTGGAATCGTGTGGGTTTTGGCCGGAAAGAGAAGGCGGCCGGCTGGAAAAGGCCAGATACCGGCCGGAAAAAGAAGATTGTCTGCAGCATCCAATCAAGCTTCAGCTCTTCCGATGTTTCTCAAGCATTTCCTTCAAAAAAGTTTCCGACTCTCCCCTCGGTATACTCAAGCTTTTCCACGCTGCATCCTTCCGTTCCTTTCCAATGTGTACAATTTGACCAGTATGATACGCGTAGTGGGCCATCTGCCTTTCAATTGCTTCCAACACGATGTGGGATTCGCCCCGGATATAGATTTCTTTTAGCAAATCTTCCTCCGTAAGCTGATGCAGTGTACGAAACAATACATTCCAGCCGGTTTCCCAAACCTGCATGACAGCCGCTTTATCTCCCAGATCGTTCAGGAATTCCTGCTCACGGCTGCGGTCCGGTTTTTCACCGTCTGCTGTGAAGAAGTTGGTCCATCTGGACACCATGTTGCCGCTCATATGCTTGACAATGATTGCAGCGCTGTTTGTTTCTTCGTTTTGCTTCCAATGCAAATCCTGTGCATTCAACTGCTCCATTGCCCGGTCACCTAAGTTTTTTACAGCTTTAAAGCGGTTGATCACAACATTGAGATACACGGTTCCCAGACTCATTTCATCACCCCTGCTTCGCATTAGAACCTGCAGTCATCCTTATTCACCATATATTCATACACGAGATCTTCCATAACTTCGTAATATTCCGTTTCCTCATCCTTTATATGTTCTATATCCTTCATAAATGAAGCCATTTCTTTTTCGGGAAGCGGGTGCTCCTCTAAGTCGCGTCCATACTGCCTGAAGGCACGGTTCAGCATTTTCTCGAGCCATTCCCTTTGCATCGTCAATCGTCACCTGCTTTCTATTTCCTCACATTATAAGATAACTCCTTCTGTTAAAAAAGATTTTTCAGCAGATGGAACGGTTCGCTTATGGAAAATCCTCACTTTTTCACTGTTCGGCAAAAAATACCATTGAAGACGAACGTTTATTCGATTATGATTAGCGGTATAATAGAACTACGAACACATATTCTTATTGGAGGGGTAAGTGCGATGGATTATGACCAGCTTCCCAAAAAGAAAATCCTTTGCGTTGATATGAAAAGCTTTTATGCGAGCTGCGCGGCCGTCCTGATGGGACTGGATCCGCATACCTGCTATCTTGCTGTCGTCGGGGACACCGAACGGCAGGGCAGTGTGGTACTGGCCGCATCTCCCCAATTGAAAAAGGACTTCAATATTAAAACTGGATCGAGAAAATTTGAAATCCCGGATGATCCCCGGATCCACGTTGTGAACCCGAAAATGGCGATGTTTATCCGCATTTCCACTGAACTTTCCAAAATGTTTCACCGCTATGTGCCGAGAGAAGCGATTCACATTTACAGTGTGGACGAAAGCTTTATCCAGGTCGACGGTGTCGAGCACCTGTGGGGCGACGCCCATACGATTGCCTGGAAGATTAAAAATGAAATGGAGCGGGAATTTCAGCTGCCGTGCGCGATCGGTATCGGGCCGAATATGCTCCTGTCCAAAGTCTGCCTTGATATTGACGCGAAGAAAACGGGTGTGGCCGAATGGACGTATGATGATGTAGAAAAAAAGCTGTGGAGCCTGAAGCCTTTGAGCAAAATGTGGGGCATTGGCGGCAGGATGGAGAAAAATCTGAACCGGATGGGAATCTTCAGCATAGGCCAGCTGGCCAATTATCCGCTTGAAAGGCTGGAGAAGAAATTCGGCATTATGGGTAATCAGCTTTACTACCATGCCTGGGGTGTGGATTTGTCCGATATCGGCGAACCGATTATGCAGGGGCAGATCAGCTTTGGGAAAAGCCAGATTCTCATGCGCGACTACACGGATCCGGAAGAGGTGAAGCATGTCATTCTTGAGATGTGCGAGGAGGTGGCGAGAAGAGCGCGCCATCACTCCCGGGCCGGCCGCACCATCAGTTTTGGCATCGGCTACAGCAAGGATGAATTAGGCGGAGGCTTTTACCGCTCCCGTACGATGGAGGAGCCTACGAACATTACGATGGATCTTTACAGAACCTGCCTGGAGCTCTTTAAGGAATTTTATGACGGAAAGACCGTACGGAAAATTTCCATTGCTCTCTCCAACATCGAAGAGGACACGGAAAGCCAGCTGAATCTGTTTCAGCCAAACCGGGAAAAGCAGCGCGAGCTCGGGTATGTCATGGACTCCATACGAAGCAAATACGGCTCCGATTCCCTGCTCCGGGCGGTTTCCTACACGAAAGCGGGAACGGCAAGACACCGGGCTACACTTGTAGGCGGGCACAAAGCATAAGGAAGGAGGAGAAGGAACATGATCCGCGACCGGGGAAACATCAAATGGACATCTATGATGCTGCCTGAGCACGTAAAGCTGCTTCGGCAATGGAAAGAGGAAGAGCGGTATACAGCGAAGCCGGAAATGGATGAGCAGCAGCTCGAGCAGTTTAACGAAATCATCTGCATCGCAATGGAAAATCATCATCCGCTGCGTTTCACCGTTCACGAGCATGAGCAGCTCGTTCCGTACACCGGATCTATTCATTTTTTCGACCAGCTTGAACAGGCAATCCGTATTATAAATACAGAAGGAAAGCGGCAGACCATTTTGCTCAAGAGCGTTGTGAAGATTGAGGAGTGCGGGGATTGAGCGGGAAAAGACCAATTGGAAGAGGCCAATTGGTCCTTGCTTTTACGGATTACTTTTCAAAAAGCCCAAGTTCGATGAACGCTTCGCCAGCAGCTGAATTGCCTTCAGCATCAATTTCAACTGTCTCGCCAGGCTGAAGAGATAGAGCCAAAACGCCAAGCAAACTCTTTGCGTCAATGACCCAATGCTCCTTTTTAATAAGGATTCTTTCCTCAAACTGATTAGCTGTATGAACCAGCTTGCTTGCTGAATCGGCAAAAACAGGCTTTAAAACGCGAACCTTCATTTCCCCATCCCCCTAATTATAAATCCAGTTCTTTTTCAGCGCGCACGCATGAGTCAAATTTGCCTTTATGAGTAGCATCACAATACGGCATGTTTTGAGATTGACCGCAGCGGCACAAGGAAAAAGCGGGCTTGGCCGGATACACATTGCCTTCTGCATCCACAAGCTCCACATCTCCAGTTACACGGAAAGGGCCATTATCCAGTATTTTGATTTGAACTTTAGACACGAGTGTCCTCCTTTCCAGAAAAAAGATACTCTAATGTTAATCCCAACCATCTGAAAAAGCAACGGTCCTTTGCACAAGTAGGGCGTTAAACCAAAGATTGTGGTACACTGTCCATACATCATCTAAAAGAAGGTGCAGGACATGAATGTAACATTTACAGAAAAGGCAATAGAACGAATTGCGCCAAGATTAAGTGAAAACCCGGAAGCTCATTTGAAGCTGAAATATGATACAGAGGGATGCGGCTGTGTCGTATCAGGGGTCGCAGCACTTTGGCTTGTGAAGGAAACAGAAGAGGATGATTTGAAGATCGAAACCAATTTTGAACCGGTCTATTTGGAAAAGACAAAAATGGTCTTTTTAGATGAAAACATGACCGTTGATTTTCTTGAATCCGCCAATACCTTTGCGCTGAAAAGCCCGTCACAAATGCTCAATCCGCGCATGAGTTTAGTCGTTAAGTGAGGAAGACACCATGAAAAAAGACAAATTCCAATCCATGAAAAACATTGCCCAGGACAAAACATGGGTATCATTTTTAAACAACAATCATCCATTCAGTCTGATGCACTGGTCAATCGGAGGAATCCATGACGAGCAAAAGAATGTCTGGCTCCTGCAGGACGAAATGACGTTCCAGGCCCAGGAATTTCCGACGATTGATGATGCGATCACCTGGATGCGCGAAAATATGGAAGATGTAACGGATGTACTTTAAGGAGAGAGGCGCTTTAGGCGCTTCTCTTTTTTTGGCTCATACAATGGGAAATTAATCTATTTCTTTCGCGCGCAGTACTGATTACGAAGGAATGCAGGGCGTCCAGTCTGATAAAAAACAGGGAGACGCATTCTAAGCGTTTCCCTGTAATTAGAGTCATTCTGATTGAAGCGGAAGGGCGACACTCCGGCGGGAACAGCGGGACAGGGTCAGGCGCTTAAGCCAGAGGAGGCTTACTGCCCGCCCCTGGATGAGGGAGCCCTGCAGTGAAAATCAGCCTAAACAAATCTAAATAGCAAGTGGGGTTATGGACAGCCCTGTTTGGAAATTAGATGGAAGACCTTCGAAGAAGCAAATAAGCGAAAACAGGAAAGATCAGGCTGATGAGAAGAATCCATAAAGAAACAGCGGTTGGATGGTCTGCTATATACCCAAAAGATGGGGCCCACCATTGAAAGTAGGTGAAGACTAAGCTTAAACCTGTTAGAAGAAGTACGAGAATAGAGAAGAAAAGGTACAGTCCGTTTTTTCCAAAACGCTGGTACAGACCGGCTATAAGAAACCCGAACATAAAGTTATAGACTAATAGGACAAAAAAGATCCACAGCTGCCAAAATGGATTTTGGCTAAACACATCGAGCAGACTGAAAAAGTGAATATTGAAGCCCCAGCCGGCAGTGACACGGCTTTCAATAATAGAAAAGAGAGAAAGCAGAACAGCAGTCACCATGCTTGTAAGGAAGAAAATAGAGATGGTTCCTTTAAAGTAATCCTTTCTCCGCAAACTCAAATCGAGGGAAAAAGGAAAGGTTTGAGAGGGAATGACAATGCCTGAAACAAACATAAACACAAAAATAGTCATGACTCCTCCTGTATAAAATCCCTCTTCGGTTTGAATCAGATAAGCAACGAGAAAGTTAATAGCAAGGCTTGAGAGACTGATAATCCATGGTAAATATAAAAGCGTAAGTTTGTATCTTAAATGAATTTTCATTACGGCAGCAGTTGGGTTCATTGTGCCTTTTCCTCCTTTAATTCTGCTGAAGCACTCGTTAAATAGATAATCAGCTGCTGCAGGGATACCGGGGCAAGCTCCAGTCCAAGCTGATCAGCGTTCTGTCTTTCTGTCGGACTCAGCCGGCCCAGTACAGTAACGGAAACAAGTCCTCCAATTGCTTCGCTTTTCAATATATTTTTCCCTTTTGTAAACTCAGCCGCTTTCATTGAAGGTCCGACGACCGTATAGGCTCTGCCGCGAATAGCATCTGCCTCTTCATTCATAATCAGCTTCCCGTGATCAATGACAAGGACGTGCTCCAAAATTTTACTGACTTCATCGATTAGGTGCGTCGATAGGATAATGGTGCGGGGATGGCTGCTATAGTCTTCAATTAAGCGGTCGTAAAAAATATTTCTGGCGACGGCATCAAGGCCAAGGTATGGTTCATCAAATATCGTAAGAGGTGCTCTGCTGGCAAGCCCGACAATAATGCCTGCAGAGGAGAGCATGCCGCGGGAAAGCTTTTTCATCCGCCGCTTAAGAGGGAGGTTAAAATCTTTGATTAAAGAGTCGGCATATTCCTGATCCCAGTTTGGAAAAGCAGAAGAACAAATATCAAATAAATCCGAAATGTTAAACGTATCAGGGTACTTCTGGCTTTCTTTAATGAAGCAGATTTGGCTGAGTACGCCGCGGTTCTCATATGGATCTTCCCCGAAAATCCGGATGTCTCCGCTTGCTGGAAAAAGCCGTGCCGTAATCATATTCATGATGGTCGTTTTTCCTGCACCGTTCCTCCCCAGAAGTCCATAAATTTTACCCGGCTCTAATGAAAAGCTTACATCCTTAACGGCTTCGGTCTTTCCGTACGTTTTTGTAAGTTCTTTTACCTCTAATATATGGTTCATCGCATGCTCGCCCCTTTTTGAATCATCGCATTCAGCTGATCTGCTGTAATGCCTATTTTTTCAGCTTCATGAAGCATCGTTTTGATGTATTGCTCGAAGAACTGTTCTCTTCTTTTTTCCATTAACTTTTCAAGAGCCCCTGAAGCGACAAACATGCCAACTCCTCTTTTCTTATAGAGAATTCCTTGATCGACCAATAAATTGACTCCTTTACCGGCTGTAGCCGGATTAATTTGATAAAAAGCCGCGAACTGATTGGTTGAGGGGACTTGTGATTCTTCAGGCAGGCCGCCTTCAATGATGTCATTTTCAATTCTTTCTGCAATCTGTACGTAAATTGGACGGCTGTCATCTATCAAGTGAACAATACCTCCTTTAGTTGTTTGGTTAATTACTTATGTAACTAACTATATAAGTTGTGGAAGATCATGTCAATGGGCGAAAGAGAAGAATATCAGCCTAAATTTCAGAGCGTACAAAAAAGGATGCAGCCATTGCATCCTTTGGATAAAGAAGTTGGTTATAAATTTTAAGGCTTCAGCAAATATTCTAAAACCAGGGGGAATCTTTCTTTAAAATCCGAATAGTGATGACGTCCCTGATTGATGACTTCAAATCTTGATTCCTTCGTTTTCTTTCTCAGAATCTCGAAAATTCTTTGATTGGAGGATAAGAACTCCTCACTGATGGCTGAATGTTCGCCGCCCTCATTCGTCCCGCAATCCAAATAGAGACGGTTTAATGAAGCAAAGTCAGCCTCTTTCAAAAGCTTCTCCATTTCTTCCTGATTGCGGTAAAAAGCAGAGGAAAGCCCTGCCACTCTCGTGAAAATATGCGGATATTTACACGCTGCATAAACCGAAAGGGACCCGCCTAATGAAATGCCGGCCATAAAGGTTTGGTCTTGTATGGTCCGGTATGAATGATCTATACAGGGCTTCAGCTCATGAACGATAAAATCAAGATAGGCGGATCCTTTCCCTCCGGCCAGGCTTTTTCTGCCAAGCAGTTTTTCGCTGTATGGCCCGCTGACCCATGGGCATAACTCGTTGATTCGTTCTTCTCCGGCGGGATTCAAATCAATAGCCACAATAATGATTTCATATTGTTTATTATGTAATTCTTTCGCCAATTCAAGAGATACGCCGCCAACAGCCAATTCATCTGTAAAAACATTCTGTCCGTCATGCAAGTAGAGGACAGGATAGCTTTTGCTGCTGCTTGAGTAGGAGGGAGGCCGATATATACGGATGGTCCGCTCCTCGTTGAACGCATTCATTGGGATTTGAAAGCAGTCTATCAATCTCTCCAACCTCTTTCTTTCGTTTCAGCATTCTTTCGCTGTAAAAGGTAAAAATCCCTTCTGTTCAAAGATTTTTCAAAAATATTCTATTTTTATTGAATATACAATTCTAAAAATATAGAATAAAAAGAGAGGTGATGGAAATGGAATTTGTTTTTGAAACAGGAAGAGAACGTGAAACCTACCAGGTTGAGGTCCGTTATTCACTGCTATGGGAGGCTGCACTCGGAATTACCGCCATTACGAACACGCCGCTGATTAAAACCCTGGAGCAGCCGGAGTCAGAGTGGAAGAGAATAAAAGATTCTCTTCAGGAAGAGATGCTGGATCATCTTGATTATGCAGAGAAAAACAACACATGGAAGGCGCTTCTTCAGCTGCTGCATGAAGAGGACTTTGAGGATCTTTCATCGTTCGCAGCCTCCATAAATTCCCTTTCAGATGAAGCATTCAAATGTATTTGTCTCCCATTCCTTGGCTCTCGCTTACAGAAAACGAGAAAAGAAGCTGCGGGGGGAGATGAAGCGTCATTGCTTGAGCTGCAGAAAGCGGCAAGCTGGAATCCGTTCTTCCCGGCTTATATTGAGCTGGTGTGCAAGGAGGATCCGGGAAAGCTGAAGAAGCATTTATTACATATGCTTACCGGCTGGTATGAAGCGGCGGTGAAGCCTGATGAAGAAAGAATTAACAGAATCCTGAAAAGAGATGTTGAATCGAAAAGCAAGATGGCCGCGAAAATGAAACCTGAGCCGTTTGTAGAATGGGCGACTGAGGGGAGGATTTATCCTCCTGAGCCGAGTATTCATCACGTTCTGCTCATTCCCCACACCATTTACCGTCCGTGGAATATTGAAGCGGATTTTGAAGACACGAAAGTATTTTTTTATCCGGCATCCAATGAAAGCATCTATCCGAATGATCCATTCATTCCGCCTGCTTCGCTCGTTCAAAAACATAAAGCGCTTGGAGATGAAATCAGATTGAAAATCATTAAAATGCTCTCCGTTAAAGGGCGGACGCTGCAGGAAGTAACAGATGAACTTGGGATGGGAAAAACGACGATTCATCATCATTTAAAAACGCTTAAAGGAGCAAGGCTCGTGGAAGTAAAAGAGTCTAAGTACTTCCTGAGACAGGTCTCGCTTCAAGCGCTTTCTGAAGAACTCAACCAATTTCTGGACAGGAAGTGATATGGATGGGGGAACGTGCTTATGTGATTGGGGAAGCAAAATTGGAGCTAAAGAAAAATAGAAACATCCTGAAGCTTTTGAGCGGTAATTTTATTTCATTTTTCGGAGACCAGATCTATATGATCGCTGTACCGCTGATCGTACTCGCTCTTTCGGGGTCGCCTTTAATGATGGGATTTGCCGCTGCCGCCGAACGTCTGCCAATACTCTTTCAGCCGGCGGCAGGGATCCTGGCAGACCGGATGGACCGAAGGAGGCTTCTCCTGATCTGTGATGCAGGGAGATGTCTTTTAACAGGCATCTTGGGTACTCTGCATCTTATTGGTGCTTTGGAAATTTGGCATTTGTTCTTTAGTGTTTTTGTAATCGGAATCTTTAGCCAGGTGTATCAGACTGCGCAGTTTGCCTATATACCAAAACTCGTAAGAAAAATCGATCTACAGGCCGTAAATTCCATTAATTCAGCGATCCTTAACACATCCGTCCTAATGGCACCGGCCATTGGCGGGCTGGTAATAAGCTTGTACAATCCTGGTATTGGATTGCTGATCAACAGTGTTAGCTTTTTCATCGCGTATTTGTTCATATTATTGATCCCGATTAAATCCATTCCTATTTCTCAAAAAGTAAAGCACTCCTTTTTGAATGATGCAGTGGAGGGCTTTCAATTTGTCATAAAGACGAAGCCTATTTTTTATACGAACATGGCGCTGCTTCTGTCTGTAGTTGGAACAACTCTTTTTGTGACGATGCTGATTTTTCATTTGAAAGATACAATTGGTCTTTCTGAATGGGAAATCGGACTGCTGCTCTCCTTCAGCGGAGCTGGCGCGGTAGCGGGGGCCATGGCGGCAGGACTCTTCAAAAAAAGGATATCAAATCGAAAGCTGCTCTTTCTCTCATCTTTTATAGGCGGGTGTTCCATTTTTCTATTTGGTCTGACCGAACAATTCTTTTTGCTGCTCATACTGAATGCAGTTGGAACGGCAGCCGCTGCGGTGATGAATCCTTGTATCGCCGGAATAAGGCAAGATTTTACACCGGATCATTTGCTGGGGAGAGTTCAGGCAACAAGCAGGCTTATGACATGGGCACTTATGCCGCTCGCGGCCTTTATGGCGGGTTTTTTGGCTGAAAGGGCAGGTACACATGCTGTGATCATATTGGGGAGCTTTTTTTCGCTGGCTGGATCTGTCGTTTACTTGAAGCTTGAGAAAGAAAACAGCAAGTTTCCCAAAAAGAAAAGAATGGTGTAAAATACGTATATTCCAATCAGTAAGGTGGGTTTTTTATGAAAACCATTCCGAAACCTCTCGTTATGACCAATCAATGGTTCATCGTACTTTCTGTTTTAGCAGCATGGCTTACTGGATGGGGATGGATACTGCTTATACCGTTAGCAGCAGGATTGATGGGCTTGATTTTTAAATTTAATCCGGTCATGAAGACGGCCGGACTGTTCCTGAGAAAACCGCCATCCGCATACATTCCGGAGGATTTTGATCAGCAGCAGTTTAACCAGGCGATAGCCGTTAGCTGTCTTGCTCTTGGCTATATTGGGTACGTCATGAATTGGATGACTCTGGCTTATGTTTTTACGGCAATGGTTGCCCTCTCAGCCTTTATAGCAATACTGGGCTTCTGCATTGGATGCTTTATCCGCTTCCAATGGCAGCAATACCGTCAACGCAGACAGTCAAGCCGCGTTTAAAGAACCCATGATGGACGGGTTCTTTTTTATTTTTTCGGCAAAAGTCTGCGTAGAATAATGGATTCCCAAATACGCCAAGGCAATACTCTTTTTAAAAGGAGTGTTAAGCGGACTCCCTTTCCAATCGGATATCTGAGCTTATACACCCTCCGTTTTTCGCATAGAACAGTTATTAATTGCACCACATCCATCGGATCCCCATGTTTTGCGCTTCCCCGTTTGAGCTCATTTTCAATTCCTGTCATATAAGAAAAGTAGGGAGAATGCGGGTCCATGGATACTTCCGCCACCTTTTTCCCGGTTGTCCAAATGTTCGTTGAAAAGGATCCCGGCTCAATCAGCATGACATCAATGCCAAACGGTTTCACTTCCAAACGAAGGCTTTCACTGAATCCCTCTAATGCATGCTTGGATGAGACGTAAGGGGACAGACCCGGAAAGCCGATCAGTCCGCTTATGCTGCTCATGCTGATGATCTTTCCGCTTTTCTGGGCGCGCATGAAAGGAAGAACAGCCTGAGTTACCGCGATAGCACCAAAGAAATTCGTTTCGAATTGTTCTTTAAACTCAAGCATCGTAATTTCCTCACTGAATCCTCCGAATGCAAATCCCGCGTTGTTGATCAGGACATCAATCTTTCGGATCTTTTTCAGAAACTGCTGGAGTGCCTCGATCGAGTCAGCACTGGTCACATCCAGAGGATGGATCGAAATCTTTTCTGAACACCCGCCTTGCTCTGCTAGTTTTAAAAGTTCCTTTGATTTATCCATATTTCTTATAGCTGCAATCACGTTGTGGCCTTTTTTGGCTAATTCAAGGGAAGTGAGCATTCCAAATCCGCTTGAGGCACCGGTGATGAGAATCATTTTGTTGTTTGGTGGGTTTTTTATCGAATCTTTTGCATTCAGCATACCGATTCTCCTTTAATCTTCTTCATCTAAATGAAGCCCCTCATGCTTATACTTGTTGCTGCCAGGAAGGTTTTTGACCGTATTCCATGCATAATGGCGTCTTTAGATGTGTGCGATAGCCATGATTGAAAATGTCCAGGATCAGACCTTTAATGTCAGGGGCCTGGTTGAATATTTTCAGGGTCATAAAAAATGGACTGCGCTTATGGATGGGGAATGAAGTGGCAGGCAGGAAGAAAATAAAGATAAGGGTCCTAAGCTTTGCTTAAGACCCGGCTTTCCCAGATTTGCATAAGCTGTCTAGTTACTTGCCGACACAGTCTCTTCTAAAAACTCATCCAAAATCCGCTCATACTCTGCCCGATTTTCCGTAAACGACATCGCATGGTCACCTTTTTCGGCAAAGTAGATTTTCTTGGCGCCATTTTTTTTATCATACAGCAGCTGTGACGATTCAGATGGAATGTAAGCATCGTCTTTGCTGTGAATAAAAAGGACGGGGTTCTTAATCTGATCAATAAAACTTATGGGAGAAACTTCGTTAATCGAGTATCCATCGCGCCATTTCATGAAAGGACGGGCAATCGGCATGATGAGAAAGCCGGGCAGACGGAATTCTACTTTCAGACGGTAGAGCAGCTGTTTTTCCAGGCTGTCGAATGGACAGTCGGCAATGTAGAAGTCAGCGCCGTCCTCCAGCATCCCCGCATAAAGAAGCATCGTAACCGATCCCATGGATTCTCCGTGAATTCCTAAGGTAATGTCCTGGCCGTATTGATTTTTCAGCCAATGGACAACAGACTGCAAATCATATTTTTCATAGTGCCCATAGCTTGTTGTTTTTCCTCCTGATTCGCCGTGTCTGCGATGATCATAGATCAGGACATTGTAGCCGCGCTTTAAAAACAAATTCATGTATTTGACTGAATTATAGCGGTTTACGGTAACACCATGGCAGATGATGACAAATTTGCGTTCCTCGTAAGGGGCGACGAGATAGCCTTTGACGTCGTATCCGTAGGTAGAATGAATCGTCACTTCTGATTTTTTCAGTTCATCGAAATCCTTTTGAATAAAATGCCCGTCCAGTGTTTCGCGCTCCAGAATTTCTTCGTCTGTCCGCTTCTTAATAAACATCATCATATTCGTGAAAAAGAAGCCGACGATGAAGATATATGAGAGGGCGATGCCGAGGCCGATCCATAGCTTTTTCATTTTTGCATCCTCCATTCAGGACATAGTCTATATCTAGTTTAACGATTGAAAGATTGAAAAGAAAGAAATAGGGGGTTCTTTCGTACGTTCTATTAACCTAACCGAATCCGGTTCTCTGATATAGGGGTTTAGCGGGTATCATCTCTTTCCTCATCATTCATTTCCATGTCATGCAGTGAAGGCCTCAGCTTTTCCATGGGTTAAAAGTGTTAAGTAGGATGGGTAATTCGGGCATGCTGATTGAATGCCAGCTCGCCAAACGTATGAATTTTTGATGGAGAACCTATGATTTCATAGGAGTCTCCGTTTAGATACAAGGCACAGTCATCTTCAATTGCGATGCCTTTTCTGTCTGACTGTTCCATAAGGGAGTAAAATGCATCCGCACGTTCAGGCTGATTATAATGCGGACAAAAAACAGCATCGATTATATGCCAGCCCTCACTTTCCATGTAGCCATCTCCTTCATAATCAGAGCGAAGTCCGCTGTTGAACCAGCAAATGGCTCCGGCACTGATTCCGGCAATTAATGTGTTGGTTTGGAGAGCCTGGATTAAATGGTAATCGATTTTCCATTTTTTCCATCTCTCCATCATATTCAAATAGTTCCCGCCGCCAAGATAAATCAAGTCAGCAGCATGAATGGCTTTCTTTACTTCAGAGTCAGAAGGGCTGCGGGAACCCGTGCGCAAGACGGAGACCTTGCACCGAGGACGATTTTCAAAAACTCCGCGGAATTCATTTATGTAGTCTTCATCATCTGCTGCGGCAGTTGGTATAAATAAGACTTCAGGATTCTCTTTTCCTGTCAGTTCCGCCAAACGTTGATTAATGGGAAACTGATCATCCTCCCTGGCGTATCCCCCTCCGATTAATACTAAACGCATTTTGCATTCTCGATCGGCAGTTTTAAAATATATTGTTCTCCAATCCTGCCGTTTTTACGATTGCCTGTGTCAAGAAATCCTGCTTTTTTATATAGATTTTGTGCAGCGAGATTTCTATGGTTGACAGCTAATATTATTTCCAGGCACTCTGGAAATTCCTGCTGAACAAAGTCACTTAACAGCTGCAGTCCTCCTTTAGCATACCCTTTCCCCTGATCAGAGAAATTAATAGAGAAGGAGGTTAATAGCATCCGTTTTGGGAGATCTGTATATTCGCGCACTCTCTCACTGGAGTGAAGAAGAAAAAAGCCGACTGGTATTCCCTGATTCAAAATGACAATTGGGTGCTCGCCTGCGGAGCCTTCAAGCCTGTTAATCGGCAGGGAAGTGAATGGCAGTTGCTCTGGCGGGAGGCTGAACTCTTGAAGCCTTTCAATATGATGGGGCTGGTATTTTTGTAATTCCATTTTAGTCTCCTTTATTTTGCGAGATTTTCTAATCCATATCATACAGCAAATCCAGAAAGTATGACAAAAAAATCCACTTTAAGGTAAAATTAGGGTAAAAAGGAGCGGGAGATGTCGAAGTTAGATTCTTTGTGGGACGCTATCATGTTTTTGGGAATGGCTTTTAGAGGAGTTTATTACTGGGGAATTCCGATTTGGGTGTTTGCAGGCGTGTTTCTTCTTGGGGCGGGATTGTATGTATACTATCATAAAAAGTTTAAGCGAAGAGAAAGCAGAGGAATGGAAAAGTATTGACGTGCAGAGCTGACTGAAGTGGACAACTAAATGTCCAGCTCAGTCAGTTCTTTTTCTTCGATGCCGCTCTCCTGAAGAAAGAGCTTAATCCTTTGTTCATACTCAGCCTGATTCATCGTAAAGGACATCGCATGTTCTGCATTCTCAGCGATATAGATCTTTTTTAAACCGGGTTTTTGCTTATACAAATGAATAGAGGAAGAGAAGGGAATGGTCCCATCTTTTTTTCCGTGAATAAAAAGGATAGGTTTTTGAATTTGGTCTATGATTTTTATGGGTGAAACCTCATCCATGTTATACCCGTCACGCCATTTAAGAAAAAGACGGGCGATTGGCATGACAAGCCATTTAGGAATGCGGATTTCAGCTTGAAGGCGGTAAAGAAGCAGCTGCTCCAAATCCTCGAATGGGCAATCCGCTATGTAAAAATCAGCCCCGTCCTCCAGAATGCCGGCGTATAGAAGCATGGATACGGCACCCATGGATTCCCCATGGATGCCAAGGGTAATGTTTTCACCGTATTGATGCTTCAGCCAATGGACGGCAGAGCGCAGGTCGAATTTTTCATAATAGCCGTAACTCGTTGTCTTCCCTCCGGATTCACCATGCCGCCGGTGATCGTAGATCAGGACGTTATAGCCCCGGTCAAGGAACAGATTCATATACTTAATGGAATTATACCGGTTCATCGTGACACCATGGCTGACGATGACAAATTTTTTCTCTTTGTACGGAGCGATCAGATAGCCCTTAATGCTGTACCCAAACCTGGAAGGAATGCTCACGTTCCTCTTCTCAAGCTCATCGAAATCCTTTTGGACAAAATGGCCGCCGAGTTTTTCCTTTTCGATGATCTCTTCATCCGTTTTCTTTTTCGAATACATCATCATATGAGTGAAAAAGAACCCGACAGAAACGATGTAAGAGAGGGCTGCACCAAGTCCGATTACAAGCTTCTTCATTGGTTTTTCCCCCTTTAAAAGGTTTTTGTCACATTTTACATGTATGCTGAAAAGATTAAAAATAATACGTCCTCCTCAATGTGCTAAAAAAAAAGACACCCCCTGAGAGTGTCGATGCATCATTGCGCTTTTTCTGCCGTTTGGGCTTTCCATAGCGTATATTGCTTGCTGGAAATCGCTTTATTAAGAAACGGCTCAATGCTGTTTACCGCCTTTAAAACCTTCTCAAGTGAAATCCCGGTTTCGATCTTCATCTCCTGAAGCATGTAAAGAACATCCTCTGTCGCGACATTGCCGCTTGCTCCGGGAGCGAATGGACATCCGCCAAGGCCGCCGGCAGAGGTATCGAACCGGTCGACTCCAGCCTGTAAAGCAGCCAGCACATTTGCGAGTCCAAGTCCCCTCGTATCATGAAAATGAGCGGTGATTAAGGTTTCGGGAAATTCCTGCTTTAAGCGGGAAAAGAGGGAGTAGACCTCCTGAGGATGGGCCATCCCGATTGTATCGGCAACACTTAAATCATCCACTCCTGCATCAGCGAACTGACGGCAGATTTCAAGAACAGGTTCTTCTTCGATTTTTCCTTCGTACGGACAATAGAAGGATGTAGATATGCAGGCACGAATGAACAGACCGCGATCCTTCGTTTTTGCTAGTAGCGGAAGGAGCGAATTCATGCTTTCCTCTGTTGTGCGGTTAATGTTTTTTTGGTTGAATGTATTGCTTGCACCGACAAAGAAGGCGACAGCTCGGCAGTCATTGTCCAATGCTTTTTGAAGGCCTTTTTCATTGGGTGTAAGAACGATGCTTCTGCCAGCAGCAGAGCCAAATCTTACAATCTCTTCGGCATCCGCCATCTGAGGTACCCATTTTGGGGAAACGAAGGAGGTAATCTCCATTTCGTTAAAGCCAGCTTCCTTCAAAGCCTTGATAAATTGTAGCTTGCTTTCAGTAGGAATTAAGTTTTTCTCATTTTGCAGCCCGTCTCTTGGTCCGACTTCAATGAGATGTGCTCTTTCGGGAAAGTTCAAATTACGTGCCTCCTTCAAATTGTAAGGGTTTACATATTGTTATTTTAGTAGGAAAATAAAGGGGAAAGCAAATGGTATTTTCAGAGTATTGGAATTTTTGCAAAGGGGATGGAAAAAATGAATGCAAAAGAAATCGTAATCGTAAGCGCAGTGAGAACGGCTTTAGGAAGCTTTGGTGGTGCACTTAAGGGGGTTTCGGCACCTGAGCTTGGAGGCATCGTCATTAAAGATGCATTGGAAAAAGCCGGCGTTTCTGCGGAGCATGTAGGCGAAGTCATCATGGGAAATGTGCTGCAGGCAGGGATCGGACAAAACCCTGCCAGACAGGCTGCAATGAAAGCCGGTTTGCCAGAGGATATTCCATCGATGACCATAAATAAAGTATGCGGATCCGGATTAAAAGCTGTCCATCTTGCATTCCAGGCAATTGCAGCTGGGGAAGCAGATGTAATAGTTGCCGGAGGAATGGAAAATATGAGCCAGGCTCCTTATTTGGTTAAAGGCGCACGGGATGGTTTCCGTATGGGCGATCAAAAGCTTGTAGACAGCCTGACCTCTGATGGTTTGACTTGTGTGTTCAATGATTACCATATGGGAATGACAGCTGAAAATCTGGCTGATCAATATAGCATTACGAGAGAAGAACAGGACCAGTTTGCGGCAGAAAGCCAGGCGAAAGCGGTACGCGCCGTTAAGGAAGGAACATTTAAGGATGAGATTGTGTCCGTCAGCATTCCGCAGCGAAAGGGAGAACCTGTCATTTTTGATACAGATGAATATCCGCGGGAAGGGACAACGGCAGAAGGGCTTGGCAAGCTGCGTCCTGCGTTCAAAAAGGATGGAAGCGTTACCGCAGGGAATGCGTCGGGAATTAATGATGGAGCAGCTGCGGTTGTTGTGATGAGCCGCGAGAAAGCCGAAGAGCTGGGCGTAAAACCGCTTGTGAAAATTTTAGCCAACGGAAACGCCGGTGTTGACCCGAGCATTATGGGAATCGGGCCGGTCAAAGCGGTAAAAAAAGCACTGGAACGGGCGAGCGTTGAGCTTTCCGAAATTGAATTAATCGAAGCCAATGAGGCATTTGCGGCGCAGACACTGGCGGTGGATAAAGAGCTTCATTTTAATAAAGAGATTTTAAACGTCAATGGAGGAGCCATTGCTCTTGGACATCCGATTGGTGCGAGCGGTGCGAGAATCCTTGTTACCCTGATTCATGAAATGAAGCGGAGAGGATCCAAGAAAGGCCTCGCCACCTTGTGCATTGGCGGCGGACAGGGTGTGGCGACAATTGTTGAGAGCGTAAACTAAAGGGAGGGAACGGAATGAAGCCGGTTTATCATTCTTCTTTAAAGGCAGTAGAGGATATCCGCGATGGTGCGGTCTTAATGGTCGGAGGATTCGGGCTTTGCGGGATTCCCGAGAACTTAATTTTGGCTTTAGCTGAAACGGGTGTAAAAGATTTGACGGTTATTTCGAACAACTGCGGTGTGGATGACTGGGGTCTTGGATTGCTGCTGAAAAACAAGCAAATAAAGAAGATGATCAGCTCCTATGTCGGTGAGAATAAAGAATTTGAGCGGCAGGTTCTCGCAGGTGAACTCGAAGTCGAGCTTCTTCCGCAGGGTACACTGGCAGAAAAGATCCGTGCAGGCGGAGCGGGTATTCCAGCCTTTTTTACTCCGGCAGGATACGGGACTGAGATAGCGGAAGGAAAAGAAACGAGATCCTTTCACGGAAAAGAATATGTTCTGGAAGAAGCGCTCACAGCTGACTTCAGCCTTGTAAGAGCGTACCGGGCTGATAAAATGGGGAACCTTATCTACAACAAGACCGCGCGTAATTTTAATCCGATGATGGCAGCAGCCGGTAAAATAACGATCGCAGAGACGGAGGAGCTTATTGAGACCGGATTAATTGGAGCGGATCAAATCCACACTCCAGGGATTTACATACAGCGTCTCATAGTCGGAGAGCAGCAGAAGAAAATCGAGCGCCGGACTGTAAAGAAAACGGGATGAGGGGGAACGGTCATGATTGAAGATAAAGTGCTGGTCAGAGAAAAAATAGCAAAGCGTGCGGAAAGAGAAATTCAAGATGGCTTCTACGTGAATCTTGGAATCGGGATGCAGACCCTTGTTGCAAATTATATCCAGGAAAACAAACAGGTTGTGCTGCAATCGGAGAACGGCCTTCTCGGCATCGGACCCTATCCTGAAGACGGCGATGTAGATCCTGATTTGATAAACGCCGGGAAAGAAACGGTCACCGCCATTTCAGGAGCTTCCTATTTTGATAGCGCCGAATCGTTTGGCATGATTCGGGGAGGCCATGTGAACCTGGCTATTTTAGGCGGGATGGAAGTATCAGAAACGGGAGACCTGGCCAATTGGATGATACCTGGTAAAATGATTAAAGGGATGGGCGGTGCGATGGACCTTGTTCATGGCGCACAGCGGATCATCGTCATTATGGAGCATGTCAGCAAGAACGGTTCTCCGAAGATTCTAAAAGAGTGCTCACTGCCTCTTACAGGAAAAAAGGTCGTACACCGTATTATTACGGACCGGGCTGTACTGGATGTTACCGAACTTGGACTAAAATTGGTGGAAATCGCAAAAGGGTATACAATCGAAGATATAATAAATTCGACTGAGCCTGAACTAATAGCAGGAGACGACATAATTCTCGAAGCCTATTAACCTGCAAAGGCAGAACGGGGGTAAATCCCTGTTCTGCCTTATTTTTTGGCTGTGTTAAAGCATAGTGTTGATCTTTGACACCTGTTGATTGGAGCGCCTGCAGTGGAAATCAACAGCCAAGTTTAAAAGAGCTATTTTTTAAAGAAGAGTGCGGGAAGCAATGGGAAGAATCATAGAACTGAAAAAAGACAAAGCAGTTGTTCGTTTAACTGGCCTCACCGGATTTTTCGCCTTTAAAATGAATCTCGGCATTCCTTTCGAAACAATCAGCCAGGTCTATGTAGATCAATTTGAAGCTCCAAGATGGATGCTGAGGATGCCGGGGACATCTATATCCTTTCTCCATATTTATGAAGAGAGCTTTAAATACAGGGATGAATGGTATTTTCTTTCCTATAGCGGGAGAGGACCTCTGCTTCAGCTGGAGCTGGATGGCCATCCAAAATACAAGCTGGTTGTTCTTCAGATGGAGAACCCAACTGCAACGGCTGCTGAAATTCGAACTTGGCTAAGAGTAAGAGAAGAAAAGCAGGAAGAGAAATGAGAAGGTTTATCCAATGGATACACATTGAAAAAGGGCGGAATGCTCCGCCCTCGTTAGTCGTTATAGCAGGGACTCTGCCCCATCAATATAAATTTCCGTACCGGTGATATGAGAGGACTGTTCGGATGCAAGAAAATAAACCAGATCGGCTACCTGTTCAGGCTGACCGGAGCCTTGAGCAAGAGGCTGATTGCCTTCCGGGTATTCAACCGGAATTTCTACCTCTTTCAGGTTCTCCTGTTTTTCAGTTGAAGCATCGATATTTGTGTCAATAGCACCCGGGCAGATGGCATTGACTCTAATTTTAAATTGAGCCAATTCCAGCGCGGCCATTTTCATAAAGGCAACCTGAGCCGCTTTCGTTGTGCTGTAAGCGGACATCCCGAAGTTCTTATAGATGCGGTTCCCGTTAATGGAACTGGTAATGATAATGCTGCCCCCGTTTTCTCTAAGCAAAGGAATGCTGTATTTCACAAATAGAAACGTACTTCTCAAATTGGTTTGGATCGTTTTATCCCAATCGTCTGCTTCCATTTCTTCAATTGATGAGAAGACGCCATTTATTCCTGCATTATTAAAGATAATGTCTAAATTACCCCAATGGTTTTTAACCTCTTCAATTGCAGCCTTAACCATCGATTCATCCGCCATATCCGTTTCAATCGCAATGGCTTCCCCGCCAAATTGATTAATTTCATCTCTTACCTCAAGCGCGCTTTCCTTATCCAAATCCAATATACAAACGCGGATTCCTTCACGTGCAAATTTTAGGGCCGCTGCTTTTCCAATACCGGATCCTCCGCCTGAAACGATGGCAACCTTCGTGTTTTTTACCGAACTGTTTGTCATTCCTATGTACCTCCAAAGAGTTATTTACGATTTCAATACCCTTTTTGGAGAAGAATTCATCCATCGATAAAAAAAAAGATACAAAAAAGCTCTGATCCATTAGCGGCCAGAGCTTTTTTTCTATTCTCTATGCTGTTCGTATTGATCGGCCTTGCTTATTTTGCGGAGAAGCTCGACTTCTTCATTAATAAGGGGTTCTGCGTTCACAGCCGCTGCATTCTGCTTCAGCTGCGAAACCTTGCTTGCTCCGGGAATCACAGCTGCAACAGCTGGTGAAGCCAGGCAATATTGGAGGGCTGCCTCTGTATAAGAGTGTCGCGGTACCGCTTTTTTTAATTGTGCACGCAATTCAGCAAGCTCAGCAAAAGAATAACTCATGTATCCTTTATCTTTTATACTTGAACCAGCCTGCTCCAGTTCTCTATCTGACAAAATTCCCTTAGCAAGCGGCCCTCGTGCAATCACGCTGACTCCATGTTCTTCAATAAGGGGGAACCATTCCTCCGGTCTCCGGTCAACTAGACTGTATTGCATCATAATAGAGGCAATTGATGATTTCTCAAGATACTGTTTGATTACATTTGGTCTAATGGAAGAAATGCCGTATTCCCGTATTAGGCCTTCTTTTTTCAGTTCTTCAAAGGCTTCAATCGTTTCATTTATATTGTCCTCGATTGTCCCTCCGTGCAGCTGATAAAGGTCAATATAATCGGTTCCCAGTCTTTGCAAGCTGTCTTTCACTGCGTTTTGGATGTGGGATTTGGAGGGGTCCCATGTCCAGCCGTCTTTACCTTCCTCCCAGCGGTTCCCTGCCTTTGTCGCGATGATCAGGTCCTGTCTGCGGTTTTGAATGGCCCGGCCTACAAATTCCTCATTTAAACCAAAGTCGTAGAGGTCGGCTGTATCAAAATAATTAATTCCAAGTTCAATCGCTTCATCAATAATGGCTCTCGCATGTGACTCGTCCTTGCCAAGTGACATGCAGCCCAGCCCCATTTTGCTCACATATAAATCGGAGCGCCCGATTTGTCTTTTTTCCATCAGCGTTTCCCTCCTGTCCTATCTATTCTGACAGTAGTATACCGGTGATGAAATTGCAAACGGGAAGCCTGTCTTATGTTTTGTCAATCCATTCCTTGACAGTTGTGAATTGCTTGCTGTATTCCTTTAGTTTCATTCTGATTTCCCATGCTTTCCCGACAAGGATGATCCCTTTTTCCAGTTTGTATATTTTCATGCGGTCCCGTTCCTTTCGTTTAAAAGGGGTTATGATAAAATGTATGAAGATACGGTGAATATTACGACAGGAGCTGAAAAGATGGAGCATTTAAGAGAGAAAGAACTTTCATCCGAGCAAATTTATTCAGGCAAAATCATTGATTTATATGTACAGGAAGTTGAACTTCCGGACGGAAAAACGTCAAAGCGTGAAATCATTAAGCATCCTGGAGCAGTAGCTGTGATTGCTCTTACAAGCAATGGGAAAATACTGATGGTTGAGCAGTTCCGCAAGGCGCTTGAACGGACCCTGGTTGAAATTCCAGCTGGAAAACTGGAAAAAGGCGAAAAACCCGAAACAACGGCAGTTCGTGAGCTTGAGGAAGAGACAGGCTATACAGCAGGAAGTATCGACCATCTTATTTCGTTCTATACATCACCAGGTTTTGCGGATGAACTGGTTCATTTATACATAACGGAAGACTTAATTCCTTTAGAAAACAAAGCAAGCCTTGACGAGGATGAATTTGTGGAATTAATGGAAGTGACGCTTGAAAAAGCAGAGGAAATGGTGGCAAATGGGCGAATTTATGATGCGAAAACGGCCTACGCTGTTCAATACTTACAGCTGCGTCAAGCAATGAAGGGAAAATGAAGGAGTTTTTTGCCGATCTGCACGTTCATATCGGCTCTTCCATGTCGGGAAAACCGGTCAAGATAACGGCTTCCAGAGCTTTGACGCTTTCTTCTGTTTTGACGGCAGCCAGTGAAGAGAAGGGGATGGATGTGATTGGCATTATCGATGCACATGTTCCGGAGGTTCTCGAAGAGGCAGATAAGCTGCTTAAAGCAGGCGTATGCATAGAGCTTGAAGGCGGTGGAATCCGATTTCAAAACACGACTCTGATCCTGGGGTCAGAGCTCGAGATCTATGACGAAAATTGCTCCGGACCGATACATGTCCTCGTCTATTTTCCGAACTTAAAAACAATGAAAGAATTCTCAGAGTGGATCTCACACTATATGAAGAATAATACGCTGAGCTCTCAAAGAGTCTATGCTTCAGGAAAAGTCCTTCAGATAATGGTCAAAGAGCTGGGCGGATTGTTCATTCCCGCTCATATTTTTACTCCATACAAAAGCTTGTATGGAAGGGGAGTGAAAACATCATTAACGGAGGTCTTTGATCCGGGTTTAATTGACGCGGTGGAATTGGGTTTAAGCGCGGATACAGAAATGGCGTCCGCCATTGCAGAGCTTGCTGAGTATCCTTTTGTAACAAATTCAGATGCGCATTCAACAGGGAAAATAGCAAGAGAATATCAGAAGCTGCAATTGATGGAACCTTCCTTTAAAGAATTACTGCTGGCTCTTAAAAATGAGAAGGGGAGAACGATCCTTGCAAATTACGGTCTTAATCCGCTTCTCGGAAAATATCACCACACTGTATGTGAAGGCTGTGGTGCAGTCATGACCCATGTAGTCACAGTCTGCCCAAAATGCCACTCAAAGAAAGTCGTGAAGGGCGTCAGTGACCGACTAAAGGAACTTGCAAATTCACCTGGAAATCTAGACATGCGTCCGCCATATATCCACCAGGTACCTCTTCAATTCATACCAGGAGTGGGACCGAAAACGCTAATGAAGCTGAAAGACCATTTCGGTACAGAAATGGATATTCTTCACCGTGTTGCGAAGGATGATCTTGCTCGTATTATTCCTAAAAAGATAGCAGGACTTATCGCTGACGCAAGATCTGGGAAGCTTGCTGTATTAGGCGGCGGAGGCGGTGTGTACGGCAGAATTGATCAAACGTAAATAAGGTAAGCGGAAAAGGCAGCCGTGCAAAATGATCCGGCTGCCTTTTTGCATCGAATTTAGAGAGTGTCCCTGACTCCTTAAGGAAGGTCCGCATTATAGCTCCTTCTATCTAATCATTTTCCCTTCGTGATCATTGAATTTTTTACTCTAACCACGATTTTTCATGATTTTGAGTTTAAGAGATTAAAAATAGGCTGTTATGCTGATTGAAAATTTAGATAAAATTATACAAAAGGTAACAAAAAATTTACAATCCTTTGATTAAATGAAGGGTGTAAAGCATTTACATACTTTTAGGGGGATGGACATGAAAAAAAGAATGGCAGCGGCACTGACTATTAGTTTAATGGTACCGGTTTTCACTTCTGCGGGAGCTGCAAGCGGACCAGTAACAGTAAAATCGATTGAATACAAAGGCATGCAGGCACCAAAGACGATTCCTGAAATGGTGGACACTTATACAAAAGCATCCATCGAAGTGACATACAGCAACGGCCTAAAAGAAAATTACCCGCTTTCTTATAACCGCCTCTTCAAATCTGAGGACAAAGTGGCTGTGAACAAAGGAGAAATGATTGCTGCAGGCGCTCCAATCGATGTGAATGGAAACGTCATTATGGATAACAGCGTTGAAGGAAAACCGACTCCTTACGTTTCCGATGCCCCTGATTCCAACAGCATGCTGCATGTAGGAAATGAAATTTATATGATTACGCACTATGAATATCAAACATTTGATGCTGCCGGTAAATCAGCATATGGCCTGGTGCCGGCGTCCATGTCCCTTTCAAAAATGAAGCAGGATCCAAAAACGGGAAAATTAACTCCTGAAAAAGTTGAGAAAATCGATTTTTCTGATGTGAACGGAATCTGGATTCCCTGCAACGGGTCTCTATCTCCGTGGGGCACACATTTAGGATCAGAGGAATATGAGCCGGATGCCAGAAGCTTCGAAGATACAAAATCCAAAACTTATGCACAAACAGCCAGTTTCGCTAAGCTTTACTTCGGAGATGAAAAGAAAGCCAACCCATACTACTATGGATGGATTCCTGAAATTACAGTGAAAGAAGGCGGAGAGACTGAAGTGGTTAAACACTACAGCACAGGCCGCTTTTCACATGAGCAAATGACGGTCATGCCTGACAACCGCACGGCGTTTTTCGGTGATGACGGCGGGAATACGATGATGTTTATGTATGTAGCCGATAAGGAAAAAGATCTATCTTCAGGAACACTTTATGCGTCTAAATTCAAACAGACTGGAACCGAAAATGGGGGTTCCGGTGACATGGAATGGATTCGCCTGGGCCATGGAACGGATTCCGAAGTGAAGCAGATCATCGACAGCGGTACAAAATTCAGCAGTATTTTTGAAGTTTCCGATACACCGAAAGAGGGCTTCACAGCAGTTAAAACATATGCAAATGCAAACACTGAATACCTGAAGCTGAAACCAAATATGGAAAAAGCAGCTGCTTTCCTGGAGCCCCGCCGCTATGCAGCCATGATGGGTGCTACTTCCGAATGGAATAAAATGGAAGGTTTGGCGTTCAATCCTAAGGAAAATAAAGTATATGTAGCTATGTCTGATGTGTCTAAAACAATGGAGAAAGATGCAACAGGAAAAGAGCCTGCAGATCATATCCAGCTGCCGAAAATTAAATCCGGTGTAACCTATGAATTAAATCTTGCAGAAGGACAAAAAGATCAGACTGGCGCACCGATTAACAGTGCCTATGCAGCTAAATCGATCAATGGTCTTCTGACTGGTGAAGATATGACTCAAGCGGACGCCTACGGAAATACGGCGAATCCTGATAAAGTGGCTAATCCGGATAACCTGACGTATTCAGCTGAAATGAACGCCCTTTTAATTGGGGAAGACAGCGGAATGCACACGAACAATTTTGTATGGGCATATGACCTTGACAAGAAAAAACTTGAGCGTCTTTTATCGGTTCCTGCCGGTGCAGAAGCGACAGGTCTTCGCATGATTGAGAACATGATGAATCACTTTTATATGCTAAGTAATTTCCAGCATCCAGGGGATGGATTAAAAGACTTCCCGATCACTGCGGTGAACAAAGATCAGCTGATTGCCGAAATGGAAAAACAGATCGGGATTAACAAAACGGGGGGCGTAGGCTATGTCGATGGTTTCCCATCCGTTAAAGCCGGCAGCGTCGCTGTCCACAACTATCCGATTGGCCGTATGAACGTGAATAAACCGGTACAAATGTATAAAATGGATGCCTCGGGCACAATGACAAAAGCAGCTTCTCTTAAAAAAGGATTCTACCGGGTATACGGAGAAATGAAAGATTACTATAATGTCGGCGGCAGCTATTATGTGAAAAAAGACGAAGCAGGGGCCGTTTATAACGGAAGAATCCTTCTTAAATCGTCAATGGAGATGTATTCAACTGACGGAAAAGTATTTAAAACTCTTAAAGCTGGAGAAGCCATTCGAGTGTACGGTATGGAAGACGGCAAATATAACGTTGGCAATGGCTACTACGTAAAGCAAGACCGCAAGGCTTTGTACTATGAAGGAATGGTTATGCTGAAGAAAGACGTTTCTATAATGAAGGATGGAAAAACCGCTAAAACGCTGAAAAAAGGCAGCATGGCGCGTGTTTATTCTGTAGATGGCAACAAGCTTCACGTTGGCGGAGGCTATTATATTGATGCAGATAAAGCCTCCATCGCTTATATGAAAAACTAAATGCCCGACTTAGGAAGCCTCTTAAGGATTAAATTCCTTAAGGGCTTTTCTATTTTTTTAAAAGCGTGCCGTTACGAATTGCTGGCCGGAAAGTAAAATGGACACCCAGCCGTTATGAAAGGTACGTGCACGGATGCTTAAATGACATTCCCCATCTATATGGCAGTAAAATTTGTGAAAGACGCTTTTCTTGCATACAATCCTTTCAGCCGCATAAACTCTATTAAATTAAGGTTGGGAGGACATGCGTATGAAAAAACAGCCGATGAAAGTATTCATCGCGAATCACATAAAACAGCAATCATCCATTTATTTATTTGTATGTGTACTGTTCATGATGGGGGTTATATTCGGCGCGATCATTGTAAACAGCATGACCTTCACACAGAAGGAAGACTTGTTTTTTTACCTCAGCCGATTTTTTGGACAGGTTACGGACGGAAAAGTTGCAGATTCCACCGAAATGTTTCAGCAAAGCTTTATGCACAACATTAAATATCTCGGGTTAATTTGGATTCTCGGTATTTCCATTATTGGGCTTCCTATTATTCTCATTATGCTGTTCCTGAAAGGAATGGTAGTCGGATTTACCGTCGGTTTTCTTGTTAATCAAATGGGCTGGAATGGGTTCGTCCTCTCGTTTGTTTCCATCCTGCCGCAAAATATTCTGATCATTCCGGCCTTTATCGTGCTGAGTGCTGCAGCCATCTCTTTTTCTCTTAAACTTGCCATGTACTTATTAAATAAAAAGAGAAATCTGCTTGACTCTCCGCTTCAATCCTTTTCGAAGTACGCAGCTGTGTTTGCAGGAATCATGGTTATGATTGCTGGAGCATCTGTCCTGGAAGCATTTGCTTCTCCGGAACTTATGAAGGCTGTTGTGCAGCTTGTTAATAAATAATAATTATTTTCTTTTTATAATTATTATAAAGTTCTAATTGTAATTATTTTAGTTGGAACCCTTTCGCTCTTCTGCTATAATGGTTGAGGAAGCGGCGAGGGAGGAAATCGTTCATGGAAAACCGCATTGACCGGATAAAAAAGCAGCTCCATTCTTCTAGCTATAAGTTAACGCCACAGCGTGAAGCGACCGTTCGGGTTTTGCTCGAACATGAAGAAGACCATCTGAGTGCCGAAGATGTTTACCTCCTCGTTAAGGAAAAATCTCCGGAAATAGGATTAGCAACGGTCTATCGGACGCTTGAATTACTGACTGAACTGAAAATTATCGATAAAATAAACTTTGGTGATGGTGTATCCCGTTATGATTTGCGAAAAGAGGGAGCAGCTCATTTTCATCACCACTTAGTGTGCATTGAATGTGGAGCAGTAGCTGAAATTGAAGATGACTTGCTTGAGGATGTAGAAGAAATCGTGGAAAGAGATTGGAAGTTTAAAATAATGGACCACCGTCTTACCTTTCACGGAATCTGCGTAAAATGCCAGCAGAAAAAAGAAGATCAGGAACAAAGCGAATAAGAATACATAAGACCTTTCCCTTCACGGAAAGGTCTTTTTTCTTGCCTTCCGTGTCGTATAAAAGCAAGGCGTTCCGGCATATAATGAAGTATCAAAAAAATGAGACAAGACTTCGGAGGGCGTCATGAAACGATATTTGCAGACGGGACTGGACATGTTTAAAGTATTCATCGTCTTTACTGGATTTACGATTCTCTTCTACTATGCTATTATTTGGATTAACTTAGAGTATCAGGATTACCATCGGTATGATCCTCCTGAAGGATCGGCGCTGAAGGTAACAAAGATGGTTGAGAATCAGCCTGATCAATGGCTGAACCGTCTTTTCTTCTTTTATTCAGATGGGGAGTAGAGGAATGTGAATGATCAGCTGAAAGATTTCATTCATTATATGGTCGTAGAACGGGGTTTATCGCATAATACCGTTGTATCCTATGAAAGAGATTTAAAAAATTATCTTCTTTTTTTGGCTGGGCAGGAATTGGACAGCCTGAATAAGGTGTCAAGAGTCCACATTATCCATTTTTTAAAGATGCTAAAAGAGAGCGGCAAATCGAGTAAGACCATTGCACGTCATATTGCTTCCATAAGGGCTTTTCATCAATTTCTGCTTCGTGAACGAGCTGTTGATCAGGATCCTTCTGTCCATATTGAAACACCACAGGTTGAACGGACCCTTCCTAAAGTTTTATCCCTTGAGGAAGTTGAGAAACTGATGGACACGCCGCTCATGAATTCCCCCTTTGGATACAGAGATAAAGCGATGCTTGAACTCATGTACGCAACAGGAATACGTGTCAGTGAGATGACGGAGCTTAATTTAGCAGATGTGCATCTGGAAATGGGCTTTATCCGCTGCTTTGGGAAAGGAAGCAAAGAGCGCATCGTGCCGATTGGACGTACAGCGGCCGGTGCCATACATGATTATTTAGAAAAAGGCCGTGTCAAGCTTGCCAGCAGAAAAGAAACGACGGACGCTCTTTTTCTGAATCACCACGGCAAACGCATTACCAGACAGGGTTTCTGGAAGAATCTTAAGAAAATTTCTCTTGAAGCAGGGATTCAAAAGGAATTGACACCTCATACATTAAGGCACTCATTTGCAACGCACCTGCTCGAGAATGGAGCAGATTTGCGGGCTGTACAGGAAATGCTTGGCCACGCAGATATTTCAACTACACAAATTTATACACATGTGACAAAAACCAGATTAAAAGATGTGTATCAGCAGTTTCATCCAAGAGCGTAAAGAGGCTGGGACAAATCTCAGTAAATAAGAGAGGCCGTCGCAATTAAGTTTGCGACGGCCTCTCTTTTTATGTTTAGTGTTCATTTTTTAATGAAGAATATAAGGACACCTTCTGATAAAATTAAAGTTACCACACAATAACTATCGGAGGTGCCCTTATGTATAAACAGTATAACATGGACCAAATTGTTTTGCCCTTAGATTTAGAAATGAAACTCGATGAAAAAGATATCGCCTACACCGTCCATCATATGGTTGAACAGATCCCCAATGAAGCCTTTTCTGGTTTCGTGCGAGAGACCGGATGTCCAGCTTATCACCCGAGAATGATGATGAAAATTATCTTGTGTGCCTATACTCAATCTGTATTTTCTGGCAGAAAAATAGAGGGGCTCCTTACAGACAGCGTTCGGATGATGTGGCTTTCTCAAGGATATGTCCC
>NZ_JAQV02000002.1 GCF_000732485.2 Bacillus sp. SJS | reverse complement strand
AAACGAACTAGGCTTTGCCTTCATGGCGGTGAACTTGAAAAAGTACACCGCCATGAACACATAAAAGTCCAAAGAAAAGCAGATTTCAACATAAAATAGGGTCCCGATCAGAAAAACCATCTGATCGGAACCCTTTACTTATTATTTCTGGTTAGTTTTGTCCCAGCCTCATTTTTTTATGGCCAGGGAATAGTTGTCATTCTTCTCGAAATTATAGGAATACTGCTTATATACGGGATTAAGATTGTCAGGCAGTTTGTAACCGGTTTATAATGAGGTTGTCAGACTTCTGACAGGATGGCTTCGTAAAGAATAAATCCCGATTTTGAGGAGGGTTTCGATTGAGTAACTATACATATAAAAGGGTGTTTGTTGTAGTCCTTGATTCAGTTGGCATTGGGGAAGCACCGGATGCAAAAGAATTCAACGATGAAGGCGCGGATACATTAGGACACATAGCCGAACGTATGAACGGCCTGAATATGCCGAATATGGCCAAGCTCGGGCTTAGCAATATTCGAGAAATAAAAGGCATTCCCGTTCAGGAGCAGCCAAAGGCTTTCTATACGAAAATGCAAGAGGCTTCAAGCGGTAAAGATACAATGACCGGGCACTGGGAAATCATGGGGCTGAATATCACTGAACCATTCCAGGTTTTTCCTGAGGGGTTTCCAAAGGAATTGACCGATCAGCTTGAAAAGGAAACAGGCAGAAAAATAATTGGAAACAAGCCGGCTTCCGGTACAGAAATTCTGGATGAGCTGGGAGAACAGCATGTGAAAACGGGAGATTTAATTGTATACACCTCCGCTGATTCCGTGCTGCAAATTGCCGCCCACGAAGAAATTGTGCCGATTGACGAATTATATGATATTTGCGAGAAGGCAAGAAAGCTGACAATGACTGAACCTTTTAAATTGGGACGGGTCATTGCAAGACCGTTCATCGGGGAACCAGGCAATTGGACAAGAACATCCAACAGACATGATTACGCGTTAAAGCCATTTGGCAGAACGGTATTGGATGAGCTGAAGGATGCGGATTACGATGTGATCGCTATTGGGAAAATTTCCGATATTTACGACGGAGAAGGAATTACAGATTCCATCAGGACGAAATCAAACATGGATGGAATGGACCAATTTATTGATGTGATGGATCGTCCATTTACAGGCATCAGCTTTTTGAACCTTGTGGACTTTGATGCATTGTTTGGCCACCGCCGCGATCCTGAAGGATATGGAAAAGCACTCGAGGAGTTCGATGCCCGTCTTCCGGAGGTTTTTGGAAAATTGACAGAAGATGATTTGCTCTTGATTACGGCAGATCATGGCAATGATCCGATCCATCACGGAACCGATCATACGAGAGAATACGTTCCATTATTAGCCTACAGTCCGCGCATGACACAGGGTCAGGAAATACCGGTTAGAAAAACATTTGCTGATCTTGGGGCTTCCATTGCAGACAACTTTAAGGTGAAGATGCCTGAATACGGAACGAGCTTCTTAAAAGAGATAAAATGAGGAGGGCTAAGCAGTGAATCGAAATGAAATGAGCAGTGCAGCGGAGTATATTCAAAAGAAAATCGGACAGGCGCCGGAGATCGGGCTAATCCTTGGATCTGGCCTTGGAGTTCTGGCAGATGAAATTGAAGAGCCGGTTAAGATTCCATATGGAGAAATACCTGGTTTTCCTGTGTCCACTGTAGAAGGGCATGCAGGCCAGCTTGTATACGGAAAGCTGAGAGGCACAACCGTTATTGCCATGCAGGGCCGGTTCCACTTTTATGAAGGGTACGATATGCAAAAAGTTGTCCTTCCGGTACGTGTGATGAAGCAAATTGGAGTTAAGACGTTGATTGTTACGAATGCAGCGGGCGGTATTAATGAAGGATTTGAACCGGGCGACCTCATGCTAATCAGCGATCACATTAATAATATGGGGACCAATCCTTTAATTGGTCCGAATGATAAAGAATTTGGTGTTCGATTCCCTGATCTTTCACAGGCATACAGCAGAGATTTGCGTGCTTTAGCGAAGGAAACGGCAAATGAGCTGAACATTAAAGTACAGGAAGGTGTTTACGTAGCCAATACAGGTCCGGTTTATGAAACTCCTGCAGAAATAAAAATGCTTAGAGTTCTTGGCGGGGATGCAGTAGGAATGTCGACTGTTCCTGAAGTAATTGCAGCTCGCCACGCTGGCCTTGATGTGCTGGGCATTTCCTGTATATCCAATATGGCTGCCGGGATCCTGGATCAGCCGTTATCTCATGATGAAGTCATTGAAACGACAGAAAAAGTAAAATCAAGCTTCCTTAGCCTTGTTAAAGGGGCAGTTGAAAAAATTTCGAAAGCAGGTGCGACAGCATGAGAATGGTAGATTTGATTCAAAAGAAACGCGACGGCAAGCTCCTTGCAAAAGAAGAAATTGAATACGTAGTGAACGGATATAAAAATGATACCATTCCTGATTATCAAATGAGCTCCTTTTTAATGGCTGTTTATTTTAAAGGAATGACAAAGGAAGAGGTGTCCTATTTAACAGATGCGATGGTAAACTCAGGCGAAACGGTTGATTTATCAGGCATTAAGGGCATTAAAGTAGATAAGCACTCTACAGGAGGAGTAGGCGATAAGATTAGCTTGATTGTGGCTCCTCTCGTTGCTTCTGTTGGTGTTCCTGTTGCGAAAATGTCCGGCAGAGGTCTTGGACACACTGGAGGAACCATTGATAAACTGGAAGCCGTTGAGGGCTTCAGTGTGGAATTAAGCGGCAAACAGTTTATCGATAATGTTAACAAGCACGGAATCTCCATCATTGGGCAGTCCGGTGACCTGGTACCTGCGGATAAAAAAATCTATGCACTGAGAGATGTTACAGCAACCGTTGATTCCATTCCTCTAATCGCAAGCAGTATCATGAGCAAAAAGATCGCAATGGGCGCGGATGCCATCGTGCTTGATGTAAAAACAGGCGCGGGTGCTTTCATGAAAACACTGGATCGTGCAAAAGATCTGGCTTCCACAATGGTAGAGATCGGCAGCCACTTAAACCGTAATACAATCGCAGTCATTACGGATATGAATCAGCCGCTTGGATATGAAGTGGGCAACGCGAATGAAATCAAGGAAGTTATTGAGGTCCTAAAAGGCAAAGGTTCAGAGGATTTGATTGAAATCTCAATGGCAATCGCTGTACAAATGTCCATTCTTGGCGGCATTTATCAAACACAAGAAGAAGCTAGAGCAGGGCTTAACGAGGCAATTGAGTCAGGAAAAGCTTTGGAAAAATTCAAAGAATTTGTAAGCTCCCAAAACGGAAATGCTGATCAAATTGATTCAATCGATTTGCTTCCGCAAGCACAACATCATGTGGAAGTAAAATCAAAGCAATCCGGCTACGTGAAAGACATTGACGCAGAGGCTATTGGAGTAGCAGCCCTTCTTTTAGGAGCTGGAAGACAAACAAAAGAAGACAAAATTGATTATGCTGCAGGCGTTTCCTTGAAAAAGAAGGCAGGAGACGAAGTTGCAGAAGGGGAAGTCATCGCTATCCTTCATTTCAACAAAGATGATCATCAGCAGGCAATGGATACATTATACGATGCATTCTCCTATTCAAATGAAAAGCCTGAAAAACGCCCGTTTGTATATGAAATCATTTCAAAATAACCGTTCGGTAAAAGCGGCGAGGATCACTCGCCTCTTTTTTGTATTTGGGAAATACAGCATTCAATAATCCTTCATTATGCTAAACGGCTTACCTAAAAGGAAAGCCGTTTTTTTTATGTTGTTCAGGAAATGAAGTAATGCAGATCAGTATTCCTGGAGAATCTGGTTCCGCTCCCAACCCTTGAGGTGAGAAGCCTTAAAGAATCAAATTGTATAAATTCCCTCTTATTGGACAAAATGGAGTGTATCTTAATTGGGAGGGTTTGGAAATGAAAAAAAGTTTTTCCATGCTATTAATTGTTTGCTTCCTATGTATGATTGCACAAGGAGCATTTGCAAAAGAAAACAGCCTGAATTTGGCGCCGCAGGCAAAGTCTGCTGTGCTTATTGAGCGGGATACAGGCAAAATCCTCTATGAAAAAAATAGTGATGAACAGCTTCCGCCGGCAAGTATGACGAAAATCATGACAATGATTCTTATAATGGATGCGTTTGATAAAGGAAAATTAAAGCTTACTGACAAAATCCGTACAAGTGAATATGCAGCGTCAATGGGAGGATCACAAATTTTCCTTGAGCCGGGCGAAGAAATGTCGGCAGATGAAATGCTGCGCGGAATTGCGATTGGATCAGGGAATGATGCCTCCGTTGCTATGGCTGAGCACCTAGGCGGTTCAGAGGACGGATTTGTTGAGCTGATGAATAAAAAGGCAGCTGAACTCGGGCTTAAAAACACTCATTTTGAAAATACAACCGGCTTGCCTGAAAAAGGCCATTACAGCACAGCGCATGACATGGCAGTCATGGGGAAAGAACTCTTGAAATATGAAAGCATCACGAAGTATACAGGAAAATATGAAGATTACTTAAGAACAGACACAGATAAGAAATTCTGGCTTGTTAATACGAACCGGCTTGTGAAATTCTACCCTGGAGTAGATGGAGTGAAGACCGGATTTACGAATGAAGCGAAGTATTGCCTGACAGCTACTGCGAAAAAAGGAAACATGAGAGTCATCGCAGTCGTAATGGGCGCTGAAACGCCTAAGGACCGGAACAATCAGGTTACGAAGATGCTTGATTATGCTTTCAGTCAATATGAAACCCATCCGCTTTACAAGAGAAGTGAAGTAATCGGTGTTCAGAAGGTGAGCAAAGGCAGCGATCAAACCGTAAATCTGGTAACATCCGAGCCCATCTCTCTTTTAACGAAAAAGGGAGAAAATACGAAAATTATTACAAAAGAAGTAATCCCTAAAAAGAATTTGGCTGCGCCTTTGAAAAAAGGTGATGTCCTTGGAATGCTTGTCCTTAAAAAGGACGGAGCGGTTGTAGCGAAGAGCCCTCTTATGGCAGAAAAGGATATTAAAACTGCAAGCTGGTGGTCCTTATTCAAACGGGTCATGGCTGACTTCACAAAAGCTGGCTAATTGTGCCGAAAGCCCACTAGTTTTGTCAACGGGCAGGAAAACGCATAAGGAAAAACGAAAGACTCATACAAGCACTGAACAAGGAGGAATTGCAGATGAGTCTAGCCGTTGAACTTAGCGTTCGAGAGTCCGTGCTGTGCATTCGTCTATCGGGTGAATTAGATCATCACAGTACTGACGAATTACGGTCAAAGGTAAATGAAATATTAGAAGAGGGCCAAGTGAAGCATATCATCCTGAATCTTGGGAATCTCATGTTTATGGACAGTTCAGGTCTTGGTGTCATCCTGGGCCGTTATAAGCAAATCAAGCAGCTCGGAGGAGAAATGGTGGTATGCTCGATCTCACCGTCCATTCAGCGCCTCTTTGATATGTCGGGTCTGTTTAAAATTGTCCGTTTGGAAGAGGATGAAGAAAAAGCGCTTCAGACACTGGGGGTGGCTTCATAATGAAAAATCAAATGGAGCTGCAGTTCTCGGCCCTCAGCCAAAATGAATCGTTCGCAAGGGTGACCATCGCTGCATTCATTGCCCAGCTTGATCCGACTATGGATGAGCTGACGGAAATTAAAACCGTCGTATCCGAGGCAGTCACTAATGCAATTATTCACGGATACAACAATGATCCGAGCGGCATCGTCTATATTACAGCTTCTCTGGAAGAAGAAGTTGTCCAATTGACGATCCGCGATGAAGGCATGGGCATTCATGATCTGGAAGAAGCGCGGCAGCCTCTGTTCACTACAAAACCTGAGCTTGAACGGTCCGGAATGGGATTTACGATAATGGAAAATTTTATGGATGACATTCAAGTAGAATCTGCCCCTTCTCTAGGGACATCGGTTAAATTAACAAAGCATTTATCAAAAAGTAAAGCTTTGGTTAATTAAGGAGACGAGCCATGGATGTGGAGGTTAAGAACGAACAGAAGAACGTTCAGTTAAAAGACCACGAGGTGAAAGAGCTGATTCTAAAAAGTCAGCAGGGTGACCAGCAAGCGAGGGACACAATCGTACAGCGCAACATGAGACTCGTCTGGTCGGTCGTCCAAAGATTCTTAAACCGGGGCTATGAGCCGGATGATCTTTTTCAGATTGGCTGCATCGGATTGCTTAAATCAGTAGACAAGTTTGATTTGTCCTACGATGTCCGATTCTCTACGTATGCAGTGCCGATGATTATCGGTGAAATTCAGCGCTTTATACGGGATGACGGAACGGTAAAGGTCAGCCGGTCGCTTAAAGAGCTTGGAAATAAAATCAGGCGTGCAAAGGACGAATTATCCAAAACATTGGGCAAGGTGCCGACAGTCACAGAAATTGCCGCTCATCTTGAGATTTCACCTGAAGAGGTTGTTTTAGCACAAGAAGCTGTCAGAGCTCCTTCCTCCATTCATGAAACCGTCTACGAAAACGATGGGGATCCCATCACATTGCTTGATCAAATAGCCGATCATACCGATTCAAAATGGTTTGATAAAATTGTCTTAAAGGAAGCAATCGAGGGCCTTGATGAAAGAGAAAAGCTGATTGTGTATTTAAGATATTATAAAGATCAGACTCAATCGGAAGTAGCAGAACGGCTTGGGATCTCGCAGGTTCAAGTGTCGAGATTGGAAAAGAAAATATTAAGTCAGATGAAAAGTCTGATGGGCGGATAGCCGTGAAAAAAGCGAATCCTTTGGGTTCGCTTTTTTATTTTGGCTCTGCTAAAGCCTGGTGTTGATTTATAACACCAGGTAATTGGGACGGGAAGCGTTCGCCCGCTGGCTGCAATCAACAGCCAAGTTTAACAGAGCCATGATTTTGAATGTAGGCTTATGAAGGAATTGCAGGTTGTATTTAAAAGCAAGTAAACCAAAATGGGTTTATTAAATGGTAATTTGTGTATATAACGGCTGTCTGCATGTTTGAAAGACGTACATAGCATACTACTTATACACTGAGTATCATCATGGGATGTGAAGAATGTGGCTAAAACGGTTTACATAAGGCTGAGGCATCGGATTCAAACGGCCCCTGAGACGTCCTTAGTTTTAGCGGATCTGGCTCAGGTGATTGATTCGGAGGAAGATTCTTCATTAAAAAAACTGGATGTATATAAGGTGTCGGCAAGTGACCGGAATATGGTCGTTGTGGACGTGATGCACGTCATTAATGTGATTAAAAGAACGGAACCCGATGCAGAAATTCAATCCATTGGCCCAACGCAAACGGTTGTGGAAATTGTTTACGAAAAAAAGAAAAGGAAGCTTATCTATTTAATTCTAGTATGGATGCTTCTGTTTGTTGGGGCCGCAATGGCCATCATCAATTTTCACGAAGATGTCAGTATGCAGGCGGTGCATCAAAAACTGTACTTCATGCTGACAGGCGACAGAATTGAAAAACCGCTTCTGCTGCAAATTCCTTATTCGATTGGTTTAGGTTTGGGAATGATTTTATTTTTTAATCATGTCTTTAAAAAACGGATTAATGAAGAACCAAGCCCTCTGGAAGTCGAGATGTTCAAATATCAAATGGATTTGGATCAATACGTTGCGATGAATGAAAACAAAGAGAGTGTGAAAAAGCTGCATGATCATTAGCATGCTCTTCATTATTTTTTTAGGTTTATCCTGGGGTTTTGCTGTCGGTGCAGGGTTTGTCGCGTTTCTCGCGGTTCTTGGAATTATACCAAGACTAAGCCAGCTGACAAAAACGATGGCTTTTATTCAAACGTACGAATGGAGTGTAGTTACGGGTGCAGCAGCAGGCGGATGGATCAGTTTGAGAAACACGGTTTTACATCTTCCTGCATTTTTCTCCGTACCTATTGGTTTAATGGATGGTATGTTCATTGGCCTTTTAGCAGCAGCCCTAACTGAGGTGCTGAATGTGCTTCCGATTCTTGCAAAACGAATCGGTATGGCTGAACAAATTCTCATCATACTTATGGCCATTGTACTTGGTAAGGTATGCGGATCACTCTATCATTGGATATTTTTTGTGGATCAATAAAGGAGGAAGCTACATGTCAAAGCTGAAAGATCATTATTCAGATAACATCAAGGCCTATCAGCCAAAACCAAACTACTTTCTAAATTGTTTAAAAGCATTTGTCGTCGGCGGGATTATTTGTGTCATTGGCCAGGCCATCAGCAATTTCTATATGACTTTTTTCAATTTCACAGAGGATACGGTCGGCAACCCTACAGTAGCCACCTTAATCCTTATTTCATCCTTGTTAACGGGAATCGGGATTTACGATCGAATTGGTCAATTTGCAGGGGCAGGATCTGCAGTTCCGGTTACCGGATTTGCAAACTCAATGACGAGCGCCGCACTTGAACATAAAAGTGAAGGATTGGTGCTTGGTGTCGCAACGAATATGTTTAAGCTAGCGGGAAGTGTCATTGTATTCGGTACAGTAGCCGCTTATATCGTAGGAATTATCCGATATTTCTTCGGACTGCTGATAGGATCGTAAGGAGGAAATGTCATGAAACTGACTGGAAAGCAAACATGGATTTTTCAAAATAATGTATATGTCACCTCCGTCGGCACGGCTGTCGGTCCAAAAGAAGCAAAAGGCCCTCTTGGAAATCTGTTTGATGAAACACATGATGACCTTCATTGCGGGGCAGACAATTGGGAGCTTGCTGAGCGCAAGCTGATGGAGCAGGCAATCGGCCATTCACTCAGCAAAGCGGGCATAAAAGAAGATCAGGTTGATTTCATGCTTGCGGGAGATTTATTAAATCAAAATGTAACCTCCAACTATACGGCACGGCATCTTGGAATTCCGTTTATTTGTATGTTTGGTGCTTGCTCTACATCTATGGAAACGACAGCACTTGGGTCTTTGCTCGTTGATGGAGGATATGCAAGCAAAGTAATCGCGGCCACTAGCAGCCACAATGCCACAGCCGAGCGTCAGTTCAGAAATCCTACTGAGTACGGCGGACAGAAGCCGGGTACATCCACATCAACCGTAACAGGATCTGGTGCCATGCTTATTACAAACGAACCCAGTGAAATCCGGATTACAGCTGCTACAATCGGGAAGGTGCAGGATCTGGGAATAAAGGACGCCAATGATATGGGTTCTGCTATGGCTCCGGCAGCCGCTGATACGATACAGAGGCATTTGGAAGATATGAATCGTACACCGGAAGATTATGACCTGATTTTAACAGGTGACTTGTCAGGAGTAGGGAGTCCGATCCTGATTGATCTTCTTAAAGAAGAAGGCATTCAAATTTCCTCAAAGCATCAGGATTGCGGTCTTCTTGTGTACCGTCCTGATCAAAATGTATTTTCTGGAGGAAGCGGTTGTGCGTGCTCTGCTGTAGTTACCTACAGTCATATCTTTAATGAAATAAAGGCTGGGAATCTGAAACGTGTGCTTGTAGTGGCAACGGGTGCTTTGCTTAGCCCAACCATGATTCAGCAAAAGGAAACAATTCCAACAATTGCTCACGGGGTCGTGTTTGAAAGAGCTGCGGGAGGGATGGCGTAATGGAGTATGTACTTGCCTTTGTTTGCGGAGGATTGATTTGTGTGGTTGGTCAAATTCTTTTGGATAAATTCAAACTGACCCCTGCCCATGTTATGAGTTCCTTTGTTGTGATCGGGGCGATTCTCGATGGGTTTGGGATCTATGATAACTTTATCGATTTTGCCGGTGCCGGAGCGACTGTGCCGATCACGTCGTTTGGACATTCCCTGCTGCATGGAGCGATGGAGCAGGCGAATGAGCATGGATTTATCGGGATTGCGATGGGAATATTTGAGTTAACATCAGCAGGTATCTCATCTGCGATACTTTTCGCCTTTATCGTAGCGGTTATTTTTAAACCGAAGGGGTAGGATGCACTCATGAAAAGGAAGGTCATATTGGTGACAGATGGAGACGTGTACGCGGCCAAGACCATCGCCTATACAGCGGAGCAAATAGGCGGGCGCTGGATTTCTCAGTCCCAGGGAAATCCATCTATACTCACCGGGAAAGAATTGGTGGCTTTGATCCTCCAAACACCATATGATCCGGTCTTTGTTCTATTTGATGATTGCGGAATGCCTGGTGAAGGTCCTGGTGAGAAGGCGATGCTTTACGTGGCAAAACATCCGTCTATTCAGGTTCTCGGGGTTATCGCAGTCGCTGCTAAGACGAGGCAATCAGATTGGGCAAGAGTTGATGTGTGCATTGATCGCGATGGGGAGCTGACAGGGCATGGAGTGGATAAAAGCGGGATTCAGGAACTTGAAGACGGAAGAATCAACGGCGATACAGTCTACAGCCTGGACCGGCTCGATATCCCGATTATCGTTGGCATCGGAGATATTGGAAAAATGGCCAGAAGAGATGATGTTGGAAAAGGGTCGCCGATTACAATGAAGGCGGCTGAACTTATTTTAGAAAGGAATGGGATAGATGCCTGGAAACATAAAGAGTGAGTCCCCGATTTCACCCAAACTATATGAAAATGAAAATTATTTTAAAGAGTTCGTCGGGATGGGAACAAGCTTCGACCTGGGGGTAAGGAAATTTACCATCATGGGCAAGGGAGTTAATCTTTACTATGTAACGGGTCTTTGCGACTCCCAGTACCTGATGCTTTTGCTGACGGCACTTTCTGAAATTAATGATACAGACCAGGATTTGGATAAATTCAAAGAAATTGTTGAGAACCGGCTTGTTCATCAGCAGGTAACGAAAGTTCAAACCATTCAAAAAACAGTTACAGAGGTTCTGTCAGGACTTGTTGCCATCATGCTTGAGGGTGCAGACTACGCTCTTGTGGTCGATGTAAGGAGCTACCCGGGGAGAAACCCGGAAGAGCCAGATACGGAGAAGGTCGTCAGGGGAGCTAGGGATGGTTTTGTTGAGAACATCATCGTTAACACAGCTTTAATCAGAAGACGGGTCCGCGATGAGCGGCTGAGATATGAGTTGATTAAAGTTGGAGAACGCTCTAAGACGGATGTATGTGTCGCATACATAGAGGATATTGCAAGCAAAGACCTGGTTGATTTGATCAAGAAAGAACTGAAGGAAATTCAAGTAGACGGAATTACGATGGGAGATAAAACGGTTGAAGAGTTTCTTGTGAAACAGGGATTTAATCCATTTCCGATGGTCCGGTACACGGAAAGAGCAGATGTGGCTGCGAACCATTTAGTAGAAGGTCATGTGATTGTCATCGTAGACACTTCTCCAAGCGTCATCATAACTCCTACCACTCTCTTCCATCACGTTCAGCATGCTGAGGAATATCGCCAGGCTCCTGCGATCGGTACATTTTTACGGTGGATCCGTTTTCTGGGCATCTTATCCTCGACATTCCTACTGCCTTTCTGGTTTCTGTTTATCCTGGAGCCTTCGCTGCTTCCAAAAAGCTTATCATTTGTAGGACCAAATGAACAAACGAATATTCCTGCCGTTGCTCAAATCTTTTTAGCGGATTTTGGAATTGAATTCCTGAGGATGGCAGCCATCCATACTCCGACAGCACTATCGACAGCAATGGGATTGATTGCGGCTGTATTAATCGGGCAGATTGCCATTGATGTAGGGCTGTTTGTCCCTGAAGTCATTTTATACGTTTCGATTGCAGCAATCGGAAGCTTTACGACTCCAAGCTATGAACTAAGCGTTGCCAACAAGATTGTCAGACTTTTGCTCCTTGCCGTAACTGCTATATTTCATGTAAAAGGATTTATCATTGGTGTGACCGCCTTTATCTTGTACCTTGCATCAACAAGAACACTGAATACTCCATACCTGTGGCCGTTTCTTCCATTTAATGCATCCGCATTTAAACAAATTGCAATTCGAACCTCTGTGCCGGGAGCGAAACTGCGGCCGAGCATCGTTCATCCTCAGGACATTATGAGACAGCGTAAATAAAAATGAGCATTGAATCCTGCCAAAAATTGTGATAATGTATGTTTAATTCTTTTAAGGGCTTTTACAAAAAGCAGTTGATAACCATATGTTGTTGGCTGCTTTTTTTCTTTATCCCGCCTCAAGACTTGAGAAAATCGGCGGTTGATAGACTGCCCGTGAAAGCCCGATTGGTTCAGCCCGCCGTATAGGGGGATGAAGAAACCTTCTTTATCGGGGGTTTCACTTTAATGCAGATAGAAAGAGGGAATGAACGGTGTATCTACACGGTACGAGCAAAATTAACAATTTGGGTCATCTCGAAATCGGCGGAGTCGACACAGTCGGGATTGCCGAGCAATATGGCACGCCTGTATATGTCTACGATGTGGAACTGATCCGTAAGCGCGCCCGTCAATTTAAACAGGCGTTTGAGAACGAAAATGTCAAAGCACAGGTAGCTTATGCAAGTAAGGCATTCTCGTCTGTTGCCATGTTTCAGCTTGTACAGGAAGAAGGCCTATCCCTGGATGTCGTATCTGCAGGCGAACTTTATACAGCTTTACGAGCAGGCTTTTCTCCGGATAAAATTCATTTCCACGGAAACAACAAGAGTGAAGAAGAGCTCAAAATGGCGATGGAGGCAGGCATTGGCTGCATCGTTGTCGACAACTTTTATGAAATCCATCTCATAGCTCAGCTTGCTAAGGTACATCAGCAAACAGTATCGATCCTCCTGCGGGTCACCCCAGGTGTGGAAGCCCACACTCACGATTACATAACAACGGGCCAGGAGGATTCCAAATTTGGTTTTGACCTGCAAAACGGGCAGATTGAACGGGCGATGGAACTGGTTCTTGCCGACTCTAGCTTTAATCTTTTAGGGGTCCATTGCCATATTGGATCTCAAATCTTTGATGGGGCTGGATTTGTTCTGGCTGCAGAAAAGATTTTCAAAAAAATAAAAGAGTGGAAGGAGACTTTTGGCTTTACGCCATCAGTGGTAAACCTTGGCGGAGGCTTCGGAATCCGCTATACCTCTGAAGATGAGCCTCTTCATCCTGCTTCGTACGTTGAACAAATGATTCAAGCAGTAAAAGTACAGTCCAAGCTTCTTGAAATGGACATTCCGGAAATATGGATTGAGCCTGGCCGTTCGCTAGTAGGGGATGCCGGCACGACTTTGTACACCATCGGGTCTAAAAAAGAAGTTCCGAACATCCGCGAATACATTGCAGTTGACGGCGGAATGAGCGATAACATCCGTCCGGCCCTGTACCAGGCAAAATACGAAGCCGCCCTTGCTAACCGAATGAAAGATGTCTGTTCAAAAGAGGTTTCCATCGCCGGTAAATGCTGCGAGAGCGGTGACATGCTGCTATGGGATATCGAACTTCCTGAAACCTCTGCTGGTGATTTGCTGGCCGTTTTCTGCACAGGTGCTTACGGATATTCAATGGCGAACAATTATAACCGGATTGCCAGACCCCCAGTCGTATTTGTTGAAAATGGGGAAGCTCAGCTTGTTATCAGAAGAGAATCCTTTGAGGATTTGCTGAAGCTTGATCTTCCGCTGTCAGCGAAGGTAAGGTAATTGGCTGTCCCTGAAAATAAGCAAGAAAGCCCCCAGGCGGTATGCCCGGGGGCTTTCTGCTGAAATTTTATTAAGCGTTTTGCTGACCGCCGGTGAAAATGGAGACAATAGCGTTCCACAGGGCAGCGAAAAATTGAATAACCTGGTCAATAAAGTTTTTACCTTCCTCAGAATCAAGGAATTTCGTAATCTTTTCTTTCGCCTGATCCAGCTGCTGGCTTACTTGATTCCAATCAATATTGGCATCTTTCATTTTATTAAACAATGAAATTAAGCTATTGATTTCCTCATCAGATAAGGTAATGCCAAGTTCTTTAGCTGCATTCTCAATCATCGTGCGAAGCTCTTCATCGTTTGCCGGCACACCGTTTTTAGCAACTTCTTCTTTCACTTTAGCCATGAGAGCAGAAGCATTTTCCTGGCCATGTTTTTGGCCAAGTTCAGAAGTTGTGACCAGTTCTTCGTTTGCTACTTGCTTAACATCCTCAGGAATCACTTCATTCGAGCTCACTTCATAAGCTTTAATTAAACCTGTCAATGCGGCGGTTCCGGATACTTCAATTGGTGCAGTTACCTGAACCGTCGCATCCTTTACACCAGCCGTCATTAATGCATTCAAATACATTTCATCTGTAATCACATTGATGTTTTTCGTTTTTACTTCAAGGCCCGATCCTGCCTTTTCAATCGTAATCGATGAAGAGGAGAGAGCTTTTGTTCCAATTTGGCTTTTCGGAATATATTGGCCAAGATATTTATGTTCTTCTTTGTTTGAAACTGTAACCGTCTGAGCATTTTCAGGTGCATTCAAATCCTGCAATACGGTTTGTTTTTGCTGCGGAGTCAGATTTTCTCCAAGTGTAACGATAACATCCCCGACAGCGGCGTCTGCCAGTCCAATCTGGGGAACGGCGATCATGCACGCGGCAATCATCGCTGCAAATACTTTCTTCAAGTAAATACCCTCCTTTAAAGGTAAAAAGATCTTGCGGGTCACCACACCATTATAGCCGTTTTCAATTGGACGTCATAGCATATTTTTTTCCAGCCTCTATTTTTCAGCTTAGTATGGGACTTCAAAAACGTTAGACGGAATGAGGTCCGGAAAAGTTTCAAGTCCGTCTTTTTTAAGAAAGTCACCTTTTGTGCTATAATATGGCTGATTAACTCTAAAGGAGAGATTACAATGGCTAAAAAAGGATACATACAAATGGAAAACGGAGAAAAAATCGAATTCGATCTTTTCCCGGCAGAAGCACCAAACACAGTGGCGAACTTTGAAAAATTAGCGAACGAAGGATTTTATAACGGTGTAACATTCCACCGCGTAATCCCTGGTTTTGTTTCACAAGGAGGAGATCCTACTGGAACAGGTGCCGGCGGACCTGGCTACAGCATTGATTGCGAAACGGAAGGAAATCCGCATAAGCACGAAGAGGGAAGCCTTTCAATGGCACATGCAGGAAAAAATACAGGCGGAAGCCAGTTCTTCATCGTACATGAGCCGCAGCCTCATCTAAACGGAGTTCACACCGTTTTCGGTAAAGTAACATCAAACGTTGCGGCAGCGAAAGCCATGAAAAACGGCGACAAAATGGAAAAAGTAGAAGTGTTCGAAGCTTAATTTTGCAGGAGTGAGGGGCGGATAGCCTCTCTTTTTTTTGTCTTTTTACCAATTATTGATGATTGATAGGGCCGGCGGAATGTAATTTAATTAATAGAGTATTCAGCTGATTTACACAAAAACTACATACTTCTTTAGGGGGAAATCTTGTGTTAAAGAAAATCATTCCATCTGCTTTGGCTTTATCCTTAATTTTGCCTGCCGCCGCTTCTGCAGCAAGTACATACACGGTTGTAAAAGGGGATAGTCTATGGAAAATAGCCGCGAAAACAAAGACAGGCGTATCTGAATTAATTCAGGCCAATCCTCAGCTTAAAAACCCGGATCAGATCAATGCCGGCCAAAAAATTAATATACCCGCAAATGCGGAGGCATCCACTGAGGCAGAAGTGGTTTCCCTAGTTAACAAAGAGCGGGCGAAGGCTGGCCTAAAACCTCTTGCAGCAGATTGGGAGTTAGCCAGAGTAGCAAAATATAAATCTCAGGATATGCATGATCTCCGTTATTTTGATCACAACAGTCCTACATACGGAACGCCTTTTAACATGATGAAAAGCTTCGGCATCAAATATAAGACTGCTGGAGAGAACATTGCACAGGGCCAGACTAGCGCTCAGGCTGTTATGACAGCGTGGATGAACAGTTCAGGCCATAGAGCCAATATCCTGAATGCTTCCTATACTCATATCGGAGTCGGCTATGTAAAAGACGGAAACTATTGGACTCAACAATTTATCAGTAAGTAAGAGAGGGCTGTTTACCTCTCTATTTTTTTTTTATGAGGATATTTGTTGAAAAGTCGATATATCAAAATTTCGGCCGATATATTTAAATAATAGACGATAAAATAAAATAATAGCCGATATAACAGAATAATAGCCGATCTATCAATAGGTTGGCCGATATCCGCCCAAAGCAGCACGCCATCTCCATATATCATCTTGTTACCTGCAGAATTTCGGTTTTCCACTTAGCTTTTCCACCAAATATGAAATTTCATCCAACGCATCAACTGCATAATCAGATGAACCATCCCCGTCTCGGCCGTTTCTCTTCCAAATCGTTTTCATGCCTGCTTGACGGGCAGCTTTTACATCATTCTCGATATGATCTCCGACAAAAATGCTCTCTTCCGGTAACACATGTAATTTCTCTAATCCTCTAAGAAAAATTTTCGGATCAGGTTTTTTGATGCCTTCCCACTCAGAAAGTAAAATGACCTTAAAATACTCTTCGATTCCAAGTGCTTGAATCGTACGCAGCTGAAACGCTCCGTACCCATTTGAAATGATTCCAAGGGAATAGGCAGATAATGAACGAAGCATAGAATCAAGATGACAAAAAGGAACACAGCTTAAGTGGAAAAATTCAATGTAATCGCTAAAGAGCGCTTCCCATGAAATACATTGGATATCAAATTCTTCTGCAAGCTGCTGATAAACCTTGTCTTTCCACACGTAACCTCCAGCATCCAATTCAATAAACCTTTTGCAATAGTGCTCTTTCGAAATTTTGTCCTGGTCTTGGAGAAGCCGGTCATATTGATGATCTGCAAACTTCTCAACAGAGGCATCTCGGTTCAGCAGGGTATTATCCAAATCAAAAAGAATAGCATGTATCAACCTTGCCACACCCTTTCATCATGAACTTTTCAATGAAAATAGCAGAATTCCTTCTTTTCTTATCAGCATTACAATTGCAAAAATTTCAACTAAAGGCTAAAATGGCTTCAAGACAATTAAATAATTTGATTATCCTTCGGGGCAGGGTGGAATTCCCTACCGGCGGTGATGAGGCGCAATGCTTCAAAGTCCGTGACCCGGTGGCGCATGCCAGCGGTGGATCCAGTGAGATTCTGGAGCCGACAGTTAAAGTCTGGATGGGAGAAGGATCGAACGTGCTAATGCAGACACGGGTAGTGCAAATTCTGAAAATATGAGTTTGCGGTACTCTTATTTGATATGCCTTCGTGACTATTCCAGCCCCGGAAACCATTCCGGGGCTTTTTATATTCAAAAAAAAGGGGGGGAGTAAACATGCGGGATGAAGTGTTTATGAGGCTTGCTTTAGAGCTTGCACAGCAAGGGATTGGACAGACATCTCCAAATCCTGCCGTAGGGGCTGTGGTTGTGAGTGACGGGAAGGTAGCCGGAATCGGTGCCCATCTCAAGGCTGGAGAAGCGCATGCAGAGGTGCATGCCATTCAAATGGCTGGTGAAAAGGCGAGAGGCGCAGAAATTTATATTACGCTTGAGCCCTGCAGCCATCATGGAAAAACACCGCCGTGTGCTGAGCTTATCATCGGGTCCGGAATAAAAAGGGCAGTGATTGCCTGCCAGGATCCAAATCCTCTCGTAGCAGGAAATGGGATAGCCCTTCTTGAAGCCGCCGGGATAGAAGTAACGAAAGGCGTTTTGGAAAAAGAGGCATCAAATCTGAACAAATTTTTCTTTCATTACATACGCACAGGAACACCTTACGTCACCTTAAAAGCTGCATCCACAATGGATGGAAAAACAGCAGCCAGATCGATGGACAGCAAGTGGATTACAGGCGAACCTGCAAGAGAGGATGCCCATCGCTACCGGGAGATGCATGATGCGGTTTTAGTTGGGGTCAACACGGTTCTTTTTGATAATCCCAGCCTGACTTGCCGATTGGAAAAACCAAAGAAACAGCCCATCCGGATTATTCTTGACAGGGAACTGAAGACCCCTCTAAATTCACAAGCAGTAACGGACGGACAAGCGGAAACATGGATCGTTGCGTCTGAGCAGGCTGATCCAGGGCGAGCTTCCGCACTTAAAGATCGAGGGGCAATCATAATTTCTGTACCACGGGCGCATTCATTAGAAGACATCCTAAGAGAGCTTGGAGAACGAGGAATTACGTCTATTCTCGCTGAAGGCGGTTCAGAAATACATGGGTCCTTTATTAAGGAAGGCTGCTTTAACGAAATGGTTTTATATATCGCACCCAAGCTGCTTGGGGGTAGAGAGAGTCTTTCTATTTCCGGCGGCCCCGGATTTGAATGGATGAAGGATGCAATCGATCTTGAATTTCAGGAAACAGCCGTTTTGGGGAAAGATATAAAAATCACCGCAATACGTTCATGGAAGGAAGGGGAATAGATGTTTACCGGTATTGTAGAAGAGCTTGGGACGGTAGAGAGAATTGCCTCAGGCGGGAAAATGATGTCTTACACCATCAAAGCGTCTCTTGTTCTTTCGGATGTTAAACTCGGTGACAGCATTTCTGTCAATGGAGTCTGTTTGACAGTCACGAGGTTCACAAAAAATGACTTCACTGTGGATGTGATGCCGGAAACCGTCAAAGCATCAAGTATCCATCAGTGGAAAAGAGGAACACCGGTTAATCTGGAGAGAGCCATGAGTGCTAACGGGAGGTTCGGCGGGCATATGGTGAGCGGCCATATTGATGGAACGGGCGTTATTGTCTCGAAAAAACAGGATCAAAACGCAGTATACTTCGAAATCGATACGGCCACTGAGATTACAGACACTCTGGTTATGAAAGGGTCGATTGCGATTGATGGCATCAGTTTAACCATTTTCGGCTTGGAGGATGGGAAGGTAAAGGTCTCAATTATCCCACATACCTTGTCTGAAACGGTCCTTGGAAGCAAGGAAGCTGGGGATATGGTGAATGTAGAGTGCGATATCATCGGGAAATACGTACGAAAATTCATGGCTGCTTCCAAGCCTGATTCTTCCAGAGCACCGATCTCTGAAGGTTTTCTTGAAATGCATGGGTTTAAATAACTGTAACTGAACTGGAGGCATGCTGGATGTTTCATTCAATTGAAGAAGCACTTCATGATTTAAAATTAGGGAAGCCGGTCATTGTAGTTGATGATGAAGACCGCGAAAATGAAGGCGACTTTGTCGCGCTTGGTGAAATGGCCACCCCTGAGGTAATAAACTTAATGGCTACATATGGAAAAGGTTTGATTTGCACGCCGATGACGGAAGACCGGGCTGATAAATTGAATTTGAAACCCATGGTCGAGCGAAATACTGATCCGCATGGGACGGCTTTTACCGTTAGCGTTGATTATAAAACAACGACTACAGGCATAAGTGCGTTTGAACGATCAGAAACAATCCGGGCGTTTTTGAGCCCGGATGCAGAGGGACATGATTTTAAACGGCCTGGCCATGTATTCCCTTTAATTGCAAAAGATGGCGGGGTTCTGAGAAGAGCTGGTCACACGGAAGCGGCTGTCGATTTGGCAAAACTTTGCAGTTCTGAACCAGTCGGAGTTATTTGTGAAATTATGAGTGAAGACGGTTCAATGGCCCGTTTGCCGGAGCTTGAAAAGCTTGCTGAGAAAATGGATTTGAAAATTATTTCTATAGAAGATCTTATTTTATATAGAAACCGCACAGACCGGCTTATCCATAGAGAGATTGAAATCAATTTGCCCACAGAATTCGGCAGCTTTAAAGCAATCGGCTATACAAGCGTAGTGGATGAGAAGGAGCATATTGCCCTTGTAAAAGGAACGATTGATCCTGAAAAACCAACGCTTGTACGGGTGCACTCAGAATGCCTCACGGGAGATGTGTTCGGTTCCCGCCGCTGCGACTGCGGTCCTCAGCTTCATGCAGCGCTTGCTCAGATTGAAGAAGAGGGAAGCGGTGTTCTCCTTTATATGCGGCAGGAGGGCAGAGGAATTGGCCTGCTCAATAAAATGAGAGCCTATAAACTGCAGGAAGAGGGTTATGATACCGTCGAGGCGAACGAAAAGCTGGGATTTGGAGCAGATCTTCGCGACTACGGCATCGGAGCCCAAATATTAAAGGATCTTGGGTTGAGAGAACTGCGTCTTTTAACAAATAATCCGAAAAAAATTAAAGGTCTGGAAGGCTATGGGATGAAAATTGCTGACCGTGTGCCAATTCAAATGCCGCACAGTAAAGAGAACGAAAAGTATTTAAAAACAAAGCACGGCAAATTAGGACACTTGCTGAATTTTTAAAAGAAATGGGAGGACGAGGAAAATGACAAAGATTTATGAAGGCAACTTAGTAGCAACTGGGTTAAAAATAGGAATTGTGGTTGGAAGATTTAATGAATTTATTACAAGCAAGCTATTGGGCGGTGCGCAGGATGCTTTAAAGCGGCACGGGGCAGAGGACGAAAATGTGGACATTGCCTGGGTGCCTGGAGCTTTCGAACTGCCGCTTATTGCTAAAAAAATGGCGGAGTCAGGCAAGTATGATGCGGTTATTACCCTTGGAACTGTAATCCGCGGATCGACGAGTCATTATGACTACGTCTGCAGCGAGGCGGCGAAAGGCGTGGCAAATGCTTCGGCAGCGAGCGGCATCCCGGTTATATTCGGGGTACTCACAACCGAAACAATCGAGCAAGCCATTGAACGTGCCGGAACGAAAGCTGGAAACAAAGGCTGGGAAGCGGCGGTTTCAGCCATCGAAATGGCCAATCTTCTTAGGTCATTCGAATAAAATTGGCGAAAAGTGTTTAAAATAGCGGAAATTCTGTTTATAATGTTACTTGGAGTGACTCAATTATTCATTCATTATAAGATTTCCAGAATTGCTATTATCGCTCTGCTTGCAGAGCCATTTCGCTAATCGAGGGGTACTTATGCTAATTCGCTTTAAGAAAAGCTTTGAAAAGATTGCGATGGGATTATTATCTTTCATGCCAGCTGAAAAAGAACTGAAAACTCTTCAGCAGACCATAAAGAGCTATGAAACAGAAAAAGACTGGCAGCTGTTTTTATGGAAAGAAGAAGAGGATATTATCGGTGCACTTGGTGTTCATTTAAAAGAAAATGACGAAGTGGAAATTCAGCATGTTAGTGTGAATCCTTCCTATCGGCAGCAGGGAATCGGTAAAAAGATGGTCTTGGCTCTTAAAGACGTCTATAAGAATAAGACGATTGTTCCGAATGAACATACACAATCCTTTTTTGAAAAATGCCGGGAGACTGGCCAGGAAGAATTGTAAAAGCAGAGGGTCTTCTCCTCTGCTTTTTTTGTACACTTATTCGAATCCTCTGCGTGTTTTTTGTCTCTCGGCGAGCTGGTTTAGCCTTTCTGCAATGACGTCAGAGCGGTCACGCAGCTTGTGCCGGTTAATCATGCCTTGATCCTTTAAATCACTTAACGACTGCCATTCCATTTTTTTCGCTTCCGACAGAACCTTGCATTCATGCTCAAGCTTCAAATCTGAAATTGGCAAGTGGATACTCGTGTAAGGTACGCCCTTTTGAATATCCGAGAGCCTTTGGGAAAGAAGATTTGCGAGGACTTCTTCCTGTAGCCCGAGCTCTTCCATGGATCCAGGATTTTTCTTAATGAAATTTATCGAATTTGCAAGCAGCCGTTCTGCTCCTTTAAAGTTTCCTCTTCTATGATGGTATAGACTTACAGCGATTTGAATGAGGGTGACCCATACGGGATCCCGTTCAGAAGCAGGCGCTTCTTTCCAGAACTCCTCAAGCAATTCATGACACTCAAAATAGTCTCTGTCTCCATGAAAATGAACAAGATACTCTATGTAAGCTTTAGGATACATTGCCATCACTCCAGTTTCTGATTGCCAAAATTGTATCATAGATCAGATTTCCATTAAAACAAAAGAAAGCGCCTGCTCGGCGCTTTTGGAATCATCATTAGTACAGCCAAGCCGCTCCAACAATAATTAGCAAAATGAAAAGTACTACAATCAAAGCAAATCCGCCGCCGTATCCGAATCCTTTTTCACCCATTTTTATTTCCTCCTTCAAAATCATGCTCTTTTCCTTCGTATCATATGTGCGGATGCCTCAGTTGTCTGGGCGTTCGCCCGGATGAATCAAAAAAAGATCATTTTTCGATTCTTGCTAATTTTGTATTGGACTATATGTTGGATTGTTCTATACTATAGGATAGCGCAGTTTATAGAAGGATGTTGGTGAAATTTAATTTGGAATATCAAGTGAAAATAGATGCATTTGAAGGGCCATTAGATCTTCTTTTGCACTTAATTAACGGACTGGAAATTGACATATATGATATACCTGTTTCGCAAATAACAGAGCAATATTTGCTCTATATACACACAATGAAAGAGCTTGAACTGGATGTCGCATCGGAGTACCTTGTCATGGCAGCAACCCTTCTTTCGATTAAAAGCAAAATGCTTTTACCGAAACAGGAGGAAGAGCTTTTCGATGAGGAATTCGGATTGGAGCCTGAAGAAGATCCCCGTGACGAACTGATGAGAAGGCTGATTGATTACAGGAAATATAAAGAAGCCGCCATTGAGCTGAAATCCCGTGAAGAGGAGAGAGCGCTTGTTTACACAAAGCCGCCAAGCGACCTAAGTGAGTTTGCACAGGAAACCTCTCCTGATAGGACTCCTCTCGATGTTTCCGTTTACGATATGCTGAGTGCTTTTCAGAAAGTGCTGAGAAGAAAGAAGCTGCAAAAGCCGCTTCAGACAAAGATATCCAGACAGGAAATTCCAATTGAAAGACGGATGAATGAAATTCTTGACGATTTAAAAACCAGACCAGGCCGCCGAAACTTCATGGAATTATTCCCTGATGATTCGAAAGAATACCTGGTTGTAACGTTCTTGGCTGTATTAGAACTGATGAAATCGCAGCTTATTATGATTGAACAAGAAGGAAACTTTTCAGATTTATATATTACAGGGAGTGGAAAAAGCAATTGACAGGAATCATCCAGTGGAAATCCATCGTAGAAGCGCTGCTCTTTGCTGCAGGAGACGAAGGGCTGTCCGTTAAACAGCTTATGAATGTATTGGAAGTTGAAGAACCTATAGTCAAGGATATCATGAACGAACTTATGCAAGAGTACGAGATGGAGGAGCGGGGCATTGAGATAGCCGAAGTGGCTGGTGTCTATCAGCTAACGACTAAAAAAACGCATGCGCCATACCTGAAGAAATTGGTGGAAACTCCCGGAAGCCAATCCCTTTCTCAGGCAGCTTTGGAGACCCTTGCCATTATCGCATACAAACAGCCGCTTACCAGAGTGGAGATCGAGGAAGTACGCGGCGTGAAAACAGAGAGGCCTCTTCAAACTTTAGTGGCAAAAGCGCTCATTAAAGAAGTGGGGAGAGCGGAAGGTACAGGAAGAGCCATCCTGTACGGCACTACAGGCGATTTTTTAGAATATTTTGGACTGAATTCTATTCAAGATCTTCCGCCTCTGCCGGAGGACAGTGATGAAAATGTTCAGGAGGAAGCAGACCTGTTTTTCGAAAAGTTCAGCCAGACGATGGAAGAGCTAAAATAAGCAGATTAAATAGTCAGAAAATATGGTACTATTAAAGGGAAGAACATGTAAGCTTGTGTAAACTAGTTTAAACAGGGTATACATAAATAGAAAACTAGAGTTTTTATTTCAAAATAAGCATGAATCAACAAAAAAAGAGATATGTATGATTACAAAGACAGCCTGCTGAAAATGATTGCTTTGAGAGGACGTGAATAGAATTGGGTAATTCAATGGTAAAATTGCAAACGGAGCAAACAGCCGATTTTCTAAAAACAGTGGTTTTCGGACTTTCGAAGCATTTAAATTCGGTAACCACCGATTCAATGCTTGAAGAAGAGCCTGGAGACCGCCTTTTTTATGAAGAATTGCTGAGTAACTTCCGCCGATTGACCGTATTCTGCGAAGAAGGGCTTGAGGCCTGCAGCATTATTACGCAAACCGAACCTTTCCGTAAGGCTGCGGCCGAAAAAATCCTCTATAGGGTTTACCATCAGTGCATTGAGGAATTTTTCCAGCCTAAACATGATGTATGGTATGAAGACAGCCGTTCAGCCTATACCGGAAAGAATGCCATTAAATTCAGACAGCCGGTTCCTCTTTCTGTGAAGCAGCTGGTTGCTGAACTGGAAAGCCAGTTCCAGCAGACGCGGGAAGAATTGGAATATTACGAAACAGATTACCGGACAAAAATGATGCAATCGAGATGAACAGCCTGTTAAGGGCTGTTTTTTTGCTTTTTAAACCATTCTCCTGATCAGGAAACCCCGCAGCCCGCGATCCTCACCTCAGACAGAACTTTCAATGTCATAAGTCATCTTCCGCCGCATAAACTTGTACAAATAAGGACAAGGGACGTGGATGCAGATGAAAGGAATGAAAAAAATAATAGCCGCTGTATTACTTTTGACAGTGATGATTCCAGGATTTGCACGAGCTGAAGTGTCTAAAACGGCAAATGTCAGCGCTAAAAGCGCGATTCTTATAGAGCAGGCAACCGGCAGAGTCCTTCTTTCCAAAAACGAAAACGAAAAGCTCAGAATAGCGAGCATTACAAAAATAATGACGGCAATTCTTGCGATTGAATCAGGAAAGCTGGATGATGATGTGACCGTCAGTTCCAGAGCGGTTTATACGGAAGGATCCTCGGTATATTTGCAGGCTGGGGAGAAAATAAAACTCCGTGAGCTTGTATACGGATTAATGATGAGATCCGGAAATGATGCGGCAGTTGCAATTGCAGAACATGTAGGTGGGAGCCTTGAAGGCTTTGTCTATAAAATGAATCAAAAAGCGGAAGAAATCGGGATGTCTAATTCGGAATTTGCGAATCCTCATGGACTGGATGATCATGAAAATCATTATTCGACTGCTTATGATATGGCGCTGCTTATGAGATACGCCATGAACAATCCTGTTTTTAGAGAAATCTCAGGGACTAAGATACATAAATCGCCAAACCCGGAGGAGAAGTGGGACAGGGTTTGGAAAAATAAGAATAAGCTTCTGACTAGCCTCTACCAATATTGTACGGGCGGAAAAACCGGCTACACAAAGCGGGCTAAACGGACTCTCGTCACCACTGCATCTAAGGATGGATTAGATTTGATTGCGGTTACCATTAATGCCGGTGACGACTGGAACGATCATATCGGAATGTATGAATATGGATTTGATCATTATGATTTATATAAAGTAAAGCCTAAAGGTGATTTAGGATCACTCAATGACACCTTCTATCAAAATAAAGCGTTCATTCAACGGGATGTATTTTATCCTCTTACAAATGAAGAAAAGGATTCAATCCGGACAGAAGTAAGGTTGCAAAAGCCTGAAAAATCATGGAAGGATCCGGAAAAGGTTCCTGCCGTTGTCGGTCAGATGAAAGTTTTCGTGAAAGATGAATCTGTATTGAATGTGCCAGTCTATTATGATAACGGTCATACAAGAAAGCCGGAAACTTCTCTCTGGGAATCCGTCAAACGACTATTCTTTGCTCTGGCAGGGGCTAATACGGATGGTTAATTATATATGGGTGGGTATGATTGTTATTGGAATTGTTTACGCTTTGTTCAATGGTACAATGGATCTTGTAAATGCAGCCATTTTCCAAGGAGCTAAAAATGCGGTAACTATCGCTTTTGGCTTAATCAGTGTCCTCGTCTTCTGGCTGGGACTTATGCGGATCGCCGAAAAGGCGGGTCTATTGGAAGCGCTTGGGAAGCTGTGCAGACCGGTTGTTAAAAAAATTTTTCCTGAAGTTCCCCCCGATCATCCGGCAATGGGATATATTCTCTCTAATACGATGGCGAATATGTTCGGGCTTGGAAATGCGGCAACTCCGCTTGGGATTAAAGCGATGGAGGAACTAAAAAAACTAAATCATGGAAAAGAAACTGCCAGCCGGTCCATGATTACGTTCTTAGCTGTAAACACATCAAGTATTACTCTTGTGCCGACGACGGTAATAGCAGTAAGAATAACATATGGCTCCGCTAACCCCGCCGACATCGTTATGCCAACGCTGATTGCTACCATTATATCCGCAATCGGAGCATTGCTGATTGACCGGTATTTTTACCATAAACGAAAGCGGAAAGGGGGAGCCTGATGGAATGGATCAGCCTTCTGTCCTTATGGCTTATTCCGTTGATTATCGCCTTTATCCTTATATATGGTACCTTCAAGAAGGTTCAGACATATGAAGCATTTGTTGAAGGCGGAAAAGAGGGGATTGAAATTTCCTTCTCTATTATTCCGTATCTCGTAGGGATGCTCGTCGCCATAACCATTTTCAGAGCATCAGGGGCCCTCGATTTTTTATTAGATCTTATTAAACCTGCTCTATCCATAATCGGCGTACCTTCAGACATTGTACCGCTTGCTTTTATCCGTCCAATTTCCGGAACAGCTGCATTAGGTATGACAACCGATTTAATTTCAAGCAATGGTCCGGATTCGTTTATTGGCAGATTGGCAGCAGTTATGCAGGGAAGCACAGATACGACACTTTATATCTTAACAGTCTATTTTGGAGCGGTTGGAATCAGGAAAATGGGAGACGCTCTTAAAGTTGGCCTTCTTGCAGACCTGATAGGTGTAATCGCCTCCATTGTGGTCGTATCGCTTTTATTTCCATAAATTTAACCCCAGCAGAGAAACAGGGGTTATTTTTTTGTCTCTTTGTGTGCTTGTTTAATGGACGGGAAACAAGTAAGATGTACAAAGAGGTGAATAGTATGGAACGATTGCAAAAAGTGATTGCTCACGCGGGAATTACATCAAGAAGAAATGCGGAGCAGCTAATATTAGACGGCAGAGTGACCGTCAATGGAAAAACCGTAAGAGAACTTGGCATTAAAGTATCAGGAAACGACAGGGTTGAAGTGAATGGAGTTCCTTTGCAAAAGGAAGCACCCGTCTATCTTCTTTTATATAAACCAAGAGGCGTAATATCTGCAGCGCAGGATGATAAAAACAGAAAAATTGTGACAGATTTCTTCCCGTATATTCAAGAACGGATCTATCCGGTCGGCCGACTGGATTATGATACCTCAGGCTTGATTCTGCTGACAAATGACGGAGAATTCGCGAACCTTTTAATGCATCCGCGTTATGAAATCGATAAAACGTATGTAGCAAAAGTTCAGGGAATTCCGCCAAGAGGAATTTTAAAAACAATGGAAAAGGGCGTTAAGCTCGAGGATGGAATGACCGCTCCGGCAAAGGTTAAAATGCTGTCCCTTGATAAAAAGAAAGAAACCAGCATTGTAGAAATTACCATTCATGAAGGCCGCAATCATCAAGTGCGCCGCATGTTTGAAGCAATGGGTCATCCAGTGACTAAACTGAAAAGAGAAACGTATGCCTTCCTCGATCTGAAGGGCTTGAGTACTGGCGACTCTAGAGAGCTTACTCCGCATGAAGTGAAGCAGCTTCGTGCTCTTGCAGAGACAGGGAAAGTTGGTTTTTAAAAAACAGCACCGTTATTTCAAACGGTGCTGTTTTTTTTATTGGAATTATTTGAAAAAAATTCTATTTTAGTATATAGATAGAAATAGAGGATTTTTTGGATCCTTTATATTTCCGAGATGTGATAAGGCAAATGATTGGATGCAGCCAAAAGGAGATCATTATGAACGATATATTGATAGGGATGATTATGGGTTTTGTAGAAGGCATGGCCGAGTTTCTGCCGATTTCCTCAACCGGACATTTAATATTAACTGGACATTTATTGGGATTTGAGGGAGTGCGGGCAACCACTTTTGAAGTATTTATTCAGTTCGGGGGCCCGCAGGATGCGGGTCAGTTCTGCGTTGCGGCAGGACGCCGCGCTCTTAGCAGAACTTCCTTTTAAGAGAGCGCCCCTCGGTTGAGAGCTCCACCGTCTAGTCCCTCGAGGTCATAAGCTGCTCAACCTGCGGATGGATTGAGAAGCAGGCTTCGTGCCGAGAGAAGAGGATTCTTTTAAGAATTGGTTTGGACTTAGTTTCAGACTTAGTTTCTGTGTCTAGCTCCGGGCGCTAACCCTTGGGCCGCTTCGCTCTCTCTGGCCCGCAGGATGCGGGTCAGTTCTGCGTTGCGACAGGACGTCGCGCTCTTAGCAGAACATCCTTGTATGGGCGCCCCTCGGTCGAGAGCTCCACGGTCTCTCAGGGCTGAGCAAGCGCCCTCCGCTTTTCTTTTGTGTCTAGCTCCGGGCGCTATGCCGCAGGGCCATTTCACTCCCTCGGTCGAGGCAAAGTACGCCTCTCGGTCGGGAGTTCCAATGTCCCAGTCGGCATAAGCAAGCGCCCTCCGCTTTTCTTAATTTCACACAACCTTCAAATAAATGATTTTGAGAGCGTTTACGTAGTGATATAATGATAGGAAATAGATACATAATAGGGGAGTTTTTATGGAGAAAAGAAAGAGGCTGGTTCTGAGGAGTGCAATTCTCTTTGTGCTGGCTGCGGCTTTGGCTTATACGCTGTACTCCAATTTTTTTGCCAATAAAGAGAGGGTGAAGGTAGGGAGTGAGGCACCGGATTTTGTCGTAACGGATCTGAAGGGTGAATCCCATCAGCTTTCTGATTACAGGGGCAAAGGAGTTCTTTTGAATTTCTGGGGAACGTGGTGCGAGCCGTGCAAAAGAGAAATGCCATATATGGATAATCAATATGAGCATTATAAAAATTTAGGTGTTGAAATCATTGCTGTGAATATAGCGGAGTCAGACGTAGCTGTAAACAGTTTTGTTAAGCAGTATAGATTGACTTTCCCTATCGGCATTGATAAGGATAGGCAGATCCTTGATGAATACGGAGTTAAACCGCTGCCGACAACGTTTCTGATTGATAAAACTGGAAAAGTTACCGATATTGTAAAAGGTCAGCAAACAGAACGGAATATAAGAGATATGATGGAATCTATCAAACCTTAGACAGGGAGTCATGCACATGGAAGAATTGAAGTGCGAGTGCGGACACATCAATCCTCCCGGGACCCTGCTATGCGAGTCCTGCGGAAAGCAGCTGGCAGATTACGAGAATCCGGTCACCGATTCCGGTCCTCTGCTTGACATGAGGTACGATGGCAGTGCGAGAAGATCTCAAACATACAGAACGACATGGATTGATAAAGTGTGGAACTTTTTTTCATCGGTGAAGGTCGGGGTTTGGCTAATCGTTCTTACATTGGCAGCTTCGGCAGTCGGAACAGTTTTTACTCAAGTGGAATATATTCCTTCCAATGTCCTTCCGGAAGATTATTACAAAAACGAATTTGGCGTACCGGGAGAAGTCTACTACATGCTTGGTTTTCATAATCTTTATGGCTCCTGGTGGTACATTTCCCTGATTGCCTGTCTTGGAATTTCTTTAGTTGTAGCCAGTCTTGATCGTGTGATCCCTCTTTACCGGACGCTTAACGTGCAGGGAATTACGAAAAATACAGCTTTTTTGAAAAGGCAGCGCTTATATGGTGAACGGGTTCTTGATAAGGATAACGATCTGCAAGCTGTCAAAGAAAAGCTGGAGAAAAAACGGTATAAAGTTTTGACTGAGAATGGGAATCTACTGGCTGAAAAAGGACGATTCTCCAGATGGGGTCCGTATGTTAATCATGTGGGACTAATCATTGTTTTAATTGGTGCAATGCTAAGGTTTGTACCCGGGATGTACGTAGATGAAAACATGTGGCTGAGAGAAGGCCAGGTTGCAGCCATCCCTGGAACAGATGGGAAGTATTTTCTTAAAAACGAAAAATTTACGATCGAAACATATGAATCCGGTAAAGAAAAAGCTGTATTCCAGGAAGCCATTAATGAAGCAGGCGAGGGAAATGTGGCGAAAAATTTCCAAACAGATGCCGTGCTTTATGAACGAGTCGGCGATGCGCTTCCCGGTGAGAAACCAGAGCTTAAGGAAGTAAAGCGGGATGCGATAAAAGTGAATCATCCGCTTCAGTTTGAATCATTTGGTTTATATCAAAACAGCTATTCAACAGGAGCATTAAAGGAATTAAAATTTAATCTATTAAACAAAGATTCAAAGCAAACGTTTGGGCCAATTACAGTGGACCTGGATGAACCTGAGTCAGAGTATGATCTTGGGAAAGGATACAAAGTCGAGGTCCTCACCTACCTGCCGGATTTCTATATGAATGAGGAGGGGAAACCAGACACAAAATCCCGGGCACCAATCAATCCGGCTTTTGTATTTAATATGATATCCCCGGAAAAACCTGATGGAGAGGTAAGCTTCGTCGGAATTCAGATGAATTTGGAGCCAAACGGCGAAAATAAGATGGCAATGAAATTTGCCGGTGTTGAGACGACAAGCCAATCCCTCCTTACAGTTAAAAAGGACATGACCATATGGGTCATCGCTCTTGGCGGTTTGATCTTTATGATTGGCGTGTGCCAGGGAATGTACTGGAACCACCGCCGGATTTGGTTTAAGAGAGAGAATGGCATGATGATGGTGGCTGGCCATACGAATAAAAACTGGTACAGTTTGAAAAGAGAGATTGAGGATGCAGTAGAAGGAACGTCCTTCCCGGCGCCTTGGGATCAAAAAAATAGCGAGATACGAAGTGGAGGGGTTGGAGTTGGCGGAAATTAGCAGCGGATTTTTATTTGCAGCTTTCATTTTATATCTTGTTGGGACCTTTCTTTTCGGCGGATCCATAAGGGATAAACGCCAGACAGCAGCGGGGCCGAATCGGTGGGCGAAAGCAGCAGTGGCGGTTACGGTCACTGGATTCGCTGCCCAATTGGTTTATTTCATTACCCGGTGGATGGCTTCAGGTCATGCGCCTGTCAGCAATATGTATGAGTTCACCACTTTCTTTGGAATGATGATGGTTTTAGCCTTTATCATTATCTATTTTATGTATAAGGTTTCAATTCTTGGATTGTTCACTCTCCCGATTGTCCTGTTAATCATTGCTTACGGGAGCATGTTTCCGTCCTATGTCACTCCGCTGATTCCTGCATTGCAGAGCCAGTGGCTGCACATTCATGTTACAACGGCTGCTCTTGGACAGGCTATTTTAGCCCTAAGTTTTATAGCCGGCCTTATTTATCTTCTGAAAAACGTAGATCAGTCAAAGCCGTCGAAAAAAACATTCTGGCTGGAAGCAATCATGTTTATTCTTATTATGACTCTTGGCTACATACTGATCACAACCGGCTTCCGTCTCGCAAACTATGAAACGGAATTTTCTTGGATAGACAAGCGGGGCCAGGCAGATACAATGGTGTACCATTTGCCGGCAATCGCTGGTCCGCATGAGTGGAAGCTTGCGGCAGAAGGAGCTATGAAGCCGCTATTTTCCTTGCCTGCCATCATCGATGGAAGTAAATTCAATACTGTGTTGTGGTCTTTGCTTGCCGGTATCATCCTTTATGGATTATTCAGGCTGATTGCGAGGAAAAGAATATCAGCTGTTCTTCAGCCCTTAACGAGAAAAGTCAATCTTGATTTAACAGATGAGATTGGCTACCGTTCTGTTACCATTGGATTCCCGGTGTTTACACTTGGGGCGCTCATATTTGCTATGATTTGGGCGCAGCTTGCCTGGAACCGCTTTTGGGGATGGGATCCTAAAGAGGTTTGGGCTTTGATAACATGGCTTTTTTACGCCGCTTACCTTCATTTGCGTTTATCAAGGGGCTGGCATGGTGAGAAATCAGCGTGGCTTGCTGTAATTGGCTTTGCCATTATCATGTTTAATCTTATTTTTGTGAACATGGTTATCGCGGGACTTCATTCATATGCATAATCGTAAAGGGGCCGGTACTTCATTGAACCAGTCCCTTTATGTTTAGATCTGTTCAATTTGGCTGTTGATTGCAGCTAGCAGGCGTTCGCTTATCCTTGGGCGGGCTGCTTGAGCCTCTTCAGCGCTTTGCGCCTGCGGGGCCTCACGCCTTCCGCTCCAATCAACAGGTGTTAAAAATTAACTCAAATTTAAATGGTTTTTACGATTGATGCTGCTAGCCTGTTTGGCGAATTGCAGCACAAAGAAAGCTGCATTAAATTAAAAAAGCCTTTTTTATTATGTAAAAAGGCTCTTCGTTGCAGGAGTGGTATGTTAATTAGTATGATGAACACATACATATCCGAACTGAAGTTTTAAAGGAGGAAGTAATGATGGAAGAAATGATCAACGGAAAAATTTTAGTAGTGGATGATGAAGACCGAATTAGAAGACTTTTGAAAATGTATTTAGAACGGGAAGGCTATACAACAGAAGAAGCTGAAAACGGGGACGAAGCGCTGGAGTTAGCCCTTGCAAATGATTATGATCTGATTTTGCTTGATCTAATGATGCCTGGGATTGATGGTGTTGAAGTATGCCGTCAGCTTCGTGAAAAAAAAGCTACACCAGTGATTATGCTGACTGCAAAGGGCGAAGAGGCTAACAGAGTACAGGGGTTTGAAGTAGGGACGGATGATTACATTATTAAACCGTTCAGTCCGAGAGAAGTCGTTTTGAGAGTAAAGGCCTTATTGAGGAGATCTTCTTCTACAAGCTTCTTAAAAACCGAAACAAAGGCGAAAAACGTCATTGTCTTCTCACACTTAACGATTGACCATGACGCTCACCGTGTGACGGCTGACGGAAAAGAAGTCAGCCTTACACCGAAGGAATACGAGCTGCTTTATTTCCTTGCCCGGACTCCGGACAAGGTTTACGACCGTGAACAGCTGCTAAAAGAAGTGTGGCAGTATGAGTTTTTTGGAGACCTGCGAACGGTTGATACGCACGTGAAGAGGCTGAGAGAAAAATTAAACAAAGTATCACAGGATGCAGCAAAAATGATTGTGACGGTTTGGGGAGTAGGCTATAAATTCGAGGTTGGCAATGAATGAGACTTTGGCGCAGTGTAGTAGGTAAGCTTTGGGGAACCATACTTCTGCTCGTTGCGTTCGTCCTTCTCGTTCTGACGATTCTCTGGTTTGAATTCATTGAAAATTATCAGACCAATCAGGCAGAGAGCGAATTGTCACAAATGGCAGACAAAATATCAGGTATTTTAGAAAATCATCAAGACATCCATGATTCTGCGGAGCTTGCCCGTTCCATCGCCCTTGAGCTTTCCGATGAAAAGACAGGAATCATGATAGTGGATGAGAACGGGAAAGCATGGTATTCCTCAAAGGGGAATGGCAGTAAGCAGCCGTATATCAGCCTGGAGACGATTAGGAATGACCGTGAGCTTTCTGCCGTGTTAAAAGGAACCGGAGAAAGCATGAAAACCATCACAGCAGATGAAGAAACAGGCCATAAAAAAGAAAAGGTTCTTCTTCAGGGAGTGCCATATCAGTTATCAGAAGGGGAGCACGGTGCTGTTTTTGTATCGCAATCCTTAGCATCAATCAGGGAAGCGACTGCAAGCACAACACGCTACACTTTCATTGGAGCTGCGGTAGGACTTATTTTGACAACGGTTTTCGCTTTTTTCCTTTCGACAAGAATTACCTATCCGCTTAGAAAGATGAGAGAGGCCGCCCTTGAGCTTACAAAAGGGAAATTTGATAAAAAAGTTCCGATTTTAACCGGGGATGAGATTGGGGAGCTCGCAGCGGCTTTTAATCAGATGGGGCGCCAGCTGAAATACCATATTAATGCCCTGAATCAGGAGAAAGAGCATTTAACAAGCATTCTCAGCAGTATGGCAGATGGAGTGATCACCTTAAATATAGATGGGACCATTCTCGTCACGAATCCCCCTGCTGAACGGTTTTTGCAGGCCTGGTATTACGAGCAGCAAATGGATATAAAAAGCGGGGAAGAGCTTCCTCCTGAAGCAAAAGAGCTCTTTAGAAGAGTGGTGAACACAGAGAAAGAACAAGTGATTGAACTGACGCTTCAAGGGCGATTCTGGGTGATGGTCATGGGGCCTTTATATGATCAGGATTACGTCCGCGGTGCGGTAGCTGTGTTAAGGGATATGACAGAAGAACGGCGTCTTGATAAGCTGAGAAAAGACTTTATTGCAAACGTCAGCCACGAATTGAGAACCCCGATTGCTTTGCTTCAGGGTTATAGTGAAGCGATTGTCGATGACATAGCGAGCACGGATGAGGAAAAGAAGGAAATCTCAAAAGTCATCTATGAAGAATCTCTCCGAATGGGAAGGCTCGTTAATGAGCTGCTTGATCTTGCGAGAATGGAAGCCGGGCATGTAACCCTTCTCTATGAAGACGTACATGTATCTGAGCTGGTAAATAAGATTTCAAGGAAATTCCAGGGCATGGCCCGCGACAAAACGATTGAGTTGTCCACTTCACTTAACATAGAACATGACACGTTTGTGATGGACTCCGATAAAATAGAGCAAGTGCTCACCAATCTTGTGGACAATGCCATCAGACATACGGATGAAGGCGGGAAAGTAACGTTTTCTGTTCAATCAGCTGACAAAGGTCTAAGATTCGATGTGACGGATACTGGAACAGGGATTCCAGAAGAAGATCTTCCTTTCGTATTCGAACGGTTTTATAAAGCGGATAAGGCAAGGACAAGGGGCAGGGCCGGGACAGGACTTGGTCTTGCAATAGCCAAGAATATTATTGAAGCCCATCATGGAACCATCACGGTTCACAGTAAAATACATGAAGGAACAACGTTTACGTTTTATTTAACAAAAGCGGATGAAACACAAATGAAGGGGGAGACGGATTCGTGAATTTATATACGAGAACGGGAGATAAAGGCCAGACCAGTCTTGTCGGGGGAAGAGTAGACAAAGACGACATTCGCGTGGAGGCTTATGGAACGCTGGATGAGCTGAATGCGGTTGTCGGCCAGGCAATGACATTGCTCACGGATGATAAATTTGAGGATATTTATAACGAGCTGGAAAAGGTCCAGCATGAGCTGTTTGATTGCGGGGGAGACCTTGCATCTGTACTGAGTGCGGAAAAGCGCAAAGATAAAACGAATCCGGAAATGATTTTGTTTTTAGAAGAGAGAATTGATGAATATGTGAAAGAAGCTCCCCCACTGGAACGGTTCATTTTGCCTGGCGGCACACAGGCGGCAGCCGTTATTCATTTGGCTAGAACAGTGGCCAGAAGGGCTGAACGAAGAATCGTCACGCTTCAAAAGCATTCTGAAATTAATGAAGATGTCCTTAAATATGTGAACCGGCTGTCAGACTACTTTTTTGCAGTCTCCAGGGTAATCAACTTTCGATCCGGAACAAGTGATGTAGAATATGAAAGAAGCGCCATCGTTTTTAGAGGAAAAAATAAAGAATCGTAAATTTTTGTGAAAAAGGAAGGAAGCACCTTCCTTTTTTTTGTTGCAAAGGTATAATTTTTACTGTAATCATATATTTCAAATATTACAGATTTACAGCACCTGGCTTCAGGTGTAACTTTTAAAATGTCTGAAACGACTAAGCAAATGAACGGAGGGGTTTCCATGGAAGAAGCCTTTCAGACTTTATATGAAAAGTATCATCAGGATTTGTTCCAATTCCTTTTTTATATGGTGAAAGACCGTGAGCAGGCGGAAGACCTTGTTCAAGAGGTTTATATCCGCGTTTTGAAATCCTACGATAAGTTTGAAGGCAGAAGTACTGAAAAAACTTGGCTGTTCTCCATCGCGAGGCATGTTGCAATCGACTGGTTCAGGAAGCAAAAAACCATTCGCCAGCGTTTGGTTGAAAAGTTTGACTGGGATACAAATCAAGTGAAGGATCAATCTCCCATGCCTGATGAAATAGCATTGCAAAACGAGCAAATTCAATGGATTTATCAATCACTTGATGCCTGTACACTGGATCAGCGGGCGGTCATAATTATGAGATACATACAGGGTCTTTCCATACAGGAGACTGCTGAAGCGCTTTCATGGTCAGATAGCAAGGTGAAAACCACCCAGCATCGGGCCATAAAGGCATTGAAAAAGAGCATGGCTCATCTCAGCGAGAAGGAGGGAGCAAATAATGAAAAAATCCGGGTATAATGAAGAGCACATACAAGAGCTGCTGTCAAAGCTTCCTGTAATAAGAGATAAACGCTCCCGGGATGAAGTGTATAAAAGGGCATCGGAAAGCCGTCCTTTTAAACAAAGGAAAATTTGGATTGGCCCTTTAGTTGCAAGCTTTGCAGCTCTATTTATATTAGCGGTTATTTCCCCCTTTTGGATCAGTCAGTTTCAGTCAGGCGGTTCGGGTAATGACTCACTTCAAATGACGGAAGAAGATAAAGGAGCATCCTCCGGGGAGCCGGCTGATGAAAAAGAAAGTCTGGCACAAGACAAGCAAGAGACGGCTGAACGGGAGAAGCCTTCAGAGTCTTCACCTAAGACAGCTGTTCCGGAAAGCAAAGAAGAAAAAAAGGCAGAACAACGGCCGGCTCCCCCTGTAGAACCCAATGTTACATTTACAGCAAAAGAAGATCAGCGCGATCAATCACTTGTCCTCGCTTATTCTGACAGCAGTGCCAATTATACAATCCCTGTAACACTTATATCATCCGGGGGCTCTATTCAAGCTGAACAATTTAATGAGCTGCGTGCTTTTTTTGATGAAGAGAAGTGGGGTTTATCTGATTACTTCCAGGACATTGAGATTAGAGAGTCGGAAAATCCTCAGCATATTGAAATTCACATGAGCGAAAACCGAAAAATCCTCAGCTCATCGGATGCACTTTTAGCCGAAATCATCCAGGCTTCATTCGGTGGAAAAGGGTATACCGCAGCAGAACTGTATACAGGGGACAGTCCAGGTATTGACATGGGTCCATTGGGAGTATTGAATGAACTCGAGCTCCATCCATCTGATAAACGAGCATTTTTTAAATATGAGAATCAAAGCAAAAAGTCTCTTTTTGTTAAGTCCAATATATCCTATGATTCCTTCAGCGATGCCTATACGGATATGACTGAAAATATCGGCAGCGGGCTTCAGTCTGTTATGATAGAAGGCGCCAAAATTGAGAATGTTCAAGAACAGGGAAATGAACTTATTTTAACTTTTAACACATTTGAATTTCAGAACAATGAAGACACAGTCTTTATGCTGGAAGCGCTGCTTCTCACTGCAAAAGAATTCAATTTTGAAACGGTCTCGTTTCAAAATATAAACTTAGATAAAGTAGGGACACTTGAGGTTGATAAGCCAATTACAGTCCCATATGGCCCAAATCCAATTCAAATTGAAATGAAGAAATAGCAGCTATCTGCTTGCCTATAGAAATTGTCGAAAAATTCACCGTTTTTCTTAACTCTCTCCCTTTAATATGTTAAAGTGAAGAAAGAAAAAGGGAGGGAACACTATGCTGACTGATTATCATAATCATTTAGAACGAGGAACACTCACTTTAGACTACTTAAAAAAATTTACCGATGAAGCAAAACGAAAGAACATTGAGCATTTTGGGATTTCGGAGCATGCTTATCATTTTTATCAGACCGCAGATATATTAAGCAATCCCTGGGTCGATGAACGAAGATTTTATGATATGAACGATTACACCTCACTTTTCCAGGAAGCCGAAAAGGCTGGGATTGATGTAAAAATGTCCATCGAAATGGATTATACACCAGGCAAACATGAGGAAATGGAGCGTTTTATCCGCCAATATGATTTTGATTATGTAATTGGCTCCATTCATTGGGTAGACGACTTCGGCATTGATTTAAAGGAGTTCATTCACGAGTGGGATAAGCGGGATGTATATGATACATACAGAAAATATTTTGACCAGGTCGTAACCCTCGCAGAGTCGAATCTCTTTGATATTATCGGACATTTGGACTTAGTGAAAATTTTTAACTACGTTCCTGAAAAAGAAGAATTTTTACTGGAGCAATATGAAAGAGCTGCAGCAGCCCTTTCCAAAAGCAAAACTTGTGTGGAAATCAGTACAGCGGGATTAAGAAAGCCGACAGGCAAGCTTTATCCTGATGAAAGACTGCTGAAAATGTGCTATGAAAAAGGGGTGCCGATTGTCCTTTCATCTGATGCTCATCAGCCAGAGGATGTAGGGGCTGATTACGATCAGGCGCTTGCGCTTGCAAAGGAAACCGGCTATGAAACCATTGTGACGTTTTCCAAGGGTGAAAGAACCGTTGTACCAATTGGATAAATCAAAAAGGGGTCTTCTGCGGAAGACCCCTTTTTAATTGGCTATGTTAATGCATGATGTTGATTTTTTGAAGCCTGTACCTGCTTAGCTGCAATCAACAGCCAAGTTAAACAGAGCTAATTAATTAAAGCTCAATGGCTTTTACAAACACGATTTCATCAAGCTCAGTCAAAGCGGATAATATAGGCTGATCAAGCGGACGGTCAAACGACAGCATCATGATGGCTTCACCGCCTTTTTCTTTCCGCCCCACCTGCATCGTGGCGATATTCACGGAATGATTGCCAAGGATTCTTCCAACATTTCCGATTACTCCCGGAACATCGGTATGCTGAATATAAAGCAGATGGCCTGATGGATGAAAATCAATTGAAAATCCGTTGACCGATACAATCCGCTCTCCGAAGTGGGGGATAGAGGTGCCTTTTATCTCTGAAGTGGTTTGTTCCCCGTGAATGGTAACCTTCATGCTATTAGAATATCCGGAGTTTTGATCGGACACTTTCTCAATAAATTGAATGCCGCGTTCTCTTGCAAGCACTCCGGCATTCACCGTATTAATATTTATATCCATGCGCTGTTTAAGGAAAGAAGCAATCATACTTTTCGTCACATAGGCCGTTTCAATTTCAGCAGCTGTACCTTCGTATTCAATCGTAATGCTCTGAACCGGCTGATTCATATATTGTGAAAGAAAAGATCCGATTTTTTGAGCCAAAGAATCGTAAGGAGCTACTTTCTGATAAGCTTCGTCAGACATGGCAGGGAGGTTAATAGAGGTCGTTACCTGCTTCCCCTGAATAAATAACAGCACTTCCTTTGATACCTGGTAAGCAACATTCAGCTGCGCTTCTTTTGTAGAAGCGCCCAGGTGGGGTGTTGCTATGACCTGTTCAAATTCAAGCAGGCGTGTATGCTCGGGAGGCTCGACTTCAAATACGTCCAGCGCCACTCCACGCACATGGCCGTTCTCGAGATATGTACATAGCGCATCTTCATCAATGATGCCTCCCCGGGCACAGTTGACAAGATAAACCCCTTTTTTCGTTTTGCCGATCGTTTCTTTATTTAAGAGACCTTTCGTTTCTTTTGTCAGCGGGGTATGAACGGTAATGATATCGGCTTGAGTAAGAAGCTCTTCAAAGTCATGTTTTTCGACCCCGATTTTTTCAGATCGCTCTTTCGTCAAAAAGGGATCGAACACGGCCACTCTCATCCCAAATGCCTTCGCCCGTCTAGCAAGCTCCGTCCCAATTCTTCCCAGTCCCACAATACCCAGCATTTTACCGTGCAGTTCGCTTCCTACAAAGGAAGACCGTTTCCACTCCCGGTTTTTTACAGACATATTCGCCTGTGGGATATGCCGGACGAGAGAGGCAATCATGGCAAAGGTATGTTCGGCAGTTGAAATCGTATTCCCATCAGGTGCATTAATGACTATAATGCCTTTTCTTGTAGCCTGATCGACATCAATGTTGTCAACACCGACTCCTGCTCTTGCGACGATCTTTAACTTTGGCATTTGATTCATCAATTCTTCCGTAACTTTCGTAGCGCTTCTAACAAATAGTGCATCATATTGAGCCAAATTTTCTTCTTCGGATACGTTTTTTTGAACGATTTCTATATTCTCCGCTTCAAGCAGCGGTTCAAGACCATCTCTGCTTATTGGATCTGAAACAAGAACTCTAAACATAAAGCATCTCCTCCGGTTGCAATTTGTTAGATAATTTATCATATTGAGAATAGTGTAACAATACAAATCAGTGCGGTAAAGTGTGAAAGCGGTTTCTTGGGCGATATTTTTTTCATGAAGATTGAAAAAGTGGCTTACAAGACTTTTTCCTATACAAATGATGAAAAAGCCGATATACTTACTTGGAATACAAATTAAATATGATCATTCTTCGGGGCAGGGTGTAATTCCCTACCGGCGGTGATGAGGCGAAAGTCTCTAAGCCCGCGAGCCTGATAAGGGCAGGATCTGGTGTAATTCCAGAGCCGACAGTATAGTCTGGATGGGAGAAGATGGTGGCTGAACGCTGAAAAAATATGTATTTTTTCACGTTTATTCAGATTGCACTTTAACTCCCTCTGTCCAAAACGGCAGGGGGTTTTTTGGCAAATCAGAACAGCCCTTCTTTTCAAGAGAGAGATCATGAAAAGGAGAGAAACAGATATGGTTCAAAACAAACTAAGAAAAAGAGTCATTACAGCAGTATTAAGCAGCATTGCATTTTTGCTGATGATGCTCGAAATCCCTTATCCGGGAAGTGCATTTTTAAAAATTGATTTCAGCGATCTTCCAGCTCTGGCGGCGCTGATTTTATTCGGACCGGGTTCGGCGATGGCGGTGGAAGCACTTAAGAATATTTTGCACTACTTCATTCAGGGCAGCGGAACAGGCGTACCAATAGGGGAAGCTGCGAACTTTGTTTCAGCAGCATTGCTGATTTTGCCCGCATGGTTTTTTTACAAAAAAAATCAGACGGTGAAAGGCCTGTTGATTGGGATGGCATCCGGAACAATTGCAATGGCAGTGTTGATGTCGGTATTTAACTATTATGTGATCCTTCCGGCTTACACCTATTTCTTAGGGGCGCAGCAAATGAATGCGGAACAAATTTATCAATTCATCATTCTGGGAATTCTCCCGTTCAATCTTATAAAAGGTATTCTGATTTCTGCTATCTTTACAATGGTCTATGTAAGAATGAAAACCTGGTTTGAACAAAAATCCATCCAAACTGGATGATACAATAAAAAAACCCCCCGGCTTAATCGGCCGGGGGGTTTTTTTGAACTCTATTCGAATTTAAGTGCGTCGCCTTCAAATGGCTCATCAGCCACTTTAATGGAATCTGTAGGACAGCCTTCGTAAGCGTCCATCATATCTTCCTCAAGTACGTCTGGAATTTCAACGATTCCCTGATTTTCATCAAGTGTAACGAATGCGATACCTTCATCATCATAATCATAAATATCCGGTGCTGCTGCTCCGCAAGCTCCGCAAGCAATGCAAGTGTCTTTATCAACGATTGTATACTTTGCCATGTAAAATACCTCCTGGATCATTCTTAGGACTAAACGGATAAAGGTCCGATAAACCACATTTTTTGGATGTGAAGTCCTTAACTTATACCTATTGTATAGGTGTTGTATGAACTTTTCAATAAAAAAGTCGATGAGAATTCTTATCATAACAACGTTTCTAATCCTTACCGTACCCTTTTGCTTAAGCTTTAAACATCTCAGGCCGATAAAAAATCTGCTAGAATATAATCAAGTATTGTCAGAATCTGCGAAGCGCTGGTGATTAAATATGGTAGTGACAGGATATTCATACATTTGTCTTTTGTGCCTGGATCGTTTTAACGGGGAGAGATCTTTTTCCGCTATTTATCATCTGTTGAGAGGGAAAAAGACGTCCCAAACCCTTCAGGATATGCAGCTGTTTGGGCTTTCGAGTTTTTTTTCACTTTTTCCGCAGATCAACAGAGAAACGATTGAAGATGCATGCAGGAGCCTGGAAACGAAAAAGTTAATTGGGAACAACGGGAAATTAACATCATCTGGGAAAGAAGCCTTGCATCATTCCTTAACAGCCATGCCGATTCCAAAAGAGCTGAACAGCTGGAAGCATGGCAGGGGAGGCAGGGAGGCTTGGGTCAGATTATCACTGCTGATCCAGACCGTAACCCATTTGATTCGTAATAAGTCGCGGTTCCTGCCCTTAACCTCTGATGAAGATGCGCAGCAGTGGATAAAATCATTTTTGGCACAATCAAATTCAGACAGAACAGGTCTTGCATTAAAATTAAATGAAGAGCTGAATTTATTTCTTTCAGGCAAACAGGATTTCATGGCAGAACTTTTTGTCTATAGGCTCACAACACCTGAGCGGGCTGGATTGACCTATGATCAGCTGGCAGAGAAGCTTGAGAAGGACCCGGTATACTTGGAGTTGTGTTTCTGGAGCTTAATGCATGATTTACTGGAAAATGCGGTGGCCTCAAACGCTGTATTGCTCTCAAAACTTAGTAGGGAGGTGCCCGATTCCCTACCCCTCACGCAATCTGCCAAACGAACATATATGCTGCTTAAACAGGGGAAAAGCAAGGAAGATGCCTGTAAAATCAGGAACCTGAAGATGAGTACAATAGAAGATCATCTTGTAGAAATTGCCATGCAGGACCCAAGCTTTAACATCAATCCTTATCTGCTTCAAGTCGAAAAAGAGGAAATAGCAGAAGCCATTGAACATTTGAAAACCAAGCAGCTTAAAAATATTAAGGAACATTTAGATCATAAATATACCTATTTTCAAATCAGGCTCGGAATGGCTGTCGCAAAGAGGTGAAATACAATTGCTGAATTTAAATGCTGTATTAAAAAAGCACTTTGGGTTTGATGCCTTCAGGGAAGGGCAAAAGGAGATTATCGAGGACCTTGTCAATGGAAGGGATGTTATTGCCATGCTCCCGACTGGAGGAGGAAAATCTTTATGCTATCAGCTTCCGGGATACATTCTGGAGGGAGATGTAGTTATTATATCTCCATTGCTTGCTTTAATGGAGGACCAGGTTGCCCAGCTTAAAATGAATGGGGAAAAACGCGCGGTTGCCCTGAATAGTTTCTTATCATTTGATGAGAAAAAGTCAGCTCTTTATCATCTGCCTGAGTATCGGTTTATCTTCCTTTCTCCCGAGAGCCTCAAGCATGAAAGGGTTCTGAATGCGCTGAATAAAATTCATATCTCGCTGTTTGTAGTCGATGAAGCTCATTGCATTTCACAATGGGGTCACGATTTCAGACCGGATTATTCATTAATCGGCCAGGCAAGAGGGAAGCTGAATAAGGCTCCTTGCCTTGCTATGACAGCAACTGCAACCAAAGAAGTTCTCAAAGATATACATTTATCTTTACATATGACAGATCCTATCCGGCACGTATATTCAGTTAACCGGCCGAACATATCAATCATGGTTAGTGAAGCAAGAGGTCTTGAGGATAAACTCAATCAATTATCAGAGCTTGTTGGCAGGCTGGAAGGGCCGGGGCTAATTTACTGCGGGGGGAGACAATGGAGTGAAAAAGCAGTTTCATATTTGAAAGAAAAAGGGTTTAAGAGAATTGCCTTCTATCATGGAGGTATGGAAAATGAACAGCGGATGCTGATTCAGCAGCAATTTATTAATGGACAGCTTGAACTTGTCTGCTGTACAAATGCTTTCGGAATGGGTGTGAATAAAAACAACATCCGTTATGTCATTCATTTTCATATACCTGCAAGAATGGATGCATATATGCAGGAAATCGGAAGAGCGGGGCGCGACGGACTGCCAGCTATTGCAATTACCTTGTATGATCCTGAAGATGTGCAGCTGCCTCTTTTTATGATTGAAAAAGAATTCCCTGCACGTGATGAATTGCAAGCTTATCTGTCTTCAAAAGAAATCGATCCATCCTTTAAACTTGAGATTGAGGAAACACATGAGCGATTTATTCTTCATCATGCTGAAAAGCTTAAGAGTGAGAATTGGGAAGTAAAAGTGGATCAAATCTGGAAAAAAATTCAGGAGCGCCAGCAAAATAAAACCGAAAAGCTATGGAATATGATAAAATGGTATTCGACAGAAACGTGCAGAAGAAGCGGAATCCTGGCACATTTCGGTGAAAAAAGCGATTCTCCATCATTTACACGCTTCTGCTGTGATTCGTGCGGAATGGACATTGAAGCCTATTATGGCCAGACCAAGGCTTCATCCGGCTATGAAACGGCAGAGGGATGGAAAAACGAACTTAAAATGATGTTTAAAGTGAGTGAACCGATTGTTCAAAAGACAAAATGAACTGATTCATACACTGACAGACCGTCAGATGATTCAGCAGCTTTATCTGACTCAGCTTCTCTTAGCTATTACCGGCCTTGCTGGCTCCTATTTATTTCTGGGAGGCTGGTTTGTCCCTGCTGAGAAAATGAATTTTACATTTATGGGTCTTGCGGCCGGAGCAGGAGCTGCAGCAGCTGTTATTTTATTGGATTTAGTGGTAATGAGAACAGCTCCCCAGGCTTGGTATGATGACGGGGGAATTAATGAAAAGCTTTTCAGAAGCTGTTCCATTCCGCATATTGTATTAATGACTGCCATTATTGCCTTTGCGGAAGAATGGTTATTCAGAGGCGTTTTACAAACAGAATTCGGATTGATTGCTGCAAGCCTGTTTTTTTCCATCTTGCATATTCGCTATCTATCAAAATTTCTTTTATTCATAATGGTTACGGCAGTCAGCGTTCTGATAGGTATTTTATTTGAACTTACAGACAATCTGCTTGCTGCTGTCACTGCCCATTTTCTGATTGATTTAGTGTTTGGTATTCAAATCAGATTAAAGTATCTAAATAGAGGTGAATCTTAACCCCATGAACAGGAGAATGAATTCCTCCGGAAGAAACGGTCAAATAAAGGAGCAATTGGCTGCAGATAGTAAAGAAAAGAATGGCCAGTATCCTTCAAGAAGTGAGATTCACAAAACCAGGCGGCGTGCGAAGAAAACCGGGAAAAAAGTAGAACTAAAATATCCGCTTATCAGCTTATTGGCGCTATGTTTTATCCTTTTGCCCATATTATTCCTGTCATTTACATACTATTATGAAAAAGATGGAACGACTTTGGATAACGGGCAGAAGCTCAAAGATTACGAGTCGATTATTATTGATAATAATCGGTCAAATAATGAAGCTCCTGAAAAATCTGAGCCGGTAAGGGAAACAGACGAAAGCAGTTCTCCGCAGGATGCCCAATCATCTCAAGATACCGCAGCTGCTTCCGGGACTGAGGAGGAAGTGGAAGATCCAGGAGAGACAGCGGGCCCGCAGCAGCAGGAAACGCCTGAAGAACCCGCTGTACCATCTGAAGCTCCGGATTCTGCACCCGCCGAAGGGGAAAAAACCTCTAAAACGGCAGACCCTGCAGCAGATGACAAGCCAGCCGGTAAAGTAGTTGAGCATGTGGTGAAACCTAAAGAAAACTTATATCGCATTTCGCTTAAATATTTTAAAAGCAGGGAAGGCGAAGCCATTATTAAAGACTATAATCAGCTCTCAGCCAATGAGGTATATGCGGGACAAGTGCTTGAAATTCCTTTGAAGCAGTGATAATCTTCGTTCAAGTGAACGAAGATTATTTTTGTCTCCTCTTCTTCATACCCTGTCCCCTTTTTGAATAAATATTAGAAAAGTCCAGAGGCAGGGTGATTAAGATGGAAAAAGCGATTGAGCAGCTTGAGCCGATCACGGATGAGCCGACAAAAAAAATGCTCCAAAGTTTAGTTGATAAAAAGAGAAAGTTTGAAAATCTGAAGAAAAAAGTGCTGAGCCTTCAGCTTGCTGCATTCGTATGTATGATTATTTTTATGGTTTATTTTTACAAAGTGATTGTCCTGACAAGTGACAACAGTCTTTCCATCGTGGTGTCCCGTTTTGTCGACGAATCTTTTCATCTATATTTTATCGTAGCTATAGCGGGTGCTTATGCAACAGCCCTTTACTTTAAAAAGAAGGAAGTCAAAGCTGAAACAGAATATCATGCTTTACGGTGCGAGGTTATTCGGAAAAGCGGAGAATTATGGCCGCAGCCATATCATTGGAAGAAAAGAACGTCCGTTTTTCAAATGATGAAGAATGAATTTGATATTAATCTTTTTTACGAAAGCAAATGAGCGGAAATCAGGTGATTACATGATTTATCTAATAGCAGGGGCTGTTCTGGTTCTCTTTATGACTTCTGTCATGTTTATAAAAGCTCATGGAAACCGATTGGATAGACAGAAGCTTCAATTTCAAGATTTTCCGAGCGGGCATGGCGAATTGAGTATCCTTTTCATTTCCGATATCCATAGAAGAAGGGTTTCAGAGAGATTGATGGCGAAATTGCCAAAGAAGCCTGATCTGGTTTGTATTGGAGGAGATTTAACAGAAAAGGGAGTGCCGCTTGAAAGAATTCGCCGTAATTTACGGAGATTAGGAGAAGAAGGGCCAGTTGTTATGGTCCTCGGAAATAATGACCCGGAATGTGACCTGCTTGAGCTGAAGAGTTTATTGAAAGAGGAGAATGTTAAGCTCCTTGAAAATCAAGCGCACTCGATTCCTTCAATATCCGAAAAAAAGATAAGCCTCCTTGGCGTTAGCGAAATAAAATTCGGGTGGGACAGGCTCGACCAGGCGTTAAAGGAATCAAAAAACGCAGATTTCCGGATTTTGCTTTGCCATAACCCTGATATTGATAAACAAATAAATAAAGAGCACGGCATCCGGCTTGTTTTATCAGGACACACGCATGGCGGACAAATAAGACTGTTCGGATTCGGATTATATGAAAAAGGAAAGTTACATAATAAAGCTTACGGAGCCCAGCTTATCAGCAATGGATATGGCACTACCCAGCTTCCATTTCGACTTGGTGCACCTGCAGAAGCACATTTTATTACCATTACAGCAGATAAAGTTGATTAACAATACTTATACAAAGTTTACACAAAGTGTTCATTTCGATATAATTTAAAAAAGAAGTTTTTGCATATATGTTTTATTGTGCGGTGATGGAGGATAAACAATGCCGAATCCAGAAGAAGGTAAATATAATATTAAAGCTGTTTCAAAAATGCTGGGCATTCAGCCGGGAACACTCCGGGCATGGGAGAGACGATACCAGATGATCGCTCCAGTACGGAACGAATCCGGACACAGATTGTATACAGAAGACCACATTCGAATTCTAAAATGGCTGATCAGCAAAGTGAATAAAGGATTTTCCATCAGTCAGGCTGTTAACTTACTCGAAAATACGGGCCTTCCGGTTAATGACGGAATGATTGAACCTGAACAGACTGCAGACCGCTCTGTTGAACTTATGGACGATTTGCTTAAAGCACTGCTTTCTTTTGATGAAAATCTGGCACATGAACTGATGAACCGAGCTTTTAGTCTTTATTCGATTGATAAAGTGATGATTGATATACTTGGGTCTGTGCTCGCCAAGGTCGGGGATTTGTGGGAGCAGGGGAAGATTACAACGGCACATGAACATTTTGCGACCTCCTTTCTGCGGTCAAGGATTGGAATGATCCTGCATACTCTGCCAGTGAATGGTCTCCTTCCGAAGGTTATCGCTGTGTGCGGACCGGGAGAATGGCATGAGATGGGGCTGCTCATTTTCACCCTTTTCCTGCGCAGAAGAGGATTTGAAGTAATCTATCTAGGTTCAAGTATAGCAGAGGACGATCTTCCAATTGTGCTGGAGGAAGTGCATCCCAAATTTTTGTTTCTCGCCTGCACACTTGAAGAAAATGTTGAACGGACGCTTAAAACCGTTGATGTTCTGAAAGGTAGGTTTCCAGATTTGCAGGTGGGACTTGGCGGGGGAGCGTTTCAGTTTATGGATGAAGAAAAGAAGAGCTCCTATAAGGATTGTCTGCTCGGATCAACCAATCATGAGTGGGAAATATGGCTGAAGGAAAAGCTTGCGATGTAGGAATGGAATAAACTTGTCTATTTTTCGCTGCCGTTGTAAACTGTTAACAAATTAACGAACCATCTTACTTGTAAAACATAGAATAATTACATGGTAAGGGTTTTACGGCAGGAGGGAAAGAGATGCGTTTGGAGCGCCTTAATTATAACAAAATCAAGATATTTCTTACGATTGACGATCTTATGGATCGCGGTCTGACTAAGGAAGACCTTTGGAAGGATTCATTCAAGGTGCATCAGCTCTTCAAGGATATGATGAATGAAGCAAGCCTTGAACTTGGCTTTGAGGCTCACGGATCTCTTGCTGTGGAAGTTTTTTCTCTCCAGGCTCAAGGGATGGTTGTTATCGTTACAAAAAGCAATGAAGATATAGAGGAAGAAGAAGAAGATTATGCGGATGATTATATTGAAATGCAGGTTAAGCTCGATGAAAGCATCGATATCGTTTATGAATTTCATGCTTTCGAAGACCTGATTCAATTGTCAAAGGCATTGAAACAAATAGGTCTTACCCAAGGAGCCGTATATTTTTATAATCAGAGATATTTTCTTCATCTTGATGATTATGCTCCTGCTCAAATAGAAACGGTGATTGCCGTATTAGCGGAGTTTGGGAGTTCCACTACACTGACTTTGCACAGGCTGCATGAATATGGAAAGCAAATTATGAAAGAAGAAGCAATCAATCAGCTTACTAAGTATTTTCATTGACTTAAGGCCGGCCGCTCTCTAATTCGAGGGAGCGGCCGGTTTTTCATTTCAATTTAAAGGTATTATCAAAAGGTCTGAAAATTCAATAAAATAACCGTCATATATGCTCTTGCAACCGCTCGCAAATTCATGCCAAAATTTCCCCCAAAACAGCCATTATGTCTTTGCATAACTACAGTGAAGGTGTATACTATTGTCTGAAAGGCCGTCTATATCAATTGATTGACATTAGGAGGTTTACTTATGGTAGCCGAGAAAAACACCGAGAGTAACCATGAAAAGCATGATGTGTTAAAAGCGACACAAACGGTGATACATAAAGCCCTGGAAAAACTGGGTTATCCTGAAGAAGTTTATGAACTGCTTAAAGAGCCTATTCGTATGATGACTGTGAAAATTCCTGTACGGATGGATGACGGATCCGTAAAGATTTTTACGGGATACCGGGCTCAGCATAATGATGCAGTCGGTCCTACTAAAGGCGGAATTCGTTTTCATCCAAATGTAACAGAAACCGAAGTTAAAGCGCTTTCAATCTGGATGAGCTTGAAGTGCGGAATTGTTGATCTCCCTTATGGAGGCGGTAAAGGCGGAATTGTCTGCGACCCAAGAGACATGTCCTTTAGAGAGCTTGAGCGTTTAAGCCGGGGGTATGTAAGGGCCATCAGTCAGATTGTTGGACCGACTAAAGATATTCCAGCACCGGATGTATTTACAAATTCTCAAATTATGGCTTGGATGATGGATGAGTACAGCCGAATTGATGAATTTAATTCTCCGGGGTTCATTACTGGTAAACCACTTGTGCTTGGCGGTTCACATGGACGTGAATCAGCGACAGCAAAGGGTGTAACCATTTGTATATTTGAAGCAGCTAAACGTAAAGGGATTTCCCTTGAGGGTGCCCGTGTTGTAGTTCAAGGCTTTGGTAATGCAGGGAGCTTCCTTTCCAAGTTTATGCATGATGCAGGCGCGAAGGTAGTTGGAATATCAGACGCGTATGGCGGCTTGTATGATCCAGAGGGGCTTGATATTGATTATTTATTGGATCGGCGGGACAGCTTTGGAACCGTTACGAAGCTTTTCAATGATACGATTACAAATAAAGAATTGCTTGAGCTGGATTGCGACATTCTGGTTCCGGCTGCAATCGAAAACCAGATTACAGAAGAGAACGCCCATAATATCCGCGCTTCCATTGTGGTTGAGGCTGCAAACGGTCCTACAACCCTTGAAGCCACTCAAATCCTGAACGACAGAGGTATTCTTCTTGTTCCGGACGTGCTGGCAAGTGCAGGAGGAGTTACCGTGTCCTATTTTGAGTGGGTTCAGAATAACCAAGGCTATTATTGGACAGAGGAAGAAGTCGAAGAAAAGCTTGAAAAAGTAATGGTGAAATCATTCAATAACATATATGAAACAGCCCAAAACAGAAGAGTGGACATGAGGCTCGCAGCCTACATGGTCGGTGTCCGAAAAACAGCTGAAGCGAGCAGATTCAGAGGCTGGATCTAATCCGTTGCAAGCCTTGAAAAAATCTCCTATCATTAGATAGGAGATTTTTAATTGAAGAAAAGTTCAATGAACAGAGATTAATGGGAACACTTCTCTGAAACAGGTCCTATCTATACGGGAGTGAGATGGTTATGCGAAATGAAAAAGCTTTAATTGTCGGCGGAGGTCCATGCGGATTAGCTGCCGCTATAGCATTAAAAAATATTGGGATTGACCCGGTTGTGATTGAAAAAGGGAACATTGTGAATGCCATTTATCATTATCCAACCCATCAGACATTTTTCAGCTCAAGTGAAAAGCTTGAAATCGGAGATGTCGCATTTATTACGGAAAACCGCAAGCCGGTTCGAAATCAGGCACTTGCTTATTACCGATCCGTAGTGAAAAGAAAGGGCATCCGTGTTCTGCCTTTTGAAAAAGTAGAGCATGTAGAGAAGATGGAGAATGGATTCTTCGCAGTGGAGACTTCCAAAGGAAGATATGGTGCAAATTATGTCGTTATTGCGACAGGTTATTATGATCATCCCAACTATATGAACATTCCAGGCGAAAATTTGCCGAAGGTTTTTCACTATTTTACTGAAGGTCATCCTTATTTTGATCAGGACGTAACTGTGATTGGCGGGAAAAATTCCAGTGTTGATGCGGCCTTAGAACTTGTAAAAGCAGGGGCAAGAGTAACGGTTTTATATAGAGGCAGCGTTTATTCTAAAAGTGTAAAACCTTGGATTTTGCCTGAGTTTGAAGCTCTTGTCCGGAATGGCGCAATTACGATGGAATTCGGAGCATGTGCAACTGAAATAACTGAACATGAAATCGAATACACCGTTGGAAATGAAAAGAAAAGAATTGAGAACGATTTTGTTTTCGCGATGACAGGCTATCATCCTGATCATCAATTTTTAAAAAGAATGGGCATAAATGTGGATGAGGAATCAGGAAGGCCAATTTATAACCCGGAGACGATGGAGACGAATATAGAGGGTCTCTATATTGCGGGAGTACTGGCTGCAGGCAACAATGCGAATGAAATATTCATTGAAAATGGACGATTCCACGGGGGCCTTATTGCTGAGAATATAAAAAAGGGGGAAAATGAATGAAGAAGAAAGTGCTTCTTTTAACAACGGGAGGAACAATAGCCAGCAAGGAAATATCAGAAGGCCTTCTATCATCAGGAGAGCTGTCAGGTGAAGAGCTTGCTGCTCTTTGCAGACTTCCTGAAGACATTGAAGTAAAGGTTATTGATGTTATGCAGCTGCCAAGTATGCATATTACGATGGATAAAATGGTTTCGCTGAAAGAAGTGATAGAACAGGAATTTCAAGATCCTCAAGTATCAGGCATCGTGGTTACCCATGGAACGGACTGCCTGGAGGAAACGGCTTATTTTCTCGACTTGACGATTAAAGATCAAAGACCGGTTGTGATAACAGGCTCGCAGAAGGCTCCGCACGATGTAGGAACGGACGTATATTCAAATTTACGGAATTCCATTTATGCAGCGGCCAGCGATTCTCTCGCGGATGCAGGTGCGGTTGTTGTATTTAACGAAAGAATTTATTCAGCTAAATATGTTAAAAAGGTGCATGCATCAAACCTGCAGGGCTTTGAATCATTTGGGTATGGGTATATGGGAATTATCGATAATGACCGGGTTTTCATTTATCAAAAACCGATTCGCAGAGACCAGCATCATCTCGTACGGAAGTTTCCTAGGGTCGATATTATAAAATCCCATACAGGTCAGGATGGACTATTTATACAAGCTTCTGTACAGGCTGGTGCGAAAGGGATTGTAATTGAAGGAGTAGGCAGAGGACAAGTCACTCCGTTTATGGTTCCGGCAATCGAAGAGGCATTAAAAGAAGGAATAACGGTTGTTGTTACAACAAGCGCCGAAGAAGGGAAAGTCCATCCAACCTACAGTTACTCGGGCAGTGCAGAGGATCTTCAGCAAAAGGGTGTTTTGCTCGGGGGGGACTATGATAGTAAAAAAGCGCGAATCAAACTAGGGGTATTATTATCAAGTAAAGGATTCGCTGATCAGGGAGATTTTGAAAATTTCTAAGTTCGGAAGGCATGTTCAATTGCAGCTGTACGTGTTACGATATAACTGGATGCAATTGACAAAAATTGAAAAGAGGCTTTCTGTATGATTGCGGCAGTATCGGCAGGAATTGCCCCTGGTCTGGCAATATTATGCTATTTTTACTTAAAAGATCAATTTGATAAAGAGCCTGTATATATGGTAGTTCGGGCATTTATTTTCGGTATGGTCCTTGTTTTCCCGCTTATGTTTATTCAATACATAATAGATGTAGAAAAAGTATTTTCAAACGATTTTATTCGTATCTTTTTTGCGTATGGCTTTTTAGAGGAATTCTTTAAATGGTTCATTTTATTTGTTGCCATATACCCCCATGTGCATTTTGACGAACATTATGATGGAATCGTTTACGGAAGCGCGGTTTCTTTGGGGTTTGCGACATTGGAAAACATTCTGTTCCTTTTTGCCAACGGTCTTGAATTTGCAATTGGAAGAGCTTTTTTTCCAGTCTCAAGCCATGCGCTGTTTGGTGTTATTATGGGCTACTACCTAGGGAAAAGTAAATTCACACAAAATCGTAAGAAAAAAAAGAAATGGCTGGTGCTTAGCTTAACATTGCCGGTAATTTTACACGGATTTTATGATTACATACTGTTCACCTACAAATTCTGGCCTGTTATCATGCTGCCGTTTATGCTGATTCTTTGGTGGTTTGCTTTGCATAAAGCTAAGCAGGCGAGACTTGCCAGACATATATAATGTTCAGGAGTCCGGTACTTTTCCGGGCTTTTTTTGTTGTATGACGAAAAAGGTTAGATTCCACTCACATAGACATTCTGTTTTTAAAAGCTGCTTTAGCTGCCTCAGCAGGCCATTCTAAACAGTCCCCAAATATGAATGACCTAAATTGAAATAGCAAACATTATTTAAAACAAATTGTATCACTTAAAGTATCCCATTATATCCCATCCCGAAGATCATGAATAAAATGCCATTCACTACAAAAAATACATATAACAAAAATCATCCATAACTTAGGAGGCAGCATCATGAACAGAATACGTTTTGCATGGATGGTACTTTTATCAGTTACCTTCATATTAACGTCGTCTTACGTGTATTCGGATCTACCAAAATCAAAAGCATTTACGCAGCAGGTCATTCAGCGGGGAGCAGTCGGCAATGATGTCATTGAATTGCAGGCGAGGCTTCAGTATATAGGGTATTACCACGGAAAAATTGATGGAGTGTATGGATGGAGCACTTATTGGGCTGTAAGGAATTTTCAGCATGATTACGGTCTTGAAAATGTTGACGGGCTTGTTGGACTGACAACAAAGCAAAAGCTGGTTAACCAGTCTGATTTTAATGACCAATTTGTTCATACACAGCTTTCGAAAGGAAAAGACTTTACTCATTATGGCGGGATTCCCCTTGAAAAACAAACCGGTCCTTCCAAAAAACTCAGAACCCAAATGAGAGCTAAAAATCAGGGGAATGGTCAAAAGCTGGCTCAAAATCAAAAGGGCGGCGGCCAAAAGCAGAAAGCTCCAAAAGGAAATCAAAAACAAACTGCACAGAAACAGAAATCAAACAATACGGCAGTTAATATGCCTGCAGGATACTCTCAAAATGACCTTCAGCTGATGGCGAATGCTGTTTATGGGGAATCAAGGGGAGAATCCTATGTAGGACAGGTAGCTGTTGCGGCTGTTATTTTGAACCGCATTGACAGCCCGACATTCCCGGATACAGCAGCTGGCGTTATTTTCGAGCCAGGTGCATTTACGGCTGTAGCAGATGGGCAGATTTGGCTTGAACCGAATGAACAGGCTAAGAAAGCGGTTCTTGATGCGATAAACGGCTGGGATCCCACAGAAAGCGCTTTGTATTATTTTAATCCTGATACAGCTACAAGCGGATGGATTTGGGGCAGACCGCAAATTAAAAAAATCGGAAAACATATTTTCTGTAAATAAGAAGGGGGTTTACCTGTGATACGCGGAATACTTATTGCGTTTCTTGCAATCGCCGTTATTGGAACCGGATATTGGGGCTACAAAGAGCATCAGGAAAAAAACGCGGTCCTTATCCATGCAGAGAACAATTACCAGCGTGCGTTTCATGATTTGTCCTATCAAATGGATGAGCTTCATGACAAAATCGGAACAACGCTTGCCATGAACTCAAGGGAATCTTTATCTCCGGCACTTGCTGAAGTATGGAGAATCACTTCAGAGGCTCATAATGATGTAGGACAGCTTCCTCTTACCCTTCTTCCGTTTAATAAGACAGAAGAATTCCTTGCAAGCATAGGAGATTTCAGCTACAGAGCAGCGATTAGAGATTTGGAAAATAAGCCATTATCAAAGGATGAATATGCATCGCTTCAAAAGCTTTATGAAAAATCTTCTGATATTCAAAATGAGCTGAGAAATGTTCAGCATATGGTTATTGATAAAAATCTGCGGTGGATGGATGTGGAGCTTGCATTGGCTTCTGGCAAGAAGCAGCAGGACAATACCATTGTAGATGGATTCAAATCTGTAGAAAACAACGTAAGTGCCTACTCAGAAACCGACTTTGGTCCGGGCTTCACTTCTATGAAAACGATGGAAAAGGGTTTTGAACAGCTTAAGGGCAATGACATCACACCAGAGCAGGCAAAACAAAGGGCAAAAGAGTTTGCGTCTACTGATGTCGATAAATTGAAGGTTACACAAAGCGGAAAGGGCGCGGGATTCGAATTTTACAGTGTATCCATGTACGATAAAAAGCATAAAGCAGATTTGTACATGGATATTACGAAAAAAGGCGGTTATCCGATCTGGCTTATACAAAGCAGAAAGGTGAATGAAGAAAACATCAGCCTTAATGACGCTTCAAATAATGCCGTATCCTTCTTGAAAGAACATGGCTTCGAAGCTGAGGATCTCGTATTGAATGAGAGTGCGCAATATGATTCGATCGGTGTATTCTCTTACGTTCCCAATGAGAATGGAATTCTGCTTTACCCGGATACACTAAAGATCAAAGTTGCTTTGGATGACGGACAGATCATCGGATTTTCTGCAAAGGATTTTCTAGCCGCGCATAGAAAAAGACAAGTCCCCAAACCTGAATTAAAAGAAAATCAGGCGAGGGAAAAAATTAATCAAAAAGTCATGGTGCAGGAAAGCAGACTTGCTGTTATTACAAATGAGCTCGGTGAAGAGGTTTTATGCTATGAATTTCTAGGAACCATTGATGACGATACGTTCAGGATGTTTATCAATGCAAGCACTGGAATGGAAGAAAAAGTAGAAAAACTTAAAAATGCGGAGCCCATTTTTAACGAACTGTAATGGTCTGATTATGCTTCTGCTGTAATTAATCCGATTGAAAAAGGAAAAGTCGAGACTTTTCCTTTTTCTTATTCCATGATTTAATAAAGAGTGGGAACAAAATAGAATAAACGATTTGAAAAGAGTGATGAAATGCTTGAGATAGGGAATGTGATAACACTTGAACCGCTGGACCAGTCTGGCGATGTGTATAAATGCAAAATCGTATCAATGGACGAAGGCACGATATCAATTGATTATCCTCTTAATGAAAGTACAGGGAAAACAGCCTTTATTATGAACGGCACGCTTCTTACCTGTCTGTATGTGGCCTCCGATCAAAACCCTTACAAGTTCGAAACAGCCGTTATGGGCAGAAGAAAAGAAAACATTCCCGTTATCCTCCTGAAAAAACCTGATAATCAAGACGTTTTGAAAATACAAAGAAGACAATACGTCCGGATTGATTCAGATGTTAATGTCGCTGTCCATTCTCCAGCTGAAGCCTTTGCACCATTCGTGACTGTTACATCCGATATAAGTGCAGGAGGAGCAGGTATCATTATTCCGAAACATACTGAACTAAGCGAGAAAGAGCAGCTCATAGTATGGATGTCTCTTCCCTTGCAGGATGGAACGATTAGCTATGTTAAGGTCGACTCGGAATCTGTCCGGATTTTAGAGGATTCTTCAGGGATCAAAAAAGCTACGATTAAATTTATCAACATGACTGAAACCGCACAGCAGAAAATTGTTCGTTTTTGTTTTGATCAGCAAATTCTTCATAGGAAAAAAGAAGCTGCCGCTGAATAAGTTCATTTCCTTAGACCGATACTTTTTAAAAAAGGCTATGCTAAGCATGATGTTGATTTTTAACACTGTTCATTGAAGCGGAAGGCGTGAGACACCGAAGGCGCAAAGCGCATAAGAGGCTCACCGCCCAGCAAAGATAAACGAACGCCTGCAGTGGAAATCGACAGCCTGATTTGACAGAGTCTTAAAAAGGTCAGGTGTGAGCGGGATATGAAACGAGCAGAAAGAATGTTAATGAAATTGATTATTTTTCATCTGGCCGCATTAATTGCTGCACAGGCGATTATGCAGCAGCCCGCGGTTAAGCCGTATGTATCTAAAGCAATCCGGTATGAGGGCGTAAACAGGCAGACAGTTAGTGAATGGCTGGAAACATTTAAATAATCACGTGTGCAGATGACCGGTCTGCATTCTTTTCTGCTGCGGACTGCAATGAATCTATTACTCTTAGAAGGAGATTGAACATGAATAAAAGACTATCGGTAGCAATAGATGGACCTGCCGCAGCAGGCAAAAGTACTGTCGCTAAACAAGTAGCCAGGGACTTTTCGTATGTTTATATAGACACAGGGGCAATGTACAGAGCCCTGACTTTTAAAGCAATCAGAAATAAAAAAGATCCTGAAAATGAGGGTGAATTGATGGAACTGCTTCATTCAATGGAAATCACTCTTGTGCCGGAGGGTTCAAATCAGCTTGTTCTGATCAATGGGGAAAATGTAACGGAAGAAATTCGGACAAGTGAAATCAGCAATCAGGTTTCGGCCGTTTCCATGCATCGTTTGGTACGGGAAGAAATGGTCAGAAGACAGCAGAAAATGGCTGAAGCCGGGGGAGTGGTCATGGATGGCCGTGATATCGGAACTCATGTCCTTCCGGAAGCAGATGTAAAAGTGTTTCTGCTTGCTTCCGTCGAAGAGCGGGCAAAGCGCAGACATGAAGAAAATCTGCTTAGAGGATATGAATCAAGCATCGATCTTTTAGCCAATGAGATTGCGCGCCGGGATAAACTGGATTCCGAAAGAGAAGTGTCTCCATTAAAGAAAGCGGAGGATGCTGTTGAAATCGATACGACTTCACTCAGTATACGCGAGGTTGTAGACCGCATTAAAGAATTGATGATAGAGAGGCTCTGATAACAATGTCCTTATACCAGTTTGGAAAAAACCTTGTATTAGTTTTATTTAAGCCAATTTACAGAATGGAAGTACATGGGAGAGAGAATTTTCCCAAATCAGGCTCCGTTCTGTTATGCAGCAATCATATTGACAACCTGGATCCCCCGATCGTCGGTGCCTGTACACCCCGCATGGTCCATTTTATGGCGAAAGAAGAATTATTTACTATTCCTGTATTAGGGAAGATTCTCCTGAAGGTCGGAGCTTTTCCTGTAAAAAGGGGATTGAGTGACAGGGAAGCACTGAGAAAAGGACTAAAAGTTTTAAAGGATGGAGAGGTTTTAGGATTGTTTCCTGAGGGAACAAGAAGTAAAGACGGCCAGCTTGGAAAAGGACTCGCAGGAGCGGGATTTTTTGCTCTTCGGTCAGATGCGCTCATTGTCCCTTGTGCAGTCGTTGGGCCGTACAAACCTTTTAAGAAAGTCCGTATTTATTTCGGAAAACCTCTGGATGCCAGTGAGTACAGAGAGAGAAAAGTCACTGCGGATGAAATGACAATAGTCATAATGGAACAAATCAGAGAACTGCTCGAAAAACATCGTTAATCAAGAGTTTTGACTTGACAAAAAGTAGCATTTATTAGAAGTTAGTACAAAGAGGGGTTTTCATTTCATTCGTTTGTCGAATGGAATACCATACATATTATCAAAGTTGTGCAGGTTTTGACCAAGGAGGTAAATGGAATGGTAGATGAAATGAACAATGGGGAAATGAATAACGTGGAAGTAGCTGTACCTGAAGTTGGGGATATCCTTAAAGGTACGGTAACGAAGGTTGAGGAGAAGCAGGTAATTGTTGAAATTGACAATTACAAGCACACAGGCATTATTCCAATCAGCGAGCTTTCCAGCCTTCACATTGAAAAAGCTTCTGATGCAGTCAAGGAAAACGATGAACTTGAACTAAAGGTTTCCAAGGTTGAAGAAGAAGCCATTATTTTATCCAAGCGTGCAGTAGATGCAGACAAGGCTTGGGACGACCTTGAGAAGAAGTATGAAGAAAAAGGGATTTTCGAAGCTGAGATCAAAGACGTTGTAAAAGGCGGACTTGTAGTGGATCTGGGCGTTAGAGGATTTATTCCGGCATCACTTGTGGAAACTCATTTTGTAGAAGATTTTTCAGACTACAAAGGGAAAGAACTCTCCTTAATGGTAGTAGAGCTGGACCGGGAAAAAAACCGCGTCATTCTCTCCCACAGAGCTGTTATTGAAAAGGAGTCCTCGGATAAAAAACAGGAACTGCTTGAATCCCTTCAAGCGGACCAGGTTTTGGAAGGAACCGTTCAGCGTCTGACAGACTTTGGAGCTTTTGTTGACATCGGTGGAGTAGACGGACTCGTTCATATCTCCCAGCTTTCCCATACACATGTGGATAAGCCATCCGATGTAGTTGAAGAAGGTCAAAAAGTATCTGTTAAAGTCCTTTCAGTTGACCGTGATAATGAGCGTATTTCACTATCGATTAAAGAAACATTGCCTGGGCCATGGTCGCAAATTTCTGAAAAAGTGAAAGCTGGAGATGTTAAAGACGGTACCGTCAAGCGCCTCGTAAGCTTTGGAGCTTTTGTTGAAATATTGCCTGGAGTAGAAGGACTTGTTCATATTTCTCAAATTTCCAACAAGCATATTGGCACACCTCAGGAAGTTCTTGAAGAAGGACAGGAAGTGAGTGTGAAAGTGCTGGATGTAAATGAGAATGAGCAAAGAATTTCTCTCAGCATGAAGGAGCTTGAAGAGCCTCAAAAGGCAGATGAGAACGATTATAAAAATTATCAGCCGAAAGAAGAATCAACAGGATTCTCATTGGGCGATATGATTGGCGATCAGTTAAAAAAACTTAAATAATGGTGATGATTCTTGAGCAGAGCTAAACGCAAACTAGATCATATAAATCATGCTTTGACTACCGGACAAAGCAGGCAAAATGGGTTTGATGATATAACGTTTGTTCATAAAAGCCTGCCGGACACATCCGTTGAAGACATTGATATGTCGGCAAGGATAGGCGAACTTTCTACAAGTTCGCCTATTTTTATCAACGCGATGACCGGCGGAGGCGGGGAAAAAACCGAACAAATTAATGAGGCCCTATCAACTGCAGCCGCTGCATTTGGCATGGCGATTGCAGTTGGCTCACAAATGGCGGCAATCCGCGACAAATCAGAGCAGCCTTCCTACGAAGTGGTGAGAAAGGTGAATCCGAAGGGAGTCATTTTTGCGAACCTTGGAAGTGAAGCTAATGCAGATCAGGCAAAGCGTGCGATTGATATGATTGAAGCAGACGCCATCCAGATTCATTTGAATGTCATACAGGAGCTGGTTATGCCTGAGGGTGATCGGGACTTCAAAGGTGCATTGACTAGGATTGAAGAAATTGTCCGTCATGCCGGTGTACCGGTTATTGTCAAAGAAACCGGTTTTGGAATGGATTGGGATACGGTCCTTCAATTGAAAAACGCAGGCGTATCAGCCATCGATATTGGCGGATACGGCGGAACGAATTTTTCAAAAATTGAGAATGCCAGACGGAACAGAGCATTGCACGCATTCAATGGCTGGGGTATACCGTCTGCGATTTCTATAGCCGAAGGATCAAATGCAGCAAGGGGCGAGGTGTGTATCCTCGGATCCGGGGGAATTCAGGATTCTCTTGATGCGGCGAAGGCCATTGCTTTAGGTGCTTCCGCAGCAGGGATGGCAGGAATCCTTCTCTCCGTTTTTACAGAGCACGGAGAAGAAGGTCTTCATGAAGAACTCAGGCTGCTGCACGAAGAGTTCAAATGGATCATGTGTGCGCTGGGAACGAAGACGATAAAAGAGCTGCAAAACGCTCCATTAGTCATTTCCGGTGCCTCCCATCATTGGCTCTATGAGAGGGGATTTGAAACCTCCTCATACAGCCGCCGATAAAAAAAGCCCTCGCCAGACATGCTCTCTCAATGAGAAGCATGCTGGCAAAGGGCTTTTTGTTTTAATTTCTTTCTCTTGATTGTTCAGTACTTTCAAGGCTTGTAGCGCCCTTGTTTTCCAATTTCTGATCACGGTCGGATTCAACTCTTCTGCTTTCCTTCAATTTCTTCTCTTGACGGTCTTTTCCCATACATACACCCCCTGACTGCAGACTTTGTTAAGACTGACTGATGACTCTGGTTCCCTTGTTGCTCATGATCCTCTTAGCAAAAAGTGCTGAGTCCTCAAGAGAAAATCTACAGACAGGTTTAACAAGCCTATTTTTAAATAGTTTGCTTCAAACTTCATCTTTCAATCATTAAATTTGATTAAAACCGGCTGATCTTTTCCATAATGATAGAGATGGGAGAGGATTTTTTATGCAGGGGATATTATTTTACTGGATTTCTTGGGCTTTATGGATTGCGTCATCGTTTTTAATGAATAAATCGAATCTCAGAACTTTTTTTTCTTTTTACCTTCTCCTGCTTATTATTTCCGCGGGATTTCAGATATCTTTGCCAGATGGTGAAATGGGAGTGGCTTTTTTACTTCTTTACATCGGCGCATGCGGATTGGCAGCTAAATATCGATTGCATCGATCTTTGCGGTTTATGATTGGGGCACTTGGAATTGCATCTGGATATGCCGGGTTAAAGCTTATGCAGCTTTTTGATCCGGTGTGGTTTACAATCAGTCCGTTCTTATTGTTATTTCTGATCATTTTTATAGCCGTGGGATTACTGGGTACATCCTTTTCAGGTAAAATGTGTTTGTTTTTAATTGGAATTTGCAACGGAGAATTACTTTATGAATTAATCATCCTTCCCGTTTCCGGAGCAGTAAGCATAGGCCAGGATACGTTTCTGGATTTTTCATTACTTGGAATGGGCGGCTTTAGTATTTGGGGTCTGATGGAACGTTATGTAAACTTCGGTAACGCCTACGGAAAGCCGAGTAAGAATAAGCAAAGCCGGAACGTCTGAAAAAGCAGACGGGAAAAAAGAACTTTACAGGATGTACGAACTTAAATTGTTAAATACGAGAAAAGCTGATATGATAGGTTTGGACGCCCTTCTTCGGAATTTGATGGAAGGGTTTATTTCATCACGTTTTTCGGGCTTACAGGAAACAAAATAAAGCGGCTGCCCTATAAAGCCCGGACCCGCATAAACAAGGTACAACCTATGTGTGACCATAATTAAACGCGGACATCACCTTAATGAAAATTGAAATGATATGATCGTATTAATAATAAATTAAATGTTTAATACAAGCAGAATAAGCATGCCTTTGAGCAGGCTGTCATGCAGGATCGTGTTGGAAAGGATGTAAAAGATATGCCAAAACCAGTAGTTGCAATAGTAGGGAGACCAAACGTCGGTAAATCAACTATTTTTAATAGAATTGTCGGAGAGCGGGTTTCCATTGTAGAAGACCGTCCAGGAGTTACACGGGATCGGATATACAATAAAGGAGAATGGCTTAATTACGAATTTAACATCATTGATACAGGCGGAATCGATATTGGCGATGAACCGTTTTTAGCCCAAATCAGGCACCAGGCAGAAATTGCGATTGATGAAGCAGATGTCATCATCTTCATGACAAACGGCAGAGAAGGGGTTACGGCAGCTGATGAAGAAGTTGCTAAAATCCTCTATCGAACGAAAAAGCCTGTCGTACTGGCTGTAAATAAAATCGATAATCCGGATATGCGTGAAGCAATGTATGATTTCTATGCACTCGGCTTTGGCGATCCGTTCCCGATTTCAGGATCTCATGGGATTGGCCTTGGAGATATGCTGGATGATGTCATTAAGCATTTTGCCGGAATCAGCCAGTCGGATTATGATGAGGAAATTATTAAGTTCAGCTTGATTGGCAGACCGAATGTCGGAAAATCATCGCTTGTTAATGCTATGCTCGGCGAAGAGCGTGTAATCGTCAGTGATATTGCCGGCACGACTAGAGACGCAGTGGATACAACATTCAAGCATAACGGCCAGGAATACGTAATTATCGATACGGCTGGAATGAGAAAAAAAGGAAAAGTCTATGAATCCACAGAGAAATACAGCGTCCTAAGAGCACTGAAAGCAATTGACCGCTCTGATGTCGTTCTTGTAGTCATCAATGGGGAAGAAGGAATCATTGAGCAGGATAAGAAAATTGCCGGATATGCCCATGAAGCGGGAAAAGGCATCATCATTGTTGTGAATAAATGGGATGCTGTTGAGAAAGATGACAAAACAATGAAAACGTTCGAGACAAATATTAGAGAGCATTTCCTTTTCTTAAGCTATGCCCCTATTATTTTTCTATCGGCTAAAACGAAACAGCGGATTCATACGTTAGTTCCCGAAATTGTAAAAGTAAGTGAAAACCACTCTCAAAGGGTTCAAACAAATATTTTGAATGAAGTTGTCATGGATGCTGTAGCAATGAATCCAACTCCTTCTGATAAAGGTAAAAGGCTAAAAATTTATTATGCTACTCAAGTTGCAGTCAAACCGCCTGCTTTTGCTGTTTTTGTTAATGAACCTGAGTTAATGCATTTCTCCTATGAGAGATTTTTAGAAAATCGGATCCGTGAGGCCTTCGGATTTGAAGGAACGCCGATTAAGATCTTCTCCAGGGCACGTAAATAATTGATCGGCATATAAAGGGCAGGGGGGGTATGTAAGATGGAAAAGATTGCAGTACTTGGTGCAGGAAGCTGGGGAACGGCTCTTGCTTTAGTTCTTGCTGATAATGGACATGATGTGAGGCTATGGAGCCATAGGCAGGAGCTTGCAAATGAAATCAATACGCAGAAGCAAAATAGCAAATATTTGCCTGATATCATACTTCCGGAAGGAATTACTGCATACCACAATCTTCAAAGTGCATTGGTTGATGCACGGACGATCGTGGTTGCCGTTCCTTCAAAAGCCATCCGGGAAGTTCTTGCGAATGTAAGGGAGCTAATGAAACAGCCGGTCACAATGGTCCATGTATGCAAAGGTATTGAGCCGGATTCGCTTAAGCGGGTATCAGAGATTATTTCAGAGGAAATGCCGGCTGAAATATTAAAGGATCTTGTTGTATTATCAGGACCGAGTCATGCAGAAGAGGTTAGCTTAAGACACCCTACAACAGTGACCTCTTCCTCTAATAATGTCCAGGCTGCTGAACGCGTTCAGGAGCTGTTCATGAATCAGCATTTCAGAGTCTATACGAATCCGGACATGATTGGTGTGGAAATAGGCGGTGCGTTAAAAAATGTCATTGCGCTCGCAGCAGGCATTACGGATGGCCTGGGCTATGGAGATAACGCGAAAGCCGCTTTAATTACAAGAGGGCTTGCTGAAATTGCTAGGCTTGGCAGTGTCATGGGAGGAAACCCGCTGACCTTTTCCGGATTAACGGGAATCGGGGATCTAATAGTTACTTGTACCAGTGTCCACTCGCGTAATTGGAGAGCGGGCAATATGCTCGGTAAAGGCCATGATCTCAACGAGGTTCTGAACAGCATGGGAATGGTGGTCGAAGGTGTCCGTACAACAAAAGCTGCCCATCAGCTTGCTGAAAAGTACCAGGTTAACATGCCGATTGCTGAAGCGCTTTACAATGTTCTATTTAATGGGCATTCACCAAAAGAAGCCGTGGATTCATTAATGGGCAGAGGAAGAACACACGAAATGGAAGACCTTGTTAACATTATGGAAAATCGTTTGCAATAGCCATGCTACTTATTGCGGGGGACCTGCATATTATATCTGGAGATTCAAGGCTCAACCTATTCCTCTCCGATAAGCCCGATCACCCTTGCATGAATAACTCATAAATATGGGCATTTGAGGATGCAGACAATCATTGAATCGCATATCATAAATCGAAGCATTTGAAGAGTTGTTTCTCTTGACTGGGTTCATTAGTCTGTTTCCCCTAAGCTGAAGTAAGGAAGCCCCCTCTTTACTTCAGTTTCTATTTTTTTATAATTTGGACAAGTGGAATTGTAACCGCTCACAACGCTGCTGGGAGGGAAAAGAATGACGCCTGGTCTTTTAAAAATGTGGATTGCTTTATCATCAATCGCTTTTATGTTTGTTGCTGTTTTCTCTATCTACATAAGCAGATACAAGATAAAGAGTGGAATAGTGAAGATGCTAATTTCAGCAGCTGCTTACTTTTTTATGATTGCGGCCGGTCTGCTTATGATTTTTGTCGTATTCAGCGGTCCAGTATCCAAATAGGACTGTGAGGTGAAGGAAATGAAGAAATGGGCAGCACTCGGATGGATTGGCATGCTGGTGCTTCTTAGCGGATGTTTGTACCCTCAGGCAGAGCTTACACAAAATCAAATTCCATATGAAGATCAGCTGGAAAGCGTCCAAAAAGCCGTCAAGGATTACAGGGACGACACAGGGGGGCTATTGCCCATTAAAAACAAGGATATGAAAACGCCAATCTATGAAAAATATCCAGTTGATTTTTCAAAATTGGTACCAAGTTTTTTGCCGGAGCCTCCTGGAACATCCTATGAAAATGGGGGGATCTATCAATACGTACTTATAGATGCGGAAAAAACCCCTACTGTTAAGCTCATCGATCTTCGGATGGCCGAAGAGATTAGAGATCTGCGCATCAGGCTGAGTGCCTATACCCAGTCCAAGCAGTACCCTCCTTACAAGGAAGTCCTTGAGTCCGGCGTGTTCACCCTTGACTACACAAAGCTTGGACTTAAAACTGCCCCGGCAGTTACGAGTCCATTTACAGGAAATCAGCTGCCTCTTCTGATAGGAAGCGATGGAGAAATTTTTGTGGACTATCGGATTGACCTGCAGAAAAAATTGAAAGAAACCGGGAATCACCCTAAACCTGATGAGGACATAAGAGGGCTCCTAGTCCAGGATTCGGTGTTTGTACCTGCGTTTTCAAAACCTTACACGGTAAATGAAAAAAATGAACCTGTTTTTATGAAGAATTAAGGAATGAACCCTTCTGGAGACCCATAGACTCCGATAGAAGGGTTTTTTATTTTGAGGAACAGGATAGAAAATTTTTCTCAATCAGGCATAAACAATTAGGACAACATCATAAATATAAAGTGTCCTTAACAATGTGAAAAAAATCGGGGTATCCCAATATAGCTAAACCGGGAGGGGATCGCTTGGAAAAGGTAGATATTTTTAAAGATATTGCTGAACGCACCGGCGGTGATATTTATCTTGGCGTTGTCGGAGCAGTTAGAACAGGAAAATCTACATTTATTAAAAAGTTTATGGAATTAGTGGTGCTTCCAAACATCGGCAGCGAGGCGGACAAAGCGCGTGCCCAGGATGAATTGCCTCAAAGTGCAGCCGGAAGAACCATTATGACGACAGAACCAAAATTTGTACCGAATCAGGCTGTCAGCGTCCATGTGGAGGATGGCCTGGAAGTGAACATCAGGCTTGTAGACTGTGTCGGGTACACAGTCCCCGGTGCAAAAGGGTATGAAGATGAAAACGGACCAAGGATGATTACGACTCCTTGGTATGAAGAGCCTATTCCTTTCCACGAAGCTGCTGAAATCGGGACACGCAAAGTGATTCAGGAACATTCAACGATCGGTGTGGTCGTGACAACGGACGGATCAATTGGAGAAATTCCAAGAACGGATTATATCGAAGCAGAAGAACGCGTCATTGATGAGCTGAAAGAAGTGGGTAAACCGTTCATTATGGTTATCAATACAGTTCAGCCTTACCATCCTGAAACAGAGAGACTAAAGGCGCAGCTTAATGAAAAGTATGATATCCCTGTGCTTGCGATGAGTGTAGAAAGCATGAGAGACAGCGATGTCATGAATGTCCTGCGAGAGGCCCTTTATGAGTTTCCTGTGCTTGAAGTAAACGTCAATCTTCCGAGCTGGGTCATGGTGCTTAGGGAAAACCACTGGCTCCGCGAAAGCTACCAGGAAGCGGTTAAGGACACAGTAAAGGATATTAAGCGATTAAGAGATGTAGACAGAGTCGTGAGTTTCTTCAGTGAATATGAATTTATTGAACGGGCAAGTCTTGCCGGAATTGAAATGGGGCAGGGGATTGCGGAAATCGATTTATATGCACCGGATTATCTTTACGATGATATCCTTCGTGAAGTTGTGGGAGTGGAGATCAGAGGGAAGGATCATCTTCTCCAGCTTATGCAGGATTTCGCTTACGCAAAGGCAGAGTACGACCAGGTTTCAGATGCGCTGCGTATGGTGAAGCAAACCGGATATGGTGTAGCTGCTCCTGCATTGTCAGATATGAGTCTTGATGAACCGGAGATAATCCGCCAGGGTTCGAGGTTTGGGGTGAGGCTGAAAGCGGTCGCTCCATCTATTCACATGATTAAAGTGGATGTTGAATCAGAATTCTCACCGATTATCGGAACAGAGAAGCAAAGTGAAGAGCTGGTCCGATACTTAATGCAGGACTTTGAAGATGATCCGCTTTCCATTTGGAATTCAGATATTTTTGGACGCTCACTCAGTTCCATCGTTCGAGAAGGAATACAGGCGAAGCTTTCTCTAATGCCGGAGAATGCAAGATACAAGCTGAAGGAAACGCTGGAGAGAATTATTAACGAGGGATCAGGCGGACTGATCGCAATCATTCTATAAAAGCACCTGACCCGTCCAATTAGGAGACGGGTTTTTTTGTGTTTATTTACATATAAGACACTTAGCCAGTAAATAAAAAGCCTTGATTTAAGGAGATCTATCCGAATAGGAGGGGGACTTTGCAGGCAATTGCCAAGTCGGGCCAGCTGCCTCACGCGGGTTCAAGCGGATTTCTGCTGCGTTAGGTATTCATATCAGACAAAAAGAAAGTGGCCTCATATAAATAGAGTACGGATGATGGGAAAAGACAAGCGTTTAATAAATAGAGAGAGGAGGAAAATAATGATCGTTACACCCGGCTTTGCCGCTGCAACCATTGTTTTCTTTTTTACCATGATACTCGTTATAACAAGGCCGATGAAATTGAATGAAGCTGTTTATGCATGTGCAGGAGCAATAACCGTTATGCTTTTAGGGATTGTATCCTTGGCAGATATAGCGGAAATATACTTTAAAATTGAAGATGCCTCGATTACCATTATTTCTAATTTCATTCTCGCTCTGATTCTTGATAGAATTGGATTTTTCCAGCTTGTGGCAGAGTATCTGATTCGATTATCCAGGAATTCAGGACCAAGACTTTTCTGGCTGACAGCTGGACTTAGCTATTTAATGACACTGCTCTTTAATAATGATGGATGCATCTTAATTCTAACCCCGCTGCTTATTAAATTGCTTAATGCCACCTCTTTTAAGAAGCATGAAAAATTTCCGATTCTCTTAACAAGTGCCCTTGTAGCTACTGCTTCCAGTGCACCAATAGGAGTCAGTAATATCGTAAACTTAGTGGCACTCAAAATTATCGGCATGTCCCTGCATGAACACGTATGGATGATGTTCCTGCCTGCTACGCTTGGGGTTGTATTTTTAACTTTTCTTTTGTACGGATTGCTGCGAAAGAGTATTCCTAAAACATTTGTCTCAAAACCATTCTCTCCGGATTCAAGCCGATTTCATCATCCCCTCAAACCCCTTAATTCAGCAAAAATCAATCCTAAGCACGTTCTGATGATCTGCTCCTTTATTCTTGGGATGAGAATTATTTTAATAAGCAGCTCTATGCTCGGTTTATCTTTATCCTTTCTTTCCATCGCAGGAGTGCTGCTTCTATATCTGTTCACTCGAAAAACGTATCAGATATCGATGAGACGAACGCTAACGAAGGCTCCATGGCACGTGTTTCTATTTGCGTTTGCTATGTATATTCTGATTTATGGTTTAAACAATGTGGGAATAACAGCTGAATTGACAAAGTATATGGCCGATATGATTAAAAGTATGCCTCTTGCCGAATCTTCAATTACAATTGCACTTGTTACAGCAGCTCTGTCAAACCTGATAAACAATCATCCGGCATTGATGCTAATGATGATGGCGCTATCAGACCTGCATCTCAATCCAATAATTCTTAAAGCTTCGTATATGGCGATTATTATCGGCAGTGACATTGGATCTCTCGTAACGCCGATCGGAACGCTTGCCACATTGCTTTGGCTGTATATTTTAAAAGAAAACGGGATCAAAATTAAGTGGAAGAGCTATATGAAAGTAACACTGCTTGCTATTCCATTAACTGTAGTGGTAACCGTTTTCTTCCTGCTTGGCTGGATATATCTCAACATAAATATGTAAAACCAATGAGATTTTCTCATTGGTTTGTGTTTTTTATGGCAAATGAGCTGCCTTAACGTGGCTGATTTTCAGATAAATGGGCTGTCCGTCTGCTTTTATCAGTTCCATCATGTTTTGTTCGATGTTTTTGAGAAGTCCTATTTTTTCAGGATTTTCTGCTAAATCAAAAACGAGCATCTGGCCGGTATATTTCTTTAGCTGCTCTTCTAAATTCCGATTTACACTTAATCCTGCAATCGTAACAGGCAGCTCCTGGCTGTTTAATGTATAGGGAGTAGTATTAGCGGGATATGGAATCAGCCACTTCAAATGATGAAGGGAAATCAGTACATTTTTGAAGACAGGTGAATAAAAAACCAGATAGTCATTCAACACATTCGTAATATATCCATGCAGAGATTTATTGCCGGTCACGTAAATTTCTGCAAATATTCCCTTCGCCTGATTCAGCGTTTTGCGGTAAGAAATCTGTTCATCAGACTTTACCGGTTTTTCTGGAATTTCACCTTCAAAACTCTCCATTTCAGATGTCTGCTGGATGCTGTGAACGTGCAGAAGGGGGATATAAAGGTGCTGAGTGCCGTTGAATAAAACGATGATATCCAGTCCTGCGTCTACTAAGTGTCCTAAAAATTTCACTTTGCCGGTAATTTCTGCTTCAACCGGTTTTCCGATCAGCTGTGTGTAAGTCAACGGTCGCTCCTCCTTGCAGTTATTGAGTGCTGCTTATCTTTTCCAATGGAAATCCACTGTTTTCGTTACTTGAGTATACACTCTGTCGTAGCTGTGTTCGCGGACCGGTTCACTTTTCCCGTTCGCTTCCTGGTTGTTTTTATTTGAGTCCTGGGATTTGTTTTCATTTTCTTCGTTCCCATTTTGATTTTCTTCTGCATTGCTTTCTTCTTCATTGGACATTTTGGCTTTAATGCTGCGAACGTGTCCTGGTTCAATAACGATGGATTCTTTTTTTCCTTCCAAGACATATCTGCCGCGGCCCTGCTCATACAAGGTTCCTTCTGCTTTTTCAGGACCGCCGCTATGAATGGCTATTTCAGATCCTCTGAGTGCTTGAAACAATCTGTCGTAGCTATGTGCAAGAAAGTATTCATCCTCACAGCCGCAATCCTCTTTTCCTTCATTTTCCTGCTCGTTTTCTTGTTCTTTGCTGACAATGCCTGCAAGGCTTTTAATATGATACATGCTTATATAAAGAACATCTTTTTTGGATTTTACAATGACAAAGTCACTTTTTACGTCCAAAATTGTCCCTTTTACAGAATCTGGTCCGCCCTGATTGATTTGAACTTCTTCGCCTTCATGCATGCGAAGCAGGCTGCGGAAATTGCGAGAATAGTAATAATCAGGAATTTCCTGTGCTTTCACGTCTTCTTTCTGTGCTTCTGCTTCTTCCAATCTTGCTTCAGCTTCAGCAGCAGCTAATCTTCTTTCCGCCTCTTCGGCTGCTAATTCTCTTTCTGCTTCTTCAGCTGCAACTGCTCTTTCATCCGCTTCTTGTTCTGAATTGGATTCTGCGGTCACACTTTTAACGTGGTGAAGCTGGTAGTAAACAACCGGACTTTTAGGACCAGGTTTTTCTACGGCTAAAACGAGGAAATCTGTACCTAAATCAAGGAGCGTCCCTTTTTTGGCTTCAGGGCCGCCGCGGTTAATTTTCACTGTTTCGCCAACATAGGATTTCCAGTATCTTGAGTTTTGCTTTTGTTTCATCATTCTTCCTCCTCGGAAAATGTCCATAGTAGTTATTTATAATGCATTTATACTCACCCATGGCATAAGTTGAACCAAGATTAGAACCCAAATTTAGCAAAACAGCAGCAATTGGTTCTGTTGCCTACTTCCATCCTCTGCTGGACAATTCCCTGGATAAAAAATCGTTTCTAGCCTGAATAAAATCTTTAATAAAGCGTGGCTCCTGTCTAAATTCCTGTACATATTTCCCGACATAAGGATCTCCTTGAACTTCTGGTTCCAATTGGGCAAACAGATCATCCATCATTGGAGTAATTGTTTTGGTAGTAAATGTTTGATCCAATAAACTGTTCATAAGCCCTGCATAAATATTTTTAAAAGATTCGATGGCCAGGAGTCTTGCAGACAGTGTATTGTATCCCTCAATTCTGACGTATTCAGCTCCCATATCGGTCCCATTCACGTCTCTTCCAAAGGTTGCATCATAATCCCAGGGGATAATAATAAATTGATTGGTCTGTTCATCCAGCAATAGTGCGTAATTGTGGACAAAACCGTCAAAGTTTTGCAGGCAAACGACACCTGCCAGCCAAGACAAGTACTGACGGACATTTATATATTCAGTAATTCTTTTTTCAAATTCCTGATGTGTGGCCGTATTTACAAATACAATAAATTCAGTTAGCCTCATTAGCGCTGATTTATTGCCTGATTTAAGTTCATATCCCTGAAGCAAGTTTTTTTTCAGCGACTTATCAAGGTCACTGTGCAGAGAAAAGTTAGCGTCTCCATCAATTGCATAGATGATGGAGCACGGATTAAGCCTGTGTTTTTCTGCGAAATCTTCATTTACAGACTCAAGTTTCAAATAAATTCCTTCGTATTTTCCATTTATATAAAATTTTACATATTCCCAGTGAGGGACAATCAGTCCGATTAAATCCAGGAACTTAAATGACAATGCATTTCTCATAAAAGAAGGATCGTAATATTCAGCATTTAAATGGAATTCACGTTCTCCCTTCACCTTTTTCCTTCCTGCATGATTAATAAAATATGATTTTTTCTTCGCTTTCCTTGTATGTGCTCCCCTGTATGCTATTTCGGCATGAACCTTTATTTGATCCTGAAAGACAAGTGTAGTAGGGAGAGGTTCATCGTTCCACAAATCTCGTCTAAGTTCAGTCAAATGACGGGGAGTGATGGAACAATTCAGCTTTTTGATGGATGCTTCGGCAGAGTTCATATTCATCACACCTTTTTGATGGTATGCCATCTTATGCAAAGACAACTAATCTTTGTTAAAGGGCACGAGTATATTTTCAAAGTGTGGGACAACAAACCAAGCAATCGCAGACGCTGAAGCGTATTCTAGAGCATAAAGAATAAAGGGGGTTAGAAAATATATGACACAACATGATATTTTTGATGCTCATCAGCTTGCTTTAGAAAATGGTCTTGAAGGATTTTTGTTTCAAGATCCCTCTGAAGCAGAGGTAGAAGAGATGTTAATGATGCCTCCGGGAAGAAGCCGCCGTTCCGGCAGAGGCTCTCGCAGAGGCAGCCGCCGCTCAGGCAGAGGTTCACGCAGAGGCAGCCGCCGCTCAGGCAGAGGTTCACGCAGAGGCAGCCGCCGCTCAGGCAGAGGTTCGCGCAGAGGCAGCCGCCGTTCCGGCAGAGGTTCGCGCAGAGGCAGCCGCCGTTCCGGCAGAGGATCACGCAGAGGCAGCCGCTGCTCTGGCAGAGGTTCGCGCAGAGGTACAGCCCGCCGTTCCGGCAGAGGTTCAAGAAACAGAAATCCATGGGTTTGCCGTTCTATTCGCAGAAGCGGAAACTAACATTAGGTTTTGAGAAAGGCTGGTATAACAGCCTTTCTTTGCTATTTACATAATATGGAAAACAGGCTGAGAAATGCCTTATAATGCTCATAATCCCTTTAATATCAACGAATTTCATCGTTATTTCTTGCTAAGGCAAATTAATTATGATAATCTACTAACAGCATTTAGAGAATAATTTCTCTCTAATGGTCAGATTTGCCTAAAATATGCGCTTTTTAAGCGGAAAATCATTGAATTCTCTTTTGGTATCCGTTAAGATAAGCGTGTTAACAGTAAAAGCTTGATTTAACGTATATTTCAGGCGATTTCTGTGAAGAAATGTAATAACAGCTTAACTGTTATTCTACCCATTCTTGGGAGGAGGTGAAAGGCATGAACAAAACAGAACTAATCAATGCAGTAGCTGAGGCTAGCGAACTATCCAAAAAGGACGCGACTAAAGCAGTTGAATCCGTTTTCGATACGATTCTTGACGCGTTGAAAGACGGCGATAAAGTACAACTTATCGGTTTTGGTAACTTCGAAGTTCGCGAGCGTGCAGCCCGTAAAGGTCGCAACCCGCAAACAGGTGAAGAGATTGAAATCCCGGCAAGCAAAGTGCCTGCTTTCAAACCAGGTAAAGCTCTTAAAGATGCTGTTGCTGGCAAATAATTAGCACATTCTTTTATTTGTGTATGGCATGAGCAAATACATACACGTTTCTTCACAGATGGCCCCTTTTTAAGGGGCTTTTCATTTGTTTTCTGCAAAGTTGATGGGTATCGTAATCCCAAGACCAGCAATACATAACTATTCATATGCTGCAGAGCATCCAGGAAGGGTCTAGCTTTTGCTTTTAAACTCTTTGATGTGCTAAAATCTGAATAAAACGAACGAAAAAAACTTTTGACATGTAAGCAGGAGGCAGCTAAATGAACGAGATTAACCACGGGAAAATTGAAGAAGCTGTAAAACTAATCCTGGAAGCGATTGGAGAAGATCCAAACCGCGAAGGGCTGATGGATACCCCTAAAAGGGTAGCCCGCATGTATGCGGAAATTTTTTCAGGCTTGAATGAAGACCCTTCTGAACACTTCAAAACGATCTTCGGGGAAGACCATGAAGAACTCGTCCTTATAAAAGACATCCCATTTTACTCAATGTGCGAACATCACCTTGTCCCTTTTTACGGTCATGCCCATGTTGCCTATATTCCAAAAGGCGGCAAAGTAACCGGACTGAGCAAAATGGCCAGGGCTGTTGAAGCAGTTGCAAAGCGCCCTCAGCTGCAAGAGAGAATTACGTCGACTGTAGCAGACAGCATTTTAGATACGCTTGATCCGCATGGGGTTATGGTTGTAGTAGAAGCTGAGCATATGTGTATGACGATGCGGGGTGTCAAAAAGCCAGGTTCAAAAACGATTACTTCTGCAGTCCGAGGGGTATTTCAAAACGATCAGGCAGCAAGAGCAGAGGTACTTTCCCTCATACGCAGCTCTTAATAATTTTTAATAGATGGGCGGAAAAGCAGAATGAAAAATCCGGCAAATGATTTTGTGGTCATTAAAGCGATCGAAGACGGTGTCCACGTTATCGGACTGACACGAGGTTCCGATACACGCTTTCACCATTCAGAGAAATTGGACAAAGGCGAGGTAATGATTGCCCAATTTACAGAGCATACATCTGCAATAAAAGTACGCGGAAATGCAAAGATTCTGACCAGCCACGGAGAAATGGAAAGTGATCCCAGAAAATAGGCGGCGCTTAAACAGAGAGCAGGCTTCAAGGCGTGCTTCTCTAAGCGCTTCAATGGACGAATACTTATTTAGGGATGGTAAGGGCACAATATGCTATAATTAAATGTGCCGGTCTTGACTTTTACGTCTTTGCTAGCATGTCGAATGGACGATTAAATGATTAGGGGACAAGGGTGATTTCTTTGCAGAACATCTATGAAACTTTGGCGGAATTAAAAGAGCGGCTGGATTTGAAATTGAGCCATCCGTATTTGGCGCGCTTTTTATCTTCACCTGTAGTGGATGAAGATAAATTGCTTCTATTCTATGCAATTTTAGATGAAGCTCCTGTAACAGAAGAGGAAAAGAAAAATTATACGGTCACAGCTATGCTGGTCCAGATTGCCCTTGATACCCATGATAAAGTATCGACTTCTGTTCATGTAGAGAAAGGGCAGTTTTTTAAACGGCAGCTTACTGTCCTGGCCGGGGACTATTACAGCGGCCTTTATTATGCTCTTCTGGCAGAAATGAATGATGTCAGGATGGTTCGAACGTTAGCAACGGCGATAAAAGAAATCAATGAACATAAAATAAGGCTATATGAGGCATCAAACATGGATATTGAAGAAGCGGTAAAAAGTATGATTGTAATTGAAACAGCACTTTGCCAGCACCTTTCAGACCATTTTGGTATTGACCTATGGAAAGCGGTCTCCAGAAAATTCCTTTCATATAAACGCCTTTCCGCTGAGAAAATGAAAATGGTATCCGGCAGTTCATTGATGATGAAGAAATATTCATCAGAAAAAGGACCCTTTCAGGATGTAGAAACAATTCGGACGGACTTAATAAAACGTTGCAATTTTTATTTTGATGAGGCGGTTTCACTTGTTGAGAGAAGCCTTGAAAGCTCACATACCATGAAGCAGGCTTTGCTTGGCAGGCTTGAAAATATGAGATTTCATGAGGATACCTTATCCACTAAGCTTGCGGAAGAAGGGTTTTAATAATGCAGCAGTCAAAAGAAGAACGGGTACATGGGGTATTTGAGAAAATTTCCCCGCATTACGATAAAATGAATTCAGTAATCAGCTTTCAGCGCCATGTTGCCTGGCGGAAGGAAACCATGAAACGCATGAACGTACAGTCCGGGGGAAAGGCGTTGGATGTTTGCTGCGGTACAGCAGACTGGACTCTTGCTCTTGGTGAAGCGGTTGGTCCTGAAGGGGAAGCAGTCGGGCTTGATTTCAGCCAGAATATGCTTTCAGTCGGTCATGAAAAAGTAAAGAAATCCGGAATGCAGCAAGTCTCTCTCCTTCATGGCAATGCGATGAAGCTTCCGTTTCAGGACTCAACATTCGATTATGTAACCATTGGATTTGGATTGCGCAATGTTCCTGATTACATGACCGTTCTTAAAGAAATGCAGAGGGTGGTAAAGCCCGGCGGAAAAGTGGTTTGTCTGGAAACCTCACAGCCTGAAATGCCTGGATTTAAACAGCTTTATTACGCTTATTTCCGATACGTAATGCCAATGTTTGGAAAGGTGTTTGCCAAGAGCTTCAAAGAATATTCCTGGCTTCAGGAATCAGCTAGAGACTTTCCTGGAATGAACGAGCTTGCTGACATGTTCAGATCAGCAGGACTGGAAAAGGTAGAAGTTAAGCCTTATACCGGTGGAGTAGCTGCGATGCATATGGGCTCCAAACCTGTTAAATAACACACTTGATTGTTGGTGGATTGAATGAAATTTAAAAATTTATATACCTTTTTAAACAAAGATTTGGATGTGATTGAGCAGGAGCTTGAAGATGTGGTTCAATCCAGTTATCCGATGCTTAGCGAAGCAGGACTTGATATGCTCCAGGCAGGCGGAAAACGGATACGTCCGGTTTTTGTTCTCCTTTCGGGAATGTTCGGTGACTATCATATCGACAAAATCAAGCACGTTGCTGTGGCACTTGAAATCATTCATATGGCTACACTCGTTCATGACGACGTTATTGATGATGCTGAACTCAGAAGGGGAAGACCCACAGTCAAAGCAAGGTGGGACAATCGAATTGCCATGTATACCGGGGATTATTTGCTTGCAAAATCACTTGAACAAATGACGGCACTCGAAGATCCGCTCGCACATAAGATTCTCTCTAAGACAATTGTCGACGTTGTCATCGGAGAAATCGAGCAGCTTAAAGATAAATACCGATACGAACAGACAATGAAGGATTATTTGAAGCGAATAAAAAGGAAAACCGCCATATTGATTGCAACAAGCTGTCAGCTTGGGGCTATATCTGCCGGAACAGATCCACAGCTTCATAAAAAATTGTATTGGTTCGGCTATAATGTAGGAATGTCTTTTCAGATCATTGATGACATTCTTGATTTTACTTCCTCTGAAAAGCAGCTCGGAAAGCCGGTAGGAAGCGACCTTTTGCAAGGGAATATTACACTCCCTGTGCTGATCGCGATGGAGGATCGGAATTTAAAAAATGAAATTATGAAAATAAGCTCTGACACAAAGCCTGATGAAATCAAACCGATTATTGACGCCATAAAAAAATCAGGTGCGATTGAAAAATCATATGATGTAAGCAATCGGTATCTTAACAAAGCTTTCGCATTGCTTAATGAAATGCCCTCCAATAAGGCGAGAAGTACAATGCACTCGATTGCGAAATATATTGGGAAAAGAAAAATTTAACCCATTTCTCCACTCCTGATTGTAAATTACCATTAAAAATGGTACGATTCTAAAGGGTAAATGAAAACCCATACATAATTTGACGGGGTGGAGAATTGTGGAAAATACTTTTTTGATGGTCAAACCTGATGGTGTTCAAAGACAACTAATCGGGGAAATTTTGCAAAGGTTTGAAAGAAAGGGCTTTCAATTAGCCGGAGCTAAATTAATGCAAATTTCTCAGGAGCTTGCTGAAGAACACTACGGGGAACATAAGGGGAAAAGTTTTTATAATGAGCTGGTAGAATTTATTACTTCCGGTCCGGTTTTTGCAATGGTATGGCAAGGGGAGAATGTCATCGAAACGTCCCGCCAGATGATGGGCAAAACAAATCCGAAGGAAGCACTTCCAGGCACCATCAGAGGGGATTATGGTGTGATTGTCGGGAAGAACATTATTCATGGATCTGACTCGCCTGAAGCTGCTGAAAGAGAGATTGGTCTTTTCTTTAAGCAGGAGGAGCTTGTTGGATACGAAAAACTAATGAATAGCTGCATTTATTAATTTTTGCGGTCAGCCTGCCAGGCTGGCCTTTTTTTGTTTACTCCTCCCATTTCGAACTCATTTTACGCTATACTCATTTTAAAGAATTTACAGAGAATTGAGCATACAGGAGAATAAAATATATGGATGAATACCAGCTTTTTGCAAAGAATATTTATCAGCTTACAAGGATTGATCTTAGTTTATACAAAGAGGCACAAATGAAAAGACGGTTAACCTCTTTATATGAAAAGAAAGGATATGCCTCCTTTACCGTTTATTTTCAGGAACTGAAAAAAAGTGACGCGCTTCTGCTTGAATTTCTGGATCGGATGACGATTAATGTATCCGAATTTTTCCGCAACAGCAAGCGCTGGGAAGTGCTTGAGAAAACGGTTCTTCCAGAGCTTTCAACGGATAGAACCAAGCTTAAAATTTGGAGTGCTGCCTGCTCAACAGGTGAGGAACCATATACCATTGCGATGATCGCCAAGAATAATGGGATAAAGGAACCTTGGATCCTTGCAACGGACCTCGATGATAACGTTCTTGCGAGAGCAAAGCTTGGGTTATATGCAGACAGGGCGATTAAAGAGGTTCCGGAGCTTATAAAAAGGAAATACTTTCATTCACTGGAGGATTCATTTGAAGTGAAGGAAGATATTAAAAAAATGGTACAGTTTAAAAAGCATAATCTTCTTTCAGATTCCTATGAGAGCCAGCTCGATCTGATTGTATGCCGTAATGTGCTGATCTACTTTACTGAAGAGGCAAAAGAAATCGTATACAGTAAATTTAGCCAATCTTTAAAAAGAGGCGGATATTTATTTGTAGGGAGCACGGAACAAATCTTTCATCCAGATAAATATGGCTTTGAGTCAACAGAGCCGTTTTTCTACCGCAAAAAATAGGAAGATGCTACTTTTTATAAAAAATCTATGGTATAGTGTCTTATAATGAATTTATACATAAAAGCGTTAACGCGTTGAAGGGGGAGTCCGTCGATGAGATATTTAACATCAGGTGAGTCACATGGACCGCAGCTGACAGCAATTCTTGAAGGAATTCCGGCAGGTCTGCACCTGACTGCGGAAGACATCAATCATGATTTGGCCCGAAGACAAAAAGGGCACGGCAGAGGCCGGAGAATGCAAATTGAAAAGGACCAGGTGTTTATTGCCGGCGGCGTGAGGCACGGAAAAACGCTTGGTTCTCCTATTGCTTTGATCGTTGAAAATAAAGACTGGAAGCATTGGACAAAAATTATGGGTGCTGAGCCAATTGAAGAAAATGAAGAATCTGAAGTCAAGCGGCAGATCAGCCGTCCGAGACCCGGGCATGCAGATTTAAACGGAGCCATTAAATACGGGCACCGTGACATGAGAAACGTGCTGGAACGTTCTTCTGCGAGAGAAACAACGGTCAGGGTAGCTGCTGGAGCGGTGGCAAAGAGAATTCTGGAGGACTGCGGGATTAAAATTGCCGGGCATGTCATTGAAATCGGCGGAATACGGTCTGAACATGCACCGTTTTCCAGCGTAGACGAATTAATTGCTAAAACAGAAGATTCTCCTGTCCGCTGTGCGGATGAAAAGGCAGCAGTTAAAATGATGGAAGCCATCGATCTGGCTAAAGAAAATGGAGATTCCATTGGAGGAATAGTAGAAGTAGTCGCAGAGGGCATGCCTCCCGGTGTAGGAAGCTATGTCCATTACGACAGAAAATTAGATGCGAAAATTGCTGCGGCTATTATGAGCATAAATGCTTTCAAAGGTGCTGAAATCGGCATTGGCTTTGAGGCGGGAAGGCTGTTTGGAAGCCAGGTTCATGATGAAATTGCCTGGGATGAGAGCCGTGGCTACTACAGGAAGACGAATCGTCTTGGGGGTCTTGAAGGCGGCATGACGACTGGTATGCCGATTATCGCCAGAGGTGTTATGAAGCCGATTCCGACGTTGTACAAACCGCTGCAAAGCGTCGATATTGAAACAAAAGAGCCTTTTTCTGCAAGTATAGAACGATCTGACAGCTGTGCTGTTCCAGCAGCAAGTGTTGTAGCTGAGGCTGTCGTTGCCTGGGAGCTTGCAGCGGCAATAACAGAGCAATTTGGTCAGGACCGTATGGATTTGATCCGGGAAAATGCTGAGAAAATGCGGCAGCGTGCGAGGGAATTTTAATGGAATCCGTTATGGTAGCAGCTGGTGAATTGTCTTATCCAGTACTGATTGGGAATCAAGCCCTTGAGCTGTTGGATAAGGTGCTGGCTGACGGGGGAACAGTTCCTGAAAAAATTCTTCTGATTACAGATGATACGGTACACAGACTTTACGGTAAACAGGTTAAAGAAAGGCTTGAAAAAATTTCTCCTGTTGCAATGTTTGCTGTCCAGAGCGGTGAAGAAGCAAAATCTTTTGAACAGTATTACGCGATCCTTACATATGCACTGGAAAAAGGCTTGGACAGGAAAAGTATGATTGCAGCACTCGGAGGAGGGGTTGTAGGGGACCTTGCGGGTTTTGCTGCCGCTACCTTTATGAGAGGAATTCCTTTTATACAAATTCCCACCACCCTACTTGCCCATGACAGCGCTGTTGGAGGCAAAACGGCTATTAATCATCCAAAAGGCAAAAATATGATCGGTGCATTTTACCAGCCAAAGGCCGTTTTTTTTGACCCTCAGTTTTTAGAAAGTCTCCCTGCTGAGGAAATGCGGTCTGGGATGGCTGAAGTAATCAAGCATGCCATGATTGCTGATGCTTCCTTTCTTTCATGGCTGCAAAAAGATCTTTCAGCTGTAGTGAATCCAAATGCAGACCAGCTTGCCACGATGATCAAAGAAGGAATAAAAATAAAAGCGGGAATTGTTTCTCAGGATGAAAAGGAGACGGGTGTCAGGGCTTATTTGAACTTTGGTCATACGCTTGGACATGCTATTGAGGCAGCGCTTGGCTATGGCAGAATAACGCATGGAGATGCCGTAGCTGCAGGAATGCTTTTCGCCAGCTGGCTAAGTGAAAAAGAGCTTAATGCCGACCTGTCTGCTGGTGAGCTAAAGGATTGGTTCAAAGAGATTGGATTTCCAGTTGCTGTACCGGAAGAGCTTTCTTCTGAAGAACTGATGAATTTTATGCTCAGTGACAAAAAGACGGCATCCGGCAAAGTAAATATGGTGCTCCTGAAGGAAATCGGAACACCTGTAATCCATTCGTATCTTCCTGAGAGACTTCAAGACTTGCTGGAAGAATTCCGAAAGGAGGAGATTGTTTGATTAGAGGGATTAGAGGCGCTACGACATCTCCTGACAATACAAAGGAATCGATTTGGGCCGTATCTGAACAGCTTTTCAGGAAAATAGCCGCAGATAATCATATCGTTCCTGAAAACGTATCAAGTGTCATTATTACGGCAACGAAGGATCTTGATGCTGCGTTTCCTGCAAAGGCACTAAGGGAATTAGATGGGTGGAAGCATGTACCGGTTATGTGCATGGCAGAAATCGCCGTCCCTGGAGCCCTGGAAAAATGCATCCGCGTTATGATAAACGCAGATACAGAACTGAAGCAGGATCAGGTACAGCATGTTTATTTAGAAGGAGCTGTGGTGTTAAGACCGGATTTGCTTCCATCGCAGTAAACTCTTCAGCGTTGACATAGCATCGCAAACGTACTAGAATATTCAATAAGTTCAAGAGAGTAATTAGTTGAGAGCAAGAGCAGAGAAGAGTTTAGGGTAGCTGAGAATGAATGAGTATAGCTGAGGAATCACTTTCTTGTATATGATTCGGACTATGCTGCCCAAAGACATACATATGTATGTTTTTGGGCTTATTTTGTTATAGGCGGTATGCTTATATTATTTCGCATACCCAAAATGCATAGCCGGTCAAAAAACCTCCGACTCATCCCATTCTCCTCTGCAAAATTAGAGGAGGAACCAGGAATGAACCATTCAGATTTACCCTCATTTTTACATGATGCAAAAGACTTCCGGACAATCCCGGTCGTCCACACCTACAAAATTGATACATTAACTCCCATTCAAATTTTTAATGCTTTAGAAAAACAGGCAGTTTATATATTGGAAAGCAGCGATCGTGAATCCAGCTGGTCCAATTATTCATTTATCGGGTTAAATACAGTCTTTACCATAGAAGAAAAACAAGGACTATTTACAATCCGGGACAAAAACGGCTGCAGTAAATATGAGTCTTCCAGTTTTTCAGATGTGTTCAAGAACCTTGATGATTCACTGCAAATTAAGCTTCCCGAGATTCCCATCCCATTTAAGGGAGGAGCGGTTGGCTGTATTGGATATGATTCCGTCAGTCTTTTTGAAAAAGTTAAAAAGCATCCCGGATTGAATCCGGCAGAGCCAGTATGCAGCCTTGCTGTATGCAGCACATATATAGCATTTGATCATACCGAGAATCAGCTGTACATTATCGAATTTTCCTTTTTGAATGGAAAGGAAGAAGAGGCAGAGCTCATTTCCAGGTATCAAAAAGCAGATGCAAAAATCAATAGCATTCTGAAGGAGCTTGAAGAGAATAAGCCGCTGAAAGAAATGTTTTTAAGCTATGATCATAGGTCAAACGTTCGTTTTGATGAGGTCCAATCAAACATGAAAAAAGAAGAATTCATTGAAAAAGTCGAGAAGATCAAAAAATATATTGCTTCAGGCGATGTTTTTCAAACAGTCCTCTCCCAAAGATTCGAGGTCCCGATCCAGGCAAATGGATTTGATTTATACAGAATTTTGCGAAAGGTTAATCCTTCTCCCTATCTCTTTTATTTAAAAGCAGACGGGATTGAAATCGTGGGAAGCTCTCCTGAGCGATTGATCCATGTTCAAAACGGCCATTTAGAAATTCATCCGATTGCAGGTACAAGGAAGAGGGGGAGAAATGATCAGGAGGATGCTGCCCTGGGAGAAAGCCTGCTCGGTGATGAAAAAGAAAAGGCGGAGCATCTGATGCTTGTTGATCTTGCAAGAAATGATATTGGCAGAGTAGCAGCCTATCATTCTGTTAAAACCGAAAACTATATGGAACTGACGTATTTTTCCCATGTTATGCACCTGCTTTCCAAAGTGACCGGACAGCTGAGGGAGGGGATCCATCCGACTGATGCATTGCTTGCTTCGTTCCCTGCAGGAACGGTTTCCGGAGCACCGAAAGTGAGGGCGATGGAAATCCTGCAGGAGCTTGAGCCCACCCCAAGAAATCAATATGCCGGGAGCATTGCTTATATCGGGTTCGATGGCAACATTGACTCATGCATTGCCATCCGTACAGCTGTGGTGAAGGGCAATAAAGCCTATGTCCAGGCGGGGGCAGGAATTGTTGCTGATTCTGTGCCGGAAAGCGAGTATGAGGAAACACGAAGCAAGGCAAGCGCATTGATTAAAGCAATCGAGCTGGCAAACGATCATTTTGGCAAGGAGGTCCGTTATGAAAAACATCCTATCACGAGCCGTTGAAGGTACATTTTTTACGAGACTAGAGGCGAAAGAGGCCATGCTTGAAATCATGGAGGGGCAAGCCACACCAAGCCAGATTGCCAGTTTTTTATCCATTTTAAGATTAAGAGGAGAAACCGTGGAAGAAATCATCGGCTTTACTGAGGCGATGAAAGAAAAAATGATTGTGATCCACGGATTGGAGAGTGCCGTTGATACGTGCGGAACGGGAGGGGATCATGCCTCGACCTTTAACATATCCACGTCTGCTGCCATTGCAGCTTCATCTTTCGGGGTGAAAGTAGCCAAACACGGAAACCGTTCATTCACCTCCAAGAGCGGGAGTGCCGATGTACTGGAAGAATTGGGTATCAAGCCTCTGGAAACCCCTCGGGAGGCAGCGGCAGAAGTGGAAAAAAACCACATGGGATTCCTGTTTGCCCCCCTGTACCATACGTCGATGAAGCATGCAGTTAATCCGAGAAAGGAAATTGGGTTTAGAACTGCCTTTAATCTTCTCGGGCCCCTCGCTAATCCGGCGAATGCTTCAAGACAGGTGATTGGGGTATTCTCAGATCGTTATGCGGAACTAATGGCTAAAGCGCTATGCGAGCTTGGAACCGAACATGCCCTTTTGGTAACAGGAGCAGACGGACTTGACGAAATTACGATCACAGATGAAACGAATGTATTGGAAGTGAGGGGCGGAGAGATATCACGGTATACAATATCTCCTGAGGAATTTGGAATGGAGCGCGGGAATCCGCTTGACTTGAAAGCAGCCAATCCGAAGGAAAGCGCCTCACTTATATGCCAGGCATTTCAAAATAAAGGGCCTGAAGCCGTAAAGGACATTATTTCCTTAAATGCAGGAGCTGCACTTTATACAGCCGGATATTCCGGCAGTCTGAAAGAAGGGGTCCGCTTATCCAAACAAGCCCTCATATCCGGTAAGGCACTTGCACAGCTAGAGAGACTGCAAATGAAAAAGGAGGAGAAATATGCTTAGCCAAATCCTTGACCATAAAAAAACAGAAATCCTTGCCTATCAGAAACCAGAGGATCAAAAGCTCCCAAAGCGGCCGTTTTATCAAGCGCTGAAAAATCCGAAACGAACGATTGGACTGATTTCAGAAGTGAAGAAGGCTTCTCCTTCAAAAGGAATTATAAAAGATCTTTTTTCTCCTGAAATTCATGCAAAACAATATGAGCTTGGAGGGGCCGACTGTTTATCTGTGCTGACTGACAGCAAGTTCTTTAAAGGGGAAAACAGCTATTTGAGTCTTGCAAAGCGTGAAACGAGCTTGCCGGTGCTAAGGAAGGATTTTATCGTTGATCACATTCAAATAGAAGAGTCTGATCTTATCGGTGCTGATGCCATTCTTCTGATTGGAGAAGCGCTGGATCCTTCCTTGCTTGCGGAGCTGTATCATCATGCAAAAGAGCGCGGGATGGATGCTTTAGTAGAAGTCCATTCTGTTCAGATTCTCGAGAGAATTTTAAAAGAGATCTCGCCTGAGCTGATCGGTGTAAACAACCGTGACTTGACCACATTTCAGACAGACATCAGAAGAGCAGGGGAATTTACCGGTTATATCCCAGACGGGTCATTATTAGTAAGTGAAAGCGGAATTCATACAAAAGCTGATCTGGATGCAGTAAAAGAATTCGGTGCACATGCCGTTTTAGTTGGAGAATCGCTCATGAGGCATCAGGATCAGGAGCAAGCAATAAGAATTCTGTTTGGTGAAGCAGAATGAAGCGTCCGCTCCTTAAGTATTGCGGTAACAAGAGCAAGGAGGATTACAGACTGTCAAGCCGATCAAAAGCGGATTTCATTGGATTTATTTTCACCGAAAGCAAACGGAGAACCGAACCTTCTGAAGTAAAAGAATGGATAGACGAGTTTGGGAAAAACGGTAAGAAGCATGTTGGAGTTTTTGTGAACCCAGCGCTTGAAGAGGTTGAGGAAGCATGCCGAATCTTGAATTTAGATGCTGTTCAGTTTCATGGAGAAGAATCCCTTCCTTTACTGGAAGAGTTTAAACAAAGGAACAGCCAGGAACTATGGAAAGCGATCAGGCATGATGAGTCTGCATTGACAAAGATGGCTCAATATGAACCCTGTACAGATGTATTTTTAATTGACAGCCATGTAAAGGGCTCATGGGGCGGAACGGGAGTGGCCTTTGACTGGTCATTAGCCGGGAGGTATTTAGAGCAAGCAGAGCAAATGGGCAAACCGTGTTTCATTGCTGGGGGTGTTGCCCCTGATAATGTTCAAGACCTTTTAAGGACGGAACCGGCAGGAATTGACCTGGCAAGCGGAATTGAGCGGAATGGAAGCAAAGATGCAGAACTGCTGAAAAATTTTGAGAAGAGGGTGTTTGATTATGTATCCGGACATTAAAGGAAGATATGGAGATTTTGGAGGGAAATTTGTTCCTGAGACGTTAATGGAACCGCTTGAAGAGCTGGAAAATGCCTACCGTGAAGCAGCTGCGGACCCCGCATTTAAGGAAGAATATGTGCATCTTCTTAAGGAATACTCAGGAAGACCCACAGCGCTGACATTCGCTGAAAATCTCACGAAATCAATAGGCGGAGCGTCCATCTATTTAAAACGTGAGGATTTGAATCATACAGGAGCACACAAAATTAATAATGCAATCGGACAGGCGCTGCTCGCGAAAAGGATGGGCAAGAATCAGCTAATCGCAGAAACAGGTGCAGGCCAGCATGGAGTGGCTGCCGCTACGGTCGCAGCAAAGTTTGGTATGAAATGCAAAGTGTTCATGGGTGCTGAAGATGTTGAAAGGCAGCAGCTGAATGTCTTCAGAATGGAGTTGCTCGGAGCCGAAGTTGTGCCTGTTCACTCGGGGAATAAGACCTTGAAAGATGCAACAAATGAAGCAATCAGATACTGGGTGCAGCATTGCGAAGATCATTTTTATATGATTGGATCTGTAGTTGGTCCCCACCCATATCCTATGATTGTCAGAGATTTTCAGAAAGTGATTGGAGAGGAATCCAAAAAGCAATTTGCAGAAAGAACGGGCGGGCTGCCAGATAAAGTGATTGCTTGTGTCGGAGGGGGAAGCAATGCAATCGGCATGTTCCATCCTTTCCTGCATGATGATGTCGAACTTATTGGGGTGGAAGCCGCAGGTAAGGGAATCGATACACCGCTTCATGCTGCAACCATTACAAAAGGAACGAGTGGTGTAATCCATGGCTCCTTAACCTATCTGATTCAGGATGAATTTGGACAAATCATTGAACCGTATTCCATTTCAGCAGGACTTGATTATCCGGGCGTCGGTCCTGAACATGCCCATTTAGCTGACACAGGAAGAGTTCAATATATTTCCGCTACAGATCAGGAGGCTCTTGATGCACTCCACAGGACCGCTAAAGAGGAAGGGCTGCTTGCAGCCATTGAATCGGCGCATGCGCTGGCGAAGGCGTTTATAATCGCTGAGACGATGTCACCGGAACAATCCATTCTCGTATGCTTGTCCGGACGCGGAGATAAAGATGTTCATACCCTTATGAAAGCATTGAAAGGAGAAGTGGATCAAGATGAATTACTTTCAGTCTCTTCTGGATCAAAATAAAAAACTATTCATTCCTTTTATAACAGCAGGCGACCCTGATGCAGAAGCCACTGTTGACCTCGCCCTGGCTCTTCAAAAAGCAGGAGCATCAGCAATTGAGCTTGGCATTCCTTACTCTGATCCGCTTGCAGACGGGCCTGTTATACAGCGTGCTTCAGGAAGAGCGCTGAAACAGGGAATGAATATTGTAAAAGCAATGGAACTTGTACCTCAAATGAGGGAAAATGGAGTAGAGATTCCTGTCATTCTGTTCACTTATTACAATCCTGTGTTACAATTGGGGGAAGAAAACTTTTTCGCTTTAATGCGCGAAAACAATGTGGATGGTCTGCTCATTCCGGATTTGCCGTTTGAAGAAAATGAGCGGATCCGCACCCGCTGCAAAGCTGAAAATCTTTATTTTATCTCAATGGTAGCCCCGACATCTTCTTCCCGGTTGAAGAAAATTGCACAGGCATCGGACGGATTCCTTTACTGTGTTTCTTCTTTAGGGGTAACCGGCGAGCGGAAAACGTTTGATCAAAACGTGTTTCAATTTATTAATGAGGTAAAAGCTGTCTCGCCGATTCCAGTTGCAGTGGGATTTGGGATTTCCTCAGGTGAGCAGGCCAGAAAAATGAATGAAGTCGGTGACGGCGTTGTTGTGGGAAGCTCTATCATTCGCAAGCTCGAAGAACTTCACGATCAGCTGCTGTCTGAAGCTGACCGCAATGAAGCCCTTCAAAAGGTAGAAGCCTTCGCCAGATCATTCGTTCAATCTGTCTAGGGAGAGGTGTTTGTGATGGAAGTAAAAAGCCAGCTGCTTGATTTAAAACCTTATCAGCCGGGCAAACCAATTGATGAGGTTAAGAGAGAATACGGTCTTAATCATATTGTGAAATTGGCCTCTAATGAGAATCCATATGGGTATTCCCCTAAAGCAAAGGAAGCCATTGAAAGGGAACTGAGCCAGCTTGCTCTTTATCCGGATGGATACAGTACGGAGCTCCGCGAGAAACTTTCGGCACTTCTTCGAGTGGATAAAAATCAGCTTATTTTTGGCAATGGGTCAGATGAAATTGTGCAAATCATTTGCAGATCCCTGCTCGATCATCAGTCCAATACGATCATGGCTACACCAACCTTTCCTCAGTACCGGCATAATGCAGTCATAGAAAATGCTGAAATCAGAGAGGTGCCTCTTAAAGGTGGAGAACACGACCTTGATGCGATGCTTGCTGCCATTGATGAATACACGAAGGTTGTCTGGGTATGCAGCCCGAATAACCCGACAGGAAACTATGTGGATCAGAGCCGCTTAGAGTCATTCCTTGAAAAAGTGCCAGCCTCTGTGCTCGTTGTTCTTGACGAAGCGTATTATGAATACGTAACGGCAGAGGATTTTCCGAATTCGCTTCCCTTACTGAACACGTACGAAAATGTCATGATTCTCCGGACGTTTTCAAAAGCCTACGGACTTGCTGCACTAAGGATCGGATATGGAATTGGCTGCAAAAGCCTGGTACAGAAAATTGAGCCGGCAAGGGAGCCCTTTAATACAAGCAGAATTGCACAGGCTGCAGCACTTGCAGCACTGGATGACCAGGAATTCATCGAGAGCTGCCGGATCCGAAATAAAGCCGGTTTGCAGCAGTATTATGCTTTCTGCGAAGAAATGAAGCTTGCCTACTATCCTTCTGAAGGAAATTTCATCCTGATTGATTTCAGCCGTGATGCGAATAGCTTGTTTCAGCAGCTGCTTGAGCGCGGATATATTGTCAGATCAGGTGCCGCTTTAGGGTTTCCAACCTCATTGAGAATTACCGTGGGGTCTGAGGAACAAAACCGTGAAATTATAGATTTATTAAAAACGATGCTCTAAAGAGGCATGAAGCTTCTTTTGCGTTTTTAAAAAAACTCTTTTCTAGAGCGGGATGTTGTTTTTAACTCCTGCTGATTGGAGCAGAATGCGTGAGACTTCCTGCGGCAGCAAGCGGGACTGGTGAGACCCCGAAAGCGCATATCGCGGTGGAAGCTCAGTGCCCGCGCCGCAGCAAGCAAACGCCTGCAGAGGAAATCAGCAGCCAGGTTTCATAGCTTTTATAAAAGACTGCTGTTTTAAATAGCTTCTTTAAATGAATCCTGTTTAGGCTGGCGGGAGCGGAAATCAGCCTGACAAAACAGCAAAACTTGCGAAAGCAGCTTTCTAAAATGATCATCATCAGATTTCTCACCTTACGTTAGGATGTGCCGATATGAGAAACAATCTGTTTTTTATTGGACTTGGCCTCATTGGCGGGTCTTTAGCAATGGCGGTAAAAAAAGAACATCCCTCTTGCAGAATTGCGGGGTATGATATTGAACCTGAACAAGCGCAGCTTGGTGTAACGCTGGGTGTCATTGACGAGGCTGTTCTCTCAATTGAGGATGGTGCAAAGCATGCAGACTGCATCATTCTGTCTGCACCGGTTCAGCAAACATTGCTAATCATGGATCAATTGAGCAAGATGACTTTGAAAAAAGGAGTCATTATTACGGATGTAGGCAGCACGAAAGAGACGATTGCCCTTCATGCGAATAAAATTTTTACTGAAGATATGATTTTTATAGGCGGGCATCCTATGGCTGGTTCACATAAGTCTGGTGTTTCAGCGGCAAAAGCCCACCTTTTTGAAAATGCATTTTATGTGCTCTGTGATTCAAGCGAAGAGCATGCTCCATACATAGAAGAATTAAAAACCCTATTTGCTGGAACAAAAGCAAATTTTGTCATCATGAATCCTAAGGAACACGACCTGATAACAGGTGTAATCAGTCATTTCCCGCATATTATCGCTGCCGGGCTTGTCCATCAGGCCGTTCAGCACGAAGAGGAAAATCCGCTTACGAGAAGGCTTGCAGCCGGCGGCTTTCGTGATATTACGAGAATTGCTTCAAGCAGTCCAGCAATGTGGCGTGATATTTTGCTTCAAAATAAAGAACATATGCTGCAGCTTTTTGAAAACTGGCTTCAGGAAATGGAGCGGGTCCGCGATTTTCTTAAATGGGAAGACAGCAGTGCGATTTATCAATATTTTAATGAAGCAAAGGAATTTCGGGACGGGCTGCCGGTCAAACAGCAGGGAGCGATTCCATCCTTCTATGATTTGTATATAGACGTACCTGATTATCCTGGTGTGATTTCAGAAATTACGGGATACCTTGCAAAGGAAAAAATAAGCATTACCAATATTAGAATTATCGAAACGAGAGAAGATATTAACGGAGTCCTGAGGATTAGCTTTCAACGGGAAGCAGATCGTGAACGGGCAAAAAATTGTATTGCAAAATACACAAGCTACGGAACGTTTTTTGGCTAGGAGGAAATGACATGAAACTACATTCGAGCAGAGGATTACAGGGCGAAATTCATATCCCTGGCGATAAATCAATTTCACACAGGGCCGTTATGTTTGGTTCAGTTGCAGAAGGAAAAACGGTTATTACGAATTTTTTAAACGGAGCGGATTGTTTAAGTACCATTTCCTGTTTTAAAAAAATGGGGGTGGACATAACCGTTGACGGGACCAATGTGGAAGTAAATGGCAAAGGGTTTGAAGGTCTTCAGGAACCAGCTGATATTCTCGATGTCGGGAACTCCGGCACAACTACACGCCTCATTCTTGGGCTGCTCGCCGGTACACCCTTCCATTCCTGTCTGATTGGTGATGAATCTATCGCCAAACGTCCGATGAAAAGAGTGACAGAGCCTCTTAAGCAAATGGGCGTCTCTATTGATGGAAGAGATCATGGAAACTTTACACCAATCTCCATAAGAGGAGGCAGCTTAAGCGGCATAACATTTAAATCCAATGTAGCAAGTGCCCAAGTGAAATCCGCCATTCTTCTTGCCGGCCTCCGTACAGAAGGAGAACTTACGAGTGTAACCGAGCCGCATAAATCAAGAGATCATACGGAACGAATGCTGAAATCATTTGGTGCAGAAGTCGAAGAAAATGGCTTAACCGTGTCAATTAAAGGCGGACAGGCGCTTAAAGGTGCTCAAATTGAGGTGCCTGGCGATATTTCTTCAGCTGCGTTCTTTTTGGCTGCGGGAGCGATCGTGCCAAACAGTAAACTGATATTGAGAAGGGTGGGCATCAATCCGACCCGTTCCGGAATATTGGAAGTACTTGAGCAGATGGGTGCTGCAATCAAAGTAACCGAAGTGGAAACCGCTTCGTTTGAGCCAATGGCAGATCTTGAAATTCAAACATCTGACTTAAAAGGAACGACTATATCCGGTGAGCTGATTCCAAAATTAATCGATGAAATTCCAATCATCGCTTTAATAGCTACTCAGGCAGAAGGAAAAACGATCATTAAAGATGCGGAGGAATTAAAGGTAAAAGAAACCAATCGCATTGATACAGTGGTTCATGAATTGAAAAAACTTGGAGCAGATATTGAAGCGACAGAAGACGGGATGATCATCAACGGAAAAAAACCATTAACCGGGGGAGTTGAAGTTTCCAGTCATGGAGATCACCGGATTGGAATGATGCTCTCTATTGCAGCTTGTTTAACTGAAAAAACAGTTGAACTGGGACAGGCTGAAGCGATTAACGTATCATACCCAGGATTTTTTAATGATTTAGCACGGGTCAGTCAATAACAAAAGCGGGAGCACTGGCTTCCGCTTTCGTTATTGTTTTAAAGTAAGCATGGTGTTGATTGGAGTGGAAGGCGTGAGACTCCCTTGGAAGCAGCGGGACAGGTGAGACCCCGCCTGCGCAAAGCGTCGAGGAGGCTCAAGCAGCCCGCGCAATGAGAAGCGAACGCCTGCTAATAGCAATCAGCATCCAAGTTTATCAGAGCTAAAAAAATAGGTCCTTGTAAATAAGCTTCAACTGAGGGGACTATCATCCAGATCCAGCGCCTAGCCAGATCTGAGGTTATAAGTTTATCAGCCTGCGGGGCCTGCAGGATGATGGTCAGTTCGAGGAAGTGACAGGTCGCTGCACCTTTAACAGTACTTTATTCTTCAAAGGGCTTGTCCTTTAGTTCTGATCATAATTTTTCTTTTCTCCGCATAGCTTGTCTTAAAAGGGGCTGCAGGAGGAAACGGATGGCGTATATTATCGATCAAGTTACATTATGGAATGAAGGTAAGATGCGGCGTGTTTCAATCAGTGTAGAAAAGAACCGGTTCAGGCTGATCAGAGATGATTTAAAACGCAGCCTTTATCCCCGAATGAATCTGGAGGAATACATCATGACTCCAGGATATATCTTCCTGGATACAATGGAGGAAGGACACTCGTTTTCAGCTTATAAGCAGCATATGACTGGCCTCACAGCAAAAGGATGCACCGCTATTATTTCCGCTGTTTCTGTTTCAAGGAAGCGTGAACTAGAAGATAAAGTGAAGAAGCGGCGGCAGCTCCTGGTTAATTCATCTGCTGACTATTATCTTGCCGTCACTTGTCCGTTAAAGGCTCTTACCCCATCCTTAATTTTTGAGCTAAAGAAACAAGGAATTGCCATCATGTTTGCCGAAATCAGCTCTGATCTCCCATTTACTCAGTTTAATTGGCAAATGCTGCGGGATTCTCTATATTTAAATTCAATTACGATAATTCCTGTCTGGAAAAGTGAGGAACCTAAAGCAGAGAAGCAATGGTATCAATTTATGAAGAAAATCGGCATTCCTGTACTGCCCCATGCACTTGCCCCCTTGAAGCCCTTGCCTGCAGCCGACTTGATGAAACTCGGTATCTACCCTGAAAAGGGACTGATCAGGCCTGATGGAGACGTGGATTATAATCTATATCGGAAAACCTGCTTAAGCGATTCGGTTGAAACGATTCCGCTTCTCGATTATGATAGTCATATTCCAACCATAACAATCCACAGAGGCAGGGTGGTGAAGGCACTGGATCGTATTTTTTTTCATCCTGGCAGAGGAGAAGAAAGGCACATTTCAATACGGTCCTCATTTGCCCGCACCCTGTCACTTATATAGAAAGGAACATGCCACATGGCAATCTCTTTAGAAGAAGCAATTAACCTGGTAGAACAAGGAGAAGCGGAGGAAGGATTGAATAAGCTTTCCAAGCTTCAGGCTACCCTGCATGATGAAGAAAAGTTTCTTCTTGCGGACAAGTATTATGAATGGGGCCTTCCGGACAAAGCTTTGGATTTGCTGGCAGATCTTCATCTTTTATATCCTCAGGAAACGGATATTTCCCTTTTGATGGCAGAAGCCTACATTGATATGGAACAGGAAGATGAAGCCATCTCCATTCTCGATCAAGTTTCAAAGGATGATCCAGCCTATCCGCAGGCTTTGCTCCTCCAAGCCGATTTATATCAGCTGCAGGGACTGCAGGAAGTTAGTGAAAGTAAACTGAAAGAAGCTAAGAAGCTTCTTCCTGATGAACCCCTGATTGATTTTGCTCTAGGAGAATTTTATTATCATAGCGGAGACGATAAAACCTCGATTTCATATTATGAAAAAGCAGCACTCTCAGCTGAAGTTTTTGCAGGAGTCAATATTAACCAAAGATTAGCCGATGCTTTGAGTGGATCAGGTGAATTTGAGGCCGCAATGCCTTATTATGAAAAAACAATCAATGAAAAGATAGATCCTCATTCTGTCTTCGGCTACGGGCTGGCTGCACTGAGGGCAGGCCAGACAAAAACCGCAATTCAGCAGCTTGAGAATTTAAAAGAGCTGGATCCAGGCTTCTCTTCTCTTTATCTGCCGCTCGCACGGGCTTATGAAGAAGAGGGGATGCTGCAGGAAAGCCAGGAAACGGCTCTGGAAGGCATTAAAGAAGATGAGTTTAATAAAGACCTCTATTTATTCGCCGGGAAGATTTCTTTAAAAAATCAGCAGCCGGATAAGGCAGTCCAATTGCTTCGTGAAGCAGCGGCCATTGATCCAGGCCACGCAGAAGCGGTTCTGACACTGGCCAATATTTATCTTCATCAGGAGCAATTTCAGGCAATCATTGATTTGCTTACAGAAGTGATGAAATTTGAAGAAGAAGATCCGCAGTATTTTTGGCTTCTTGGCAAAAGCTACAATGAAACCGAAAATTTTTCACAGGCATTAGACTATTATGATCGCGCATATAAATTTTTTAAAGACCAGACCGATTTCCTTGAAGAATACGCCCGTTTCCTATTGGAAGAGGGAAATCGCCAAAAAGCGATGGAATTATTCAGAAAGATTTTATCTCTTGACCCTGCGAATGTCGAAATTGAAGCCTTATTGATGCATTTGGAAGACGAATTAAAACAGTAGTCAGGCAGGATTTTGATTTCACTGTGTTGAAATTTTTAGTATAAAGAAACGTTCTTGCAGAGGAGGGAACGATAATGATGACCCCTGTTTCTGTCCACGAGAAGAAGGATTTTATCAGATGGTTTTTAAACCATTACCAGCTAAAACGGAGAGAATGTGTATGGATTCTGAATTACCTGATGAGCCATGATTCCCTGATGGAAAGAGTCCATTTTGTAGAACAGGCCCAATATTGTCCCCGCGGAATCATCATGTCTACTCATTGTGTGGAAGAAGTTCCATTCCGTTTCTACAAAGAAAATGTCATGACGACAGATGCTGAAAAATCGTTTCATGATATTCGGCTGAATCGGGAGGAAGAGCTCTATATTCAAATTAACTTCAGATCAGCCTATCAATCCCCTCAATACGCGGCTGTAATGGAAGGGAATCCTTTCATGCCCAAGCACCTTAACGGCAATGAGAAAGATCGCATCATTGCTGAACGGGTACTTGAGAGCGCAATCCAAACTTACCAAAAGGATAAACTCCTGCAAATGATTGACGATGCGCTGGACCGGCATGACGAGCATGCTTTCAAGGATTTGACGAGCAGGCTGAATGCACTAAAATAAGCTGAAAGTCCTCAATTTTTGAGGGCTTTTTTTCTTGCTATTTCTATAAATGGTAAAATATTCTCAATTTTCTGCACGCGATTGATTTTATCTTATTAACGTGTGAAAATTAGGGATGAAACCGTTTGCAGAAGCAATCGGTTTCATAGTCCGAACATAGGGGGAAGGAAATGAAAGGGAAATTCAAGGGAATCATATCATCATTATTAGCCGTGCTGCTTGTACTAAGTACATTCATCAGCACACCTGGGGCTTTTGCTCAATCCAGATTGCAAACGGTTGCATTGGGGGAGGCGGCAGATCAGACTCAGCAGAATTACAGCTACACAATAAATTATTACAGATATGATGGAAAGCCTTTGAATTGGGACTTATGGGTTTGGGAAGACGGGAAAGATGGCAAAGAAGTAGACTTTACCGAAGTGAAGGAAGGTTTTGCCCAAGCCAAGATTGAAGCATCCTCAAACAAAATCAATGTCATTGCAAGACCTGGAAATTGGACCTCGCAGGAAATGACCCGGACGATTCAAATTCCTGAAGGACAGCAGTCAGCCGAAGCTTGGATTGCTGAGGGAGATCCGGCTGTATACTTCAGCAAGGAAGAAACAAATGTTGGCGAAAGGCTGACATCAGCATTAATGGATTCGCTTGATCGAATCATAGTCAGTTCCTCTCATTCCTTAAAAGATGAAGACCTGAATCAGTTTAAACTGGTTGATGAAACAAATGGCAAGGAAATAGCAGCACAAGTAAAAAAAGTGAAAGACAATCAGGTCATGCTCCTAATCGCTGATGCAAATTCAATTGATGTTAGAAATGCGTATGCAGTTAAGAGCACACGTTTTGGAACGGGAAAAGTAACCGTTAGAAAAGCGTTGGATGATAAAAAATTCTTTCACAGCGGAAACGATTTGGGAGCGTCATATACTCTCGGAAAAACAGACTTTAAAGTGTGGGCACCGACAGCTAAAAAAGCCAGTGTTGCCCTGTTCGACACCCAGGGTACATATACAGATCAGGGAACAGTTAATCAGCACTCCAATGGAAAAGAAATAGCAATGAATCGAGCAGACAATGGAGTATGGTCTGTCGAAGCACCTAGTGATTTAAACGGTAAATATTATATGTACAAAATCGAATTCTCAGACGGCAAAGTGAACTATGCGGTCGATCCTTATGCAAAGGCAGTCAGTGCCAATGGACAGAGATCGGCTATCGTAAGCCTTGATGAAACAGATCCTTCCAATTGGAAGCCAATGGACAAGCCGGAGGTAACAACCCCTGCTGATGCATCTTTATACGAATTGCATGTCAGAGATTTTTCAATAAACAAAGATTCAGGCATGAAAAACAAAGGGAAATTCAAAGCTTTTACAGAAACCGGAACGAAGAACAGAAATGGAGATCCGACAGGGATCGATCATCTTGCAAAATTAGGTGTAACTTACGTACACTTGCTCCCTTCTTATGATTTTAAAACAGTGAATGAATTAAAGGTAGACGATCCTGGTTCAAGTGATCCGAAATTTAACTGGGGCTATGATCCTCAAAACTTTAATGTACCGGAGGGCTCTTACTCAACTGATCCATCCAATCCTAAAACCAGGATCCTTGAGTTCAAAGAAATGGTCCAGGCTATGCACAATAAAGGCATCAGAGTTGTTATGGATGTCGTATACAACCATACATTTGAAATTGAAAATGGGCCTTTCAATAAAATTGTACCAGGATATTTTTACAGAACCAACGACAATGGAACCTACACAAATGGAAGCGGAACCGGGAATGAAGTAGCATCAGAAAGACCGATGGTCAGAAAATATATTAAGGATTCCGTTAAATATTGGGCGGAAGAATACGGGGTAGACGGCTTCCGCTTTGACTTGATGGGTCTTATCGATGTCAATACAATGGAACAGCTGACTAAAGAGCTGAAAGAGCAAGTGGATCCGACGATGCTTGTTTACGGGGAACCATGGCAGGCAGGGGGATCACCGCTTGCTGAAAGTCTCCAAACGACAAAAGGGGCCCAAAAGGACCGGGGATTTGCGGTCTTTAATGATAATATCCGCGGAGCGATCAAAGGCGGAAGTGATGACGCGTCAAAAGGATTTGCTACTGGTGAAAAAGGCAGAGAAGAAGCAATCATTACCGGAGTAAGAGGTTCCATCACTGACTTTACGAATTCACCGATTGAATCCATCAACTATGTCACCGCTCATGACAATTTGAATTTGTGGGATAAAATTATTAAGACACAAGGCCTTGAAGAAAAAGAAGGCTTTATCAATATAAAAGATGGAAAGCTTCAAGGTGAAGATGCGGTTAAATATAAAACGGTGGAAGATGCAATAGCAGCTGCTGCCCCGCATCATGCAGTCAGCAAAGAGTATGAGCTTGCAAATGAGACAGTAAAGCGGTCCCTGCTTGCGAACGGTATAGCCATTACCTCTCAAGGCATCCCGTTTATCCATGCAGGAGACGAAATGCTCAGAACGAAGTATGGAGATCATAACAGCTACAAAAGCCCTGATGCCATCAATCAAATAAATTGGAATGATGTGTCGGATTTCGATCAGGTTAATGCGTATTATGAAGGATTATATAAACTAAGGAATAATCATCCAGCATTCAAACTGACAGAGAAACAGCAGGTAGAAGCGAATGTTGAAATTCTGCAAAAGCAGGATAATGTGGTTTCCTACAAGCTGAAAAACCATGCCAACGGTGATAAGTGGAAAAACATAGTGGTCATTTACAATGCGAATACAGAATCTAAAAAGGTGGCGCTGCCTTCTGCTCCTTCAGGCTGGAAATCGGTTGTTAACCATAAACAGGCAGGTACAAGCGTTATTGTGCAAATAAATGGAACAGAGGCCAATGTTCAGCCGCTTTCCATGATGGTTTTATATGATGAAGAAAGAACAGATTCGTTGACTCCATCCTCGATTGCAATCAATACAGGCAATTTGTATATGGATATGAATGAATCACGTATGCTGCAGGCCCAAGTAAAGGATCAGTTTGGCGGGTATATGACTAACCAGCCGTTAACCTGGTCCAGCGCGGATGAAGCAATCGTTCAGACGGATTCACGCGGTAAACTAACAGCTAAAAAGACAGGGAAAACTGAAATTACTGCATCAAGCGGCACACTTAAGAAGTCCATTACCGTAACGGTAGCTGACTTGCAGCCGGCATCAATCGAACTGCAAGGAAAAGATTCAGTGTATGAATCAAATTCTATTCAGCTTCAAAGCACGGTTAAGAATCAATTTGGTCAGGTAATGGGAGAAAAAGCGCCAATTGAATGGACGACCTCCAATCCGAAGGTAGCTTCTGTTTCCTCCTCGGGAGAAGTTACCGGGCTAAGTGCAGGGAAAGCAGTAATTACAGCTAAAACCGGATCCGTTTCAGCACAAAAGCCAATAGAAGTTAAGAAATATGTTCAGAGATTCGTAGAATTTACGTATAAGAGAGCAGATAACCAATATGATGGCTGGAACATTTGGACATGGCAAACAGGTGTTGAGGACGGAGAAAAGCGTTTCTCCAAGGTTACAGAAAACGGAGCGGTAGCAAAGTTCCCAATCGGACCGGATACAACAAAAATTGGTTTTGTATTAAGAAAGGGAACAGACTGGGCTGAGAAAGACGCCTATGGACAAGATCGTTACATTGAAGCGGATTTATCTCAATCTGTTACGAAAGTTACGGTAACGAGCGGCGTCGGAGCCTTTGAAACGGTTCCTCCTGTGAAAGGGCCTATTCTTGCAAATGGAAAACTTACCTTCATCTACAGGGATCAGGAGCTCTATGAAACAAGTTCTCAAAATCAGATAGAACGTGTACAGGTAAAAATAAACGGCAAACCTTCGGTAATGGTGTACGATGAAAAGAACCAGTACTTCACTTACACACTAGAAGACCTTAAAGAAGGAAACTATGAATATACCTTTCTTGTGACAAAGAATGGTCAAACAGCTGAAATGAGCGACCCTTATAATACCGATGAGAACGGTAAATCGATGATTAAGTACGTCGTGCCTAAAATAAAGGTTACAGCATCCGCATTCCCTAAAAAAATATCATCCAGAGAGAATGCAGTGATTTCAGTGGCTGCCGCGGCTGGAGAGGATGCTAAAGTAACGGGAATGACCATTGATTTGCGTGCAATAGGCGGTTCTGAGAATACCCCAATTGACCCAGCTCTGAACGAAATCAGTGTTTCTGTCAAAGACAGTATCACAGCAGGTGTAAAAAAATTGCCGGTAACTGTAAAGGATCAATATGGAAACACCCATAAAGGTCAGGCACTGCTTGAAGTGAAACCGATTCAAGTGTCAGGTTCAGGCAAAAATCAGTTCGACTGGGATGAAGCAAGGATTTACTTTATGCTGACAGACCGTTTCTATGATGGAGACCCATCGAACAATGATCCGAATAAAGAAAACTATGATAGGAAACATCCTGAAACCTATCATGGAGGTGATCTTGCCGGGATTACAAAGAAGCTTGATTACCTGGAGGATATGGGGATCAATACAATCTGGATCACACCAATTGTCGACAATGTGGACTGGAATATCCGCTCGGGCAAAGAGGGCCCTCAATATGCATACCACGGATATTGGGCAAAGGATTTCACTAAGCTTGATGAACACTTGGGAGACGTGAAGACTTTCCAAAAGCTGATTGATAAAGCACATGATAAAGGAATCAAAATTATGGTGGATGTGGTGCTGAATCATGGCGGCTATGGATTGAAGGATGGCGGCGGTAAAAATATCCGCAATTACCCAACGATTGAAGATTCCCTTCGCTTTAAAGATATGTTCCGGGATGGAGGAACAGATGTCATTAAAGGCGAACTGGCGGGACTCCCGGATTTTAAAACGGAAGACGCAGCTGTGAGAAATCAAGTGATCAAGTGGCAGACAGACTGGCTGGAAAGAGCGAAAACGAAACGGGGAGACACGATTGATTACTTCCGCGTGGATACGGTTAAGCACGTAGATCAGACGACCTGGAGTGCTTTCAAGAATGAGCTGACAAAAATCAAACCTGATTTCAAGCTGATTGGAGAGAACTTTGGAGCAAGTGCAGATAATACTGGCGGGTATCTGAACAGCGGACAAATGGATTCCCTTCTTGACTTTGGTTTCAAATCAGAAGCGGCTTCGTTTATACAAGGAAAGATTGATGAAACGGAAGCAAATCTTGAAAAACGCGACAGGATGATTAATAACACAGCGGTACTTGGGCAATTTTTAAGCAGCCATGATGAAGATGGCTTCCTGATCACCCATGCAAAAGGGGACATTTCAAAGCAAAAAATTGCGGCATCTCTTCAAATAACGGCAAAAGGACAGCCCGTCATCTATTATGGAGAAGAAATTGGACTATCGGGTAAACACGGCGGGGATTTTGATAAGGGCGAATTCAATGAAAACCGCTATGACATGGCATGGAATAAAATTAGCGGGAATGATTTAACTGTCCATTACGCCAAGCTTCTTCAAACGAGAAAGCATTATTCTAAAGTCTTTGCAAAAGGAAGCAGGGAAAAAGTATCCGGCAGCAATAAAGACGGCTATCTCGTATTTTCAAGAAAATATGAGGGGCAGGAGCTCCTGGTAGGAATCAATACGACCAATCAGATAAAAGAGGTCACCCTGAATATGGCCGATAAAAACTTTCCGTCTGTAAAAGACTTGTACTCCAATAAAGATTATAAAAAAATGCCGGATGGAAAAGTAACAGTTAAAATCCCGCCTAGGTCTGAAGGAGGTACAGTAATTTTAACGAAATGGAAGTAATTAAAATTTTCTAAAAATATTGTCAAAAATCGTGTAATATATAGACAATGGAGCATGTCTCCATTGTCTTCTTTCTTCTAAATATTTCTAAAAGGGGGTGTACATCTTGAAATGGGCTGCCAATGATGCGCTGGCATTAGAAAAAGAAAAGCAATACATAGACACCCTGGTTGTTCCACTGATTCCTGCGGGACTTGCTCCTTCTATGCTGGAAAATATTCAGGCGGGCGAATTTGCCATGCTGCTGTCTGAAGAGCTGGAAAGGCAGCTTAGAGGCAGAATCATGCTAAGTCCTCCATTTACCTACCTTCCACAGGAAGAACATGCATTAATAAGACTGATGGAGTGGAAAAAAGATGCGGAAGCTGATTTTAAGCACATTGTCTTTTTAACGACAGATTCAATATGGAAGACAGCAGGCGGCGATCTTCAAAAAAATGTAATCTGGATTCCGTCGATTCCGCTCCAAAATCTGGATCGTGAAGTGACCGGCCAGCTGCTGGAAAGTCATTTGCAGCAAATTATGAACATTTTATTACAATTTTGGAATTGTAAATGAAAACACTATCATTATACTTTTTTCCATAAAAGGATGATATTGACCCGTTTGAGAGATTGATATATCATTAGAATGTCCTAGTACTATAAATTTTTATAACCTTGCATCCAGACTTCATCTATAGGGGATAGAAGGGGGAAAAAAATGAGCGAGAGAAAACATGGGGTATCAAGAAGGCAGTTCCTTAACTATACGCTCACAGGTGTAGGCGGATTCATGGCCGCAGGAATGATTATGCCGATGGTTCGCTTTGCCCTTGACCCTGTTCTGCGGCCCGTTGCAGGCCAGGATTTAGTTCAAGTGGTAAAAGTGGATGAAATTACAGCAGAACCAAAACGATTTAATTTCAAAATCAAGCAGGTCGATGCTTGGCACAAATCCGATGAACCGCGTTCTGCCTGGGTCTACAAGGACGATAAGGGAGATATCATCGCTTTATCGCCAGTATGTAAACACTTAGGCTGTACCGTCAGTTGGAATGGGGATCCAGAGAACAAAAACCAGTTCTTCTGCCCATGTCATTACGGACGTTATGAGAAAGATGGAAAAAACGTTCCAGGTACACCTCCGCTGGCTCCTTTGGACGTATTTGAACAGCAGGTCAAAGACGGCTACTTGTTTCTCGGTAAAGCCAAGAAGAGAGGAGCGTAGCAGATGCTGAATAAAATTTACGACTGGGTGGATGAGCGTCTGGATATTACTCCTTTATGGCGGGATATAGCCGACCATGAAGTGCCTGAACACGTCAACCCTGCCCATCATTTTTCTGCGTTTGTTTATTGCTTTGGAGGATTAACCTTTTTCGTAACGGTCATTCAGGTATTATCCGGAATGTTCCTGACAATGTATTATGTTCCGGATATTAAAAATGCCTGGGAATCTGTCTATTATTTGCAGAATGAGGTCGCATTCGGACAAATCGTAAGAGGGATGCACCATTGGGGCGCGAGTCTCGTCATTGTCATGATGTTTCTCCATACACTTCGGGTGTTTTTCCAGGGAGCCTATAAGAAGCCTCGCGAATTGAACTGGATTGTGGGTGTTCTGATTTTTTTTGTTATGCTCGGTCTTGGATTTACAGGTTATTTGCTGCCATGGGATATGAAAGCGCTTTTCGCGACGAAAGTAGGCCTTCAGATAGCAGAGGCCACACCATTTATCGGTACTCAAGTGAAGGTGCTTCTCTCCGGCCATCCTGAAATTGTCGGCGCGCAGACGCTGACAAGATTCTTTGCGATTCATGTATTCTTCCTTCCGGCCGCATTATTCGGTCTGATGGCTGCCCATTTTCTGATGATCAGAAAGCAGGGAATATCCGGACCGCTGTAAAAAAGCAGTATCTACTGCAGAACCATCTAAAAAGGAGGGGGATTCATGCATCGCGGAAAAGGCATGAAGTTCGTCGGGGATTCTCGTGTTCCTGCCGTAAGAAAACCGAACATTCCGAAAGATTACTCGGAGTTTCCTGGGAAAACTGAAGCATTTTGGCCGAATTTCCTTTTGAAGGAATGGCTGGTTGGATCGGTCTTTTTAATTGGATTTCTATGTTTGACAGTTGCTCATCCCTCACCGCTGGAACGGGTGGCGGATCCGACTGATACAGGATACATCCCGCTTCCTGACTGGTATTTCCTATTTCTCTACCAGCTCTTGAAGTATACGTACGCATCCGGTCCATATACGGTTCTAGGTGCAATGATCATGCCGGGAATTGCGGCTGGTGCATTGATTCTTGCTCCGTTTCTTGATCCCGGTCCTGAGCGCCGGCCTGCAAAGAGACCTGTAACTGTAGGAATGATGCTACTTGCAACCGCTGCGATTATTTTCCTGACCTGGCAGTCGGTTTCGACGACCAACTGGGAAAAGGTAGCGCAGCAGGGAAAAATTCAGGCTGAAGCCAAAATCGATACGAACTCAGAAGGATACAAGGTATTCCAGGAGCAGACTTGTGTTTCCTGCCATGGTGATAACCTTCAGGGCGGAGCAGCTGGTCCATCTCTTGTTGATAACGGATTAAAGCCTGAGGACATTGCCAAAATAGCTAAAGAGGGCCGCGGCGCAATGCCTGCCGGCGTATTTAAAGGAACGGATGAGGAACTAAAGGTTCTTTCCGAATTCGTTTCAAAAGTTTCATCCAAGTAAAAAGCTGACAATCTGTCAGCTTTTTTATATGATGAGAAAGGTGAAATTTAATAGAAATGAGAGCTGTTCAGATGAAGACGATATTTTATGTATTAGCCGGAAAGCCTTTTTTATTTTTATTGTTTGCTGTCAACCTGCTTGGTACGCTGTATGGGTATTATTGGTATACAGGTCAGCTTGTGATAACGGCTCCGCAGTTCCTGATTTTTGTTCCGGATAGTCCGACTGCAAGTCTTTTCTTTACAATTGTTATCCTGTATTATCTTTTCGGAAAAAGGTCCCCTTTAATGGAGGCGCTGGCGGTTGTTACCCTTTTTAAATATGGAATATGGGCAACCGTGATGAATTTGCTTTTACTGATTACGACGGGAGAACTGGAACCAGCCGGCTACATGCTGATGGCTTCGCATATGGCGATGGCGATTCAGGGACTGCTTTACATTCCGTTTTACCGATTTAAGCTTAGGCACCTAATCATAGCGGCTGTTTGGACATTGCACAATGATGTAATTGATTATGTGTTCGGACAAATGCCGATCTATTACTCGCTGATGGATTATTTGCCAACGATTGGTTATTTTACATTCTGGCTTAGCATCCTTTCACTTGGGATTGCCTACTGGTATGTGATAAAAGAAAAAAGATGGAAGCTTAATATCCATTAAAGGTTATTCCCAGTGGTCTAATCTTGTCCCTCCTTACATATTTTTTACTAGATGATTTGGGGGGGACAAACATGAAAAGATGGGTAGTATGCTTGACGATCCTGCTTCTCCTTTTCTCAAGCACTGAGGCAAAAGGCGAAGAGACTGATAGATGGAACAGCTTATCCGAGACATCTTACAGCGCCTTCCAGCTGGCTAAGCAGGGAAGGACCGATGAATCTTTGCAAGTGCTGAAATATTTTGCCAAACAGTTTGAAAAAAGTCCGGAGGCAAGGCAGGCTGTATCTGGACAAACAGTAAGAACGATTTCTGCCGTTCATGGGAATGCACTGGAAAAGCTTGAGGATCAGCAGGCAGATCCTGAATCTAAAATGAGGGCTGTTACCCAATTCCATATGGTTGTGGATGCGGCATTTACAGAAAATGAGCCGCTCTGGAGTTCAATGGAAACGAGCATGATGACCTCGTTCAATCATTTAAAAAAGGATGCCGAAATTGGAGAATCGACATCGTTTGAACAGGATTGGAATGAATTTCTTACTTTATATGAAACGATCTATCCTTCTGTATCCGTGGATGTCCCTCCCAAGCAAGTAAGAAAGGTTGAGGCACTGATATCAACAGTTGGAGAGGGGTTAATGGAAAACGGGACGGAAGAAGAGAGGATTAGTCAGCTTACATCAATGGAAGCGGAATTTAAAAATCTGTTCGACCGAGTTAAGGATGACGAGGCCGATCCTTCCCTAATCTGGGTGATTATTACGACTGGAGGAATGATCATTCTGACTCTTACGTATGCAGGGTGGAGAAAATTTCGTGGGGAAAAGGAAAAGCAGGTGGAAAGAGAGCGCGATAGATAAACAAAAAAGGAAAGCAGCCGATCCCGGCTTGCTTTCCTTTTTCCTTCATTCATGGCTCCAGGGCCAATCCATGATTTCTTGCGTACACGATTACTTTTGGATCGGATTTTTTTCGCTATCGAGTGTAAAGCCTTCTCCGAGTACGTCATGAACATCCGTTACAGCTACAAAGGCATGCGGATCGACAGAAGTGATAACCAGCTTGAGCCGGGCAATTTCATTCTTGTCCACAACACAGTATAATACATCCATAGCATTCCCTGAGTAAGAACCCTGCCCTTTAAGAATGGTGACCCCTCGATCCATTTCTTCTAATATTCTTTTGGAAATTTGCTGATTTTTAGATGAAATGATGGTCGCGCCTTTAGCACCATATGCTCCGTCCTGCATAAAGTCGATGACCCGGGCGCCTACGAAGACGGCAACAAGCGTATACATGGCTCTTTTTAAATCCAGATACGTCAAAAGAGATACTCCGATTACGCATACGTCAAAAAGGAACATCGTTTTACCCATGCTTATTCCTTTATATTTCTGAACAAGGCGAGCAATGATATCGACTCCGCCGGTTGTACCGCCGTAGCGGAAAATAATACCCAGACCGACCCCGATAAATACGCCGGCAAACAGGGATACAAGCAAAAGGTCATCAGAAAGGTGGAGATTAAACTGATACCTTTGAAAAATCCAGAGGAATAAGGATAAGCTCACGGTTCCGATCATTGTATAAATAAAAGAAACCCTTCCCAGCAGTTTCCATCCTATGAAAAATAGAGGAATATTCAATACTAAATTAGATATAGATGGATCAATCGTAAAAATGAAGTATAGAAGAAGTGTAATTCCTGTAAATCCTCCTTCAGCCAATTCATTCTGCATGTTAAAATGAACTAGCCCAAAGGCAAAAATGGCAGATCCGAGCAGGATGAAAAGGATGTTGCGAATGTTCAATCCGTTCAAATTATATCAGCTCCCAAAATCGCTTATGATGGCGATAATATTATAGTTCACCAGCGGCAAAACGGCAAATCAGGCAGAATTTGATTTCAAGATGATATAATTGGAAGAAGATAAATACATAAAGAAAGCGGGAGTCCTCATGAAAGAAAAAACAATGAAAGACATACAAAAGGAAGTGGATACCTACATCGGCCAATTCAAAGAAGGCTACTTCAGTCCGCTCGCAATGACTGCAAGGCTTACGGAGGAGCTTGGGGAGCTTGCCCGTGAAATCAACCACAGATTTGGAGAAAAGCCGAAAAAATCAACAGAGGCAGATAAAGCAATTGAAGAAGAGCTTGGAGATGTACTGTTTGTGCTGGTGTGCATGGCGAATTCCCTTCAAATCGATTTGGCCGAAGCACACGATTTAGTTATGAAAAAATTTGCTGTCCGCGACCGTGACCGCTGGACAAAGAAAGAGGAGCTTTAAAAAATGGATTCAATTAAAGTGGTTGTAGCAGGACCCCGTGGAAGAATGGGAAGAGAAGCCGTTATTTTAGCAGAAGAAACTTCTCATTTTGAATTGGCGGGAGTATTGGACCGTAAAAACGGCGGTGAAAAACTGAACGAAATTGGAGAAGGGTTTTCAAGCAGTGCTCCCATTTATACCGATTTAAAAGAATGTTTGTTTGAAACTAAAGCGGATGTACTGATTGATCTTACAACACCGGAAACCGGAATGCTTCATGCTAAAACAGCCCTTGAAATGGGTGTCAGACCTGTAGTGGGGACAACCGGATTTACTGAGGATAACTTAAAGGAATTGCAGGAACTGTCGGAAGCAAAAGGCCTTGGTGTCATTATTGCGCCGAATTTCGCCGTAGGGGCAGTGCTGATGATGAAATTTTCCCAAATGGCAGCTAAATACTTCCCGGATATCGAAATCATCGAACAGCATCATGACCAGAAGCTCGATGCTCCATCCGGTACCGGAGTCAAGACAGCTGAGATGATTTCTGCGGTAAGGGAAGAGAAAAAGCAGGGCCATCCGAACGAAAAAGAGACACTTGCTGGCGCGAGAGGTGCTTCATATAACGGGATCAGAATACATAGTGTCCGGCTTCCCGGACTTGTTGCCCATCAAGAGGTTTTATTTGGGGGGGAAGGCCAGACATTGAAGATCAGGCATGACTCATATGACCGGAAATCTTTCATGTCAGGCGTCAAACTCTCATGCGAACAAGTAATGAAGCTCGATACACTCGTTTACGGTCTTGAAAATATCATTGAATAGTGAGGGATAGCTGATGAAACTTGCACTGATTGCCCATGATAAAAAGAAGAATGATATGGTTCAATTTTCTACCGCCTATAAAAGTATTTTAGAAGAACATGAGCTGTTTGCTACCGGAACGACTGGCTTGCGCATCATGGAAGCGACTGGTTTATCCATTACAAGATGCCAGTCCGGCCCGCTGGGAGGGGATCAGGAAATCGGAGCGATGATTGCAAGAAATGAAATGGATATTGTCATCTTCTTCCGGGATCCCTTAACTGCACAGCCGCATGAACCGGACGTTTCCGCTCTTATCCGGTTATGCGACGTTTACGCCATCCCGCTCGCAACCAACATGGGAACGGCAGAAATTTTAATTCACGGTCTGAATAGGGGAGACCTGACGTGGAGAAAGGTTATTCATCAGCGAGAAGGAGAGTTAGATGAGTCTTGAGAAATTAGATATTCTGGCATTTGGCGCTCATCCTGGAGATGTTGAGTACGGGATGGGCGGAACGCTTGCGAGATATGCTGACAAACAGATAAGAACCGGTATTTGTGATTTAACGGAAGCAGAGCTTTCCTCAGAAGGAACTGTGGCGGTACGGAAGAAAGAAGCGACTGCTGCATCCGAGGTGCTCGGGGTGAATAAGAGGATCTTTCTGGATCTCCCTGACCGCGGATTGTTTGTTGCCGCCTCCTACCTGGACCGGCTCATTTCCGTTATTAGAAAATACAGGCCGGAGGTAGTATATTGCCCTGCGGATAATCCGGATCATCCAGATTTTGAAAGCTGCGCAAACCTTGTAAAAGAAGCAGTTTATTCAGCGGGAATTCATAAATACGAAGACAGCTTCCGCTTGCCTGCTCATTCTGTACACCATGTTTATCAATATATTACCGCTCCTTTCCAAAAACCGGATATGATTCTCGATATTTCAGGCACAATCAGCAGAAAAGAAGAAAGTTTAAGAGCCTATCACAGCTGCATGAATCATGCATACATAGATCTCGCATTTACAAGAGAGCAGCTTGCAGGAAAGGCTGCAGGACTGGCCTTTGCGGAAGGTTTTAAAAGTCCGAAACCAATCGAATTGAATGAATTGCCAGGTGAACATAAATGAAAAATAAACTTAAAATCGGCATTACCTGTTACCCATCTGTCGGGGGTTCAGGAGTTGTGGCAACAGAACTAGGGAAGCTTTTGGCTGAAAAAGGCCATGAGATACACTTCATAACGTCAAGCATTCCATTTAGATTGAATAAAGTGTACAGCAACATTTACTTTCACGGAGTAGAAGTCAATCAGTATTCTGTTTTTAAAAATCCTCCATATGATCTTGCTCTTTCAAGCAAAATGGCAGAGGTTGCCGAAAGGGAAAAGCTGGATATCCTGCATGTTCATTATGCAATCCCTCACGCGATATGTGCTTTTTTGGCAAAGCAGATGACAGGCGATCATCTGAAAATTGTAACCACTCTTCATGGCACGGACATTACCGTACTTGGGTCGGACCCGTCCATGGCCCAGCTGATCCGTTTCGGGATTGAAGCATCTGACCGGGTAACAGCTGTTTCAAACGCACTCGTCCAGCAAACATATGACCTGATTGCTCCCAAGCAGCATATCGAAACCGTTTACAATTTTATTGATGACAGGGTTTATTACAAAAAAGATGCTGCTCATTTAAAGGGTGATTACAAAATAAAAGATCATGAGCGTGTCATCATCCATGTATCGAATTTCAGACAGGTTAAACGTGTGAAAGATATAGTTAAAACCTTTGCCCTCATTGCAGATCAAGTTTCTTCGAAGCTGCTGCTTGTAGGAGACGGACCGGAAATGTCAAGTGTCTGTGAACTGGTCCACTCAATGGGCTTGAGGGAAAAGGTTCTGTTTTTAGGAAAACAGGAGAATTTGGATGAGCTTTACTCAATCAGCGATATTAAACTGCTTATGTCTGAGAAAGAAAGCTTTGGATTGGTTCTTTTAGAAGCGATGGCGTGCGGGGTTCCATGTATCGGAACGAACATCGGGGGAATTCCGGAGGTTATTTCCGATGGGGAGAATGGATTCATTGTTGAGGTTGGGGACATTGAAAAGGCAGCAGAAAAAGCAGTCGCCTTACTTAGCAGCCAGGATTTGCACAGCAGGTTTTCAGAGCAGGCTATGACAGCGGCAAGGGAAAATTTTAAAACCGATCAGATTGTGGAGCAATATGAGGATATTTATTACGGATTGCTTCAAGGGGATTGAACCGATGAAAAAGGAATTTCTAGATGCGCTGCCGATTATTCACGCACTTGAAAAAGAAGGGTATGAGGCTTATTTTGTAGGGGGTTCAGTACGGGACCTTTTGCTTGGCAGGGACATTCATGATGTGGATATCGCTACTTCTGCAGCACCGGGAAAAGTGCAGGAGATTTTTTCTAAAACGGCAGATGTCGGGGCTGCCCATGGAACCATTATTGTGCTCCATGAAGGGGAGCCTTATGAAGTTACGACATTTCGTACAGAATCAGACTATGAGAATTTTCGCAGGCCGGAGACAGTTCAATTCGTTACTTCGCTAAAAGAGGATCTAAAACGAAGAGATTTCACGATGAATGCGATGGCTATGGATAAAGACGGAAATCTTCATGATTATTTCAACGGGGAGGATGCCATTCGGGATAAGAAAATAGAAACGGTTGGAAATCCTGAAGATAGGTATACGGAAGATGCGCTCAGGATGCTAAGAGCACTGCGCTTTTCAAGCCAGCTAGACTTTGCCATCACCCCGGATTCGCTGGAGGCAATAAACCGTCTGGCAAGTTTGATGAAACATATTTCAGTCGAGCGGAAATTAATAGAGTTTGATAAGCTCCTTAAAGGAAAGGCTGCTTCCGCCGCTTTAGATTTGCTTGAAAGCAGCGGGTTAATTGAATTTATGCCAGGATTAGGGAAAGGAATTCACGGCTGGGAAACGTTCATAGCCAGGACGCTTCCACCTGCACTTGGACTGCCGGAAAGGTGGGCACTCCTTCTTTTTGACCTTGAGGTGGAGCAGCCGAAAGAATTTCTAAAGCAATGGAAGATGCCTGTTAAAAGAATGGACAAGATCCATTCTGTTTATTTATTTCTTCGTAAGAGGCTGAAAAACCAGTGGACAAATTTGATGCTGTATGAAGCGGGTGCAGAAACAGTCTGTCTTACTGAGGCAATCTGTGAATCCCAGCCGGATTGGATCCAGAAAACAGGTGCTGAAAAGGCGGCAGCTGATTACAGCCGGCTGACGATCCACTCCAGAGCGGATTTACATATAAATGGGAATGAGCTTTTGCAGATAGCAGGCAATGAGCCGGGACCATGGGTAGCAGATGCGCTGCACGCAATTGAACTGGAAGTGCTTGAAGGACGGCTTCACAACTCCAGAAACGAGATTGAGAGGTGGTTTCTCCGTTGGAGCAATCAAAAAGGAATGTAAAGCTAAGGCTATTGGAGGCATTTGCCGAGTCGGATCAAGAGTTCGTTTCAGGGCAAAAAATCAGTGAAGTACTTGGATGTTCCAGGACAGCTGTTTGGAAGCATATCGAAACACTGCGAAAAGAAGGCTATGAAGTGGAAGCGGTCAGAAGAATGGGATACCGTCTGATTAAAAAGCCGGAAGCATTGAGCGCAGCAGAAATACAGTCCTCACTGAGCACCTCATTTATGGGACAAGCCGTACATTACGAGAAATCGGTCCCCTCTACACAGAAAATCGCACACCAGCTTGCGGGTGAGGGTGCTTCTGAGGGGACCATCGTCATTGCTGATGAGCAGACAGAGGGACGCGGCAGGCTTTCCAGGGTATGGCACTCCCCTGTAAATACAGGGATTTGGATGAGCTGTATCCTAAAACCTAAAATTCCGCTCAGCCAGACCCCTCAGCTTACACTTTTAACAGCTGTAGCCATCGTACAGGCCATAGAAGAAACAACTGGAATTCTGCCTTCTATAAAATGGCCAAATGATATTTTAATCAATGGAAAGAAAGCTGTAGGGATCCTAACAGAGCTGCAGGCTGAAGCAGATTCTGTTCATTCTGTCATCATTGGAATGGGGATTAATGTGAATCAGGAGGCAAGGGATTTTCCCGATGCGCTGAAAACCATTGCTACTTCTTTAAAACTCGAAGCGGGGAATGACATATCCAGAACCTCGCTTATTCAAGCCATCCTGTATAATCTTGAGCAGCTTTATACAGCTTATCTGTCTGCCGGCTTTCGTCCGGTCAAGCTGCTTTGGGAATCGTATGCGGTTAGTCTGGGGCGTGAGATAAAAGCAAGAACCCTGCAGGGAACCATTTATGGAAAGGCGCTTGGCATTAATGATGAAGGGGTCCTCCTGCTTCAAACCGCAGATGGTACGGTTGAAAAAATATATTCTGCAGATATTGAATTATCCTAGAGTGAAATAAATTGATAAATTATGGCGTTTTGATATACTTAACTCGGGTAGTATCCGTTTTCAGGGAACTGCACCGCAAAACCAGCAAACCATTTTGATTACGATAATTTAGTCTGCCTTGATCCGAAGGACTGGGACAGAGGAATGATCCAGCGAATTTGTTATTGTCCATTCCTTCTTCTCATTTATAGAAGAAGGAATTTTTATGTTTTGGATCCCTTTGTTCCTCTATAGGTAAAACCCCTTCAGCAGGGAGTGGATTCCTGCAGATACGGGGAAAAAAGAGGAGGGAAATGATGAAAAGCAGAGCAGATTTTCAAAAAATGAAAGAAACGGGCGAAGCAATTGCTATGATTACCGCCTATGATTATCCTTCTGCTAAACAAGCGGAAAAAGCAGGAGCGGATATGATCCTTGTCGGTGACTCGCTTGGAATGGTCGTGCTTGGGTACGATTCAACCATTCCTGTTACGATGGAAGACATGATTCATCATACAAAAGCTGTTAAAAGGGGTGCTCCTGACACCTTTGTTGTAACGGATATGCCTTTTATGAGCTACCATATATCTAAAGAAGATACCCTTCGTAATGCCGCAGCACTCATGCAGAAAGCTGGCAGTGATGCTGTCAAACTTGAAGGGGCAGATGAAGTGGCCGGTTTGATTCAGGCTCTAACAAAAGGCGGAATACCTGTTGTAGCCCATCTAGGCCTGACCCCCCAATCAGTAGGTGTCCTGGGAGGATATAAAGTTCAAGGCAAAACGGCGGAAGCTGCAGCAAAATTACTAGAAGATGCCTTGCAATGCCAGCAGGCAGGGGCCATCGCGCTCGTGCTTGAATGTGTGCCGCGCCAGCTTGCCGCGCTCATCCAGCAGGAGCTTTCCATTCCGGTCATCGGAATTGGAGCGGGAGCTGAAACTGCCGGTCAAGTACTCGTTTATCACGATGTAACAGGATACGGTGTGGAGCGCGTTCCGAAGTTTGTAAAACAGTATGGACGCGCTGATGAAGAAATGCAGCAGGCAGTCACTCAATATGTATCGGATGTAAAGGGCCGCACATTCCCTTCAGAGGAGCACACATTTACTATGAATGAGGATGTACTCGATGGTCTTTACGGAGGCGTTTCAAAATGATTGTCAAAACTAAAGTGAAAGAAGCAAAAGAAATCATATCATCCTGGAAAGCAGAGGCCGGCGGTTCACTTGGCTTTGTGCCAACGATGGGATTTTTGCATGAAGGACATCTTGAACTGATTAAAACAGCCAGAGCGGATAATGCCAAGGTGGCTGTCAGCATATTTGTTAATCCAACACAATTCGGACCGAATGAAGATTTTGAATCGTATCCAAGAGATCTGGATAGAGATTTGGAATTGGCCCGTATGGCCGGAGCCGATCTTGTGTTTGCCCCGGATCCTGCAGAAATGTACGGACCTGCACCATTTGTTACAATGAAAGCTGCAGCCAGGACGGACGTACTTTGCGGCAGGTCAAGACCCGGACATTTTGATGGGGTTGTAACGGTATTAACGAAGCTATTTCACATCATGCAGCCTGACAAAGCATATTTTGGAAAAAAAGATGCCCAGCAGGTGGCTGTTATTAAAGGCCTTGTCGATGAATTTTTCTTTCCGCTGGAAATCATCCCGGTTGAAACGGTAAGGGAAGAAGACGGACTTGCAAAGAGTTCCAGAAATGTTTTCCTGACGGCAGAGGAGCGATTGGAAGCACCCAAAATTTATAAAAGCCTGCAGGCCGGCCGCTTATTCTCCGAGAAGGATCATCCAAGTGCGGAGAAAATCAGAGCATACATTTCAGCCTCTTTACAAGATATAAAGGGTGCAGAAATCGACTACATCGAAGTCCTGCAATATCCAGAGCTGATTCCGGCTATAGATCAAAGCAGGGAAATGATAGCGGCAGCAGCTGTTAAGTTTTCCGGGGCAAGACTAATTGATAACCTGATTTGGACCCGCAGTGAAAAATAATAACCATTCGGAGGAGATTATTATATGTTCCGCACCATGATGAATGCCAAAATACATCGTGCCCGTGTTACAGAAGCCAACCTGAATTACGTGGGAAGCATTACGATTGATGAAGATTTGCTGGATGCGGTTGGAATGACCGCTAATGAAAAAGTGCAAATTGTAAATAATAATAATGGAGCCCGCTTTGAAACATATATCATCCCGGGTCCGAGAGATACCGGAGTCGTTTGCCTGAATGGAGCAGCAGCAAGGCTTGTTCAGGAAGGGGATGTCGTTATTATTATCTCCTATGCGATGATTGCGGAAGAAAATATTCCTATGCATACGCCTAAAGTAGCCATTATGGATGAGAATAACCGCATCGTTGAAATGCTGGGAACAGAGCCTGCATCCACCATTCGCATGTAAATGAAATTATGCTTGTGCATCAGGCCGGCCGGTGTTAAGCCGGCCTTTTTCTTTCGCCTTGTACTTGAGCGTTTTCGTGCGGTTAATGATACAATGTACTGGAATGCAAGCTGATTGAGGTGTCAATAATGGAGCATCGGCGTTACGTCGTTTTAGATGTTGAAACTACAGGAAACTCTCCTAAAAAAGGAGAGAAAATTATACAATTTGCAGCAGTGGTTTATGAAAACGGAGAAATTACAGACCGCTTTATGAGTTATGTAAATCCGCTTCAGCCCATCCCTGCCTTTATAGAATCGTTAACTGGCATAAATGATGAAATGGTGGAAGACGCCCCCGTGTTTTCTGAGATATCAGAGAGGGTATACCGAATGCTTGATGGGGCTTTTTTTGTTGCCCATAATGTACATTTCGATTTGTCATTCGTACAGGCAGAGCTTCAGCAGGCAGGGTATCCCCGGTTTATCGGCGGGCTAATGGATACGGTTGAGCTATCGAGAATGGTTTTTCCTTCATTCGAAAGCTACAAATTATCAGAGCTTTGCAGAGAACTCGACATTCAGCATGACCGTCCGCATCAGGCAGACAGCGATGCTGAAGTTACCGCCCGTATTTTTGAAATCATTTTACAAAAATTAAAGACCCTGCCCGTCACGACTTTAAAAAGCTTAAGAAAGCTTTCCGATGTGTTTATCAGTGATTTGCATGAAATTCTCGATGATTTGATTGAGGAGGGGGAGGACTCTCCTTACCAGGAGGGAAGTCAGGAAGTTGAATTGTACGGCACGCTCGCATTTTCCGATGTATTCACGAAGGCTTATACCAAGGAGAGTCTGCAAAAAAGTGAGATTCCTGATTTCCCTGAGCTTTTGCACTGCATGCAAACCGAACTGCCTTCTTATGAAGAGAGACCTCAGCAGCAAATACTGATGACCGGGATTTACGAAGCACTCTCCAATAGCGAGCATATGGTTGCGGAAGCACCTGCAGGGAGCGGTAAATCACTTGGCCTCCTCGTGCCGGCTATGAAGTATGCGTTAGAAAATGGAACGAGGATTGTTTATAGCACGCATACGAACACCTTGCAAAATCAGCTTATCGACCGGGACGTCAAACTTGCGTGCAGGATTCTTGGCCGTCCTGTTTCTGCAGCCATTTTGAAAGGTGAATCCCATTACCTATGTCCGCACAAATTTGAACTTTCTCTAATGGAGACTGATGATAATTATGACTCTAATCTCGCTAAAGCCCAGATATTAATCTGGCTGCTCCAAACACAGACCGGAGATGCGGATGAATTGAATCTCCCATCAGGCGGAAAGCACTTGTGGATGAGGATTCATCACGATAACTTGTCCAGCCACCCTAAAAATCCTTACCGGGAACGTTCTTTTTACCATCTTGCCAGGAAAAAGGCTGAGCATAGCACAGTCATCATCGTCAACCATGCCCTTCTTTTGAATGATGCCGCAGCCGAAAGGAAACAGCTTCCTGAATTTGAAGAACTACTGATTGATGAAGCCCATCATCTCGAGCGGATTGCGGGTGATCAATGGGGATTCAGGCTTGAATATGTAACGATGCACTCATGGCTGCAGCGTATCGGCCATTTATATTCCCGTGATCTGCTGGCCTCTGTAGCTGACTGGTTTGAGCAAGAAAGTGAAATTGGGTATGATTATTGCCTGGAAATGGATGTTCTCTTGAAGGAGTTCGCGGATGAGCTGAATGACTTTTTTACAAACCTTCATGCGTATGTGCTAAAAAAGAAAAACGGCTCAGGCAACAGAATTTCTTTTTCCGTTGCAGAGGACACAGATCAAAATCCATACTGGCTGTCCATCGAAGAGCTTGCTGACCGAATCAGATTTTACATGCACGATTTGCTGTCCATTATGAAAAAGCAGCAGCAGCTTTTAAAATCGGCAAGTCTTCCGCTTAAAACTCAAGCTAAAATGAATGAATACTTCTCCTTTGCGGAACGGTTTAAATATGCAAGCGAAGCCATAAGCCATCTTTTTTCAAACGGCAGCAATGATGCAGCCTTTTGGATTGAGGCAGAAGCAAAGGGAGCAAAAAATGCAGCCATTCTGTGCAGCAGGCCTGTTGATCTATCCGATCAGCTTGCCAATGCTCTTTTTGAAAAGAAACGTTCGATCATTCTTGTATCCGGCACACTGTCAGTCAATGGCTCCTTCAAGCATGCGATCAGGCAGATGGGTTTGGAGGATTTTTATCCGAAACAGCTGATGCTTCCTTCCTCGTTCAATTACAGAAAACAGGCAAAGCTGCTGGTCCCGTCAGATATTCCCGGTATTAGAGATGTTTCACAAGAGAATTATACAAATGCTGTAGCTTCTGCCATTTCAGCATTTGCACCCGGTGTTAATGGGAAAATACTTGTGTTATTTACTTCATATGACATGCTGAAAAATACGTACAGTCATTTAAAATCAGTTGAGGAAATGACCGGCTACACCATTTTAGGACAGGGAGTCGGTGCAGGCAGCAAGGTTAAGCTGATTAAATCGTTCAGACAGGCTGATAAGGGGATCTTGCTTGGAACAAATAGCTTCTGGGAAGGAATTGATTTTCCAGGTGAGGAGCTAAAAGCCATTATAATGGTCAGACTGCCTTTTGATCCGCCAGATCAGCCGGTAGTATCAGCCAAGGCGAGGAAACTGGAGAGTGAAGGAAAAAACGCTTTTTACGATTACTCTTTGCCTGAGGCCATTATCAAATACAAACAGGGCTTCGGCAGGCTGATTCGCACCCAGGATGACAAAGGCCTATTAATAGTGCTGGACCGCCGGATTGTTTCTTCCCGCTACGGGAAATACTTTCTGAGTGCAATTCCTGATCTTGAGGTTCATTATAAACCAATGGCAGAGCTTTCCCATCTTGCTGCTGATTGGCTGAATTAAAAAAAGGACTGGGATGGGTTCAGAAAAGAACCGGATCGCCAGTCAATAAAGGTGTGGGTTTGGGAGAAATTATTTTCACTTGATGGAACGGTTATTGTTATAATGGGAACATGTACAACAATCTACGCTGTTGTATTGTTATTGTGTCCTTGCATCGGATACATATTAGTTACAATATTTGTGGCGCGCAGGAGGAATTTGTTATGGAAAGTAAAATTGAAATTCTCTCGACAGTTAAAGTAGAACACTCAGATGATCTTTACAAAATCGTGGATTCTTTAAACAGGACGCTTAAACGGGAAAATCTCATGTTTGGACTGGCACTTGCCGAAGAAGATAAAACCCAAGCCGTATTCACGATATACCGTACATAATGGTGCCTGCTTATGAGTAAAAAATGGCTAATATTATTGATTGCGGCTTTGGCGGGAATCGCTGCAGGCTGGTTTGTGTTTTCTTCTATTCAGGCAGGTGTGAATGATCTTAAAAAAGGGCACGATACCGCTAAACAGGCGGTCCTTAATCAAGGAAGTCTTACTTCCGTAACGAAAGTAACCACTTTTAATGGACCCAATACCGGTTCAGATGGAAAACCGGTTTCCTATTATGCGGTTCATGGGAAAGATTCAAAAGAAAAAGATGCTGTCGCGCTTATTCATTCAAATAAGCTGAGTGAAAAGCCGGTCATGGCGGTTTTATCAGAAGGGATCTCCATGAAAGAAGCAGAAAAAATAGCAAAAAAAGAGAACTCACCCAAAAAAATGTTCCGTACAAAAATGGGCATTCTCCAAAGGGACGGCAAACAAATCCCTGTCTGGGAAGTGAAATATATCGACAGCTATGACAGGTATACATATGATTATATTGATTTTAAAACAGGCAAGATGTTGCACATTGCAATTAAATAGGAGGGACTTAAAGAATGGAATTAGCGAAAAGAGCGGCTTCATTAACACCTTCAACCACATTGGCAATAACAGCAAAAGCAAAAGAACTTAAAGCTGCAGGACATGATGTGATCGGACTTGGAGCCGGAGAACCGGATTTCAATACTCCGGCAGCTATTATTAAGGCGGCAGTCTCTTCTATGGAAGACGGATTCACTAAATATACACCGTCCGGCGGGCTGAAAGAACTAAAGGACGCTATTATCGAAAAGTTTAAAAAAGATCAAAACCTGGATTATGCACCAGCGGAGATCATTGTTTGCACGGGTGCAAAGCATGCTCTTTACACTTTGTTTCAAGTCATTTTAAATGATGGGGATGAAGTAATTGTCCCTTCTCCATATTGGGTAAGCTACCCTGAACAGGTAAAGCTTGCAGGCGGGGTGCCTGTCATTATTGAAGGAACAGAAGAAAATCAGTTCAAAATAACCCCTGAGCAGATCGGCCGGGCAGCAAACAGCCGAACGAAAGCCGTGATTATCAATTCTCCAAGTAATCCAACAGGAATGATTTATACAGAAGCCGAGCTTAAAGCAATTGGTGAAGCATGCGAAAAACATGGCCTCTTGATTGTTTCGGATGAAATTTATGAGAAGCTGATTTACGGGGACGCAAGCCATGTTTCCATAGCTCAGATTTCACAGGCATTAAAAAAACGTACGATAGTCATTAACGGTGTATCGAAATCCCACTCGATGACAGGCTGGAGAATCGGGTATGCAGCCGGTCCTAAAAACATTATCAGTGCTATGACGAACCTGGCAAGCCACAGCACATCCAATCCTGCGTCCATGGCTCAGTATGGAGCAATCGAAGCGTACAGAGGCTCGCAGGAGCCCGTGGAAGAAATGAGAAAAGCCTTTGAAAGCAGATTGAATGAGACGTATGAACAGCTCATTCAGATTCCCGGCTTTACATGCATTAAGCCACAGGGCGCTTTCTACCTATTTGCTAACGCAAGCGAGGCTGCAAAAATTACAGGCCATGATTCAGTAGATGCATTCGTTGAAGCACTCCTTGAAGAAGAAAAGGTAGCGCTTGTCCCAGGATCGGGATTCGGCTCCCCGGAGCACGTCAGATTATCGTATGCGACTTCCCAGGATCTCCTGACTGAAGCCATTGCCAGAATCAAGCGGTACACAGAGAAAAATAAAGCATAAAAGAAGGGCGGTGAACATACCGCCCCTTTATGATGAACTGCCCTTATTGACCTGCTGTAAGTGAGGTTAGTATAATAGAACACATACATATTCGGACAAGACGTCCGTGGAGGGAATACTGAATTGAAAACTACTATTTCACAAGTACACAAATACACAGGTAAAGAAGTTACAATTGGAGCTTGGATCGCGAATAAACGTTCAAGCGGGAAGATTGCCTTTTTGCAGCTGAGAGACGGAACAGGCTTCATGCAGGGCGTCGTAGTTAAAGCTGAAGTGCCAGAAGAGGTCTTTCAGAAAGCCAAATCAGTTACACAGGAAACGTCCGTATATGTAACAGGCATCATCAGAGAGGACGAGCGTTCTCCTTTCGGATATGAAATGGGTGTTACCAATGTAGAGATCATCCATGAAGCAACGGATTATCCAATTACACCAAAAGAGCATGGAACAGAATTCCTGATGGATCACCGTCATTTATGGCTTAGATCCAAGCGCCAGCATAGCGTAATGAAAATAAGAAATGAAATTATCCGTGCAACCTATGAATTTTTCAATAAAGAGGGATTTGCAAAAGTTGATCCTCCAATTCTGACAGGAAGTGCACCGGAAGGTACTTCAGAACTTTTTCATACGAAATATTTTGATGAGGATGCTTACCTTTCCCAAAGCGGTCAGCTGTACATGGAAGCAGCAGCGATGGCACTTGGCAAAGTCTTTTCGTTTGGTCCGACATTCCGTGCTGAAAAATCCAAAACACGCCGTCATTTAATCGAATTTTGGATGATTGAACCGGAAATGGCTTTCTACGAATTTGAAGATAACCTGGTTGTCCAGGAAAATTACGTATCATTTATCGTACAAAGTGTATTGGAAAATTGCAGCCTGGAATTGACGACATTGGGAAGAGATATTTCAAAACTCGAGCATATTAAAGCGCCATTCCCAAGAATTACGTATGATGATGCTTTGAAAATGCTGCATGAAAAAGGATTTGAGGATATTCAATGGGGAGATGATTTCGGTGCGCCTCACGAAACAGCAATCGCCGAAAGCTTTGACAAACCTGTGTTTATCACTCATTATCCGACGTCTCTTAAACCGTTTTATATGCAGCCTTCAAAAGACCGTGAAGACGTCGTTCTTTGTGCAGATTTGATTGCACCGGAAGGGTACGGAGAAATTATCGGCGGATCTGAAAGAATCCATGACCAGGCTCTTCTTCAGCAGCGCCTGGAAGAACATGGGCTGGAAAGCGACGCCTATAAATGGTATCTTGAACTTCGTAAGTACGGCTCCGTTCCGCACTCTGGCTTCGGACTAGGTTTAGAACGGACAGTAGCCTGGATCAGCGGCGTGGAGCATGTTCGCGAGTCCATTCCGTTCCCAAGACTGTTGAACCGCTTGTATCCATAATTGATGCTGTAAACAAGAGTCTCCAGTATTGGAGACTTTTTTCAGCCATTTTTACCATTGCCTTGTTTAAGAATGCCGCTTGAGAAAGAAGGTAAAGCGGGAATTTTATTGAGGCACAGACAAAAGGACAGGTGATGGAATACCTGTTTATTCTGTTCCCTGTACTCAGTTTGTTTTAATCATCATCAAAAGGGGGGATATGATGAAAAAAGAACAGTTCATATCCATTCAAATGGAGGGATCTTTATCGATTCCCGGCATTTTATTTTTAAATTATCCAAAGCTTGGGCTTTCAGAACCTGAAATGATGCTCATCTTTCAGGTACAGCTGTTTATCCAGCAAGGCAAGCTTTTTCCAACACCGGATGAACTGGCTGCCAGAATGTCTGCCTCATCACCGGATTGCTCCATGATGCTAAGAAGCCTCATTCAAAGAGGATTTTTAAAAATAGAGGACGAAGACATTCAGTCGGTCCGATTTGAAAAGTACTCTCTTGAGCCGCTGTGGGATAAACTGTACCGTTTCCTTACAGAAGCTAAAATTGAGCAATGTGAGCCTGAAAAAACGGAAGAAAGTCTTTATTCCGTTTTTGAACAGGAATTCGGCCGGCCGCTATCACCATTTGAGTGTGAAACGCTCGGTATTTGGATGGACCAGGATCACCATGATCATGACATTATAAAAGCTGCCTTGAGGGAGTCTGTGATCTCAGGCAAGCTTAATTTCCGTTACATCGACAGAATCCTGTTTGAATGGAAGCGAAATGGTATCAAAACAATTCAACAGGCTAAAGACCATTCCAGACAGTTCCGTCAGGGCCAGGGGAAAGGCAGACAGTCTGAACAGCAGACAGACGAGCCTTATCAGCGGAAGGTTCCTTTCTATAACTGGCTTGAAAATTAAAGCACAATCAATGTGACATGCTGAAAAGAGGTTCTGCCATGCTTACAAAAATTCAAATGAGAGAAGCACTTGATACGATGGGGGAGCTGTTTCCTGATGCTCATTGTGAATTGGTTCACGCCAATCCTTTTGAACTGGTGATCGCTGTTGCTCTCTCTGCACAATGTACAGATGTTCTCGTAAATAAAGTAACCAAAAGCCTTTTTCAAAAATATAAAACGCCTGAAGACTATCTGGCTGTGTCCTTAGAAGAGCTTCAAGAAGATATCCGTTCGATTGGATTGTATCGGAATAAAGCCAAAAATATCCGTAATTTATGTTCAATCCTGCTCGAGCAGTATAATGGAGAAGTTCCCAAAGTTAGAGATGAATTGATCAAGCTCCCTGGAGTAGGCAGAAAAACAGCTAATGTCGTTGTATCTGTTGCATTTGGTGTTCCTGCCATCGCGGTTGATACGCATGTGGAGAGGGTTTCTAAAAGACTTGGATTCTGCCGCTGGAAGGACTCTGTTCTGGAAGTAGAAAAGACGCTTATGAAAAAAATACCGGCAGAAGAGTGGTCTGATACACACCATCGGATGATTTTCTTCGGCCGTTATCACTGCAAAGCACAGGCCCCTAAGTGCGCAGAATGCCCATTGCTGCATATGTGCAGGGAAGGCGGGAAACGGTTGAAAAAGGGGCTTATACAATATGCCAAATAAGCTTTATCCAATACCTCAAGGCTTTTTACTTTCTCCTTATTTGAATGGCCCGGACGTTTATATGGATTTAGCCAGGTCTCCGCTTGAAACAATTAGGGAATTTCCTCTTGCGTTTGATCTCCTATTTGAGTTGAAAGAACCCATCACATGGAAACCGTGGGAACAGGATGCTGAACCAATTGATTCCTTGTTTGCTGAATGGGGGCGGAAAAGGGAGGAGCAGAAGGAGCGGTTCCAGCAAAATAAAAGAGCAGATGCTGCTCTGATGGGATATTCCTATTGTGCTTTTATAGCATGTCTGCATTGGCTTAATGGCCAGAGTGTCTCCTCATTAAAGCCTGATCTCGTTCACTTGGGCATAAAACCTGTTAATTCAGTAGAGAGACTTCAATATATACGTGAAAATCCTCTTCAATTCCATTCATTTATTCAATTGAAAGAGATGTTTGCAGAATTAGAAAAAATGTACAAGAAGAAACTGCTTCTTTCAACATTTAATAAGGAAAAGCCGCTTGGATGACCAAGCGGCTTTTCTGTATCTTGTTATTTAATTATTTGGGTTGCCGTCATCACCGGTTCCGCCAGTGCCGCCAGTGCCGCCAGTGCCGCCGGTGCCGCCCTGTCCGGGAGGAGGGGTGCCAGGCTGACCGGGCTGCTGGCCATCCTGACCGCCGGTGCCTCCGTCATTTCCGCCGTCAGTTGGGGGCTCTGTCGGAGGCGGTTCTTGTCCTGGAGGAGGCTCCTGACCAGGAGGCGGTTCCTGTCCAGGCGGCTGTTCGCCATCCGCAGGGGGCTCAGCTGGTGTTTGGCCGTCTTGATCAGGTGCCGGTTCTTCCGCTGCCGGAATGGTCACAGATGCCGCACCAGGCTCGCTTCGTGTATTATCGTTGTCTCTAATCGCTGTAACCTGGAACTGATAGGTTGATCCAGGCTGCGGATTAGGAACAGTAAAAGACGAATCCTTCGTGCTTGTGATCACCTGTGAAGGGCCTCCGTCCTGTGACTGAGTCACCTCAAACGTTACATTTGCCTTTTCCGCAGAATCATATCCCCATGTTAGGGAAATGGCATTGGCTGCCTGATCAAAATTAACGGAAACCTCTGGTTTAGAGACACCTTGAGGCTGTTCTGGCTCTTCCTCTGGTTCAGGTTCCTGATACTCAGAGGAGCTCTCTGAAGGCTCTGTCCCTTTAACAAAATACTCCGTTGTTTTTTGGCTTTCTGGTGTATATGGTCCTGCTTTTATTGCAGGATCTGATCCATTATTTAATACCTCTACTTCAGACACGCTAGCCGGTTTTTTAAATTTCGAATCATCGTCAGAACCGACTTCGGACATGACTGATTTAAAAACTTTTTTAGCAAAAGCTTTTTCTGTGTCAGACATCGTTTCATTTTTCCCCGTCCAGACTGAAATAGTAGTAGAAGGGGTATATCCTACGAACCATGAATCTTTCGTTTCATTCGTTGTTCCAGTTTTCCCTGCGATATCCAGTCCCGGTACATCAGCAGCCTCTCCAGTACCGCTGTTTACGACAGAACGAAGCATATCTGTAATGATAAACGCTGTTGCGTCACTCATTGCTGCTTTAGGTTCCGGAGCTAAATCCATTTTGGTTCCATCCTGAAATTCAACGGATTGAACAACGTGCGGTTCAATATAAATTCCGCTGTTTCCGAACGCACTGTAAGCACCAGCCATTTGTAAACTGGATACTCCGCGGTCAAATCCGCCAAGTGCATATGCTTCTGTATAATTCTGTTTTTCAGGCATACCCAGACCTACTGCAAATTCCTTTGCTTTATCCAGTCCAACCTCTTGCAGCGCTTTTAATGCTGGAACGTTATAAGATTCTTTCAGTGCTTCACGAATGGATACTTTACCGTGATATTGATCGTTATAATTTTTAAATGGCTGTCCATTTTCATATTCATACTTTTCATCAATGAGCTGCTTATACGTTGACCATTTCAAATACTCCACAGCAGGACCGTAATCCAGAACCGGTTTAATGGTCGAACCCGGCTGTCTGCGGGATTGCGTTGCGTAATTAAAATCACTTTGAGAGCCCTTGCCGCCTAAAGCCTGAATCTCCCCAGTCTGTGTATCAAGCATCGTCAATCCAGTCTCAAATTTTTCGCTTTCGGGCACATTGATTTCATCGCCCTGCATCAAGGCATTTACATATTCCTGTGCTTTTGTATCAATGCTTGTATAAATTTTTAAACCGGATGAACTTACCTCAACATCGGTTTTATCTTTAATTTCATCCGTAATTTTATCAACAAATGCTTTGTACGGATTTTTGTCTTCCTTAGGAGCGGCAATACCAGCTGTTACATCAGCTTTCTTTGCCTGATCTGCTTCTTCCTGAGTGATAAACCCGTGTTTTGCCATCAGGGAGAGGACCGTATTTCTCCGCTCTGCAGCACGCTCCGGTTCAACACGCGGATTGTAGTTATTTGGGGCCTTAACCATCCCTGCTAGCATGGCTGATTCAGCTAATGTTAAATCTTTTACGTCTTTACCGTAGAAGTTTTCTGCTGCTTTGCCAATTCCATATGTGTTGCCGGTGTAATAAAGCTTGTTTAAATATAACTCCATGATTTCCTGCTTTGAGAATTTCCGTTCAAGCTGGAATGCGAGCCATACTTCCTGTACTTTACGCTCTACGGATTTTTCGTTTGTAAGCAAGTAATTTTTGATAACCTGCTGGCTGATCGTACTTCCGCCTTCCGCTCCGAAGCCTTCTTTGAAGTTGGCAAGAACTGCTCCGCCGAGCCTGATAAAGTCGACCCCGCTATGCTCGTAAAATCGGGCGTCCTCCGTTGCAAGAAAAGCGTTTTCCACATTCTTTGGAATATCTTTATAAGCAACGTATGTCCGCTTTTCTTCTCCGCCGATTTCGAATATTTTTTTGTTGTTTTTATCAAATACTTGAGAAGTATAAATGGATTTCAATTTTTTCTCGTCCAAGGAAGGGGATTTTGCAACAATTACACCGAAGGCAACGCCTCCTGCAATCATTAAAACAACACATGCTGCTAATAATCCAAGGACTATTTTTTTCCACAAAGGCCCGTTTTTACGGTTTTTAGGATTTTTTTGCTGTTTGGCGGGTTTTGAGGCCCTTCTTCGTTCTTCACGACTTTGATAATTATCTGACATTTGATCTCTACCTTTCGCTGCAAAACATGATTGTATTTTAACCATGTACTAAACTAATTAAAATAAAGAGCATCTAAAACGTTAATGTAATGAATTCTAGGGCTGAAGCCTAGTGGTATTAAGATGGCATGTTCCTCAATCTCAGCTTTTGTAATGGATTTGCGGCCGCCATTTTCTTTGCGTTCCCAAAATCCGATTAAATGGGTGGCTGGAAGCAGAAAGATTTTCCCGAAGGCTGATAAAATCACGAAGCAAATGCCGTCTTGTGCCAGAACCTGCTTCATATGGGTAATTTGATGCTCGTGAAAATTCTGGAGCGGGAAGGAGGACGGGTTTTTCGTCTCTTTCGCTTCAAAATCCAGGTATCGTCCTTTGTAGATCCCATTGTAATCCGTAGTAGAGGATTGTTTAAAATAAGCCTCCTTTATGACAGCTGCGCTTCTGCGGGGGTAATCCACATTCACAATCTGAACAGGCGTGGGCTTTTTGTGGACAACGGCTATTCCCCTATGCAGATAAAACTCGTTTGTTTCATTTAAATCTTCCTCAAGGGTCATCCCCCTGTTGCTATAAAGTGGATTGCTCCGTTTTTTTGCAGGATCCTTCTCTTTTTCCACCGGTGAATATATTTTACCGTTAGGATACCGATAAGTCATATTTCCCCTCCCATGGCAAAGACTATATCCTATCATATCAGAAAATTGATCCCTCGCATAAAAAAATGAGATATTTCCCATGATTGCAAGGCTGGGAAAAGGGAACGATAGGAACCGGGGTGACGGCATGGATTTTGAAAAAATCGATCAGCATCAGGCAAGTTTATTAACGGCTGAGATTAAGAGGCGGCTCAAGCGCGCTAATTACGACAATATCTCCAGAACGAATGCGTATTTTCATTACTACTTAAGAAATCCTGAAATTCAATGGTCCCTTCTGGCAAGCATGGTATCAAGAAACGCAGGCTATAATATGACCGATTTGCACTCATCCTGTTATGTGGCTGCCCTTGATGAAAGATTAAGAAGAGAGCTTTTTTTGACCTATGAGGATGCAAATTGGCTGATCTTCTCTGATGCATTTCCGCAGCTTCTGATCTATGAATACTCAAAAATAATGGACTGCCCGCTTTTTCCTCTTCTGAAAGCTTTTTCTGTTTCGCCGTTTATGATCAGGGAATGGCAAATGTTTTGGGAGAGTCAGGATATAGAGAGAATTTTAACCTCGCTTATTATCAATGAACAGCACCTGATCCACCGCCCGGTTATCCACCATCCGGTATTTAGAAGAGAAGTCTTTACATCATTCGTATACCGCTTTCAGGATGTGTTCCATTTTTCAACCGTTCTTTTTCCTACGTTAAAAGGGGAGTTATTCGGTTATTCCGTTTATAACTTTAAAAGAAAAGCCTCTAGGATTGAACTGGGCAAAAAGCTCGCATGGCTTCTTTTTCAAAGCAGATGGAAGGATGACTTTCTCTTATTTGCCTCCAGTGTTCCTCATACAGGATCAAGGTTTGATTATGAGAAGTATTTCCCTGATAAAAGAATACGGCAAACGCCAATTTTAAGAATGGCATTCCCTGCTATACCCCATCATATAGACGCTTCAAAGCGAAATTGGTTTCATGGTCAAAATTTGAACAAATATTACTCTGCCCCGGTTATCAGAGGGCGAAGTGAACTGACGGATTGGCACAGGAAAAAACGGAATCAAATGAAGCTGATTTCATCGCTTAAGGAGTTCTGGGAGGTCCAAAAAAAGACAGGGAAGTAATCCCTGTCTGCTGCGGTTATACAGATGGACGGTTCGGTCCATCCAGTTTTTTGTCCCCGGTTTCACGTTTACCCTGTTCTTTCTTCTGATCAAAATTCGGCTTGTTTTTTGTCATGTTTGCACCTCCTAGCATGTATTGTTTACCTTTGGGGGATTTTCATTCTCTTTGTCGCGATTACGAATGTCGAATAGAAGTGAATGGAGGAAACTTGCTTCTTTGTTTGACGAAACGCTTCTAGTTTTGTCAGCTGGGAAGGGAGGCGCAGGAAAAGATCGAATTTTAATAAGCATGAAAGGAGTGATCGGACATGGGGAAATTAATTGACCGCAAAGAAATTGAGGATCTTCTTAAAGACATTGAAGAGGATATGGCAAGGCTGGAAGAAAAGATGGGATCATCGATCCGGACGGAGAGTCTAAGCAAAGAGCAAGCTGTGATTGCCAAAGCAAATAACGTGGCGGATTTAATGGATAATATCGAATATACAGCACGTCTTGCTTCGGCTGAGAGGAAATGGCCGATAGAGGGCTCCTTTGTTCTGAATACATCGTTTCATTCATAATCACGTTCTGCTATGATATTTAAAGAGGTGAACCTGTTTGAATATCGAATTAGAATTATCCTATAAGCTAAAACAAATAAATGAAGAATCCCTTGCAAGATTTTTAGCAGGAAAAGAAAGTGAAACAGCTTATGATTTTTACGCACACATAAAGCCTGTATTTGAGGAAGGATCTAATGTTGCGAACGATTGGAAGGATCTCCTTGCTGAACGGTATAAAACCGATCGGCCTAAACACATCCATCCATCTCAGCTGGAGTCTACTGTAGAGAATATCCAACAGCAAATTCTCCAATCCTTTGATCCGAAAGCAAAATCCCTCCGTTATAAAAACACAAAGGAATCCGTTGATTATGTCGTCAACTCCGTCATTGAGTGGCTTGAAAAATCCAAACCTTAAAAAGCTGGCCTGATGCCGGCTTTTTGCATTTCAGTCCAAAAAACGCATGAGGGGAGTGCAGGGTCGTATGGGAGTACAGACTAAACAGCAGCGTCCATGAAGGGGCTGTCCAGAAAGCAGCTTTCGGGTTTTGAAAATGGACTGGTTTAGGCAAAATTTAAAACCCGCTCACAATCAGGAAAGGAAAACAAAACCCGGAAATGCTCAATCTGCGCTTCCGGGCCTCTAAATTATTCTAAGCTGGGCTTCTTAGAACGCTCAACTTACCTTTAAACTAGAACTTCACTCTTTTATTTCAACTGGACGGTCGCCTTCACTGGCTACTGGCTCTATGGCGTATCCTTTGCTCTCATCCTGTTTTGGGGGAACGTTTTGTCCGTATTCCGGCTGTTCGGGTTCATGTCCTTTTTGCTTATGGTTAAAATGCTGTCCTCTGCCCATTTCATCTCCTCCTTCCTGAGTAGTATGCGGATTTCCCTTCTGTGTTATGAGTAATGATCTTCCCAAGAACCTTTACGATGAATTTGAATAAACTGGTTATTAGCCCAATCCGTCCGTCTTTCATCAATTGAATTGACATGCGGGAACAAGACTAGGAGGGAAGTCATTTATGTTTTATCCATATGATACAGAAGGCAGTGAAGCGCCGAATCCAAGAATCAGAAGGAGACGCTTAAGCAGAGAAGCATCCTGGGGAAGCCAGATGCCGGTCTATCAGCAGCATGCATATCCATACGAAGCCTATCAGCAGGCAAATCCTTGTTATCAGCAGCAGCTATATCAATACCAGCCAGTCCAGCCCGGGCTTCCGTATATGCAGAATCTTGCCCAATACACTCCGAATACAGCCTTTCAGCCTCAATCTCCATACCCTTATCCATATCCGAAGCAAGGACCCTTTCCAAAGCAGCCGCAGGCCTCAGGTATGCAAAACGTTATGTCTCAATTCAAAAAATCGAATGGACAATATGATTACAATAAAATGATGGATACTGCCGGGCAAATGATGAGTGCCGTTAACCAGATGAGTTCCTTATTCAAGGGAGTGACAGGTTTTTTCAAATAGGAAATGGCAATCCGGCTTTCCCAGCTGAATTTTGGAAAGCCGGAACTAATGATTAATGCTTATTATATTCCATTTCACGTGCTAATTTATTCAGGACTTCTTTATAAGACAAGCCTGAATTAGAGTTAGCTCTTTTTACTTTTTCAGCATCTGTGTCTGAATAACTCCTTAGCATGGATGGCTTTTTCATCGGCCTGGCTTACCCTTGACTGTTTCCATCTGTTCAGAGGGCTTCTCATTTCCAATCACGGCTACAATGGAAGGGGAGGGGGAAGGTTCGGCTATTAACCGATCGTTCAGCTGTTTAAAATCCGGCATGTTCTTATTATAATTTGTCATATAAATTCGCCTCCTTGACATAGTATTTGCGGAACCTTTCCCTCCATGCAAAAAAAAGACGCGGGGGACGCGTCATTTTTTGGGCATACGAATCATCAGCTTTCCTTCATGCAAGGCAGTAATCATCTGACTGTCATCCGCTTCAGCTGGCAGATAAACCGATCTTGAAAAATGGCTATATGTGGTTGATTGTGAATAATAAGCTTTCTCACTGGAAGCAGAGTGCTGAACTTTATGATCAATTTCAAGGGTCAATGTGCGGCCGTTTACTTCAATATCGATATCATTCATGGAAACAGGCGGCAGACTTGCTTCGACAATCACTTCATTTTCCGTTTGGAATGCCTGCATATCCATATAAGGAAAGGATGCGTTTTGAAGGAGAACTTCTTCAAACTGTCTTAAAAAATGCTTTACAGGCGAAGAATGAAAAAAATGGTCTACAGCCTTGGAAAGATCCAGGTCAAAACCAAGTAATTCCGGCGTCTGATTTTTGTTGTTTTTATCATCCATTTATCTCAAACCTCTTTTCAATGGGCTATCTTACTATATGCAAAGAATGAAAAAAGGTTATAGATTGTATCCGGCAACGCTTTATGCTTTAATAATCCTGTACATACACGTTTTTCGGACTGTCCGGTGCTCTTCATGTGTTTATTTGCAGAATTCCCGGGTATGTTTAATAAGGACCATTCCGGTAGGAGGAATTGAAAATGTTCAAAAAACTTTTTGGAAAAAAAGAAGAAATTTCAAGAGATGAAACGGTTTATGCTCCAATGCAAGGAAAGCTAGTCCCTCTGGAAGAGGTTCCGGATCCGGTGTTTTCTCAAAAAATGATGGGTGATGGAGCTGCTATTATTCCAGCAGAAGGAAAAGTAGTTGCCCCTGTAAATGGTGAAGTGATTCAGCTGTTCCATACAAAGCATGCGATTGGTCTTCGCTCAGAAATAGGGATGGAACTCCTGATTCATATCGGACTTGAAACGGTCAGTATGAATGGAGAAGGTTTTGAAGCACATGTGAAAGAAGGGGACAAGGTTTCTGTTGGAGATCTTCTTATTTCATGCGATCTTGGACTCATCAATGAAAAAGCATCAAGCACCATCACTCCGATTGTCATAACAAATGGCGACATACTGGAATCCGTGGAAAAAGCTGATGCCCAAGAAACCGATCTAGGCAAAACAAAAATTTTCGAAGTGAAAGCAAAATAAAATATAGCCGAGGCTCCCTGAAATGGGGCCTTTTTTTATAGGTAAGGCTCGGTAAAACATGGTGTTGATTGGAGTGGAAGGCGCGAGATTCCTGCTTAGAGCAGCTGGACAGATGAGAACCCGCAGTCGCGAAGCGAGGAGGAGGCTCACCGCCCGCCCAAGGATAAACGATCACCTGCTAGCTGCAATCAACAGCCAGGTTTAAAAACGCTATAAGAAAAAAAGGGTATGAAAACGAACGTGTATTCGATACAATAGCAGGAAAGAGGTGATCGTATTGTTTAAGAAAAAAACGATGGACCAGCTTGTTGAATGGCTGAAAAAGGATGAAGCGTTTAAAGAAAAAATTGTTCACTGGAGAACGCTTGAACCGCGTGAGGCGAAAATGGCTCCTATGCCGGAAGATGTGCATCCAAAGCTGCTTGAGGCCCTTCATTCGAGAGGGATACAGGAACTCTACACTCACCAAAGCACAGCGTATGCAGCAGCTAGAAATGGAACGAGCTTTGTTGCGGTCACTCCTACAGCTTCGGGGAAAACCCTTTGCTATAACCTCCCTGTTCTTCAAAGTGTGCTGGAAAAATCCGAAAACCGGGCCCTTTATCTCTTTCCGACAAAGGCATTGGCCCAGGATCAAAAAAGTGAAATGAATGAACTGATTCAGTCTATGGATGCGTCTATAAACTCTTATACATATGATGGAGACACTTCGCCTGCCATCCGTCAGTTAATTCGCAAGGCGGGACATATCGTCATGACGAACCCGGATATGCTTCATTCTGCGATATTGCCCCACCATACAAAATGGGTCTCATTGTTTGAAAATCTGAAATACATTGTAATCGATGAATTGCATACGTACAGAGGCATTTTCGGCAGCCATGTTGCGAACGTGATCAGAAGGCTTATGCGTATTTGCAGGTATTATGGAAGCGAGCCAATCTTTATATGCACATCAGCAACCATCGCGAATCCGAAAGAACTTGGCGAGAGGCTTACTGGAAGCAGGATGGAGCTGATTGACAACAATGGAGCTCCATCAGGAAGAAAACATTTTGTATTCTATAATCCCCCAATTGTAAACAAAGCAATGAATATAAGGAAAAGCGCTACACTTGAAGTCCGCGATCTTGCCGGTCATTTCCTGAGCAATGGCATACAAACTATCGTATTTGCAAGAAGCCGGGTAAGGGTGGAAATTATTCTGACGTATTTGCAGGAGCTGATTAAGAAAAAATTAGGTCCAAAAACGATCAGAGGCTATCGGGGCGGCTACCTTCCGAAGCAAAGACGGGAAATTGAAAAGGGGTTAAGGTCCGGTGAGATCATTGGCGTCGTCAGCACAAATGCACTGGAGCTTGGGGTGGATATCGGACAGCTTCAGACATGTATTATGACGGGATATCCAGGAACGATTGCAAGTGCCTGGCAGCAGGCAGGCAGAGCTGGAAGACGTCATGGAGAGGCCTTTATTGTCATGGTGGCAAGTTCAAACCCCCTGGATCAGTACATCATTCAAAATCCGGATTACTTTTTTGAGCAGAATCCTGAAACTGCAGTCATTGATCCTGATAATCTCATTGTCTTAGTCGATCACATCAAATGCGCGGCATTTGAGCTTCCTTTTAAAGAACAGGATACATTTGGAGCTTCTGATATTACGGAGATCCTCGAGTATTTGGCTGAAGAACATGTACTCGTTCAGAACAGGGGGCAGTTCCATTGGATGAATGCCTCGTTTCCCGCACACAATATCTCGCTCCGGTCCGCTTCCCAGGAAAATGTGGTCATCATTGATCAGTCGGATATTTCAGCAGTCAAAGTGATTGGTGAGATGGACAGGTTCAGCGCTATGACGCTCCTTCATGATGAAGCGATTTACCTGCACCAGGGAATTCAATTTCAGGTAGAGCTTCTCGATTGGGAGGAGAAAAAAGCATTTGTCAGAGAAGTGAAGACCGATTACTATACAGATGCGAACCTTGCTGTCCAGCTTAAGGTTTTAGAAACCGATTTAACCGGCTCCAAAGGGGAGTATGAAACTGGATTTGGAGATGTAGCTGTACAGGCAATGGCAACTATTTTCAAAAAAATTAAATTCGATACGCACGAAAATATCGGATCTGGCCCGATCTCATTGCCTGAAGAAATTCTTCATACCAATTCAGCCTGGCTCAGCTTGAAGATGGAGAACCGGGATTGGACAGAGGACCGGGTTGAAGAGGCGTTAATGGGAATGGCAAATGTTTTTCGCCATATTGCACCTTTAAAGGTCATGTGCGACCCATCAGACCTTCACGTCGTTCCCCAGGTAAAAGCATCTCATAACGAGCTCCCGACTGTTTTCCTCTATGACCGGTATCCCGGTGGAGTGGGGCTGTCAAAAAAGATTTTTGAACAATTTCATGAACTTGTGGCCGAAAGCCATGACTTGATTTACGCATGCCCATGCGAACAAGGATGCCCATCCTGTGTTGGCACGGATGGGAGCATGGAGTCACAAAAGCTGGATACGCTCACTCTTTTGAAAGATTTGAGGGAAAACCATGTCATTAAAAAACAAGTTAAACCGTCTTAAAAACCATATCATCTCCGAGGCGCCTCCTGAACAGCCGTCTCTGCCTGTGAAACCGGAACCAGCGGGAGATGAAAATAAGTCAGAATTAAAAGCGGTAAAATACGGGGAGGATTACTGCCTGCTCCGTGAAATTTCTTATCCGCTTGATTATCAGCATGGATTGTACAAATTGCAGGACTGTGCTGATGCGGTAAAAAGGTGGAATGAGAGTTCCTTGAATCATCCGCTTTCAGCCAAAGGACATCGTACGGAGGATTTATTCTTTTTCGATACGGAAACAACTGGGCTTGGCGGAGGAACGGGAAACATGATTTTTCTGCTTGGGCATGCTTCGTTTTCAGAAAATGAAGTAACAGTCCGGCAGCACCTGCTGCCAAAACCGGGACATGAAGTTGCCCTATATAAGGATTTTTTGAAATATGTAGATATTACAACCCTTGTAACCTATAATGGTAAATCATTTGATTGGCCCCAGGTAAAAACAAGGCATACCTTAATCCGCGAGTTTGTCCCAGAGCTTCCGTCGTTTGGCCATTTTGATCTTTACCATGCTTCAAGAAGGCTGTGGAAGCATAAAGAGTATGCATTGAAGCTTGTGAATGTCGAATCGGAAATGCTCCATATCAAAAGGGAAGACGATGTGCCCGGTTATTTGGCGCCGATTATTTATCAGCACTATGTCCAGACACAGGATGAATCGGTGCTGAAAGGAATTTTAAAGCACAATGAACTTGATGTACTGACACTGATTACACTTTACACACATTTATCAAACAGCCTTTTAAATATCGGGTCCGGTCAAGCTGGAGATGAAATTGAGCAGTATGAAGTAGCAAGATGGTATGAAACAGCAGGGGAGCACTCGGCGGCATTAAAGGAGTACGAAGCAATTGCACTAAGGGGCGATAAAAAGTCCTTTGACGCAAAGTACAAGCTGGCGCTTAAACAGAAGAAGGAAAAAAATTGGCCGGCAGCCGTTCAGGCATGGGAAGATATTGCAGCAAATGATTCAGGGAAATTAAAAATTGATGCCTCTATCCAGCTGGCAATGTATTATGAGCATGCTGATAAAAACAATGATCTCGCCTTAAAGTGGACAGAAGCAGCCATGGCGTCCGCGAAAGAACTGAACAGGCTGGCGAAGCTTCCTGCCATAGATTCCATTTTAGCGGAGGGAAATAAGCGCAAAGAACGGTTAAACAGGAAATTATTACGAAATTATTCCCCGGGCAAGCGCAGGAATTGAGAAATTCCGCCAAATTTTTAACATTTGTGTGACATTTTCAAACAAGTCAAAACAATAATTGTAGAACGGTGCTGAACCATGTAAAATAGATGACTGTAAGCCAATCATCTGTTAGGAGAATGCTCAATGCATAAAGGTGTTTTCTACCTGTTTTTTGTTGTTTTGCTTGTTACGGTCTATGTTTTTACTGCTTTTAAAGAAACGTTTTACGCTTATCTCTAATTTGTACAAAAAAATAGGTATTTGTAATAGTACATGTATACTCCCTTTCACATAACTTGTATGGAAAGCAAGATATTTATCTAAGGGAGTGGAGAAAATGTTTGGAAGAAGACCTTGTATGATGCCGCCTATCGTGCACCCTACTCAATGCTGTGTGCATAATACCTATTCAACTACGGCAGTGCCCCATATCCATCCTCAGCACACTACTAACGTTAACCATCAGATGTATCAGCATTTGCACTATCATCCGCAAACGCAATCTGCTGTGAACGAGGTATCCCACCAGCACTTTAACTGCAGCGGACCGGGACCGCGCTAAGATTCAGGAAGGAGCTGACATCATCAGCTCCTTTACTTATTCTACAGGTGATAAAGATGAAAACAATTGCGATCACGGGATATAAGCCGCATGAGCTTGGTGTGTTTTCAAAAAGCCATCCGGCAGTTTTTTACATAAAAAAGCTGATTGAAAAAGAATTGAAGGTTCTTTTAGATGAGGGGCTTGAGTGGGTCGTAATCAGCGGCCAGCTCGGTGTCGAGCTGTGGGCAGCAGAAGTGGTCATCGAACTGAGGCTCGAGTATCCTCAGCTTAACCTTGCCGTCCTTACACCCTTTTTAAATCAAGAGGAAAAGTGGAAGGAAGCAAACAAAGAACAATATGAACGTGTTCTTATGGAGGCGGATTTCGTCGACAGCATCACGAAGCGTCCATATGAAAACCCAAAGCAATTTATCATGAAAAACCAATTTTTCATTCAAAAAACGGACGGATTGCTGCTTATTTACGATGAAGAAAAACCAGGCTCTCCTAAATTTATGCTGGAAACCGCCCGTAAAATGAAATCCGCAAACGAATATACCATTAAGGCCTTTACCTTTTATGATCTTCAAAACATCGTAGAGGACCTTCAGGATGAAGAATAATTCAATTACTAAGGCTTACCTAAAAAAGGATGAGCAGGCTGGAGAAGCGTGACAGGCGACGAGCATACCCGCCGCCAATGAACAGAGTAGCAGGAACAAAAACCCAGCCATAACCACAGCAAATTCTATTTCCCTGCTTCAAAGTTTGCGAAACAAGCCTTTGTTTAAAAACATACTTTATTGGGGAAATTGACATTTGGAAGGATTTCTGAAAAAATATGAAGTAACCATTTTCGATCGGGGTGAAAGAGATGCTTTCTGACAAAGTGAAGCTGACGGCCAAAGAAATACTTGAAAAAGAATTTAAAACCTCTGTAAGAGGATACAGACAAGAAGATGTGGATAAATATCTTGATTATATCATCAAGGATTATGAGACATTCCACCAGGAAATAGAAGAGCTTCAACAGGAAAATCTTCGATTGAAGAAGCAGCTTGAAGAAGCATATAAAAAGCAGCCTGCACAAACCAATACAACGAACTTTGACATTCTGAAAAGATTGTCCAACCTTGAAAAACATGTATTTGGAAGCAAGTTGTACGATTAATACATACAAAAGACGGTCTTCCAAAATCAGCTATTGATTTTTGTATTATAACCCGTTATAATTTACATTGCTGTTAACAGCGGCTAACTAAATAATGACGTTCAGGTAATCGCTGCAGTCTTTAGGGCTGCAGAGGAAAGTCCATGCTCGCACGGTGCTGAGATGCCCGTAGTGTTCGTGCCTGGCGAATTCATAAGCCAGGGTAGTCTGGAATTTCTGGACTAACGGCGGGGAACGAGCCTAAGTTCCATTTGGAATATGGCTTTAATACTCTGAAAGTGCCACAGTGACGTAGTCCTGCAAGAAATTGCAGGAGTGGAACGCGGTAAACCCCTCGAGCGAGAAACCCAAATAATGGTAGGGGCATTTTCCCGGAGAAATTGAACAAAGGGAAAGACAGAGCAGTTTGTCTCTGTAGATAGATGATTGCCGCCTGAGTACGAGGCGACAGCCGTTTGCAGTACGAAGGAACAAAACATGGCTTATCGAACGTTATTAGGTAAAAGTTATCCACTATATGATGAATGCATGGCTCTCCTTGTGACAGGAGAGCTTTTTCGTTACAATATGTACGGGCGCACGTCGATTCGGCGCCGCCATTTCAAAGGAATGGGGAGCTGCAATAATGAAGGATGTTACTCTGATCGCCACCTCCGCTATGGGGCTTGAAGCGCTTGTAGCCAAAGAGGTAGGGGATCTTGGATATAAACACGAAACGGAAAATGGGAAAGTTATTTTTAAGGGTGACGCCAAAGCAATCGCGCGTTCCAATCTTTGGCTTCGCACGGCGGACCGGATTAAAATAAAGGTTGGAGAATTTAAAGCTGAAACGTTTGATGATCTTTTTGAACAAACAAAAGCCTTAAACTGGGGCGATTACATACCGGAGAACGCCGAATTTCCGGTTATCGGGAAATCGGTCAAGTCCAAGCTGTTTTCTGTACCCGATTGCCAAAGCATTGTTAAAAAAGCAGTCGTTGAAAAGCTAAAGAAGCATTATAAAAAACAATCCGGCTGGTTTGACGAAAACGGTCCGCTTTACCGTATTGAAGTCGCCCTGCATAAGGATATCTGCACACTTACAATTGATGCATCAGGTACAGGACTGCATAAAAGAGGTTTCCGGATCGGGCAGGGAGAAGCACCGTTAAAAGAAACGCTGGCAGCTGCTCTTGTGATGCTGACGAATTGGAATCCTGATAAACCCTTTGCGGATCCTTTCTGCGGTTCCGGAACGATTCCGATGGAGGCAGCTTTAATTGGTCAAAACATCGCACCGGGCTTCAATCGCGAGTTCGCGTCAGAGCAGTGGGACTGGATTGGAAAAGACGTATGGAGAGAAGCTAGAATGGAAGCTGAGGATCTGGCAAATTATGATCAGAAGCTTGAAATTTTCGGCAGTGATATTGATCACAGGATGATCGGAATTGCGAAAGAAAATGCGGAAGAAGCCGGTCTGGCTGATTTAATTCAATTTAAACAGATGCAGGTTAGGGACTTTACCTCTCCTTTGGAGTACGGAGTGGTTGTCGGTAATCCTCCGTATGGCGAGCGTTTAGGTGATAAAAAGGAAGTAGAGCACATGTACAGGCAGATGGGACAGGCATTCAACGGAATTGACACCTGGTCTGTTTATATGCTTACGTCCCATCCTGACTTCGAAAAGTTTTATGGGAAAAAGGCAACAAAAAAACGAAAGCTGTTTAATGGTTTTCTTCGAACGGATTATTATCAATTTTGGGGTCCTAGACCTCCAAGAAACGTATAAAGTGTCTGTGCCCGGCATAAACTGCAAGTATCTGTGCAAAAAGGAGTGAAGCCGTTTATGCTGGGCAATGAAGAATTTCAGCGGATCACGAATGCGCTGAACCGTTCGTTTGAACACTTGTCAGACCAGTCAGCTGACAGTGCAGCAGTCCAATCCATTGGGACAGCAAGGGAAGATTTGCTTCACGCAATCTCCCACGCTTCTTCACTGGAGAGGAAACTAATCATTCATACTTTGTATGATAAGAATTGAGCTCGCTGAGAGGCTTGATTAAATCATCCGCACCCAAGAGGAACCAAGCTTAAGGTTCCTCTTTTTGACTGTTAAGGGGATGATTCGATGTGGATTAGGATTAGCGGGTGGTGCCAGTGCCGTTCTGCTTCAACGCACCGGGGGACAGAGGCATTATGCGTCCAGCCCTTATGTATCAAGGCTTTGAAGCGAGGGTGCCTGAGCTTTAGTACAGTAAAATTTGAGGGGACAGGCGCCTGCCTGTGGCACCGCTCCATATGAGACATACAGCGGGATTTGATGGAGTAAAAAAGCGGACTTGAAAGGCTGACGGAATCATATGGGTCCGTATTCAGGCGTTTGGGAAATGAAAAATGGACTCAATGTGAATTAGTATTCCAGGGTGTATCTCCGTCTAGCTCATCAGTTGCAGGGCAGAGAGCTGCATGGTACAATTAGAGTTCTGAATTCATAAAGAGGAACGGTGTATATACATGACAACTGCCCGATTGCCATTTCCTATATCTAAAGATGAAACGTTCTATGAAGGATTATCCAATTGGATTGGTGACGTTTTTTATGACATATTGCCCGAAAAGGGTTTTGATTTACGGGATGAACAGATTTTTATGGCTTTTCAGCTTGAAAGAGCCTTCAAAGAAAAGAAAACGATTTTTGCTGAAGCCGGTGTCGGAACTGGAAAAACACTAGTCTATTTGCTTTTTACTATTGCCTATGCGAGATATACCGGTAAGCCTGCCGTTATTGCTTGTGCAGATGAAACGCTGATTGAGCAGCTTGTTAAAGAAGAAGGCGATATCCGTAAAATCGCCAAGCATTTGGATTTGACTGTAGATGCCAGATTAAGTAAATCGCAGGATCAATATTTGTGTGCGAAAAAGCTGAAAGACACGGTAGAAAAAGAAGACAACGAAAAATTCGATCAAATACACGAAGAATTGCCGGACTTTGTACATCAGCCAAGCGGCTTGCAGCGCTACACTCCATATGGCGACCGGAAGCAGTATCCGGATGTATCGGATAATGAGTGGAAACGTATTTCCTGGGATCCCTTCCAGGACTGCCAGACCTGTGAGCTGCGGCAGCGCTGCGGTTTGACGCTTTCTAGAGACCATTACCGCAAAGCGGCAGATCTGATTATCTGCTCCCATGATTTCTACATGGAGCATGTGTGGACGGCTGAATCAAGAAAGCGGGAAGGGCATTTGCCGTTTCTTCCTGAGCACAGCAGTGTCGTATTTGATGAAGGGCATCTGCTGGAATTTGCAGCACAAAAAGCGCTGACGTACAGGGTAAGAAAAAGCACGCTTGAAGCAAGCCTGGAACGCCTCCTGCAAAACGAAATCAGAGAAGAATTTGCGAACCTAGTAGAAGATGCACTCATGATCAATGATGAATTTTTCAGTTTGCTGGATGATTCTTCTGTGAAAGCAAACGATTCGGAACGCTATGAAATTATAAGCAGTGCTAAATTAAAGCAAACAGGCATGCAGCTGCAGTCTGCTCTCGAGCAAATTGGCGAAGCCCTTGTATTTGAAGGTGAACTCTATACAATTGACCCATTCGAGCTGAAGATTGCAGAAGAAACGCTTGAACAGATGGAATACTCTTTTCAGTTATTCAATAAAGGAAACCACGCCGTTTCATGGACCGAAAGCCAGGGCGCAGACCTTTGCCTCGTCATTATGCCGAGGACCGTTGAAGAAGTGCTGAAGGAGAAAGTATTCAGCAGCAATAAGCCGGTCATTTTCTCATCTGCAACTCTGTCAAGCGGAAAATCATTCGACTATATGGCAAGCAGTCTTGGAATATCTGACTACCTTTCCTTCACTGTGGATTCTCCTTTTGACTATGATGAACAAATGGAGCTTTACATCTATAATCAGGAAACCGCTGAAGCAAAGCTGGACAAAGTCAAAAAATCGTTAATAAAGAGTCAAGGGAAATCATTGATTCTTTTCCCTTCGTTAAAAGAATTGAATTGGTTCAGGGATCGTTTAGATCCTGGTCAGTTCAGCTTCCCGATCTACTTTGAAGGCGATAACGAAATAAGCGAAACGGTATCAAAGTTTCAAAGAGATGCAAGCTCTGTACTATGCACGGTAAACCTGTGGGAAGGTCTTGATGTACCAGGCGAATCGCTATCAAATCTCATCATCTGGTCATTGCCATTCCCTCCAGCTGATCCGGTATTTGAGTCGAAACGAAACCACTCGAAAGATGCATTCACCCAAGTGGACTTGCCATATATGATTTTAAGGCTCCGGCAAGGTCTTGGACGGTTAATACGTTCAGGATCCGATTCAGGCTCAGCTTGCATATTCATTGATGAAGGACAATCAGCTGAAACACTTAAAGCCATACATGAAGTCCTGCCGGTTACACCTAAGATGGATAGGGAGATTGGCTGACAGGGACGCAGCATGAGTCTAATAACACGATAGGAAAAAATCCAAGCGCGCTCGCAGTATGAGTGATCTTGGATTTTTTTTATTTTGCTCATAACGGCTTTTAACAAGGCGCAAAGTTGCGGGATCAGCCAGAAGCTCTTAAAAACGGAGATTGCTGCCTCCTGTAAAAAAGGTTAAAAATAAGCCGAACCAATCTCTTCTGCCTGAGGAATAGATTGACATCCTTTTCTTTTTTCGATTAATCTAAAAGTGGGAATTTTCCAGCAAGAATAAGAGGGGGATACATAGATGAACGAGAATGCAATAGAAATTCGTTTTTACGATCTGCTGCAAAAAATAGAAAGCTATAATGAGGCATTGAATGTCATGTTTTGGGATCTGCGCACCGGAGCACCGAAAAAAGCTGTCGATCAGCGATCAAAAACCATTGGCGTCCTTTCATCTGAAGTCTTCCGTTTGAAAACTTCAAATGAAATGAAAGAATTGCTTGATCAGCTTAGTATTCAAGAAGAGCTGTCAGTGAAAACCTCGGCAGCCGTAGAAGAATCGATGAAGGAATATAAAAAGTATGAAAAGATTCCTGAAAAAGAATACGCCGAGTATGTGATGCTTCAGACAAAGGCGGAGTCTGTCTGGGAGACTGCGAAGGAAACGTCGGATTTTTCATTGTTTGCTCCATACCTCGAGAAGTTAATTGAAGCAAACAAGAAATTTTTAACGTATTGGGGCTATGAAGGAACTCCTTATAATACTTTGCTTGATTTTTATGAGCCTGGCATGACGACGGACATTCTGGATCGTGTTTTTAATAGCTTAAGAGAACAAATTGTTCCTCTTGTTAAAAGGATTGCAGGTTCAAACAAACAGCCGGATACATCATTTATTTATCAAACCTTTCCAGTAGAAGGCCAGAGAAAAGCGAGCGAGTTTTTCCTAAAAGAACTAGGCTATGATTTTTCAGCAGGCCGTTTGGATGAAACAGTTCATCCGTTCCAGATTTCCCTGAACCGCAGTGACGTAAGGGTTACAACGAAATATGATGTGAATGACTTCCGCACCGCTATTTTCGGTACCATCCATGAATGCGGGCACGCCCTTTATGAACAAAATATTTCTGCCGATCTGGAAGGCACGCTGCTTTGCAGCGGAACATCCTATGGCATCCATGAATCACAGTCGCTGTTTTATGAAAATTTCGTAGGACGGAGCTTTGGTTTTTGGAAAAGGCACTATGAGACACTTAGAGAATTCTCACCAGAGCAGCTGAACAGCGTTTCTTTAGAGGACTTTTACTTTGCTATAAATGAGTCAAAGCCTTCTTTAATCCGAATAGAGGCGGATGAACTGACGTATCCGCTTCATATTATGATCCGATATGAAATTGAGAAGGAACTATTTAACGGAAATCTGGCAGTAGCGGATCTGCCGCGCGTTTGGAATGAAAAGTATGAGGAATATTTAGGGGTGACCCCTCCTAATGATGCAAAAGGAGTGCTGCAGGATGTCCATTGGTCAGGGGGCAGCTTCGGCTATTTCCCTTCCTATGCACTTGGCCTCCTGTATGCAGCGCAAATCCGCGAATCCATGCTAAAAGACCTGCCGGACCTTGAAGAACGGATAGAAAAAGGAGAACTTTCCGGTATTCTTGCCTGGTTGTCTGAACGCATCCATCAATACGGAAAAACGAAAAAACCGCTGCAGCTTCTGATGGAGGTGACAGGGGAAGAACTCAACCCTACCTACCTGATTGACTTTTTGGAGGAAAAATACACGAAACTATATTCACTTTAAACAGCAGGGCTATCCGAAAAGACCTGCAGTGAGGAACGGTATTAAAAGCACACCCCCCGGGAAGCTGTTTGAGCATTCCGGGGAGGTGTGTTTTTATATAGGTGCTTTGAATAATTATTGGAGTGGAAGATTTGCAGCTTTTGCAAAACGCTCACCGCCTGCCCGGCTGGCTGCAATCAGCCTTTTAAAACCCTTTCTAGAGGACCGTTCACACCGCAAATGGGCAACGCGGGTGTGACATCTCATCCTTCCTGCTTTCCCGCAGGGTTCCACAAAAAAGTTTTTAGAAAAAGCGAACAATTTTAATACTCCATACTTTTTTGTTCGTAAATCTTTTCATGTTCGACAATTAATGCTATAATCCATAGTAATTCAATTGCACTCATATAATCGCAGGGATATGGCCTGCAAGTTTCTACCGGATTACCGTAAATGATCCGACTATGAGTAAGCGAACGTGCGGATCAACCTGAATGCTATTCAGGTTTCTATAGGCATTGCTTACTTCATAGTAGGCGATGTCTTTTTTTTTGTATACATCGCCTCAAACGAATAGAGAGGGGTTACACACATGCAGTTACTAAAACAAAAAATAAAAGATGAGGGCACAGTTTTGAATGAGCAGGTGCTGAAAGTAGATTCCTTTTTAAATCATCAGATCGATCCTGTCCTAATGCAGGAAATTGGAAAAGAATTTGCAGACCGGTTTAAAAAGGAAGGAATTACGAAAATCCTGACACTGGAGTCCTCAGGAATCGCCCCGTCTGTCATGACAGGATTGTTTTTGGGTGTACCAGTTGTTTTTGCTAGAAAAAGAAAATCGCTCACATTAACAGAAAACCTGCTAACGGCAAGTGTATACTCTTTTACAAAACAAGAGGAAAATCCGATTGCGGTCTCAGGCAATCACCTGAAGGCTGGTGATACTGTCCTGATTATTGATGATTTTCTTGCGAATGGACAGGCCGCAAAGGGGCTAATGGAAATCACGGCACAATCGGGTGCAAAGCTTGCCGGAATTGGAATTGTGATAGAAAAAGCGTTCCAGGATGGCGGAGCAGAATTAAGGAATCTGGGAGTGAAAGTGGAATCCCTCGCAAGAATTTCTTCTCTTGCAAATAGGGAAGTGACATTTGCAGAGGAAGTGACGATATGAAATTAACGGCAGGTAAAACGGCATCCCTGGCGATGCAGCATGTTTTAGCCATGTATGCGGGTGCCATGATTGTACCTCTGATTGTAGGGAGCTCACTCGGCCTAAGCGGCCAGCAATTGACGTATCTCGTTTCTATCGATATTTTCATGTGCGGGGTGGCGACACTCCTCCAGGTTCTTTCGAATCGCTTCTTTGGAATTGGACTTCCAATCGTCCTTGGCTGTACATTTACAGCTGTAGGTCCGATGATTGCCATAGGTACTGATTACGGAATTTCCGCAGTTTATGGAGCTATATTGGCATCAGGATTGTTTATTTTAATCTTCGCAGGTGCTTTCAGCAAGATTGCCCAGTTTTTTCCGCCGGTTGTTACGGGTTCAGTTGTAACGATTATTGGAATTACTCTGATTCCTGTAGCGATGGGAAATATGGCTGGTGGAGAAGGCAGCAAAGATTTTGGTGCTGGTTCAAATCTTGCACTTGCATTTGGCGTACTGCTGCTCATCATTTTGCTGTTCCGTTTTACAAAAGGATTCATTCGCTCCGTCTCGATCTTGATTGGACTAGCCGCGGGTACCATTGCGGGTTCGTTTATGGGAATGGTCAATTTCCAGGCAGTACATGAAGCATCCTGGATATCTGGGCTGCAGCCGTTTTATTTTGGAGCACCATCCTTTGAATGGGCCCCGATTGTCACGATGATTTTGGTGGCGATTGTAAGCATGATTGAATCAACGGGTGTTTATATCGCAGTAGCGGATATATGTGAAAGAGAAATCGATGAGAAGGATTTAGCAAAAGGATACCGTGCCGAAGGAATTGCTTACCTTCTTGGCGGCTTATTTAATGCCTTTCCTTATACGGCTTATTCACAAAATGTAGGACTGATTCAGCTTTCAGGAGTGAAAAAAAGAAAAGTTATTATGACGGCTGGCATCATGCTTGCCCTGCTGGGACTTGTTCCTAAAATTGCAGCCTTTACAACGATTATTCCATCACCTGTACTCGGCGGAGCGATGGTTGCGATGTTTGGGATGGTCATAGCATACGGGATTAAAATGCTATCGAGAGTAGACTTTTCTTCACAGGAAAATTTGCTGATTATCGCCTGCTCTGTTGGCATTGGTATGGGAGTAACCGCCGTTCCGGATATGTTCTCGCAGCTTCCTGAAGCTTTCAAAATACTTACAAGCAACGGGATTGTTGTAGGCAGTGCTGCTGCAATTCTCCTTAACCTGCTGCTTAATGTCCGCCCTGTGAAAAGCAAAGAGCAAGAATTTGAAGCACGGGTGCTGAATAATTAAATCATGTCATGAAAAAAGATCCCAGCTGTTTAAGCGGGATCTTTTTTGTATGCCAGTCATGTTCAAAGGCTGCTTTCAGAAAAAGAAACTTTTAGGGGTCCTTCCTGTTTGTGGCTATATGGATTGAACCCCAATGTATCTTCCAGCAGCCTAGGCGGAGTGATATCCAGTTTCATTCCTTTTGAAGAAAGATTGGTGGCCATTTGTCCAGCTACCATATTCGCAAATTCTCCAATAAAAGATGACAGCATTTCACCTTCGAGTGCCATACCGTAAAGCTTCAGTCCGAAATCTTTGAAAACATCTTCATTGCCCTCAATAAGCAGGCTGCCCTTCACTTCACCGATGATGCCGACCTGAACAGCGGCGGTTGAGAGACGGCTGTTTTCCAGTTCGTAATGAAAAGTACCGGGGACCATTGTTTTTATTGATTCAAACGTACTAGTTATAATGAGGTTATAAGTATATTCTGTCATAAAAATAGTTCCTCCGGCTTATATTTTCGAATTCATCATACCACAGAATACGCTCGGAAGAATACGGTTTTTGAAAGTATTTGTCGAACGATGTATAATAAATCATTTACTCGATGGCAAACATAAAAAAGGGTAAGGAGCTGATGAACCATGCTAAAGGAAGAAAAAACTAATAAATTTACAGCGAAGGACGGCCGGACCGTAATCATCCGTCCAGTTGTCCTTGAGGATGCCGCACAAATCATCAAGGCAGCGGAGAGTGTTGTCCGGTCTGGTGTTTACATACAAAAGGAACAGGTTAGAACGCTTGAGGAGGAACGGGAATTCATTAAAGAAATTAAGGAAAAAGATCATATGTATGCTGCTGTTGAATTAGAGGGTGAAGTCATCGGCATTGCAAGAGTCCTCAGAGGTGAACTAAAAATGAAGAGACATACCGGTCTTTTCCGTACATGGCTGACAAGCTCAGCGCAAGGGTTAGGCATCGGAAAGGAAGCGATGAACTACACGCTGGAATGGTGCCAAGCTCATCAGCTTCATAAGCTTTGTCTTACAGTGTTTAAGAGTAACGAGGTGGCAGTGAAGCTATATGAGAAAACAGGCTTTGTTATAGAGGGCGTTCAAAAGGATCAGGTCTACTTAAATGGAAAATACGATGATGAAATCCATATGGCTTATTTTTTTGAAAAATACTGAAAATATTTAAAACGGGGATTTTAAGAATCGGGTTAAACCTGATTCTTTTTTTTGAATGAGTATGACAGGTATTGGAAATAGTATCCTTAATTACTTAGAACTTTTTACGAACAAACGGCTGACTTTTCATAGCAGAAACTCGTGAGCCTCCTCGCGCTTGGCGGCAGCGGGATCTCACCTGTCCCGCTGTTCTAAAGCTAGGAGTCTCACGCCTTCCGCTCCAATCAACAAGTGATAAAAATCAGCGCCAGGCTTTAACAGAGCCTAAGAAAATAAACCAATGGTCAACAAAGAGATTACTTAAAAGGGTGTGCAAACTATGGGATACATACTTTCCTGCGGTATATCCATACCGCCATATCATGTAGATCAGGAAACCGGCGCTCAATTTGCGGAAAAAATGTTTGAAGGATCTTTTAAAGATCTTCCAAGGCTTTTGAAGGCGTTCCAAAATGGAGAAATAGAATCACGTCAATTTGTAGAGCCTTTGGACTGGTATACAAGTGACCATGATTTTGAGGATAAAAACAGCCGCTACATCAAGCACTCTGTTGAACATGGTGTTCATGCGGTTGAAAAAGCGCTCACCAGCAGGGAATTCTTGCATAAGCCTCTGGACTATTCGGAGATAGATGCTATCTTCTTCATCTCAACAACCGGTCTTTCCACCCCAAGTATCGACGCAAGAATCATAAATAAGCTCCCATTTAAAGAAAATATCAAGAGAATTCCAATATGGGGACTTGGCTGTGCAGGAGGCGCTTCCGGCTTATCCCGGGCTCTGGACTATTGCAATGCCTATCCCGAGGCTGCCGTTCTCGTTTTAGCTGTTGAATTGTGCAGCCTGACCTTTCAGCGGGGAGACTTAACGAAAAGCAATCTAATCGGTACCTCCCTTTTTGCAGACGGAATTGCGTGCATGCTAGTTGCGGGAAACAGATCGCATGCAGTCAACAACTCGAAGCTTCGTTTTATTCCGAAATTGGAGGCGTCCCGTTCAGTTTTCATGAGAAACTCAGAGGAGGTCATGGGGTGGGATGTTCAAAATGATGGACTCCATGTCATTTTTTCACGTGATATTCCATCGATTATTCAAGGGTGGCTTGGACCAAATGTCCGGACGTTTTTACAGGAAGAGCAAACTGAACCGGAGCAAATTGGAATGTTTTTGGCTCACCCTGGAGGAAAAAAGGTGCTCGATGCGTATTTAAAGACATTGAATCTTGATGAAGACGCGATTTCCCATAGCCGGGACATCCTAAAAATGCACGGAAATATGTCCTCCGCTACCGTTTTTTACGTGATTGAAAAAGCAATGAAGGATACGTACCGGGAAAAACCGCAGCTCTCCCTATCAGGCGCTTTAGGTCCTGGCTTTTGCGCAGAGCTTTTGCTGATTAGCTGGGAGGAAACGTCATGACGGTTCTTATCATTCTTTTTGTAATTGTTTTGCAGCGGATCTCTGAACTGATCATAGCGAGATCAAATGAAAAGAAGCTTAAAAGCCAGGGAGGAATCGAATACGGTCAGGAACATTATCCCTACATGGTTTGCATGCATGCTGCCTTTTTGCTTTCGCTCATCGCAGAAGTGCTGCTCCTTCACAGAACGATATCCCCGATATGGATGGTTTTCGTTCCGGTCATCTTTTTTTCTCAGGCAATCCGCTACTGGGCGATTGCTTCCCTTGGTATCAGGTGGAACACAAAAATTATTTTAATGCCAGAGGAACAGGTGGTCATAACAGGCCCTTATCAATATTTCAGGCATCCGAATTATGTAGCGGTAACAGCTGAAATCCTCTTTTTCCCGCTTCTTTTTGAAGCCTATGGGACAGCGATTCTGTTTACCATATTAAATGTGATGATGCTCTCCGTTCGAATTCCGGCCGAAGAAAGAGCATTAAAAGCGCATACAAATTATCAATCCGCTTTTCGCCTCATGGACCAGTCAGAAACTGAATAGCTATTGAATTCTCTTACCATTCATGATATCGTGAAAGTAGATGAAAACAGTTCTCAATTAGATGGCGGAGGTAATTCGTATGCTTTTTACAATGATTGCTGCAACTATTATTCTTTATGTGACCTTAGCTAAAGTGATTATGAAAAAAGTAGATGCCGGTTAAACGTGAACTGCCTTAAGGGCAGTTTTTTTGTGCTGCGAAAGCTTTTTTAGAAAAATAGATGCCGATCCGTTAATTTTTCAGTAAAATAGAAGGAAAAGAACGTTCAAAAGGGGTATTTTCAATGGCTGTATCTCAGCAGGATTCTGCAATAAAACCGCTCATTGCCATTCAAACCGAAATGAGCCATTCAAATGATTTCACATCGGCTTCAAAGCTCGATGACCTGATTGAAAAATCAATCAGCAGAGAAAAACAAATTGCTTTTACAGGGCATTTTTCTGCAGGTAAATCAACACTGCTCAATACACTGCTTGAAGAGGAGATTTTGCCGGCAAGTCCGATTCCGACAAGTGCGAACCTCGTTTATATCAGGCGCGGAAAAAAAAGAATTATGCTTGAAACACATGCAGGTGAGCAGATTGAAGCAAATCCCGATATGGAGCTCGAAGAACTGCAGCAGTATGCTAAAGAAGGAGATCAAATTGCCAAAATACATATTTGGAAGCCTTCTCAGCTTTTGCCTGAAGCGGTTGCGCTAATTGATACACCGGGTGTAGATTCCAATGATGCATCCCATATGGAATCAACGGTTTCCGCCCTTCATGCGGCTGATTATATTTTTTATGTAACAGACTACAACCATGTTCAGTCGGAAGGTACGCTTGAATTTTTAAAGCGGCTGATTGAAGACGGGCAGGAAGCGGCTTTGATCGTGAATCAAATTGATAAGCACCAGGAAGAAGAGCTTCCTTTTACGCAATTTAAAGTCCGAATCGAAGAGAGCTTCCAGGAAATCGGACTAATGAGCAGCAGAATTTTTTACACCACGATGAAAGATCTCAATCATCCGGATAATGAGCTTGAGCAAGTGAAAAAAACAGTTGAAAAGCAGCTTAGCGACAGGGATAAGCGGAGTGAATCGGCTCAAGGAAAGCTGGTTATTCAAGCCCATATCCGCTTTCTTGAAAATCAGGAGGGCGTTAGGGCTGAAGAAAAAGCGGCTGCAGAGGCCCGATGGAAGCAGCTTTCGGAAGAGCACCAGGCAATTCAATTGCAGATGGAGATGAAAAAGCAATCGATAACGGCCGGATGGACGAACGCAAAGGCCGAAATAGCGAAGGTTCTCGCTAATGCCAATATCACTCCTTTTGAAATGAGGGAGCAGGCAAAACAGTACGTGGAAGCAAAGAAACCAGGCTTTAAGGCAGGGATGTTTTTTGCGAGGAAAAAGACCGGCGAAGAAATCGAAAAGAGAACAGGGGATTTTTCAGCAGCTTTAAAGGACCTTGTTTCTTCGCAAATTGACTGGCACTTGAAAGATATTTTATTAAAAACGGTCAGAGCGCTGGATTTACAGGACAGCGGCATAGACGAAGAGGTTTCCTCGTTTGCTACAGCAGACTTAATGGATATAGCAAACAGCTCCCTGCAGCCTGGTGCTGATGCCACACCTGAATATGTGATGAACTATACAAAAATATTGGCTGAAAATGTGAAGAATGCTTCTAAAAAGCAAGCTCAAACGATTTTAGACAGCATAATGGAAAAAGCTATGCGCATTTCTGCAGACAATGAGCAATTGCAAAGGCAGCAGCGCCTGAAGGACGAAATGGATGATACAGATGAAAAGCTATTAAAAATCATTAAGATTATCGAGCAAAGAGACTATCTTCTCAAAATTCTGCGTCATGAACTGCCTGCAGAAGCGGATCAGAACGAATGGCAGCTTCAGAAAAAATCACGCACAGCAGGAAGTCAAATACCTGTTAAAGAAAAGAGGAAAAAGCAGGTACTGATTGACGGGAATTCCGGTAATGAATACTCTTCTGAAACGGCTTCGGTAAATACCGAACGTGTCATTAAACATGCCGAAGAAATGGCGGCAGCTGCCGGCCGGGTAAAAGGGCTTGAGGGAAGGCAGCAGTTAATTAGTGAGAAATCCAGCCGACTTAAAGACCGGACCTTTACCATCGCGCTGTTTGGAGCTTTTAGTGCAGGCAAGTCTTCAGCGGCAAATGCTCTTCTGGGAGGAAAAGTGCTGCCATCCTCACCAAATCCAACGACTGCAGCCATAAACAGAATTGTTCCTGTTACAAACGAGCATTTACATGGAAGCGTTGCGGTAAGGAGGAAATCTGTTGGGCAGCTAGTGTCTGAAATAAAAGAAATGATTCCAGACTTCTCCGCTGCAGGCAATCAGTATTCAGGACTTCTGGAAGCGATCACGCGTGCATTGTCTGACAGCAGACTTGACGATTCCAAAAGGGCCGTATTGACCATATACAGTGAAGGCCTCATAAGAAATGAATGGGGAGAAGAAGCTGTTCATTGGACAGATGTGGATCATTTTTCTCCCTTTGTATCTGAGGAAAGCCTCGCCATTTTAACAGAAGAAGCGGTTATTTACTATGATTGCCCGCTGACGAGGAGAGGAATCACACTCGTGGATACCCCGGGAGCTGATTCCTTGAACAAACGGCATACGAATGTTGCATTTCAATTTATTAAACAATGCGATGCTCTGCTGTATGTGACCTATTACAATCATCCATTTTCTAAAGGAGACAGAGAATTTATCCAGCAGCTTGGAAGGGTAAAAGACTCCTTCTCGCTTGATAAAATGTTCTTCCTGATCAATGCCATTGACCTGGCTAAAAGCAATCAGGAGGTTGACCTTGTCAAAGACTATATTGAATCACAATTTTTAGAAGAAGGGGTCCGCCGTCCCAGGATGTACGGAATTTCCAGCTTGCATGAATTAGCAGGGACACCGATGGACGTGCAATCGGACTATGCTCACTTTAAGAAGGATTTATTTCATTTTGTTGAGACAGATCTGGTTCAAACGGCGGTTTCATCATTGAAGGGCGAAATGAACGGAATGCTCCGACAGCTATCCTCTTATATCGAAGAATCAGAAAAGAGCGGGGATGAAAAAGCAGCGGCGCTAAACGAGAAAAAACAGGAACTGTCAGAAGCCATGCACTATTTGGATAACGAAAGCCGCGAGAACTATATCAAGAAGGTCAATCAGGAAATTAAGGAGCAATGTTACTATTTAGTTCAGCGAATGGGCCTTCAATTTTCTCAAATGTTCCGGGAGCACTTCCACCCTGGTATTTTCAACCAGGATGGAAGCGCAAAAGCCATTTTACATGTGCAAATGGATGAGCTGATTCAAGCGGCTGATTACAGACTTGTACAGGAACTGCAGGCAATCACGCTAAGATGCGAAAATACGGTAAAACAGCAGATGACGAATATGGCCGAAAAGCTCTCAGCGGGCCTTTCGTCCATCATGAAGCTGGATGGACTCACTGCGCCTGAGTTTCAGCCGATCGAAACGCCGCCGGTATCAGGGGTCCTGACGCAATCCGCTTCCGCCTATCAGCGCGAGCTCAGCATGTTTTCGAATACGAAGGCTTTCTTCGAAAAAAATGAGCGCACAAAAATGAGTGAAGCAGTATGGGAAACACTTCACAAAGAAATGTCATTGCGATTACCTGAACGGGAACAGGAATTTGCTGATTTTTATCGTTCCAGTCTGATGGAAATGGCCCAAGTGCTTACAGAAAAGCTGCGAATGGACGCTGAAAATTACTTCAGCGGTTTACAGGAGCTTTATCTGGACGGAAGCTCGGCTGAACAGCTGAAGAAGGCATATAAAGAATGCACCGAGCTTTATGAGGCAATATGAGCAGGTATCACTGCTGCGCATCCTGTAAACATTTTCTTGCAGAGAAAGCGGTGGATGGCAAGGGAATGAAGTACTTTTGTAAAAGGCTCGGATTTGAAACAAAACCAGACTATACATTTCATTGCTGGGATCCAAAGAATGAAGTGATCAAGCTAATGGAAAAAAGAGGAGAATCAGCTGATGGAAGAAGTTCATAAAGCAATAAGCAGGCACTCGCAGGGACAGCATGAGGAAGTTCGGACATTTATCCAGCTAGATGCATCAAGAGAACAAAAAATAGAAGAAGCAATCACTAAATGCGAAAACAAACAGCCTTTTTCAGTATCTAAAATTAATGAAATAACAATCAAAATGAACACGATGGCAAAGAAAGTGAATCTTCCTCTCCGCCAATCGGTAACACCGGAAATGGTAAGGGAGTTCGTGGAAAAGAAGAATAACGGGTAAGTTTCATCCTCTTTTTGCACATGATAAAGCTTGATCACCCATGAAAGGCGGTCCGGCAATGGGCAAAACGAAGCCAGCTAATTCAAATGCAATGGCAAATAACAACGCCAAAAAGAAAAACGGTTTTGAACACGAATTTGCATCTTATGCAGAAGCAGAAGCGGCAAAACTGGATAGCTCCAAAAAAAGAGACTGAATCCTAACGGGTTCAGTCTTTTCTGTGTAGCGTTCCTCTAAAGATTCCTTCACTTACCGTTTCGCAGCATGGCTTAGATATGGTAGGATAATGTTATGTAAATAAAGGAGAGAATACGATGGAACGAAAAACAGACCTATTACTTGTAGATGGAATGGCACTATTGTTTCGGGCATTTTTTGCCACATCTGTTCATGGCAATTTTATGATAAACAGCAAAGGCACTCCAACAAATGCTGTCAGCGGCTTTTTAAAGCATCTCCTGATGAGCATCGATGCGTTCAAACCTGAGCAAGTCATATGCTGCTGGGATATGGGCAGCAAAACCTTCAGAACAGAATCCTTCCAAAACTATAAAGCAAACCGCAGCGAAGCGCCGATTGAACTTCTTCCGCAATTTGAAATGGCGAAAGAAGCCGCCGCATCACTTGGAATTCCGAATATCGGCGTACCGGGTTACGAAGCGGATGACTGCATCGGGACCATTGCGTGCCAATTTAAATCCTCCATGAATATCACAATTCTCACTGGAGACCGCGATCTCCTGCAGCTTCTTGATGATAATGTGGAGGTCGTCCTCCTTCAAAAAGGCATGGGACAATATTTAATTTACAGCTCCGAGCTGTTTCAGGAGGAAAAAGGCATTCACCCGTCCAAGCTAATCGATGTAAAAGGGCTGATGGGAGACTCAAGCGACAATTACCCAGGTGTAAGAGGAATCGGCGAAAAAACAGCCTACAAGCTCATCCAGGAGCACACTTCCATTGAAGGTATTCTCGAAAGCCTCCACATGCTGACACCATCGCAAAGAAAGAAAATTGAAGAAGACATAGAAATGCTCCACCTTTCCAGAAGTCTCGCTGAAATCCATTGCGAGGTTCCGCTGGAGCTTGCAATCGAAGAAGCCGTTCTGAACATCGATCTTGCGATGGCCCAGCAATGGCTGCTGCATGCTGAAATCAGAGGTATTGATAGTCTCATCAAAAGAGCGGCTGAAATGAAAGCTGTCTAATCGGAAGTTACATAAAGCCTGCCGGCAAAATCGGCAGGCTTTATGTTTGTTCGAAGAATGCGGGAAACTCCATAAACTGTGCTTTGATGAGGAAACCTGATGCCGGGACGAAAAAAGGGCCGTTGCCAGGCAAGAATGTCAGGCATTACAGGGAAAGAGGGAGGTTGCCAGGCAAGAATGCCAGGCATTGCAAGGAAAGGGGGAGGTTGCCAGGCAAGAATGCCAGGCATTGCAGGGAAAAGGACTGATGCCAGGCAAGAATGCCAGGCA
>NZ_JAQV02000001.1 GCF_000732485.2 Bacillus sp. SJS | reverse complement strand
AGGCAGGTTGCCCACGTGTTACTCACCCGTCCGCCGCTGACCTCCGAAGAGGTCCGCTCGACTTGCATGTATTAGGCACGCCGCCAGCGTTCGTCCTGAGCCAGGATCAAACTCTCCAAAAAGTAGTTTGACTAGCTCTTGTTTGTTGCTTAAATTAACGTTGGCACTTCAATTTGTTTAGTTTTCAAAGATCATTTGGAAAAGTGAAGCTTTATTATAATACCATTTAGAGATTATGATGTCAATAACTTTTTTCATCTTAATTTCCGTTTCGCAACTGCGTTTTGCAGCAACGAATATTAATATACCACCCTGGACAGCCCAGCGCAATAGTTTTTTTCAAAAAATAAAAAGAAAGCCGGATAAAGTTCATCCGGCTTTCCTGCATGTTATTAACGGTGTCTCATTTGCGGGAATAATAGAACATCGCGGATCGATGCCGAGTTAGTTAAAAGCATAACAACGCGGTCGATACCGATTCCAAGTCCGCCTGTAGGAGGCATTCCATATTCAAGAGCTTCAATAAAGTCTTCGTCCATCAAATGAGCTTCGTCATTTCCTTGCTCACGTTCTTTCAGCTGACCTTCAAAACGCTCTTTCTGATCGATCGGATCATTCAGCTCAGTGAACGCGTTCGCGTGCTCGCGAGCGACGATGAAGAGCTCGAAGCGATCCGTGAAACGCGGATCTTCATCGTTTTTCTTAGCCAGAGGAGAAATTTCCACCGGATGGCCGAAGATAAATGTAGGCTGAATCAGCGTTTCTTCTACTTTTTGCTCGAAGAACTCATTGATGATGTGCCCCACTGACATATGCTCGGTTACTTCTACTCCGTGCTCTGCAGCAAGTGCCTTCGCTTCTTCAGGACTCATTTCTTTCCAGAAATCTGCACCGGTAGCTTCTTTTATGGCATCTACCATGTGAACTCTTTTCCACTCAGGCTCAAGATTTACTTCATGATCGCCATACTGAATCATAGTAGTTCCCCGCACTTCTTTTGCAATGTGGGCAATGAGGTTTTCAGTCAGCTTCATGATATCTTTGTAGTCTGCATATGCCTCATAAAGCTCGATCATAGTGAACTCAGGATTGTGGCGGGTAGAGATTCCCTCATTACGGAACACGCGTCCGATCTCGTACACTTTCTCAAGACCGCCTACAATTAGACGCTTTAAGTGAAGCTCGATCGCGATCCTCATATATAGCGGCATATCCAGCGCGTTGTGATGAGTGATAAACGGACGGGCTGAGGCTCCCCCCGGAATCGAGTGCATGGTTGGAGTTTCGACCTCAAGGTATCCATGATCATCCAGGTAACGGCGCATGGATTGAATAATTTTGCTGCGGGCAATAAATGTTTGTTTGCTCTCAGGGTTCATGATTAGATCCAGGTAACGCTGGCGATAGCGCTGTTCGATATCTTTCAGACCATGATACTTATCCGGAAGAGGACGCAGTGATTTTGTCAAAAGCTCAAAAGAAGTCGCTTTAACGGAAAGCTCGCCTACTTTTGTTTTGAACATAACGCCTGTAACGCCTACGATATCCCCAAGATCCGCAGTGTTGAACAAGTCATATTGTTCCTCGCCTACTCCATCCATGCGAACGTAGATCTGGATTTGTCCTTGCAGATCCTGAATATGAGCAAATCCGGCTTTTCCTTTGCCGCGCTTTGTCATGATCCGGCCTGCGATGGTAACACGGCGTTCTTGATCCTCAAGCTCTTCTTTTGTTGTGTTCTCGAATTCTGCAAGAAGACCCGCTGTTTGATGGGTAGCATCAAAACGCTTCCCGAATGGATCGAGTCCTTTTTCTCTTAAAGTATGTAGTTTTTCCCGTCTAACCTGCAGCTGGTCGTTTAATTCTTCGTGATTCATTTCTTGTTCACTCACGGAATCCTCATCTCCTATTCTTCGTTAAAAGGGCGGCCGCTATGGGCCGGCCTCTTTATTCCTTATACAGCTTCAGCGCTATTTTCCTGTTTAGCTTCTATTTCTTCTGTAAATTCGTCCAGCAATGTAACCATATCCTGTCTAGTATCACACACATTGACGCCGTTGCGGACTTTAGCATTGCCTCTAATGCCTTTCAGGTACCATGCAGCGTGCTTACGCATTTCCCTCACCGCTACGTGTTCGCCCTTCAGCTCAATCAGTCGGTCAAGGTGGAGCTTGCAAACAGCCATTTTTTCTCTAGCAGACGGTTCTTCTGCCAATTCACCTGTTTCAAGGTAATTAACTGTACGGTAAATCATCCACGGATTTCCCAGTGCAGCCCGGCCAATCATCACACCGTCTACTCCAGTTGTATCAAGCATTCTTTTTGCATCCTGCGGTGTTTCAACGTCTCCGTTCCCGATAACCGGGATACGAACCGACTCTTTCACCTGTTTAATGATATCCCAGTCCGCATGCCCTTCATACATTTGTACACGGGTACGCCCATGGACGGCCACAGCCTGTCCGCCGGCACGTTCAACAGCCTGCGCATTCTCAATAGCAAAGATATGATCGCTGTCCCAGCCGATTCTCATTTTTACCGTAACGGGCTTATCGACGGCATCGACAACCGCGGCTACCATTTCGTAGATCTTGTTCGGATCGAGCAGCCACCTTGCTCCTGCGTCGCATTTCGTAATCTTCGGCACCGGGCATCCCATGTTAATATCAATAATATCGGCTGTTGTGTTTTTATCAACAAACTTCGCAGCTTCTACTAATGTATCTTTTTTTCCGCCGAAAATCTGCAAACTCAATGGTTTTTCCCGCTCATCGATGAAAAGCATGCCCATTGTTCTCGCATTGTTATATAGAATAGCCTTATCGCTGACCATTTCCGCACAAACAAGGCCGGCACCGAACTCCTTGACGGTGAGACGGAAGGCCGCATTGCATACTCCGGCCATGGGGGCAAGGACGACACGGTTCTTCATCTGAATGTCGCCAATTTTGAACATCCATTCTCCCTCCTTTCATTCATTCTTTTATTCTTCAGGTGATAGTTCCTCAACTGGAACCTTCAGTGTATCAGCCATTTCTTTCACAAAATCACGGCTTGGGATCCGGTTGCCCCGCTCTACTTCGCCAAGGACTGAAACCGAGATGCCAAGATCCTTCGCGAAACTTTCCTGGGTGTAGCCCTTCAGCTTTCGGTAGGCCCGAATCCGCCTTCCCCATTTCTCAGCTTCCATAGTCTGACCCCTTCTTTGTCTGATAATTGTTCTATGATGACCGAAACCGGCTTGTTAACCGCCGGTATAAAAGCATTTGAATTGATTTCATTTAAAGGTATTAACACAAAAGCACGTTCCGGCAATCTTGGGTGCGGAACAATTAACCGCTCTGTTTCAATATTTTCATGATTATACAATAAAATGTCAAGGTCTAAAGTCCGCGGGCCCCACCTGATTTCCCTTGTTCTTCCCAGGGATTGTTCAATATGCTGAGTTTTATCAAGTAATTCACACGGGGTGTATGTGGTGGAAATTTCCACCGCCATATTTAAAAAAGCGCTCTGGTCCGTATAGCCGACGGGATCTGTTTCATAGATGGACGACAGCTTTGTGACCTCAATCTCCGGCTCTTCGTTAAGGAGCTTTATGGCATCCAGTAAATACGATTCCCTGTCCCCCATATTCGAACCGAGGGCAAGGTAGACCATTGCATTCATGATCTGCCTCTTGTGATTTCCACTGCCACATGATCATAATGCCCGGGTATAGGAGGGTCAGGCTTAATCAGTTTGATCGTTACAGAATGAATATCCGAAAATGCAGCCAGAATCTCTGAGGCGATTTTTTCGGCCAGTGATTCCACCAGCTTCTTCGGATCCCCTTCAATTACTCGCTGGCAAATCTTATAAAGATCAGCGTAATTCACCGTATGTTCAAGCTTATCCGTTTCCCCTGCTTTTTTCAGATCCTTTTCTATCGTAAGATCTGCCCGGAATCTTTGGCCAAGCTTGTTTTCTTCCTTATACACACCATGATATCCGTAAAATTCCATTCCGGATACATAGATCTTATCCATGGGCATGGCACCCCTTCCCCATCATCGCATCCATCATTTTTGCCATCCTTGCTATTTCCTTTACATCATGGACCCGGACAATGCCGCAGCCCTTTTGGATGCCAAGGCATACAGTGGCTCCGGTTCCTTCCATTCTTTCCTCCGGAGGCAGGTCCAAGATCTTTCCGATGAACGTTTTTCTTGATGTTCCAAGCAGTACAGGATACCCAAGGCTCGTAAAGGCCTCTAAAGATCCCATCACTTCCATGTTGTCACCGAAAGTTTTGGCAAAGCCTATTCCCGGGTCTAGAATGATTTTATTATTTTCAACACCGGCTAGCTCTGCAATGGCTACACTTTCCATTAAGTCCGTAATCATATCCGGTATAAGCTTTTCGTAATTGCGTTCCTTTCTGTTGTGCATAAGAATGATGGGGGCGTCAAATTCCGCCGCTGCCGCTGCAATGGCCGGCTCTGCCTTAGCCCCCCATATATCATTCACAATGTGAGCTCCCGCTTTGAGTGCCTCTCTTGCCACAGCCGCTTTGTAGGTGTCTACCGAAATAGGTGCATCCACTTCTTTAGCTAATCGTTCAATAACCGGAATCACACGTTCCATCTCTACCTCTTCAGGAACAAACTCTGCTCCGGGTCTTGTCGATTCCCCGCCTATATCAATGATGTCTGCCCCGTCCTCAACAAGCGCTCTCGCACGCACAATTGCCTGATCAAGCGAATTATATTTCCCGCCGTCGGAAAATGAATCGGGTGTAATATTTAAAATCCCCATGATCAGGGTCTTTTCATTGTAATTTAATGTGTAGCCGCGGCAATCCATCCCGGACTGCTTCACTAGTGTCGTTAACCCCATCAAACCTCATCCTTTACAGCTCATCTCGTGACCAAAGAGCATGGCGATATTTTGAATACTCTTCTTGTAGTTTCTGTATAACCGCCCCATCCTTCCCTGCAAATGATTGGATATCAATTTTAGAGAACGGAATCAATTCCTGCACAGAGTTGGTCATGAACGCTTCTTCCGAGGAAAGCAGATCATCCAGCGGAAAAAAGCCTTCTTTGTATGGAACATTCATTTTTTTACATAAGGCAAGAACGAATTTCCGGGTAACCCCATCCAATGCGCCCGTTTCAGGTGACGGAGTGAAGACGGTTCCTTTCTTCACCCAGAACAAATTGGAAACAATGCCTTCGCATACGTTATCTTCTTTCGTCAGAAAAATGCCCTCTGTATCCGGCTTGCCGTTCAGCTCTTTTTTGGCCAGAAAATTGTTCATGTAGTGGCTCGACTTCATCCTGAATGTTCCTTCAGGCGTATTCCTTCTTAATGTGAGCACTTGCCCCTGTTTTTGGTCAGCCGGGGCAGCAATCGGCCTTAAAAAACAGGAGATGACCGGTTCATCAAAAACCTGATCTAAAAATCCCGGGCCTCCATTACCTGCTGAAACCGTCAGCCTCACTGCTGCATTCCCATCTTTTATATGGTTGGCAGTGAGCAGTTCCTCAACCATTCCGTGAACCTGCCCGGCCGTCAAAGATGCTTTGATTCCGAGCACGGACAGGGAGGCATGCAGCCGGTCCAGATGGTCTTTTAATAAAAAAGAATGGCCTTGGTAGGCACGGAATGTCTCAAAGATCCCAAGGCCGTACATATATCCATGGTCGAAGAGGGAGATGCTCGCCTCTTCGGCCCTTATCATTTTGGAATTAAGATAAATAAACATTACAAGATGCTCTCTTCCGCTTTCTTGTAGGTTTGTATGAAATTTTTGAGCAGCTTTTTTCCTGCGGATGTCATGATGGACTCCGGATGGAACTGCACCCCTTCAATCGGAAGCTCTTTATGGCGGATGGCCATAATTTCATTCTGCTCTGTTTTTGCGGAAACGATAAAGCAGTCCGGAAGGGTTTCGTTCTTCACAATAAGTGAATGATACCTGGTAGCAAGAAATGGCGTTTCAATTCCGCTGAAAATCGTTTGCCCATCATGCTGAATCTCGGATACTTTTCCGTGCATGAGCCGTTCAGCTCTTACAACGTCCCCGCCGAATACCTGGGCGATCGACTGATGGCCAAGGCATACTCCAAAAATAGGAATTTCGCCTGCAAATTCACGAATGGCTTCCAGGCTGATCCCTGCTTCATTCGGGCTGCATGGTCCGGGGGATATCATTAAAAATTCCGGATTCAGCTCACGAATTTCCTGAATGGTGATTTCATCATTGCGCCTCACCATCAATTCCTCTCCAAGCTCTCCCAAATACTGTACCAGGTTGTACGTAAATGAATCGTAATTATCAATCATTAAAATCACTCTGCTCACCTCATCCTTTCTTTAGCTCAGGGCTTAACTCTGCTCTGCCGCTTTTAAGACAGCGGCCGCCTTTTTCAAAGACTCCTTATACTCATAGTCTGGATTCGAGTCAATCACAATACCGGCACCTGCCTGAATATAACCCGTTCCATTTTGGGCAAAAAGAGTTCTGATAACTATATTCAACTCCAAATCGCCATTAAAATCAATCCATCCGATAGATCCTGTATAAATTCCGCGCCGTTTCGGTTCAAGCTCCTCAATGATTTCCATCGTCCGAACCTTTGGGGCGCCTGTTATTGTCCCACCCGGGAATACGGCCCTGATAATATCGGAAAAATTTTTTCCATCTGCTAATTCTCCTTGAACGTTTGAAACAATGTGCATCACATGGGAGTATCTTTCAATTGCCATGAATTCATTAACTTCCACTGTTCCATATTTGCACACGCGGCCCAGGTCGTTCCGTTCCAGGTCGACCAGCATGACATGTTCTGCCCGTTCCTTTTCGTTATCAATGAGCTCGGCAGCAAGCTTTACATCCTCTTCATCATCCTTTCCACGCGATCTCGTTCCGGCAATCGGTCTTGTACTAAGAATCGTCCCGCTTTTTTTAACTAACAGCTCAGGCGAGGCAGACACGATTTGAAAGTCCGGTGTTTCCAGATAGCTCATATACGGAGACGGATTGATCTCTCTTAATTTTTCATATATCCGGATGGGATGGTCATGAAGAGCTGCAGCTTGTCTTGTCGATAAATTGACCTGGAACACATCCCCTGCCGCAATGTAATCCTTTATCTTTATCACGGCTTCCTTGAATTGATCCGGGCTGAAATGGAGCTTAGGCTCGCTCCCCGCCTGAGTAGGCTGTGTCCGTTCTTCGTATGAAGGCGGGTTAAGCCACCTGTCCTCAAGCTCAGCAAGTTTCAGCCGCGCCTGCTCTGGTACCGAACTGTCCTCCAGCACAATCAGGTACACTTCGTCAGCTTCATGATCCAATATCGCAAGCTCATGGAAGATCATCCAGAAAAAATCAGGTGTTTGGAGATCATCTTCTCCTTTTTCCTGGAGCTTCTCAAAATGCCGAACCGCATCATAGCTGATGAAGCCAATCGCTCCGCTTTGAAAGTCCGGAAGCTCCGGATTCCTTTCGACATGAACGCCAGCCATCCACTCCTGAAGCCAGACAAGCGCATCCTCCTCTTTGAAAGTTTGCTGCTTACCGTCTTCTGTGAGCACGATTTCATGGTCTTTCGCGGAAATGACAGAGCGCGGAGACAATCCGGCTATGCTGTATCGGCCTCCTCTGCCGCTTTCAAGCAGTGCGTGATGCTTCTCACCAGCTGAAAGGCTTTTATATGTATGAAAAAAGTCATTTACTCGTTTTATTTTTTTGTAAAAAGGATAGTAAACCGTTTTTGGCATGGGGCACACTCCTATTTGGCATATAACGATATTTTACTTGATGACGGCTAAATTCTGCTACATGGAAATTTTGCTGCTAAAAAGCGGGAATGAGGTTCCGCTGAGGAACCAATGATCTTATACAAGTCTTCCGGGACAAAAATAAAAACAGTCCGAGGACTGTTTTTATTTTTCTATTCAAATTGGTAAAGCGGTGTGCTCAAGTAACGTTCTCCATTACTAGGAATGATCGCTAGAACCTTTTTGCCTTTGCCCAGCTCTTTCGCAACCTTAAGCGCGGCATAGATCGCGGCACCGGAGGAGATTCCTCCAAGGACACCCTCTGTTTTCGCAGCAAGGCGCGCATATTCAAAAGCATCTTCATTCTTTACCGGAATAATCTCTTCGTACAGCTCTGTGTTCAGGATGTCCGGGACAAATCCTGCTCCGATTCCCTGAATTTTGTGGGGACCTGGTTTTCCTCCGGATAGAACAGGAGAATCGGCCGGCTCCACTGCGTAAATCTTAATTCCAGGGAAATTCTCTTTTAACACTTCACCGGCACCCGTGATCGTTCCGCCTGTCCCGATGCCTGAGATAAATGCATCAAGCTGATCCATTTGACGGACAATTTCCGGTCCTGTTGTCAGACGGTGAACCTCAGGGTTCGCTTCGTTTTTGAATTGCTGCGGCATGAAGTATCCGTGTTCCTTGGATAGCTCTTCTGCCTTGCGGATCGCACCGCCCATTCCTTCTGCTCCCGGAGTCAGGACAAGCTCCGCTCCATAAGCCCGAAGCAGGTTTCTGCGCTCCATGCTCATCGTATCCGGCATAACAAGAATCGCATTGATTCCTTTTGCCGCTGCAACCATTGCCAGACCGATTCCGGTATTCCCGCTGGTCGGCTCGATTAGCGTGTCGCCGGGCTTAAGACTGCCGTTCTTTTCTGCCGCTTCAATCATAGCAAGGGCAATACGGTCTTTTACACTGCTGCCGGGATTCATAAATTCAAGCTTTAAATAGACATCTGCATAGTCGTCTTCAACTAGTTTATTCAACTTTACAATGGGGGTTTCCCCAATCAGTTCATGAATAGAATTTGCCACACGCATTGAAAGCACCTCTAATCCGAGTATTTTTATTGGTTTTATTAAAAGTTACCAATACAATTCGGAATTGTCAATCTTTTTGCCCATAAAACCATTCTGCTTTTGCTTCTTCCCACAGAGGTTTGACCGAGACCTCCCCTTCCATCTGCTCAAGCGCAAGCTGGCGGCGGATCTGCTCTTTTACCTCATTGTATGAATAGGTCCGGCCGTTTATTTTCTCATTCAAAAATAAAACAGCGTATCCCTTATCTGTCTTTACCGGCTGTTTGCTATATTCCCCGGCTCCCATGGAAGCAGCCGCTTTTCTGTAAGCCTTGGGAACGGATGTCTGGTCTTCAGTAATGAAACCAAGGTCTCCCTGATGTTCCGGAGCAGACGCATGCTCCTCGGCAAGAGCTTGAAAACTGGATCCTGCTTTCAGCTCTTTAATCACTTCTTCCGCCTGCTTCTCACTTTTCACCGCAATGTGCGAAAGGTGATAGGCATCATCGAACACATACTGAGCTTTATTTTCGCTATAATAGGTCTTCATTGCTGCTTCGGAAACATTCACATCTCTCGTTAACAGCTCCTCAAGCAAAATACTGTAGCGAATCTGTTTCCCCCATTCCTTTTCATTTTCCAAGCCTTCACTCTCCGTCACATTAGAGGAAGCCTTAAACATATCAAGCTCACGGTCGATGGTTTCATCCTTAACGGTGATGTTATATTTCTTCGAAAGCTCTTCTACAACACGGCTGTTCACCATTTGTTCGAGGGTTTCTTTTCCGAACCGGTTTTCAAGCTGTGCAAGCCATTCTTCCCTCGTTACTTCTGTTTTTCCAATTTTTGCAACGGTTTCTGAAGATTCATCCGGAGCTGATTCTTTTGACATAAAAAATAAGAAAGTTGCAAGATTCAATAGAGCAAGTCCAATAATTACGAACCACAGGGCTCTTTTATTCATTTCCCCACTCCCTGGCTGCGGTATTATTTAGATTCTGCTTTCAGTTCTTCCAGCTCTTCTTTAGAAAAAATATAGATTTCGTTGCAGAAATGGCACTGAGCTTCCGCCTGGCCGTCTTCCTCAATCATTTCATCGATCTCTTTCGTGCCTAGACTGATAATTGCTGAACCAAATCGCTCTTTTGAACACTGGCATTTAAAGGATACCGGCAGCGTTTCAAGGATTTTTACATTTCCTTCTCCTAAGACCACATCCAGGATTTGCTCTGGAGACAAGCCTTTTTCGATAAGCTTAGAAATCGGCTCCATCGCAGTCAGCCGCTCTTCAATGTCCGTAATCGTTTCTTCTTCTGCTCCCGGCAAGAGCTGAACAACAAATCCCCCAGATGCAAGAATTGTATTATCCGGATTCACAAGCACACCGACTCCTACAGAAGATGGTACCTGTTCGGATGAAACAAGATAATACGTGAAATCCTCGCCAAGTTCTCCGGATACAATCGGCACCTGTCCTGTAAAGTGCTCTCTCATGCCAAGATCCTTCACAACGGTCAGCATTCCCTCTGTACCAACAGCACGGGCTACATCAAGCTTACCGAATTTATTCAAATCAAAGTGAGTCTGCGGGTGGGTAACATACCCTCTTACTTCCCCTTTAGCATTCGCATCAACAAGAATCGGACCAAGCGGACCGTTCCCTTCCACTTTGATTGTTAGTTTATCATTGCCTTTCAGCATCGTTCCAAGCATGATGCCAGCTGTAAGTGTTCTGCCCAGCGCAGCTGAAGCGGTTGGCCACGTTTGATGTCTTCTCTGGCCCTCTGCGACGGTATCGGTTGATTTAACGGCATATGCGCGGACTTGTCCATCATATGCCAATGCCTTTACTAAGTAATCCATGAACTATATGCTCCCTTCAGGATCCTGCTCCTGTATGTGAATTATTGATTTCTGTCGTAAATAAGCTGCAGCCCTTTTAAGGTTAAGAAAGGATCCACGATATCAATCGTATTGGATTCATTCGCAATTAGACCTGCTAAACCGCCAGTACCGATGACCTTTGGATTCTGGCCGGTTTCCTCCTTCATTCTTCTGACAATTCCTTCGACTTGGCCGACATAGCCAAATAAAATACCGGATTGCATCGCACTCACTGTATTTTTGCCAATGATCGTTTCAGGCCTTGCAATTTCAATCCTCGGAAGCTTGGCTGCTCTCGAATATAGCGCTTCCGTTGAGATATTTACTCCCGGCGCAATTGCTCCGCCCATATATTGTTTATCCTCGTTTATATAGCAATAAGTAGTAGCTGTACCGAAATCAACGATGATCAGCGGACTTCCGTAGAGGTGGATTCCCGCTACCGCATTTACAATCCGGTCTGCCCCTACTTCTCTCGGGTTTTCATATTTAATATTCAAACCGGTTTTGATGCCCGGTCCGACAACCTGGGGTTTGATATCAAAGTACTTTTTGCACATACGTTCAAGTGAGAACATGATAGGAGGAACTACAGAAGAAATGATGATTCCCTCAAAATCCTTAAAGGAAATTCCAACATGCTCAAAAAGCGATGTGAACAGCATGCCAAACTCATCTTCTGTTTTATTACGGCTTGTTTCAATCCGCCAATGATAGTTCAGCTCTTCTTTTTCATATACACCAATAACTGTATTTGTATTCCCGACATCCAATACTAAAATCAACGATTTTCACCACTCTATATAGTTTCTCTAAGTCTTTGTAAAACATTCCGCCACCATCATATCATAAAACATGTAAAACAAGACGGCAACGTGCTCCATTCTCTTCGCTCGTTTCATACAAAAGACCGCATTCCCGGAAGAATGCGGTCTTATTAATGGATTCAGTCTTTTTTCAGGTCCGGACGTCCAGGTTCATCTAATGGAGATGGTTCTTCTGTCTTTCTCTGAATGTTAATTTTTACATCTGAAGCATCACTTGTATCTTCAAGATCCTCGATCCGATCTGGAAGCTTGCCGTGTTTCATCAGATGATCAATTTGCTTGGCATCAAGCGTTTCTACTTCAAGAAGTGTTTTCGCTACAAGCTCAAGCTTATCTCGGTTTTCTGTAAGAATGGTTTTTGCACGCTCATAACTCACTTTAATAAAGTTTTGAATCTCTATATCGATTTCATGAGCGATGGCATCACTATAGTTTGGCTCATTGTTAATATCGCGGCCTAAGAACACTTGTCCTTGGGACTGGCCAAACTGAAGCGGTCCAAGCTTATCAGACATACCGAATTCTGTAACCATACGGCGGGCGATGCCAGTCGCTCTTTGGAAGTCATTTGAAGCACCTGTGCTGACTTCGCCGAATACGATTTCCTCTGCCACGCGTCCTCCAAGAAGGCCGGTAATTTTATCAAGAAGCTCTGGTTTTGTCATAAAGTAACGGTCTTCCTTAGGAAGCATAACGGCATAACCGCCTGCCTGGCCGCGGGGGACGATGGTTACTTTATGTACCATTTCAGCCTCATCAAGCACATGTCCGATAATGGTATGTCCGCCTTCATGGTATGCGACAATGTTGCGTTCTTTTTCAGAAATAACACGGCTTTTCTTCGCAGGTCCTGCGATTACCCGGTCAGTCGCTTCATCAATGTCGAGCATGTCGATTTTCTTCTTGTTTGTACGTGCAGCAACAAGTGCCGCCTCGTTAAGCAGGTTCTCAAGATCTGCTCCGGAGAAGCCTGGTGTTCTCATAGCAATAGCTTTCAAATCAACAGAGTTGTCAAGAGGCTTATTGCGGGAATGAACCTTCAGCACCGCTTCGCGTCCTTTTACATCCGGACGGTCTACTGTAATCTGGCGGTCAAAACGTCCCGGACGAAGAAGTGCCGGGTCAAGAATATCAGCACGGTTGGTAGCGGCGACAATGATAATTCCTTCATTGGCACTGAAACCATCCATTTCTACAAGCAATTGGTTCAGCGTTTGCTCGCGCTCATCATGGCCTCCGCCAAGACCGGCTCCGCGCTGGCGTCCAACTGCATCAATTTCATCAATAAAGATAATACATGGTGCGTTCTTTTTTGCATTTTCAAACAGGTCACGTACACGTGATGCACCGACCCCAACGAACATTTCAACGAAGTCTGAACCGCTTATGGAGAAAAACGGCACTCCGGCTTCTCCCGCTACTGCACGTGCAAGAAGCGTTTTACCTGTACCCGGAGGTCCCACAAGGAGAACACCTTTAGGAATTCTTGCACCGAGTTCAGAGAATTTACGTGGATCTTTAAGGAAATCAACGACCTCCACAAGCTCCTGCTTTTCTTCATCTGCTCCTGCCACATCTTTAAATTTAACCTTTTTCTTTTCTTCGCTGTACAGCTTCGCTTTGCTTTTGCCGAAGTTCATGACACGGCTTCCGCCGCCCTGAGCCTGGTTAAGCAGGAAGAAGAAAAGAATGAAGATGATAACAAATGGAATAATGGAGGTGAAAAAAGTCACCCATCCGCTTGTTTCTTCAGCAGGCTGAAATTCCGTCTGGCTTGATTTTGCAGCTGCTGTAATCTTATCAATTGACTCGCTTGGAACATGAGTCAAAAAGTACTCGTCTTTCTTAGCGCCTTTAAGCTGTCCTTTTACTTCAAAAACACCGCGCACGGGTTTTGCCGTTATTTGCTTAACGTCTCCCGCTTCTAATTTCGAAACGAAATTGGTGTAAGTCAATGGTTCTGTTTTCGGATTTTGACCGTTAAAGGTACTAACGATTCCGATCACAACCAAAAATATGAGTAAATAAAAGATCGTATTTCGGAAGATCCGTTTCATTCCTTACCTCCTCCACAGTAGACACAATTAGTTTAAATAGTATCATAGAAAATCATGCCAATACAAACAATATGGCGCCATTTATTCAGGCCTTAATCCTCAGTTGGTGTTTTGATAAACGCGGGGTTTCAAAACGCCGACGTAAGGAAGATTACGGTAGCGCTCAATATAATCGAGCCCGTATCCTACAACAAAGGCATCCGGCACTTCAAATCCAACATAGTCAGCCTGGATGTCCGCTTTTCTTCCGCTCGGCTTATCCAAAAGAGTGACAATTTTGATGGACTTGGCTTTCCGATACCTGAATAATTCCACAAGATAGCTTAATGTTAAACCACTGTCGATAATATCTTCTATGATAAGGATGTCACGGCCTTCGACAGAAGTGTTCAGATCCTTTAAGATCTTTACTTCCCCTGAGGATACAGTTGATGAACCGTAGCTTGAAACATCCATAAAATCCATTTCCAAATATGTATCGATGTGCTTAAGAAGATCTGTCATAAAAGGCAGTGCACCTTTTAATACTCCAATAGCTAAAGGAAAGGTTTCTTTGTACTCTTCAGTTAACAGTGTTCCCAATTCTTTAACTTTTGCCTGTATTTCTTCTTCTGTAACCAAGATTTTTTCAATATCCTGTTTCATCATGTGTGTTTTGCCCCCTAGAAGATCCTTGTTGATGATATTGTAAAAAAATGAATTCGCCCTCAGACCAATCATTTTCCTCCCAGGCTGATTTCGTCAGACCCGGCAGCCACAAAATCGTTCCATTTGCGTCTTCAAGAACCGGCCACTGATTCCTGGCTTCAATTGCGATCTTCTTGTCAATAAATATATCTTTGACTTTTTTTGTGCCATTCATGCCTTTGAGTTTCAGTTTGTCCCCATTTTTCCTGGAACGGACTGAAAGCGGCAGCAGGACTTTTTCCCGCTTTATAAGAAGGCTGTTCTTTCCCCTGTCAGCACCTGGACTCTCAGTAATCAGCTTCGCTTCTATACGGCCTCCTGAGGGAAGCATAGCCTCGCCCGGAATTGGCAATTCCAGGTGGTACGGTTCCGGTTCTGCTTGTTCAAAAGTAAACATGCAGAGGTTATAGGATTTAACGGCCTTTAAACCATTTGGAAGATGGAGAGATCCGGAAGGGTGAGATTGGGAAAGCAAAGATAGAACGCTTTCTGTATGTATGGATGATAATGAAGACGGAACACTTTTGTAAAGATAGTTTAATATTAGTTGAATCCCTCTTCTTTGTAAAGGTAAAGGCAACCTTTTCAGCAGATCGATTTCAAGCTCTGCAAAACCGTCTCCTCTTCTCCATACTGTATTCATCTCATGCTCCGTTAATTCCTGCAAATACCGCTCGTCTTCTGTTAAGTTTTCGCTGAATGCCTGGAACTTTTCATGCACTTGAGGGTTTTCTTCTTTCAGAAAAGGAAGGATCCTCTTTCGGAACCTGTTTCGTGTATAAGTGTCTTTTTCATTGCTCGGATCAAATCGGGGGGCCAATCTTTCCTTAGCGCAATAATCCAGGATTTCCTGCCGAGTCATGCCGAGAAGGGGCCGTATAATGAATCCGCCGGCAAACTCCCGTTTGGGCTGTATTCCGGCAAGTGCCGTACCTTTGCCGCCGCGGACCAGCCTCATTAATATGGTTTCAACCTGATCGTCTCCGTGATGGCCCAGCGCTAAGGCTGATGCCTGGTATTGATTCATCATTTTTTCAAAAAACTGATAGCGGCATGCCCTTGCTGCTTCCTGCGCACTCATTTGATGGGTTATGGCATATGCTCCTGCATCTGCCTGGCAGCATTCGAACGGTACATCATGCTCCATGCAAAAGGATCGGACAAATTCCATCTCTTCTTCAGATTCTTTTCCCCTGAACATGTGGTCTACATGCAGAACAACAAGATTCAATTCCCATTCTTTACGGATGCGGAGGAGCATGTGCAGCAGACTAAGCGAGTCAGGACCGCCTGATACGCCTGCCAAGATGGTTGAAGAGGGTTCGATCAGCTTATGCTTTTGTATAAATTGAATAAAGGGTACCACGTCTCTCCCTCATTTACTGACAATTTCGGACTAAGGATATCGTACCATTATTATCCTGATTTCCGCAAAATTCAGACCGTTTGTTCACAAAATCACCATTTTTACGGCAGCAGGAAATGATAGATGTAGAGAGCATACAATATAAAGACTCCGCTTACGACAATAAAGGTATCCATCCAGCCGCTGCTCGAATGACTGCCGCCGCTGCTCCTTTTCCTTTTCGCAACGGGCTTCTTTTGGGCTGAATGCCTTTTTGGCGGAGGAGATGCCGTTTTTTGCCCGGATCTGCTGTTTCTCCCCTTTGAAGACGTTTGCCTTTTTTCCGGTTCCGCCAGACATTGAAGCAGTTCTTTCTTCATCTCTTCCGCTTTGGCATATTGTCCTTTTAATGCCTTCCTTAAAACACTCCGCTGTTTATAAAGAAGCGGTACGCTGTCAATTTTCTCAAATAAAAGTTTTTCTCCCTCACTGTTTTTAAGAAACCTTCCCCCGCAGCCGGCATTGACCGCAATCATGGCTGCGGCAAAAAGATCATAGCCGGGATCCGCTTTTCGTGATCCCATTCCCCAGTACCCTCTGTCGAAAAATTCTGTGTACTCTTTAATGGATCTGCCTATTCCTGTTGTTCCGCCTACATCAATAATCTTAACCGTAACAGGCGAATCCGTTACAATAAGATTTTCCGGTTTAAGATCTCCGAAAACCCAGCCGGCTTCATGCAGATTCGACAAGCTGCCAAGAAGCTGGAGCATGAGGACAGGCACCCATTCAGCACCCCTTGCCTTCACAAAATCCAAAAAGGGAACACCTTTTATGTATTCCATCACGTAAAAAGAAGGAACGGGGCTTCCCCCTCCCTGATCCCAGTCGTCCGTATCAAATAAATGAGGCCCAAGGTTTTTCCCCTGGACCTTTGAAAAGTGTTTCAGCACATTCACTTCAGACGTGATAGACATGCTGTTGTCACTCAGTTTTAACGCCGCAAGTCCGCTGCTTCTCTGAACTAAATAGACCGCCCCGTTCGCTCCTTTTCCGAGAGACTTGATCACGGTGTATTCGTTCTGATGCCACTTTCCCTTAATTTTCGTACCGGGAAGTATTTTATCGGCCACCTTCATAGCGATACCCCTCATCATCCAGCAGGTCTTTCCGGCTTCCTCTTTTTTTTGCTGATAAGAGCGGCACCCTCGCGAATTGCAGGTCCCGTTGGGGTAAGCCCCCCAGCAGAAAGCTTGGAAAATATAGAGGATATGGACTCCAGCCGAGGTGTCCAGTCTATGACGGTCTCCACATCCGCACGTTTCCCAGGAAATACACACACAGAGAACTCATTTTCGCCAATCCGGGAATTCAGGCTGATGGACAGATCCAGCAGCGCCTCTTTCACAGTAGGGAGCTTCGGTGTCATGCTTGCACTTACATCGACCATGATGACCATTTCTAAATGCATGGTTTCTCCCAGCTCGTCCACTACCTCCATCACTTCCCCCCTTTTATCAGGCGGCAGCTCTTCCATTGAAACCTTTTTCCCCAGAATTTGCTGAAGCTCTTTGTTGACGACCCCCTGGATGGTTTGCGTCATCGCTTTCCTTGTGACCATTTGTACCGTTTGAGACAGCACTTGAGTGTAGACGGTCTGGCTGACACCGCCTCCGGAAGCTGCAATGCTCTCAATCTCTCTCATAGCGGCTTCATCAATAACCTTTTCATCTACCACCCCAATTACGTTCACTGTGATCCCTTGCTCGTTGGCATACGCTGCCATTGCGACCGGGTCCTCTCCATGATTGGAACATCCGTCAGTGATGAGAAGGATCTGTTTAATTCGTCCTCGATTCATTGCTTTCCCCTCCTGTAAGGTCTGATATCTATCAGCCTTGCCACAGGAGTACAATTTTCATACTATTAAATTTTTATTCTGTATGATCATGAAGTGGAATTCACGGTTCTACTGCTTTTCCTTTATGAAACACTCTGTTTTTTCTTTTGAAAATAGCGGTTTGTAGAAATCGCCGCCCATTTAGGAGTGTTGTGTTCAATCTTCGCAGCGATGATGGTCATATCATCATCGATTTTTCCGGAACGGGTCCTAATGACCTCTTCCATAATTAAATCCGCCACCTCCTGAGGGTCATTTGTTTCCAGCTCCGATACTTTTCTCTTCATCCAAATTTCATGATTCTCTACATGTTTAGGTCCTTCAAAAATCCCGTCGCTCATCATAATAAGCAAATCCCCTGCTTTAAGCTGCTCACCTACCACATCCACTTCAAAGTCTTCGATAATTCCAATCGGCAAATTGCTCGCCTGTATTTTTATGACTTTATCCCCCCGTTTGATAAAGCTTGGCGTTGAACCGATCTTAAGGAATTTACACGTGGCATCCTGCAAATCTACAATAGCCAAATCAAGTGTTGAGTACACTTCATCTGTCGTTCGAAGAGATAGAATCGAGTTGACGGTTTTAATCGCCACCTTTTCATCGATCCCCGATTGCAGGATTTTTTCAAGGAGCTTAATCGTTTCGTTGCTTTCAAACTGTGCTCTCGCTCCATTTCCCATTCCGTCGCTTATGGCAATGGCATATTTTCCAACCCCCAAATCAATCATGGAATAGCTGTCTCCTGAAACAAGCCCGCCTCCTTTTGCAGCATGTGCTGCTCCGATATCTACTTTAAAGCTCTTGGCTGAACCGAATGATACATGACAAAATCCGTTTGGATACAGGCCGCACTCCTCGTGCTTCACTATGACCTGCTCTTCCAATATATCTGAAAGCATTGGAGCAATGATTTTTTCGCATTCGCCATGGCCCTGGCAAAACGGGATCGACATTTCCATGTCTACATTCCCCTGCTCCAAGCTGTATATTTCAACATGACCGATTTCCACTCCGAAATTCTGGAGAGCTTCTAAGATCTGCTCTTCCAGTAAAAAGTGATTTTCCCTTTCACGTCTGATTTCCCGGGAAAAGTCCTCCATCACTTTGGAAACGCCAAGCAGCTGTTCAGCTACGAGTCTGCGGCTCTCCTGGACTTGCTTATTCAATTTCTGGTTCGCTTTGAACTCATTAAGCTCCTGTTCTATGGCCACTTCTACCTGAGTCGCCTTGGAGCAATGTGCATGAAATTCCTTCTTCAGTTTCCGATTAACCGAGTACGTGTTCGCACTCGTCTCATTCGTCACCTGTGTCATAAGATCATAGGTGTCTTGAAAATTATTGACCCAGCACCTTTCTTTTTTATAGCAATGATGACAGGTTTTCTCTGTAATCGTACTTAAAAATAAATCCGTTTCTCTTGCCGAGTCTGCCTCTCCCTTTTCATAGAAGGCATTAAAACTTTGGGACAGAGCCTCAAATACACCAGAGAACTGATCCACCCGATGCGCGGTGACATCTCTTATTCTCGTAGCGTACAGCTGCTGTTCCATCGCATGCTCATTTGTTCCAGGAATATGCTTTGCAAGACTGGCTGTTATTCCTTTCGGTGTAAGGAAAAACAAAACGATTGCTGCCGTGGATTCCACCATAGTGGCCATGAAGTCGGACGTGCCGCCCCCATACAGGGACAGCAGCATGGATCCGATGAGCAGGCCAGCTGCTGCCCCGATTTTCTGGCCTTCCTTTAACAGCCCGCCGAGTAAACCTGAAAATGCCAGCAGACTCATTTGATACAGGTTTCCTACATTGGCGAGACTCAAGATCAGGCCGGTGACTACCCCAACGGTACAGCCGATGCTTGATCCTCCAATAAAGGCAAATAACAGGACCATGTATCTGGAAAAAACGTGCTCTGCTTTGAAGTCCATATAAGAGACCCCGGTTAAACCGGTCATTACCGAAGCAATGAGAATCATCAGACAAATGATTTCCTCTGATTTCAGTGACTGCTTATACCGCGGACTCGATATGAGCGGAATGCTTTGAAGAAAAATGAGAGTAAGGATAAAGGCCAATCCGGCTTCTACTCCGGCCATCATCGCATCATAGGAAGAAATCGTTCCGTATAATACGAAGGTGGAGGCAATCCTTGTTCCCGCTACCGCGAGCAGGATGATGAAAGGCAGTGTCCGGACCCGGTCCTTAAATATAAAGGCACCGGCCTTTTGCAAAAATAAGAAGAACAGCAGGTGGCACGTAATGATGAGGGATGTTTCCAGTGAGATTGTCAGCCCTCCGGCCGCCAGCGATAAAGCTCCGATCAGCGCTTTATCTTTTTTCATTAAGAAGAGTACTCCAAAGAACGGAAGGGCAAACGGGAGAATTTCAGTTAGGATAACAGCTCGTCCAAGTAAAAATCCGATGAACATATATAGAAGTCCTTTATGAAACAGAATGGATTGAAAGTAAGCACCCGCTTTTTTCGTAGATCTTTGAATTGCATGCTGCGTTTTTTCAATCGCTGCTCCGCTAATCGGTTCCATTAATCTTCTTTCAGCTTTTTGCACTATACATACCCCCAAATCGGTTTGTTGAGGTAATTATAGCGGACGGAAAAAATAGATTTTGTCAAAACAAGGGTGCTTGACCAAGAAAGCGTTCGACGGTTTAAGCTTGCTCCTTCATGATTTAGAGCGAATCCCCCAGCATTTACAAAAGAAAAAGAAGATTGCTGACGTCATTTCGATGAACGTGTAGAAAAGACTGAAAATTATTTGGTATAAATTTTGAATTTGTTTAATTTGCCTATTGATTTTAGCTTCTGGTCCGGCGGTCCGGTCCCAAAATCAATAGATCGCATTAGGAGGTAAACGAAGAAATTAAGCAGAGAAGCGTACAGCTGAGAAGAAATGACTGATTGAAGCCCCGGGGACAACGTGTGGGATTCTGGAAGGCTTTTATTATATAGGTGCTTTGAACAATTTTGAGTTATGCTGATTGGAGCATCCTGCAGCGAAAATCTGCCGCCACGCAATTTAAAAATTACTTTCTTATATAGACAAAAAAACTTCCCTAATGGAAGTTTTTCAATGATTGATGACCCGTACGGGATTCGAACCCGTGTTACCGCCGTGAAAGGGCGGTGTCTTAACCGCTTGACCAACGGGCCTCATAATTCTGTTTTAAAAATTGGTAGCGGCGGAGGGGATCGAACCCCCGACCTCACGGGTATGAACCGTACGCTCTAGCCAGCTGAGCTACACCGCCATATAAATGCGCGACCTGCCATGGCCGTGCGGGCTGTACTTCTTTCAAACAGGCTTGCTGTCCTATGAAGCACAAGTTCTATAATACAAAGCTTTGGGTTATGAGTCAATACTAAATTTAATTTTTTTCAAGAAACCATTAAATGACTGGGTTATCTTCTGCTCAGTCATCTAATAAAAAACAAAAAAACACCCCAAAGGAGTGTTTTTATCTATATTGACAGCAGCAAGTTAGCCTCTTTTTGCTCCGCGTCCGCCGCGTTTTGATTCTGTATTCCTTTTAAGAGAAGATAACCGGTCTTCACTGTCTTTAAGGAAGCGGCTCATTTTTTGTTCAAAATTCTCTTTAGGACGGAATTCGTTTCTTCCTGCTCCGCCTCCGCCACCTCGGTGCGGCCGGTCTGTACGCGGGCGATCCTGACGAGGACGCTCAGGACGTTCAGGACGATCTGGACGGTCGATTGCTTTCTTAATCGATAGACCGATCTTTCCATCTTTTTCAACGTTGATGACTTTTACTTCAACCATGTCGCCAACTTTAAGATGGTCATTAATGTCTTTCACGTAATTATCGGCTACTTCGCTTATGTGAACTAGACCCGTGGAACCTCCCGGTAGCTCAACAAAAGCTCCGAAATTCGTAATACCAGTTACTTTACCTTGTAACTTGCTGCCAACTTCAATGGACATAAAAAAAATGCTCCTCCTTAAACTGATAAAAAAATCATCATTTCTTTAATTATACCTAAACCAAAATCATAGTGTCAATAAAGGCTATTTTTTGTCCGGTGAACTAAAAATAATTTCATTCTCTCCGGAGAGGAAATAATCCCTTCTCGCCAGTTCTGCAATATAGTCATCGTCGTTCAGTTTGCCAATTTCCTCCTGAAGCATACTTTGTTCTTTTTTCAAATCCTTCAGCTCACTCGTTAGCTTGTCCTTCTGCTCGGCTTGCTCTGAAAGGGCTGCTGACTGATTGATCATTCCAGTAATAATGAAAATCGCGAATAAAGCGACGATGGCTCCAAAGACGGTTAAACGGCGAAAAAGACCTCTTTTTCTGCGCTTTAGAATTTGATCATTGCGCTCCTGCTGCTGCATATATTGGGACTGAAGCTGCGTTACTTTATGGCTTTTTTCTGCTGACATTTATACATTCCCTCACTTTCCAGTGATTCGTTTAATCGATTTCCACGCACTAATCAATAAGTTCTTGGCTTGATTCGCAATTCCTTCCAATTTTGAAAAGATTCGCGAAAAAAATGTTTTCAAAAAACCGGGCATCATGTTCCAGATGAGCAGCATGGCCCATCTTAAAGGTGCTAATACGATTTTAACGGCTCCCCAGATAAAAAGAAACGCCCATTTTAATATTTTCCAAAAAAGATTCAGCAAACCGGTGATGACAACGGCAAATAGTGTGATGATTCCCTTAATGGGTTTTATCAGAACAAAATGTGCGACACCCATTAAAAGCTTAAAGATAAAGAGGAAGGATCGGATCAGAAAATTCAGGACTGCCAGGTATATACCCTTTAGCAGGCTTTGATAAGCAGCAAAACCGCATAAAATGGCGAGGAACATATAAATTCTCAGTTCCCCCTCATTTACAAGAAGCAGCACGTAAAAAAAGAGAACACTTTGGAGCAGCCAAAATACCAGATCATTGAAGAATACAATCCAGCCTGCCCTTTTGGAACGGACTAGAAATCTTCTATATGTATCCAGGGCTGCTCCAAGCCATGCTCCCATTCCTGCCATGGCAAACATGGTATAAAACTGAACCGTTAGCGTCATTTAAATAATTTGCTAAAGAATCCTTTAGCTTTCTCCGCATGCTGTTCGTCCAGGTAAACAATGTCCAGAATCCGGCCCTTAATGGACACAATTCCTTTGTCCACATCAAGATTTTGCATCTGCAGATTTTCACCGCGGACCGCAAGCGCCCCCATAACCGTATCCAGCAGAAACTCTTCGTTATCAAAGCTTTCTACTTCTTTAACGCCTGTAATCTCCAGGAGTTTTCTGCCTTTCATGACAAGATCATGGTTTTCCGGTACTGTATTTGTCTGAGGCTGATTTTGCTGATAGTAATTCATCCTCTGTACCCCCGCTTCTCATATCGTTTTGCTTATATCTATGAGTAAAACGGGAGAAAAAGAACAAGCCCCTTCAAGCAGATTCAGTTCTCGCCCAGTTTTTCTTCTTTAATAATCGTATACATTTCTGCTGCATCTTCTTTTTTAGTGGTTTCTTTTAAATGGTCGATGCGGACCGTTACACGCTTTTGGCCGAAGCGGATGACCATTTCATCCCCTTCTTTTACATTAGAGCTTGCTTTTGCGGGTGTTCCATTGATTTCAATACGGCCCTGATCGGCAACTTCCTTTGCCAGCGTGCGGCGTTTAATCAGTCTGGATACCTTCAGAAATTTATCTAGTCTCATGTTCATAACCCCTTCTTTCTGTCTATTCCAATCCTTTTGCTTCATCCCAGTAGGTGTCCATTTTTTCAAGCGTCAACTCTTCTAGAACTTCGCCATTTTCTTTCGCTTTCTTCTCTATATATTTAAAACGAGAAGTGAATTTTTGATTTGTTGAGGACAGCGCCTCTTCCGGTTCAATTTGAAGGAATCGTCCAATGTTCACCAGGGCAAATAAGACATCCCCAAACTCCTTGAGAAGTGCTTTATCATCTTCACCGGGATTTTGTTTAAGCTCTTCTTCAAACTCCAGGATCTCTTCCTTTACCTTAAGCCACGCATCTTCTGCCTTATCCCAGTCAAACCCTGCTTTCGCAGCCTTTTTCTGAATTTGATACGCCTTTGAAAGAGCTGGCAAAGCCCCAGGAACGGAATCAAGCAATGATTCTGGAGCTGTCTTCCCTTCCGCTTTCTTAATCTCTTCCCAGTTTACAAGCACTTCTTCTGCCGTATCTGCTTCGATGTCGCCAAAGACATGAGGGTGCCTCCGCACCATTTTTTCAGAGATTGACCGGATAACTTCATCGATGGAAAACAGCCCTTCGTCTTCACCAATTTGTGCCTGCAGGACAACTTGAAGAAGAACGTCTCCCATTTCCTCAATCATATGGTCAATGTCCTCAGACTCAATCGCATCGAGGAGCTCATAGCACTCCTCAATCAAGTACTTTTTCAGCGATTGGAAGGTCTGCTTCTGATCCCAGGGACATCCTCCAGGTCCGCGGAGCGAAGCAATGATGTCTCTGAACGCATCGAACCTGTGATAAAGAAGCTTCTCATCCTGAACAGGCGGAATATACAGGCTCGTAAGGTTGGAGACAGCGGAAACCCGGTCCAGTTCATATAGCGGTACTTTAAGAATTTCTTCCTGCCTGCTTCCTGCAGCTGTAACGATGTATACCTCATAATCAAAAGGCAGCTCTTCCATAAGAGTGAGCTTGACCTCAGACGCCACCATCTGATCATATACCTGACATAAAACGATATGCTGGGTGAATTGCAATTCTCCCCTTTTCAAAGTCAAAGCATCCACCATTTGAAAGCCGTCAATTGGATCAATGTTCAGCGATGCGAACGTCGCGTCCAAAAAGCTCTGTCCTCCTGCGACACGTACCTGGAATGAATTTCGCTTCGATTCCTCAAGCAAAATTTGAACCGTTTTTTCAGCAACCATCGGATGCCCGGGAACCGTATAAACGACATCTCCGCTAGCTGCCTCCTTGATCAGGAATTCAGCAATTTCTTCATATACATCCTCGAACCTCGAATGCTGCATGTACATTTCATCAAACGAGCCGGCTATCGCGATTTCATTCTTCAGTTCTTCCAGAACAGGATGGTCCATCGTTCTTGTATAAATCCGGTTTGAGGATTGAAGAAGACGGTAGATCCCAAGCGGAAGCTGGTTGATGTCGCCAGCGCCAAGTCCGGCTATATGAATGGTGTTCATTTTTTCACGTCCCTTTTCTTCTGCGACCACAGCCGGATTTTTGTGCCGAATGGAACAATATCCAGTTCGTCGCTGTTAAAAACATTTAATTTGATGACAGCAAACATATAGACAGCGCCGCCAACTGCGACTGCCGTTATGGCCTCAATAGAAGCAAGAGCCCTGTTTCTCCCAAGCACCCACTCAAACCCTGCCATGTAGCCTCTCAAAACGGCAAGCATGAGGACAGCGGAGAAAACAATCTTGATAATACTTCTGTACTCATGAAGCTTGTACTGTTTTTTTCTGAGAAAATATATATTCATCACCGCAACAACGAAGAACGCCGCGACGGTTGCAACAGCGGCCCCATCCGCTTCGTAACGGGGGATCAGGACAATGTTTAAGGTGATTTTTATGATGACACCTGCAATTACGGATATAGCAGGATAAATGGTCTGATTCAAACCTTGAAGGATAGCTGCAATAGTCATGGATAAAGATGTAAACAGGATGGACAAGCTCAAAATACCTAAAATATCTGATCCATAGTTGTTACGGAAAAGCATAATATTCGTTTCCTCGACGATCCCAATCAGCCCTGCTGTAGCACCCGCTCCAACAGCCAAACAAACCTTAATCGATAAATTAATTTTATCTTTTATAAATTTCTCATCATTCCTGCGCTTCGCACTGGAAATCAAGGGCACAAGCGACAATGACAGGGAGGTCGCGACAACAGTTCCCAGCTGAATAAGAGGCTGGCCCCGGTCATAGATTCCTTTAGCTGTTTTAGCAGCAGTCGGATCCATTCCTTTATTGACCAGCATTGAAAACAGCTGAAATGCGTCAACAAGCTGAATTAAAATCAGCAAAAGACTGCTGACACATATGGTAAAAGTAAACAGGATAAGGTCTTTTAATAAATCCCAAGTCTTAATTACGGAAGGAATCAAAGGACCATTTAACTCTCTGTGATCCCTGCGGAACCAGTAAACAGCAAGAACAATCAAAGCAGCAGCCCCTCCGGTAAGAGACCCAAAGAGCGCGCCTTGCCCTGCTTCATAAAAGTTGCGTCCATTTTTCAGCAAAATATAGGCAACCCCTATAATTGTCACCACACGAAATGCCTGTTCAACTACTTGGGAAAGAGCCGTCGGAAACATATGATGCATCCCTTGAAAATAGCCCCTTAGCACGGATACGAAAGGAACGAGCAAAAATGAAAATGAAATAATTTCAATTAACGGTTTAAGATGCATATCTCCCATAATGCCCGCAATCCATCCGGAACCGGCATACAAAAGAGAAAATGATAAAAGACCGGTAAACACAAGAAATAAACTGCTGACTTTCCAAATTTTCCTTAAATCAGCAGGATTGTGCCCCTCGCCATATTCAGCGAACAGCTTTGAAACGATAATCGGAAACCCTGATGTAGCAAGCATAATAGAAATCCCGTAAAACGGATAAACCTGCTGATATATGTAAAATCCAATATCTCCAACAATATTTTGATAAGGCACCCGATAGGCAGCACTCATAATTTTTGTAAGCAAACCGGCAATCGTCAAAACGAAAGCCCCCTGCCAAATAACGCTCTTTCTAGACGGCACAGCCATCCCCATTCTCCTTCCAAATTCACTGACGAAGATATTATATCACATGAAATGCGGAGGGCGCTTGCTTAGCCGTGAAAGACGGTGGAGCCCCCGACGGAGAGGCGTTTTTTGCCTCGACCGAGGGGGCGAAGCGGCCGAACGGCTAGCGCCCGGAGCTGGACACCATGAAATGCGCAGGGCGCTTCTAGTAAGGAGGTTCTGCTAAGAGCGCGGCGTCCTGCCGCAACGCAGAACTGACCTGCATCGTGCAGGCCTCCGTGAAAGACGGTGGAGCCCCCGACCGAGAGGCGCGACGTCCTCTCGATACAGGAAAAGACAGCCCAAAGGCTGCCTTTTTGTAATACATATAATAAGATCGAAACCTAGTTCTCCATTTGGCGTGCAAGGAAGCCGGCTGCTGTTTCTACCGCTTTTTTCTCCACTTCGCCAAGCGTTCCTTCTTTTGAGAAGATAACGACTGCGCCGATTGGATCTCCATTTGCGATGATTGGACCAATGGTATAGGCTTTGACTTCTTCTTTAATCCCTTCAAGAAGCTGAAGCTCTCCTGCATCTGTTTTTAGAATGGAGCTTCTTTCTTCCATGGAGCGTTCAATGTCTTCGCTGATGTTGCGGTTCATGTATTCCTTTTTTGAACTTCCGGAAACAGCGATGAAAGCGTCTCTGTCACAAATCAGCACCGGGTGGCCCATGCTGTCGTAAAGAGCGTCTGCATATTCCCTTGCAAAATCTCCAAGTTCACTTATTGGTGAATATTTCTTTAGAATGACTTCGCCGTCGCGGTCTACGAAAATTTCCAGCGGATCCCCTTCGCGGATGCGGAGTGTTCTGCGGATTTCTTTCGGAATAACCACACGTCCTAAATCATCAATTCGACGAACAATGCCAGTTGCCTTCATCTATTGCTGCCTCACTTTCATCTTGTGAATTGATACCAGGTAATGGCTCCATGTTAGCAGCCGTGACCTCTTGTTGAGAATAGTATCCTTCACAATAAAGGTAATATACACACAATAAATGAAAATATAAGCAGATAATCAGCTGGCTGAAATTTCTTCCTTTTTCACATGCTTTAGTCCTTTAAGAAGGCCGATTAAAATAGATAAACGTTCTTCCGCACTTAAGCCCTTTGTCTGGACAGAAATTTTCAATTTGTTCGCGTCCATTCCGAGACCGACTTTACGGCCGTACTGGCTGCTTAATTCAAACAGCTTTTGGCCATCTGCGCGCTGGCTGGCCTCCTCGTTGATGGACATGTAAATAACGTCCTTCGCTTCTTTAATGATTTCGACTTTTTCACGAATCGCAAGAAGTTTCGCTTCAGCCACTTTAAAGAGATAGCTTACTTCGGAAGGATACGTGCCGAAGCGATCCGTCATTTCTTCCTGCAGCTCTGCTAGATCTTCTTCTGTGGCAATTCCTCTGAAGCGTTTATACATATCGATTTTCTGTTTTCCATCTGAAATGTACGCCTCTGGAATGTATGCATCCAGATCCAGATCAATTTCCGGTTCAAATGCTTTTTCCTTCGGTGCATCGCCTTTGCGTTCTTCGATGGCCTCTTTCAGCATCTGGGAATATAAATCAAATCCGACAGAATCAATGAAGCCATGCTGCTGTGCTCCAAGAAGGTTTCCTGCACCCCGAATGGATAAATCGCGCATGGCGATTTTAAATCCGGATCCAAGCTCGGTAAATTCTTTTATCGCCTGCAGCCTTTTTTCTGCAACTTCTGTAAGAACTTTGTCCTTCCGGTACGTGAAGTAAGCATATGCGACCCTGCTTGATCGGCCGACACGCCCTCTTAGCTGATAGAGCTGGGATAGTCCCATTTTATCTGCATCATACACAATAAGGGTGTTGACGTTCGGGATGTCGACGCCCGTTTCAATAATCGTGGTACTGACCAAAACGTCTGACTGGCCTTCAAGGAAGTTAAGCATGACGGATTCCAATTCGTTTTCCGTCATTTTCCCATGTGCATACGTGACTCTTGCATCTGGAACAAGCATTGAAATTTCATCGGCTTTGCGGCTGATGTCCTCTACGCGGTTGTAAAGAACATAGACCTGCCCGCCCCTCGAGAGCTCACGTTCAATGGATTCTCTGACAAGTCCTCCGTTGTTTTCCACAACATATGTCTGCACAGGATAGCGGTTTTCCGGCGGCGTCTCTATGACCGACAAATCCCTTACTCCGAGCATCGACATATGCAGTGTTCTTGGAATTGGAGTCGCGGTAAGCGTCAAAACATCTACGTTTGCTTTCATTTGTTTGATTTTTTCCTTATGGGTAACACCAAAGCGCTGCTCCTCATCAATTATGAGCAGTCCCAGATTCTTATATTTAACATCCTTAGAAAGAAGACGGTGGGTTCCTATTACAAGATCTACCGTTCCATTCTCCAGGCCTTTTGTCGTTTCATTCATTTCCTTGCGGGTTCGGAATCTGCTTAGGAGACCGACAGTCATAGGATAGTCCTGAAACCGTTCGCGAACGGTTTCGTAGTGCTGCTGGGCTAGAATTGTCGTTGGAACAAGGAGTGCTACCTGCTTTCCATCAGCAATAGCCTTGAATGCTGCCCGGATTGCTACCTCCGTTTTCCCGTAGCCAACATCTCCGCAAAGAAGCCGGTCCATCGGGCGTTCCCGCTCCATATCCATTTTAATTTCATGGATGGAACGAATCTGATCCTCTGTTTCCTGATAAGGGAACGCTGCCTCGAAATCGCGCTGCATTTCTCCATCCGGAGAAAAGGCATAGCCTCTGCTTGCTTCCCTTTCCGCATAAAGCTTAATCAAATCATCCGCAATATCCTGAACGGATGATTCCACTTTTTTCTTCACCCGGCGCCAGTCATTTCCGCCAAGCTTATAAATTTTCGGTTCTTTCCCTTCAGATCCAACGTACTTTTGAACCTGATCGATTTGCTCTACCGGAACGTAAAGCTTGTCAGAGCCCTGATACCGGATATGAAGATAATCCTTGTGATTGCCGTTGATTTCAAGCGTCTCAATCCCTAAATACTTTCCGATTCCATGATTAATGTGCACGACATAATCACCTGTTTGAAGCTCGGAGTAGCTCTTAATCCGCTCGGCATTGGACAGCTTCTGGCGTCTCGGCTGCTTCTTAGCGCGCTTTTTGAACAGCTCTTCTTCTGTAATGACGGCAATTTTTTGCAAAGGAAGCTCAAAGCCCGTTTGCAGATCCCCCTCTAAAATATAAGCCTTTCCAGGTTTAAGAGGATCTCCATCTTTCATAATTGTTGCTGACATATCATAGTCCTGGAGCACCTGCTCGAGCTTTTGCACCCGCTCTGCACTGGCTCCCAGAAAAACAGTGATGAACTTTCCTTTGTTCCATCGGTCGAGCTCGCCCTTTAAGACGTTCATCTGGCCATGAAAATTCTGCATTTGCTTGCATGATACGTTTAAGATATTTTGAGGACTTGTATGAGGGACGTGTCTTAAAAACAAGGAAAGATATACGATTGGATTGGCTGGAAGAGCCAGAGGCTGCTCGCGGGAAATTTTCACATCATGGACAATCTTCCCGTTTTCAAGCATGCTCGTAATCCATTCCGCTTCTTCCGATTCAAGCTGCTCCATCATCTCATGGATACGGCTGATTTCATCCATTACAACGGTTGCAGTCCCATCAAAATAATCTAGTAAACTAGCAGGCTTTTCATAGAAGAAGGAAAGGTATTTATGCATTTCCTCTGTAACCTGACCATTCCGGAGCATTTCAAGCTCATACTGGACATTTTGGAGCAGCAATTCCTTCTGCTGGTCATTTTTCAGCTTTTTCAATGATTTGGAAAGAGCAGCTTCTAATTGCTGTTCGCAGCGCTCAAGATGCTCACGCTGCAGCAGGATTTCTTTCGCAGGACCAAGCACGATGCTCTTCATCTTTTTCAATGAACGCTGATCTGCAAGGTCAAATGAACGGATGGAGTCCACTTCAATATCAAACAGTTCAATCCGGACGGGATTTTCCTCCGTCAGCGGATAAAGGTCAATAATACCCCCGCGAACACTGAATTCTCCCGGTGCCGAAACCATGTTGGTCCGTTCATAGCCAATTTGGGAAAGCCAGCTGAAAAATGAATCCGTATCCAGTTCATCTCCGACCGAAAGAGTTTTCTGGCTTGCATTCCACATGCTTTTGGCTGGAAGCAGTCTCCGCAATGCAGCGGCCGGTGCAACCACAATGCCTTTTTTACCAGATGCCAAATGATTCAGCACTTCCATCCTCTGAGCCATCAGCTCCGGACTGGCTACCGCCATATCAGAAGCGATCAGTTCATTAACAGGATAGAGAAAAACATTACCGCCCGCTAAATTTGCCAAGTCCTCAAAAACCTTTTGAGCCTGGTAGAGATTGTGTGTGACAACGAGGACGGATTCTCCTGTTTCCATATATAAAGAGGATGTGAATAGAGACCTTGCCGAACCGGAAAGCCCAGCCAGCAGCTGCTCTCTCAATCCTTCCTTCAGACCGGTAACAACGGTTTTAAAATCTTCGTTTGAATAAAAAAACGAGTGCAGACTTTTCATGCCTTTCCCTCCTTCCGAAAAATTTGTCTCCATACAGGCGGACAAATAGAAAAACGCTTTGGGACTAAAAGCCAAAGCTTTTTATTGTATGAACTTTTCTACCTGGTGGAAAGCAGGATTTCGATCAAGCGCTTCCTGGCAATCCTCACAAATCGTTTTTATCTCTATATCTCCATTCGCCATGTAGCGGATCATTTCCTGTCTCTCTTCACTGGTTAAGTAGTGAAAACCTAATTCTCCGCTATGAATGGCCTCATTCTCCAATGTGCCGACTTTTGTACCGCAATGGCGGCAATAATAGTGGTAACCCATAGTTCCTCCAAAAGCTTTTTACAGATAGTATAAACGCTTGAGGAACCCATTATACTTACTTGGACTGATTAAACTCGTTCATCACCTGAAGAAAAGGTTTGTTCAGCCATTCTGCGCAGGCATCAGCTGATCGGATTACAGCTTCTTTAATCAGGGGCTGTTCATCCTTTGAAAATTGACCGAGCACATAGTCCGGCACCTTCATCCCGCTTGGCGGACGGTCGATTCCGATCCGTACACGGTTGAACTCCTGTGTACCAAAGTGCTGAATCATGGACTTGATGCCATTATGACCGCCTGCGCTGCCCTTTGTGCGAAGCCTGATTTTTCCTGCCGGCAAATCAAGGTCATCATAAATGACCGCCATGTCTTCATCTGGCACCTCGTAAAAATCCATAAGAGGGCGGACGCATTCTCCTGATAAATTCATATATGTAAGCGGCTTAACCAGTAAAACCTTTGTTCCGCCGGCCATACCCATGCCATACACCCCATTGAATTTAGAGCGGTCAAGCTGAATGGACAGACGGTGAGCCAATTCATCGATGACCATAAAACCAGCGTTATGACGTGTTTCTGCATATTGTTTCCCCGGATTTCCGAGCCCAACAAAAACTTTCAAGTGATTCCCACCTTTATAAATAAAAATCGGCGGATGTCTTCCAGCCAATTTTTCTTCTTGATTTCTCCATTATATTATAAAAAAGATTCGGCACATAGAAAAGAGGCTGGCACAAAACAGTCTGTTTTGGCCAGCCCGGCATGATTATTCTTTTATTCAGCCTCGTCTTCCCCTTCACGCCCTTCAGCGTTTTCAGGCTCACCAGGCTCCTGCTCTTCGCCAGAATCAATTTCTTCTTCTGCTTGAGGAGGAAGAATTGAAGCAATAACCTCATCATCTTCATGATTGATTGTGTATTTTTTAGAATCCTTCAAGTCGGATATAGTCAGCGTATCATTAACAGCAAGGTTTGAGATATCCACCTCAATCGTTTGCGGGATATCATTTGGTTTTGCTGTAACGGAAATCTGGTAAAGAGGCTGCTGCAGCACTCCGCCGTCTTTCACGCCCTGCGCTTCGCCAGTTAAGGTTAGCGGAACTTCTACATCCACTTCGGAATTCATATTTACAGCTAAAAAGTCAGCATGCAGAATTTCGTTCTTCATGGTGTCGCGCTGCATATCATTAACCATTACGGAATGCTTTTTGCCATCTACATCAAGCTGAATGATCGCGTTGCGTCCTTCATCACGCAAAACTTTTAGAAGATCGATGCTGTCAATAGAGACTGCTTTGTTATCCGTTTTAAATCCATATATGATGCCAGGCACATGGCCCTGCAATCGTATTGCCCGTGTAGCGGATTTTTTAAATTCTTTTCTTTCTTTCGCTTTAATTGTTGTGCTCATGTCTTACACCTTCCTAACATCGTGATAATTGCTTATTATAGTCAATTCCCACAATTCGTCCGGTCTAAACATAAGAAACGATTAATCGAACAGTGTACTTACAGATTGCTCTTCATGGATACGGATGATGGCTTCACCGATAAGCGGAGCTACGGAAAGCTCAATCACCTTATCAATTTTTTTATCTTCCGTAAGCGCAATGGAGTTTGTTACAACAAGCTCTTTAATCTTGGAATTCTGGATTCTCTCGATTGCAGGGCCTGACAAAACAGGGTGCGTACAGCATGCATACACTTCTGATGCTCCGTTTTCAACGAGTGCATTCGCTGCAAGTGTAATTGTCCCTGCTGTATCAATAATGTCATCAATCAGAATGGCTGTCTTTCCTTCAATGTTACCGACGATATTCATGACCTCAACCACATTAGGGCGCGGTCTGCGTTTATCAATAATGGCAATGGGCGCTTTCAGACGGTCTGCCAGCTTACGGGCACGTGTAACTCCGCCATGGTCCGGGGAAACGATTACGATATCCTTAAGATCCTTCTTGCTGAAGTAATCCCCAAGGATCGGAACACCCATTAAGTGGTCGATCAGAATATCAAAGAATCCTTGAATCTGCGGTGCATGCAAGTCTAACGTGATGACACGGTCCGCTCCTGCCGTTTCAAGAAGATTTGCCACAAGCTTCGCTGTAATCGGCTCTCGCGCGCGCGCTTTACGGTCCTGACGGGCATATCCGTAGTAAGGCATAACAATGTTAATTGTTTTAGCAGAGGCACGTTTTAATGCATCAATCATGATCAGAAGTTCCATAAGATGTTCATTAACAGGGCCGCTTGTAGATTGAATAATGTATACGTCACAGCCGCGGATACTTTCTTCAATGTTGATTTGAATTTCGCCGTCGCTGAAACGGGTAACAGAACATTTTCCAAGCTGAACGCCTACAACATTTGCTATTTCTTCCGCAAGACCGGGATTTGAATTCAGTGAGAAAATCTTTAAATTTGCATCACCGTACTGATTTGACATAATGTGGTGAACCTCCAATTAGGAATTAGAATTTTGATTCATGCTCAGACGGCCGACATAGTCTTCTTTGTTGACTTGTCTGGCGCGTGCAACCGATAGCGCTTGGCCCGGCACATCTTCTGTAATCGTTGAGCCTGCTGCTACATAGGCTCCTTTTCCAACTGTTACAGGTGCAATCAAGTTAGAATTGCATCCGATAAATGCCCCATCTTCCACCTTTGTTAACGCCTTATTTTTCCCATCATAGTTCACTGTAATCGAACCGCAGCCGAGGTTAACGTCTGAACCGATTTCCGCATCGCCGATATAGCTCAGGTGAGAGGCTTTGCTTCCTTTGCCCATAGATGTTTTCTTGATTTCGACAAAATTGCCGATCTTCACTTCATCTGAAACAGAGGACTGCGGACGAATATGCGCAAACGGGCCCACTGCGACTAGCTTTCCAATTTCACTATCATGAACAACTGATTGGCGGATCACTGTTTGATCTCCTATTACACTGTCTTTAATCTCAGTGTTAGGGCCAATTTCGCAGTCTTCTCCGATTTTAGCATTCCCTTTAATTATCGTCCCTGGATAAATCATGGTATCTCTGCCAATCTCAGCATCTGCAGAAATGTAAGTCTGGTCAGGATCGATCAAGGTAACCCCATTGCGCATATGGAAGGTATTGATGCGTTTCTTCATATATTTTTCTGCTTGTGAAAGCGCTACGCGGTCATTCACCCCGAGTGATTCTTCAAATGAGTCTGTCTGATAGGCAGAAACCACCTGGCCCTCGTTCTTAAGAATTTCAATCACGTCCGGCAAGTAGTATTCACCTTGTACGTTGTCATTCGAAACTTTGCTTAGCGTTTCGAACAGCATTTTGTTATCAAAGCAGTATGTACCGGTATTGATCTCATCAATTTTCCGTTCCTCTGCTGAAGCGTCTTTATGCTCAACAATTTTCTCAACAAGTCCCGAGCTGCTGCGGACGATACGGCCATAACCGGCTGGATCCTCTGCTTTAACCGTCAGAATTGTTGCTTTTGAGTTTGTTTCGCTGTGATGGGAAAGAAGATTCTCCATCGTTTCAGACGTGATCAGCGGTGTATCTCCGCATACTACGATCGTCGTACCATTAAGATCCTGGAGCTGGCTTGAAGCTTGCATGACCGCATGAGCGGTTCCAAGCTGCTCGCTTTGCAGAGCATATTCACTTTTTTCTCCAAGCTGTGCTTTTACCATTTCTGCACCATGCCCAATAATTGTCACCATTTTCTCAAGGTTTAATTTGGACATTTCATCCGCTACGTGCTGAACCATTGGTTTGCCGCAAACAGGATGCAGAACTTTATAAAGCTTGGATTTCATACGTGTACCTTGACCAGCTGCTAGAATGACTGCAAAACGATTTTCCATGTGTAAGCCTCCCAAGTATCCCTATTTATCCATTAAAAAATATATCTTAAATATGGCTTCATTTCAAGGCAGGATGCTAAAGTGCCGAATATTTCTCATAGAAGAAAAATCAGGATAGGACTTTATCAGGGGGTCTTTAAGGAGGGACGGCACAATCGATTCGCTCAGATGAGGAGTAACCGCGGTTGTTAAAGCACGGGACACATTTTAGACATAATTAAACCCCTGTTACTCAGTAACAAGGGCGAACATATTTTAGGAAGCACCTGCTTCTTCAAATTCAACTTCAACTTCTTCCATTTCTCCAAGCCTGTGGTATTCAGTCAAAACAGCTTCTTGAATTTTCCCGCGTGTACCCGAATTGATTGGATGGGCAATATCACGGAATTCTCCGTCTGGAGTTCTTTTGCTTGGCATTGCTACGAATAGCCCATTATTCCCATCGATTACACGAATGTCATGTACAACAAATTCGTGATCGAGTGTAATGGATGCAATCGCTCTCATTCTGCCTTCTGTGTTAACGCGGCGTAATCTTACGTCAGTCACTTCCATTATGTTCACCACCTTTTCCCTGGATGAAAAACTTTACAGTATGAATTCCACGGAAATTTCTCAATTCCTGCATTCTGAAAAAATTTTTTTGAAAAAACAGGGAAAGGTAGGAAAGTTTTCTTATTGACTTGGGTAAATTATTTAGTTAGGGCAACGCATTCAATTTCAATAAGTGCGTCTTTTGGCAGTCTCGCTACTTCCACACAGGATCTTGCGGGCTTGTGCGTATGAAAATATTCCCCGTACACATCGTTGATTTCCGGGAAGTCATTCATATCCTTAATGAAAACAGTTGCTTTCACAACCTGCTCAAGTGAGCTCCCAGCCTGTTCCAGAACCGCCTGTAAATTTGCAAACACCTGATGGGTCTGCTCCCTCACGCCGCCTTCCGCCATTTCACCATCAGTTTTGAGCGGAATTTGTCCGGAAGTGAAAACGAGATTGTTCACAGCCATCCCTTGAGAATAAGGTCCGATTGCCGATGGCGCTTTACTTGTTTGAATGATTTTCATCGTTCTTCAGCTCCTTTTAAAATGCCAAAAAAACCTTACGGCCGCTTGGCAGCATCAAAAAAATTACCTTCCTGAAGCTCAATTTGTTTGCCCTTCACATCAACACCGGTCAGTTTCACAAGAGAAATATACTCGTCCACTAAACGCTCTTCGACACCCTTGGTCTCAACCAATACGCCGATTCCCGCGACTTTCGCCTGGAATTCCTCCAGCAGGCTCACCATTCCGTTAATCGTTCCCCCGGCCTTCATAAAATCATCAATTATGAGAACGTTTGATCCTTCTTTCAAACTTCTTTTCGCAAGCACCATTGTCTGGATTCTTTTGGAGGACCCGGAAACATAATTAATGCTGACAGTAGATCCCTCTGTCACCTTGCTGTCTTTTCTAACGATGATCACCGGAACGTTCAAGTCGTTCGCTACTGCATAGGCAAGAGGAATTCCTTTTGTCGCAACGGTCATCACAACATCAATTTTCCGCTCTGCAAAAACAGAGGCAAACATTCTTCCCACCTTATTCACGATGGATGGATCTCCAAGAATATCCGTCAAATAAAGATAGCCGCCCGGAAGCAGACGGTCCGGAGCCGCCATTCTCTTTTTAATGGAGTCAATGATTGCGCCTGCTTCTTCGATATGCATACCCGGTACGAATTTCACCCCGCCTGCTGCGCCCGGAACCGTTTGAAGAGAGCCGACACCCTGCTGTTCAAAAGTTTGTTTAATAATGGTTAAATCTTCACTGATTGATGATTTTGCAGACTGGTATCTTTCCGAAAAGTAGGTAAGAGGGACAAGCGAATGCGGATGATTAAGCATATAATTCGTCATGTCCACGAGTCTGCCGCTTCGACGAAGCTTCATGGAATAACCCCCAAAATCCGAATATTGTTAAAGATAATATATCTTAATATACGTCTTTAATCAAGTTCGCATCGCTCGCCAAGCATTCTTACGGCAAATACCTGATCGCAAAATCCTCTCAGCCCATTGTAAATCCGGTGGACCTTCGATTCATATTGAACCAAACCAAACACAGTAGGCCCGCTTCCGCTCATCAAAACAGCATCTGCGCCAAACCGTTTCATCTGATCCTTAATCATCGCAACTTCCGGCTGCATTTTCAGGGTAACGGATTCAAGAACATTCCCAAGATTATCGCAAATGCCTTCATAGCTTTTTTCCTGAATAGCCCCTACCATTCTGCCGGTGTGCGGATGCTTAACGCCATCCAGCTTCAAACCGCGGTAAACATCTGCAGTTGATACCCCTGCTGTAGGCTTAGCCAGGATCACCCAGCAATGCGGAGGTGCTTCAATGTGGCGGATTTTTTCTCCGCGTCCGGTAGCAACCGCTGTTCCGCCGTATACGCAAAAGGATACATCAGAGCCGATTTCCGCTCCGATTTCAGCCAGTTCATCCAGAGTCAGCCCCAGATTCCATAGTCTGTTCAGACCTCTTAAAGCTGCTGCTGCATCACTGCTGCCTCCTGCCAGTCCTGCTGCTACAGGAATGACCTTGGTAATCCCGATCGACACTCCCCGCTTAATGCCAAAGCGTTCTTTCAATATACTTGCGGCCTGATAAGCGAGGTTCCGGTGATCATCAGGAACGAACCGGTTGTGGGAGGTGATGGATATGCCGCCTCTAGGCCCCATATCAATCAGCTCGATCCGGTCTGCCAGATCAATGGTCGTCATCACCATTTCCACTTCATGAAACCCGTCTTTTCTTTTATGTAAAACGTCAAGCGACAGATTAATCTTCGCCGGCGCTTTTTCTAGAACTCGCATACTCTCACCTGCTTCTAAAACGAACTGAAATTGTATCCACATTGTACCACAAAAAGAAGATAAATATTGCTGTTTTTCGACATGGTTTTCATGTACGCCAAGCCTCGGGAGCTTTTACATGCTGCGTAAAAGAATTTCCCTGACATCCTGTTTATTCAGGACCTTATAGGTTCCGACTTCATCCTTCATGAATGATTTTTCAACAAGCTGATCAAGCTTTGAATCATCAATGCCATAATCAGCCAGTCTGCTTGGTGCGCCAATTGAATTCCAAAAGCTTCTCAGCGCTGCAATACCTTCTTTAGCCGTCTCTAATTCACTTTTTCCTTCAGGGGAAATCTTAAACACATTCACCGCCAGTTTTTTCATCCTGGAAGGATCAATTTCAGAACAATAGCTCATCCAGTTTGGAAAAAGAATCGCAAGCCCGCCTCCGTGGGGAATATCATAGACAGCTGAAACGGCATGTTCAATTTGATGCGAACCCCAATCCCCGCCATCTGTCCCGTTTGACAGCGTCTCATTGAATGCAGTTGTGCCGGCATACATCACCGTCTCCCGCAGTTTGAAATTATGAAGATCCTGAACCAGTTCCGTTCCTGCTTCCATAACCGTAATCAGCAGCGACTCAATAAACCGGTCAATCATTGGGGTATTCTCTGTTCGGTGGAAATATTGTTCTAGTGCGTGGGACATGATATCCACGATTCCGTAAACCGTTTGATCACACGGAACGGAAAAAGTAAAAGTTGGATCCAAAATCGAGAATTGCGGGAATACAAGCGGACTTCCCCAGCCCCGCTTCTCATTTTTCTCCCAATCCGTAATGACGGAAATATTATTCATTTCCGATCCTGTCGCTGCCAATGTCAAAACCGTACCGAAAGGAAGGGCCCGATCCGGTGCTCCTTTTCTCGATATGACGTCCCATACGTCCCCTTCATAATAAACACCAATGGAAATAGCCTTCACACAATCAATAACACTTCCGCCTCCAACGGCCAAAAGCAAATCAATATCCTCTTTGCGGCAAAGCTCAATTCCTGCCTTTACTGTAGTAAGACGCGGATTCGGTTCCACTCCTGACAGTTCAAATACATGTGCATCCGCTTTATGTAATTCGTTAAGAACTGCATCATATACACCATTCTTTTTAATGCTTCCCCCGCCGTATACGATCAGCACGTTTTTGCCAGTGCCTCCGAGCTCGCTCTTCAATTGACGGATTTGTCCTTCTCCAAACCAAAGCTTTGTTGGATTATGCTGTAAAAAAGAAATCACGTACTCTTCCTCCTAAAAAATCATCATGAATGTATCATAGCAAAAAGTGCCGGGAATAAGAACAATAGTGCAAGCGAATGAAATTCTGCTAAGTGCGAGGCACCCTGCTTTTCCCGAATTTCCAAACAACGAAAAAGAGCAGCCTCGTGAAGAGACTGCCCTTTCTTTATCGTGAAGTGTGAGAAGCCATATGCTCTTGAGCAAGTTCAACTGCTCTTTTTGTCATATTGCCGGCATCCCTTGAGCGGATTCCGCCCCAGCCTTCTTTCATTACGGTATCGTAAAAGCCTAAATCCTTTGCAAGCTCATACTTAAAACTTTCCGTCATGATCCCTTTTCGTCTGCCCATGAAACGAACCCCCTCATGTGTGCTTTAACGTGTCCGGGACGAGTTTGCCGGGACCCTTTTAGTATGTGCACACTTAATGAAGACAGGCAGCTTGAATATATGTAAAAAAAGGTGAAAACCGGTAAAATAAAAAAAGCCGCCGTTTTTCGACATGAAAAAAGCAGCAAACAAATGTCTACTGCCCGCTTATAGCTAATGCTCCTGATGCATCTTCAAAAAATGTTAATTGTACAGTTTCGGTGAGAACATCTGCATAGCTGTAGGAAACTCTTTCAAATGCATTCTCATCTTGATCCAATTCTACGATAAAGACGGACGGATAGGTCTCAGCCAGAACCCCAGATCGCTCTACGGTCTTTCTGCGTCCTCCATTTGCCTTCAATGTCAATCTTTTGCCCAGATTCAAATCCAACACGTTTTTGATATCGGTTAAAGTCTTCGCCATTGCATCCACCTCACTGTAGACAATTATACCTCTTTAGCACTCTAAAGTCAAACAAAATTTAAATTATACAGAGGCTCAACAACATTGTCAACAAAATTATTTCTACAATATTTTCTAACCTTCGCACCTATTATGTACCGAAGCATCCCCTTTTATGTAAATTTTTTCTGACTTTATCTTTTCATATAAACATATGGGATTGGGTATGCTATCGAGCTGAGTGATACACCGATCTTTTAGCCGGAAATATGGAAAACAAAAAAACCGCCTAAAAAAGCGGCTCCTACTCCTGAACAGTTTGAATACGTTTGTAGGGCATTCCTGTACGAAGCACTCCCTTTGTCTCAACGCCTCCCAGACCCTTCTCACGGGTAAGCGTATTGCGAAGGACATCCCACACATTAATTCTCTCTATAAACGGTGTGAAACTAATCTTGGCTACAATATAAACCGGATCAAGAGCATGAATATTCACCCTGGATGGCGAGCTTGCAAAGTTCGCCCCGGCCCGAATCAGCGATTCAAAATGGGATTGGCAGGCTCCTGCAAATATAACAAGCTGATCCAGATTCGGAATCCGGCTTCTCGCATTCAAAACAGCCTCCACAAAATGCTTTGAATGCCTGTAAGCCTCCAAATCACTCATGCTTCCTTTATGCTTTGAATATGCATCATGGCCTGTAATGACCAGGATATCTGGACGGTATTGAGCCAGAAGCCCTGTAACCTTCTCTGGCATCTCCTTTTCCAGGCAATGAACACCGTGAACAGGTACACCTATTTTTTCGTACAAAGAAAGGCATTTCTGAAGATAAACGGGATCTCCATCTAAATGAAGAACCTTGCCGGGCACGTGAAAAAAATCCTCCTGATGACTATAGCTAGCCGTGGCATAATATTCCCTTTTTTCTTTCAAAAGCTGATAATCCTGTTCCAAAAGATACAGCGATTGATCGAGCTTCTCTTTTTGCTGGACATGGCGCTGATTGAGTTCACGATCACTGATCACCACCAGATCGGAACAAGGCGAATCCGCAATAAGACGGAATTCCTCACCATAAAGAACTGCAATCACCTCGCCGCTCTGCCCCTGCTTCAAATCTATAACCCGAAAGAGCATATCCAAATGATACGATTTGCGCGCAACGACATCTCCTATAGTAAATGACATATTCTCACTCCAAAACGGGGGATTTTGGAACATACCTGCATATGGATCCTTTTTTAGCCTATGTATGAAAAAGGAAATTGTGAAAAGAAAAGCGGAGGCGGCTTGCTCAGCCCTGAGAGACGGTGGAGCCGGGACTGGCAAAGTCGCTCTTTGACTTTGACTGAACCGGTGAAGCGGCCGAAGGGCTAGCCGCCGGAGCTGGACACCAAGAAAAGCGGAGGCGGCTTCTAGTAAGGAGGTTCTGCTAAAAGCGCGGCGTCCTGCCGCAACGCAGAACTGACCTGCATCGTGCAGGCCTTCGTGAGAGACGGTGGAGCCGGGACTGTCAAAGTCGCTTTTTGACTTTGACTGAACCGGTGAAGCGGCCGAAGGGCTAGCGCCCGGAGCTGGACACCAAGAAAAGCGCAGGGCGCTTCTAGTAAGGAGGTTCTGCTAAAAGCGCGGCGTCCTGCCGCAACGCAGAACTGACCTGCATCGTGCAGGCCTCCGTGAAAGACGGTGGAGCTCTCGACCGAGGGGCGCCCAAGTTATGTTGTTCAGCTAAATGCGCGACGTCCTGTCGCAACGCTGAACGGGCCTTCATCGTGCAGGCCTCTGTGAGAGACGATGGAGCCGGGACTGGCAAAGTCGCTCTTTGACTTTGACTGAACCGGTGAAGCGGCCGAAGGGCTAGCGCCCGGAGCTGGACACCATAGAAAAGCGGAGGGCGCTTGCACGTGCCGACTGGGACATTGGAGCCCCCGACCGAGAGGCGTTCTTTGCCTCGACCGAGGGGGTGAAATGGCCCTGCGGCACAGCGCCCGGAGCTGGACACCAAGAAAAGCGCAGGCGGCTTCTAGTATGGAGGTTCTGCTATAAGCGCGCCGTCCTGCCGCAACGCAGAACTGACCTGCATCGTGCAGTCCTCCCTGAGAGACGGTGGAAGGGCATGAAACAAAGAAAACCCCCGTTACGCGCTATCCGGGGGTTTTAAACTAATATGGATCAGACTTATTGTTTTTTCAGCAGCGGATAAAGTGCATCGGCCGCTTTGGCAAATTCCTCAATGGTCAGCGACTCGCCGCGTCTTCTCGGATCAATTCCGGCTTGATTCAGCCCAAGCTCAATTTCTTCCTTCATCGGCTTGCCTGCAGGGTAAAACTGCAGGATATTATTCATGATGGTTTTTCTTCTCTGTGCAAAAGAAGCTCTCATCAGTTCAAAGAAAAAGGCTTCATCCTTCATGTCTACTGCAGGTTTTTCCCGCTTTAGCAGCCGGATGACAGCTGAATCTACATTCGGCTGAGGAACGAAAACGGTTTTCGGAACGGTCATTACGGTTTTCGCTTCCGTGTAATATTGAATCGCAATAGAGAGGGAGCCGTATTCCTTTGTAGAAGCATTTGCCGAAATCCTGTCTGCCACTTCTTTTTGAAGCATAACAACAATGCCTTTGAGCGGAAGCTGGTCCTCAAGAAGCTTCATAATAATTGGAGTGGTTACGTAATACGGAAGGTTGGCTACAACCATTACTTCCTTGCAGTCTCCGAACTCCTCTTCCATCACTTGCTTCACATTTGCTTTCAGTATATCTTCGTGGATAATTTTAATGTTTGGATAAGGACTGAGTGTGTCATTTAGAATAGGCAGCAGTCTTTGGTCAATTTCAAAAGCAACTACCTTTTTTGCACGTTTGGCAAGCTGCTCCGTCAAGGCTCCTATTCCCGGACCGATTTCTATGACTCCGGTTTCCTCGCCCACTTCCGCATGATCCACGATCCGGTGCAGGACGTTCGTATCAATGAGAAAGTTTTGTCCAAGACTTTTCTTGAAGGCAAATCCATATTTTTTTAGTATCTCTTTCGTTCGTGCCGGAGTGGCGATATCTTTAATCATGTTTTTCTTCCTCCTGCAAAATCCTGTTCATGGCATTTTCATAATCTGACTTTGGTATTTGAAACATCTGCAGCCTTTTTAACAGCTGTTTCCCGTTCGTATATCCGATTTTCAGTTCTGTTCCAAGCTTCTGGCGGCGTTCTTTAGCCATTGGATGCCCAATCAGTCCATAATCAAGAAGATCGTCCTGTGTCCATTCCGATGGAAGATCCGGCATCTCTTCTTTCACTTCACTCAAAGCTGCGCGGATTGCGTCCGGAGAAGCATGCTCCACTCCAATTCCGCGGCCTTTTTTTGGCCTCGCATCGGATTTTTCAATAAATGCATGCTTACAGCCGGGAACAGCCTCTGCCACAGTCTTGCGGATTTTTTCACCTGGGAAATCCGGATCTGTAAAAATGATCACGCCTCTTCCCGCAGCAGCAAGCTTAACCCGTTCAATCACGTCTTCACCAATGGCCGATCCATTCGTTTCTATTGTATCCGCAGTGACGGCTCTTTTGATAGCGACTGTATCATCGCGCCCCTCCACCACAATTATTTCTTTAATTTTCATTTTTTCCTCCAACTAATGAAACTTTCAGAAATTTCATTTCGTCTAAATAGTAAAGCTGAATATCGTTATTATAACGCAAGTTTCTTCGTAAACATAAGCCTTCCAAAAACCTTCCGTTTAATAACACTTGAATTCCTCTCGTGCACGCTGAAGAAGGCATAAAAAAACAGAGGGAATCATCCCTCTGTTCGATCTTTTTGTGTCGGCCAGAAAAGCAGGCAGGTATTAGTCGAGGATTTTAATTTTAACCCGTTTGCTGCCCCATTTGATTGCCGAAGATTGATCCGGGAAAAATACATCAATCTTATTCCCGTTAATCGCTGAACCTGTATCGGCTGCTACAGCATAGCCATAGCCTTCAACATAGACTTTCGTTCCAAGCGGGATGACATCAGGGTCAACAGCAATTACCTTAGCATTAGGATTTGCCTTCAAATTAACGCCTGTAGCCGTACGTCCAGAACATCCGCTGCAGCTTGCCGTATAGGCAGTAGACGTCACATACATTTCTTTCGAAACCGAGTCATTGTTTCTGGAAGCAATTGCCCTGGGTGCAGATGAAGCCGGTTTTGAGACTATTGCAGCTTTCTTGGCTTTTGTGCCGATAGCCACAATGCGGTCCTTGCTCTCTTTAACCGTTTCCTCTTTCACAAGCCTGCGGGAGATGACCTTCCCGTTTTCCTTCACCACTGCGAAGTGGACTTTCTTGGATCCTTGTTCGCCTTCTTCAACTACGTTTTGCTTTCCGCGTTCTAAATTACTGTCGTTTTTCTTCACAACAGCGAAATCAAGCGGTTCTTCCACTACATCGGTGACTTTTTCTACGCGTTTTACAGTTACAGCGCTGTTTGCCTGCAACGTATCCTCTAATCTTGGCTCAACTTTATCTGATGGATTGAGTTTAATTTTCTGGTTCTTTAAAAAGTCAGCGACCGTAGTCGAAGTGGTCCAAACCTTTTTCTCTTTGCCGCCTACATTCATGGACAGCTGAAAAGCTCGGTTAATTGAGAGGGATAGCTGATCCGTAAGCTTTGTATCCGGGGACGGACTGACCTTGTCGTGGCTGGATAATTTAATGCCTTCTTCTTTCAGCATTTCGTCCACAGTATCAGCTGTAGTCCACAGAGTTTGATCTTTTCCGTTGTCTGAAAGCCTGACCGGTTTGGCTGCTTCGTAGACAACTTTCATGGTGCTGTTTAATTTTGTGTTCTCCGAATGGGAAAGCTGGTCTTGATCGCGCACATCTATATCTAATTCTGAAAATAAATCTCCTACGGTGTCTGCGTGCGTTCTAATCGTCTCCTCATTTCCGTTCACAGAAACAGTAATTTCGTCTTTCGTTCCCTCATATGTACCGAAAGCAGTGCCTGTTCCCATTACTAGCAAACTAGTAGCGGAGAGGATGAGTTTATTTTTACTCATCTTTTCGGAAAACAGCTTTTTCAAGTTTTCTATCACTATGAAAAACGCCTCCTTATCCTCCGAGTGATTATATAGAGTATCACTCAGACTGTCAACCCTCACCACATTTTTCTATATTTTCTAGCCGCAGTCCCTATTATGCTAAGAAAATAGTGAAATGGGAAGGAAAACTTGTCGACAAGGTTATCCTATGCACAGGCCCAAAACGGTAGAACTTTTTTACATTTACGACATGCCGGACAAGCTTCCCCACCATTTGACAGGGATTTCTGTCAGGAAATGCCGAAACATTTTTTTGCATTTTTGGTGGTAATCTGAGCTACCTCTTCGTAAGTCATTCCTCTGAGTTCCGCAATCTGTTCAGCCACATATTTCACATAGCCCGGTTCATTTCGTTTTCCTCTGAAAGGATGAGGAGTAAGATATGGACAGTCTGTTTCGATCAGCAATCGGTCCAGCGGAATCTCTGCAGCCACTTCCTTCGGTTTTTTTGCATTTTTAAACGTAACGGGACCTCCAAACGAAATATAAAAATTCATATCCATACACTCTTTTGCAACTTCTGCGCTTCCTGTGAAACAGTGCATGATTCCGCCAACCTCTTCTGCTCCTTCTTCTCTCAATATTTCAACCACATCTGCCGTAGCATCACGATTATGAATAATGATTGGGAGCTTTACTTCTTTCGCTAATGCAATTTGCTTCCTGAAAACTTCTTTTTGAACTTCTTTTGGAGATTTGTCCCAATGATAGTCCAAACCCATTTCCCCAATAGCTACCACTTTAGGGTGGGAGGCAAGTTCCTTAATCCATTCAAGGTCCTGATCCGTCATATCAATCGCATCTACAGGATGCCATCCGACTGCTGCATAGATAAAATCATATTGATCTGTCAGCTCCATTGCTCTCGTGATGGTATCTGTGTCAAATCCAACCACTACAATTTTTTCAACGCCTTCTGCTTTTGCCCGATCAATAACTTCCTCAAGATCTTCTTTATACTGTACCGCGTTTAAGTGTGCGTGCGTATCGAATAACATGTTTATATACCCCTTTCTGTCTTGCTTTTTTTATCATACTCTTCTCTGCCTTTTTTAACAAAAAAGCTCTTCTTTCATCAACAATTCTAAACAAAAAAAGAGGCGTTCCACCAAAATGTTACACGTGGAACACCTCTTACGACAAATTGTATGCTTGTCAAAATTATTTTATTTTTGTACCGTTTGGCAGGGTTTGATCCACTGTTGCGAGAGATAATCCCCCTTCATGATCTCCGGCCAGGATCATCCCTTGGGATAGTTCGCCTCTCAGCTTGACAGGTTTAAGGTTTGTCACGCAAATGACCTTTTTTCCAACAAGGTCCGCAGGTGTATAATACTTGGCAATTCCTGAAACTACTTGCCTTTTTTCCGTTCCAAGATCCAGCTGCAGTTTAAGCAGCTTGTCTGCTTTCTTGACCGGCTCAGCTTGTAGAACCTCTGCCACCCGAAGCTCCACTTTGAAGAAATCATCTACCGTGATTTCAGCCGCTTCTTCAATTTTTTCTTCTGCAGGTTCCTCTATCGGGGTTCCGCCTGACATTTGGGACTTAATGTACTCCACTTCTTCCGCCATATCGAGACGAGGGAAGATTGGGTCACCTTTTTCCACTTTACTATTCTTAAGATGGCCAAAGGTGTATATGCTTTCCCACTTTGTTAAAGAATCGTCTTTAATGCCAAGCTGGGAGAAGATTTTAGCCGGCGTCTCTGTCAGGAATGGCTGAAGAAGAATCGCTGTTCTTCTCAAAGATTCTGCAAGATGATGCATAACAGAGCCGAGATCGTCTGTTTTTGCAGCGTCTTTCGCCAATGCCCAAGGCTGTGTTTCATCAATGTATTTATTCGTACGGCTTACAAGCTGCCAAACGGAAGCCAGAGCTACCGAGAATTCCATTTTTTCCATAGCCTCTTCATAGCGTTCTGAGACTGTACGGTTCATTTCTTCGAGTATACGGTCAAATTCCGTAACGGATCCTTGGTAATTAGGAATATTTCCTTCGAAATATTTGTCGATCATCGCAACCGTTCTGTTGAGAAGGTTTCCTAAGTCATTCGCCAAGTCGTAATTTACTCTCTCCACGAATCCTTCCGGTGTGAATACACCATCGGAACCGAACGGAACTTCTCTGAGAAGATAATAGCGCAAAGCATCCAGTCCGTAGCGGTCAATCAGTGTAATCGGGTCCACGACATTCCCTTTGGATTTGGACATTTTTCCATCCTTCATCAGCAGCCATCCATGAGCGAAAACCTTCTTCGGCAGCGGCAAATCAAGCGCCATAAGCATGATTGGCCAATAGATTGTATGAAAGCGGACAATTTCTTTACTCATTAAATGAACATCTGCCGGCCAATACGTGCGGTATTTCTCATCCTGATCCGTTCCATATCCAAGAGCGGTAATGTAATTGGAAAGTGCATCAATCCAAACATAAACGACGTGCTTCGGATCCCCCGGAACCTTAACTCCCCAATCAAAGGATGTTCTGGATACAGCAAGGTCCTCAAGACCCGGTTTAATGAAGTTGTTAATCATTTCATTTTTACGGGACTCAGGCTGAATGAATTCCGGATTTTCTTCGTAATACTTCAAAAGGCGGTCTGCGTATTTTCCTACCCGGAAAAAGTACGACTGCTCTTTAACCAGTTCAACAGGATGTCCGCTGTCAGGGCTTTTTCCACCGACAATTTTGCCATCCTCCATAATCGGGTCATCGAGCTGATGTGCCGTGTAATAGGTTTCATCAGGGATTGAATACCAGCCCTCATATTCATCCAAGTAAATATCTCCCTGATCAAGAAGCTGCTTGAATATTTTTTCGACAACCATTTTGTGGCGGGTTTCTGTAGTTCGGATAAAGTCGTCATAAGAAATATCCATGCGCTTCCATAGGCTTTTTATTCCGTCTACAATACCATCCACGTATTCCTGCGGAGTAACGCCCTTTTCCGCTGCTTTTTGCTGAATTTTTTGTCCGTGCTCATCCGTTCCTGTCAGATACATCACATCAAATCCGCGCATGCGCTTATATCTTGCCATCGCATCGCCTGCCGTTGTTGTATAGGCATGGCCAATATGTAAATTTCCGCTTGGATAATAAATCGGAGTTGTAATGTAAAACGTCTTTTTGCTTTCCATGAATTCCACTCCTTGCCGTAAATTAGAACAAATGCCCTCGCCCCGAAGGACGAGAGCATGTTTGCTATCTCGCATCTACTCTTTATGATACCATCTTAGCCTTCAATATCAAGAAAATATACCGCAGTATGGACAAAAAAATGCATCATCCAGTGAATTATATAATATTGCAAACCATCCAAATGCTGGATTTAGCAAAATTATGTTGAATTTTGTCGAAGGATGTTTATAATTAGGTAACTAGAAAGCTATTACCGCTATAATGTTTCACTGGTTGAATTAGGTTTAATTTCCTATTTTCTAGGGTATTTATTTAAATACAAACCTTATCAGAACAAGCTTTGCAGTCTTTTTCTAAAATGCTTAATAATTATTGGAAACAAAATTATTGACGTAATTTGGAAACACTGTTATGCTTATGAAGCAAATAAATTTTGTCGAATAATGACGAAGTTAATAGAAAAATAGCATATATAGCAAAAACGGGAGGAGAACATTCAATGAAATCTACAGGTATTGTACGTAAAGTTGATGAACTAGGCCGCGTGGTGATTCCGATTGAATTGCGCCGTACACTAGGAATTGCAGAAAAAGACGCTCTTGAAATCTACGTGGATGATGAAAGAATCATTCTTAAAAAATACAAGCCAAACATGACTTGCCACGTTACTGGTGAAGTTTCTGATGACAACATGACATTGGCTAACGGCAAATTGGTGCTAAGCAAAGAAGGCGCTGAGCAGCTGATCCAAGAAATCCAAAACCAATTCCAATCTAAGTAATATAAAAAAGTCCCTATAACAGGGACTTTTTTCTTATTCATAAAAAGAGCTTACTCCTCCTTATGATACTCGTTATATACTTCCCTTTTAGGCAGTCCTCTATCTAAAGCTACTGTTTTTATAGCTTCCTTTGAAGAAATTCCTTTTTCAATATAATGTTCAATATGGGTAATTATACCTAATCCATTCCACCACAAATCTTCCTCCGGCTGTACATCGTCATTGAATGCACCTTCTAAAATAAGGCAGAATTCCCCACGGATCTCGTTGGCTTTTGCCCATTCATTCGCTTCAGCAAGGGTACCTCTTACAAACTCTTCAAACTTCTTTGTCAGCTCTCTTGACAGGACAACCTTCCGATTTCCAAGAATTTCTTCCATTAAAGTGAGCGTATCTTTCAGCCTGTGTGGTGATTCATAAAAGATCATCGTTTCCTGACGCAATTTCAATAACTCAAGCTCTTTCTTCTTTTCTTTTTTCTGGCGATTTAAAAACCCATAAAAGAAAAATGGCTGCGGTGTCAGTCCGGATGCAATAAGTGCAGTTAGGGCAGCATTTGCCCCAGGAAGCGGAACAACTGTAAGATTTTCTTCCAACGCTGCTTCCACAAGCTCGCTTCCCGGATCCGAAATGGTTGGCATCCCCGCATCGCTTACTAGGGCTATGGTTTTTCCCTCTTTTAAATAGTCGATAATTTTATATCCGCTGCTTTCTTTATTATGCTCATGATAGCTTGTCAGCGGTGTATTAATTTCAAAATGGTTGCACAGTTTCTTGGATTGCCTCGTGTCCTCAGCAGCAATCAAATCGGCTTCCTTTAATATGCGAATGGCCCTGTATGTCATATCTTCAAGATTTCCGATGGGCGTCGGAACCAGATAAAGGATCCCCGTTTCCGTATTCTCCTTGAAGCTCTGCTGTGTCTGCATGCTCATTCATCCTTTTCCAGATTGGAAGATGCTCTTCCAGGTATTTTTCCTTGCGTTTTCTTGTCAATTTTTTAAAGTGGTATTCGGCACTCATCGCTTCATTTTTCGTTTCAAAGCAAGCAGCATAGAGAAGCACAACCGGCCTGCGCGCTCTCGTATATTTCGCACCCTTCCCATCATTATGCTTTTTGAGCCGCTGCTCAAGGTGATTGGTGTATCCTCCATAAAAGCTTCCATCGCGGCATTCAAGTACATAAAAGCAATGGCTATTCTTCTCCATAAAGGATGGTCCTGACTTCCTTTGTATATTCGTTGTTTTCATCGTATACAAACAGAGGCGGCAGGATCTTTAAATCCGGCTGTCCGTTCTTAGTTCCTTCTATTAAAAGAGTGTTCGCTTCCCTGCCCTTTTTCGGGTAAACAAATTGTATGCGCTTTGGCTCAATCTTATAGTGCTTCATCCACTCGGTAATCTCAAGCAGACGGCCCGGCCGGTGAACGAAGGCAACCTTCCCCCCCGGTCTGACGAGCTGGCTGCTTACGCGCACAACATCCTCAAGTGTACAGTGAATTTCATGTCTGGCAATCGCCAAATGTTCATTTTCATTCTGCTCCCTTTTTTGAGGAGTCTTGAAATATGGCGGATTGCATGTTATCACATCATACTTTTGATGCCCCAGTACAGAAGGCATATCCTTTAAATCTCCATGGATCATGTCAATCTGATGGGAAAGCGCATTGTACTCCACGCTTCTTTTCCCCATATTATAAAGCCGTTCCTGAATTTCCACTCCTGTAATTTGTGCTTTTGAACGGGTGCTTAAAAGCAGCGGAACGACCGCGTTTCCTGTACATAAATCCAGTACATTTCCCTTCTGGATCGGCATATATGCAAATTTGGCGAGCAGTACGGCATCCAGCGAAAAAGCAAAGACACTCGGACTTTGGATAATCCGGAGGTTTTCTGCCAATAAGTAATCCAGCCTCTCATCGCCTATTAATTCCAAATTCATCACTTTATCCTTTCTTCAGAAATTGACCGATAAAAAAAGCCCCCAAATAAAAGGGAGGCTACTTTTTATTAAGAAATGACAAACAGAAAAGGCAATCTCCGTCTTTTCTCAGACTTCCGTAGTGAACATTGCAGATATGAAAGCCTTCCTGATAAAGCCTCGCAAGGTTATCATACCCTTCACTTATGTCCACATTGTCATCATCATGGTGAACCTGTCCCTTTTTTTCATCAGAACGAAGACTGACATCCTCTGAAGAAGAAAGCTCAAGCCGTCTTCTTAAATTCTGATTTTCCAAAGATAAGGCCTGATTTTCTTCAATCAATTCTGCTATATGCTGTTTTAAATCGCCTAGCTGATTGTATAGGGAACCAATTTGTTCTTCCAAACTGGTCACAGATTCGAAGATTTCTTTTTTCTCCAATCTTTCCACCTCATTCTGTGGATTGCATCGAAACGGCGCCTTCCTGCTGCAATTCCTCCCAGCTGAACTCGACCACTCCGTCTCTTTCCTTCAGCTGAACCTGCAGGATCCGCTCTAAAATATTCAATCCGACAACCTTGCCTGTTCCAGACGGGGTTCTGATCGTTTCCCCAAGATCGGGCAGAAGTTCTTTTGCGGATTCATATTCATCATTCTCATATTTCAGGCAGCACATAAGACGGCCGCACAAACCTGAAATTTTGGTCGGATTAAGAGAAAGGTTTTGATCCTTTGCCATCTTAATGCTGACGGGCTCAAAGTCTCCGAGAAATGTCGAACAGCATAGCATTCTTCCGCATGGACCTATGCCTCCGAGCATTTTAGCCTCATCGCGAACCCCAATTTGGCGAAGCTCAATTCTTGTTTTAAAAATAGAAGCTAAATCCTTAACCAGCTCCCTGAAATCGACCCGTCCATCAGCAGTGAAATAGAAAATGACCTTATTGCGGTCAAATGTATACTCTACATCCACAAGCTTCATATCAAGCCCGTGTTCCCCTACCTTTTGCTGGCAGGTTTCATACGCCTTCAGGGCCGCTTCATGATTTTCTTCGACAAGCATCCTGTCTCTTTGATCTGCAACACGGAGCACCTTTTTAAGAGGGAGCACTACATCATGCTCGTCCACTTTTTTACTGGCAACCACGATCTTGCCGAACTCTACTCCTCGAACTGTCTCAACGATGACACAATCGTTCTCATCTATATCAAACCCGTTCGGGTCGAAATAATATATTTTGCCGGCTTTCTTAAACCGGACACCTACTACATCATACAAAGTTATCCCTCCTGCAACGTTAAAACCAGCTGCTCCATCAAAAGCTGCGGATTTGCATTTGAATGAAGCTTCCGCTTGGTCTCCAATATGCTCAATACCTTCTCTGTTATACGTTGCTGACCTGTCTGAAGGGCTTCCTTCTTCAAGGTTTCCTTCATATCTATATAAATTACGGCATCTTCCATCCCCAATTGAATGGAGAGAAGGTCTTTATATAAAAATAATAACAAATCCAATCCTTGATCCTGAAGCTCTTTCTCAGAAAAAAACGGCATCCACTGAGTCTGCACGAACACCATTGCTTGTTCTCTTCTTACCGTTAAGGCTTCATACAATTTTATCACTATCGCTCTAGCTTCTGCAAACCAATCATTTCGACTTAATTCGATAGCGTCGTCCAGGTTGTTCGTCATTTGGGAAGCAGCAGCAGCCATATATCCTATAACGTCCTGTTTTTCAAGCTCAAGACGAATAATTGATGAAGGAAGCGGGCTAAAGGGAAGAATTTGGCACCGTGATTGAATCGTGTTCAGAATCATATGAACCTGCTCAGTCGTTAAAACCGCAATGGTATCTTTTCCTGGTTCCTCTAAAAATTTCAGAAGGCTGTTCGCTGCGTTCGTAGTCATTTTATCCGCATGCGAAATCATATAAAACTTCTTTGAAGATTCCAATCCTTTTTTCGAGAATTCTTCCTGAAGACTTTGAATCTGATGTTTCTTTATGGAAAGACCGTCCGGTTCGATTACATGAAGATCAGGATGGTTTCCTGAATTAATTCTCCGGCAGCTGCTGCATTCACCGCATGGCTCTGCATCCATACGTTCTGTACAAAAGAAGCTCTTGGCAAGAAGAAGGGCCGTTTCTTTCTTTCCGGTTCCTTTTTTTCCCTCAAATAAATAAGCATGCGCCAGCCTGTTTTTGCCAATGCTTTTTTCCAATAGCTTCAATACCCTCGGCTGATAAGCCTCGAGCTCTGTCCACGTTCTGTTCATCTATATCACTCGCTAAATATATAAATTAACCAGCATCCCCTTAATTTCTCCAACGGTTCCAAGGATGTCGATGGCAGTCTTTTCTTTCTTCACAAGATCTTCCGTTAACACGATAAGCTTGTCATCAATTTGTTCAATCAATTTATGAGAGCGGCTGTTTCCTTGATAATCCCAGCTTTTTGATTCCTTTAGCTGCATACCGTAATCGACAGCTTCCTGGACAATTTTTTTCACGAGTCCTTTAACCTTCGCCAAGTCCTGAAAATTTCTTGAACGGGATAAGCGGCTTCCTGCTGCCTCAAGCTCCGCAATCATTTGATTTAGCTGACTTACCTTCATCTGGCCACTTTCTTTTAAAACGGCATTTCGAAAGCTTCCGGCGGATGAGGGAGCCTCCTGATGACGGATGTTCTGTTTATCGGCAGCAATGCGAATATCCTGATTAATTTTCATTTTCGCTTCTCCTTAAAATTGGTGGAATTCTTCCACAGGAAGAACAAATACAGTTGCTCCTCCTACCTCTACCTCTACTGGATAGGGAACATACGAATCTGCATTTCCTCCCATGGGTGAAACAGGGGCAACAAGCTGTTCGCGGGCCTGGCAGCTGTCTTTAATAATTTGAAGTGCCTTTTGCACTCTCAATTCTTCCGTTCCAATCATGATCGTAGTGTTGCCTGATTTCAAAAAGCCTCCGGAGGTTGCAAGCTTCGTAACTCTGAAATTATGATCGGTAAGAGATTTGATTAAACGATTTGTATCTTGATCCTGCACAATAGCAATTACCATTTTCATTTCTAATTCCTCCTTGGATTATAGAGACAATTTATTTTGAATCAAAAGCCATACTTCCTCTGCCACCTCTTCAGGCGTCTGGTCCGCATTAACTGATTTTATTCTCTCGGGATATTTCTCAAGTAAGATGTGATACCCTTTTTGAACGCGATCATGAAACTTCAGATCCTCGTTATCAAGCCGGTTGATTTCTCTATTTTCGCCCGAATAGACTCTTTTCAGCCCTTTCTCAGCGTCAATGCTGAAATAAATCGTCAAGTCCGGCATAACATCCTCAATGGCAAACAGATTAATCGAAAGAACTTCTTCCATGCCAAGTCCTCTTGCATATCCCTGATAAGCAAGAGAGCTGTCTATAAAGCGGTCGCATAATACAACCTTCTCCTCTTTTAAAGCAGGCAGTACCTTTTCAACCAGATGCTGTCTCCTGGCAGCCGCATACAGAAGAGCTTCTGTTCGCGGATCCATTTCGGTATTCTCTATATCTAAAATAACTCTGCGGATTTGTTCAGCGATTTTAATTCCCCCGGGCTCGCGGGTAGCAACCGGATCAATTCCTTTTTCCTGCAGCTTCTTATAAATTTCTTTTAAAATAGTGGTCTTGCCGGCCCCTTCAGGACCTTCAAATGTAATAAAACAGCCTGTCAATCTTCTCAACCTTTCTTATAAACAGCTACAGTATTAAAATTCCTGTTCTGTCGGCCCTGAAACCGGGCTCCCCGATCCTTCATCTGAAGAATCCATTCTATGTGCTGTTCGCTTATTCTTTCTCCTGCCAATAGGAGCGGAATCCCCGGCGGATACGGAATGACCGCCTCTGCCATCACCCTGCCATCCGCTTCGTGCAGATGCACTTCTTCCTTGGCTGTTTGCTCCATCTCGCCATAGGTCAGAGAAAGCTTGGACGCAGGCAGGGACGGGAATGTAATCGGGAGTTTTGTTTTCGCAGGATTCGTCATGGACGAAAATTCTTTTTCAAGACCTGGGTGACGAAAGCTGCTTTTCCCCAGTCCAGCAATCAAAAGGAAATTGCGCTCATCTGCAAGTTCTCCGTATATTCCATGACGCTCAAAGCGTTCCTGAAGATCAAAGCCAGAAAGCCCGGTTTCAGAAACAATGGCCAGCTTTATAGGATCCTGAATAGCATTTGGATCCTCTGTACCTATTGCTTTAATTCCCTCAATAGAATTGAAATACTCTTTTATTTTTGAAGCTTCAAGCGCAAGTTCTCCTGCTCTTCCGGAATCCTTTATTTCCTGGGCAAAAGCCCTGGCAAGATCCAGCGAGGCCATAATTGGATAGGATGGACTGCTCGTTTGCAGCATAGACAACAATTTTGCTACTCTCCTAAAGGAAACAAGCCTGCTGTTCACGTGTAAAAAGGAGCCCATCGTCATAGCAGGCAGCGTTTTGTGAGCGGATTGAACAACCGCGTCCGCGCCGGCTTTTAATGCAGATTCGGGAAAAGGAGCACCTATTCCGTAATGGGCACCATGTGCTTCGTCAACCAGAACAGGAATGCTGTAAGAATGGGCAAGGCGGATGATACGCGTGAGATCCGCCGTTACCCCGTAATAATTAGGATTTGTTATAATAAGCGCCTTTGCATGAGGATAAGCTTCAATGGCTTCAGCTATGCGGTCTTCCTCAACGTAAGAAGGAACATGCAGCGCTTCATCTATTTTAGGACTGAAAAAGACCGGATCTGCTTTAGCAAGCTCCAATGCATTCATAATGGATTTGTGGCTGTTCCGCTGAACTAGAACGGTATCCCCTTCCCTGCAGCATGACAAAATCATCGCAAGATTACCGGATGTCGAACCATTTACAAGAAAAAATGTCTTCTCTGCTCCATAAAAGGATGCAGCGAGTGACTGGGCCTCATCAATCACTCCATGCGGGTCATGTAAATCATCCAGTCCTGACAATTCCGTTACATCAAGCTTCATCACATTTTTAAAAAAATGTGATGCCTCTTCCGGCAGCAGCAAACCATTTTTATGGCCAGGCACGTGAAAAGATACCGGGTTTTTCTCTTGATGCTTCAATAGCGAAGAAAACAATGGAGTATACATAAGCACTAGGTCCCATCCTTTTAATGCGATACTTCCATTATACCAATATTTGTTCCTCACTTCAGCAACGATTCCATCTGCCCATCAAAACCCACTAAATCAGCAAAAAGAAAAAAGACCCTTTCAGGTCATTAAGAATACATAGGCGGTGCCTTTACGCTCTTTAGTTTTTTTACGAAAAAATTATACTTCGGCTCCGCTGCATCAGTCGACACCATTTCCCTTTCACAGTCCGTACATATAAAGCTCGTATAGAGATGAATTCCATCAGGTTTGCACGTGTCGCAAATAATACACGTTTCTTCCTTTGAAATTCCAGACAGTTTACCAATCATTCCCTCCACCTCCATACTGCTATTTTGGCCAGCGGCGGCGATTTGTATACAACTTTCAGAATTTTACAGGTTCACCTTTGCCCTCTGCCCTTAATGTATGAAGGCTTTCGCCCAACTGTGTATGTCTATAAAAGTTAAACTTGCTGTTTTTGTTGGGGAGGTGGCAGATCGGAGGATATTCACACGAAAACTTTATCATTGCATTTAAACTAGATTAACTGCAGGCGGTGGGAGGCTGGATATATTTGATGGCAGATGAGGAATTTTGAAGGTGGATACCGATTTCTCGGGAGATTGGCTTTAGCAGAAGCATCTTTTGGAGAGTAGAGGATTAAGGTAGTGGATTTTTTTATTAAAACTCGCCTGTTATTGTTCAAAACTGATGAATTGGGGAGCATTACGACGCGGAGAGAAGAAATTGGCGGCGAGAATGGAGAGGAATACGCTCGTTTCTGATGCGGGAAGGGGGGAGGTGGCAAGATATCGGCTATTCTGGAGCGGATATCGACCGAAATTTAGATATATCGGCGATTAATTTGATATATCGGCGATTATTTCGATTTATCGACTAAAATGAGCGGATATCGACTTTTCGGGAGGGTTCGACAGAGATCGCAGCCGCCTCAATTCGTTGGATCTCTTTCCGCAGCCAGTCCAGCACCATCCAGTACGGTCCGCCAGTCTCACTCTGTTAAAACTAAGTCCAGCCAAACATTAAGCTACTAATAAATACTAAGTTCAACTGAATCGAGTATTCCGCCTCCTTTTCCTTCCCTCTACTCTTGGCGTATCCCGAATCACGTATCCGCCACCCCGTCTTTCTCCCTCTATCCCAAGCGTATCCCTCAACCCCAAATCCCAAACAAAAAAAGACCCACCCCCTAAGGGGCAAGCCTTTTTTTCATGTACCTGGCAACGTCCTACTCTCACAGGGGGAAACCCCCAACTACCATCGGCGCTAAAGAGCTTAACTTCCGTGTTCGGTATGGGAACGGGTGTGACCTCTCTGCCATAATTACCAGATATGTGGTTGAAAGATTGCTCTTTCAAAACTAGATAACGATTGCTGCACGAGTAAAGCAGCCTTACTTGAATAAAGGTTAAGTCCTCGACCGATTAGTATTCGTCAGCTGCACGTGTCACCACGCTTCCACCTCGAACCTATCAACCTGATCATCTTTCAGGGGTCTTACTCTTGCGATGGGAAATCTCATCTTGAGGGGGGCTTCATGCTTAGATGCTTTCAGCACTTATCCCGTCCGCACATAGCTACCCAGCGATGCCTTTGGCAAGACAACTGGTACACCAGCGGTGCGTCCATCCCGGTCCTCTCGTACTAAGGACAGCTCCTCTCAAATTTCCTGCGCCCGCGACGGATAGGGACCGAACTGTCTCACGACGTTCTGAACCCAGCTCGCGTACCGCTTTAATGGGCGAACAGCCCAACCCTTGGGACCGACTACAGCCCCAGGATGCGATGAGCCGACATCGAGGTGCCAAACCTCCCCGTCGATGTGGACTCTTGGGGGAGATAAGCCTGTTATCCCCGGGGTAGCTTTTATCCGTTGAGCGATGGCCCTTCCATGCGGAACCACCGGATCACTAAGCCCGACTTTCGTCCCTGCTCGACTTGTAGGTCTCGCAGTCAAGCTCCCTTGTGCCTTTACACTCTGCGAATGATTTCCAACCATTCTGAGGGAACCTTTGGGCGCCTCCGTTACATTTTAGGAGGCGACCGCCCCAGTCAAACTGCCCGCCTGACACTGTCTCCCGGCCCGATCAGGGCCGCGGGTTAGAAGTTCAACACAGCCAGGGTAGTATCCCACCAATGCCTCCACCGAAGCTGGCGCTCCGGTTTCCAAGGCTCCTACCTATCCTGTACAAGCTGTGCCAAAATTCAATATCAGGCTGCAGTAAAGCTCCACGGGGTCTTTCCGTCCTGTCGCGGGTAACCTGCATCTTCACAGGTACTATAATTTCACCGAGTCTCTCGTTGAGACAGTGCCCAGATCGTTACGCCTTTCGTGCGGGTCGGAACTTACCCGACAAGGAATTTCGCTACCTTAGGACCGTTATAGTTACGGCCGCCGTTTACTGGGGCTTCAATTCAAAGCTTCGCTTGCGCTAACCTCTCCTCTTAACCTTCCAGCACCGGGCAGGCGTCAGCCCCTATACTTCGCCTTGCGGCTTCGCAGAGACCTGTGTTTTTGCTAAACAGTCGCCTGGGCCTATTCACTGCGGCTCTTCAAGGCTATTCACCCTAAAGAGCACCCCTTCTCCCGAAGTTACGGGGTCATTTTGCCGAGTTCCTTAACGAGAGTTCTCTCGATCACCTTAGGATTCTCTCCTCGCCTACCTGTGTCGGTTTGCGGTACGGGCACCATTTTCCTCGCTAGAAGCTTTTCTAGGCAGTGTGGAATCAGGAACTTCGGTACTTCATTTCCCTCGCCATCACAGCTCAGCCTTAACCAAGGGACGGATTTGCCTATCCCTTGAGCCTACCTGCTTGGACGCGCATATCCAACAGCGCGCTTACCCTATCCTCCTGCGTCCCTCCATTGCTCAAACGGAAAAGAGGTGGTACAGGAATCTCAACCTGTTGTCCATCGCCTACGCCTTTCGGCCTCGGCTTAGGTCCCGACTAACCCTGAGCGGACGAGCCTTCCTCAGGAAACCTTAGGCATTCGGTGGAGGGGATTCTCACCCCTCTTTCGCTACTCATACCGGCATTCTCACTTCTAAGCGCTCCACCAGTCCTTCCGGTCTGGCTTCTCAGCCCTTAGAACGCTCTCCTACCACTGTTCGTAAGAACAGTCCACAGCTTCGGTGATCCGTTTAGCCCCGGTACATTTTCGGCGCAGGGTCACTCGACCAGTGAGCTATTACGCACTCTTTAAATGGTGGCTGCTTCTAAGCCAACATCCTGGTTGTCTAAGCAACCCCACATCCTTTTCCACTTAACGGATACTTGGGGACCTTAGCTGGTGGTCTGGGCTGTTTCCCTTTCGACTACGGATCTTATCACTCGCAGTCTGACTCCCATAGATAAGTCTTTGGCATTCGGAGTTTGACTGAATTCGGTAACCCGATGAGGGCCCCTAGTCCAATCAGTGCTCTACCTCCAAGACTCTTACTATGAGGCTAGCCCTAAAGCTATTTCGGAGAGAACCAGCTATCTCCAGGTTCGATTGGAATTTCTCCGCTACCCACACCTCATCCCCGCACTTTTCAACGTGCGTGGGTTCGGGCCTCCATTCAGTGTTACCTGAACTTCACCCTGGACATGGGTAGATCACCTGGTTTCGGGTCTACGACCACGTACTCAATCGCCCTATTCAGACTCGCTTTCGCTGCGGCTCCGTCTTTTCAACTTAACCTTGCACGTAATCGTAACTCGCCGGTTCATTCTACAAAAGGCACGCCATCACCCGTTAACGGGCTCTGACTACTTGTAGGCACACGGTTTCAGGATCTGTTTCACTCCCCTTCCGGGGTGCTTTTCACCTTTCCCTCACGGTACTGGTTCACTATCGGTCACTAGGGAGTATTTAGCCTTGGGAGATGGTCCTCCCTGCTTCCGACGGGATTTCTCGTGTCCCGCCGTACTCAGGATCCACTCAGGAGGGAACGAAGTTTCGACTACAGGGCTGTTACCTTCTTTGGCGGGCCTTTCCAGACCGCTTCTTCTACCCCGTTCCTTTGTAACTCCGTGTTGAGTGTCCTACAACCCCAGAAGGCAAGCCTTCTGGTTTGGGCTAATCCCGTTTCGCTCGCCGCTACTCAGGGAATCGCTATTGCTTTCTCTTCCTCCGGGTACTTAGATGTTTCAGTTCCCCGGGTCTGCCTTCCAGATCCTATGTATTCAGATCAGGATGCTGCTCCATTACGAGCAGCGGGTTTCCCCATTCGGAAATCTCCGGATCAACGCTTACTTACAGCTCCCCGAAGCATATCGGTGTTCGTACCGTCCTTCATCGGCTCCTAGTGCCAAGGCATCCACCGTGCGCCCTTTCTAACTTAACCTGATAACGGA